>CAVSWC010000007.1:0-229606 GCA_963731585.1 uncultured Alphaproteobacteria bacterium
AGGCGGCGCTGGTCGGCCACTCGCAGGCCGGCAACATGGCCGCGGAAGTGGCGGTCTCAAATCCGCAACGCGTCAGCAAGCTGGTCGTGCTGGGAACCGGCAGCCTGTTGCCGCCGCTGCCCGCGAGCGAGGCGGCCAAGAAAAGCGCCGGTCCCGCCGAAGGCGAAGAGGGCGGCGAGCGCGAGCCCACCGCCGCCGACGTGCGCGAGATACTGGCGAAGAACGCCTTCCATCAGGAGCTGATCACCGATGACGTGGTGCAAGATCGCCTGCGCTTGAGCACCGGCAAGAACCACAAGGCGTTCCTGGCGCGCAACGCGGCCGGCGCCAAGAACAAGGGCAAGCCGAAAGACCCCAACAAGAAGCAGATGTGGCAGCGCCTCGATGAGGTGAAGCAGCCGATGCTGATGATCTATGGCCGCGATGATCGCGGCCAGGCTGCCACGCGCGCCACCGCGCTGAAGCAGCAGAAGCCGCATCTCGATCTGCACATCGTGCCGAACTGCAAGCATCTCGTGCAGTGGGATGCGGAGAAGGATTTCTATCGCTTGGCAGGCCCGTTCCTGCGCGGCTGAGCGTGGCAGGACGCGCCCGTAGCCTTTCCGTCGTCATGGCCGGATTTATTCCGGCCATCCCGATCAAGAACTCACTGCTCACCTGAGCGAGATGGCCGGGACATAAGCCCGGCCATGACGATTAATGATGGATTGAAGGATCGCCGGGTCATCAGGGAGTAAACGCCCTAATGACCCGGCAATCCAGCAAGCTGCTTTTTCACCGCCGATGCACAGTCGCCGACCTTCTCGATCGCCGCGGCAATTTCCTCTCGCGATTTCCCGAGTTTCTTCGCCCAGGCGCGGGCCGCGACGTCATCGGTTAAATCTATCCTCGTTCGGTCGGGTTTGCCGGGGGTGATTTTCATGGCTGTTCCTGTCTGATTTGGGCCTTAAACGCCCATCGCGTGCTTGGGTTCCCGGCGCTCTCGCCGACCCGTTAGGGATGACTAACGAATTGCCCTCGCTCATCGTCTGCTGGAGAGGCCGCATCTTGACGGGCAGGAATTTATGGAAACTCTCGCTCTCAAACCCGCCATCTGCCGGGAACTTAGCTCGCATGGCCTTCTTAATTATGCATTCGCTTTCAGCGGACCGCGCGATCAATTCAGGCCGCGGCGGCTTAGGGTGGGTAACATGCCTCCAGAAATCATTGCGAAGGAACTCGCTGCATGAGGGTTGGTGCAATCTGTTCCACGTGCTGATGCGCGTCGACGGCGGCGAGATCATAAGAGAGGTGGAGGATCGCGGGCGCGCGGTTGCGGTGTTGCCCTATGATCCGGTCCGTCGAACGGCGCTCCTGATCAAGCTGCTGCGGACTCCCGTGCTGCTGGCGGCGGGTGTTGCCGAGCTGAGGTTCCGGCCGGCCTTGCCGATGAGAGCGATCCGGCAGAAACCGCGCGGCGTGAGCTCTGGGAAGAGACCGGCCTGCAACTCCGCGACGTCGAGGCTTTGGGCTGTGTCTGGATGAGGGGGGTCTTCTTACTCGGCAGCCAGCGGCGCGTGGTCGCGCCCGTTCTCGATTGCCGCTTTGATGTCCTCCACCGTGGCCGCGATAACGCCAAGCGCTCCCCATATTTCGCCGACCGCGTCGATGACATGATCGGCAGTGTCATTCGCCATCCGCAGCTTCCAGAGGTTGGATGCCGCGCAGCACAGCGCCGTGACTTCCGCCTCCACGCGTCCCTTTGGCGAGTTCTGATGTTTTCCAACGCTTTTAAGGTCTATCATTGTCCGCAACCCTCACACACCGGCCCGATGGCCGCTATTGTTGGTCCGAAAGACGCTCACGGCCACTCTCCCGGTAGGTATCCCATCGCTGCTCTCTCGTTGTCGTAATCCTTCTGACATTCAGCATTAGGATCGGGCCGCTCTCTGCGCAGGCAGACCTTCTCATTGCGTCTGAATATCCACTCGCAATAGACTTTCGCCTCATCGGCCGAGAGCAATCGCTGTTCTTCGTAAGAGAGTTTGTGGATAAAGCGGGGCTTGTTGTCTTTGACGCAGAGCCGCACCTGCTGCATCGCTTCCAAAAACATCCTGGCGGATTGAACGGTCACAGGCCCAGCCCCCTGCAGCAGGACTGCCAGATGAAGACCTGCATTCCGCAAAACATCATGGCGGCGCCATCGGCCTTCTTCGCCTTGCAGGTGTCGCAATCGCCGGGGACCAAGCGCAGATCGCCGTGCTCGTGCGCTTCGATCTTGTCCATGCCGTCTTGATTGCAGCAGGCGAGTTTGCTCATGACAGGCTCTGCAAATCTTGCGTCAGCAAAACGACAGCGAAGGCGCCGTGCTCGGCGTCTTGCGAGCGCTTCAACGCGCGGAGGCAGCGGGCAAGGTGAACGCTGGCGCGCCAGCGCCAGAACTCTCTGCGAAGGCGGTGCACTCTTGTTTCGGCGGAGGGCGACATGGCCTGGCCTCCAGGCTGGAAATCAGCTGGAGGTTATCGTAGCGATATTCGCTACTTTGTCAACATGTCGTAGCGCTAAAGGCTACAATTATTTTGCTGTCAGATCGTCATCGGGCGCCGCGGTTGACCCTGCCGACCACCGGCGCGGCCCATTCGACCGCCTTGTTCTCGATCGTCGGCCCGTTCCAACTCTCCAGGTTAAACAACCCGTCAACGCCCTTTCGCAGGACCTTTACGTACATCCGGCCATCTTCCAGCTGAACCACGCATTCTCTGCCGACCAACTCGGCCGGCGAGCGCTGATCGCGAACGTAAAACAGAAATTCGTTATCGAAATAGCGTGGATACATCAAATCGCCGCGCACGATCACCCAGACCGCATTGTCCGGGATGTCGACTTCTTCCAGGCCGCCGCCGATCGCGTGGTCGTCGACGGGGCTGACCTCCGCCCCGGCGCCCACATAGCCCACCGCATTTGCGCGCACGCGCTTGGTGCGTTCCACCGGGGCAGGGTAGCCGGTGATCTCCTCAATCGCCAAAAGCTCGTCAGCAGCCACCTTGCGCGGCTTCTGGCCCTTCCTGGGCCGGGCAATGGTCATTTTTTGGACGGCGGCGCGATCGATCTCCCGCCGCAGCCGGCGCGTGAGCTGCCGGGCCAGCTCCGCCTGCGAAAGTCCCGCGTGCTCTAGCGCCTTTTTGACCCACGCCGCTATCTGCATAGCGCCGAGCGTAGCGGTTTACGCTACAACGTGTCAGTCGTTAAATTCGCTACACGGCACTTGCATTCGTAGCGAATATCGCTACTATGAGGATATGCTGCCTGCCCAGACAATCATTCAAAAGTTCGGCGGACCGAGTGCGGTCGCCAAGATCGTGGGTGTCCACCGCACCCGCGTTTCCAGTTGGCAGCGCGCGCGCGCCGCCGGAGGAACCGGCGGGCGGGTGCCGCAAGATCATATCCCGGCCCTGCTCAGGCACGCCCGCGAAAACGGGCTCGATCTGAGCGCGGCTGACTTCCTCGATCCGCATCCAGCGCAAGCGAGGAGGGCAGCGTCGTGATCCCGTCACCTCGGCAGCATGAAGTGCTCCGTCATGAATTGCGCGATCAGCTTTTGTGTGTCGGGCATGGCGCCGAGCGGGCCGAGCAAGTTCACCTCGACTTTTCGGAAAAGTGTCCCGTTGTCGTCGCGCTGATAGGAAAACATAACATAGCGCGCGTTCACGCCCAGGAACTGAATGTCGGCGAGCCCGTCCACATAGATTTGATTCGCGGTTGCAAGGCCTATGAGCGGCGGGACCGCGGGAAGACTTCTCTCGGCGCCGCCCATCACGCGCACCCGACTTTACAACTTACGCGCCCCTTAGAAAAACCATACGCCTGCTGCTATTGCGCCGACACTGAAAAGCGCGCAACGCGCTGCGACAGCGCGTCTCATACCGAATCACTAGGACTATCGGCGCTGCGTTACATAAACATTTACTCATTCTCCGAGGTGACCCGCCCCGACCGTTCGGCGAAGGCAGACGGCCGTGAGAAGAACTCTGAACTCTCTTCTCACGGTCGCTGCGGCGCGCACGCGGGAAATAATGTGCGGGGGTCGGCATGATTGAAACTCTCCTCCAGTTCTGGATTGGCGCATCGCTCTTGCTGCTGCCGTTCTTGTTGATGCTGTTGAGTGCGGACAACGACCACTGCGAAAGCTCCGCCGGCAATCATCAGCGCTCAACGGAACCGCGGGGCGATGAATTTCGTGACATGCAGCAGCGCCAGTGTCGCCATGGGATGAGCACGACAGTTCCAGACAGAGCGGACCAGGCCTTGGCGTGTCAACGGACACGCGGGAGATTTGAAACAAATTTAACGCGCAAGGAGCGGGCAAATGGGGAGGGGAGAAATGTCTCTGATTGACCGGCAAGAAGCCGCAAGGGCCGATCGTGAGCGCAAGATACGGCTCGGCCTTATTCCATCCGCCAAGGTCGTTCGCTTCCCCGATAAGACCATCACGACCGTTGTGGGGAAAGAACACCCGGAATCGGCAGGGCTTCCGACAGCTGACGAAGCGGAGGACTTACGCTCGCGTGTTACGGAATTGGAGGCGCGGTTTTCCGAGCTGACGCAAAAGCTGCAGATGTCGGCGCTGCCCTGGCCAACCATGCAATATCATCCGGTCAAGCCAGTCGTGGCGGCGGTCGCCAAATATTACGACGTTTCCATCAGCGACATTCTCAGCAAGTCGCGCTATCCCGAGCTTATCCGCGCCCGTCATATCGCGATGTACCTGGCGCGCAAGCTGACGCTGAAATCCACCCCCGACATCGGGCGCATCCTCAATCGCGATCATTCTTCCGTCTGGCACGGCATCCGCCAGGTCGAGCGCCGGCGCAAGACCGAGCCCGCGCTTTCGGCGCAACTGACCGAACTCTCGGCCATCATCGAAGGGTGCGCCAATGTCGAGATTTAGCTGGAGCGAGGAGACTATAACCCAACTGAAGGCGCTGATTGCGGAGAAGCATTGCGCCGAACGGATCGCCGCGATCCTGTCGGCTGTCCTGAAAGTCAGGATCAGCAGGAACGCCGTGATCGGCAAATGTCACCGCGAGGGAATCAAGCTGGCGCAGGCCCGAGGCGGGCGTCCGCGCAAACCGGACGGGACACACGAGAAGCATCCGCGCGTGCTACGCCTTCAATTTGGGCCTGCTCTTTCACCCTCGATCCCGGAGCCGGCAGTCATGCCGGTGGAGCCGCTGAACATTCCGTTGGTGGATCTGGAGAAGCACCATTGCCGTGAAGTCGTGTCCTTCGATGGGGCGATGGGACTGTTCTGCGGGCATCCCAAGCAGCCCGGTTCCTCCTTTTGCAGCTTTCACCACGCCATCAACTGGGTGCCGATCACGCCGAAGAAGCCTGCGCTGTTTCGTTTTGGCGGGCGCGCCGCGTGAAGGGCGGCAAGACCGGGGACTGATGATGAAGCGCCTGTGGATGCCGCTCTACATCGCCGACTACCTCAAGCTACGACGCACGCATGGGGAATATCCAAGGCCGGGAGACAGGAGCGGGCGCTGGTTCAAAGTTTCCGGCGAAAATGCTAAGGCAAGCTGAGAGAGAGAGGAAAATGACGCGATCCGATCCATATCAGCAACGAGCGCGAGCGCTTGCGGCGGAAGCCGGGCTTGATCCTGACGGCAAGATCGACCGTCCCGGCCAGCGCCCGATGCCGGTGTGGTGCAGCTACCGGGACGCGGCGCGGAAAGAACATCTTGCGCGCGAGGCGGAAGCGGCCGCCGTGCAGATCGCGGCGAGCATCGCCCCGCAATCTGCGGAGTTTCAGAATAGCCCGCTCAAGGTGTTCGGCCAGCATGACGAAGCGACGATTGCGCAGATGCGCAATTGCATGGCGGTGGGAAACGTCGTCGCCGGCGTGATCTGTGCTGACGGGCATCTGGGCTATGCCCAGCCGGTCGGCGGCGTGGTCGCCTATGAAAAGCAAATCAGCATTTCCGGCGTCGGTTTTGACATCGGCTGCGGCAACATGGCGGTGCGGCTCGATACCCCTTACAGCGCAATAACGGATCGCGTCGGCGAGATCATCCGCGACGTGCAAAAGGTGATCTCCTTTGGCGTGGGGCGGACCAACGATGAGCGCGTTGAGCATGACCTCTTCGATGACGGGGATGCATGGCGCGAATCCGACATGCAGGCTTACCGGCAGAAGAGCATGGCGCAACTCGGTACGGTCGGATCGGGCAATCACTACGTCGACCTGATGCGCGACGAGGAAGGCTTTACCTGGATTGGCGTTCACTTTGGTAGCCGCGGCCTGGGCCACACCAGCGCCACGCGCTACCTGAAAGCCGCCGGCGGCAAGGATGGCATGAATGTGCCGCCCGCCGTCATTGACGAAGATAGCGAGCTTGGCAGGCGCTACATCGCCGCCATGGAATTGGCGGGGCGCTATTCCTATGCGGGCCGCGAATGGGTGATCGAGCGCGTGCGCAAGATCATCGGCGGCGCCGTGACCGACATGGTGCACAACCACCATAACTATGCATGGCGCGAGAAGCACAACGGGCGCTACTTATGGGTTGTGCGCAAGGGTGCAACGCCGGCCTTCCCCGGCCAGCGCGGTTTTGTCGGCGGATCCATGGGCGATGACGCGGTGATCTTGGAAGGCGTCGATAGCCCGGAGGCAAGGGCGTCGCTCTATTCAACCGTGCACGGAGCCGGACGGCTGTTCGGGCGCAAGGAAGCCAAGCGCCGTTTCACGCGCGAGGAAATGGATGCGTGGCTGCAATCGCGCGGCGTGACGCTCGTTGGCGCCGATTTGGATGAAAGCCCGATGGCCTACCGGCGATTACCTGAGGTGTTGGCGCAACATGCCGGGTCAGTGAAGGTGCTCCATACGCTTCGGCCATTTGCCGTGGCGATGGCGGGGGCGGGTGAGTTCGACCCGTTCAAAGACTAACGGGACCGTTGCGTTGCGTAACAAAAAATCAATTCGCGATGCAATGCACGGGAGAAATCATGCGCAAGCGGAAGCTTAAGAAGGCCGTCACGCTGGCTGGAGCCATCCAGCCGGCACAGCATGACAGGAGGGCCACCGACCTTTTGCGGAATGCGCAAGTCGCTCCGGTGATCGTCGACGATCCGTATGAACATGGCGGCAAGATTCTCTCCATGCGCTCGCTGCGGGACGATCCGCTGGCCGCCATGCACAGCGCCGGCCAGCTCGACGACGCGCAGTTCATGGCCGGCCGGCACTGGCAGCGCAACCGCTACATCGCCGAGATCGGCGCCGTGCAGGCGATCGATCCAAGCAAGGAGGCCGTGGACGGCGGCAAGCCGCCGGAAGCGCGGATTTCGGACGGTCACATCAAGGCGTTCAAAGAAATGGCGCTCGCCATGCGCGCGCTCGGCATGGAGGGCGGAGCGCTGATCCAGCTCTTTCTCGACCAGGGGCTGACGCTGAAGGTGATCGCGGGCAAATGGGGACTGAAGACCGCGCGCGAGCGCGGCTATCTCGGCTATCGGCTGCGCGAGTGTCTCGACACGCTGGCGGTGACGTTCGGCTACGCCCGTAACATGGACCGCAAGGACGAGCAGCCGGGGATTGAGTGGTAGGGCAGGGGTGTTATTGTTGGCGGGGCGTGTTCAAAAATGCCAGCGCTTTTCTCACTCGCCGCAAAACCAGTTGGTATCCCGCCAATGGGGACCTGTGCCAAATTGATACCGATGCCTTAATTCGCTTATCGCGCACTGCCCCAATTCACTAATTTTTGTTTTGGAGGGAATAACGACTCATTAGTAAGTTGCGGCGCATTTAAGCAGAGTTCAACAAAAGCGTCTGGGCCGCGTCATGAGCACAGCCGACCAGTATCGCGTAAGAGCGGCGGAGTTCGCCGCGATGGCAAAATCAGAGCCGGCACCAACGTTGCAAACTGAGTATGCCAAGATGGCGGCAAGCTACATGCGGCTTGCAGAGCTTGCAGATCGCAATGCGAGGACTGACGTGGTGTACGAGCCGCGGCCGGGTCAGAAATATGGCGCGCCCTAATTAGGTCGCCTCGGTTGGCGGCCTTTTTCATTTAGCCGCGAACTGCAAATCGCCGCACGCGCTGGGGGGGCGGGCCGGCGCGTCAGGCTCGAAGGATGGATTGCAGGGTTATCAGGGCGTCGCCCGTCTTCGACAGGCTATGCCCGGCAATGACGATTTTTCATGTGGAGCGGCGGCCACGTGCGTCTTATTACCTGACGCGCTTGCGCTGTTTGCTGCCATGGCGATTGGCAAAGGTCTTGGTAAACTCTGCACCGAGCAAGAATATCTGCACTGAGTAATAGACCCACAGCAGCAGCACGATCAGGCCGCCAGCGGCACCATAGCTGGAGGCGACTGCGCTGCTGCCAAGATACCAACCAATGAGGGATTTCCCGATTGTAAAGAGGATCGATGTAGCCATCGCCCCGACTATCACGTCCCGCCACTCAATGCGCCGGTCCGGCAGTACCTTGTAGATCGCAGCAAAGAGGACCGCGAGAAGCGCAAAGGACACGACAAAGTTCAGGATCGTAATCAGGATCTTTCCGATCGGCAGAACCGCATCGAGATAATTGCCGAATGCGGTAAGTCCTGCACTCACCGCGAGCGACACAATGAGCAGGAAGCCGAGGGTCGCGACCAATCCTAAGCTGGCCGCCCGAGCCCGGATTAATCGCGACACAGTCGTCGCTTGCGGCTTGGCTTTCCAGATTGCGTTCAAAGCAGATTGCATCTCGCCGAACATGCCTGATGCAGTCGCGATTAACGTGACGACCCCAATGATGGTCGCCAGGATACCCGACGACGTGCCGGCGGCGCTGGCTATCGCTGATTGCAGAACGTCGGCCGTTTGCTGACCCATCAGGTCGCTGAGCTGTCCGGTCATGGCGTTCTGCGCCGCATCACGCCCGAATGCTAGACCAGCAATTGCAACAACGATGAGGAGAACCGGAGCAATGGACGTGACGGTGTAGAACGCTATCGCAGCGCCTTTACTCAAAGCCTCGTCGTCGATGAATGAAACTAGGGTCTGCTTGAGCAGCGCCCAGGACTCCGAAAGCATCTCAAATCCTCAACTGAGGCTCGCTCACTTCACCCAACGGCAAGGGCTCGATCAGCTGCGGTTTTTTTTTTGGCAGGCGCTTTTCGACGGCTGGATTGTTTGCGGGGCCTGGCTTGTTTGCGCGTCCGCGGCTGGCGTTTTTCCGTCGCCTCGGAAAACATCAGCCAGCCGATCCCCGCGGCGATCAGCAAATAAGGAAATGGGTGTTTAGCCAGCTGCCGAATGAGGGAGTCGCCCAGCTCGGCCGCTCCGTCGGTAGAGAAGCCGAGGGCCTTATCAAGCATGACTCCGGGGGACATTTGGCTCTGCAGGTCATCCATCAGTCCGGTAAGGCGCCTGCGGGATTTGTTCGCCTGCCGTTCCAATGCTTGGGTCGTGTCGGTCATGAAGCACCTACTTCTGATTTGGCTACGGCCACGTCGCGTTCCACCTGCTTAATCGTTTTCGATGGGACAAGGTTCTTGGCCTGGACCCGCGTGACGCCGAGCCATAACAGGACCATTCCCAGGATCAGGACGATGACCGCCACCATAAGAGTTGCGACGGGCAGGCTCCAACCATAAGCAACGAGCGTGCTGATAATCGCCTGCAAGAACAACATCGCCGCAGCCATCAAGAGAACACCGCCCGCCACAATCAGGCCTATTCCGATCCCAATAGCCGCCACCGCCTCGGTAAGCTCCGTTCGCAGCAGCCGCAGTTCGGTTTGCACGAGGGTGGTAAACTCCTCCACAATTTGGGCGAACGTTCCCGTCACCCCTTCGGGTGGGGGAGATTTTGGAGTGGCCATGCTGCACCTGTCTCGCAGAGCGAAGATCGGAGAACTTCTACACAACTCCTAGCAGTATCGAAAGTTCGGCACTCGATTCAAGGAGAAATTTGCTGCGGTGCAAACGCGGCTGTGGGCATCGCCTTAAGAGACGACAGGCTTTCGCGAGCTGGCTGAATGAGCCAGCCTGAAAATGGAACTAGGCCGACTGTCTATTTCGCCCGTTTCCAGTTCAACGTGACGCTGCCCCCTCCTGACGAGACGGCGCGCGTAATTAGGTCATCACCGGCAAGAGTGAAAGGTCTTTTTTGTTCGGTGCCATCCCAATTCGGAAATGAAGCGCGCTCAATTTTGAAAATCAACGTATCGCCACTGACGGTAAATGAGCCATAGTGGGCAACCACTCCAGCGGTTATGGCTTTACTTTCCTCGGGCGTAGCCGTCATTCGGTTGTTTGAGGCGATCTTGGGAAGGCCACGGGCGATCGTCACGAGGGTGTAATGCCCTGTCTCGTCCAACATCAACACGCCGTTAGTATGGACTTCCGTCTTAACGCCGTTGCTCTCCCGCGTCTCATATTCGAGCCTGTAGGTGCCGGCAACCTCTTTGGCGGTTTGCGCCCATGCCGGTGACGCAAGGCAGATAAACGTCGCAGCCGCAGTGATGAATGTTCGCATGCACCGGTCCCCTTTCGCGCCTTATAAAGCAGCGAGTTTATCAAACGAGTAGTGGACGGCAATTGGGGCATAGTGGACGGTTACGAGCCAGCCCCGATCACACTCAATCGCTTGCGGCGATCCAGCGCGGTGGTCACGGGGGTAATTGGCTCGCCAAGCCGGACCAACGCCGCTTCATTGGGCGGCGATTTGCCTGTTCATGACATTCCTGATGTCGGTGGCTGGACGAGAACATCAGGGCCGGCGTCGGACTTTTCAAACGCACCCACCACTTATCAACGGCCACCCACACGATGATGTCGATGCGGCTTGACGGCGTGACCATCCCACGATAGTGGGTAGGCAGACTTCAGAATTACGCCCGGCCCGGAGCAATCCGCGTCGGGCGTTTCGCGTTCAGGCAGCAGCTCTTCTTCTTTCGATTATCGACGCGCCCGCATTTTTATATCCCTCTGATTGTAGGGCAGCGGTCATATCGGGAGAAGAAGGGGGCTGCCTGATCTGTTTCCGGAGGGGAAGAACCTTCTGGTTGCTTGGCCGCTCACCGAAGATTTCCAAAACCTGGCTGGCCAGGCGCGGCCTGAGCAATATCCGCTGGACCATCGACACGGGCAGTTATCGAATATTTCCACCTCAACACGCGAACGATCTCGGCAACTGAAAATCAATGGCAGGCAAGCGCGTTAAGCGACCGGGGGCAGGGCCTACGGCCGCAGTCCCCAACAAGGCATCGATGGCGCGGCAGCAAGCCGTTGCGGCAACCGCGGCAAGCGGCGAGACGCCGCTCGATCACATGCTGCGGGTGATGCGCGATCCTGGCAACGATGACCAACGGCGGGACCAGATGGCCAAGGCTGCGGCCCCTTACGTTCATCCCAAGCTGGCGGCGATTGAGCACACCGGCAAGGACGGCGGCCCGATCGAAACCGCTGAGCTATCCGACACCGAACTGGCGCGCGCCATTGCTTTCACGCTCGCCAAGGCCGTGCGGGCCACGGCGCATTAATCAAGGTCTTTCAAAATGGCACTTCAGCAATCCGTCGCGGTCCGCAATGCCGGGCTCGACGCCAAGGAAACCGCGATCGGCACCTCGCCCGTCCTGAAGATTCGCACGAAGGCCGCGCAGGCGCGGGCCGCCTTGGCGGAAGCAATCACCACACAAACGCAAGTTGCCGCGGCTCCGGTTGAGTTCGCCCGTGATGTTGACGGCAAGGCGATGGGCGTGCGTAAGGTCGTCAACTAAATGGCGGTCCCCACTTGGGTGCTGATCGGCTGGCTGGGCACGACTGCTTCGGTAGCAGTGCCCGGCTTTGCCACGAGAACTGAGTGCGAGGCGTCAAGGGCGCTATTGATGGCGTGGACGAAGGCTCCCGCCATCTGCATGCGCGGGCCTTCGATTGTTGTTGTCACCGGCCCGGTTGGGCCGCGCGGTCCCTCGGGTCCAGCGGGCGCTGCAGGCCAAACGGGATCGGCGGGGCCCGCAGGTCCAATAGGCCCGATAGGTCCGATAGGCCCGATAGGGCCAACGGGCAAATCGCCAACGGGCACATTCTTAACCGCCAACTAGAGCAGGCTTTGCATGGCACTTCAGCAATCCGTCGCGGTCCGCAATGCCGGGCTCGACGCCAAGGAAACCGCGATCGGCACCTCGCCGATCCTGAAGATTTCGAACGGGCGCGCAGCCCGCCAATTGCGCGGCCGGCCGACAGCGGAAGCGTGCTGGTGAGCTGCACGCTACCGTCCGACTGGCGCGCGGCCGCATCGGGCGGCAGCAAAGCCAAGGCCGGGACCTGGGAGGGAATTGCTTCGGGGCCGGGGACCGCCGGACACTTCCGCATTTATGCCAGCGACGGGGTGACCTGCCACGAGCAAGGTTCGGTGACGGCGACGGGCGGCGGCGGCGACATGGAAGTCGACAACGCCGTATTCGCCGTCAACCAGGCGTTCTCGGTCACGGGCTACACCACGACCGCAGGGAATGCGTAATCATCGCTTGTCTCGGCGAAGCGTCTCTCTCTCTCTCTCTCTCGTCATCGCCGGGCAGAGCCCGTCGAAGACGGGCGTGAACGCCCTGACGACCCGGCAATCCATCCTTCAAGCACGATTGCGGACGCGGCCCGAAGGCCGCCGAATTCAACAAAGATACCGCAGCCTGATTGAGGCACGCGACAAGACGACCGGCCGACGGCGCAAGTCCGTTCGGCACTCATACCCGCGCGTCCCCGCCGGACAACGTGCATCCGATCACGGGCTCGCCCGAAGATCGGCGCTAACTCCGATCACGGGCTTGCCAGAAGATCGGCGCTTAACAAGAAAGCACAGCCATGCGAGACGACGACCTTCCGATGACCGACGAGGCGCGCAAGCGCGAAATCGAGCTTCTCATGCGCACGGACCGGCCGCGCTATTTCCGCGACGAGGCCGTGCAGCGGGAGTATCTCCAGATCCTGGAGCGGGGGGAGGCGTGGCGGCAAGGCGGCGGACGGAAACCTTTAGCGCCGGGTGCCGACGTCGGCATTCCTGGTAAGGGAAGCACGGTCGGTCAGCAGCGGCGGGACCGCGTGGGTGCATCGACCGGAACGCTTCACCGCGATGCGGCGGACAGCGCGAGGATCGGTGATGCACGCGTTTTGTCGGATGTCACGCCGGACAATGACTGATTGCCTGGTGCGCAATACGCAGCACGCAAACGCCCGCCAGCGACAGACACGGTTTATGAAGAAGACGGCCGTCTACATTACCGGTATGGTGGTCATCATGAAATGCCGGAAGGAGTATTTAAAAAATGGAATCTCCAGTTGGAAACGGCTGAGGTCTTTAAACAATCGACAACTGGCCGTAACCACGCAACGTATAGAGAGAGTCCTACAGGGCCGAGAATCGGTAATATTTGGAACCCACTGCATGAAGCTTATAGTGACGCCGTGAGAGAACTCAGTAGGGACTTCTTCGCGACAAGCGGAATACGCGCCGATGGCTTTAACATGATACCGGATCAGGCTCGTGAACTGCTGAGGCTAATAAGACAATCTGATGATCCCCGCATCCGCGATTTCAACTATAATATAAGGCGGATACAGCGGCTGTTTAGATTACGCAGTGGATCGGATGACTGAATAGGTGAAGCATGGCCAGCGAGCTTGATGCGCGGCAGGAAGCGGAATGGAAAGTCCTCCACGATCGTGTGGACGAGGTGCTGGTGCGGTATGGAAAAGTAGATGCCTTTGGCAAGGGCGACTATTGGTTGGTGGATGAGAATTTGGGGTTGTGGCGCCAGATGATCGAACTGAATAATCTGACGCTGCTCGACCCCGCGATTATCAAACAGTTGCAGGACCTGTTGGCAGACTATCCCGATTGGGAGATTGCGGTTCGCGTGGTTATCGCCGGTCATGAGGACATCGGGATGGGACTAATCATTTCCAATGACGAAATCATCGACGACCTGCAGCGCGATTACCTACCGGCCGAGTTTCGCAACTTGACCTATCCCGGCAGCAAGCCGTTCAAGAATTGGTTTGAAAGCTGACGACCACGCGGCTGCACTTCGGAAGCTTACCGCTGAAAAGCTACCGAAGCTCATTGACCCACTATGCGGCAGCCGACGGCCGGAACGCAGGGGCGGGTAGATGGGGGTGTTGGGGGAGGCGAAGGCCGCAAATCACACGACGTATGACGGAGCGGCGGCTAACATTTTCGTCATCGCAGGGCATAGCCCGTCGAAGACGGGCGTGAACGCTCTGACGACCCAGCGATCCATCGAAAAATCGGGCGCAGATATTTGAGTAGAGATCGCGCCGTAAACCCAAGCGCTCATTCCAAATGATTGAATTGCCGGGTCAAGCCCGGCAATGACGATTGAGGATGGATCGCCAATTCATCAGGGCGTTCACGCCCGTCTTCGACGGGCTATGCCCGGCGATGACGAGTTTTCATCGGAGAGCAACGGATCATGGCCACCGGCACGGTTAATCTCAATTTTGGGACCACAGCGTCCCGCAAGGCGACGGCTTCTGTGGACGTGACGACCAGCGGATTGACCGCCGCCTCCTACATCGAGGCCTTCCCGATGGCGGAAGCCACCGCCAACCACGTCAAGGACGTGGCGCGGGTCGATCCGCTCGATCTGTGTTGCGAGGTCCTGACAGCGACAACTTTTCGGATTCATGGAACGGTTACTCGCGGGCGCAGCTACGGTGACCGCGCAATCAGATGGGTGACGGCATGAGCGTCGATACTATCTCCGGCGCCGGCAGCGACCTGCTGACGATTGACGTCACCTCAAAGGCGGCGCGCATCTCGCCTTATGGCGCAGACGGCGCCTATAGCGGCAAGAAGGCCACCTATCGGGCAAGCTCGCTGATTCCCTTCACGGCGGCGGTCACCATCAACGTGCCGTTCTTCCTGATCGAGGGCTCGGCCTCAAAGACCATCACCGTCACCAGCATCCGCGTGAGCGGCCTGACGCTGACCGCGGTGGCTTATCTCACCGTCGCGGTGGGCAAATATTCCACCGCGGCGTCGGGCGGCACGGCCACGTCTGCCCCGATGGTTCCGCTCAATTCATCCGCCGCTGCGGCCTCCGCGGCATTCGTGAAGTACTACACGGCGGTTCCAACCGCAGGCACGCTCCTTGGCGCGGTCGCTTCCTGGCGCACGCTGGCGCAGGCGGCGACGCCCGCCGCCGCGGCCACCACCGAAACGCATACGTTCGAGTTCGGCAATTCGCAGGAAAAACGCGGCATCGTGCTGCGCGGCACGTCGCAAGGTCTTGGCCTGTTCTGGCCGGTGGCGCCCGCCAGCGCGGTCACACTGGCTGTCGATATTGAATGGACCGAGGAGTAAGTATTCCGGCCCCCCGGGCCCGATAGGGGTGCGCCGCCATGTCTTTGCTGCTGGCGCACCAAGGCGCATCGCCTATCGCCGGCATTCTGGCGGCGAGCGAGGCGAACGATAGCGTAGCCGCTGCTGTCGAAGCTTGCACTCAACGGTGCCAGCGCGGCGACCGAGGCGGGCGATAGCGCGTCAGCCGCGGCGAAACTTGCGATCATCGGTTCCACTGCGGCGACCGAAGCGGGCGACAGCCTAACCGCCGCAGCAGTGCTTGCCATCATCGCGACCGGCGCGGCGGCCGAGGCTGGCGATACGGCCAGTGCATCGGCATTGCTGCCGATAACGCGGCGCGCATGCGCAAGCGGAAGCCGCCGATACGCTGGCCGGCACGATTACGCTTGTCGTGCCGATCACGGCCACGGCGGCAATAACCGAGACAAACGACACAAGCTCAGCCGCGGCGGCACTCGCTGTGTCGGCGCTGGCTGCCCTTGCTGAATCTGCCGACACCGCTTCCGCCGCCGGCGCACTGAAGCTGGTCGCGGCGGCAAGCGTTAGCGAGAATAACGACGCAGCGTCTGCCGGAGCCGTCATTCTCCTGCGCGGCGCGCTGGCGCAAAGCGAGACCGGCGACACGCTCGCCGCGCTGGCCGAAAGCATCGCCCCTCTGGCTGCGGTCGCGGCCATGAGCGAAGCGGGCGACAGCGTTGACGCGCAATGCATCATTCGGCCAAGGCGGCGATCCACCGTGAACAGCAGACATGCGGCGTTCCGCTCCGTTTCGCTTCCCGCGAAAGCGCCGCTGCGCAACCGCTCCCCAATTCCGCACCGCCGAAAATAGATCGATTGAAAAATCGTCATCGCCGGGCGCTGGCGGTTTATCTCGAACGGGCGAACCATCTCGGTATCGAGCGAGGGCTATAAGCATTATCTCGACTGCCTGCGCGGCATTGCTTTGCTGCAAGGCAGCCCGGTCCAGCCCAGCCCGGTTCACTCCAGGCATTAAACGTGCCCCAGCGCTCCGGCAGGATGGCTTTCGGAGCCGTGTCGCCGGCGGTTCCGCGGATCGGCGCAGATTAAGTAAGCTTATCAATGGGTAACGCGGGCACTATGAATTAGCAGAAAATGCCCCTAATTTGCCGGTGCATAATGTAGCGCCAGGGGGGATCGCATGTTGAAGCTATCAAAGTTGCTAACCGGCCTTTTTATCGCGATTGGCTTTAGCCTCATCGCAGACGGTGCGGCATTGGCCCAGTCGCAGAATTACACGAAAGGTCAACAGCAGCGCGCACCGGGCATCCTGGCAACGGGTAATCCCGTCGTCGAAAACCTGACCTTCAACAGCGCCTTCGATGTCAAACAAATTCTTGTACGAGCAGACCAAGGAGAAGGCGGCTCTGCACCGCTGTTGAAAATATGCTGTCAAAGACTGCTGCATCGCAGGCGATCGGTGGTCGCAACGGACATATTGCACCTACAACGGCGAGGTCTGGGATGTTCGCGGGATTGGACGCGGCGACCTCACCGCTTTTACCGGTGAAACCGACGTTTTCAAGAATGGATCACAGCCCATAGAGTGCCTCGTTGAGATTCGTTATGCGGGCGGAGTCTCGCTCGTTCCCCGCTGGCACGAGCGTTAAATTCTCAGTCCCCTCCGGCTTTACGCTCACCACCACCATCCTATCTACCCTGATCCCGCTGCCCTCCATGTGACGTGAGCAGCGGGGCTTGTCGGACAGAAAAATCGTCATTGCCGGGCATAGCCCGGCGATGACGAAAAGTAACCTCGTCGCGATGAAGAAAAATGTCAGCCGCTACGCGGCTAGCGGCGCCTCGTGCGCCACATTTCAGCCCAGATATTGCTACGCTCGAGGCGACGCAAGCGCTCATCTACAGCCCATCGCGCACACCCCGGAACCATCCGCGCGTTTTGCGCGTTAATTGGTTGCCTCATAAAAATCCGGCAGCGCCGGCCTTGCCGCTTTCCTTCACACTGAAGAGAGCGCGGAACGTCGACTAAGCTCAAACGTTACCGGGCAGGGGCACAGCAAATGAGAGATGATATGAAACAGTATTCAGCAGTTATCGCCGCCGCGCTTTCGATCGGCCTGATGGGGCCGGCGCTTGCACAGCAAGACAATCCTGCCGGTGCGCCGATGAACCAAAGCGCGAGAGCGACCGCGACAATGGAAGAGAAGGGCATGATCAGCACGGAGATGCGGCCTCGCTTTAGAACTTACGTGACGACGCAGGCGCCAGCGTCCTTCACCTATAGCTCCCCTGTTGCGGTAGGGACCGTGCTGCCGGAAGCCGGTGTCACGTATTATGACGTTCCTGCCGACTACGGCGTTACCCGATACCGCTACACGGTGGTAAACGGCAGCCCCGTGTTGGTCGACCCGGGCACACGCCGTGTGATCCAGGTCATTCAGTAGCGTTCCAACCTGTGAACAAGAAAGGAGCTCTGGGATAGTCCTCAGGGCTCCTTTACATTTTTTAGCCATGGCCGAGCACAGCCCGTCTTCGACGGGCTATGCCCGGCGATGACGATTTTTCATTTCCATCGCGGCGACCGGCATCGAGGCAACGCAGTTTAGCGCCACTGTCTAAAGGACCGCATGACGCTTGACGAAATCCTGGGCCGCCTCGGCGCGCTGCCTGACAAAGACCGCAATGAAGTAAAGGCCGCCGCTTTAGAAGCCACCAAGGACCGTTGCTTTGTCCCCAACGTCGGCCCGCAAACCGAGGCGTATTTCAGCGAAGCCGACGAGGTATTCTATGGCGGCGGGGCAGGCGGCGGAAAATCCGCGTTGCTCTGCGGCCTCGCCATCGAGGAGCACAAGAAGGCGATCATCTTTCGCCGCGAATATCCCCAGATCAAGGGGCTGGTCGATGAGGTTCATCGCCAGTTAGGAACGCGCGCCGGATACAACGCGCAGGACAAGCTCTGGCGATTGCCGAACGGCAACCAGCTGGAGTTCGGCTCGGTCCAGCACGAATACGATAAGGAGAAATACCAGGGCCGCGCCCACGACCTGAAGGGCTTCGATGAGATTACGCATTTCACCGAGTCGCAGTATCGCTTCCTGATCGCGTGGAATCGAACGACCGAGCCGGGCCAACGCTGCCGCGTGGTGGCCACGGGTAATCCTCCGATCTCGGCGGAAGGCACCTGGGTGATCAAATACTGGGGACCGTGGCTGGATCCGACGCATCCCTATCCGGCCAAGCCAGGTGAGCTGCGCTTTTTTGCCGTCATCGACGGTCGCGACAAGGAGGTTGATCGGCACCATCCCAACGCGAGATCGCGAACCTTCATTCCGGCTCGGCTGGAGGACAATCCGGATCTGCTGAAGACCGGCTACGCCTCGGTGATCGAGGGCATGCCGGAGCCGCTCCGCACCATGATGCGGGAGGGCCGCTTCGATGTCGGGCAATCCGACGCCGAGTTCCAGGTGATTCCCACCGCCTGGATTGCGGCCGCGCAAGCAAGATGGAAGCCGGACGGGTTCAAAGACTTCGCCATGACCGCGATGGGCTTCGATCCTGCCGGCGGCGGCGAAGACTGCGCGGAATTGGCCTATCGGCATGGCGGCTGGTACGGGCCGCTGGTGACGGAGAAAGGCGCGGGCACGGCCGATGCCAATGCCGCCGCAGCGAGCATCTTTCGTCATCGGCGGGACAATGCTCCTGTTGTGGTTGACGTTGGCGGCGGCTATGGCGGTGCTGTTACCCTTACGCCTTAAAGACAACGGCATTACTTTTATCGGGTTCAACAGCGCCAACAGCTCAACCGGATAAAACCATCGACGGGCAATTAGGTTTTGCCAACAAGCGCGCGGAAGCCTGGTGGCGATTTCGCGAAGCGCTCAACCCCGACCAGCAGGGCGGCTCGGCGGTCGCGCTGCCGGCCGATCCCGAGCTGCGCGCAGACCTGGCGGCGCCGACCTACACGGTTGCGGCGCGTGGGATCGTGATCGAGTCGAAGGACGACTTGCGCAAGCGCCTGGGCCGCTCACCCGGCAAGGGCGACGCGGTGGTGATGTGCCTGTAGCGAAGGCAATGCGGCGCAGCGCAAACTATTGCGCGGCGCGCGTCGAGCAGAGCACGGCCAACATGGGCTACGCAAAATTGAAGAAGCGGCGGTAGCGGTGAAGCCCGCAAAGAAGCTCAGAAAAAACGCAACGGCTCATCAATGCGGCTGGATAAACGTCATGTTGACGTAGTGGCCAAACAAGCCAACGAGAAAATAGGCGGCGAGAATCGCAAAGGGCAAAATGTCGGCCCATGAGAAGCTTTTTTTTGGTTTCACCGGCCGACCTCTACCGAGCGTTTAAGCCTCGGTAGCCACCACGGACAACATCACAAATCGACGCAGGGACACACGGCATAGCAAGCTGTTGCGCGCGGCTCGGGGTAGAGCAGAGCAGGATCGTTTGCGCTAAGCGAGAAACTTACGCGCATTGTGTCTGATCGACTTTGGCTTCACGGCGGCAGGCTTCCGCGGGGCGTTCTCGCTTTGAGGACCGCGCGGCATCGTTACTCCCAAATGCTCAGCCATTTGTCCGCCTCATCGGGCGAGATCAGTAGTGGTAGCGGCACTGAATGATTTCGACTTGTTTGGCTTCACCTTTACCGCTCACGCGATAAACCAGGCGGTCTTCGAGGGTGATGCGGCGCGACCAGCAGCCTTGCAGGGAATGTTTAAGGGGCTCCGGTTTCCCGAGCCCCTTAAAAGGATCGCGCTGAATGTCTCGGATAAGATCGTTTATCCATCGCAGTATCTTCTGGTCTGCCTTACTCCAATAGAGATAGTCCTCTTTGGCGTGAGGGGTCCAGACAACTTTCGTGCAGGGGTCTCTGGGGCTCTTGGCTCGATGACGGTCGAGACTCGCTCAGCTCGCCGGTGTTCGCCTGCAGCCTGAATTGCCTCGGCAAGAGTCTGAGACCGCATTAGCAGGCATCCGGTGGAGATTGACGTTACCGATACGCGGCTGAAATCGTATCGTCTTCTGCCGATCGTACCATCACGACGCAGAGGGAGGCTGCCGCTGCAGCCGGGAGCGCGCGTAATTGCCGGACGGTGCGCTTACGTCGCTGTAGCGGCAAGCGCGAGACGGCACGCAGCTCAGTGTCACTGGCAACGAGCCCGCAATGCAGCCTCCTACTGTAATATGTACTATGCAACTCGTGCGACGCACGACGAGATCGTCGACGTGGTGCAGTTTTCCCTTAATCGAGACATTTCGGGTCTCAGGGCGTTTACGACCCGTTCGCGGGCTATCCCCGCAATGGACGAGCCCAATGCATCTTAACGGCGAGCGTTCTCTTCACCGAAGACCCAACCACCCGCCAGGCTCTTCGGCTACCCGGCGGCCCTCTGCCGCCTAGTGGGGGCGTAGCCGCCCAAGCCCAGCGCAATGCCGACAGGCAGACTTGGCGTCAACCTTAACTTCCGAGCGTGGAAAACGCTGCGCCACTAGGCTTCGGCATCGGTCAACCGTCTGCCGTTAAGCTTTCGAATTAAGGTTTATCTGCTTCCGCACTGGCGTGCTCTGCGGACGCGTGGCTTGATCATGGCAACAGGAAGGTTGCCATGGGAAACGTCGCACATAAACAAAGCGCCGCTGTTCATTCGGCCCGCAAACACTCTGCGAGGGACCTGTTCCTGGTGGTGTTGACAGTCGCTTTGTCGATTGGCCTGACCGTTGCCTGGTTGACGCTGCTCGGTTACGGGTTCTTGCGGCTCTTCAAATGGATTGCGGGATAAGGCCACCGGCGCGCGCCGCCTGGCGATCGGCACCGCGGCTGCCGCTTTGGCGTTTTTGGCTTGACGCCAAGAACGAGAGCAAGGACGAGAGTTCGGAACGAACCGGCAAGCCACCCCCCATCGAGCTGCCACGGCTAACTTATTATTTTGGCGCATGATCTTATCGGCGAACCGGATTCCACTTCGCCGGATCATGCGCTAGGATTAAGGTTTATTTGCTTCCGTGGTGGCGTGCTCTGTGAGGTTGTGGCTTGATGTGACACTCAAAAAATGGGTGCCATGGAAAAGCCGATGGACAAGATTTCTGCTGGTCATCAGGACCACGCATTCTTTCTGGCCTCCGCGATGGCCGTGTTGTTGAAGGCTGCTTCGGCGACTGTCCTCGCCGTCGGGTTCATTATGCTGATGTGCTACGGCTCGCTGGCGCTCTTCGACTGGATTGCGGGATAACCCCACCGGCGCGCCGCTTCGCGATCGGCACCACGGCTTCCGCCGTGGGGGCCGCACACCACTCAAACATTCGTCATCGCCGGGCATAGCCCGTCGAAGACGGGCGTAAACGCCCTGGTGACCCGGCGATCCATCAAAATACCAGGCGCAGATATTTGATAAAGATCGCGCCATAAACCCAAGCGCTCATGCTTGCAGGATGGATCGCCGGGTCAAGCCCGGCGATGACGAAAAATGTCGGCACCGTGCCAGCGTCTTTGCCACTCGTTTTGGCAGGCGCAGGCAATGGCGGGCGGCAATTTAAGGGGTTACTTGAGAGGGATTAGGACGCATAATCCAGCCACCGCGGGATTCTGACCCGCCTAAGCTCAGGGGAGGCTGTTATGTTGGTAAAAACCCTTTGGTCCGTCCTCGCAGGATGCATCGCTGCAGGCATTGGCATCAGCAGCGTGAACGCCGCCGTGCTGCAGATTTCAGCAACCGGGCTCGTGTTGCGGACCGACGCTGCCTCGACCGATGCACCGGGAGATGAACAGGCCGGGTTGCTGACGGATACGCAGGGAAGGTACTTCGCGCCCGTCATGTTCCCGACCACCGGCGAAAGTGTCTGCAGCTTTACTCTCGTGTATAGAGACAACGATGCCCTGAACATCACGGCGAAGCTGATGAAGAAGCCGTTCACCATTGGCACCCCCACCGCCTTCGACCCCCCTGTCACCATGGCGCGAGTGAGTAGTGTGGGCGCTAGCCAGAACACCAGAAAGGCCGTCGACCTGACTGTTACACAGCCGCTGATCGATACCGACAGTGCGTTTTATTATGTTGAGCTCAATGTTCCCGACGGCGCCAACATTGAGGTCTTGGGCATGCAAGTAAACGTGAGGCCAACCTGCCCGTAAGCTCAAGAAGCCCTGCCGGCAGCGGGAGATGTTCCTGGTTGCCGGCGGGGGTTGCCAGGCCTCGCGGCTGCTGCGATCAATGATAAGACAGTCTCATTGCCGGGCTTGACCCGGCAATCCATCCTTCAGGCATGAGCGCTTGGGTTTATGGCGCGATCCTTATACAAATATCTGCGCCGATTTTTCGATGGATCGCCGGGTCATCAGGGCGTTTACGCCGTCTGCGACGGGCTGTACCCGGCGATGACGAAAAAATGTTAGCCGCCACTACATCAGCTTCAAAGCTGCCGATTGTCTGGACGGTTTCAGCTCGGCAAACTGTTAACCGCGTGTTAACCATAAAAAACGCAGACTTCGGTCCGGGGAAAACGGGCCGCGCCTTCGTTCGTATCGCCTCCTAGCGCGCCGGTTCAGCCGGGCCATCCCGGTCTCGGCTCCTCTTCGCTACATGGGCGTGAACATGAAACTGGGCATTCTGTGGAGAGCAAAAGGAATCGGTCCCGATACGCGCGAGCGGGCGTGGGAAACCGCGCGCCGCAGCCGGCATGCCGGTGAGCGAATAGCGCACCCGGCGATCCGCGATTGCGCAGCGACCAGCTGTTCGCCGTGCACGAGCGGATCAACGAATTGACCCGCCGGCTTGAGCGGTTGCAGCACGCGCCCGCACCGTACTCGCCCTCTCCGGCGCCCGCGCAAGGTCCGGGGGCCGATGCACCACCGTCTTACAATGACAACCGCGATCATCATTTTGCGGCGGCCATCCTCCGCCTCGAGCGGCGAATGGACGAACTGGTCAACGCCAGCCGAGACATCCCGTCAGCGCCGGTCTATGCCGCGCCGCTTGATGCGCCGCCCGACGCGCCGGCTGAGGACATCGATCAAACCATGGCGGAAACCACCGCGCGCCGGCGGGAGGGGGAAGACACGAGCACGCGCCAGCAGACGCTCGACGCCGATCCGGATGCGCGCGCATTGGCGCCGCAATGCGCGACTGCCGAGGCTGCTGCGCCGGTGGAGGCCGAAACGCCAACACACGCCGCACCGGTTCCGGAACAGGATCTCTCCGGGCTGGAACAGCTGTTGCGCGATATGACGAGCCGGATCGAGACGCTACGGCAGCCGCCGCTTTATACAAATATCGGCGCCTGATTTCGATGGATTGCCAGGTCATTGGGCGTTTACGCCCGTCTTCGCGGGCTATGCCCGGCAATGACGAAAAAGTTGCAGCCTGGCGATGACGAAAGAAATTAGCCGCCGCTCAGAGGCGGCCAAGCGGAATGAAACGTGATCTTTGCGAGAACGGTGATGAATTACGCTAACTGTTTCAGAGCAAGTATAGCCTCGCGCAACGCTTGCGACGCCCGCAGAATCAAATCCCGCGTGCGGTCTTGCAGGTCGTCTTGAGCAACGAGAAGTCCTGGCGCGGGAATTTCTGCATGAATTTGTCCGCCCTCGAAGGGCACAATCACCGTAAGCTTCTGTGTTTCCGGGTGTGCCCGCTCGCCACTAATATGCGTGATGACCGACATGGCCCATTCCTCCCAGCCAAGTTTGTTCCCGAATCGGATAAGAGTTGAAGTCGTTAGCGGCACAGTCCGGCGTTTTCCGGCGCGCAACGGTCCAAACGAATTAGCACAGTTGCGCCAGCGAATTAGCACAGCGGGGATGGACTGAAGGTCAGTGCCTCCGGTCCGCAAAATTTTCTTAAAAGCCCAGGAGACGGCATGACGGACGAAACCACGGCACAGCCGGGGACGCACACGGGCGCGTCGCAGGCGCCGGCGCCGGCAGCGATCGAAACAACGGCGGACGCCGGCACGCTCATTGGCGGCGATGCTTCCGCAGAAACAGTAGAGGCGAGCGCGCCCGCCGACTGGCCTTCTGATTGGCGGCAAAAACTCGCGGGCGAGGACAAGAAGACGCTGGAGCGGCTCGGCCGCATGGCTTCGCCGGCAGATCTGTTCAAATCCTATCGCGCGCTGGAGCAAAAGGTCTCCGCCGGAGAGCTGAAGAAGGGCCTAAGAATCTTCGCAGTTATGCCGAGGCCATGCGACGGATCCGGACCGAGCATATTCCGGGCCAAGCTGCGCAGGTTGCAAAAGGCGGATACGTTGATGGTGCCTTGGCTGGGCGACGCGCTTTTGCCTTATGGAGAGGAGCCTCGCACGTCAGTGCGGCGCCCATGTCGTTGCCTGCCGCCTGCGCACGCAGCGCGTTAAGCTTTCGCACAGCGTCGCGTTAATCATTCGATTAAGGTTTATTTGCTATCGTCATTGCATGCGCCGCGCCGTCGTGTCCTGGATGTGGAAGCCAGGCGACAGGCGACTGCCATGCCGAAAAGCAAGATGGACAAAGTCTCCGTTGACGATCGGGACGACAAGCCGGCTTCCCTTGCGCCGATCCTTGTGTTTGTCGCAATCACCGTGGCGACTGTCTTAGCCGCGGTGCTGATCGGTTACGCGGTTCGCGTGCTTTTCAACTGGATTGCGGGATAAGACGCGCCACGCTTATCATCGCCGGGCTAGCCCGCGAAGACGGGCGTAAACGCCCTGATGACCCGTCGATCCATCGAAATTCAAGCGCAGATATTTGTGTAAACCCCTGCGCTCATGCTCGCGGCCGCGCGTCCGCGATCAATCCTCACCGCCGCTCGTGCCTCTCGGATGCCTGATCATGCGGCGCGGGACGATCATGGTCGGGAACGCGATCCCGCCGCGTCCACGTACGTCCGCAGCGCAGACAATGACGTTCGGCACCTCACTGAAAATGCGGGCACGTCCCTCCATGATACCGGTGTTTAGACTGGTAGGCGCATCGGGGAAAGGGTTGCTTCATGGGTGGAGAACCACACGGTGTCTCCTCCGCCGATAGCCGCAATTTTCGTGGTTCCGGCAAGTGACCCACTTTCGAAATGGAAAGCGCGAACTTGCACATTGACCGGGTTCTGACTGAGGTTTGAACAATAGATCGTCGTGGCAAACCCTGCGCCCGCCGCACCCCCATTATCCAATATCCCCAAGAACATTATAGATCACTTGATACGCTGCACTTGCCGGCAGCGTTGCGCTGACGACGGCGCAGAACGCAACAACAGCAGTCGAAACTAACCGCATCTCAGCCTCCCAGAGTTGCAAAATTCGGCACCAACGCCCGATGGTACGTCGCTGGCTATTCTTTGAATAGGCCTTCCCGACGGACCTCGTGAATGGACGCGATGATGCCTGCGCGCCGGTCAAGCCGCTCGGGAGAAAACCTATCGCGCTCGAGTGGCCGCTGCATCCCGGGTTGGCACGGGATTCGCAATGGAGCTGGTGTTCCGGCAATTCTGTCCCTGAAGGGCACAAATGCGAGGCAGCCATGCAAGAGCAAATCACTGAGTTGCGCAGTCCAACGTTTTTGGCCTGCGTCAGGAAGGAACAGATGAGAAGCTTGATTCTCGAATTGGGACGGCAGCGTAGAACGCTGTCTTGCGATATTGAAACCGAAGAGGCCAGGGCGGGTATTAATGACGCCAGCAATTACGCCTACTCGCCTCTCGCCAAGGCGCTGCGTGAGCGCCGCGACAGGCTCGAACACTCGATCACGACCCTGACCAAACGCCTGGAAAACTTTGATGGCGTAAGTGCTTGGTGATTGATCGCAGACGCGCGTTACAACGGCTTGTTCGGTTTGCGTGACGATCGGAATCTTTGACCGCTGCACCGTCAAGCGCAACGCCGCGCAACTGCGATGCCTTCACGTCACAAATTTTCTGCGGAACCCGCTCGGCTTCGGCCGGGCGGGGCTTTTTGCGTTTCAGACCACCGCCTGTTTCAGCGCGCGCTCGACGGCCTTGGGCTCTTTGTCGATGACGACCAGCAGAACTCGCGCCGGCCCTTCCGGCGTGCGCCGTCCCTGTTCCCAATCCCGCAAGGTGCCGGGCGGAATACCGAAGCGCGCGGAGAATTTGTTTTGCGTCATCTTCAGTTTCTTGCGGATTGCCTGCACGTCGATTTCGCTCGGAACATAGACGCGGTAGCTTTTCGGGTCGGCCTCGCCGCGGGCAATCGCCTGCGCCTCCTTGATCGACCGCATCAGCCTTTTGCCAAGCTTGCTCATTTTTTCACTACCCGCATTTGAGTGCCGCGGAACTGCGCGCCCGTCCGCAGGGCAAAGCGCGTTTTGCGCAGCCCGCCCGTCCGCCATCAATGCCCCCGCCAGCGGTCGCCGCGACGGTCAATTGACGTTCCCAGTCATCTTCCACAGTCCGGCGTCGCGGGCTTCGGAGAGAGAGGGTTCAACGCGGTCTGCATGGTTCCTAATACGGCAATGCCGATAACTGTAACCGCTGTTTTAGTTCGAAAGGCTGGCGCCCCGCAGAATCACCTCCGTCACGACTTGCTTTGTTCGCCGAAGTTGCCGACAACTGCCGAATAGGTTCTCAGAAAACCGTGAAAATGGTGGGCGCTATAGGGATTGAACCTATGACCTCTCCCGTGTGAAGGGAACGCTCTCCCGCTGAGCTAAGCGCCCGCCAATGCCATCGCGAGACAACAGCCCGGATTTAGTGGTTCCCGTGGCTTTGAGTCAAGCTGGGCGAAATCCGCACAGCTTGCAGCAGCCCTGATGCTTTCACTGCGCAAAAAACCCCCGAAATCAGTTTGGCTTCTGCGATGCGATTTGCGTTACGCGGCTTTGCAAAGCGCGGATGCGCTCGGCCAGACTGCCCTTGCTCGCGCCTTCGCTGCCGCCCTCGATTCCGGGACTGCCGGCGCGCCTCCAATCGACACGCTCGGCGCTTCGCCGGCCAAAATGGTTTCGATCGGAGAGCCTGGGCCTTCCAGCGCCGCGGTCAGCCGGGCGACTTCCGCCGCGACATCGTTGATGCGCTCGCGCAAGAGCGCGCTCTCCACGCGCTCGGAAGCCCATGACGTCTCGGTATCGCGGCTAAGCTTGGCCTGCTCTTCGCGCGAGCGCTTGAGCTGTTCCTCGAGCACGGCCTTTTCCACCTTCAGGCCCTCAAATTCGGAGCGTTGGCTGCCGCCGATGCCGGCGAGTTCAGCGCGCAGATCCGCCTCGGTCTTGCGCAGGCCCTCAAGCTGGCTCCTCAGCTGGTCGCATTGATGCTCGCGCTCCGCCAGCAGCCGGCTTTGATCGGTCAGCCGCGCCTCCAGTTCCTGCGCGCGACGGCCGAGGATTTCGGCTTCTTTCGTCTGCGCGATGAGCTGGTGTTCGAGATCGGAGACACGATCGGCCAGGTTGCCGACCTTGCCGCGCTCGGCGTTGAGCAGATCGCTGGTTTCCGCGGCATCGAGGCGTTCACGGCCGAGACGGTCCTCCGTGGTCTTAAATTCGCGTTCGCTGTCGTCGACGCGAACCTTCAGCGTATCGACCTGCGTGCGCAGCGCGACCAGTTCGACGCGCTGGCTGTCATTGACCACGGATCGCTGATCGAGCTCGGCCGTGAGCTTGACGAGATCCACCTGTTTCTCCGCCAGCGCGCGTTCGGCCTCGCGCATGGCGTTGAGTTTGAACGAGAGCTCTTCTTCGGTCGCGCGCAGCTGATCCTTCAGCGCCTTGTCGCGTGCTTCGAGCGCGAAGATGGTCGCGGTCTTTTCCCCCAGCTCTAACTTCAGGCGGTTGATGGCGTCGGATTTCTTCCCGAGCTCCGCGAGCTGGCTCGTGGTCTTGGCCTTCATCTGCTCGACGCTCATTTCCAGGCGCCGCGTCGACATGGCAAATTCGGCGCGCAGCTGATCCTTGTCGGCCTGGATTTCTGCCATTGAAAGCGGTGTCGCCGCCTCCAGACGGCGCATGGTCAGGCGCACCGCGCGGGCTTGCACAAGCGGGATGATGATCAGGCCGATGAGAGCCGCGAACAGGAAGCCAATCCCGAAGAACATGACGGGTTCGACCATCGGTAAGGTCTCCAAAGCGTTACGCTATTCGCCGCTAACATGCCACGGAGCAAGCAACACCGCCAGCTTTGGCTTAGCCGGAGCGTCGGCAACCGATCCACTTCGCCGGATCATGCGCTAGAACGGATTCCAGGTCGCCTGCGGCGTGAACTTCAGGTAGCCGATATTCGCGCCTAGCCGCATGCCGACCCCCGAGCGAATCGGAACCACCACCACTCCGCTGGACGTCAGCGCCGTCATGCCGAATCCGCCGATGAAATACGCAGAACCGTCGATGCCAGCGAAGCGCTGGTAGACCGCGTCGGTGGCGGGGAGATTGTAGACCAGCATCATGGTGCGTGCGCCGTCGCCGCCCCAATCGAAACCCACCGTCGGCCCCTGCCAGAAAACGCGCAGATCGCCGGCATTTTTTGTGTAGAGCGTGCCTTCGCCGTAGCGCAGCCCGCCGACAAAGGCGCCGGAAGCTTCCTCGCCCAGGATATAGCCGTTGGGCTGGCCCCATTGGGCGGTGGCCTTTTCCACCACCGAGGCAAGCCCGCGCGATACCGTGCCAAAGAAGCCGTGACCGGCATCGATGATTTCCTGCGGCGAAAACTGTTTTCCGGCGGGCCGGGCCGCGCCCGGCGGGGGAGCGGAGGGCGCCGGAGCAATGATCACCGCCGGGGGCTGCGCACCCGGCGCGGGAGCCATCTGCGCGGCCGCCGGCCCGATACCGAATGCAGGTCACGATCAGCGGGAGAGCGAGGAAGGGCAGAGCCGCGCGCATCGAATGCTCCTTCGAAAAAGTGCCGGTTTGATCTCTGTTGCTGACACGGACTGGGTGGACCCCGACGGTCCGAATCGCCCCATATTTGGGGAGAAGTATGTCGGCACAGCGGCAGGAACGGAAGCTTCCGAACGCCGCCTCGTTCGCCAAAATTGCGTTCGGGTTGCTGCCCTGGCCCGGCCTGCCGCCGCGCCGGGCGGCCCCGGCCGAACCCATCCCGGTGGATTTGACCGGGGGGCTCGCCCTTCAGCGGCTTTCCACCGGCGGTGGCATGCCGCAGGCTAGCGGTGTATGTAGCAAACATTCGAATCGCCGCCGCTTGTCACCCGCATCGCTGCCCGCAACCCGGAGAGTCCCGATGTCAGGTCCGATCGTCCTGGAATCTCTCGATCTCGCGGCATTGCTGTGCTCGCGGGTCTGTCACGACCTGATCAGCCCGGTCGGCGCCATCGTCAACGGGCTGGAAGTGCTGGAGGAAGAAAACGACGAGGAGACCAAGACATTCGCGCTGGACCTGATCAAGCGAAGCGCGCGCAATGCCTCGGCCAAGCTGCAATTCTGCCGGCTGGCATTCGGCGCGGCAGGGTCGGCGGCCGTGCAGATCGATGTGGGCGATGCGGAGGGCATGGCGCGCGGCTTCATTGATGAGAAAACCAAGCTGGTGTGGAATCTGCCGCGCGTGCTGCTGGCGAAAAACCGGGTGAAGCTCCTGCTGAATATGGTGATCATCGCGGGCCAGGCGATCCCGCGCGGTGGGGTGCTGACGGTCGATCCGCTCGGCGAGGGCGATTCCATGAGCTTTCGCATCACCGCGGCAGGCACGAATGGCCGTGTGCCGCCGCATGCGACGGATCTACTGGCCGGCAGGGCACCCGAGGGGGTCGATGCCCATGCCATCCAGCCCTTTTACACCGGCATGCTGGCCCGCAGCTGCGGTTTGGTGGTTTCGGTGGCGGCCGAAAACGAAGCCATCGTGGTCGCCGCGCGCTGAGTGGAAAAAATTTTGGTTAACAAATACTAACGATTTGTTTCTACAGCCGGTTTCGTCTTCCCCGATACGAAAATTAAACGCTTTGCCAACAGACTGCTGAACTCGCGAGAGGTGACGGCCAGCGGGGCCGCTGCCTGCGATCAAGGCCGTTTTCAATGGACGATTTGTTGCGTGAGTTTCTGACCGAAACCAACGAGAGTCTCGGCGTTGTCGACGTCGAGCTCGTGCGTTTCGAGCAGGACCCGAACAACGTCAGCATCCTGGCCAATATTTTCCGCCTGGTTCACACGATCAAGGGCACATGCGGTTTCCTCGGCCTGCCGCGCCTGGAAGCGTTGACGCATGCCGCCGAGACCCTGATGGGTAAATTCCGCGACGGCATGCCGGTCACCGGCGAGGCGGTGACGCTCGATTCTCTTAACGATCGACCGCATCAAGGAAATTCTCGATGAGCTGGAGAAGCACCATCAGGAGCCGGCGGGCACCGACGACGATCTGATCGACGAGCTTGAGGCCGTGCTGCAGCAGACGGAGCCCGCGGCTGATCCCGCGCCGGGGACGGTCGGCTCGCTGGTCGAGCAACGGCTGGAACGCCCGTTGCGTCCCGGCGAGGTTTCGCTCGACGAATTGGAACGCGCCTTCCGCCAGACGCCCGGCCCCGAGCCGGAGCCGTCAAAACAAACCACGGCTCGCGCCAAGGCCGCATCGGGGCAGAAGCCGAAGGATGATGAGAAGGCAGATTCCAGGCTTCGCCAATCAGTCGATCCGCGTAAATGTCGACACGCTCGAACAGCTGATGACGATGGTCTCCGAGTTGGTGCTGACGCGCAATCAACTGCTGGAGATGGTGCGCCGGCACGACGATTCGGAATTTAAGGTGCCGCTGCTGCGGCTCTCCAGCGTCACCGCCGAGCTGCAGGAAGGCGTCATGAAGACGCGCATGCAGCCGGTCGGCAATGCCTGGCAGAAGCTGCCGCGGATCGTGCGCGACTTGGCCGCCGAACTCGGCAAGCAGATCGAGTTGGAGCTGAAGGGCGCGGATACCGAGCTCGACCGCCAGGTGCTTGACCTGATCAAGGACCCGCTCACCCACATGGTCCGTAATTCGGCGGATCACGGCTTGGAGACTCCCGGGCAGCGCCGCGCCGCGGGCAAGCCGGACAAAGGCACGATACGGCTCTCGGCTTATCACGAGGGCGGTTACATCATTATCGAGGTCGCCGACGACGGCCGCGGCCTGGATACCGAGAAGATCAAGGCAATGGCGATCGCCAATGGGCTGGTCTCCGAGGCTGATGCGGACAAGATGTCCGAAGCGCAAATCCAGCGCTTCATCTTCGCGCCGGGCTTCTCAACTGTGAGCACCATCACCAGCATATCCGGCCGCGGCGTCGGAATGGATGTCGTGCGCGCCAATATCGATCAGATCGGCGGGACGATCGATGTCAGGTCCGTGCAGGGCCGCGGCATGAGCGTGACCATCAAGATTCCACTGACGCTCGCGATTATCTCGGCCCTCATCGTAGAGGCCGGCGGGCATCGCTTCGCCATCCCGCAGCTTTCGGTGGTGGAATTGGTGCGCGCCCGCAGCAATTCCGAACACCGCATCGAGCGCATCAAGGACGCGGCCATGCTGCGGCTGCGCCACAAGCTGCTGCCGCTGTCCAAGCTCAGTCATCTGCTTGGCTTGGATCGGGGCAGGCCGCAGGACGCGGATTCGGGCTTCATCGTGGTGACACAAGTCGGCAGCGAAACCTTCGGTATCATCGTGGACGGCGTGTTCCATACCGAAGAAATCGTGGTCAAGCCGATGTCCACCATGCTGCGCCACATCGGCCTGTTCTCCGGCAACACCATTCTCGGCGACGGTTCGGTGATTCTGATTGTGGACCCGAACGGAGTTGCCCAGGCGCTCGGCACCTCCGCACGCGCCAGCAGCCGGATCGGCGAGGACGCAGAAGCCGAAGCCACCGAAACCAAGCAGTCGACTTCCATGCTGGTATTCCGCGCCGGTTCTCCGCACCTGCGGGCAGTACCGCTTTCACTGATTACCCGGTTGGAGGAGATCGACGTCAGCCGCTTGGAGTTCTCCAATGGCCGGCATCTGCTGCAATACCGCGGCCAGCTCATGCCGCTCATTCCCATCAACGACGCCGTGCAGGTGAAGAGCCACGGCCAACAATCGCTGCTGGTGTTCTCCGACGACGGCCGCTCGATGGGCCTGATGGTCGACGAGATCGTCGATATCGTTGACGACACTCTCGATATCGAGGTGCGCGGCAATCGGCCGGGTGTGCTCGGTTCCGCCGTTATCAAGGGTCAGGCCACGGAGATCATCGATATCGAGCATTATCTGCCACTGGCTTTCGAGGACTGGTTCCGTCCCAGGGATTTCTATGAGAGGCGGAGCTCGCATGCGGTACTGCTCGTCGACGACTCGGCGTTTTTCCGCAACATGCTGGCGCCCGTGCTGAAAGCCGCCGGCTACGACGTCACCACCGCCGCCGGCGGTGAGGAAGCGATTGTCCTGTTTCAAAAGGGCCGGCGCTTCGACGTTATTCTCACCGATATTGATATGCCCGGCATGGACGGCTTCGCTTTTGCCGGGCAATTGCGCCGCGATCCGCGCACAGCCGAGATTCCGGTCATCGGAATTTCCTCAATGATTTCGCAGGAGTTCATCGAGCGAGGGCACGAAGTGGGCTTCCACGACTATGTGGCGAAGTTCGACCGTCAGGGGCTGATTGCGGCGCTGAAGGAGCAGACCGCCGAGGCGAAGGCGGCATAGGAAACAGAAATGCGAACGCAAAGCAACGCTACCGGGCCTTCGACCGAATACGTGACCGCCATGATCGGCGGGCAGTTGTTCGGGCTGCCGATCGCTCGCGTGCAGGACGTGTTCATGCCGGACCGCATGACGCAGGTTCCGCTGTCGTCGCCTGACATCGCGGGTATCCTTAATCTGCGGGGCCGCATCGTCACTGTCATCGACATGCGCTGCAGGTTGGGCGTGCCGCAGCAAAAGAGCGAGCAGCCGCCGATGGCGATCGGAATCGAATGTCGCGGCGAATCCTATGGGCTGCTGATCGACGATATTCGTGAGGTCATGACTCTTCCCGACAGCATGCGCGAGAGTAACCCGATTAATCTTGACGCGCGGCTGGCGCAGGTTTCGAGCGGCGTTATCCGCCTGGATTCGCAGCTGCTGGTCGTCCTCGACATCGATCGCGTGCTGCAGGTGAGCGCGCAGATACAGGCTGCTTAGGCCCGGGTTGCGGGCGGAACGAGTTTAGAATGCGCGGGTGGACCCGCGAATAGGAAAGCGAGGGCGTGATGAAGACTTGCTTGGTCGTTGACAATTCCAGCGTCATCCGAAAGGTAGCGCGGCGCATCCTCGAAGGTCTGCAGTTTCAGATCATCGAGGCTGAAGACGGGGAGCAGGCGCTGCAGTCGTGCCAGAACCAGTTGCCCGATGCGGTGCTGCTCGATTGGAACATGCCGAAGATGGACGGCTACGAGTTCCTGCGGCAGCTGCGCCGCATGCCTGGCGGAGATGTCCCGCGCGTGGTGTTCTGCACCACGGAGAACGACGTCGGCCATATCGCGCGCGCCCTGCACGCGGGTGCAAACGAGTACATCATGAAGCCCTTTGACAAGGACATTGTCGAGGCCAAGCTTCAGGAAGTCGGCCTGCTCTGATTGGCAGCTGCGTCCGTCGTTTCTTGTAAACTGAGTGCCGCCGATGAGCGTTGCCGCCGCCGCCATGTCGCCCGTCTCAGCGGTGACGCAGCAGCCCATCCGCGTGATGGTCGTGGATGACGCCGTCGTGGTTCGCGGGCTGGTGTCGCGTTGGGTAAACGCCGAGCCGGATCTGAAGATCGTCGCCTCGCTGCGCACCGGGCAAGATGCGCTCGACGAGTTGGAACGTGCCGATCCGGAAGTCGTTCTGCTGGATGTGGAGATGCCGGTGCTCGACGGCATGGCGGCGTTGCCGCTGCTGCTGCAAAGGCGCTCTAATCTCGCTGTGATCATGGTTTCCACCGTTACCCGGCGCAACGCCGAGGTGACGCTGAAGGCGCTGACGTCTGGGCGCCGCGGATTATATCCCGAAGCCGGAAACCAACCACGAAATCACCACTTCCGAAACCTTCCGCTACGAACTGATTGAAAAGATCCGCCACATCGGATGGCGCCGCCGCGGGCGGAAATTCGTCCCCTCAAGCCCTGCGCCGGCCGCGTCGGCTGAACGGCTGCGCCGGGCTTTGGCGGTGGAAGGCACTGCGCCGGATGGCAATGTCCATGCGCTGCAGACCCTGCATGCGCCGCCGGAGATCAAGTTGCGGCCGCTGGCCACGAGCGCACCGCGGATCTTGCTGATTGGCGCGTCGACCGGCGGGCCGCAGGCGCTCGACACCCTGTTATCTTCGCTTGGTAGCGTGATCGACCGTGCGCCGGTGCTGATCACCCAGCACATGCCGCCGACCTTCACCACCATCCTCGCCGAACACCTGACGCGGGCAAGCGGAAGGCCGGCGCGCGAGGCAAGTCATGGTGAGCCGATCCTTGCCGGTAACGTCTATGTCGCGCCCGGTGGCCGGCATATGCAGGTCGCACGCGTTGACGGAGCCGCGGTGGCGCAGATCAACAACGGGCCGCCGGTGAATTTCTGCAAGCCTGCGGTCGACCCTCTCTTCGGTTCGGCCGCCAAAGTCTGGGGCGGCTGGAATCTCGCCGTTGTTCTCACCGGCATGGGCTCCGACGGTACCGAGGGGGCCGCTGAAATCGTTGCGGCTGGCGGCAACGTATTGGCCCAGGACGAAGCCACCAGCGTGGTCTGGGGAATGCCTGGCTCGGTAGCGCATGCCGGCCATTGTGCAGCCGTGCTGCCACTCGATCGGATTGCCGGGAAGATCACTCGCCTGTTCCGTGGAGACCGGCAGTGAACCCGGCCAACTACGACTTCCTGCGCAGGCTGCTGAAGGAGCGCTCCGGCCTCGTCCTCGGCGGCGACAAGCAGTATCTTGTAGAAAGCCGGCTATTGCCGGTGTCGCGCCGCATCGGCGTGGCCGGGCTCAACGGGCTGATGGAAAAGATCCGCGAGCCCGAAAATGAAGCGCTGATCGTGCAGGTGGTCGAGGCCATGGCCACCAACGAATCGCTCTTCTTTCGGGACAAGATACCGTTCGACCATTTCCGTGACACCATCATTCCGGCGTTGTTGGCCTCGCGCGCCAAGCAGCGGCGTATCCGCATCTGGTGCGCAGCCGCTTCCACCGGGCAGGAGCCTTATTCACTCGCGATGGTATTGAAGGAGATGGGCCGCGAGCTTGCCGGTTGGCGGACCGAGATTCTGGCAACCGACTTCTCTCGCGAGGTTTTGGAAAAGGCCGAGGCCGGGATTTACAGTCAGTTCGAGGTGCAGCGCGGGCTGCCGATTCAGATGCTGGTGAAATACTTCACCCAGGTCGGCGAGATGTGGCAGGTCGCGCCGGAAATCCGCGCCATGGTCCGGTTCCGCCCGTTCAATCTGCTGCAGGATTGCTCCCATCTGGGCATCTTCGACGTGGTGTTCTGCCGCAACGTGTTGATCTATTTCGACCAGGAGACAAAGATCGAGGTGCTGGACCGCATCGCGCGCGTCATCGAGAGCGATGGCTATCTGGTGCTCGGCGCGGCGGAGACTGTGATCGGGCTTACCAGGAGCTTCCGGCCGATCCCGGACAAGCGGGCGCTTTACGGGCCCAGCCCCGCGCATCTGCGCGCGTCGGCGTCAGCGGGCTTTCGGCGCAGTGTTGCGGCCAGCTCGCGCTGACAAGCTAAAACCGTTTAGGCGACGTTGAGGTGAATCGAGACCGACCCAATCGCAGGAGCGTCCCATGACAAGCGCATACCCGCAGTCCCCAGCCCTTTCACGCGGCTTGATGCTGCACGCCCTGGCCCGCAATTGGTGGCTCATCCTGTTGCGCGGCATTTGCGCCATCCTGTTCGGCGTGCTGGCCTTTATCTGGCCGGGGATTACCTTGCTCACGCTCGCATTGCTCTACGGCATCTTCGCCTTGATCGAAGGCGGGCTGGCGCTGGCGGCGGCGATCATGGGCGGCGCTCCCGCGCCGCGCTGGTGGCTGGCGGTCGCGGGGCTGCTCGGCATTGCCGTTGGCATTCTCACAATCATGATGCCAGGCATGACCGCGATCCTCCTGGTGCTGTTCATCGCGGCCTGGGCCATCGTCAGCGGCATCATGCAGATCGTGGGCGCGATCCGGTTGCGAAAGGAGATCGACAACGAATGGATGCTGGTCGCGGTCGGCGCCATCTCTGTCGCCTTCGGCGTGCTGGTCGCGCTGCAACCAATGCTGGGCGCGCTCAGCCTGGTCTTCGTGATCGGCGCCTATGCCATCATCTATGGCATCGCGCTGGTCGCCCTTGCTTTCCGGCTGCGCGGCCATAGCCATCCGGCCCCTGCGACCTGACGGCCGGCCCCTCCAACAAAAACCCCGCCGTGAGGCGGGGCTGAAGTCGGGAGGAGAGCCCTCCGGAACAACCGTCGTCAGGCGGCTGAAATCTTGGCCTCGTCGTCGCTCGGCTCGCGCAGCACATAGCCGCGGCCCCAGACCGTCTCGATGTAGTTCTTGCCGCTGGAGGCATTCGCCAGCTTCTTGCGCAGCTTGCAAATGAAGACATCGATGATCTTCAGTTCCGGCTCGTCCATGCCGCCGTAGAGATGGTTGAGGAACATCTCCTTGGTCAGCGTGGTGCCTTTGCGCAGCGAGAGCAGCTCGAGCATCTGGTATTCCTTGCCGGTCAGATGCACGCGGGCGCCGTTTACTTCCACCGTCTTGGTATCCAGGTTGACCACGAGGTCGCCGGTCTGGATGACCGATTGGGCGTGGCCCTTGGAGCGGCGCACGATGGCGTGGATGCGCGCGACCAGCTCGTCTTTGTGGAATGGCTTGGTCATGTAGTCGTCGGCGCCGAATCCGAGACCCCTGACCTTGTCCTCGATGCCGGCGAGGCCGGAGAGGATCAGGATAGGTGTTTTGACCTTCGAGACGCGCAATGAGCGCAGCACCTCGAAGCCCGACATGTCCGGCAGATTCAGGTCCAGCAGGATGATGTCGTAATCGTAGAGTTTTCCGAGATCGACGCCTTCTTCGCCCAGATCGGTCGTGTAGACGTTGAAACTCTCGGATTTCAGCATCAGCTCTATGGACTGAGCGGTGGCGCTGTCGTCCTCAATCAGCAATACGCGCATGCCAATCCCCTTCCTCGCCGTTCTGGCTCAGGTCGGCACGCCGCAGTGGCGGCCCGTGAAACGCCTTGAAACAAACTGATTCGTAACACTAACGGAACATGGTTAACAAAACCTGATTCTCCTGCGCAAGCATCCTCTCGGAGAAACCCCCAGGATTGCCATAAGGCCTTGCGTGAGAGTGGCTTTTTTCCCATGTCGTCGTTCGTGTGTCGCTTTAGGAAATAACTGCAAGCGACTCTGAAGATTCGCCCGTTGTTAGGAACTGGGGCGAGAGTGCCTCAAGTCCAAAGGAACGGTGACGCAATGATTAACGACGCGGGTAAACAGCGGGTTAACAGGGGCAACCCGGCATTTTCCTTTTGGAAAGGTTTGACTTGATCGCGGGTGCCGGCATCGCGGGCGGCGCGGAACAGCCCAGTGAAGGCGTGGGCTCCTCCGGAGGTACCGATCGGGCTGGCGCCTTTCAATCAGGCTCCAGCCGCGGTGGGTGCCCGGCCAATTGCCCGAACCGTTGGATAGTTAAGGAGGATCAAACCGATTTGGCGAGCATTATCAGCCTCTGGAGCAAATCCGCGGGGTTTTAGAAACACAAAACTAACGTTATTGAGCCACCATGGCAGGGTGAGAGCGCTTCGGTGGCTGGGCTTGCTGCGGCCCGTCCGCCGCGATCGCGACTTCAGGGAGTAAGAGTTGATGAAGTCCCGTGATACGCTTATCCGGCTGAAGAAATTTCAGGTCGACGAGAAGCGCCGCAAGGTCGCGCAGATCGAAAGCATGATCGCGGATTTCGACCGGATGGCTGGCGACCTCGAACGCGATATCCGGGTCGAGCAGGAGCGGGCCGGTATTCACGATCCCGGGCATTTCGCCTATCCCACTTATGCCAAGGCGGCGATCCAGCGGCGCGAGAATATCAAGCGCTCAGGGGACGAACTGAAGGTCCAACTCGATGCCGCCAAGAACGCGCTAGAGGAAGCCTTCGAAGAGCTAAAGAAGGTGGAGCTGCTCGACGAACGCGACCAGATGCGCGAACGTGCCGCCGAGGAGGCGCAGGAACGCGCCGATCTCGACAGCATCGGATTGATGCGCAGCCGCACTTCCGCCCCGCTGGCCTGATTTTTCCTGTTGGTCGAGCGCTAAAAAAGTCGTCCGCCAGTCGGGCGGCGCGAAGTTCGGTCCACTATTTGATCGAGCAAAATCAACGCACCGTTGAAATTTCACGCTCGCCAACCACGACGGCTTGGCCGGCCCGGATAAGCGGCACCAATTCCTGGCGCGCGGTGGCGACGCCGGAGGTGGTCGCGGTATCGCGGGCAGCAATACCCACACCGGCAACCAGCGTAGCGCCGATAAGCGCTACCACCACGATCTTGAGATGGGTGAGACGGTCGGCGCCGTAAATGGAATGGTTCATAAGGTCCTCCCGGATTTCCGGGCAACGTTCCACGCCTCTGCTCTTGCGGAGCAGCCCCAGGTCCGATCACTGCTATTAACGGGCATAACGTGCGGCCGCGGCGGAAGTTTCCTGCTCACGGACAGGTGATGGACTCCCGGAGGGCATTGGTCGTGTCGCGGCGGTCAACCGACCAGGCAGCGCAGCTCGGCGCGTCCGAATAGGGGAAAAATCTAGGACGCGGAAATGACTCCGCAAGGGCGCCGGCTTAAGCCCGGCGCAACTCACACAGCCGCATGCAAGCTTGGGTTCGACCCGTAAAGCGGGCATGCCGTCGCCGTCGCCGGCGAGCCTGATTCCTGACGCGGGAAAATCGGCAGGGAAACGAGGAAAGTTACGGGCGATACTGCTGGATGCGCGTGGTGCGCAGGCCGGCCAGGCCATGCTGGTCGATCGAGTATTGCCAGGAAAGAAATTCTTCGACCGTGAGGGTGTAGCGGCCGCAGGCCTCTTCGAGGGATAGCAATCCACCACGCACAGCGGCGACCACCTCCGCCTTGCGGCGGATGACCCAGCGCTTCGTCCCCGGCGCGGGAAGATCCGCGATCGTCAGGGGACTGCCATCGGGCCCGATGACGTACTTCACCCTCGGGCGATGGGTTTCTGTCATTGGTACACTCACATACTCACTGACCACAGAGGCAAATGTAACGGTGGCGGCTTAAAAATTGCCTAAGCCCTACGATTCAATTGGGAAATATTCCCCATGTGCTCACCCGAGGCCGGATTTCCATGCCATTGCTGGATTCTGAGCTTTCCGCCGCGCGCGCAGCGGCGGAAATTTACAATTCGTGCACGAATAGGACCGGTCGGGAGACAGGCACACCACGCCTGATCTGGCCGATGCTGCTCTGCGCCGTGGCCAGGTTGACGAGTGAGGCATTCGATTGAAAATAGCCCTGCCGTGGCCCTGCAAAGTCGCGGCAGAACGACCGGGGCCAGGGCGAAACCCTCCGGGTTTGCGCGGTTCGCGCATTGCGCCGGTGCCTTCGCTGCCTATAGTAAGGGTGATGTTGAACAGCCTGGACACCGAGGGGCGGCCGCAAGACACGCGCGTGGTCGTTGCCATGTCGGGGGGCGTCAACTCCTCGGTCGTGGCCGCCCTGCTAAAGGCGGAAGGCTACGACGTCGTCGGGGTCACCCTGCAGCTTTACGACCACGGCGCGGCCACCCATCGCAAGGGCGCCTGCTGTGCCGGGCAGGACATCCATGACGCACGGCAGGTGGCCGAGCGCATCGGCATCCCGCATTACGTGCTGGACTACGAGACCCGCTTCAAACAGGCCGTGATCGACCGCTTTGCCGAAAGCTACGTGGCGGGCGAGACGCCGGTGCCTTGCGTGGAATGCAACCAGTCGATCAAGTTCCGCGATTTGCTCACCACCGCGCGCGAGCTGGGTGCAAGCGTTCTGGCGACCGGCCATTATGTTGCCTCGCGCGCACTGCCGGGGGGCGGGCGGGGGCTCTATCGCGCGCGCGACGTGGAACGCGACCAGAGCTATTTTCTTTTTGCCACGACGGGCGCACAGCTCGATCTGCTGCGCTTTCCGCTGGGCGAGTTGACCAAGCCGCAGACGCGCGAGCTGGCGCGCCGCTTCGGCCTTTCGGTCGCAGAAAAGCACGACAGCCAGGATATCTGCTTCGTGCCGACCGGCCGCTACAGCGATGTGATTGAGCGTCTGAGGCCGGATGCCGCCGAACCGGGCGAGATCACCGATCTGCAAGGCAATGTGCTCGGCACGCACTCCGGTATCATTCATTTCACCGTCGGCCAGCGTCGTGGCCTTGGCGTTGCCACCGGCGCGCCGCTTTATGTGGTGCGGCTGGACGCCGCCACGCGCCGGGTGGTCGTTGGGCCGCGCGCCGCCTTGCGCACCGCGCGCATGCAATTGCGCGACGTGAACTGGCTGGGCGAGGGCAGTCTTGAGCAGGTGCTGGCGGATGAGCGGCTGGAGCTTTTCGTTAAGGTACGTTCGACCCGGGCGCCGCGTCCGGCTTGGCTGCGGTCCTGCGCCGGGAAAGTCGAGATCGAGCTGGTCGACGGCGAGGACGGCGTTTCGCCCGGCCAAGCCTGCGTTTTCTATGACGCCGCCGCTGGACAGGCGCGTGTGCTCGGCGGCGGCTTCATCAAGAGCGCGAGTGCCGCGGGCGCCGTCTCCTTCGCGCAGCCGGTCCCGGCTGCAGCGCAGGGATGACTCGCGTCATCATTTTGCAATTCATTGGGACCGTCCGCGGAATGAGCGATGGGGGCTGAGCTCGACAGAGCGACGATTGCCAAAGCCTATGCGCGCTGGGCGCCGATCTACGATCGCGTCTTCGGAAAGGTGTTCGAGCGCGGGCGGCTGACGGCGATCCAAGCGGCCGAGCAGATCGGCGGTCGCATTCTCGAAGTCGGCGTCGGCACCGGCATCTCGCTTCCCGATTATTCGCGCAGGAACCGCATCGTCGGGATCGACATTTCCGAGCCGATGTTGCGCAAGGCCTTGCAGCGCGTGGCCGAGCACAAGCTCGATAATGTGGAGGCGCTGGCGGTGATGGACGCGGAGAAGCTCGCGCTGCCGGATGCTTCTTTCGACGTGGTGGTCGCGCAATACGTCATTACGGCGGTCCCCAATCCCGAAGCCACGCTTGACGAGTTCGCGCGCGTGCTGCGGCCCGGCGGCGAGATCATCTTGGTCAATCACATCGGCGCCGAGGGCGGTATGCGCCGCGCCTTTGAGCAAGGCTTCGCCCCGCTGGCGCGCCGGCTCGGCTGGCGCCCGGAGTTCCGTTTTGGGCGGCTGGCGAGTTGGGCCGAGCGTCACGCCGGCGTCAGCGTGTTGGAGCACCGGCCGGTGCCGCCGCTCGGGCATTTTTCGCTGATCCGCTTCCGGCGCGACGGCGGCAACGGGCAGGGAACGTAGCTCCGTCATGAGCGTTGAAAGCGGGGAGTGCCGATCAAAGGAGACGAGCATGAAAGCAACAATTGCGACGGCGGCGATTCTCGCTGCACTGACTTTGCCAGCTTTTGCGCAGCAGGCCGACGCCCCCGCGGGTGACGCAAAGGGTACCGCGAAGGCTTCGACGTCCGGAATGAAGGGGACCATCGCCGAGTTCGATGGCAAAGGCGCCTACACGCTCAAGACGGCCGATGGCAAGATGATCAAGGGCACCCTCTCCGGCTCACGCAGCAAGGTCATGATCAAGGGCGCCGCGGGTACCCGCGAAGCGCTCAAAGTCGGCATGAGCTGCAACGTGGTCGGCCCGGCTGACGGCGAAGCGAGCGAGATCGTCTGCGACTAGCAGGCGGCGCGAACAAAGGATACAGGCCGCGCGGCTCAAAAACCGCGCGGCTTTTTTTTGCTGTCGTCCAACCTGCAAGACAGGGTGACGCTTTCTTGCGCGTCTATTTCATGGCGATGACGCTGGTCGGTGCGCCGTCGTTGGGGACGGTGGGAGTGCCGTTGCCGTTCACCTTATTGGTTTCATAAGAGGCGATGGCTGCGCCAGAGAAGGTGGCTAGCCCGGTGGCATTTCCAGTTACCGTCGTGTCGCCCATCCGGATCGTTACGCCCGCGCCGCTGGCCACAACGCCAGTGGCGTTATTCACCATGGCGCTGCGATCGATCATGACGTTGATCGTGCCCTCAAAAGCCCCGATGCCAGTAGCAGAGTTGCCGGAGGAGACGCTGTCGCGCACGGTCCCGGTGACTGTGCCGGTGCTAGCGAAACCCGAGAAGTCAATGCCGTCGTTGGCGCCATTTTCGACGCGGACGCGGTCCAGCACGGCCTTGGCGTTGGCGCTCCCCGTTGGCTCAACAAAGACGCCGAATTGAAGAATTTTCGCGATCACCGAATCAACGACATAGAGTTCGCCGGTTCCGGCAGCCGGCGTGAAGCGAATACCGTCCCTGGCGTTGCGGATGACGCTGTCGTGCAGGTGCAGTGCCGCCCCGGAGGTGAACGAAATGCCGACGTCCGTGCTGCTGCCACGCAGATCGATGGTCAAACCGCGCAGCGAGATAACGGCGCCGCCGCCGGCTTGCACGATGATGGCAGCGCCACCGGCTCCGGTGTTGATCACGGCCTCGACTCCGTCGGCGACAATGCTGATCGGCTTGGTGATGGTCAGCGGACCGAAGTTGCCGGAGGAGAGAACGTTGATCGCGCCGTTGGCGTTGGTCTGACTGTGCGCATAGGCAAAGGTCCGGCACGGTGCGGTGATCGGGCAGTTGCCGGCATCGCTGCCAATTCCCGAGACCCAGGTTTCAATCGCCGCCTGCGCAATACTCGCGTTGGCCAGGCCGCAGGCGATGGCAAAAATGCCGATGGGCAATGAATGATGTCGCATGATTGAAGCCCCTTTCCTTTAGGTGAAATCCGCCGCCCTATTTGTGCATGATCGTTGAAGTCGGCGCGCCGTCGTTGGGGACGCTGGGGGTGCCGTTGCCGTTCACCTTGTTGGTCCCATACGATTGGATCAAGCCGCCGCTGCTGGGGCTCAGCCCGGTGCCATTTCCAGTCACCGTCGAGTCGCCGATCCGGATCGTTGCTCCCGCGCCCGTGACAGAGACTCCAGTGCCGTTCATCACCGATGTCGTATTGCTGACCATTACGTTGACCGTCGTACTGCCGGGATCCTCCGCGACGATGCCTGCGCCGGCGTTTCCGCTCGAGACGCTGTCGCGCACCGTCGCCACGATGGAGGGGCCGGAGTTGTTGGGACTGAAAGCGATCCCGAGGCTCGGCCCATTTTCCACCCGTACACGCTCGATCACCGCCTTGGCAACGGCGGTCCCGCCCGGACGGACCATAATGCCGCTAAAACTTTGCTCCGCGACGGCGGTATCCGCCACGTAGAGTTCGGCTGTCCCGGAGGAAGGCCCAAAGCGAATGGCCTGGAAGCCCCTCCTTATGACGCAGTCCTGGACGTGCAGCGCCGCGCCGGTGGCGAAGAAAACGCCCGTATTGGGTGTGCCGCGCATGTCGATGGTCAGTCCGCGCAGCGAGACAATGGCATTTGCTTGCGCATTGATGATGATGCCGGCGCCATTACTGGCAGTATTGACAACGGCCTCGACTCCCTGGGCGACGATGCTGATCGGCTTGGTGATGGTTACCGGGCCGAAGTTGCCCGACGACAGAACGTTGATCGCACCGTTATTGTTGGTCTGGGTATGCGCAAAAGCAAAGGTCCGGCACGGGGCCGTGATCGGGCAAGCGCCGGCATCGCTGCCGGTTCCGGACACCCAGGTTTCAGCTGCCGCATGCGCCGGTGTCGCGTTGGCCAGCAGGGCGCAAGCGATGGCGAAGATGCCTACTGGCAATGAATGATGACGCATGATGAAGCCCCTTTTCTCTAGTTGAAATTCCACCGCTCCTATTTCATAGCGACGGGGCCGCTCGGCGCGCCGTCGTTGGGGACGGCGGGGGTGCCGTTGCCATTCACCTTGTTGGTGCCGTACGATAGAATCGCGGCGCCGCTGAAGAACAGTCCGGTGCCATTTCCAGTCACCGTCGAATCGCCAATGCGGATCGTTGCGCCCGCGCCGACGGCGATGATGCCGGTGCTGCTGTTGTTCACCGCGGCGCTGCGATCGACCATCACCTCGGTCGTGCCGGTGCTGTTATCCACGGCAGCGATGCCATCGCCGGCGTTGCCGGCCGCGACACTGTCGCGCACGGTCGCCGTGATCGAGCCGGTGGTAGAATTGCCCGAAAAAATAATACCAGCGGTCGTGGTGTTTTCCATCCGGACGCGGTCAAGCACGGCCTTGGCGTTGGCGCTCCCTGTCGGTTGGACGCGCACGCCGTACGAACTGGTATCCGCGATCACTGAATCCGAAACGTAGAGCTCGCTGGTTCCCGAAGCATGAACAAAGAAAATTCCGTGGGTGGTTCTGCGGATGATGCAATTCTGCACATGCAAGGCCGCCCCGGAGACGAAGGAGATGCCATCATTGGCGGTGCCCCGCAGATCGATGGTCAGCCCGCGCAGCGAGATAACGCCGCCGCCGCCCGCCTGCACGATGATGCCGGCGCCGCCGGCGCCGGTATTGATCATGGCTTCGACGCCTTGGGCGACGATGCTGATCGGCTTGGTGATGGTGAGCGGGCCGAAGTTGCCGGAGGACAGAACGTTGATCGCGCCGTGGTTGTTGGTCTGAGTATGCGCAAAAGCAAAGGTCCGGCACGGGGCGCTAATCTGGCAGTTGCCGGCATCGCTGCCGGTGCCTGAGACCCAAGTTTCAGCTGCCGCAAGAGCAGGTGCCGCGCCGGCCAGCAGGGCGCAGGCGATGGCGAAGATGCCGAGGCAATGACGCTGCATGGTGAAACCTCCCATCCTTTGGCGGGAAGGCGTTCAGCATTTTATCGCCTCCGCGATAGGAGCATATCACGAAACCGCCCCTAGCGCCGCGCCCTGAACGAGCCGATCGTATACAGCGACAAATGCGTCGTGATGCCGGGATGGAGGATGCGAGAGGATTGATGTGACAGCTTCTTCAGTTGCCTAAAGTCGGGGCGCCTCCCATGCTAGGGTGCTGCTGTCGGTGCGATCGCCCTGTGCGCTCGCCCTGTGCAGAGACACAGGCTCACCACAACGGCGGCAGCAATCGCGCGAACTGTCGCGCCTTCAGCGGCCCGCGCCGCGGCAGGTTCATCGGAAGAGCCCGATTGACGGTATTCCCAGGACCAAAGCCGAGCGATAAGCTTCGCGCATTGATCCATGGGAGGCTGAGCGATGAAAAAACTCATCAACTGGCGCGCCGCTGTCGTGCCGACATCAACCGCTATCCTTGTCGCGCTATTGGCGAGCGGGACCGCAAACGCGATCACCGATAGCGTGTTCAGATATTCGACACCACAGACCGGGTATCTGGCCCTTCCGGCGAATGTTTTTACGCCTTTGGATGATATCACTGCATATTCTGTCACAAATCGAAGTCAGCTTCGGCTCGACACGGACGATTTCGCTTGTTTCGTGACGCCGGTAAACTTGCCGCAGGGCGCGGACATGACCCAGCTCACCGTCTGGTATCAAAATGAAACCGCCACTCTTACAGTAAGCCTTCTAAAAAACACCAATCTCGACATCCCTGACGGTTTTAAGGTGGTGGCCAGGAGAAGCCTTCCAAGGGGGGACGCATCGGCTAGGCAGGAAGCCAATAGACCGATTGCCGGCCCTAACGCGATCGTCGACAACAAAGACAACCATTATTGGCTTGAGTATTGCGCGCAAAACGCCTTCACCGACGGCATTCTGCAAAGTGTGCGTATCACTTACACCTACAAGAACGCGGGTGATTGACGCAGGGCCCGCCGGGGTTCTGGACGTTGGAGCATCACAAATGAGCAGGCAGATCCTTGAAGCCTACAACCACCACTGCTGGGCGCCTTCAGAGCAGACTACGACATCTTTACGAAGGCCGTGGATTAGAAGCTAATCGCTTTCGTTACGGCCTGCTTACGTTCGATGTCATTACCATCGCTTTCATCATTGCGACGTCTTTCATCCCACGTAATGACATAGTTGAATGGCTAGACCTCATTTTTGGCGTCTGCATCCTTGCGGATTTTTGCGCTCGTATTTCGATCAGCCGCCAGCGCGTACGCGAGTTTCTGCGGCCGAACACATGGGCGGACATAGCGGCAATCATTTCTTTTTTAGCGCCGTTGATTGGTGAGGCCGGGGGGTTCCTGCGGATACTGCGCACCCTGCGGCTGCTCCATAGCTACCAACTATTGGCGCGGCTGCGCCACGATTCTGAATATTTTCGCGCGCATGAGGAAGTGTTCATCGCTACCACCAACCTTGCCGTATTCGTGTTCGTGATGACTGGTGTCGTCTATGAAACACAGCACTTGGGCAACCCATTAATCGCCAACTATGCGGATGCGCTATACTTTACAGTCACGGCTCTAACCACCACGGGTTTCGGCGATATCACTCTTCCCGGGACCGTAGGCAGACTGATTTCAGTCGCCATCATGATATTTGGCGTAACGCTATTCTTCGCTCTTGCGGGCGCCGTGTTGCGGCCTTCTAAAGTGCGCTACAGCTGCAAGAAATGCGGGTTATCGCGTCACGATCTGGATGCCGTTCATTGCAAGGCCTGCGGCGCGCTTCTCAACATCCCGGACGAGGGTCTTTTCTGACTGCAGCGCGCCCGAACACCGGAGCGTGGCTAGTCGTGACCAAGTTGCTCGATATACTTAAGGTCCGGTGCCGCGCGCCGCAGGGGCGCCGCAACCAAGGGGGCTGCCATGCAGTACATTCGTTCGACTTTTGGCTCGCGTCGCATCGCATGGTTTGTAAGTTGCGCCGTTGCCATTGGCGCGGTGGCTTTTCACACGCCAACTTTTGCCGGGTGCAACTCGGGCGACAACCCGAACTCGAGCGTGCTCCACGGCTCAGGCTGTCGAGCGACGGCTCCTGGGTCAACGTCCACGGCGGTGGGCGCGTTTGCAGATACCACCGGCGGCAACTACGCAACCGCCCTCGGCACCAGCTCTGGAACCAATGGCAATTACGCCACCTCGATAGGGGCCTATTCGGGCCCTAATGCAGTTTTCACCGTACATGGAAAGATCATCAAATATCTCTCTAACTCTATTGAGCGCGAAAGCGGGCCGGTCATCTGCGTCACCACGCGCTAGACGGTCTGCAATTTCGTTGCTCCATTAGGGTCTGGACCAGTTGCGGCGCAGGGAGTTTAATCCATGCCGGCCCACAGATCACGGGCCGTACAGGAGAGACGCCATGCGCATCACCCTCGCATCCGTCATATTTCTCGCCGGCCTTTCGCCAGCCGCACATGCGGATGACCTCCTGGCAGGGGGCTTCGTCTTCGGAACCCCAGAGGTCGGCTGCACGTTCTACAACGCTGGAAATACCGCCGTGACCATCAGAGGCGCGAAAATCGTGAACCTGTTCGGCCAACAGCAGACGCTTAGCCAAAACACGTGTAATGACCAGCCGTCGTTGGCGCCTGGTCAAGGTTGTTTACTTGCTGATAACTCCACCGACGCAACCGGCTTGTATGCTTGCAGGGCTTTTTTCGCTCCAAGCAAGGCAAACGTTCGCGGCTCTATCTTTATCCTCAATGCCTCTGGCGTAACTGTTGCGATCTTAGAGCTAAGGTAAAGTTCCAGCCGCGATTTGCGGCCCGCTTCAGCGGCGCGCGTCTATTCGAAGGTTCGGGGTGAAGATCACGTTCGTTTACCCCGTAGTTTACCCCAAGACCCCGATAGGGGAATCTCCAAAACAGTTTTAGCCCTTAAGTGTTTGATTTTGTTGGTAGCGGGGACTGGAGTTGAACCAGCGACCTACGGATTATGATTCCGCCGCTCTAACCAACTGAGCTACCCCGCCGCCGTCCCGGAGATATGGAAGGTGAGGCAAAAGCTGTCAAGGCAAAGCGCCGCTCTCGTCGCGGGCGCCGCCGGAGTCAGCGAAATCAACCCACCGAAGCCCTGATGGCGCCCTTGCCGTCGCGCAGCCGCTCCCGCACCGGCTTGGGCTTTTCTTCCGTCGAGAGCACGAAAATTCGCTGCAGCACGTGCCGCTCCACCGGTTTTTGGATCACCGGAATATGCGTGAAACGCTCATCGATGCTTTCGGCGCCGTACCCGGTCACGAAGATGAATGGCACCGCACGCTGCGTCAGCAAGTCTGCCAGCGGATAGACCATCTCGCCGTCGAGATTGACGTCGAGAATCGCCGCGTCGATTTCTTCGGCTTCAATTGCTGCTATGGCATCGGCGCAGCGGCTGAAAGGCCCGACCACGGAGCAGCCCAAGGTGGTGAGTGACTCCGTGACCACCATGGCGACCAGCGCCTCGTCCTCGACGATCATCACGCGGTTTCCGGAGATCGCAATACGCGGCTCGGGTGCGAGCGCGTCCTTTTCAGCAGCGCGGCGCGCGGCGTAACGCTCTGCCGCCTCCGTCTTGTCGCCCAGCGGCACGGAGAACAGGCATTTCAATCCCTGCGGCAGCCAGTCGAACGTTACCCGTCCGCCGAGCTGACGTTCGATGCTGGCAAGGACAATGCGCGTGCCGAAGCCGAGCGTGGCCGGCTTGGCGGTCTCCGGGCCGCCGTTTTCCGTCCAGCTGAAGTCGATGCTGTGGCCGTCCGAGGTCCAGTCCAGCTTGACCTTGCCTGACTGCGAGGAGAGCGCCCCGTATTTGGCAGCATTGGTGACAAGCTCGTGCAACACCAGCGCAAGGGTCTGCGCGGCCGCCGGCTGCAGCACAATTTCCGGGCCCGATGCCTGCACCCGATCCTGATCGCTGATGCGGTAAGGCGCGATCTCCTCGGCGACGAGGCCAGCGAGATCGGCGCCTTCCCAGCGCGACTGAGACAGCACCGTATGCACGCGTGACAGCGCCTTGATCCGCCCTTCCACCGCCGTGACGTAAGCGTCGATGCTGTTGGCCTTTGTCATGCGCACGATCGCCTGCACCAACGCCAACGCGTTCTTGGCGCGGTGGTCCACCTCGCGCGCCAGCAACGCTTGACGCTCTTCGGCAAGCTTACGATCGGTGATATCGACGGTGACGCCGCTGATACGCACGACCCGCTTCTGCGCGTCGACGCTGGCTGCCGCCGTGCCCGCACACCAGCGGATCTCGCCGTTCGGGCGGCGGACCCGAAATTCGGTTTCGTATGCGCCGCCTTCCTTGAACATGCGCTCCATCGCGCTGCTGAACTGTTCCCAATCCTCCGGGTGAAGCAGCGTGCGGACATGCTCCGGCGTCACCGTGAAAGACCCGGGCTCGACGCCAAAGATCCGATGTTGTCCTTCGTCCCACATCCAGTCCGAGTTGACGAGGTCCCAGTCCCAGGAGCCCATGTTGCTTGCGGCGAGTGCAAGGCTGCGCCGCTGCTCGCTCTCGCGCAGCTGGGCGGCAGATGCTTCGACGTCGGCAGTGCGCGCGGCGACCCGTTGCTCCAGCTCCGCATTAAGCCGCTCGAGCTGCCGGGTCTTGCGGTAAAGCTCGGCGAAAACCCTGACCTTGGCGCGCAGCACCTCGGGAATGACCGGAACGGGAACGTAATCCACCGCGCCCATTTCATAGCCGCGCAGGCGATCGACATCGGTGAGGTGAATGGCCGAGATGAAGATCATCGCCGTGCTCTGGAAACGGGGATGTTCGCGGATCATGGCCGCGAGCTGGAACCCGTCCAGGTCGGGCATGCAAACGTCCACCAACACAACAGCGATGTCCGTCTTCAACAGCTGTTCCAGCGCCTCGCGTCCCGAGGAGGCCTTGATGAGATTCTCATTCAAGTCCTTCAGGATGACTTCATAGCTCAGCAGCTTCGCCGGCTGGTCGTCGACCAGGAGAATGTTGACCTTCTCGTTGCCGGTCATAACCGATTTCTCCGCCATTAGCGGTGCAGCCACATGCGCAGCGCGGACAGAAGCTGCTCGGTGTTCACTGGCTTGGCGAGATAGTCGGAGGCGCCGGCCTCCAGGCATTTCTCGCGGTCGCCTTTCATCGCCTTGGCTGTGAGTGCGATGATCGGCAGCCGGCGGAACTGCGGCTGCTCGCGAATAACTTCCATAGTCTGATAGCCATCCATCTGCGGCATCATAATGTCCATCAGAACGATTGCGAGATCAGGCCGCGATTCCACCAGTGCAATGGCTTCGCTCCCGGTGGTAGCTGTAAGCACATGCATACCGCGGCGTTCCAGCACGCTGGAGAGCGCGAAGATGTTGCGGGCGTCGTCGTCCACCAGCAGCGCCGTGCGCCCGACCAGGTCCTCGTCCGAACTGTTGAGGCGCTCCAGCATGCGCTGTTTCTCAGGCGGCAGTTCGGTTGTCACGCGATGCAGGAACAAGGCGGTCTCGTCCAGCAGACGTTCGGGCGATTCCACGCCTTTGACGACGATGCTGCGCGCCATGGTGTGCAGCTGGGCATCTTCCTCGGCCGAGAGCTCGCGGCCGGTGAAGACCACCACGGGCACGTCGGACAGCGACGCGTCCTCCCGGATCTGCTCCAGCACCTCGAAGCCGGTCATATCCGGCAGCCGCAGATCGAGCACGACGCAGTCACAGGGGTTTTTGCGCAGGGTGTCGAGCGCGGCCGCGCCGGTCGAGGTGGTGACGATCTCAATATCGTCATGACCGAGCAGTTCGGTGATGCTCATCTGCTCGGCTGCATTGTCCTCGACGACCAACAGGCGCTTGCGGCGCGGCTTGGTGTATTCCTTGATACGCGACAAGGCTGCTTGCACGCCTTCGGTGGTGGTCGGCTTGGTCACGAAGGAGAAGGCGCCGGACGCCAAGGCGTGCTGCCGATCCTCGTCGAGCGTGATGATCTGCACCGGAATGTGTCTGGTCAGCGCATTCTGTTTGAGCTGGCTGAGCACCGTCCATCCCAGCATGTCGGGCAGGAAGACGTCGAGCGAGACCGCAGTCGGCTGGAACTGCTTGGCAAGGTCGAGCGCTTCCGCCCCGCGTGCCGCCAGCAGTACTTTGAAGCCCTTGTCGCGGGCAAGGTCGGCGAGGACGCGGGCATAATGCGGATCGTCTTCCACGATCAGCAGGATGGTATCGCCGGGTGTGATGTGGTGCCGGTCGTCGGGGAGGGCTTCGGTCAGCACCTCCGGAATGGCAGTGACCGGGAAGGTCGGCACGGTCTGCGGGGAACGGCTGGCAATCGCGGCGGGACTGGAGGTGCCGGCGGGGCCGACGTATTTCAGCGGCAGGTAGAGAACGAAACTACTGCCCGAGCCAGGCGTGCTGCGCAGATGTATTTCGCCGCCGAGCAGGCTGGAGAGCTCGCGGCTGATGGCGAGACCAAGACCGGTGCCGCCGTATTTCCGGCTGGTCGAGGCGTCCGCCTGCTGGAAAGCCTCGAAGATGATTTTCTGCTTCTCGAGCGGAATGCCGATACCGGTATCCGACACCTCGAAGGCCACGATAGCCGGCGACTGATTGAGCACCGGATGTTCCGAGCTCCAGCCGCCGACCGCCGCCGATACCGTGAGCCGCACGCCGCCGTGTTCGGTGAACTTGAATGCGTTCGACAACAGGTTCTTCAGCACCTGCTGCAGGCGTTTTGAGTCGGTGACCATGCTGCGGCCGAGATGCGGATCGATCTGCACGTCAAACGACAGCTGGCGGTTTTCCGCTTCATGCCGGAACGGTCGGCCGACGGTGTCGAGCAGGTTGGAGAGGAAGATCTCCTCGGCATCGACGGTGACGGTGCCCGACTCGATCTTCGACAGGTCGAGAATGTCGCTGATCAGGTTGAGCAGGTCGGTGCCGGCGCCGTGAATGGTGCGGGCAAATTCCACCTGCTTGGGCGTGAGGTTGCCGTCCGGGTTTTCGGTGAGCTGCTGGCCAAGGATCAGGATCGAGTTCAAGGGCGTGCGCAACTCGTGCGACATGTTGGCCAGGAACTCGGACTTGTACTTCGAGGTGAGCGAGAGCTCCGTCGCCTTTTCTTCCAGCGCGCGGCGGGCCTGCTCGATTTCCTGGTTCTTGCGCTCCACCTCGACGTTACGCTCGGCGAGCTGTTGCGCTTTCTGCTCGAGCTGCTCGTTGGTCTGCTGCAGCTCTTTCTGCTGCGTCTGCAACTCGACGGCGAGCTGCTGCGACTGCTTGAGGAAGCCTTCGGTCTGCATGGTGGCTTCGATGGAGTTCAGCACGATGCCGATCGAGTCGGTGAGCTGCTCCAGGAAGGTCATCTGCGAGGTGGTGAAGGCCGTGATGGAGGCGAGCTCGATCACCGCCTTGACCTGGTTCTCGAACAGCACCGGCAGCACGACGATGTTCTGCGGCACGACCTTGAACAATGCCGAGCCGATCGGCACCGCGTGCGGCGGCATGTCGGTGATCAGCCGCTGCCGCTTGTCGGCGGCGCACTGGCCAATCAAGCCTTCGCCGATCTTGATCGCCTGCGCATGCGAGGTCACGCCATCGTCGGCATAGGCCGAGAGCAGCCGCAGCACCGGGGTGTCTTCGCTGGCGAGCTGGTAGATGACGCCGAGTTGCGCGTTGACCAGCGGCGTCAACTCGGTGAGCAGCAGCCGGCCCACCGTGGCGAGGTCGCGCTGGCCCTGCAACATGTTGGTGAACTTGGCGAGGTTGGTCTTCAGCCAGTCCTGCTCGGTATTCAGATCGGTGGTAAGGCGCAGGTTGCCGATCATCGTGTTGATGTTGTCTTTCAGCTCGGCCACCTCGCCGCGCGCTTCCACCTGAATCGACCGGGTCAAGTCGCCCTTGGTCACGGCGGTCGCCACTTCGGCGATGGCGCGGACCTGCGTGGTGAGGTTCGCAGCCAGCAGGTTCACGTTGCCGGTCAAATCTTTCCAGGTTCCGGCCGCGCCGGGCACGTTGGCCTGGCCGCCGAGGCGGCCTTCGACGCCCACTTCGCGCGCGACGGTGGTCACCTGATCGGCGAAAGTCGCCAAGCGTGTTGGTCATGTTGTTGATGGTTTCGGCCAAGGCCGCGACCTCACCGCGTGATTTCACCGTCAGGTTCTGCTTCAGGTCGCCGTTGGCCACCGCCGTCACCACCTTCACGATGCCGCGCACCTGTTCGGTAAGATTGGCGGCCATCACGTTCACGGTGTCGGTCAGGTCCTTCCAGGTACCGGCGACGCCCGGCACCTGCGCCTGGCCGCCGAGGCGGCCTTCGGTGCCAACCTCGCGCGCGACGCGGGTGACTTCCGAGGCGAAGGCGTTGAGCTGGTCCACCATGGTGTTGATGGTGTTCTTCAGCTCGAGAATTTCACCCTTCACGTCCACGGTGATCTTGCGGGACAAGTCGCCGCGCGCCACCGCGGTGGTCACCTCGGCGATGTTTCGCACCTGGGTGGTGAGGTTGGCGGCGAGCAGGTTGACGTTGTCCGTCAAGTCTTTCCAGGTGCCGCCGACGCCCGGCACCACGGCCTGGCCGCCCAGCCTGCCTTCGGTGCCGACCTCGCGCGCCACGCGCGTCACTTCGGCGGCGAAGGAGCGAAGCTGCTCCACCATCGTGTTGAGCGTTTCCTTCAGCAGCAGGATCTCGCCGCGCACGTCCACGGTGATCTTCTTCGACAAGTCGCCGCCGGCGATGGCGGTGGCCACCTCGGCGATATTGCGGACTTGCGCGGTCAGGTTACCCGCCATGAAGTTCACGTTGTCGGTAAGGTCCTTCCAGGTGCCGGCCACTTCCGGCACCTGCGCCTGGCCGCCCAGCTTGCCTTCGGTGCCCACTTCACGCGCCACGCGCGTCACTTCCGAGGCGAAGGCGTTGAGCTGGTCCACCATGGTATTGACGGTTTCCTTCAGCTGAAGGATTTCGCCCTTCACGTCCACCGTGATCTTCTTCGACAAGTCGCCCTTGGCGACGGCGGTGGTCACTTCGGCGATGTTACGGACCTGGCCGGTGAGGTTGCCTGCCATCGAGTTCACGTTGTCGGTCAAATCCTTCCAGGTGCCGGCGACGCCCGGCACGTTGGCCTGACCGCCGAGACGCCCTTCGGTGCCCACCTCGCGCGCCACGCGCGTCACTTCGCCGGCGAAGCGGTTGAGCTGGTCCACCATGGTGTTGAGGGTTTCCTTCAGCTGAAGGATTTCGCCGCGCACGTCCACGGTAATCTTGCGGGACAAGTCGCCGCCGGCGATGGCGGTCGCCACCTCGGCGATGTTACGCACTTGCGCCGTCAGGTTGCCGGCCATCGAGTTCACCGAGTCGGTCAAGTCCTTCCAGGTGCCGGCCACGCCGGGCACTTCGGCCTGACCGCCGAGCTTGCCGTCGGTACCCACCTCGCGCGCCACGCGCGTCACTTCGGCGGCGAAGGCGTTGAGCTGGTCCACCATGATGTTCATGGTTTCCTTCAGTTGAAGGATTTCACCCGACACGTTCACGGTGATCTTTTTCGACAAGTCGCCCTGCGCGACGGCGGTGGCCACTTCGGCGATGTTACGGACCTGGCCGGTGAGGTTCGACGCCATCGAGTTCACCGAGTCGGTCAAGTCCTTCCAGGTGCCGGCGACGCCGCGCACCATCGCCTGACCGCCGAGCTTGCCTTCGGTGCCCACTTCGCGCGCCACGCGCGTCACTTCCGAGGCGAAGGCGTTGAGCTGGTCGACGGTGGTGTTGATGGTTTCCTTCAGCTGAAGGATCTCGCCCTTCACGTCCACGGTGATCTTCTTCGACAAGTCGCCGTTCGCCATGGCGGTCGACACTTCGGCGATGTTACGCACCTGAGCGGTCAGGTTGGATGCCATCGAGTTGACCGAGTCGGTCAAGTCCTTCCAGGTGCCGGCGACGCCGAGCACGTTGGCCTGACCGCCGAGGCGGCCGTCGGTGCCGACCTCGCGCGCCACGCGCGTCACTTCGCCGGCGAAGGCGTTGAGCTGGTCCACCATGGTATTGACGGTTTCCTTCAGCTGAAGGATTTCGCCCGACACGTTCACGGTGATCTTCTTCGACAGGTCGCCGCCGGCGATGGCGGTCGCCACCTCGGCGATGTTGCGGACCTGCGCGGTGAGGTTCGACGCCATGAAGTTCACGTTGTCGGTGAGGTCCTTCCAGGTGCCGGCGACGCCCGGCACCTGCGCCTGGCCGCCGAGCTTGCCTTCGGTACCCACCTCGCGCGCCACGCGCGTCACTTCCGAGGCGAAGGCGTTGAGCTGGTCCACCATGGTGTTGATGGTGTCTTTCAGTTCGAGAATTTCGCCGCGCACGTCCACGGTGATCTTGCGCGACAAGTCGCCGCGCGCCACGGCGGTGGTCACCTGCGCGATGTTGCGCACTTGCGCGGTGAGGTTGCCGCACATGGCGTTCACCGAGTCGGTCAAGTCCTTCCAGGTGCCGGCGACGCCCGGCACGATGGCCTGGCCGCCGAGCTTGCCGTCGGTGCCCACTTCGCGCGCCACGCGCGTCACTTCCGAAGCGAACGAGCGGAGCTGGTCCACCATCGTGTTGATGGCTTCCTTCAGCTGGAGAATTTCGCCGCGCACGTCCACGGTGATCTTCTTCGACAAGTCGCCGTTCGCCACGGCGATGGTCACGTCGGCGATGTTTCGCACCTGCGCGGTGAGGTTCGAGGCCATCGAGTTCACCGACTCGGTGAGGTCTTTCCACACGCCGGTCACTTCGTGCACCTGCGCCTGACCGCCGAGCTTGCCCTCGGTGCCCACCTCGCGCGCCACGCGCGTCACTTCCGAGGTGAACACGCCGAGCTGCTTGATCATGGTGTTCACGATGGTGGCGGACTGCAGGAACTCGCCCTTCAGCGGGCGGCCTTCAACGTGCATACGCACGGTTTCCAGCAAGTCGCCTTGCGCCACGGCGGCCACCGCGCGGGTCACTTCGCGGGTCGGCCAGAGCAAATCGTCGATCAGGGTGTTGACCGAGTTTTCCATTTCCGCCCAGGCGCCGCCGGAGGCGCCGAGCTTGACCCGCTGCTTGGTCTTTCCTTCCTTGCCGACGACCTGGCCGACGCGGTCGAGCTGCTGCGCCATGCGTTCATTGGTGGCGACGATCTCGTTGAAAGTGTCGGCAATCTTTCCCTCGATCCCGAGGTGGTCACCCGCCAAGCGAACGGAAAAATCGCCGGCGCGCATGGCCTGCAGCGCATGCAGGAGGGCATGCAGCTCAAATGCGGTCTTGCCGTTCTGTCCAACCTCCGGTACCGGAGCACCGTTTGTGACGACTGCGTCACTGGGCTGTATCGACATTGAAGTCCTCCTGGGCCGTCCGGCGGTTTTTACGACGCCCGATGACGGCAATAATGATTCGAACACGGGATGCCCTTTGCGCGGGAGGCATTCCGAGCATCGCTACCGTGAGCGACAAGGGTTGATCAGGGGTATCCCTCACATGTGCGGCGCTCTTCGCCCGCGACTCTGCTGAGCACTCCGGATACTCTCAACTGCGCAGCTTAACCTATTGGAACACCCAGCGGTTCTGGCACGTCCTCAAAAAAAAGTGATGATAATAAGGTTCCTGGGCCGCAGTTTTCCCCCGCGATTAACCTTGCGGCCGGCTAGCGGATTGATGGCATCCAAAAGAAGATGCCCGGAGCCAGCGGCCCCGGGCGTACTTTTACGTGAATTATCCGGCTCTAACACCCGGCCCGCCGGGACCCGTTATTTGATCAGTTCGCCGATCTTGGTGACGATCGGCTTGGGCGTGGCGTAAATCTTCTTAACCAAAGCCTCCAGAGCCTCGCCGGTTTCCGGAGCCAGATCCAGCTTGCGCTGGCCCACCTCGGCAATAAATTCCGGGTCCTTCATGGTCGCGTTGAAGGCATCGCGCATCATTTTCAGCACGCCGGGCGGCAGGTCGGGCGGAGCCACGAAGGGCCGTCCGATCCCCTGACCGGCGTAGAGAAATTCGATCGCCTTTTTGGTGTCTTCGTCCTTGGCAAACTGGAGGATAAACGGGACCTCCTTGATCTCAGGATTCGGCTGCGCGCCGCCCTGGAACAGCAGGGTGACAGTCTTTTTTTCCACCCAGTCCGGACGCTTGCCGTGCACGCTGTCCAGGCTTTCGCAGATGCCCTCGACCTCGCCGCGCTCCATGGCGAGGAACACGTCGGAGGAGGATGGATAGCCGCCGATCAGCTTGAATTTCGTCCCGAGCAGCGCATTGAGCGCCTTGGGATAGGAATAGGTGCCGGTGCCCGGGCCGGTATCGCCCATAATGATTTCTGTGGTGAACAGGTCTTCCGCCTTTTTCACCTTGGCATTCTTGTAGGCGATGCAGACGTTGGTTTCCGTGGTGGGCGTGCCCAGCCATGAAATCTTCAGCGGATCGAAGCGCGCGCCTTCCAGGCCGGTCAGCGGGCCAAGTGGTGCGTCGCGCGCGATGATGCCCATCACCGTGCCGTCTTTCGGCGCGGCGGTGTAGATATGGGCGGCGGCGGTAAAGCTGCCGGCGCCTGGCATGTTCTGCGAAACGACGTTGGGTTTGCCGGGCAGGTGCTTGCCGATATGCCGCGCGACGGTGCGCGCCCACAGGTCATAGCCGCCGCCGGGGCCGAAGCCGATGATCATCTGCACGGTCTTGCCGGCATAGTAATTCGGCGCGGGCGCTTGGGCGGCTGCGGTCAGCGTTCCCCCCATCAGCAACGCCGCGGCCAATCCAGATAAATGCGATGCGGATCTTTTTTTCATGAGCTGTTTCCTCCACCTTTCGAAACGGGCCACGCGCCACAGGACGCACGCCAACGCCGAAATTCGCGTTGTCATAGCAAATCGCGGGCGGATTGAACATTACTTGGCCGGGCCACAGGCAGCTCCAGGCCGCGCGAATTGTCTCAGGGGTCACGCATCCCGCGCAGAGTCGCGGTCGGGCTCTCGTCGAAATACTCTTTGTAGTCGCGCGCGAACTGGCTCTTGTTTTCGTAGCCCACCGCCGCGGCGACTTCAGCCACGCGCCCGCCGCGCAGCTGTGCCTGCAACAGGCTGCGCCGCGCCTGCAGCAGGCGCACGCCTTTGAGATACTTCTTCGGACTCGCACCGCGATGTTGTTTGAAACCGTAATACAGCGTGCGCGCGCTTACCCCGGTTGCCGCGGTGAGGTCTGCGATGTCGATCGGCTGCATGTAATTTTCGGATACGAATTGTTCGGCGCGCCGAATGTAATACGGCGCTACCTGGGTGGAACGGCCGGCGATCGAGCGGTGGTCGTTTGCGCCCAGGCTGCGCAGCAATAACAGCGAAAGCAGGCGCTCGGCATGCATGGCTGCCGCGGGCTCGGACAAGGTCGAATGATCGCTGCTCAAGTCGTGAATGATGGTCTCGATGAAGCGCGCCAGGGCCAGTGACTGATCGAGATGGATGAGCGTGAGCGGCTGGCCGCGCAATTCCTTGGCCGATTTGAAGGCGGCGAGGTTCACCACTTCGCGGCCGATCCGCAGATTCAGCAGGTCGCATTGCCCTTCCCACCGCCGCCGCAGCACGCCGGCCGCGCTGACGACCAGGGCATCGCCCGGCTTCACCTTGATCCAGTTTTCGCCCTGGCTCGCTTCAAATTCCCCGCGCAACGGAATATGCAGGACCACGTGGTGGTCAGGTGTGCGGAAGGTGGCGGTCTCGCATTTGGCTTCGCAATTCCAGCTCAGGAAGCGCAGGTCGATACGGCCGACGCGCGCATGGGCTTCGCCATAGCCAATGAAGCGGCCGGAGTTGGTGACGGCAAAAGAGCTTCGTCCGGCGGAAAAATCCAGGATACGCTGGCGCGTGGAGAGAATGTCCGCGGCGGCAAAATGCTCGCAATGGTTCATCAAATCGGAGCAGCTTTTGATCCACTCCGAAACGGCAAGCGAACTGGAACTCAGGGTCTCGGCCATGACCCGAACAGTATAGCCAGGAGGGCGCAAATTTGCACCCGGGCGCAAGCTTTTGCGCGCCCCGTATACCCATTGCACCCCGCGTGTAGACAAGGCCCGCCCTGCGGGCGTCAATAGCCGCTGCCGCCTCACTGCAAGCCAGGAGCCATTTTCCGCATGTTGACGACGGACCAACGCAAGACCCTGATCCATGTCAGCGGCATGGACATCGAGCTGGAACGACGCGGCCGCGGGCAGCCCCTGCTGCTGCTCTATGGGGAGGAAGGCTTGGAGCCGGAGGCGCCCTTCATTGACGAACTGGCCAAGGATTTCGAGGTTTTCATCCCGTCGCCGCCGGGCTTCGGCAACTCCGAGCGGCCGGATTGGATCAGCAGTCTCGACGACATCTCCTACATCTATCTCGACCTGGTCGAGAAACTCGCGCTGAAGAATGTGCCGGTGGTCGGCTTCTCGTTCGGCGGCTGGCTGGCGGCGGAGATCGCGACCAAGGACGACTTCTTCATTTCGCAGGCTGGTGCTGGTCGATGCCTACGGCGTCAAGGTCGGCGGCCCGTACGATCGCGACATCGCGGATTTCTGGTGTCTGCATCCCTCCGAGGTGCGGAAGCTGAAGTGGCACGATCCGGAAAAGGGCAAGCGCGACTTTGCCGTCGATGCCGGAAGAGAAGCTCGCGATCGTCGCGCGCAATGTCGAATCCTTGGCGCGCTTCTGCTGGGAGCCCTTCATGCACAATCCCAAGCTGAAGCGGAGGCTGCATCGCATCACGGTGCCGACGCGGCTGATCTGGGGCGAGCATGACGGCATCGTGACGCCGGCCTATGGCAAGGCTTACGCCGATGCGATTCCCGGCGCGATCTTGCAGGTGATCCCCGGCGCGGGACATTTCCCGCATCTCGAACAACCCGAAGCATTCATGGCAGCGCTGCGCGAGTTCTTGCGCTAGCGGCGGAACCTGAGGAAACAGGAAGGACGACAACCATGCAGGCCTGGCACTTCACCGAGATGCCCTATCCGCATCTTCCGCCAAGGGGACACGCTCGAATCGATGCGGGTAACGATCCCGAGCAAGCATCTACGATCCGAAGATCGGTTCCGATCTCTACAACCGCTATCTCGACGAGCATATGATCGCCGACGAGCTCGGCTTCAACATCATGCTCAACGAGCATCACCAGACCGCGACTTGTCTCGACGCCGCCGCGCCGCTGATGGCTGCCATCCTGGCGCGGCAGACCAAGAAGGCTCGCATCTGCATTCTCGGCAATCCGATCGCCAACCGCGGCGATCCGATCCGCATCGCCGAGGAAATGGCGATGATCGACAACATCTCACGCGGACGGCTCGACGTCGGCATCGTGCGCGGGGTGCCGTACGAGATATTCGCCGCCAACACCAATCCGACGCAGACGCTGGAGCGGCTCTGGGAAGGCGTCGACCTGATCGTGAAGGCCTGGACCAGCCACGACGGGCCGTTCAACTTCGAAGGCCGCTTCACGCATCGGCGCGTGGTGAACGTATGGCCACGCCCCTACCAGCAGCCGCATCCGATGATCTGGATCACCGGTTCGAGCGACTACGACAACATCAAGAAGGTGGCGAGCCGGGGCTACGTGTTCGCAACCTTCCTGCAGCCGCATGACAAGGTGAAGCTGATGTTCGACGCCTATCGCTCGACCATGGCCGATCACGGGCTGCCGAGCGGCGCGCGGCATGGCTTTCATGCCGCTCGTTTACACCGCCGACTCGGAGGAGGAGGCGGAAAAGGGCGCCAAAGAACTCACCTGGTACATGCAGACGAAGACGCCGCCGCAGTTCCGCAATCCGCCCGGCTATGTCAACGTCGAAACCAACGTGAAGGCGCTGCAAGGCGCCTACTCCGGCCGCACCGACGCGGTGCGTGCGAAGGGCATGGACTATCTGCGCGAGCAGGGCGTGCTGATGTACGGAACACCGGACTCCGTCGCAAAGCAGGTCAAGCGTTACTACGACCTGGTCGGCGGCTTCGATCATCTGTTGATGATGCAGCAGGCCGGCTTCCTCGATCACAAGCGCACGGTTTCGCAGCATGACGCTGTTCGCCAAGGAGGTATATCCGCAGATCAAGGATTTGCCGCGTACCGTGATGCAAAAGGCGAAGGCGATGGCCTGATGGGGCAAGGCAAGTTCATTTCCGTCGACGGCGTGGCGACGCATTATTTCGAGGCTGGCGAAAGCCATCGCGGACGAAAGCCGAGCGTATTGCTGCTGCATTCGGCGGAATTTGGCGGTGCCGCGGAGTTCTCCTGGGAATTAAACCTGCAAGCGCTCGGCGCGCACTACCACGTGCTGGCGCCCGATCATCTCGGCTTCGGGCTGACCGATAAGATCTTCGATTTCAATGGCCAGTTCGATCGCCGCATCACGCACATCAAACGTTTCATCGAAGTGATGGGGGTCGGCCCGGTGCATGTGATGGGCTCGTCGATGTCGGGCGGACTGAGCCTGACGGTGGCGGCGCGTAAGCAGCCGGATTGGCCGATGGCGAGCATTGTCTGTTGTTCCGGCGGAGGCGAGGCGCCTGACAACGACCAGCGCAAGATCATCAACAGCTATGACGGTTCGCGCGAGCACATGCGGCGCATCATCCAGGTGATGTTCGTCAATCCGAAATGGTCGAGCGACGAAGCCTACGTGGATCGCCGCTGGGAGATGTCGCTGGTGCCGGGGGCCTGGGAGGCCACCTCCGCCGCACGCTTCAAGGCGCCGTTTCGCACCGGCAGCAGCAAGCGCGAGCGCGACAATATCGACTACGCCGCCATCGGGGTGCCGACGCTTGTGATGGCAGGCAGGCTCGATTGCCTGCGCGAGCCTGGCTATACCGAGGCTTTCGTGCCGAAAATCCCGCGCGCATCGCTGCATGTGTTCGAGACGGCCGGGCACATGGGCAACATCGAATGCGCCGATGAGTTCAACGAGCGCGTGCTCGCCTTTCTGGCCGAGCAAAAGGTGCCGGCATGAGCGGCGGGGACATTCAGGAGAATTTCCGGCTCGCGATGCGGCGGGTCGCCAGCACGGTGGCGATCGTCTCCGCGCAAGATGGCGGGGAACGGCATGGCACCACGGCCACTTCGGTCACCTCCATCAGCATGGACCCGCCGTCGCTGCTGGTCTGCTTCAATCAGAGCAGCCGCCTGCATTACTTCCTGCACAGGCAGGACCGTTACTGCATCAACGTGCTGCACACGTCGAATCTCGCCGTTGCCAAGATTTTCAGCAGCCATGCGACGGGGCCGGAACGCTTTGCCATCGGCGATTGGCGCGCGAATGCCGAAGAGGTGCCTTATCTCGCCGATGCACAGGCTAATTTGTTCTGCGGCAAGGAGCAGGAAATCAACTACGGCTCGCATACCATCTTTATCGGCCGGGTGTTGCAGGTATTGACGCGCGAGGACATCTCTCCGCTCGTGTACCGCAACGGCCGCTATGGACCCTCGCGCCACATACCGCAGCGGTGAAATAAGGAGATCAGGCGCGCGTTTCATCGCCGCGGCGCCCGCGCCGGCATGACCTCACCGCCCGAAATAGAACAGCCAGAGCAGGGCGAAGATAACGACGATGGAGCCGAGCCCGATGATCAGCACGGTGCGCACGTTCTGTCCGGCGATGCCTTGCCGCGCCTCGTTGGTCGTTTTCACCGGCCGCGGCGGTTGGGGGTCGGGGTTGGGATTACGGACATCCATCGGCTGGCTCCGCTGCAATTGGACGCGATCGGTCGCAGTAGAATCCAACGCCGGGGCGATGCGATAGTTCCTGCTTCAAGCTATTGGGGCGGAACTTTGCGCCTGCGGCGCCGGTTGAATCGATATGAAGGCATGGCACGCCACGCGGAAGTTCTGGCTGGAAATTGTCGCATTCTTGGCTGCGGCGGTCCTGGCATCCGTCATTGTGGCGCCGGCGCTGGGGCAGGGCTCGCCGCCATGCTCGCCAATGTTGCCGCCAGGATCGCCCGGCACGTTCAACACCGGGAGGGGCGAACCGCTCAATCCGGCGGCGCCGCCCGACAATCTCAGCCAGCGTCTGGCGCAATCGGACGGCGTGATCTGTCCGCCGCCCGGTATCGACCCGGAGATAAGATTGCCGACGCCGGATACCGGAAGAACGCCGGTCATCCCGCCGCCCGGCAGCCCAGGCGGCGACCCCAGCATCCGGCCGAAATAGCTGGCTTATGAACCTTTGCCGGCGCTGAAGAAGGCCTTCATATCGGCGCTGAAACTTTTGCGCGGCTCGTCAGCGACATAGAACATGTGACCGCCGGAATAGAGCTTAAGCTGCACGCGCTCCGGTTGGGTGAACGGCGGCAGATGCTCAATGACATAGCGGCTCGCCATGTAAGGCGTCACCAGGTCCGTGTAGCCGTGCGCAATGACAAGCCGGAATGAGGGGTTGAAAGCCAAGAGCACGCGCAGATCATCGCTGGCGCTCGGCTCGCCGCGGCCGCCCTCCCGCCAGTTCCAGTTGCCGCTGGTTTCTCCCGAGAGCAGCACATAGGTCATGTCGGTATGGAAGCCCAGCCGCTCGCGCGCATAGCCGACGAATGCGCCCGAATAAGCGCGGGTGAATCCATCCAGCAGCGGATCGGGTCCACGGTCACCACGGCTATCGGGGAACGGATCGTCCATGCCGAAGGAGCCGTCGTAGCGGCTGACCGTCATGCCATTGGCGGAACGAAGACCCTTTAGGTAGTAATCGCGCAGGAAGCCACGCGATTTTGCCACATCCTCTTCGGGAATGCCCGTCATCCTCGCCAATTTAGCGTAGAAGACGCGTGCGGCTTCGCCCTGCGGTGGAGGGCCGGCGAGGGTGGTGAGATATTCGGTCATCGCGAAGCGCTCCGCCTGCGCCACGGCTTCCTGGCTCATCGCGTTGCTGCGTTCGAGCTCGGCGGCGGCAAGTGACGGCAGATGAGGGCGGCGCCAAGCGCAAATCGGTCGCCGCCGAACTGGAAAGCGCCTTCCAGCATCGGCGAGACCATGACGATCCCGGAGATTGCGACGCCTTGGTCCTGCTGCAGGGCGCGCGCAACCTTGGCGGCGCGGAAGCCGCCATAGCTTTCGCCCAAAAGATATTTTGGCGAGGCACTGCGTCCGTTCCTGGCGGTGTAAAGCGCGATGACCTTGGCAAAGAAATCGGCATCGCGCCGCACCCCGCGGAAAGCGTCATTGCCGTCCGGCTTGGCCGCACGCGACCACCCGCTGCCGACCGGGTCTATCATCACCACATCGGTGAACTCGAGCCAGGTCTGCGGGTTGGAGCGCAGCTGCGCTGTGGCTGCATCGTTGCGGTCGCCAAATCGCAAGATCTGCGGACCGACCAATCCGAGATGCAGGTAGGCGGAAGCGGCTCCCGGCCCGCCATTGAAACCGAAGGTGAGCGGCCGCGGCGCATCATTGCCACCTTTAGCCACGTAAGCGGTGTAGAACACCGCGGCAGTTTGCTCGCCCGACTGGTCATACAGCGCGAGCGTTCCGGCCGTTGCTGTGTAAGCCAGCGTTTTGCCGTTTGCCAAATCGATGCTGTGCTCTGTGACGGAATCGCCGGGCAATAGCCGAAGCACGCCAGAGAGCGCTTCGCGGCGCTGCTCGGTTTGCTGTGGTTGCTGCGGCTGCTGCTGTGGCTCCTCCTGCCGTTGCGGCGGATTGCTGCCGGTTCGTCCTTGCCGCTGCTGTGCCGACGCGGTGGCGGGGAGCGCCAGCGCCAGTGCGACGACCAACAGCTGCCCGGTGAAGCGTTTCATTCGTGGCATATTCGCTCACTCCAGTTCGACGTCGCCCTCAACATCAAACGTCAGGTTCAATCCCTCGACGCGGACCGTGGCCTTGGCCAATAGCGATTCGTTTCCCTTCAAGCGCCCGTCGGCGACCGCATCGCGCACCGCCATCTCGATCTCGCGCTGAGAGGTAATTCCGACCTTTTTGAGAAATTTACGCAGCGTGGCGTTGAGCGTTTCCTCATTCATTACCTTCATCCTTCTCCTCGGCCAGCCAAAGGCTTCCTTGCCCCCGCCTTTGCGCGGAGCCTATGCTATTTTAGCCGGGGTGGCTCCCACCCATTACAGTCCAGATTGAGCGGTTTTGATTGCGGTTTGAGCCGGCCGCGTTACAGCAGACGGGCCTTGTATTCGGTTCCCGTCGATATTTACTTTGACCTTTCTGGCTGCGCCATCACGCGGAACTAACGGCGGCATCCACGGGTTAAGTCGTTGCGCGTCCATTTTATTTCGCTCTTAGAGAGGCAAGTATGCCGCCTATTGCGCCTGTACGGGTTTTCGATCGTAGCTCCCCAATGAGGCCGATCGCGGCAAAATCGAAGGGGCTGTCCGACGATCTGCGCGACCGATGGTCGCGAGATTACCGCACGGTCAGAACGGAAACCGAAAGACGCGCAGCGCCGCTTTCCCCGGAGGATCAACAGGTGCAGTCGATGCCGGACGCGAGTCCGACAAAATGGCATCGCGCGCATACCACCTGGTTCTTCGAGCAATTCCTGCTGCGGCAATACGCTCCGCATTACCAACGCTTCGATGACCGCTTCGGCTATTTATTCAACTCCTATTACGTCGCGGTGGGGCCGCGTCATGCGCGCCCCGAGCGCGGGCTGGTGACGCGGCCGGGCGCCCATGAGGTCACTGCCTACCGCGCGCATGTCGATGCCGCCATGGAGCAACTGCTCGCGGCCGGCGACGAGAACGAACTGCGGAAAATCGCCCCCGATCGTGGAGATCGGCCTGCACCACGAGCAGCAGCATCAGGAGTTGATCCTCACCGACATCCTGCATGCCTTCGCGCAAAACCCGACGCATCCGGCCTATGACGGCAAATGGCAGATGCCGGGCAGCCAGCCCAACTCCACGGGTTTCGCCGACGTGGCAAGCGGCATCCACACGATCGGCCATGACGATGAAGGATTCTGCTTCGACAATGAAGGCCCGCAACACCGGGTGTTTCTGCAGCCGGCGCGCGTCGCGCGCAATCTCGTCAGCAACGCCGAATGGCTCGATTTCATGACGGCGGACGGCTACGCGACGTCCTGCATTGTGGCTGTCGGATGGATGGGATACGGCGAAAGCCGCGGGTTGGGAGGCGCCGGGCTATTGGCAGAGAAGTCGACGGCGCGTGGTTCACGATGACACTCGGTGGTTTGCGTCCGGTCGACCCCGCCGCGCCGGTCTGCCACGTCAGTTACTATGAAGCGGACGCTTTCGCGCGCTGGCGGGGCTGCCGTCTGCCGAGCGAGGCAGAATGGGAAGTGACGGCGCGGGCGGGCGCGCTGGCCGATGCTTTCGGCTTGGTGTGGCAGTGGACGCAAAGCTCTTACGCAGCTTATCCCGGCTACCGGCCACTGGAAGGCGCGCTCGGTGAATACAACGGCAAGTTCATGGTCAATCAGATGGTCTTGCGCGGCAGCTCACTGGCGACGCCGGAAGGCCACGCACGCGTGAGCTATCGCAACTTCTTCCCGCCGTCGGCGCGTTGGCAATTCAGCGGATTGCGCCTGGCGGATGACGGCAATTGAAGCCGTACCCGAAATCATAAACAAGATTGGTGCTCCATGGTAGCGTTAAAAAAGTCAGTGCAGAAATTCGAACAGCCGCATCCCGCCTCGCCGTTCGCAGCGGACGTGCTGACGGGTCTAAAGTCGACGCCGAAGCGGATTCCTCCGAAATACTTTTACGATACGGCCGGCTGCGCGCTGTTTGAGCGGATCACCGACCTGCCGGAATATTATCTGACACGCAGCGAGCTGCGCATCCTGGAGGACAACGCGGCGGCTATCGCCGATTATATTCCGTCGGGCTCGGCGCTGGTGGAATTTGGCAGCGGTTCGAGCCGCAAGACACGCATCCTGCTCGCGGCAGCCCCGCAGCTTGCGGCCTATGTGCCGGTGGATATCTGCGGGGAGATGCTGGAGGGCGAAGCCGCCGAGCTGCGCAAGGAATTTCCCAAGCTCAATGTCTCGCCCGTGACGGCGGATTTTGCCCAGCCGTTCGATCTGCCGGCCTCGGTACCCGCCACGCGAGTCGGATTTTTTCCCGGCTCGACCATCGGCAATTTCGAGCCGCACGAGGCTACCGCTTTCCTGCGACACGCGGCGCGCATTCTTGGCAGCGGCGCCATTCTGCTTGTCGGCACCGATCTGCAGAAAGACAACCGCATCCTTAACGCCGCCTACAACGACGCCGCCGGGATCACCCGGGCCTTCAATCTCAATATCCTCGTGCGCATCAACCGCGAACTCGATGGAAAATTCGACCTCGATAGCTTCGAGCATCACGCCTTTTATAATCGCGAGCGCCACCGCATCGAAATGCACCTCGCCAGCAGCAAGCGGCAAAAGGTGCGGGTGGCGGGCGAAACCGTCGAGTTCCGCGCCGGCGAGACCATCCATACGGAAAGCAGCTACAAATATTCCGTCGATTCATTCAGCGCGCTGGCGCGCGGCTCCGGGTGGACTCCGGTGACCTCGTGGCGCGACCCGGACCACTATTTTTGCGTCCACGCTCTGGCCTTGCGCTAAGGACGCATCGGCGCACCTAAACCTTTAGACGAGTAGTCAGGGCCTTGGATGCCCTGAAGGGTTCGCTATAGTCGCGCGCAATATGACGGCCTTAGCCGTCATCGGTCGATCCAGAGCGGGGACAGCATGAAAATCGTTGGCTTCAAGGGACAGGACGGGCGGCGGCTGGGCGTCGTCGAGGGCGACCAGCTCATCGACTTGCAGGCAGCAGATCCGAGCGCGCCGAAGGACCTCGGCATCTGGCTGCGTCAGAGCAACGGCGAGCTATCCGCTATCGCCGATCTTGCCAAACGGGCCCCCGCTTCGACGCGCGTGCCGCTCGATGGCCATCACCTATTCATTGCCGGTAGCTTCTCCCGGGAAGATCGTTTGCCTGGGGCTTAACTATCTCGAGCACATCAAGGAAGGCTTCCAGAAAGACAACATTCCCAAATTTCCCACAATTTTCATACGCTGCACGACGTCGCTGGTCGCGCATGATCAGCCGATCCTGCGCCCATCCATGACCGACACCCTGGACTACGAAGCCGAGCTGGTGGTGATCATCGGCAAGCGCGCCAAGCATCTGACGATGGCCAACGCACTCTCATGCATCGCCGGCTATTCCTGCTTCAACGACGGCTCGGTGCGCGAATTTCAACGCCGCACCAGCCAGTGGGACATGGGCAAGAATTTCGACGCTACCGGCGGTTTCGGACCGTGGATGATCTCGGCGGATGAAGTCCCGCCGGGCGGCAAGGGCCTGAAGATCGAGAGCCGGCTTAATGGCAAGGTCATGCAATCCGACAACACCGACAACATGATGTTCCCGGTGGCGGAGACGCTTGTCGACTTAAGCCAGGCCATGACGCTGGAGCCCGGCGACGTCATCGTCACCGGCACGCCTTCGGGCGTGGGCTTCGCGCGCAAGCCCCCGGTCTGGATGAACGAAGGCGACGTCTGCGAGATCGAGATAGAAGGCGTGGGCCTGCTTCGTAATCCGATCAAGCAAACAAGGCCGGCCGCGCAGTAGCGGAAATCGGGGGTGGAATGGCCGAAAAGTTGAACGTCCTGAGCATCTGCGGGAGCCTGCGGAAGGGCTCGTTCAATGCAATCGTGGAGCGGGCGCTGCCTGCGCTCGCGCCGGAGCAAATGAGCATCACGCCGGCGCCGCCTTACGGCGGGTTTCCGATCTACAATTTCGACATCCAGCACGAGCAGGGCATTCCCGCCGACGTCACCACGCTGGGCAAGGCGATCCTCGCCGCCGACGGCGTGGTGATCGTCAGTGCGGAATATAACTTCTCGATTCCCGGCGGCTTGAAGAATGCGATCGATTGGCTGTCGCGGATGAAAGAGCCGTCGCCGTTCGCCAACAAGCCTTTTGCGATTCAGTCCGCGACCAGCGGGTCGGTCGGCGGCGCGCGTATGCAATATCACCTGCGCCAGGTGCTTGATGGACTCGATGCTTTCATCCTCAACAGCCCGGAGATCTTCATCGGCAATGCGAAATCGAAGGTGGACGAGGCAAAGCACGAGCTGACGGACGAGACCACCCGCGATTTCATCCGCAAGCAGCTTGCTGCCTTTGCCGTCTTCATCGAGCGGGTTCGCCCGAAGGGCTGACTGCGCTATAATGCCGCCGGAGCGGCGCGACGACTTAAGGAGCGACAGCATGCCGATCTCCAGCGCGGAAAATGCCGCAGGCGCAGGCGGTGTGTCGCGCTCTGCGGAAGAAATTCGGGCGTTGCGCGGCGCCTATTATGAGCGCATCGGCCGCAAGCATATGGCGCCGCTGTGGGAAGTGCTGCGCGAACTGGTGCCGAACGAGCCGGCGACGCCGTTTCTTCCGGCGCTTTGGCGATTTGACGATTTCAAGCCGATGGTGTTTGAGGGCGGTGAGCTGATCACCGCCAAGGAAGCCGAGCGCCGCGTGCTGGTGCTGGAAAATCCCGGCATGCGCGGAAAATCCGCCATCACGCCATCACTCTATGCCGGCATCCAGCTCGTGCTGCCGGGTGAAATTGCACCGCCGCATCGACATACCGCGAGCGCCATCCGCTTTATCCTGGAAGGCGAGGGCGCCTACACGCAAGTCGACGGCGAGAAGACGCAGATGCGTCCGGGCGATTTCGTCATCACGCCGGGCTGGAGCGCGCACGACCACGGCAACGACACCAAGCAGCCGATGATGTGGCTCGACGTGCTCGACCTGCCGATGGTGAATTTTTATGCCACCGCGTTCTTCGAGGATTTGGGCGAGGAGCCGCAGAACACGCGGCGCGAGCATGGCGATTCGATCGAGCGCTTCGGATCGGGCGTCTTTCCCGACGGCAGCGACACCTCGCTCAGGCGCAGTCCGATCGTCAATTATCCCTATGCGCGCATGAAGCCGATTTTGCAGCGCCTGCAGCGCTCGGGCGATATCGACCCGCGGCATGGCGCGCGCATCCGCTATGCCAATCCGTTCAACGGCGGTTGGGTGACGCCGACCATGGGCGCGCATCTGGCGCTGCTGCCGCAAGGATTCAAAGGCGAGCCTTACAGGGCGACCGACAGCACCATCTTCGCCTGCGCAGAAGGGCAGGGGCGCACCCGGGTCGGCGATACGGTGCTGGAATGGACGCGCAACGATGTCTTTGTTGTTCCGTCATGGAAAAGCTATAGCCATGAGGCTGACGGCGAAGCGGTCTTGTTCTCGATCTCAGACCGGCCGGCGCAGGAAGCGCTCGGCATGTTTCGGGAAGAAAGCGCACATTGATGGTTGAGAGAAAGCGACGATCCAGCGATCCGCGGACGGCCGCCGAAGCGGCTTTCAAGGAGGCCACCACCAAGCCGCTGGAGGCGCCTGCGCCGAAGCCCGCGGTGCCCAATGCCAAGGAACTGGTTTCCTTGCGGATCGACCGCGACGTCCTGGATTATTTTCAGGAAGACGGGCCGGGCTGGCAGGACAGGATCCATGACGCCCTGAGAAAAGCGGCGGGCAAATAGGCGCTTCGCGATTACGCTCGAATTCTTGGGTGAGCGATTCACGCAATACTCAGTTTCGCAAGCCCTCGGCAGCATCCCGCGCCGCGGATCGGCGTTTCGGGCTTTGCGCCGGCGACGCGCGTTGCTAAGTTACGCGTCATGTGGGGACGATCGGGGAAAGCAGGCGCTCCCTCGGCGCCGGAGGAGGATTCGTCTCCCCGGCTCAAAGCCGCGGTGCGCCAGGCGCGCATTGAGGTGGCCGAACGCACCAGCGTCGTCGTCGATCTGCGCGACGCGGAAGTCGCGCGGCTGCAAATCCTCAACGAGGCACTCGATCCGTTCTTTGCGGAGATTCCGTCGGAAATCGATCTGTTCGATCGCGGCATCAGCCAGGGCGACACGCCGCGGCTTTGGCTGGACGCAGTCGCGCATGTGGTGATGGGACGCGACAAGCGTATTTATCGTCTGGTGCAGGACACGAGCTATGGCCGCCGCGTGCTTGCGGAATCAGGCGACGTCGGGCCGATCGTTGCGGCCGTCACGCAATACGTCGCCCGCCGTCTGGTGGAGCGGGAGCGCTCGCTCGCGGCACTGTCCCCGCAGCTCGGCAAGGAAACCTGGCGCGACATCGAGACCGAACGCCGCCACCGGCGCTGGAACGCCGTCAAGGCGTTCTTCATCGGCCTGATCGCCGGCATTGCGGCGCTCTTTGCGCTGGCCTGGATGCTGTCTTTGTAGTCTTAGCGCGCGATCAGCAAAAGCCTGCCCCGGACTTGATCCGGGGTGGCAACCGGTTTTGCGGAAAGCAATCTAGCTTGCGCAGATTGCGTATACTTATCTGCGGTTCGCGCGCTAACTTTTAATTTGGCGCATGATCTTATCGGCGAACCGGATTCCACTTCGCCGGATCATGCACTAGGCGACCTTTTCGCGCGCCAGTTCAACAAAGCCTTCGCCATCGGGACGCAGCGAACGCAGGATCGCGGTGCATTGCCAGGCTCCCGGAGCACCATCGATCTCATAAATGTTGTAGCCCGCTGTCTCACGGCTGCTGCTTGGCGGAGACGAAGCCGACGGCACGCCGAAGGCGGGAATGTGCCGCTGCGGCCCATCCAGCCAGATCAACGAATGCTCATGGTTATGGCCGTGCAACACCAAATCGGCGCCGTGCTCGGCCAGGACAGCGCGGAAATCGCGGGCATCCACCAGGCGGCGGAAACGCTTGCCCGGGCTGCTCTTCGGCGGGTGATGGATCAGGACGACGCGAAACAGCCCTGCATCCTTAAGTCCGAGGAGCGTGTCGGCAAAACGCGCGATTTGCTCGCGTCCAAGCTCGCCCGTCGCCATGAAAGGCAGCGTCGGTACAGCAGTCGACAACCCAATGAGCGCGATGGAACCGCGCCGGCGCACGAAGGGATAGGTGATTTCCTGACCAACCAGCACCTGCACGGCATCGTTCGTCATGAACTCGCCCCAGTGCTTTCCGGAATGCGAGGCGGTCGCGCCGACATAGGCGTCGTGGTTGCCCGGCACCACGGTGACATCATGCGGCGTGCCGAGTGCCTCCAGCCAGGCCCGCGCAGGCTCGAACTCCTTTTCCAGCGAAAGGTTGATCAGGTCGCCGGTGATTGCGAGATGGTCGGGCTTGAACGACCGCATATCGGCGATCAGTTCCTCCAGCACGTCCACTTGGTGGCGCGCGCGGCGCTTGCGGAGCCAGTTGAAGAAGCCCAGCCCGCGTTTGCCGGCGAGCTCGCGCCACCGCGGCCTCGGCAAGGATCCGAGATGCGGGTCGGAAAGATGCGCGAGCTTAAACATTAGTGTCAGGCGCTGCCTATCAGGATTCCGGCAAGGAACACCAGCGTGCCCCCGACCACGATCTGGAATGCGGCCGACAGGAAGGGTGTGTCCATGTAGCGGAAACGAATATAGGCGATGGCGAAGAGCTCGATGGCGACGACGATCACGGCGAGAATGGTTGCCGCCCAGAAATCCGGGATGAGGTAGGGCAGGGTGTGGCCGACGCCGCCAATGGTGGTCATGATTCCCGTCACGGTACCACGGACCCAGGGCGTGCCGCGCCCGGTGAGCGAGCCGTCGTCGGAAGCGGCCTCGGCGAAGCCCATGGATATGCCGGCGCCGACCGAGGCAGCCATGCCCACCAGAAATGTTTCCCAGGTGCTATGGGTGGCGAAGGCGGCGGCAAATAGCGGCGCCAGCGTCGATACCGAGCCGTCCATCAGCCCGACCAGACCCGGCTGCACATATTGCAGCAGGAACATCCGGCGCGCCGTTTCGTCTTCGTGCTCGCGCTCTTTCTTGGTGAGGATCTCCTCCCCAAGCTTGTGCGCCATATCCTCGTGTTCGTTCTCGATTTCGGCAAGCTCGTTGAGCAGCTTGCGGACCGCGGCGTCCCGCGTGGTTTCCGCCCCCTTGCGATAAAAGCGGCCGGCCTCGTATTCCATCGCCTCGGCGTATTTGCGCACCTCGTCGAGATTGAGTGCCCCCATCAGCCAGATCGCTGGCTTCTGGATGAAGCCTTTGACGTCCTGGCGGCGGATAAGCGGCAGGTAGTCGCCGAATTTTTCCCGATAGAGATCGAACAGCATGGTTCGGTGGCGCACTTCCTCGTCCGCCATTTCCTCGAATACCTTGGCCGAGGCGGGAAATTGCGCGCGCAAACCTTCGGCGAATCCGCGATAGATGCGGCTGTCTTCTTCTTCATTGGTGATAGCGAGGGCGAGGATTTCCTGCTCGGACAGGTCGGAAAATCGCTTCACGGGGCGGCCTCTTTTTGGGCTGGAAGGACGACTTAGCTATATTGGAAGACTTCTAAACTATATAGGGCGACCGATGGAAAAGACCAATTCGCCACGCCATGTTCCCGGCCGGCTGTGGGAATCTGTCTTCCGGCCCCTGCTGCATTCTTATTGGCGATTTGCGCGTGGAATGACGCTTGGCGTGCGCGGTCTGGTCGTGGACAGTGCCGGGCGCATTCTTCTTGTGCAGCACAGCTATGTGCGCGGCTGGCATCTGCCGGGCGGCGGGGTGGAGCGGGGCGAAACGATGCTGCAGGCGCTGGCGCGCGAACTGGCCGAGGAGGGCAACGTCCGTCTTGGCAGCGCGCCCCGGTTGCATGGCATTTTTTTCAATCGTTACGTCTCCAAGCGCGACCATATCGCGGTCTATGTGGTGCAGGATTTCGAACAAGACGGACCGTTCAAGGCAAACCGCGAGATCACGGTCGCGTCTTTCTTCGCGCTGGATGCGCTGCCGAACGATACCACCGCCGCCACGCGTGCCCGCATCGCCGAGGTGATGGGTGGCGCGCCGGTGAGCGAGCATTGGTGAGAGCGCATGATCCCGAAAGCCGCCGGAGTTGATCCGGGATGGAACCGGTTTTCGGATAAGATCGTGCGCCAAGTTAAAAGTGATGGGGAATGAACGATCTTTCGTTGACAATTCTGCCGGAATCCGCCGGTGACGCGCATGGCGATCGATCGCCTGCACGAGCGCACCTTCGGCCCGGGGCGTTACGCGCGCACCGCCTACCGCATCCGCGAGGGCGTCGCGCACAGCCTTGATCTGTCATTCACCGCGCGGATCGGAACGCTGCTGGTCGGCTCGGTGCGGCTTTCCCCCATTCGTATCGGCGAGACGTCCGCGCTCTTGCTCGGCCCGCTGACGGTGGAGCCGCCGTTCCGTGATCGCGGCATCGGCATCGGCCTGATCGAACGCTCGCTGCAGGAAGCGAAGGCAAAGGGGCACAAGCTGGTCGTGCTGGTCGGCGACGAATCCTATTACCAGCGCTGCGGCTTCAAGCGCATTCCCAAGGGCGCGGCCACGCATGCCGGGACCGGTCGATCCGCAGCGCTTGCTGGTGGCTGAGTTGGCTGACGGCGCCTTTGCCGGCGTCAGCGGACCGATACGTCCGGAGTGGGAAGCGGTGTAGTCACCTTCGTCATTCCGGAAGCCGCGTAGCGGCTATCCGGAATCGATACGCCCGGTGTTGGTTATGGATTCCGGGTTCGCGGACTGTCCGCGCCCCGGAATGACGAATTAAGTCACCGTCCCTCCCGCGCCCAGGTCGCGGCGAGGCTGCCGATCAGCAGCAGCAGCCCGATGAAGCCGGCGAAGACCGGTAGCACGCCGATGCCGCGCACCACGCTGGCATCGCGGATCTTCAGCCCGATCCAGTCGTCGCCCTGGAAAATGCCGGTCGAACGCACGGCGAGAATCCGCGGCAGCGTCACGCCGGATGTTTCGGTCAGGCGGCGCGCGTCGCCGCCGGTGGCGGTGGCCAGCGGCGCCAGCACTTCGGTGGTCGACGTGACCTCGGTAAATTCGCGCGGATTGGCCGGCCCGATATTCACCAGGGTGGTCAGCTTGCCGTCGGTGGCGCGCCACAGGCCAAGCTCGCCCGCCGGCATCGAGCCGCGCCACAAGCCGGGCTGCGCCGTTTGCAACGTCAGCGTCGTTGTGCCGCCGGACGGCGCGGTGACGGTCACCTCACCGATCGTGTCGGCCATCGACTGGCGCTCGATCGACAGCTCGCGCCCGTGCGAGGAGAGCCGCAGCGCCTCCTCTTCCAGATCAGGTTGCTTCATCAGCCAATGCGAAAGCCGCCGCAACAGGTCGAGATGCGGTCCGCCGCCCTCGTAGCCGCGCGCCCATAGCCAGATGTGATCGGAGAGAAGCAGAGCGACGCGGCCTTCGCCTTCGCGCGACAGCACCAGCAGCGGCTTGTCATCGGCAGCCTGCATCACCGTTGCGCCCTCGGCCTTCCGGGTGTCGACCACGCGGAACCAGCGGCTCCAGCGCGGCGGGTCGGAGCCCGCGCCTTCCAGGTCGCGCGTCACCGGATGGCGCTTGCCGACGGTGCTGAGTTGCGCGCGGAACGGCGTCTCGGTCACCTGGCCACTTGGCTCCGCCGGCAGAATGACTTCGAGCGGCGTGCGCCACAGGCTGGTGGTGCTGGCATAGTCCGGGCCTGCCGCGACCAGCACCGCCCCGCCTTTGCGCACATAGCGCGCGATATTGTCGAAATAGATGATCGGCAGCACGCCCTGACGCGCATAGCGGTCGAAGATGATGAGCTGGAACTCGTCGATCTTCTGCTGGAACAGCTCGCGGGTCGGGAAGGCGATCAGCGAAAGCTCATTGATCGGCGTGCCGTCCTGCTTTTCCGGCGGACGCAAGATGGTGAAGTGAACGAGATCGACGCTGGCGTCGGATTTCAGCAGGTTGCGCCAGGTGCGCTCACCCGCATGCGGCTCGCCGGAAACCAGCAGCACGCGCAGCTTGTCACGCACGCCGTCGATGGAAACGACGGCGCGGTTGTTCACCGCCGTCAGCTCGCCTTGCAGCGGCGAGGCCTCGATCTCGACGATGTTCGGGCCCGGCATGCGGGATGTGAATGTTCAGCTGCACCGGCTGGCCCACCGTCACGCTGCGGGTTTCAATCGTCTCGCCGTCGCGGCGCATGGTCACTTGCGCGGTGCCCCCGGACGCGCCCTGGTCCTCGACACGGAAAGTCACTGCTTGCATCTGGTCAACGATGCCGAAGCGCGGCGCGCTAACGAGCGCGACGCGGCGGTCGCGCTCATCCTTCGTGCCGGTGATCAGCGCATGCAGCGGCGCGGCGAAGCCGAGCGCGGCGGCTTCCGCCGGCACGTCATGCACGCGGCCATCGGTCAGCAGGATGGCGCCGGCGACCCGGTCGGGCGGCACGTCGGCGAGCGCGGAGCCGAGTGCGGAGAACAGACGCGTGCCGTCGGTCTCGCCGTCCGATTGGCCGGCCTCCACGGTGCGGACTTCCAGTCCGGAGATACGGCCAAGCCGTTCGATCAGCGCGGCGCGCGCGGTTTCGGTCTGCTGCTGGCGGTCGCCGAAATTCTGGCTCGGGCTCTTGTCGACGACGACCACGGCGACGGAGGTGAGCGGCTCGCGATCCTCGCGGGTGAAGGAGGGGTTTGCCAGCGCAAGCACCATCAGCAACAGCGCGATGGTGCGCACGACGGCGCCGCGGCTGCGGGCAAAAAACAAGAGCCCGGCCACGATCAGCGCAACAGCCAAGCCGGCCCATACGACATAGGCTGGTACCAGCGGCGCGAAGGCGATGCCGTAGGTCATCGAGGGTCCCTTGTTTCGTCATTCCGGGACGCGCCAAAGGCGCGGACCCGGAATCCATAACCTCGGTCTGTGAGTATGGATTCCGGGTTCGCCGCTTCGCGGCGCCCCGGAATGACGGGTGAATCCATCACAGCTCTCCTATTGTCCCAGCCGCTCGAGCAAGGCGGGCACGTGAACCTGGTCGGCCTTGTAGTTGCCCGTGAGCGTGTACATCACGATGTTCACGCCGGCGCGGAAGGCAAATTCGCGCTGGCGCGGCTCGCCCGGCGAGAGCGGCAGCATGGCCTGACCGTCGGGCCGCATCGCCCAGGCGCCGGCGAGATCGTTGGAGGTGATGATGATGGAAGAAACTCCGTCACTGGCGCGGGCAGGGCGGTCGCCTAGGTCCTCATCGGCGGCCGGCAACGCTTCCACCCAAAGGCGGCCCGCGTTGAAGCGGCCGGGAAAATCGCGCAGCAGGAAAAAGGTTTTGGTCAGCACGTGATCGCCGGAGACAGGCTCGAGCTCCGGGATATCGAGCGACGACAAAATCTCGCGCAGCGCCACCATGCCCGGGACCGCGTGACTCACCACCCGGTCCCGGCGGCGCTTCGATGGCGTCGCGGGTGTCGAACAGCACGGTGCCGCCCTGTTTCATGTAGGCGTCAAGCCGCGCCAGCGCCTGGGCGGAAGGTTTCGGCGCGGCGGCGACAACCGGCCAGTAGATCAGCGGGAAGAAGGCGAGCTCGTCGCGCGCAATTTCCAGTCCCATCGGCTCACCGGCTTCCAGGGAAGTGCGCTGGGAAAGAAACAGCGTCAGACCTTCCAGGCCGATACGGCTGATACGGTCCACTTCGGCGTCGCCGGTGATGACATAAGCAAGATGCGTCTGCAGCGAGGCTTTCTTCGCAAAGTCATCACTTTGCGCGAAAGCCCGGTGCGGCGCTGCGAGCGCAGCGGCTAGAATGCCAATGGCAATGATTGCGGTGGCAGGGCGCCGCCGGAAGGTCAGGCGGGCAAGACCGCCTGCAAGCCAGAACACCACCAGCGCGTCGAGCAGCAACAGACCAAGCGCGGCGAGCAGGAGCGGCCCGCGCAGATCCTGCGGTTCGCCGAGGCGATATTGATCGCGGCGGGCGTTGAGCGGAGAGAAATCCAGACGCGCCAATCGGTCGGCGGGCCGCAGCGTATTGACCGCGATCAGTCCTTCCGGCGGACCATAGAATCCGGGCGGATGCTCGGCGTCGGCGCGGCCGGAGAAATCCACCGGAATCGGCCGCGCCGTCGGCGGCGGCGGCACGAAAGCGCCGAAGCCGTCGAGCACCCGGCTGGGCGGCACCACTTCGCGCGTTGCCTGCCGGGCGCCGGCCTCGTTTTCGGCCGCGGCGGTGTTGCCCGCGATGGCGACGATGCGCTTGAGCATGTCGACGAAGGCGCCGGAGATCGGCAGGTCCGACCAGCGCGTGTCGGCGGTGACATGGAACAGCACAACCACGCCCTTGCCGCGGCGCGCGGCGGTGACGAGGGGCGTGCCGTCCGCGAGGTTCGCCCAGGTGCGGTCGGAAAGCTCGGCATCCGGCTCGGCCAGAACTTGCCTGGTCACGGTGACGTCGGTCGGGACCGCCATGCCGCTGAACGGGCCTTCGCGCGAAAAGCCTGCGAGCTGCTGCGGCTGGTCCCAGCTCAAGCTGCCGCCAAGAATGCGCCCGCCACGCCGCAGCCGCACCGGCACCAGATCGTCCTCCGAAGCGGCCAGGCGCGGGCCGGCAAAGCGCACCAGCACGCCGCCGTCCTCGATCCATTTGGTCAACTTCTCGCGCGCTTCACCGGTAACATTGCCGACATCCGCAAGGATCATCATCGGCAAATTCTGCCCGACGAATTGTGAAACCGCTTCGGCGGGCGCCGCGCTTTCCGCCAGCCGCACGTCGGCGAATGGATTGAGCGCGCGCGCGAGATAATAGGTTGAGGCCAGCAGCGGCTGAGCCGTATCGCTGGTCGAGCCGGAGATCACGCCGATGGCGCGCCGCCGCCAGCGTTTGTCGAGCAGTTGCACCGCTCCAGAGGAACGCTGCGCCGCGATCTCGATCCGGGCGATGTCGTTGCGGATTTCCACCGGCAGTTGGAACTCGGCTTCGGTTTCCAGTTCCGTCGCGCTGAAGGCATAGCGGGCCTCGCCGAGCGGCAAGCCTTTGAAATCGAGCGCGCGCAACGCACCGGTTTCCGCGCCGCCGTTTTCGGCGCGCAGACCTTCACCGTCAGCGCGCCGGCAGCATTTTCCGCGGCGGCGAGCGCATGCGCCGGCGGCAATCCACCGTCGATCACGCTCAATCTGCGCGGGTCGAGCGTGCGGTTGAGTCCCTCGATGAACTCCTTGCCTTGGCCGAGATCGATGCCATCCGACAGCCAGACAAATTCGATATCCGGCGAGCCGCTGACGAACCGCTCGATCATCGGCAGCGCTTCCGCGCGCAGCAGGGCATGCGGCTTCGGCTTGAGCTGGCGCAGCCGCACGCGCGCGGCGCCTGCGGTGCCGATGGAAACATCACGCGCGCTTTCCGACAGCGGCACCAGCGCCACGCCGCGGTTATCGTTTTCCGCCTGCACCACGAGATCATCGGCGGCGCGCAGCCGCGCATCCCAGGTGGAGGCGGCGGTCCAACCGTCGTCGATCAGCACCGCGAGCGGCGCGGCGCCGCCCGATGTGGCGAGGGAAGGATTCCATTGCGGGCCGGCGGCGGCGAGGATCACCAGCGCCGCCAGCAGCAGCCGCAGCAACGTCAGCCACCACGGCGTGCGCGAAGGCGTTTCCTCCTTGGGCGCAATATCGAAAAGCATGCGGGTCGGAGGAAAATCGACGCGGCGCGGGCGCGGCGGAATGAGCCGCAGCAGCCACCACAGCACCGGCAGGCTGAGCAGGCCGAGCAGCACCAGCGGCTGCGCAAACACCAGCGGAAGCCCGGCGATCATGCCGATCTCCCCGTATAGCCGGCATGCCAGCGGTCGATGCCGGTATCGCCCGGCCGCACGCCCATGCGCGCGTGCAGCGCCAGCAGCAATTCGCTCGCGGGCCGATCGGTGCGGTGGATGGCAAAGCTCCAGCCCAGCCGGTCGGTTTCGGCGCGGATTTCCGCGCGGTGGCGCTCGATGCGCTTTGCGTAATCGGCGCGCCAGGTTTCCGCGCGCCCGGCGGTGATGCTGCCGGCTCCCTCCGATTCGACGAATTCCACGCGCCCGGAATAGGGGAACGTTTCCTCCGCCGGATCGACCGTCTGCACCACATGTCCCTGCGCGCCGCCGGCGGAAAGCTGCGCGATGGTCGCGCGCACGTCGCCGATCGGGCTCCACAGATCCGAGAGCATCACCACTTCCGCCAGGGGGGACGGTGAGAAGGAGGGCGGCAGGCTCATGCGCTCTCCCGTATCATGGATGATGGCCTGCGCCATCTTGTCGATAACGTTGCGGCTTGCGCTCGGCGGCATCAGGCCCGGCATGCCCACGCGTTCGCCGCCCTCCACCAAAATCTCCGCCAGCGCGAAGGCAACGACCACCACGCGTTCGAGCTTGGTATCGGTCGCCAGGTGCGAGAGGAAGCTCATGGAAGGCGAGCGGTCGGGCCAGATCCACACCGTGTGCGCGGCCTCCCATTCCCGCTCGCGCACATAAAGATGGTCGTCGCGCGCAGAGCGGCGCCAGTCGACGCGATGCGCCGGCTCGCCGGAAACGAAGCGGCGATACTGCCAGAAATTCTCGCCCGAGCCGGCGCGCCGGCGCCCGTGCAAGCCGTGGATCACGGTCGCGGCGATGCGGCGCGCTTCCAGGATGAGCCGCGGCATCGCGGCCGCAAGCGAGCGGCCTTGCCCGGTTGCGCGGTTGACCGCCGCAACGTCCTGTTCGCTGAGCCGCGGGTCGATCGCCATGTGGCTTACCCGAGCCGTGCTTTCAGCCGCGCGATCACGGCCTGGATGGTCTCACCCTCTGCCCGCGCGGCGAAGGTGAGCGCCATACGATGCTTCAACACGGGTTCTGCGAGCTCGGCGACGTCATCGATGGAGGGCGCGTAACGGCCTTGCAGCAGCGCGCGGGCGCGCACCGCAAGCATCAAGGCCTGGCTGGCACGCGGGCCTGGTCCCCAGGCGATCAATCTGCCGATATCGCCTGCGTCGGGACCCGGACGCGCGGAACGGACCAGCGAGAGGATGGCGTCGACCACGGATTCTCCCACCGGCAGGCGGCGGACGAGACGCTGCGCAGCGAGCAGATCGTCGGCGGTCATCGCTGCGGTCGGCCGCACTTCGTCGGCGCCGGTGGTTTCGAACAGAATGCGCCGCTCCGCGACGCGATCGGGGTAGTCGACGTCGATCTCCATCAGGAACCGGTCGAGCTGCGCTTCCGGCAAGGGATAGGTGCCTTCCTGCTCCAGGGGGTTCTGCGTCGCGAGCACATGGAAGGGGCGCGGCAGGTCGTGCCGCGCGCCGGCGACCGTTATATGTTGCTCCTGCATGGCCTGCAGCAGCGCCGACTGGGTGCGCGGGCTGGCGCGGTTGATCTCATCGGCCATCAGCAGTTGCGCGAAGACGGGACCGGTGATGAAACGAAAGCTGCGCGTTCCGCCCGCGCCTTCCTCCAGCACTTCCGCGCCGAGGATGTCTGAGGGCATCAGGTCCGGCGTGAACTGGATGCGGCGGGCGTCGAGGCCAAGCGCGGTGCCCATGGTGTCGACCAGCTTCGTTTTGGCCAACCCCGGCACGCCGACCAGCAGCGCATGGCCGCCGGAAAGAACCGTCACCAGCGCGCTGTCAATCACGTGTTCTTGCCCGAAAATGACGGCGCCGATGGCGTTGCGGGCGGCGCGGATGTGGGCGGCGCTCGATTCCGCCGCCCGGATAATCATGTCCTCGAGTTTTTCCGCGCCTTCTTCATTTGCCAGTCCCATAACATCCGCTCCTCGGTGGAGATGAAATTCAGTCGATTCTGCCCCTGACTGTGGAGCTTACGCCATCTTCCGCCCGACTTGCCAAGGATTGGCACCCCGATATGGACCGGCAGGGTTGCAAATACGTAGGATAAACCATGGCGAAGCAAGGGCAGCCGGCAACCGGGATCGACGCGATAGCCAGTTCGGCAAAGCGCGAGGGTGGTAAGGGCCCGCCGCCGGTGCATTTGTGGAACCCGCCTTTCTGCGGGGATATCGACATGCGGATCGCCGCGGACGGAACCTGGTTTTACATGAAGACACCGATAGGCCGGCCCGCTCTGGTGAAGCTCTTCGCTTCGGTGCTGAAAAGGGAGGCAAATAGGTATTTCCTGGTCACGCCGGTGGAAAAGGTCGGCATCGTTGTGGACGACGCGCCGTTTCTGGCGGTCGAGATGCAAACAGAGGACCAAACCGGCGACCGCGTGCTGCGGTTCCGTACAAATGTCGACGACTGGGTCGAGTGCGGGCCGGACCATGCCTTGCGTTTCGATCCGGAGCCGGGCACCGGCGGGCTGAAGCCTTATCTGCATGTGCGAAACGATTTGTGGGCCAGGCTGACGCGGCCGTTGTTCTACGATCTGGTCGCCTTCGGTGAAGAACGCGACATCGAAGGCCGCCGCATGTTTGGCGTCGCCTCGAAAAACTGCTTTTTCCCGATGGCGCCCGCCGAAACGCTGCGGGAATTTGCCTGATGCAGTCAGCGACATTCTTCGAGCGGGCGCGGGCGCGGCTGGCGCATAACGCGCCGCCGGCGCTGCGCGATCCGGATACGGTGCCGGACAAAGGCGACCATGAGCTGAATTTGGAAATGAAGACGCTATGGGCGGTGCGGCCGATCCGTCCGGCTGCGGTGCTGGTGCCGGTGGTGGACCGCGCCGAGCCTACCGTGCTGCTGACGCAACGCGCAGCGCATCTGCCGCAGCATCCCGGGCAGATTTCATTTCCGGGCGGCAAGATCGAGCCGAGCGATGCGACCCCGCTCGCGGCCGCCTTGCGCGAGGCACAGGAAGAGGTCGGGCTCGACACGCGCTTTGTCGAGCCGATCGGCTATCTCGATCTCTATATGACGACGCAGGGCTATCGTATCGTGCCGTCGGTCGCACGTATCCTGCCGGATTACCGGCTCACGCTGAACCCGTCCGAGGTCGATGAGGCTTTCGAGGTGCCGCTGCAATTCCTGATGGAGCCGGCCAATCATCAGAAGCACAGCCGCGACTGGGAGGGGATCACGCGCTACTACTTCGCTATTCCCTTCGAGCAGCGGCAGATCTGGGGCGTGACCGCGGGGATCCTGCGCAATCTCTATGAAAAAGTTTACGCCGGCGTGACTATTCCACCTTGCCGATTTTCTTCACCGCCTGGATCAGCCTGGCGCTGTCGGATTCGACGAATTTCGCGAACTCCGGCGCATCCTGATAGGCCGGCGGGCTGCCGGCAGTTTCGAAGATTTTTATCACCGCGGGATCAGCCATCGCCTGCTTCATGGCATCGCGCAGGCGCTGCACGATCGGCTCCGGAACGCCCTTCGGCGTGAACAGCCCCGCCCAAATGTAGAATTCGACATCCTTGTAGCCGAGCTCCTTGAAGGTCGGCAGATCGGGGAAGCTCTTCACACGCTCGGCGCCCCAGTTGGCGAGCACGCGCATCTTGCCGTCGTCGACCTGCGGCTTCAGCACGCCCGGAGCGGAAGCCAGCGCCTGGATGGTGCCGGAGAGCAGCGCGGTCACCGCCGGACCGGCGCCGCGGAACGGCACATGCAGCAGCTTGATGCCGGCGGCGTTGGCAAACATCTCCATCGCCACATGCAACGTGCCGTAGGGACCCGACGAGCCGTAGGGGATTTCAGCCCGGACGCTTCTTCGCGTCGTCGACAAGATCCTGCAACGTCTTCCACGGCGCGGAAGCCGGCACCGCGAGCAAGGTCGGGTCGGCAAGGATGCGCGCGACCGGGGTGAACTGCGACACCTCGTAAGCCGGCGGCCGTCCGAACAGCCGGTCGGCCTCCGGCAGCACGGCAAGCGACGACAGGGTAATGAGCAGCGTGTAGCCATCCGGGTCCGCGCGCGCGGCGGCGGCATTGCCGAGCGAGCCGCCGGCGCCGGCGGCGCGGTTGTCGATCACCACCGGCTTGCCCAGAATCTTTTCCAGTGCATTGGCGATCGGCCGTGCGGCCAGATCCGCCTGCCCACCGGGCGGGAACGGCACGATGGCGGTCATGGGCCGATTCGGCCACGCTTCCTGCGCGCCGGCGCTCAAAGGTTGCAAGCAGGCTTGCGACGCCAGCGACAAGGTGACGCCGCCTTTGAGCAGATCTCGCCGATTGAAGGTCATTGCCAGTCTCCCGACGACAGAGGGGGCAAAGCTAGCATCCCGACGCCGGCCCGGCTTATTCGCATTTAGGCTTAGGGGCCGGGAGGGTATCGGCTAATGTCCTGAAAACCACCAAGGACTTGGAATGATCCGGCCGATCCTCATAGAGTTTCTGTTATTCATCACGCCATTTGCCGCTTATGCTTTGCTGCTGTGGGCGAAAAGCCGTGGCGTGTTCGATCCGGAATCCTGGCCGCTGCGAACCGTCGTCGCGCTCACCGTCACGGCGCTCCTGCTCATGGGCGCCAGCGCGATCGTCGCCTCACAGTTATCCGGCGCGCCTCCCGGCTCGAGTTATGTGCCCGCACATGTGGAAAACGGCCGCCTGGTACCGGGACTGAACAAGTGAACGAGGCGGCCGAAACCAAGCACCGCCTGCGCGACGCCGCCTGGCTGACGCAGGGGCCGTTGTCGCGCTTGCTCGATGTGCTCTCAGGCGATGGCGAAGAAGCCCGCGTGGCTGGCGGCGCGGTGCGCAACGCCGTGATGAATCTGCCGCCGGGCGATATCGATATTGCCACGACGGCGACGCCGGAGGAGGTGATCCGCCGCGTCACGCAGGCAGGTTTAAAGCCGGTGCCGACCGGCATCGAGCACGGCACGGTAACCGTCGTCGCCGCCGGCATCCCATTTGAGGTCACCACGCTGCGCGTCGATGTGGAGACTTTCGGCCGCAAGGCCAATGTCCGTTTCGGGCGCGACTGGAAGGCGGACGCCGAGCGCCGCGATTTCACGATGAACGCTCTCAGTCGCCACCGCCGACGGCACGATCCACGATTATGTCGGTGGCCTTGCCGACCTCGAAGCGCGGCGTGTGCGTTTCATCGGCGATCCGGCGCTATGCGCATCGCCGAGGATTATCTGCGCATCCTGCGCTTCTTCCGCTTCCACGCCGCCTATGGCGAAGGCGAGCCGGACGCCGCCGGACTGGCGGCCTGCATCGCGGGCCGCGGCGGGCTTGAGCAATTGTCGCGCGAGCGCGTGCGCATGGAATTGCTGAAGCTGCTGACCGCGAAGGGCGTGGTGCCGGCGCTGACGGCGATGGCTGACGCCGGACTGCTCGGATCGGTGCTTGGTGGCGTGCCGCTGATCGACAAGTGTGGCGCGCATGGCGGAGATCGAGAGCTGCCCTCGGCCTGGCGGCCGATCCGATCCGCCGGCTTGCGGCGCTGAATGTGTTGATCGTCGAGGATGCCGAGCGGCTGTGGCAGCGGCTGCGGCTTTCCAATGCCGAGCACGAATGGCTGGCTCTATGGGCGATGGCTGGTGGCGCGTATCGCCTGAGGCGAGGAGAAAACCGCACGCGGCGTGGCTTTATCGGCTCGGTCCTGAGCATTACAGCGATCGCGTGCTGCTGGCCTGGGCGCGCGCCTCGGCGCAAGCCCGACGAACGAGGACGTGGCGCTCGCCTCGCGACGTTGCCGCAGCGCTGGAGCGTTCCGGTCTTTCCGCTCAAGGCAGCCGATTTGATGCAACGCGGCGTGGAGAAGGGGCCCGCGCTCGGCGCCGCCTTGCGCGCCGCGGAGGAGGCCTGGATCGCGGCGGATTTTCCCGCCGACCGTGAAACCCTTGGACAAATCGCAACGAATGCCGTGGAGGGCCCTGCAAAGGCGACGCGGAATTTCTAAACCGCTCATTCCCGCGCAAGCGAGCGGAAGACATCGCGCCCGAGGTGACGCCGCCGCGAGGCGTTCTAGCTTTATTGTTTGGCAGGGAGGCGTTCATGTTCGCCAGGTTTTGGGGAAAGCTCGTAGCCTTCTTTTTCGGCGGCATCCTCGGCACCGTTTTCGGTGTCGCGCTCGGCTTCTTCTTCTTTCCTTACGTGTTTCCGCCGCCGCCGGCCGACCGAGCAGCTCACCCAGGCAGACCTGACGCCGCCGTTGCACGTCGCCGACAGCCGACCGCCGTGCCGCTCGCCACCGGCACCTTCATCCATGCCAACACGTCCGACCCGGTGCATTGGGGCACAGGCAAGGTCAGCCTCTATCAGCGCGCGGTATTCCTGGAGGCTGATTTCGAGGTGGGTCCGGGACCGGCCTATCACGTCTATCTTGTGCCCAAGCCCTCGATTCGTTCTTCGTCAGACATGAAGGACGTGATGTATGTCGATCTCGGCCGGCTGCGCTCCTTCAAGGGCAGCCAGCGCTATCAGATTCCGGATGGCGTCAATTTGAAGGATTATCCCAGCGTGATCGTCTGGTGCGAACGCTTCGGCGTGCTGATCTCGCCAGCCGATCTCAAGGTTGTATCCGACTAGTGCCGCCGATAATTCAAATCGAAAAGCGGCACTAGATATGGATCTCCTGCAAGGCTTCGCCGACATCTCGCTTTGGCAGCTCATCCTGGTCGGGGCGGTCGCGCTGTTCGCGTCGATCGTCGGCGGCGTCACCGGCTATGGCTCCAGCGCGCTGATGCCGCTCGTGTTGGTGCCGCTGATCGGCCCGGAGCCGGTCGTGCCTATCGTCAGTATTTCCGGGCTGTTCAACAACGTCACGCGCGCCTTCGCCTTCCGCGAGTACATCGACTTCAGGCGCGGGCTGATCATCATGCTCACCGCTGTGCCGACCTGCATGGCTGGCGCTTATGTTTATACCAAGCTCACCAGCGCCGGCATTCTGATCGCGATCGGCATGATGCTGTGTCTCAGCGTGCCGCTTCGGCGCTGGCTCATTCACATGAAAGTCCAGATGAGCAATAGCGGGCTGGCGGCGGGCTCGGTTGCCTATGGCTTCCTCGCGGGCAGCACCACCGGGTCCGGCGTTATCCTGCTGTCGCTGTTGATGGCTTCGGGGCTGGCCGGCGCCTGGGTGGTTGCGACCGATGCGCTCGTCTCAATCGCGGTCGCCGTCAGCAAGCTGCTGGTTTTCGGAGTGTCCGGCGCGATGACGCCGCAGGTGATCGCCTTCGGTCTGCTCATCGGTCTGGTCGCTTTGCCGGGAGCGTTCCTCGCCAAGGCCTTTGTCGAAGCGGCTGCCGGTGCATGTGCATACCGGCATCCTGGACGGCATTGTCGTGCTTGGCGGGGCGATGATGCTATTTGGCGCTTTCCGGCAATGACGGCCCCAGCGTTAAACCTCGCGCGGGGTGCTGAACAGAAACGGCGAAACACCGCGCGTCGTCTCGTCCAGGATGAACGTGCGGGTGATCGGTGGTTCGGCGCGTTGGCCGCAATTTTCCCGTTCACACAGGCGGCAATTGACGCCGATCGGCATCGCCTCGGCAGTTAGGTTAAGTCCGGCGGAATAGATCAGGCGGGAAGCATGTTTCAATTCGCAGCCGAGCCCGATGGCATAGCGGGGCTGCGGCTGCGGATGCGGCACCGCCGGACGATGCACGGTCTGCGCAATGCTGAAATAGCGGGTTCCGTCCGGCAGCTCGATGATTTGGGTGACGATGCGTCCGGGCGTGTCGAAGGTGGCGTGCACATTCCACAGCGGACAGGTGCCGCCGAATTTCGAGAATGGAAAGGTGCCGGAAGAAAATCGCTTGGAAACGTTGCCGGCATGATCGACGCGCAGCATGAAGAATGGGATTCCACGCGCGGCCGAACGTTGCAGCGTGGTCAGCCGGTGGCATAGCTGCTCGAAGCTCGCACCGAAGCGTTGACTCGAGCACGCCGAGGTCATAGCCGAGATTCTCCGCCGCCGCATGAAAGCGGGCGTACGGCATGATGACCGCTGCGGCGAAATAATTCGCCAGCGTGATGCGATAGAGCCGCCGCGCCGGATCGTCCAGATCAGCGTGACGCCCGACCAGGGTGTCGATCGTCGCCGAGGCTTCGGTGAGTGCGATCTGGAACGCGATCTGGAAGATCCGCCCCGAGGTATCGAGCAGTTCCGACAACTGCAATTGGCGCCGGTGCCGGTCGTAGCGGCGCAGCACGTCGCGCATGACGTCGATCGGCAGCACACGTACGATCGTAGCGTGGCGCTCGCGCAGCCGCTCGGACAATGCGCGAAAGAGATCGACGTCGGCGACACCGATTTCGTCGCGCAGCTGCTCGGCTGCCGTCTCCAGATCGGGAAAATAATTGCGATTGGCCTCGATCAGCTCGCGCACGCGCTCGATCGGGTTGCCCTCGCGGCGGGGCGGCGTCATCGCGGCCTTCAAGATGGGCCGCAGCCATCGATTCGCCCCGGCGCGCTTCGACATAGGCGGAATAAAGACGCTGCAATGCATGCGTCACGCCCGGGCAAAGCTCGGCAAGATCCTTCAATTCATGCTTGGGGATATTCAGCGAGCGAAACAACGGATCGCTGAGCACCTCATTGAGCTCGGCAAAGAAGCGGTCCTCGTCGACGGTCGCTAACTCGCGCAGATCGATTTCGTAGGTTTCGGCGAGCCGCAACAGGATTTGCGCGCTGACCGGACGCTGATTGCGTTCGATCAAATTGACATAGCTCGGAGAAATTCCAAGTCCGGTGGCGATTTGCGTCTGCGATAGCCCGAGCTGCCGCCGGATGCGGCGAAAGCGCGGTCCGACGAAAAGCTTTTTGCCGTCTGCGGTCTGTGACATTTTTTACAATATAACAGGATTAAGTTTAACGCGTGTTACAATGTATCACAGTTTATTTCCAAAGTATTTGCCATATTTATACGGGCTGCGTTACCCGTGGGTCTGACATTGTCACGGAAGTCGTAGGGAGACGCAGATGCAGGGCTTTGAAGACTTGGTTCCTAATACGCCTGCCGGGCGCTTCGATGGGGTCCAGCGACCGTACCGGCCGGCCGATGTGCACCGTCTGCGAGGTTCGGTGCCTGTGGCTTATACCCTGGCGGAAAAGGGGGCCAACCGTCTCTGGCAGCTGCTTCACAGCAACGACTATACCGCCGCGCTCGGCGCTGTGACCGGCAACCAGGCCATGCAAATGGTGCGCGCCGGGCTCGAGGCGATCTACCTTTCCGGTTGGCAGGTTGCCGCCGACAGCAATACCGCCGGCGCGATGTACCCAGACCAAAGCCTCTATCCGTGCGATTCGGGCCCGGAGCTGTGCAAGCGGATCAACCGCACTTTCGCACGTGCCGACCAGATCGAACATTCCGAAGGCGCCGTCACGCGCGACTGGTTTGCGCCGATCATCGCCGACGCCGAGGCCGGCTTCGGAGGCCCGCTCAATGCCTTCGAGATCATGCGGAATTACATCGAGGCCGGCGTCGCCGCCGTGCATTTCGAGGACCAACTGGCTTCCGAGAAGAAGTGCGGCCATCTCGGCGGCAAGGTGTTGATCCCGACGTCGGCGCACGAGCGCAACCTGATCGCCGCGCGTCTGGCAGCCGATGTCTGCGGCGTGTCGACCCTGGTTGTCGCGCGCACCGATGCCGAGAGCGCGCAACTCATTACCTCCGATATCGACGAGCGCGACCGGGACTTCATCACCGGCGAACGCACCTCTGAAGGATTTTTCCGGCTGAAGAAGGGCACCGGGCTCAAACATTGCATCAGGCGCGGGCTTTCCTATGCGCGCTTTGCTGATTTGCTTTGGTGGGAAACCTCGCGGCCTAATCTCGAGGAGGCCCGCCAATTCGCCGAGGCAATCCACAAAGAATATCCCGGCAAGCTGCTCGCCTATAATTGCTCGCCATCATTCAACTGGCGGAGCAACCTCGACGCCGGCACGATTGCGAACTTCCAGCGCGAGCTTGGCGCCATGGGCTATAAGTTCCAGTTCGTGACACTCGCGGGCTTCCACAACCTCAATTACGGCATGTTCGAGTTGGCGCGCAATTTCCGCGCGCGCGGCATGACCGCCTATTCGGAGCTGCAGGACGCCGAATTTGCCGCCGAAGCGCACGGCTATACCGCCACCCGACACCAGCGCGAGGTCGGCACCGGCTATTTCGATCTCGTCAACCTCACGATTTCCAGCGGCGGCGCGTCCACCACTGCGATGTCGGAGTCGACCGAGCATGCGCAGTTCACCGCGGCGCTCGCCAGCGCTGCCGAATAAAGGAGAATATCATGCAAACGCAGCGGTTTTGGGTCGTGGGCGGCGAATTTCTTTCCATGCATTTCGACCAGGTCGTGGCCGGAACGGAGCAGGTGCTCGGTCCCTTCCTCGATCGGGGCGAGGCCGAACAGGAATGGCGCAAGATATCGGAGCAGCACCGGCACCGCTGCGTCGTCCGCTTCTCCATCGTGCGGGAAGGGCAAGCCGCGTAACGCTGCCGCTCACGGCCATTTCACCAGCGGCGGCAATGAGGAGAGGATCGACTCCACGTTGCCGCCGGTGCGCAGGCCGAAAATCGTGCCACGGTCGTAGAGCAAATTGAACTCCACATAACGCCCCCGGCGGATGAGCTGCTCGTCGCGTTCAGCGTCGGTCCAGGTCTTTGCAAAGTTTTTCCGCACCAGGTCCGGATAGATGTTCCGCAAGGCGCGGCCGACCGCCTGGGTGAATGCGAAGTCTTCCTCCCAATTGCCGCTGTCGAGCCAGTCGTAGAAGATGCCGCCGATGCCGCGCGGTTCGTTGCGGTGCTTCAGGTGGAAATACTCGTCGCACCAATTCTTGAATTTCTCATAAGGCGCGACCTTGGCGTGGGCATCGCAAGCAGCGCGCATCGCGGCGTGGAAAGCCACCGTATCGGGATCGTCCTGCTTGCGGCGGCGGTCGAGCACCGGCGTCAGATCCGCGCCGCCGCCGCACCAGGATTTGCTGGTGACGACGAAGCGGGTGTTCATATGCACCGCCGGCACATGCGGATTGTGCGGATGCGCGATCAGCGAAACGCCGGAGGCCCAAAACGCCGGGTTATTTTCGGCTCCGGGAATCTCCTTGCGGAATTCCGGCGCAAATTCTCCATGCACGGTGGAAACATGCACGCCGACTTTTTCGAACACCCGGCCGCGCAGCAACGACATGACACCGCCGCCTCCGGATGCGCCGGTGTGGTCGGTGCGGTTCCATGGCGTTCGGACAAAACGGCCGGGCGGCCGGTCAGCCATCGGCGCGTCCGCCGGCAGATCGTCCTCGACCGCTTCGAAAGCCGCGCAGACGTCGTCGCGCAACGTCTCAAACCAGGCGCGGGCCTGGTCTTGGCGGCCTTCGATTATTGCAGGCGAGGGAAGTGGTGACGTCATGATATTCAATCGTCATCGCCGGACTGTCCCGGCGATCTCGCTCAGGATGGTAGCGCATTTCAACTAAGCGGGATCACCGGGTCTCGCCGCTTTGCGGCGGCCCGGTGATGACGAAGGGGAGGGTCCGCCGGTCTGCCGCAGGGCCTCGCCGGCTGCCATCGCCACTACCATCGCGACATTGAGCGAGCGCAGGCCCGCCTGCAACGGGATCAGCAGCCGCGCGTCGGCCGCCGCGTGCACCTCTTGCGGCACGCCGGCAGACTCGCGTCCGAACATCAGGATGTCGCGCGCCGTGAAGCGGTGATCGAGATAAGGCGTCGCCGCCTGCGTGGTGAATAGCACCAGCCGCAGCTCGTTGCTGCCGCCGCCATTGCTCGAAATCAGGCCAGCTCTCGTGCCGCACGATGTTGACCTGATCGAGATAATCCATGCCCGCGCGGCGGAAGGCGCGGTCGGAGACCGGGAACCCGGCGGGTTCCACGATATGCGCCTCGATGCCGAGGCAGGCGCAGAGCCGCAGAATCGTTCCGGTATTCTGCGGGATGTCAGGCTGGAACAGGGCGATCCGCATGGGCACCAGATGTCAACGTGAGGCTCGGAACCGCCATGCTGCAAGGATTTGCGTAACCGCGCCGTGCTTAAGCCATAGCGGGCTTGCGCTATGGCACCAAGGGTGCCAATAAAACGCCGCCGGAAAGGCGCGTCCTGCTGGATTTCAGGACCGGCGGCCGGCCCGCTTGCCGCCGTCCGGGATTGAATTACATCTCCGGATGGTCCCCAGCGCGAGCGGTCTCATCGCCAGGACGAGGAGAAGCCTGACCGTGACAATGACGTCTTCGGCCGAGCCTACACGCCGCGATTTTCTTTTCATCGCCACGGGAGCGGTCGGCGCGATCGGCGCCGCGGCCGCTATTGTGCCACTGGTCGCGCAGATGAATCCGGACGCTTCGACCATTGCGGCCGGTGCGCCGATCGAGGTCGATCTTACGCCGATCGCCGAAGGCCAGGTGATCAAGGTGTTCTGGCGCGGCAAGCCGATTTTCATCAGCCACCGCACGAAGAAAGAGATCGACGAGGCGCGCAACGTCAATCTCGCGAGCCTGCCGGATCCCGAGCCCGACCAAAAGCGCGTCAAGGAAGGCCATGACCAGTGGCAGGTGCTGATCGGCATCTGCACGCATCTGGGCTGCATCCCGCTCGCGCATCAGGGGCAATACCAAGGCTACTTCTGCCCGTGCCATGGGTCGGTCTACGACACCTCCGGTCGCATCCGGAGCGGGCCCGCGCCGGCCAATCTGCCCTTGCCTCCCTACGACTTCGTCTCCGACAACAAGATCCGGATCGGCTGATCCGCCATGCTTCCTGAAGGTTCGACTATGAGCGGACACGCAAGCTACCAGCCGCAAAATGGATTCATGCGGTGGTTCGACCGGCGCCTGCCGATCGCCAGCCTGGTCTATTCATCCTTTGTGGCTTACCCGACGCCGCGCAACCTGAATTATTGGTGGACCTTCGGCGGCATCCTTTCGATCATGCTGGCGATCCAGATCGTCACCGGCATCATGCTGGCGATGCATTATACGCCGCACGTCGACTTCGCCTTCAAGTCGGTCGAAAGCATCATGCGTGACGTGAATTACGGCTGGCTGTTGCGTTATGTGCACGCCAACGGCGCATCGATGTTCTTCGCCGCCGCCTATATCCACATGTTCCGCGGCATGTATTACGGCTCCTACAAGGACCCGCGCGAGGTGCTGTGGATCCTCGGCGTCATTCTGCTGCTGTTGATGATCGCTACCGGCTTCATGGGCTATGTGCTGCCGTGGGGCCAGATGAGCTTCTGGGCGGCGACTGTTATCACCAACCTGTTCTCCGCCATCCCGCTGGTCGGGGAATCGGTCGTCACCTGGCTATGGGGCGGCTACGCGGTCGGCAATCCGACGCTGCAGCGCTTCTATTCGCTGCACTACCTCTTGCCCTTCGTGATCGCCGGCGTGGTCGTGCTGCATGTCTGGGCGCTGCATGTGGTCGGGCAGAACAATCCGACGGGCATCGAGCCGAAGACCGACACGGACACGGTGCCGTTTACGCCCTACGCGACGATCAAGGACAGCTTTTTCCTGGCGTTGTTCTTCATCGTCTTCGCCTGGTTCGTCTTTTACATGCCGAACTTCATGGGCCACGCGGACAATTACATTCCGGCCAATCCGGCGGTGACGCCCGCGCATATCGTGCCGGAATGGTACTACCTGCCGTTCTACGCAATCCTGCGCGCGATCCCCGACAAATTGATGGGCGTGGTCGCGCTCCTCGCCTCGATCGTGATCCTGGCTTTCCTGCCCTGGCTCGACACCTCGCGGGTGCGCTCGGCCCGCTACCGCCCGCTGTACCGGCAGTTCTTTTGGGTCTTCGTGGTGGTCTGCATCGGCCTCGGCTGGCTTGGCGGCAAGCCGGCCGAAGGCGGCTACGTCATCGCCGCCCGTATTCTCACCTTCTATTACTTCGCGCACTTCCTTCTCATCCTGCCGCTGCTCGGCATCTTCGAGAAGACGAAGCCGCTGCCCAACTCTATTACCGAATCGGTATTGCGCGAGGGCATGCCGATCGGCGCCTCGGCGCCGCCGCCGGTGGTATCGAGGTGAGAGCGGTCATGACATTCAAGCGCAGTATTCCCGCTCTCGTTCTAGCCGCCGGACTGCTGGCGTTGGCCGGCCAAGCTGCCGTCGCTCAGGATCATGCAGCGCCGGAGCCGCCGACGCTGAAATGGTCTTTCGCCGGCCCGTTCGGAAAATTCGACCGTGCCCAGTTGCAGCGCGGCTTTAAGGTCTATCGCGAGGTCTGCGCCAACTGCCACAGCCTGTCGTTCGTCTCGTTCCGCAATCTGGCCGAACCCGGCGGCCCGGAATTTAGCGTCGCACAGGCGCAGACCGTCGCCGGTGAATATAAGATCAAGGACGGCCCGAACGATCAGGGCGAAATGTTCGAGCGGCCCGGCCGGCTGGCGGATTACTTCCCGGCGCCTTTTCCGAATGAGCAGGCGGCGCGTGTCGCCAACGGCGGCGCCTATCCGCCCGACCTTTCGGTGATCGCCAAGGCGCGCACCTATGAGCGCGGTTTCCCGCGCTTCCTGATGGATGTCGTCACGCAATATCAGGAGCAGGGGGTCGACTATCTCGCCGCGCTGCTGAAGGGCTATGAGGATGCGCCCGCAGGCATGCAGATGGCGCCGGGCATGATGTACAACAAGTATTTCCCGGGCCACGGCATCGCCATGCCGCCGCCGGTCTCCGAGGGGCAGGTCGTTTATGACGACGGCATGCCGGGCACGATCGATCAATATGCCCGCGACGTGTCCGCCTTCCTGGCCTGGACGGCGGAGCCGCATCTCGAGGCGCGCAAGCGCGTTGGCTTCCAGGTGGTCATCTTCCTGTTGGTGCTGTCGGGTCTGCTTTACTTCACCAAGAAGCGGGTCTGGCACGACGTGCATAGGCACCCGGAAGAGCTGAGCAAGAAATCATAACGAGCCGAGGGCGGATCGCGTCATGGCCGCGCCCGAGCTCGAGGACGATCTGAAGGCCGCGATCCGCAGCATCCCGGACTATCCCAAGCCCGGCATCGTGTTTCGCGACATCACCACGCTGCTCGGCGACGCCCGCGCTTTTCGCCGCGCGGTGGACGCGTTGGCGCAGCCCTGGGCGGGATCGAAGATCGACAAGGTCGCGGGCATCGAGGCGCGCGGCTTCATTCTTGGCGGCGCGGTAGCACACCAAGTGTCGGCCGGTTTCATCCCGATCCGCAAGAAAGGCAAGCTGCCGCACAAGCGCGTCAGCATCGCCTATTCGCTGGAATACGGCCTCGATGAGATGGAGATGCACGAGGACGCGGTGGTGGCGGGCGAACGGATAATTCTGGTGGATGATCTGATCGCCACCGGCGGCACCGCGGAAGGCGCGGTGAAGCTGCTGCGCCAGGTGGGTGGACAGGTGATCGCCGCCTGTTTCGTGATCGATCTGCCGGAGCTTGGCGGCGCGGAAAAAATCCGCCAGCTCGGCGTGCCGGTGCGCTCGCTGATTTCATTTGAAGGGCATTAAGAGCGACGAGTCGGTTTTAAATCACTCCGCTCATCCCCGCGAACGCGGGGATCCAGAGCCAAAGGCGCTGATTCCGCGGGAACTTCTGGATTCCCGCTTACGCGGGAATGAGCGAGAAGAATCGCAAGCGCTCAACCGAAATGCCGCCGCCGCATGCCCCAGGGCGCGCGAGGCCGTCCCCAGGGGCCGGCTTCCGGTGCGCCGCGGCCAAGCGACGACCGGCGGATGTTGTGGCAGGAAGGCCTCGTCGCTCGCTCTGATCGCTCCAGGGGCCTTCCGTCGGCGGCTCCAGCAAGGCTTCGTCTTCCGGCGCCGGCAATGCCAGCGGTCCGGGATCATGCCCGCCGGCCATTTCCACCAGCGCGTCCACACGCTTGTCGATGGAGGGATGCGTGGCGAAGATGTCGGTGAAATCCGTGCGCGGGTTGTCGATGCACATCTCCATCACGGCGGAATTGGCGCGCGGCAGTTCTCCGCGGCCTTCGATCTTGCGCAGCGCCATGATCATCGCGTCTGGATTCTTGGTCAGTTCCACGGCGCCGGCATCAGCAAGATATTCACGCTGGCGCGACAAAGCGAAGCGGATGACGATTGACAGGAGCCAGGAAACGACGATCAGCGCCGATGGCAATGAGAATGGCGATGCCGGCACCACCGCCTTTCCTGCCACTGTCGCCGCCGTTGCCCGATCGCCCCCCGCCATAGCGCGCCGCTCTGGAACATCAGCCGGAAGATCATTTCGCCGAAGAACGAGATCACCCCGGCGATCACCACCGCGATCACCAGCATGCGCACGTCGCCGTTGCGGATATGCGTCAGCTCATGGGCGAGCACCGCTTCCATCTCGGAGTCGGTGAGCGCCTGCTGCAGCCCGCTGGTGACCGTAATGGAATATTGCTTCTGGTTCAGCCCGGTGGCGAAGGCGTTGAGCGCAACGTCGTCGATGATCTTCAGTTTCGGCATCGGGATGCCGCGCGAGATGCAGAGATTTTCCAACAGGTTGTAAAGCCGTGGCTCGTCCTGCCCGGCTGACCTCGTGCCCGCCGGTAAGGGCGTCGATCATCGACTGATGGAATTTATAGGCGATCAATATCCAGATGATCGTGCCGATCGTGGCCCAGGGCAGCGCCAGCAGGAAATCGAACCAGGCCGCGCGCAGAAGATAGTCGAGCGGCGCCTCCGGCCTGGTCATCGCTTCGGCGCCGAGCGCGCCGGCATAAACCAGCACATAGACCAGAATGAAAAGTCCGATCAGCAGCGCGACCGAGCGCCGCCGGTTGGACTGGATATGCGTATAGAGACCGAAGGCGGCCATGGCAGGACTTTGTTGCCGTCATTCCGGGGCGCGAGCGAAGCGAGCGAACCCGGAATCCATATACGCAGACCGGGGTTATGGATTCCGGGTCCGGCCTTTCGGCCGTCCCGGAATGACGGTAGGTCAGAACTTCACGCTGGGGGCCTGTTCCAGCTGGGGTCGCGCTTCGGCGACGTCGAAAAATTCGCGCGGCCGGAAGCCGAACGGCCCCGCCAGCAGCGCGGCCGGGAACTGCTCGATGCCGGTGTTGTATTCCTGCACGGCGTTGTTGAAGAAGCGCCGCGCCGCCGCGAGCTTGTTCTCAATGTCGGAAAGCTCCGCCTGCAATTGCTGGAAATTCTGGTTGGCTTTCAGGTCCGGATAGGCTTCCGAAAGCGCGAAGAGCTGCCGCAGCGCGCCGCTCAGCATATTCTCCGCCGCCGCCTGTTGTGCGGGGCCCTGGGCCGCCATCGCGACATTGCGCGCTTTGACCACATCTTCCAGCGTGCCCCGCTCGTGGGTGGCATAGCCCTTCACCGTTTCCACCAGGTTGGGAATCAGGTCGTGGCGCTGCTTGAGTTGGACGTCGATGTCGGCAAAGGCCTGGCTCACCCGCTGCCGCAAGGCGACAAGGCCGTTATAGATCACGATGATCCATAGCAGGAGCGCAACGGCGATCCCGAGGATAACCCAGGCGGTCGTGGACATGATGCAGCTCCCCCAATGTTGACCGGCGCGAGCCTAGCGCATGATCCCGAAAAGTGGGAACCGGTTTCGGCTGAGATCATGCGCCAATTTTTGTAAGCATGATCCCGAAAAGGGGGAACCGGTTTTCGGCCCAGATCATGCGGAAGGGAGCGGCTAGCCAGGGGTCAGGATGTGAAAGAAAAAACCCCAGGCGGGGGGGGTGCCTGGGGTTTTACGCACCGGATGACATTCGGGGGGTGGGGGGTGTCAGCCGGCGTATACCCGCTAACGCCGAGTGGCACCGTTGGTTCCCGCCCAATTCAGCCAATTCGGCGACGGGCGGCGGCAATTCACCGCAGGGGGACGGCCCGGCGCTGCGGCAACTACACCGCTTCCTTGAACTTCGCCGCGGTTTCCAGGTCCACCGACACCAGCTGCGACACGCCGCGCTCGGCCATGGTGACGCCGAACAGCCGGTTCATGCGGGCCATGGTGATCGGGTTGTGGGTGATGATGACGAAGCGCGTATCGGTGGAGCGCGTCATTTCGTCCAGCAGGTCGCAGAAGCGCTCCACGTTGTGATCGTCGAGCGGCGCGTCCACCTCGTCCAGGACGCAGATCGGCGCCGGATTGGTGAGGAACACCGCGAAGATCAGCGCCAGCGCGGTCAGGGCCTGTTCACCGCCTGAGAGCAGCGACAGCACCTGCGGCTTTTTCCCGGGTGGCTTGGCGAGGATCTCGAGGCCGGCCTCCAGCGGATCATCGCTCTCGATCAGCTGCAGTTCGGCGATGCCGCCTCCGAACAAGCCGGTGAACAGCCGCTGGAAATGGGCATTCACCACTTCAAATGAGCTGAGCAACCGTTCGCGCGCCTCGCGGTTGAGGCTCTGGATTCCCAGCCGCAGCTTGCGGATGGCTTCGACCAGATCGTCACGCTCGGTGGTGAGGGTGGTGTGCTGGGTTTCGACCTCGCGCAATTCTTCCTCGGCACGCAGGTTGACGGCACCCAGACGCTCGCGCTCGCGCCGGAGCTTGTCCAGTTCGGCCTCCACTTCGGTGAGCTCGCGGACTGTTTCGCCGGGCTTGATCTCAGCCAGCTCGGCCACTGCGGCCGGCTCGACTTCCAGCATCTCGCGAATTTCATGCGCCACGTCGGTGAGCCGCCGCTTGGCGCCTTCGAAGCGTTCTTCCGCGCGGGCGGCTTCCTCGCGCGCGGCGCCCATGGCCTCGAGTGCGGCGCGGGCGGCGCGGTCGGCCTCCGCCAGCGCGTTCTCCGCCACTGCCAGCTGGTCGGCGGCGGAGCGGCGCTCGGCTTCGGCCGATTCGATCTGCCCGATCAGGGCACGCCGCTGCTCGGCGAAAAGCTGTGGCGCATTTTCAAGCGACGCGCGCTCGGTTTTGGTTTCCTCGCTGCGCTTGCCCAGCGTCGCGATCTGCGCCCGCGCGGCGTCACTGGCGCTGCGACCAGGCTTGCCGCTCGGAGGAGATCGCCTGCAGGCGCCGGTTGGAAAGCTCCGCCTCGCGCGCGATCGCCTGCGCCTCGGCGCGGATTTCGGCCACCGTTCCGCGCTGCTCCTCGATCTCGGCGCGCACGGCGGCAAGCTGCTGCTCCAGATCATCCGCCGGCTGCAGGTCCGCCAGCGCGCGCTTCGCCATCTCCTGCGCCGCCGCCGCTTCATCGCGGTTGGCGGAAAGTCGGGTCTTGGCTTCGTCCAGCGCTGACAGGCGGGCGGCATCCCGGTTGGCTTCGCGCTCGGCCGCGGCGTGCCGGTCGCGCGCTGCGTCGGCCTCGCGCTGGCGCTCGCGCACCCGCGCACGCGCTTCGGTCTCGGCGGTGGCAGCCCGGACTGCCGCGGCCTGCGCGCTATCGGCGGCAAGACGCCGTGCCTCGGCATCTGCGCGCGCGATCTTCATTTCGTTTTCAATATCGGCAAAACGGCTGCGCTCGGCGAGCCGCCGCGCAGCGCCGGTCGGCGCGTGGGCCGAAGCGGCAAAGCCGTCCCAGCGCCACAGGTCCCCTTCGAGCGAAACCAGCCGCTGGCCTGGCTTCAGCGCAGCTGCAAGTTTTGCGCCCTTGGCGCGCGAAACGATGCCGATCTGGGCAAGCCGGCGTGCGAGCGCCGCCGGCGCCTGCACCCGCTGCGACAGCGGCTCAATGCCTTCCGGTAAGGCAGGGTCGGATGGGTCTGCTGCGGCGCCCATCCAGCGCATCGGCGCCGACGGATCGGCGGGTGCATCGAGATCGTCGCCGAGCGCAGCGCCGAGCGCCATCTCGAATCCCTTCTCCACGGTGACGCTGTCCATCACCGGCGGCCATAAATTCTTGGTTTCGACCGCGAGCAGCTTGGAGAGCGTCTTGGCCTCGGTTTCCAGGCGCTGTACGCGCCGTTCGGCATCGGCTAGCGGGCCACGCGCGGCTTCGACATGCTGGCGCGCGGAAGCATTAGCCGCTTCGGCCGTAAGCGCTTCGGCTTCGGCGTCGTCCACGGCGCCTTGCGCGGCTTCCGCCGCTGACGCCAGCGCGGCCAGATCGGGCCGGCCGGCCGCTGCGAGCTTGCCGTATTCGGCTTCCACTTCCGCGATCTCGCGGCCGAGGCGGGCGGCCCGCTCCGATTGATCGCGCGATGCGTTCTGTAATTGGTTGCGCTTGGCCGCGAGATCGGCGAGAGCGCCGGTCAATTCGCCAAAACGCTGCTCCGCTGCGCTGAGCACGGCATCGGCAGCCGTCATGCGTCCCTCGACACCGCTGCGGCGCATTGCAGCTTCCTGCGCTTCCGCCTTCAGCGTGGTTTCCTCCGCGGCCAAGCGTTCAAGCGCCGTTTCCGCGTCGCTGGCCCGCTGGCGCTCGCGTTCCACGTCTTCCGCAAGCTGAACCAGGCGCAGGTCGAGCTCTGCCATGCGGTCCTTGGCGCGTTGCTCTTCCCGCTCCAGGCTTTCGCGCGCGACCACCAGCCTGTGCAGCGCGGCGGCGGCTTTGGCCTCCGCATCGCGCAAGCCCGGCAGCGAAGCCTGCGCCAGGACCTGCAGCTTGGAAGCCTGCGCCTGCTGGCCCGTGCGCTCGGCGACGACCCGCACGCTGACGTCCTTGGCATGCTCGGCATCGGCAACTTCGGTCTGCGCCGCGACCCAGCGCAGGTGGAACAGCGTCGCCTCGGCCTTGCGGACCTGTGCCGCGACCGCACGGTAGCGCACGGCCTGGCGTGCTTGGCGTTTGAGCCCGTCCATCTGCGAGGCAAGCTGAACGATGACGTCTTCCAGCCGGGCGAGATTTTGCTCCGCCGCCTTCAGGCGCAGTTCGGCTTCATGCCGGCGTTGATGCAGGCCGGAAATGCCGGCGGCCTCTTCCAGCACGCGGCGGCGCTGCTCCGGCTTGGCCTGGATGATCTCGCCGATGCGGCCCTGATGTACCAGCGCGGGCGAACGGGAGCCGGTCGAAGCGTCCGCGAACAGAAGCTGCACGTCGCGCGCGCGCACTTCGCGGCCGTTGATGCGATAGGCCGAACCGGAGTCGCGCTCGATGCGGCGCGAGATTTCCAGGGCGTCGTCATCATTGAACGCAGCCGGCGCGGCGCGCTCGGAATTGTCGATGCCGATCGACACTTCGGCGGTGTTGCGCGCCGGACGGGTGTTGGAACCGGAAAAGATCACGTCCTCCATGCCCGAGGCGCGCATGGACTTGAACGAGGTTTCGCCCATCACCCAGCGCAGGGCCTCGACGAGGTTGGATTTGCCGCAGCCGTTCGGACCGACCACTCCGGTCAGGCCGGGCTCGATCAGGAAGTCAGTCGGTTCGACGAAGGATTTGAAACCGATGAGACGAAGTCGCGTGAGTTTCATGGGGTAACGTTTCCTCAGCCCAACCGCGGACAGCCTGGTCGCATGTGCAGCGCCTGGTGGGAATCAACCAAGGCTCGGCCGGAGGTCCCGGTCGAGGACGCCGCACGAATCGACAATGAATCGCCGGATGAGTTGGGGCAACTGCCGGTGACGGGTTTTGCAGGCCTTATCGCGTGGAACTGACGGCTTGCTGCCGCGACGCTCCGCCAAATTCGCGCCGTGCAGGCCAAAAAACCCTTATCCTGCCTTGAGATACGGCTGGATGAGCTTTTCGAGTTCTTCGATCGATATGTCCCCGCCGCGCTTCTCGCCGTTGATGAAAAAGGTCGGCGTCGAGTTCACGCCGAACTTGCTGCCGGCTTCACGCTGGGCTTTTACGCCCTCGATGATCTGCTGATTCGCGGCGCAGGCCTTGAAGCTTTCGTCGGTGAAGCCCGCCTGCTTGGCGATGCCGAGCAGCGGCTGCACTGGATTGTTCACCGCCCATTGGTTCTGTTTGTCGAACAGCACCTCGATCAGCGGGAAGTACTTCTCCTTGGAAGCGCAGCGGGCGATCACGCTGGCCAGCAAATCAACGTCATTGAGGGCAAATTCGCGGAAGATGTAACGGACCTTGCCGGTATCGATATAGCGCTTCTTCAACTCGGGATACGTCCTGACGGCGAAGTTGCGGCAATGCGAGCAGGTCAGCGAGGCATATTCCACGATCGTGACGGGCGCGGTCTCCGAACCCTGGACCATATCCCCGAGCGGACCGGGAGCCATCAGGTTGGACGGCTGGGCCATCGCTTTGGTCGAAAGCGCATCCAGCGCGCTGGCGAGATAGCCGAGGCTTGCCAGCGCGACGATCGAGGCTGTGCCGAGAAGCAGATTGCGACGGGAGATTTCCACCTTGTTACTCCTCGAGGGGGACCGGGTTCCGGTGGGCGTGATCGCTATATGGAAACGCCAATTGTGGCAAGAAGGCGCGGATTGGCGCGGCCATGTTCACTCCCTCCCACTGCAAGGGGGAGGGTTGGGGGAGGGGGTCGTGCGTGACCCCCACCCGATTTGCTCTCGCAAATCGACCTCCCCCTTTTAGGGGGAGGTAAAAAACAGTCAGCGACGCTAACGCGTCGGTTTGACCGCAGCGCCGAGCCGCGCGAGCGCTTGGCGGAGCTCGTCGTCGGCGATCTCGGGCAGGGTGGCGGCGATGCGGGCTGCGGCTTCCGCATCTGGCACTTTGGCGGCCTTCTTTGCGCGCCGGGATAGCGGGGCTTGCCGGAGCGCCAGCCGATCGACCGCCTGCCAGCCGAAAAAGCGGTTCACCCGCTCCAGAATGACGTTGGCCAGATGTTGGATCTCGATCGCCCTCGGCCCGTCCACCCGCAGCACCAGCGTGCCGGGTTCGGGCGCCTCCTTTCCCACCGCGCGCGGCCATTGCACCTTCAGCGGCTCGGCATGGGCCGCGATCTCCGGGCCTACAATGTCGGTCCAGCGCGTCACCAGTTCGGCGGAAGCAAAACCCTGCTGCTTGAAGGCATCGGACAGGCAGACGCCGAGAAATTCGGCGAGCGGGCGGGCTCCGCGGTTGGAAGGCTTGTTCATGACGGGCTGCTCTGGCAACGATCGGGCATGACGCTAGCAGGTCAGGCGGTGCGAAAAAAGAAAGCTGCGCTTGCGGATCCCTCCCCAAAAGCGAGGGAAGAGGAATTGCTGGCCTGGTACGACCGTCACCGCCGTATCCTGCCCTGGCGCGCCGCACCGCGCGAGACGCCCGACCCCTACCGCGTCTGGCTTTCCGAGATCATGTTGCAGCAGACGACGGTGAAAACCGTCGCGCCCTATTTCTTGCGTTTCGTCCAGCGCTGGCCCGACGTCCGCGGTCTGGCCGCCGCGCCGCTGCAGGATGTGCTGAGGGCCTGGGCCGGGCTCGGCTATTACGCGCGAGCGCGCAACCTGCATGGCTGCGCGCAGGCAGTGGTGACGGCGCACGCCGGCGAATTTCCCTCCGAGGAAACCGCGTTGCGCGCGCTGCCGGGCATCGGCGCCTATACCGCCGCCGCCATTGCCGCCATCGCCTTCGACCGTCCCACCATGCCGGTGGACGGCAATATCGAGCGCATCGTCGCGCGGCTGTTCGCGCTCGACGAGCCGTTGCCGGCGGCAAAGGCAAAGATCAGAAAACTGGCCGAGGCCCTCACACCCGAGCGCCGGCCCGGTGACTTCGTCCAGGCGCTGATGGATCTGGGCGCGAGCATCTGCACGCCGCGGCGGCCGGCCTGCGCGCTTTGCCCGTTGAGCGAGGGATGTGAGGCACGGCGGCGCGGCGATCCTGACATCTTTCCCGTGAAGGCAGCGAAACGCAAGGGAACGCTGCGGCGAGGGGCGGCCTTCGTCGCCTTGCGTGCGGACGGCATGGTGCTTGTGCGGTCGCGGCCGCCGAAGGGCTTGCTCGGAGGCATGACCGAAGTGCCGACGACGGAATGGTCAGCCGCTTTCGACGCGCGGTCGGCGCTTGCCGCCGCACCCTTCGCCGGGGCAGCATGGAAGAAACTGACCGGCACGGTCACGCATGTCTTCACCCATTTTCCGCTGGAGCTGGTTGTCTATGCCGCCAAGGTGCCGACGAGCACGCGCGCGCCGGCCGGCGCGCGCTGGGTAACGATAGCCGATCTTGCGGGGGAGGCTTTGCCGAGCGTCATGCGCAAGGTGGCGGCGCATGCGTTGGAAACGCGGCACCTGTGATGGCGGCGAAGGTGCGGAAGGTTAACGCGGGAGCAGTTAGGCCGGCATCTCGGCGCGAATTTCGGCGCGCAGCTCGTCGATGAGCCGGAGCCCTTTCGCCGTTTCCACATGCCAGAAGGTCCAGCCGTTGCAGGCGTCGAGCCCTTGCGCCAGCGCGCCGATGCGATGGATCGAACCCACCGTCCCCCCGATGCAGATCGCCCCGTCGGCGCGCACCAGTGCCTTGTGACGGCGCTTGCCGTCGACCAGATGGTGGCCAGGCTTCACCAGACCGCGCTCGACCAATGTTGCGAAGGCGACGCGGGGTGCGTCGCGCGCGGTCATGAATGGCGCGAGCGTCGCTTCCGGCAGCGGCTCGACCGCCAAAATGCGTTTCTCCGCCGCCTTGGCGTAATTGGCGTCGCGCTCCACGCCCACGAAGCGGCGGCCGAGCCGGCGCGCCACTGCGCCGGTGGTGCCGGTGCCGGAGAAAGGATCCAGCACCAGATCGTCCGGCCGCGAGGCGGCAAGGATCACGCGCGCGAGCAAACTCTCGGGCTTCTGCGTCGGATGCAGCTTCTTGCCGTCGCGGCCTTTCAGCCGCTCCTCCCCGGTGCAGAGCGGCAGCGTCCAGTCCGAGCGCATCTGAACGCCGTCATTGCCGGCCTTCAGCGCGTCGTAGTTGAAGGTGTAGCCCTTGGCGTGTGGCTCGCGCGCAGCCCAGATCAAGGTTTCGTGAGCGTTGGTGAAGCGGCGGCCGCGGAAGTTCGGCATCGGATTGGTCTTGCGCCAGACCACGTCGTTGAGGATCCAGAAGCCGAGGTCCTGCAGGATGGCGCCGACCCGGAAGATGTTGTGATAGGAGCCGATTACCCACAGCGTGGCAGCGGGCTTCATCACCCGGCGGCAGGCCAGGAGCCAGGCGCGGGTAAAGTCGTCATAATCCGAGAAGCTGGCGAACTTATCCCAGTCGTCATCAACGGCGTCGACGCGCGAATCGTCCGGGCGTTTGAGATCGCCTTGCAGTTGCAGATTGTAAGGCGGATCAGCAAATACCAGATCAACGGAGCCGGCCGTCAGCTTCGCCATCTCGGCAACGCAGTCGCCTACAAGGATGCGGGCGGACTGCGCAGACGCATAGTGACTGCGGGGCGCCCTCTGGGACGCCCCGCGACGCGACACTACCATGACTCAGTACTCTGACTCAGGCGACGCGGCCGGCGACGCGGGACCTACAAACCGACAATCAGCATCATGGCGGGCTAAGGTAAAAAACGGCTTAATTGCCAAAAATCGATCACTGGGCAATAAAAACCGGGGAAACTTTACCGATCGGGTGGGGTTGATCCACGCTGTGGTAGCCGCGGAAGGGTGCGGGACAGGGAAACAAAGAAATGCGTTGGGATGATTTTCGCCGCAGCGAGAACGTCGAGGACGCCCGTGACGGCGGCGGCGGCGGTGGCGGCGGGTTCGGCCTTCCGATCGGCGGGGGCGGAATCGGTATCGGCACCATCGTGGTGCTCGGCCTGGTCGGCTGGGCGCTCGGCATCGACCCGCGGATCTTGATCGGCGGCGCAGAAATCATCAGCGGCGGTGATTCCCCTTACCAGCAGCAGGCCGGGCCCGCTCCCAAGCGGGGCACGCCAGGCGACGAGGCCGGCGAGTTCGTCGCGGCCGTGCTCGGCAGCACCGAAGACACCTGGCAGGAAATCTTCCGGCAGTCCGGCCAGACCTACCGTCCCGCCAGGCTACAGATATTCGCCGGTGCGGCGGACGGAGGCCGCTGTGGCATCGCGCAGGCGGCCATGGGACCGTTCTACTGTCCGCCCGATCGGCGCATCTATCTGGACACCTCCTTCTTTCGCCAGATCGAGCAACGCTTTCGCGGTTGCACCGGCAAGGCCTGCAAGTTTTCCCAGGCCTATGTGATCGCGCACGAGGTCGGCCATCATGTTCAGAATGAGCTCGGCATCCTGCAAAAGGCCCAAGGCGCGCAGCAGTCGGCGGGCGGGCGGGCGCGGGCCAACCAAATCCAGGTGCGCGTCGAATTGCAGGCCGACTGTTTTGCCGGTGTCTGGGCGAACAATGCCGAAAAGAAAAACAACTTCCTCGAGCCCGGCGATGTCGACGCCGCGCTGCAAACCGCTTCCGCCATCGGCGACGACACCTTGCAGCGGCGGGCGGAGGGACGCGTGGTGCCGGACTCGTTTACCCATGGCTCGGCCGAGCAACGCAAGCGCTGGTTCATGACCGGCTTTACCCAGGGCAAGATTTCCGCCTGCAATACCTTCGCGGTGGATAGGCCGTGATTGTTGTCATGCCCCGCGCAAGCGGGGCATCCAGTAGCCCCGGCGCGGGGTGTATAACCATGCGCTGGCGATTACTGGATCATCCGGCGCAGTTTATCATCGGGCCGCGCTTTGCGCGGACCCGTTGGCGGATGATGACCGAAGGAATTTATTGCCCATGTCCCGCATCGACGAATCCCGGCCTTTCATCCCGCTGAAGATCGCCGTGCTGGCGACGTCGGACACCCGCTCGCTTGCCGAGGACAATTCGGGATCGACGCTGGTCGAGCGGATCGAGCAGGCCGGTCACGTCGTGGCCGACCGTCAGATCGTGCGCGACGACGTCGAGCAGATCCGCGGCGTGATCCGCGGCTGGATCGCCGATCCCGGCGTGGACGTGGTCATCACCACCGGCGGCACCGGCTTTACCGGCCGCGACGTGACGCCGGAGGCGGTGGAGCCGCTGTTCGAAAAGCAGATGGAAGGCTTCTCCACGGTTTTTCATATGGCGAGCTTCGGCAAGATCGGCTCCTCCACGATTCAATCGCGCGCTACCGCGGGCGTGGCGGGTGCGACCTATATTTTCTGTGTACCCGGCTCGCCCGGCGCCTGCCGGGATGCCTGGGACGAGATCCTGAAATACCAGCTGGATTATCGGCACCGGCCGTGCAATTTCGTGGAGATCATGCCGCGGCTGGATGAGCACCTGAAGCGCGGCAAGGCGAAAGCGCCGGTGAAGTAATTGTTGTCATCCCGGCCGACCCCCGAGTTGATCGGGGGGAGAGCCGGGACCCAGGAGTGCCGAAAAAATGGGTCCCCGGATCGGTCTTCGGCCGTCCGGGATGACAATCACAGTTCAAGATCCCAGGTTTCGCCGATGACTTCCACGCCCCAGCTGTTGTGCGCTTTGCTCGCCGTCAGCGTGAAGCCCCTGCGCGCATAGATTTTTCGCGCAGCGGTGAGCACGCTGTGAGTCCACAGCGTGATACGGCGATAGCCGGCCTGCCGCGCAAACCCAATGCACGCGTCCACCAGCGCGCTGCCGATGCCCAGCCCTTGCGCTGATGGATCGACGAACAGCTCGCGGATGCGCGCGATATCGTCCGTCTCATTCACCAGAAGAATGGAGCCGACGGTTTCTTCATTGCGTTCGGCGATCCAGCAGCGCTCGCGCTTCGGATCGCAATTGGTGGCAAAGTCCGCGACGATCTGCGCGCACATTCCTTCGAAAGGTTCGCGCCAGCCAAAGGTTTCTGCATAGAACGTGGCATGGCGCGCCACGATCCAGCCGAAGTCGCCGGGGCGGGGATCACGAAGGATGTAGCTCTTGTCGCGCGCACCGTTTAGCGCGTGTTCGATACTGTGCATGGCGGCAAGCACTTGCTGCTGCATTCCCGGCGCCAGGGCCGCGAGCATCGCGCCGACCTGCTCATTGCTGCGCGCCTCCAGCGGCGCAAACGCATTCCGACCCTTGGCGGTGAGCAAAAGATGACTTCGCCGCCCGTCGGAGCGTGAAGTCTCCTTGCGGATCAGACCCTGCTGCTGAAAGCGGCGCAAGATGCTGCTGAGATAGCCGGCGTCGATACCGAGTTGCTCGATCAAGTCGCTGGCGCTGGCCTTATCGTGCCGGCTCAGTTCATACAGCACGCGCGCCTCAGTGAGAGAAAACGGGTGCGAGTTGTCCCGCAGGACGCCGATGCGCTGGGTATAGAACCGGTTGAACTGCCGGACTGCCGCGATGCGTTCGCCGAGTTCTGGATTCGTCACCGGACTACCCAACTGCTTCCGGTGAGTAGCTTCGGCCATTAGTTAACGGAGTCAACTACCCGCTGCGATTCGGTCGACAGCGTTGCTGCCGGGAACTCGGCACCGGCTGCGCGGTTGTCTAGATGCAGTAGTCCTTACCTAAGTTGCGTCGACATCTGGCGGCACCTGCGAATGTTCTTGTTATGTTCACTTAGCTGCTCTAGGATTGGTCATGACCCGCTCTTCTTCAGCCTTCAAACGCCCGACGGTTTCGGAGCTGCCCTCCTCGCCGGCGGGCGACTTGGCCGACCTCGGCCTGCTCGGCACGTGGGTTGACCGCGAGCGCCGCCGCGGCCGGGGCACGCTGTCGAATGCATCGGGCCGCTACGAGCCGCTGGCGCGCATTGCTTTCGACGACGGATGGCGCAGCATCGAGGAATTGCCGCCGTTCAAGACCACGGTGACGGTCGACTCCACGCGCAAGATCATCACGCGAAACGAGTCTCCCGACATTTCCTTCGACCGCTCGATCAACCCCTATCGCGGCTGTGAGCATGGCTGCGTCTACTGCTTTGCGCGGCCGACGCATGCCTATCTCGGCATGTCGCCCGGGCTCGATTTCGAGTCCCATCTTTTTGTGAAGCCTGACGCGGCCGCGCTGCTGGAAAAGGAATTGTCGGCGAAGAATTACGAACCGCGCACCATCGCCATCGGCACCAATACCGATCCCTATCAACCGATCGAGCGCCGCTATCAGGTGATGCGGCAGATTCTTGAAGTGCTGGAGCGCGCAGGTCACCCCGTCGGCATTGTTACCAAATCGGCGCTGGTGCTGCGCGACGTCGACATTCTTTCGCGCATGGCGGAGCGTAATCTGGCGAAGGTCGCGCTGTCGGTGACCACGCTCGACCCGCAGCTCGCGCGCAGCATGGAGCCGCGCGCCGCAACTCCCGGCCGGCGGCTGGAGACGCTGCGCCGCCTTTCGGCGGCCGGCATTCCGACCACGGTGATGGTGGCGCCAATAATTCCTGCGCTGACCGATTCCGAGATGGAGCGCATACTCGAGGCCGCAGCGACCGCCGGGGCGCAAAGCGCGGGCTACGTGCTGCTTCGCCTGCCGCTGGAAGTGCGCGATCTGTTTCGCGAATGGCTGCAGGCGAATTATCCCGATCGCGCCGAGCACGTTTTCAAGCTGATCCGGGACATGCGCGGCGGCAAGGATTATGACTCGACCTGGGGCAAGCGGCAGACCGGCTCGGGTCCCTACGCCTGGATGCTCGGGCGGCGGTTTGAGCTCGCCTGCGAAAAGCTCGGCCTCAACAAAACCAAGCGGCCGCTGACCACCGAACATTTCGAGCCGCCGATCAAGCGCGCCAAGCAACTGAATTTGTTCTGACAACAACGGCGGTGGCAGCCTCATTCTTCCGGACTAGGAACCAGCTCAGCTCACCGCACTACCGCCTTTCGCGCGGGTTTGAGTCTTGTCTTCGACCTGCCGCTCCACCGCCACGCTCAGGCGCTGATAGACGCCTAGCCCCAGCACCAGCAGGATCGCGGCGATCATCAGGAAGGTCGGATAGAGCAGTTTGGTGACATCCTCCTGCGTCACGCGGAAGATCGTCACCAGTGCTTCGAGGAATACCGCAATCGCGATGGTGGAAATGAACCGCGTCAGGCTGCGCCGCGCTTCCGAGGCGACGCGCATTTCGCGCCCGCGCACGACTTCTTCCTCGATCAGATATTTCGCGACGTCGAACACCGCGATGGATACGACCACGTAACCGATGCCGCTCAGCGCCGAGAGCCCGACATGCTGGCGCGACCAGGCCGCGGCCACGAAGTCGCTCACCGCACTTCCGGCTAGCACGAGGGCGAAGAGGGCGAGGAGCGCCGCCGCGAGCCCGAATATGGCGCGCGAGACGAAATCGAAGGTGCCGTCGACACTTTTGGTTTTCACCGGTTCTCCCGCGCCAAGGACGTTGCGTCATTTTTCCCCGCTATTAGAAGGCTGGCCGGCGTTTTAGGCAACCTCGGTTGTCAGCCCGCTCGCAATGCGCAACATGGCAGCCATGAGTTGGCCCGCCTCCATACGCCTCCTGCGCCTGCCGCTGCCCGAAGCGGACGTCCGTCCGACCTTCAACCGGGAGCGGCGCGCCATGAAACGCGGGATTTTCCCCGTAGCCGGCTGCGACGAGGCGGGCAGGGGACCCCTGGCCGGCCCGGTGGTTGCGGCTGCCGTGATCCTCAATCCCCAGCGCATTCCGCGCGGGCTCAACGATTTCAAAGAAACTCACGCCGCAAGCGCGCGAGGCGCTTTACCTGAAAATCTGCGCCAGTGCGGAGGTGGCCGTCGCCTTCGGTTCCATCGAGCGCATCGATCGCGACAACATCCTTCGGGCCTCGCTCTGGGCGCTGGCGCGGGCGGTACAAGCCTTGCCGCTGCGGCCGAAGCTGGTTTTCGTCGACGGGAACCAAAAGATTGACTGCGGCTGCGACTGCGAGACCGTAGTCAGCGGCGACGCCCTGGTGCTCTCCATCGCCGCCGCCTCCATCGTTGCCAAAGTCACCCGCGACCGCCTGATGACGCGGCTGGGCGCCGCCCATCCCGGCTACGGCTTCGAGCGCCATATGGGCTACAGCGTGCCGGAGCATTTCGCAGCGCTCACAAGACTTGGACCCACCGTCCATCACCGCCGGTCGTTTGCGCCGGTAGCGGCGGCCTATGGCGACCCGGTTGTCCTGGAAGAGTCTGCTGCGTCACCTTTGGCTCTGTAGCTTCCGCGGGCTGTTCCGGATAATTTGCGCCCCTCTTCACCCGCCGGGCAACGATGCTCTACGTCTCCCTGATCTTTGAATCGCTGCGGGCGCGTCCCCGGCTGACGTTCTGGACCGCCGCGTTGGCACAGGCCACGCTGTGGACCTTGCTGCCGACGCTGTTCTATTCCTCGCCGCCGGGCGAATTGCCGATCGTGCTGGCGGTCGGGCATGAGTTCCAGCTCGGCAGCGATCGCGGGCCGCCGCTTGCCTTCTGGCTGGCGGAAATAGCCTATCGGCTCAGCGGCAGCATGGCCGGCGTCTATCTGTTGTCGCAGGCCTGCGTGGTCGCGACCCTGATGGGTATCTTCGCGCTCGGCCGATCCACGGTCGGAACAGCGCAGGCGGTGCTGGCGGTGCTGCTGATGATCGGCGTCATCGCAATGTCGGTGCCGACGCCGGAATTCGGTCCCGCCATCCTCGCCATGCCGATCTGGACGATGGTGCTGCTGCATTTCTGGCGCGCGGTCGGCGAGGGCCGGAGCGAATACTGGATCGCGCTCGCGGTCGGCATGGGACTGCTCCTGCTCACCACCTCGCTGGGCTGGATCTTTTTCATCCTGCTCGCGGTGTTTGCCGCTGCCTCCGTGCACGGGCGTGCCGCTTTCCGCAGTATCGCCCCCTGGCTCTGCAGCTTTGTCGCCATTCTGGTAGCCGCGCCCTATCTGGCCTGGCTGGCGCATGCGGATGATGTCTGGAAGCCGGGACTGGCGCGGCTCTCCGCCATCGACCTGCTCTCCGCCGTCGGGGAATGGCTGCGCATCCTCTGGAATCTGGCGGTGGCGCATGTCGGTCTCGTGCTCTTTGCGGCGCTCGCAAGCGCGTGGCGGTTGCCGCGCGGCACCCGGCTGCCCACCGTGAATCGCCCGGCCATGCGGCCTCTGGCCAAGTCCATGATCTATTTTTTCGCGCTTGCGCCGCTACTCGCTGCGACCGGCGCCGTCGCGCTGCTTGGTCAGCCCTGGTCGCTCGCCGCGGCGGGCCCGGTGGTGGTATGTTCCGGTCTTGTCGTGATGGTGCTGGCCGGAAACCAGATCCCGCTTTACCGGCAACGCTTGCTGAGCATGGCCTGGGTCAGCCTGCTGGTCGGCCCGCCAGTAGTGTTGGGCGTTGCACTGTTGCTGCTGCCCTGGACCTTCGCAATCGATTTCAAGGTTCTTTACCCCGCAGCCGAGATGGGCCGGTTTTTTGCAGAGACTTTCGAGCGGCGTACCGGACGGCCGCTGACCATCGTCGCGGGCGATCCCGAAATTGCGGCGCTGGTCGCATTGGAGCGGCGCACGCGGCCGAGCTTACTGATGGGTGCTCCGGCGCGCTCGCGTTGGGTCAGCGTGGCGGATGCGCGGACAAACGGCGCGGTGGTCGTCTGGTTGGCGACCGACACGCCCGGCACGCCGCCGGCCGAGATCAAAGCAAGCTTTCCCGATCTGGTGGTGGAAGTGCCGCGCGCCTTTGCGCGCTCGATCCAGGGGCGGTTGCCGCTTCTGCGCGTCGGCTGGGCCGTGATTCGCCCGCAGGCGCCCGCGCCGCCGGCTCAGTGATAGCTCTCGCCTTCCGCCACCTTACCGCGGAACAGCCAGTAGATCAGCGCGGTATAGCCGAGGATGACCGGCAGCAGAATCAGCGTGCCGACCAGCATGAAAATCTGGCTCACCGGCGCCGCGGCGGCGTCCCAGACCGTCAACGTGGGCGGTACCAGATAGGGGAACCAGGAAATCACCAGCCCTATATAGCCGAGCAGGAATAGCCCGATCGCCGAGAGGAAGGGCAGCGCGTCGCTGCCTTTCTGCAATCCGTGCCAGCAGAGATAAGCGGTGAGCGCGGTCACCACCGGCACCGGCCAGAGAAAGAAGATGTTCGGCATGGAGAACCATCGCTGCGCGATGCTCGGCATCAGCAATGGCGTCCACAGGCTGACGATGCCCATGAAGACCAGCACGCCCAGCAGCAGGACCATCGCGCCTGGCGCTTCGCACGCATGGCGACCGCGCCCTCGGTCTTCATGATCAGCCAGGTCGCGCCGAGGAGCGCATAGCCCACCGCCACGCCGAGCGCGCAGATCGCCGCGAACGGCGTTGCCCAATCGAACGCGCCGCCCGCGAACGCGCCGTTCTCGATCTTCACGCCCTGGATCATGCCGCCGAGGACGAGACCCTGACAGAGCGCGGCGAGCGTGGAGCCGCCGGCGAAGGCGGCGTCCCATTTCGCCTTGCCGCCGGCGATGCCGCGGAATTCGAAGGCCACGCCGCGGAACACCAGCGCCAGCAGCATCAGGATGATCGGAATGTAGAAGGCCGGCATGATGATTGCGTATGCGGGCGGGAAGGCCACCAGCAATCCGCCGCCGCCCAGCACCAGCCAGGTCTCGTTGCCGTCCCAGAACGGTTTGACCGAGGCCATCATCTGGTCGCGCTCGCCGGTCGTTGGCCGCAAAGGGAAACAGGATGCCGAGCCCGAGATCGAAGCCGTCGAGGATCACATACATCGCGACGGCGGTTCCGATCACGCCGGCCCAGATCAGCGGGAGATACCATTCCATGCTCAGCCTCCCCCTTTAGCGGCAGCAAGCGGGCTGCGTGTCGGCATCGGCTCTTGCGCGCCGGCGGGCAGGCCCCAGGCGATCAGCCGGTTGATGTAATAGATGCCCATCGCAAAGACGATGCCGTAGACGATGACGAAGAGTGCGAGCGTCGCGGCGATGCTGGAGCCCGGCACCGGCGAGACACCGTCGGCGGTGCGCAAAATGCCATGCACCAGCCAGGGCTGACGCCCGCTTTCGGTGACCACCCAGCCTGCGATCACTGCGACGAAGCCGACCCACCAGGTCTGCGCGACGATGCGCAGGAACCAGCGGGTGTTGAACAGCTGCTCCCGCCACATCAGCCAGACGCCATAAAGCGCGGCCGCGATCATGAAAAAGCCGACCGCCAGCATGATGCGGAATCCGAAAAACACGTTGAGCAGCGGCGGCCGGTCCTGCGGCGGCACGCTCTTCAGGCCGGGAAACAGGCCGTTCGGATCATGCGTAAGAATCAACGACGATCCGCGCGGAATGGAAATTTCGAAGTGATTGGTTTCGGCTTTGGCGTCCGGCCAGGCAAAGATATGGAAATCGCCGGGCTTTGATCCGTCCCAGTGTCCTTCCATCGCCGCCACTTTGATCGGCTGATGCTTCAGCGTGTTCAGGCCGTGCTGATCGCCGATGAACAATTGCAACGGTGCAAGGATTGCGGCGAGCCCGATGCCCATGCGCAACATGATGCGGGCCTCTTCCAGATGACGGCCGCCCAGCAAGTAACGCGCGCCCACGGCGATCACCACGAAAGCGGTGGTGAGATAGGCGGCGTTTAGCATATGCGCGAAGCGATAGGGGAAGCTCGGGCTGAAGATGATCTCGAACCAGCTCACCGGGTAGGCGATGCCGCCGCGCATCTCATGCCCGGTCGGCGTGTGCATCCAGCTATTGGCGGCGAGAATCCAGAATGCGGAGATCGCGGTGCCGACCGCCACCGCGATGGCTGAAAACACATGCAGCCAGCGCGGCACGCGGTCGCCGCCGAACAGCAGGATGCCCAAGAACGTGGCTTCCAGGAAGAATGCCGCGAGCACCTCATAGCCGATCAACGGACCGATCACGTTGCCGGTGACGAGCGAGAAGCGGCTCCAGTTGGTGCCGAGCTGATAAGACAGCACGATGCCGGAGACCACGCCCATCGCGAAGGACACCGCGAAGATCCGGGTCCAGAAGCGCGCGATGTTGCGGTAGACGTCGCGTCCGGTCCATCCCCACAGCACCTCCAACGTCGCGATATAAGCGGAGAGCCCGATGGTGAAGCTCGGAAAGATAATGTGGAAGGCGATGGTGAAGGCGAATTGCCAGCGCGCGAGCAGGACCGGATCGAAATCCATGGTCGGTCACCTGAGAGAGTTAATCCATGCCCTACAGGGTCTCTTCTATCACGTAAAGCGATGGCAATTGTGGCGGTGAGGTCGACTGAGGACTGCCACGTTGTATTGCGCGCCGGGAACTTCTAGATACCGAGCGCCTTCTTGATCGCCAGGAAATCCCGCCATGCCAGACGCTTCTGCAGCGGGCTGCGCAGCAGAAAGGCGGGGTGGAATGTCGCCATGGCGCGGATCTCGCGCTTGCCGGTGTGATAGCTGAACCAGCGCCCGCGCATCTTGGTGATCCCCTCTCGGATGCCGAGCAGCGTCTGCGCGGAAGGCCCGCCGAGACAAACAAGAATGTCGGGATCGACCAGCTCGATCTGCCGCTGGATGAAGGGCAGGCAGATTTGCGACTCCTGCGGCGTCGGCGTGCGGTTGCCGGGCGGCCGCCATGGGATGATGTTGGCGATATAGACGCTGCTGCGGTCGAGGCCGATCGCGCTAAGCATCCGGTCGAGCAGCTTTCCCGAACGTCCGACGAAGGGCAGACCTTCGATGTCTTCGTCGCGGCCGGGCGCTTCGCCCACAAACATGATCTTCGCTTGTGGGTTGCCGTCAGCAAAGACGAGCTGAGTGGCCGTGCCTTTCAGCGCGCAGCCCTCGAAGACAGCGAGCGCGGCGCGCAGATCGTCCAGGGCGGCGATGCCTTTGACCGCCTCCTGCGCGGCCATGGATGCGGCGTCGGGGGAGGGTGGGGCTGACCTCCCGAAAGCGAAGCGGCAGACTCCGCGCCACTCCCTCCCCCCTTGCGGGGGAGGGTTGGGGAGGGGGGTGAGCTGACCCGCCTCCCGCCGCGCTTCGCGCGTCGACCTCCGCCGCAAGGGGGTAGGTGAACGAAGAAAGATCGGCGAAACGGTCCACCGGCTCTTCTCCGACGGGCGCATCGACCCCCGCCTCGAGATAAAAGGCCAGAAGCTCGCGCGCGGCTTTTTCGGTATCGGGCGTCATGGAGCGGGTGAACACGGAACTTGATCGTAGTTCCGATTTCGATAGGCCTCAAAATTGGCGGAGCCGATACGGCCGCGATCACAGATAAAAGTCACGCCTTCCCCGCTGGGTTTGCGAAACCAGATTTTGTCCTGGAATACGCGGATAGCTTGCATTTCGTAGCCTTCCGCCAGCAAGGAAGCCAGCGTTCGTGACGGGGGCGGCGGCGGCGGGAGCTGTGCGGTGCCGGTCTGTGCGTAAGCTTGGCTGACGCAGGCAAACATCAAGGCGAGGAGCAGAAGTTTATTAATTGCCATCGCTGTAGAGGAACTGGGGTTTTAGGATAGCGCATTGTAGCACGTCCGCCGCCTGGGCCGCGACTTGTGGCAAACTGGCAAAGAGAATCAGGGCCGCCCATGGACGCGCAAACGCCGAGCGCCGAAGCCTCAGCCGCCGAATTTCCCGCGCGTGAGGCAATGGAATTTGACGTGGTGATCGTTGGCGCCGGTCCGGCCGGGCTCGCCGCTGCAATCCGGCTGAAGCAGATCAGCCCGGAAATCACTGTGGTCATAGTGGAAAAAGGCTCCGAGGTCGGGGCGCATATTCTGTCCGGCGCGGTGATCGATCCGATCGGGCTTGATCGCCTGCTGCCCGACTGGCGCAACGAAGACAGCCCAATCAAGACCAAGGTTTCCACCGACCGGTTCTATTGGCTGGGGCCATCCGGCGGATTGCGGCTGCCGAATTTTCTGATGCCGCCGCTGATGGCCAACCACGGCAATTACATCGTCTCGCTCGGCGAGGTTTGCCGCTGGCTGGCGTCGAAGGCGGAGGCCGCGGGTGTCGAAATCTATCCCGGCTTCGCAGCGGCGGAAGTGTTGTATGACGGCGGCGGCGCGGTTGCCGGCATCGCCACCGGCGACATGGGCATCGGCAAGGACGGCAAGCCGAAGGAGAATTTCACCCGCGGCATGGAGCTGCGCGCGAAATACACGCTCTTTGCCGAAGGCGCGCGCGGCAATCTCACCAAGGCTCTGCTGAATCGCTATGCGCTCGGGGCCGAATGCGAGCCGCAGAAATTCGGCCTTGGATTGAAAGAGCTGTGGCAAGTTGCGCCGGCAAAGCATCAGCCCGGCCTGGTGCAGCATTCCTTCGGCTGGCCGCTTGATAGCGGCACCGGCGGCGGCTCGTTCGTTTATCACTACGGCGACAATCTCGTTTCGGTCGGCTTCGTGGTGCATCTCAACTATGAAAATCCCTATCTCTCGCCCTTCGATGAGTTCCAGCGCTTCAAGACGCATCCGCTCATTCGCGATACTTTCGCCGGCGGCAAGCGGCTTTGCTACGGCGCGCGCGCATTAACCGAGGGCGGCTATCAGTCGGTGCCAAAACTGACGTTTCCTGGCGGCGCGCTGGTTGGCTGCGCAGCCGGCTTCATGAACGTTCCGCGCATCAAGGGCAGCCATAATGCCATGCTGTCCGGCATGCTTGCGGCGGAGCATGTTGCGCAGGCGCTTTCGGCCGGCCGCGGCAATGACGAACTCGCCGGCTATGAGCAGGCTTGGCGAAAGTCGGAAATCGGAGACGATCTTTGGAAAGTGCGTAACGCCAAACCGCTGTGGTCGAAATTCGGCACCTTCGCCGGCATCGCGCTCGGCGGGCTGGACATGTGGACCAACACGCTTGGTTTCTCGCTGTTCGGCACGCTTCGTCACGGCAAGCCGGATTATGCTTCGCTGACGCCGGCTCTGGGGTCGCAACCGATCGCCTATCCGAAACCCGACGGCGCGTTGACCTTCGACCGTCTGTCGTCGGTATTCCTGTCCAATACCAATCACGAGGAAGGGCAGCCGGCGCACCTCGTCGTGCACGACATGGCCCTGCAGAAATCATCCGAGCATGATGTCTATGGCGGACCCTCAGCGCGCTATTGCCCGGCCGGTGTGTATGAATGGGTGGAGGAGGGTGGCACGCCGCGCTTTGTCATCAATGCGCAGAATTGCGTCCACTGCAAAACCTGCGACATCAAAGACCCGAATCAGAACATCACCTGGCTGCCCCCGGAAGGGGGTGGGGGGCCGAATTACCCGAATATGTGAGGGAAAAAAGTTCCACCCGGCCACGATGCCGCCATACCGGCGCATTCATCCTGCTTCATACGACCGGTGCCGGCGTCTTCTTGCAGCCAGGACGCAAAAGGGCCATTCTCGATGTGCGGCCGCCGGGGCCGCATATCTCATTTTTCGCCGGATTCGCCATTCTCCGATGGAGACCATTGCTCCGTGACCGCTTCCACGCTGTTCCGTCGCCTCGTCGGTGCCACGCTCATCGTCTCTGGCTTGCTGCTGCCAAAAGCGGCGTCTGCGCAGATACCGACGCAACGAGAGGTTTTGCGCCTCGCGCCGCTTGGTGCCTATCTGGCGGCACGTCACGCTGGCGCCGATCGCGACGCCGCGGCGGCAGCCGCCTATTACCGCGCTGCCTTGCGCGCGGACCCGAACAACAAGGAGCTTCTTGACCGCGCTTTCCTGGCGCTGCTGGCAAGCGGCGAAGTCGAGGAATCCATCAAGCTCGCAGAGCGGATCGTGCAAACCGACGAGACCGACCGCATCGCGCGGCTCGCGCTTGGGGTTCGTGCCATCAAGCAGCAGCAATATCAGGCCGCGCGGCAGCACCTGGCACGGTTAGTCCGCGGTCCGATCACCGATCTTGCGGCGACTTTGCTCTCGGGCTGGGCTTCTTACGGCACCGATGAGGCCCGTAGCGCTGTCGAGGCTATCGACAAGCTGTCGGGACCGGATTGGTACGGCCTATTCAAGAACATGCATGCCGGCCTGATTCTCGAACTTTCCGGCAATAAAAAAGAAGCCGGCAAGCGGTTCGAGCGCTGCGTACAAGCTCGATCCGAACGACATGCGGCTGGTGGAGGCTTATGCCGGCTGGGCGGGGCGCAACGGCGCCAAGGACACGGCAATCAAGACCATCGAGGCCTATCAGAAGATTGTGCCGCGCCACCCGCTCATTCTGGAAGCCAAGGCGAGGATCAATCGGGGCGGCAAGCCCGCGCCGATCGTCGCTTCGCCGCAGGAAGGCGCGGCGGAAGCACTCTACGGCATGGGCACCTGGATAAGCCGTCGCGGCGGCGAAGACCTTGGCCTCGTCTATCTACAGCTGGCGCTTTATCTGCAGCCCACGCATCCGCTGGCGCTGATCGCGCTGGCGGATCTCTATTCGGCCGTGAAGAAGCCGGAACTCGCGATCAAGCTCTATGAACGCGTGCCCGCGAACTCGCCCATGCGGCGCAACGCCAATATCCAGCTCGCTATTGATCTCGACGGTCTCGAGCGCACCGACGAAGCGCGCAAATTGCTGGACAAATTGATCGCGAAACAGCCGAATGACGTCGAAGCCATCCTCGCCTTTGGCAATATTCTGCGCGGCCGCAAGAAATATGCGGAATGCGCCGATGTCTATTCCAAAGCCGTCGCGACGATTACCAGTGCGCAGAAGTCCGACTGGCTCGTGTATTATTTCCGCGGTATCTGCTTCGAGCGCGCGCGGCAGTGGGACAAGGCCGAGGTCGACCTGAAGAAAGCGCTCGAGCTTTTTCCCGACCAGCCGCAGGTGCTCAACTATCTCGGCTATTCATGGATCGACCAGGGCGTGAACCTGGACGAAGGCATGCGCATGATCCGCCGCGCGGTCGAGCAGCGGCCGGAGGACGGCTACATCATCGACTCGCTCGGCTGGGCTTATTACCGGCTGGGCCAATATGACGAGGCGGTGAAGCATCTCGAACGCGCCGTCGAGCTCAAGCCGGAAGACCCGACGATCAACGATCACCTCGGCGACGTCTATTGGCGCGTGGGCCGCCTGCACGAAGCCAAGTTCCAATGGTCGCATGCCAAGGATTTGAAGCCCGAGCCGGAAGAGCTTCCGAAGATCGAGGAAAAATTGAAGGTTGGGCTTACCGATACTCCTTCTTCCGCGGCGGAGGCGGAAAAAATAAAAAAGTCCCGTAGCGGCGGCTGAGCCGCCGCATGGCTTCCTTCACCGCGATCGCTCCAGCCAAGGTCAATCTCACATTGCGCGTTGCGGGCCGCCGCAGCGACGGCTTGCACGAGATCGAAAGCCTCGTCGTTTTCTCCGATATCGCCGATGAATTGAGTCTCGATCCATTGCGGCCCCGCGGGCTCGAACTGCTGGGCCCGCTGCGGGCGGAGTGCGGACCGGTGGCAGATAATCTCGTGCTGAAAGCCGCCGGCGCGCTGGCCGCGCGCGTTTTGGATTTGAAAATAGGCCACTTTGCTTTGATCAAGCGGATACCGGTGGCGGCTGGGCTTGGTGGCGGCTCAGCGGATGCGGCGGCGGCCTTGCGGCTGCTCGCGCAGGCGAATGGCTTGGATCCTGACGATCCGCGCTTGCACGAAGCGGCTCGCGCCACCGGCGCCGACGTTCCGGTCTGCCTCGATCCGCGGCCGCGCATCATGCGCGGCACCGGAGAGCAGCTCTCGCCGCCGCTGCCATTGCCACCGCTGGCAGCGGTGCTGGTCAATCCCGGTGTGGCGCTGCCGACCAGGGAAGTTTTTGATGCCTTTGATAAGTTGCGCGCCGAGCCGCAGGCGCGGGCAGGGCCGCTATCCTTCAATGCGCAAGACGAGCTTTTGGTCTTGTTGCAGGCGGAGCCGAACGATCTGGAGGCCGCCGCGATTTCCTTACAGCCGGTAATTACTGAGGTCCTTTCCACGCTGCAAGATCTGCGATCATGCCGCCTCGCCCGCCTGTCTGGTTCGGGCGCGACCTGCTTTGGTCTATTCGACACACAAGAAGCGGCCGCATCCGCCGCGCGACAGCTGCGCGCCACTCGTTCGGATTGGTGGACAGAGGAAACGACGCTCGGGGAGGGTTAGCTTTCTCCCCGTGTCATCCCAGATCGGCTCGCTTTGCTCGCCGTCCCGGATGACAATCAAAACGTTTAGCTTCGGAGACTAGTGCGCCCGGGCGATGCAGAATTCCACTGCCTCTTCCAGAGCCTGTTTCATCCGGGAAGCGGGAAACAGCCCCAGCGCATCCTTGGCCATGGCGCCGTAGTGATGCGCCCGCTTGATCGTGTCTTCCAGAGCCCGGTGCTTGGCCATCAGGCCGATGGCGTATTCGAGGTCGGCGTCGCTGGACTCGTTGTCCTCCAGCGTCCGCTTCCAGAAGGCGCGCTCCTCGTCGTTACCGCGGCGGAAAGACAGCACCACCGGCAAAGTGATTTTTCCTTCGCGGAAATCGTCGCCGACGTTTTTGCCTAGCTTCGCGGCTTTGCCGCCATAGTCGAGCACATCGTCGACGAGCTGGAATGCGATCCCGAGATTCATGCCGAAGGAGCGGCAGGCGGCCTGTTCGGGTTTCGGTTTCTGCGCGAGCGCGGGGCCGACTTCGCAAGCGGCGGCAAACAGCTCGGCGGTCTTGGCGCGGATCACCGAGAGATATTCGTCTTCCGTGGTGGCAGTATTCTTGGCCACCCCAAGCTGCATCACCTCGCCCTCGGCAATGACGGCGGCGGCAGAGGAAAGGATTTCCAGAGCGCGTAGCGAGCCCACCTCCACCATCATCTTAAAGGCTTGTCCGAGCAGGAAGTCGCCTACCAGCACGCTCGCCTCATTACCCCACAGCATGCGGGCGGCCGCCTTGCCGCGCCGCAATTCGCTTTCGTCCACCACGTCGTCATGCAGCAACGTGGCTGTGTGCATAAATTCCACCGAGGCAGCGAGCTTGATATGCCCGCTGCCGGAATAGCCGGTGATGTCCGCCATTGCCAAGGTCAGCATGGGGCGCAGCCGCTTGCCGCCCGAGGCGATGAGGTGGTTGGCGACCTCCGGGATCATCGTCACCTCCGAACCCGTGCGGGACAGGATGGTGGTATTCACCCGGTCCAGGTCCGCGGCTACGAGCTCGGCCAAACGGTCGACGGAACCGGACGGATGACTTTCAAACGGGATGACGACGGCCAAGGGGCTTCTCCCTGACAAGGACGGGTGAGCATAGAAACGCTATGGTGAGCGGGCAAGGGCGCCGTTATTCTGCCAATGGCGGCGGGAAGGAACGATGACGATTGTGGAAGCGATGCGGGGCGAAAAGATCGAGGATGACGCCGTCGAGCGGCATCGCATCGCAGTTCTGGTGCCCTGTTATAACGAGGAAAAGTCGATCGCCAGGGTGATCGCGGATTTCCGCGCCGCTTTACCCCAAGCTCCGATCTATGTCTACGACAATAACTCAACCGACAACACCGTCGAAGTCGCCAAGCGGGCGGGCGCGGTGGTGCGCCGGGAATCACACCAGGGCAAGGGGCACGTCGTGCGCCGCATGTTCACTGATGTGGAGGCCGATATCTACGTGTTGGTGGACGGCGACGCGACCTATGATGCCGCGAGCGTGCGCGACCTGATCGGCCGGCTGCTTGAGGACAGGCTCGATATGGTGGTGGCGGTCCGGGTGGATCGCGCGCATACCGCCTATCGCCCAGGCCACCGCACCGGCAATTGGCTGATGACAAGGTTCGTCGCCTTGGTTTTCGGCCGCGCATTCTCGGATACCCTGTCGGGATACCGGGTCTTCTCCCGTCGGTATATAAAATCATTTCCGGTGCTGTCCGGCGGCTTTGAGATCGAGACCGAGCTCACGGTCCATGCGCTTGAACTTGATTTGCCGGTTGCGGAAATGGAGACGGCCTATTACTCGCGTCTCGCCGGCTCCGCTTCCAAGCTCAACACCTGGCGAGATGGCTTCCGGATCCTGTGGACCATCGTACGGCTCTATCGATCGGAGCGGCCGTTCCAGTTTTTTTCCGTCATCGCGGCGATACTGGCGGTAGTCGCGATCATCCTCGCCGTCCCGGTTCTCGTCACCTTCATGCGCGAAGGGCTCGTCCCTCGCTTGCCCACCGCGGTTCTGGCAACCGGGTTAATGCTTGCCGCTGCGCTTTCCTTTATGACCGGACTCATTCTCGATACCGTGACGCGCGGACGGCGCGAATTGAAACGGCTCGCCTACCTGTCGCATCGCGCGCCCGGTGATGAGCGCCGCAAAGGGCTGATCGGAGAATGGGATGCGTGAACTCGTCCGCACCAACGACATGGTTCTGGTCTCCGCCATCGGCGCATTGCTGGACGGCGCAAAGATCCCGCACATGGTGCTGGATCAAAACATGAGCGTGCTGGAAGGCTCACTCGGCATCCTGCCGCGCCGCGTGCTGGTGCCGGAAGACAGCGTTCCGGCCGCCCGGCGGCTGCTGCAGGACGCTGGCCTCGGCCACGAATTGCGCCCAGATGCCGGGTAAAGCACTAAGCGGGCCCGCTGTCAGCGACGACGCGGTGCTCGACGGCCGCCTGCGTCTGCGCCAGCCGAGCCGCGGGCATCGCGTCGGACATGATGCCATCCTGTTGGCGGCGGCGACCGCGGCAAAGAAAGGTGAGCACGCCGTCGAGCTCGGTGCGGGTATCGGCGCCGCCGGCCTTGTGCTGGCAAGCAGGGTCGAGGGTCTGCGCGTCACTTTGGTCGATATCGACCCGGCGCTCACCGCATTGGCAGCGGATAACGCAGCGCGCAACGGCCTGGCTTCCCGCGTGAACGCGATCCCGCTGGATGTAAGAGCGCCCGCGCGGGCCTTTGCGGCGGCGGGACTGAATCCGGGCTCGGCTGACCGCGTGCTGATGAATCCGCCATTCCATGACGTCACGCGCCAGAAGCCGTCGCCGCACGCAGGCCGCCGGCTGGCGCATGCCGGCTCGCCCGGCTTGTTGAAAATCTGGATTGCCGCCGCAGCGCGGCTTCTTTCCGCGCGCGGGGTGCTGACTCTGATTTGGCGTGCTGATGGGCTGGCCGACGTGATCGCGTCATTGCAGCGCGGCTTCGGTGGCGTCGGGGTGTTGCCGGTGCATCCAAAGCCCGACGCTCCCGCCATCCGCGTGTTGGTGCGGGCCGGCAAGCAAAGCCGCGCACCGCTGACGATCTATCCTGGACTGATACTCAACGATGCAGACGGCCGTCCCGCTGCGGTTGCCGATGCCGTTCTGCGTGGCAGATTGACACTGCCACTTGCCGATTTATGAGGCGAGCCGAGCGTCGGCTATGCGATGCCCTAATCTTAGGCTTGGCTCGCCACTCGACCTTTAAGCAGGCGCTAGAAGCGCAGTTTTCCTATGTATTGCCGCAGGTTCTTATGGGAGGCGCTGGCGACGATGGCGCTGTAAAGAGCGAACAGCAAGTAGAGTTTTGGATCCATTTTTTTACCTGGTTTGCCGCATTTGTTCGCGGATCTGCGCTGATGGTGCAAGAAGCATTCCAACGGTTAAAAATGCGTAACTTGGCCTGGTCAGGTCGGTGATCTAAGGAAAAGCGATGAGCCAGCCAGCGCTTCCAGGACCCTCAGTTGGGAATCGCCTGTTCGAGGCGATCAAGCCGGTTCTGCCGCGCCGGCTACGCGGCGATATCCCGATTGTGCCGGTGGTGCGTCTCACCGGCATCATCGGTTTCTCCACCCCGCTGAAGCCCGGCCTGACATTGGCGAGCGTCGCCCGCGCGCTCGAGCGCGCGTTTTCCACGCGCCACGCGCGAGCCGTGGCGCTGGTCATCAACTCCCCCGGCGGCTCGCCGGTGCAATCGCACCTGATCTTCCGCCGCATCCGCCAGCTCGCCGAAGAAAAGGGCTTGCGCGTCATAGCCTTTGTCGAGGATGTCGGCGCCTCCGGCGGCTATATGATCGCCTGTGCCGCCGACGAGATCATCTGCGATATGTCGTCGATGATCGGCTCCATCGGCGTCGTGGGCGGATCCTTCGGTTTCGAGAAACTAATGGAGAAGGTCGGGATCGAGCGACGTCTCTATACCTCCGGCGAGCGTAAGGCGATGCTCGATCCGTTTCTTCCGGAAAAGCCGGAGGACGTGAAGCGGCTAAAGCAAATCCAGAACGAGATCCACGATGCCTTTATCGCGCTGGTGAAGGATCGCCGCGGGATGAAACTGGCCGGTCCAGAAAAAACCTTGTTCTCGGGAGAATATTGGACCGGCTCGACCGCAGTCGAACTCGGCATCGCCGACGCCATTGGCGATCTTCGGTCGTTCCTGCGGGAGCGCTACGGCGAGGAAGTATTGCTGCCGCTGGTAGCGCCTGATCGGAGTTTCTTCGGACGCCGCTTGCGCGGCATCGCCTCCGAACTCGATCTTCTCGTCGGCCCTCCTAGCTGGGCCGAGGACATGGTTTCCGCGCTGGAAGCGCGTGCGTTGTGGTCGCGTTATGGATTATAATGCGCGAGATTCGGGGAGGAGTTCACATGGACCAATTCGTGATTCCACCGCTAGTCAAATGGACCTTGGGTGTCCTCGGCGCCGCCGCCGTCGTGCACTGGGTGGTAAAGGAAGTGCGTCGCGTGAATGCCGAGCTTGATGAAGCCAAGGCGCGTGTGCGCGTGACAGATCGTCAGGTCTATCCGACACTGCGGCGCGACCCGCACACTGGCGAATACCGGGTGCAATAGACCCGCTTGCGCACCGGCAACGGTCCTCCCGCTAGCCGAACTGAAGCAACAAGTCTGCATTGCGTCGCTTGGTGGGTCGGCGTTCGGCTTGACCCTCATACAGGCCGCCGATAGACCGGCGCCATGAGCGCCGCAGACCAATCAGCTCCCCAGCAAACTGACATGGATCCCCGCCGCTCTTTCCAGGGGCTGATCCTTACCCTGCAACGGTTTTGGGCGGAGCAGGGCTGCGTCATCCTGCAGCCCTATGACATGGAAGTAGGCGCCGGCACCTTCCATCCTGCGACTACTTTGCGGTCACTCGGTCCGAAGCCGTGGAACGCGGCCTATGTGCAGCCCTCGCGCCGGCCGAAAGACGGCCGCTATGGCGAAAATCCTAACCGGCTGCAGCATTATTACCAGTTTCAGGTGATCCTGAAGCCGTCACCGCTTGATCTGCAGGAGCTCTATCTGAAATCGCTCTACGCCATCGGCATCGATGCCAGCTTGCATGATATCCGTTTCGTGGAGGACGATTGGGAAAGCCCCACGCTCGGCGCCTGGGGTCTTGGCTGGGAATGCTGGTGCGACGGCATGGAAGTCTCCCAGTTCACCTATTTTCAACAGGTGGCGGGCTTCGAATGCGCACCGGTCTCGGGCGAATTGACCTACGGGCTGGAGCGGCTCGCCATGTACGTGCAGGGCGTCGACCGCGTCTTCGATCTCAATTTCAACGGCCGCGACGGCGAGCAGAAGGTCACCTATGGGGACGTCTTCCTGCAGGCCGAGCAGGAATATTCCCGGCATAATTTCGAGCACTCCGACGTCGAGATGTTGTTTTCGCAATTCAAGATGGCGGAGGCGGCCTGCCGCAAATACCTCGAAGCCGGATGGGAAGGCGGGAACAGAGAGCGCCACCTGATGGCGCTGCCGGCCTATGATCAATGCATCAAGGCCAGCCACGTTTTCAATCTGCTCGATGCGCGCGGCGTGATCTCGGTGACCGAGCGGCAAAGCTACATCCTGCGGGTGCGGGAGCTGGCGAAAGCTTGCGGCGAGGCATGGCTCGCGACCGAAGGCGGAGGGGCTGCGTAATGCCCGATCTTCTCCTAGAGCTTTTCTCCGAAGAAATTCCCGCACGCATGCAGGCGCGCGCCGCGGAGGATTTGCGCAAGCTTGTCACCGACAAACTGGTGGCGGCCGGTCTGGTCTATGAAGGCGCCAAGGCTTTCGTCACTCCGCGGCGGCTGGCCTTGGCGGTGCAGGGGATTCCTGCCCGGCAGCCGGACGTTAAAGAAGAGAAGAAGGGGCCGCGCGTCGGCGCGCCGGACGGCGCTATCGCCGGCTTCCTCAAGAGCGCGGGATTGAAATCAATCAACGAGGCGAAGGTTCAGCAAGACAAGAAGGGCGACTTTTATCTTGCGGTGACCGAAAAGCCCGGACGCGCCGCCATTGAGCTGATCGGTGAGATCGTGCCGGAAGTGGTGCGCAACTTTCCCTGGCCGAAGGCAATGCGCTGGGGCAATGGCCGGCTTACATGGGTGCGCCCGTTGCATTCCATCGTCGCGACCTTCGGCCCGGAGACGGAAGATCCCGAGATCGTGGAATTCACGGTCGACGGGATCCAGGCCGGGAACACCACGCAGGGCCACCGTTTTCTGGCGCCACAGCCGATCAAGGTGCGCCGCCTGGACGACTATGTGCAGAAACTGGAGAAGGCCAAGGTCGTGCTGGATCCGGCGCGCCGTGCCGAAATCATCCTCACCGACGCCAAACACCTGGCCTTCGCGCAGGGACTGGAGCTGGTCGAGGACGCCAATCTCCTAGGCGAGGTCGCGGGTCTGGTGGAGTGGCCGGTGGTGCTGATGGGCACGTTCGATGAGGCCTTCCTGCAAATCCCACCGGAAGTGATCCGCAGCACCATCCGCGCCAATCAGAAATGTTTCGTGCTGCGCGACGCCAGAACGGACAAACTGGCGGCGAAATTCATTCTTGTTTCCAATCTGGAAGCCAGCGACGGCGGCAAGGCCATCATCGCTGGCAACGAGCGCGTGATCCGCGCGCGTCTATCTGATGCAAAATTCTTTTATGAAACAGACCTGAAGACCAGGCTGGAAGACCGGCTGCCGAAATTGTCCGGCATCGTCTTCCATGAAAAACTTGGAAGCCAGGTTGAACGCATCGAGCGCATCGAGCGCCTGGCGCGCGAGCTGGCGCCCGCGGTCGGCGCCGATCCGGCACTCGCCGAGCGCGCGGCAAAACTCTGCAAGACCGATTTGGTCAGCGAGATGGTTGGCGAGTTTCCCGAGTTACAAGGCGTGATGGGCCGCTATTACGGGCAGGCGCAGGGCGAGGACGAAAGCGTCGCGCGCGCCATCGAGGATCATTACAAGCCGCAGGGCCCCTCTGATCGCGTGCCGTCCGAGCCTGTGTCGGTGGCGGTTGCCTTGGCGGACAAATTCGACACGCTCGCGGGCTTCTGGGCGATCGAGGAAAAGCCGACCGGCTCGAAGGATCCTTATGCCTTGCGCCGCGCGGCTCTGGGCATCATCCGCATCGTGCTGGAGAACAATCTGCGCCTGCGCATTATGCCTGTCGTGGAATCGGCGAGCCGACCGATCCTCGCGCGGCGCCATCACATCTCGGTTGGCAAGGACGTGTCGGAGGAGGAAAGCATCGCCTCCCGGCTGATTGCCGATGTTCTGCATCGCTGGACCGACAGCATCGCAAGCACCGCGAAGGACGATGATCCGCATGCCAAAGTGCCAGACATCGATGCTGTCGGGCATGAATTGGCCGCTGATATGCTCGGCTTCTTCGCCGACAGGCTAAAGGTCCACCTGCGCGAGGGCGGTGCACGCCACGATCTGGTGGATGCGGTCTTCAGCCTCGAGCGCCAAGACGATTTGTTGATCATTGTGCGCCGCGTCGAAGCGCTCGCCGAGTTCTTGGAAACCGACGACGGCAAGAATTTGCTCGCCGGCTACAAGCGCGCGACCAACATCATCCGAATCGAGGAAAAGAAGGACAACAAGAGCCATACCGGCGCGCCCGACGCCAAAGCGTACAAGCAGGACGAGGAGCGTGCGCTGGCGGGGGCAATCGGAGCGGCGAAAGCGGAAGCCGCAGCCGCCTTGCAGGTGGAAGATTTTACATCCGCCATGGCCGCCATCGCCAAGCTTCGGCCCGTTGTCGATGCTTTTTTCGACAAGGTGACGGTGAACGTGGAAGGCGACGCCAAGCTGCGCGAGAATCGCCTCAAGCTGCTGAATGAAATCCGCGAGGCCACCGCAGCGGTGGCGGATTTTTCGAAGATCGGGGGATAGCAAGCTTCATCTTGACCCGCGCTACCCGGCGGGAACACTCTCCGTCTTGGACGGTTTTCCCTGATTCCTAAGGAGACTTCGATGAACATCGCGATGACCAATATTCCCGCTATTCTTGCCCTGCTTGTGGGCATTCTGATCCTTATCATGCCGCGTTTTCTGAACTATCTGGTTGCCATCTATCTCATCGTCGTTGGACTATTTGGCCTCGGAATCTTCCGCTGATTTCCGCACGAGCTGATCGGCTGAACAGCGCCGGCAAGGGCCGGCGCAACGCATTGGAATGAGTAATGGCGAAATGGGTCTATGCATTCGGTGACGGCAAAGCCGAAGGCCGCGAAAATATGCGCGAGCTGCTCGGCGGCAAAGGCGCGGGTCTGGCGGAAATGGCGGGCTTGGGTCTGCCGGTACCCCCTGGCTTCACCATCAGTACTGAAGTCTGCAGTTATTTTTATACCAATGGCAGCAAATATCCGCCCGAGCTCGAAGCGCAGGTAAATACCGCGCTTGATCATATCGCGCGTCTTGTCGGCAAGAAGTTCGGCGACCGCGAGAATCCGCTGCTGGTGTCGGTGCGCTCCGGCGCGCGTGCGTCGATGCCGGGAATGATGGATACCGTCCTCAATCTCGGACTTAATGACGAAACGGTCGAGGCGCTGGCGAAGAAGTCCGGCGACCGCCGCTTTGCCTATGACAGCTACCGCCGCTTCATCACGATGTATTCCAACGTCGTGCTCGGGATGGACCACCATCACTTCGAGGAAATCCTCGAGGTTCATAAAGATCGCAACGGCTATTCGCTTGATACCGAAGTCACGGCGGATGATTGGGTGAAGCTGGTTAAGCGCTATAAGGAGCGCGTGGAGGAAGAGCAGGGCCAGCCGTTCCCGCAGGATCCGCAACAGCAGCTCTGGGGCGCCATCGGCGCGGTGTTTGGCTCCTGGATGAATGCGCGCGCCAAAACCTATCGCCGGCTGCACAATATACCGGAGGACTGGGGGACCGCGGTCAATGTGCAGGCCATGGTTTTCGGCAATATGGGCGAAACTTCCGCCACCGGGGTGGCCTTCACGCGCAATCCCTCCACTGGGGAGAGCAGCCTTTACGGCGAATTCCTAATCAACGCGCAGGGTGAGGACGTCGTCGCCGGCATCCGCACGCCGCAGGAAATTACCGAGGCCGCGCGCAAGGAAGCCGGTTCCAACAAGCCGTCGCTGGAAAACGCGATGCCGGAGGCTTTTGCTGAGCTTACGCGCATCTATCAGGCGCTGGAGAAGCACTACCGCGACATGCAAGACCTGGAATTCACCATCGAGCAGGGCAAGCTCTGGATGCTGCAGACGCGCGCAGGCAAGCGTACCGCCAAGGCCGCGCTGCGCATCGCGGTTGAACTCGCGAATGAAGGGCTGATCACCAAGGAAGAAGCAGTCACCCGTATCGAGCCTGCCTCACTCGACCAATTGCTGCATCCGACCATTGATCCAAAAGCCGAGCGCAAGGTCATCGCCACCGGCTTGCCCGCTTCGCCGGGCGCGGCGTCCGGCGAGATCGTGTTCTCATCGGATGACGCGGCGAAGCTGAAGGCTGATGGCCATAAAGTCATTCTGGTGCGGGTCGAAACCAGCCCGGAAGATATCCACGGCATGCATGCGTCGGAAGGCATTTTGACCACGCGCGGCGGCATGACATCGCACGCCGCCGTGGTGGCGCGCGGCATGGGCAAACCCTGCGTTTCCGGGGCCGGCACCATCCGTGTGGATCCCGCCGCCCGCACCTTGTCGACTGGCGGCGTGACTCTGAAGGAAGGCGACGTCATTACCATCGACGGCTCGACCGGACAGGTGCTCGCGGGACGCATCCCGATGGTGGAGCCTGAGCTTTCGGGCGAGTTCGGCACGCTGATCGCCTGGGCCGATGCGGTGCGCAAGCTGGGCGTGCGGGCGAATGCCGATACCCCGAACGACGCCCGCGTGGCGGTGAAATTCGGCGCCGAGGGCATCGGGCTCTGCCGTACCGAACACATGTTTTTCGACGAAAAACGCATCCAGGCCGTGCGCGAGATGATCCTCGCGGACGACGAAAAGGCGCGCCGCACCGCCATAGCAAAACTATTGCCGATGCAGCGGGCGGATTTTGTCGAGCTGTTCGAGATCATGGCCGGATTGCCGGTAACCATCCGTCTGCTCGATCCTCCGCTGCATGAATTTCTGCCGCATGGCGAGCAGGAAATAGCCGAGGTCGCGGCCGCAATGGGCGCGGACAAGAAAAAGCTCGCCGCGCGCGCGCAGGAACTGCATGAGTTCAATCCGATGCTCGGCTTCCGCGGCTGCCGCATCGCCATCGCCTATCCCGAGATCGCGGAGATGCAGGCGCGCGCCATTTTCGAGGCGGCGGTGGAAGCAGCGCGCCAGACCGGAAAGCCGGTAGTCCCGGAAGTGATGGTGCCGTTGATCGCCACCAAAGCCGAGTTCGACGTGATCAAGGCACGCATCGACGCCATGGCGGAGGCGGTGACCAGGGAAACCGGCAAGACACTGACGTATCAGGTCGGCACCATGATCGAACTGCCGCGCGCGGCCTTGCTTGCCGGCGAAATCGCGCAGACAGCGGAGTTCTTCTCCTTCGGCACGAACGACCTGACGCAGACCACCTACGGTATCAGCCGCGATGACGCCGCCAGCTTCCTCGGCATCTATGTCGCGCGCGGGATCCTCCCGGGCGATCCCTTCGTCTCCATCGACCAGCAGGGCGTCGGCGAACTGGTGCGGATCGGCGTCGAGCGCGGGCGCAAAGCGCGCGCTAACCTCAAGGTCGGCATCTGCGGCGAGCACGGCGGCGATCCCGCCTCAGTCGGCTTCTGCCACGAGGTCGGGCTCGACTACGTGTCTTGCTCGCCCTTCCGCGTGCCGATCGCGCGGCTTGCCGCCGCGCAGGCCGCGCTCGGCAAGACCGCCGCCGGACAGGCGTAGTTAACGAATGCTTAGCCATGCGCGTCCTGGTAACGGCGCAGGCGTGCGGTTAACAAAATCGCAACGTTAATTCAGCAATAAAGAAATCCGTCGCATTGGCGCCACTGCGCGTCAGTCGGCAACGGTATTTGTTGCGTCCTGGCCTAGCGTGGCGTGAGCGTGAAGAATGATAGGGAATGCCAGGCCGAAGGGTATGTTTTCTGCGCCCTTCGGCCTTTGCGTTTTCGTTTTCACGCTGGTGCCGAACCAGATCGGCCACCAGGATGTCGCCGCCCTCATTGCCCGGCAGCCCGTCGTCGCCGCGCATTGGCGCCAGCACATCCGGGCCTCCGCCTTCGGCACCATCCATGCGGCGACTTTCAGTTTCTCCCGGCCAGTCGGAACCACCGTACCGCAACCCTTGAGTTATCGGCTCGCGAGTTTGGATCCGCGCGTGATCAGGCTCGGGCCCTGGAACCTGGGGCCGGGCCTCGACGATTCTCCGCTGCCATTTCCCACGGTCGATCGGAGAGCCAAGGGAGACCGGCAACCGGTGCTGCATCCTCCCCAGCGGACCCTGGAAGCCGCCAAGCCTCCGGATGAAACGTCCGCCGGGCGGCCTTGCTGCCGGCCGAGCCGGTTGCTGCCACGACAGAACCCGAACCGGTGGAGAGCGTGGCTGCGGATACGGAAGCTGTCGAGCGTGAGCGGCCGATGGTCGTCACCTCGGAGGATGAACCGGGCGCTCCTGTGGAAGCCGAAGCGATCCCCGAGGCGTCCGAAGCCACCGAAAATCGCGGCGAGGACATTCCAGATCCTGTCGATGTCGTTGTCGCGGAGACTGACGATTTCACCGCGGCCGAACCGGTCGAAGCCTTTGCTGGAAATGGCGCGGCTCTATTTCGGCAACGAGCCATTCGGCGATGCACCGGGCGTCATCGAGAAATGGATGCCGGGCGAGGAGCCGTCGATTATCGCGCCGGCGGCGCCCGCCGATCCCGACATCAAGCAATCCGCGCTCGATCCCCAGCAGGTACCGGCGGACACGCAGGGCGGCGAGAGCATCGCGCCGAAGGGCGAAGTCACCGGCGAGGGCAAACGCCCGATCACGCCGGCTGAGCGGCTGAAGCTCGAGGGCCAAGTACGGGTCAAGGCGGAGAAATGCCTGGCCGACGCGGTCTATTTCGAAGCCCGCGGCGAGGCGATACGAGGCCAGATCGCGGTGGCGCAGGTCGTGATGAACAGGGTGTTCTCCGGCTTCTATCCGCGCAGTGTCTGCGGGGCGGTTTATCAGAATGCGCACCGCCGCCTGGCTTGCCAATTTACTTTCGCCTGCGACGGCATTCCCAACACGATAACCGAGCCGCAGGCCTGGTCGCGCGCCACGCGCATCGCACGCGACGTGCTGGACGGGAAATATTGGCTGCCGGAAGTCAACCGCGCGACGCACTACCACGCCTATTGGGTTCGGCCTTCCTGGGTGCGGGAGATGAAGCGGCTGTATAAATTCGGCGTGCACACCTTCTATCGGCCGCGCAAATGGGGTGACGGCGAGGACGCGCCCGCCTGGGGCACCGCCGCGGCGACCAACGAGGCGATCGCTAAGCTGTAACGCTAGCCTCAGCCGGCAATCTATATCCTCATGGTGAGGAGCGCAGCGAAGCTGCGAGTCTCGCACCATCGAGGCCCCGACTCTGTCAGAACGGTGCCTGTTGCCGATCCTTCGAGACGGCGCTTCGCGCCTCCTCAGGATGAGGATGAGGTTGTAGGAGGCCTGCAGACCTCACATCTCGATATCCAGTCCGATGTCGAGATTGATCACCGAATGCGTCAGCGCGCCGGAAGAAACGTAATCCACCCCGGTTTCGGCAATGGCGGCAACGCTGTCCAATGTAATGCCGCCGGAAGCTTCGGTCACAAGCTTGCCCTTCACCATGGCGACCGCTTCGCGCAGGCGCGGCAAATCGAAATTGTCGAGCAGCACCACGTCGGCGAGGCCGGTGTCGAGCACCTCGCGCAGCTGCTCCAGCGAATCGACTTCAATCTCGATCTTCACCAGATGGCCGACCGTGGCGCGGGCGCGCTCCAGCACCGGCCGGATGCCGCCGGCCACCGCCACATGGTTGTCCTTGATCAGCACCGCGTCATCGAGCCCGAAACGGTGATTGAAACCCCCGCCGCAGCGGACAGCGTATTTCTGCAGCGCCCGCAGGCCGGGCAGCGTCTTGCGGGTGCAGGTGACGCGCGTCTTGGTATGCGAGACGCGGCGCACATATTCCGCCGTCGCGGTCGCTATGCCGGAAAGATGCCCGACGAAATTCAGCGCCACGCGCTCAGACGCCAGCATGGCGCGCGCGGGGCCGGTTACCGTCATCAGCGAAGTATTCGCCGCCACCGCGTCGCCGTCGCGGGCATGCGCCTTGATCTCCATCTCCGGGGCGAGCTTGCGGAAGGCGGCTTCCACCAGCGGCAAGCCGGCGATGCGGCCCCCCTTGCGGGCAGCGACAACCGCGCGGCCGCGCGTGCCTTCGGGCACCGTGGCGATCGACGTCACATCGCCGGCCCGGCCGAGATCCTCAGCCAGCGCGCGCGTCACCGCCTCGTCGATCTCGAGCGGCGAGAGAAAGGCGTCGGGGCAGAGCAGCGTGCTTGGCATGGGGATCCTTACAGCGCGGGCACAGGGCGGGCAGCAGCGCGCGCGGCAATCGCGCGTGCGTCCTCCAGGGTCAGGAAAGTCCGGTTTGCCTGCGCCGGATCCGGCTGCGGGTAGTCGGAGCGATAATGCGCGCCCCGGCTCTCCCGCCGCTTCCATGCGGTAGCAGCGATCAGCAATGCCGTGGTCGCCATGTTGCGGAGCGCCCGAGACGGTGCCGTGCGCTCGATACGGGCGATATCCGCCAGCGCTCGCGCGAGCCCTTCGGCGTCACGGATGACGCCAACATGCCGCGCCATGATTTGACGCAACTCATCGTCTTGCACGGCCTGCGTCACGGCAGAGACGAAATCTTTTTTTCCTGGCGTGATGGGAGCCTTAAAGCGCATGCTGCAGATATCCTGCGCAACCCGTGCGCCGAACACCACGGCTTCCAGCAGCGAGTTCGACGCCAGCCGGTTGGCGCCATGCGCGCCGGTGCAGGCGACTTCACCCGCCGCCCACAAATTGGGTATCGAGGTCCGGCCGCGCTCATCCACCGCCACGCCGCCCATGTGGTAATGCGCCGCCGGTGCGATCGGGACGAGATCGCGTGCCGGGTTGATGCCGGCTGTCATGCAGCTTGCGTAAACGGTGGGAAAGCGCGTGATGAAAGACTGGCCGATGGCCTCGCGCGCGTCGAGAAAAGCGCCGCGCCCGGCGGCGATCTCGGCAAAGACCCCGCGGGCGACCACGTCGCGCGGCGCGAGGTCGCCGTCGGGATGCAGCTTGCGCATAAAGCGCTCGCCCTTGCCGTTAACGAGCACCGCGCCGTCGCCGCGCAACGCTTCCGTTGCGAGCGGGGCCGGGTCTTGGCCGATGTCGATCGCGGTCGGATGGAATTGCACGAATTCGGTATCGGCCAGCAGCGCCCCCGCGCGTGCCGCCATGGCGAGACCGATGCCGCGTGCTTCCGATGGATTGGTGGTCACCGCGTAGAGGTGGCCGATGCCACCGGTCGCGAGTACGACGGCGCTGGCGGGGAGGGTGACAAGACGGCCGGCAGCGTCACGCGCCTTCGCGCCCATGATCGCGCCCTGTGCAACGATCAGTTCTTCCGCTGAAAGCCCTTCCAGAACATGAATTGACGGCGTCTTGCGCACGGCATCGGCCAGCGCCGCCATGATGGCGCCGCCGGCCATGTCGCCCTGCACCCGGACAATGCGGCGGGCCGAATGCGCCGCCTCGCGCGAGACCGCGAGCCGTCCCTGCAGATCCTTGTCGAAGGGAACGCCATAGGACAAAAGATCACGCACGCGCTCGCCGGCTTCCTCAGCCATGCCCCGCGCCACAGCTTCGTCAACCAAGCCCGCCCCGGCAGCGATGGTGTCGCGCGCATGGGCTTCCGCGGTGTCGCCTTGCGCTACCGCGGCGGCGATGCCGCCCTGCGCCCAGGCCGTGGAGGCGCCTTCGCCAATCGGCGCAGAGGCCAGCACGGTCACCGGCCGCGGCGCCAGCTTGAGCGCGCAGAACAGGCCGGCGAGCCCGCCGCCGATGATCAGGATATTGCTGGTGGAATCGGACATTCGGTCTCTTTCACCTCTCCCCGTGTACGGGGAGAGGTCGACCGCGAAGCGGTCGGGTGAGGGGGAGTTGAAGCAGGAACATGCGGTGAGGCCCCCTCATCCGGCTCGCAGCTTGCGCTGCTCGCCACCTTCTCCCCGCGGCGGGGAGAAGGAAAGGAAATCAGCTCTTCAAGTTCACCATGCGCTCGACGGCGCGGCGGGCCTTGGCGGCGATGGCCGGATCCACCCAGACCTCTTCCTGCATATAGACCAGGCTGTCGAGGATCTTCGGGAGCGTGATGCGCTTCATGTGCGGACAAAGATTGCACGGCCGCACGAACTGCACGTTCGGCAACTCTGCCGAGACGTTGTCCGCCATCGAGCATTCGGTGACGAGTACAACGCGCTTCGGCTGGCGCCGGCGCACAAAGTCGATCATGCCGGAAGTCGAACCGGTGTAATCCGCCTCGGCGATCACGTCGGGCGGGCATTCCGGATGCGCGATGATCTGCACCGATGGATCGTCCGCGCGCACGCGGCGCAGCTCCTCGCCGGTAAAACGCTCATGCACCTCGCAGGAGCCCTTCCAGGCGATGATTTTCACCTTGCTCTGGGAGGCGACATAGGAAGCGAGATACTGGTCCGGCAGGAAGATCACCTTGTCGGTACCGAGACTTTCGACCACCTGCACGGCATTGGCGGAGGTGCAGCAGATGTCGCTCTCGGCCTTCACCTCGGCTGAGGTGTTCACGTAAGTCACCACCGGCACGCCCGGGAAGCGCTCGCGCAACAGCCGCACGTCCTCCGCCGTGATCGACTCCGCCAGCGAGCAGCCCGCCTTCAGGTCGGGGATCAGCACGACCTTGTCGGGATTCAGGATCTTCGCGGTCTCGGCCATGAAGTGGACGCCGCATTGCACGATCACATCGGCATCAGCCCTGGCTGCCTCACGCGCAAGCTGCAGCGAGTCACCGACCACGTCGGCGACGCAGTGGTAGATTTCCGGCGTCTGGTAATTATGCGCCAGAATGACGGCGTTGCGCTCTTTCTTGAGCTTGTTGATCGCACGCACATAGGGCGCGAAGAACGGCCACTCCACCGAGGGAATGACGTTTTTGACGCGCGCATAGAGAGGCGCGGTCTCGCGCTCCACTTCCGCGGTCCATTCGAGCGAGGGCATGGGCAAGATCGGGAAACGCGTGCGTGGCCGTCGCGCCTGTGGCGCGTGCGGGGCGCTGCTGGCCTGCGGGCCAAGCGTTTCGATGATCGGCATGGCTGCCTCCATCTATGCTCTATTTGAGCATAACGTGGGACCAAAAATACCCGGCTGCAACCGGCTTTGTCTCACTTCGAGCAAATCACATATAGCACTTCCTGGCCGGCACCGCTACCCCTTTGCTGATGATCAGGCCAGGCCCTCGGCGACCCCATCACTGCCGAGGGCGGCGAAGTCTTTGTCTGCAGCGCCGAACCGATCTTCACGCGAGAACAAATCCATTCGGAAAAGAAATTTGTCGCCGTTTCGCTGAAAGAGTAGGGATGCACGTAGGCTGTCGCCCCGAACTCGCGCTCCCCCCGGAATTTTTCATGTCCGTTCGCACCACTTCGAAATCGATGACCTGGCGCACGCCAGCCGTGATCATCCTGATCTGCGGCGCGGCCGTGTCGGCGCTCGGCTTCGGGCCGCGCTCGACGCTCGGGCTTTTCCTCACCCCGATGACGCAGATGCAGGGCTGGGGACGCGATGTCTTCTCGCTCGGCCTGGCGTTGCAGATGTTGCTGTGGGGCGCGGGGCAACCGATTGCGGGCGCCATTGCCGACCGCTTCGGCGCGGCGCGGGTATTGATCGCCGGCGCGCTTCTCACTTCCGCCGGCTTACTCCTGATGGCATATGGCGGAAGCTCGCCGGGAATGTTTTATCTCAGTGCCGGCGTATTGGTCGGCTTCGGGCTCTCCGGATCCGGCTTTCAAGTCGTGCTGGGGGCTTTCGCGAAACTGATGCCGCCGCAATGGCGCTCGCTGTCCTTTGGCGTCGGCACAGCTGCCGGCTCCTTTGGACAGTTTCTCTTTGCCCCATTGGCGGTGATATGGCTGGGCGCTTTCGGCTGGCAGTTTTCGCTGCTCATTTTTGCGTTACTCGTTGCACTGATCGCACCGCTGGCGCTGGCACTCGCGACGCCGACCATGGAGCCTTCCCGATCGCCCGGCGCCGAGCTACCGCAATCCCTGCGGCATTCGCTGGCTGAGGCCTTGGCCCACCGCAGCTACGTGCTGCTGGTAATCGGATTTTTCACCTGCGGCTTTCAGCTCTTCTTCATCACCGTGCACCTGCCGGGCTATCTGATCGATCGTGGCCTGACGGCCGAAGACGGCGGCTGGACCCTGGCGGCCATCGGGCTTTTTAACATCCTCGGCTCTCTGCTGGCCGGCTGGCTGAGCGACAAGATGCAGAAGCGCTATATCCTCTCCGCTATTTATTTTCTCCGTTCGCTCGCGATCCTGGCCTTCATTACGCTGCCGGCCAGCCTGCCCTCCGCAATCTTTTTTGGGGCTACCATGGGCCTGCTCTGGCTCTCGACCGTGCCGCCCACCAACGGCCTGATCGCTGTCATGTTCGGCACGCGATGGCTGACCATGCTGGCTGGCCTGGCTTTCTTCAGCCATCAGGTTGGCGGGTTTCTCGGTGTGTGGCTCGGCGGACTTCTGTACGAGCGCACCGGCTCCTACGATGTGGTCTGGTGGGGTGCGATTGGCCTCGGGGTGATCTCGGCGCTGGTCAACCTGCCGATCGTGGAAAAACCGGTGGCACGCATGGCCGCCGCGGCTGCGTGAGCAAGTGAAACGCCGCTTCTTGTTGTCATCCCGGACGGCGAGTGAAACGAGCCGATCCGGGATGACAGGGGGAGAACTGATGCCGATTTTCAAAGCCATCGTGGTTGAAAAGGGTGACAGCGGCCAAAAGGTCGCGCTGACCGATTTCGACGACAAGGAGTTGATGGACGGCGACGTCACCATTCGGATCGAATGGTCCACGGTGAACTACAAGGACGGTCTCGCCATCAGCGGCAAGGCGCCGGTGGTCCGCCGCTTTCCCATGATCCCGGGAATAGATCTCGCCGGCACGGTGGAGATCTCGACACATCCAGCCTGGAAACCCGGCGACAAGGTCATCTGCAACGGTTGGGGCTTGGGCGAAACGCACCTCGGGGGCTACGCCGAAAAGGCTCGTGTCCAAGGCGATTGGCTGGTGCCGCTGCCGCCGAGCATGAGCGCGCGTGACGCCATGGCGATCGGCACGGCCGGCTACACTGCCATGCTTTGCGTCATGGCGTTGGAGCGGCATGGCCTCACCCCGCAGCACGGCCCTGTCGTCGTGACCGGTGCGTCGGGCGGCGTTGGCTCGGTTGCCATTGCAGTGCTCGCCAAACTTGGCTGGCAGGTGATCGCTTCCACCGGCCGCCTGCAGGAAGCGGATTATCTGAAGCGCCTGGGCGCAACCGAGATCGTCGACCGCAGCGAGCTGACGGGTCCCGCAAAACCGCTGGCGAAAGAACGCTGGGCGGCGGCCGTCGACAGCGTGGGCTCCGCGACGCTGGCGAATGTGCTGTCCATGACGCGTAGCGACGGCGCAGTCACGGCTTGCGGCCTGGCGGGCGGCATGGATCTTCCGACCAGCGTCGCACCTTTCATCCTGCGGGGTGTCTCCCTCCTCGGCATCAACTCGGTGATGTGCCCGCTTGCGCTGCGGCGCGAGGCTTGGCGGCGGCTGGAGTCGGATCTCGACCGTGGCAAGCTTGCCACCATGACCAGCGAGATCGGGCTGGCGGATGTGATTACCACCGCGCCGCGCATTCTAGCGGGTATGGTCCGCGGGCGTATCGTGGTGAAAGTCGGATAACCGCCTGAAACTTGGGGCAAATCCCGGCTTCATCTGTCTAAGGCGTTATGGTAAGATTTTCATTAAGAAAAATCCGTTAGGGTTTGCGCAGCGTCGAGTGGGGGTTGATCCGGATGTTCAAGCGTATGGCCGTCGTCGTGCTGGGGCTCATGGCGAGCGCTCCGGCCTTTGCCCAAGAGCTGAAACCCGAAGAAGCGCGCCGGTTCATCGCCGGCAAGCTGTTCGCCTTCAACTGTTTTGAGGGCACGCGGGGTGCAGGCCGCATCTACGCGGACGGTTCGGTCTCCGGCTCGGTGCAGTTCGGCGGCAGCGGCCCTGTCCGGGCCGTCCGTCTTCCGGCCGGCACGCTGCAAGTCAAGCCGGAGGCGGTCTGCGCCTCCATGCAGGGCTTGCCGTTCCAGCCCTGCTTCAATCTGCAGAAGATCGATCCGGCGAGCTTCCGCGGTTCGATTTCCGGACTTGGATTCGCCTATTGCGAGTTCAATCGCAAGTCCGGCCGGGTCGATCTCGCGACCATGACACGTTCGCGCGCCGCCAATGTGCGCGCCGTGTCGGTTACGGAATCCAACGACAACGACTGATTTGCTCGTGCGAGGTCAGCCTCGCCCGCCAAGCCGCAAGCCTGGCGAGGGGCGTTCCTGAATCACTTCACGCCGGAAACGAAAGCGGGCAGCGGGGCGTCCGCCGGTGGACGTCGACACGTCGCCGGTCGGCTCGACCAGCGCGCCTGTTTCCACCAAGCGGCGGAAGTTTTGTTTGTGCAGGTGGCGGCCCGAAATCGCCTCCACCGTCAGCTGCAATTCTGTCAACGTGAATTCCGGCGGCATCAGCTCGAAGATCACCGGGCGATATTTCAGCTTGGCGCGCAGCCGCGCGATGGCGGTAGCCAGAATGCGCCGATGGTCAAAGCGCATAAGCTCGCCCAGCGCGGGCAGGGTCTTGCGCGCGAGCGCGGCCTCACGGCCGTCGCGTTTTGCCTCCTCCACCAGGCCTGCCTCGTAGAGCAGTTCGTAGCGGTCGAGCACTTTCTCCTCATCCCACGGGCTTCCGTCGATCCCGAAGCAAAGCCGCAGCCGCTCCTGACGGCCAAGCGCACGGTCGGCTTCCGGCTGCTGTTTGCCCGCGGCCCATTCCTTCAGCAGCGGCAGGAGGGCGGAGTCGAGGATTTTCGGCTGGCCTTCGCGCCAGTCCTCCCACGGGAAGAACCGATACCAGGGCTCGAAGCCGGCGGCGGATGTGCGCAAGCTCGCGTTGTCCGGCATCCGGCTGAGCGCGAGATAGCCGACCGAAACCACGTGCGGGCCGGCGTCTTGCGCGAGATGGCGGCCGCGATCGCCAAATGTGTAAAGCTGCTCCACATAGCCCAGGCGCAGACCGGTCTGCGCCTCGACCCAGGCATGCAGTCCGATTTCGAAGGTGCGGTGCGTGCGCGGGTCGAAAGGCCCGAAGGGAAGTCCGGCGCGCGGCTCCCCTTTGCCTCGATCAGATGCGACGAGGATTGTCGGCTCGTCATCCTCGGTCGCTACAATCGCGGCGGTGAGGCCAATCTCGATCGGTGGGAGTGTCGTTTTGGCCATCGTCGCGCAGCGCCCTGGCGAGCAAGAGATCTATTTCAAATCGAGCGAAAACGGATCGGCCTCGTAGCCCATATCGCCCGGACCAATGGCTTCAATGGCGGCGATCATACGCCCCTGGCGTTCGAGAATACGGTCGGCAAGCGATACGATCAGGCTATTGGGCATGGCTGTGCGCGAGACGCGGCGCATCTGCTTCGCGATCGCCATTTCATCGCGGTCGGGATTTAACGCGCAAGCGGCGGCATAGGCGCTCGCCGTCGAACGGCTGATGCCGGCGTAGCAATGAATCACCAGCGGGGCCGAGCGATCCCAGCTTGTGACGAAGCGCATCAGACGCGCGACGTGGTCCTCGCAGGGATGACTGTAGCCGTTGACTGGGCAGGTGATGTCGTCGACATCGATGTGCAGATGGTTTTTCGCATCCACCATAGGTGGGCGCTCAACCAGCGAGATGTCCTTGAGCAGGGTAATGATGTGCCGGGCGCCGGTCTCCTCGACCGTCTGGTGGAGGCGCGCCAGTGAGCAAACATGGATCATCTCAGTCTTCTAACGCTGCGTTTTGTCATATCTGTGGCGCGCGGTTATTCGCGTGTGAGCTTGGTCAGCCGCTCACGATAGCGATCCTCGGCAACCTCGGCGGGCCAGGGGTCAAGATAGTCCCGTTCCAACGCCGGCGAAAAGCTTGGCGGCCTGCCGAAGAAGCGGCGTGCTTCGGCAGCATGGAAGCCGGCAAGTCGCGTGGCCTCAAAATAGGCGGCGCCGTGGTCGGCCATTTTGATAAGCATCTCGATCTCTTGCGGTAAGGCCGGCGGAAGGCCGAAGCGCAGGTGGATCGCGGCCAACAGCCGCTTCTCCACGGCTTTGTAGGAGTCGCCGATCACCGCTTTGAACGGCGAGATCATGTCGCCGATTACATATTCCGGCGCGTCATGCAGCATGATCGCGAGGCGCCGCTGGGGATCCAGGCGCGGCGTGCGCGCGCGCGCGACCGCTTCCACCAGCAAGGTATGCTGCGCGACCGAAAAGATATGCGCGCCTTTGGTCTGGCCGTTCCAGCGCGCCACGCGCGCCAGTCCGTGGGCGATGTCCTCGATCTCCACGTCGAGCGGCGAAGGATCAAGTAAGTCGAGCCGCCGCCCCGACAGCATGCGCTGCCAGGCGCGGGTTCCTGTTCTCCCTCCCCCCTTGCGGGGGAGGGTTGGGGGAGGGGGGTAATTGTTTTTTCGACATCGGAGGAAGTTACCCCCCTCCCGACGCCTTCGGCGTCGACCTCCCCCGTCGTACGTCGGGCTTGCCCGACTTACGAATCATGATGCCGGACTCGCGGAGGCGCGAGGCCGGTTGGGGAGGTGAAGCAAGAAGCTTCGCGCAGGCGTCGTGGCGATGGCATTTGACGAGGTGGTCATTGACCATGCCGACGGCCTGCATGAAGGCATAGACGATGGTCGGCCCGCAGAATTTAAATCCCCGCCGCGCCAATTCTTTCGCCATCCTGCGCGACACTTCGGTTTCCGCCGGGACTTGCTTGATGCTGCGGAAGCGATTGATCTTCGGTGCGCCTCCCGCCAAATCCCAAAGCAATGCGGAAAATCCGGGTCCCTTCTCCATTATTTCCATCCAAGCCCGCGCCGAAACGACGGCGGCCTCGATCTTGGCGCGGTTGCGCACGATACCGGCGTCCTGCATCAGCTTCTCGACTTTCGCAGGCCGGTAGCGCGCGATTTTCTCCGGTGCGAAGCCGTCGAAGGCGCGGCGAAAGTTGTCTCGCTTGCGCAGAATCGTGATCCAGGAAAGTCCGGCCTGAAACCCATCGAGCACGAGCTTCTCATAGAGCGCGCGATCGTCATATTCCGGCACGCCCCATTCCCGATCGTGGTAGGCGACGTAAAGCGCATCCTCGCGCGGCCAAGGGCAGCGTTGAAGTCCGTCAGCCTGGGGAATGGTGCTCATTCCGCCGGCTTCGCTTCGCCTGGAACAGCAAAACGCGCCCATGCCGGCTTGGCAATACGCAGCGGCACGCCGCCGGCGGTGAGCGATTTGTGCGCCGCTAGCGCGTCCTCCACCCGATCGAGCCGCAGCATCGCCAGTCCGCGCCCGCCAGCGGTCGAGCCGAGCGTACCGACTGTCTTGTCGCCGGCCACAACCGGCGTTCCCGCTTCCGGAGCAAAGCCGTCATAGGCCACCGGCACGATGCGTGTGCGCGCGATGCCGCGATGCTCGACCCGCGAGACCACCTCCTGGCCGATGTAGCATCCCTTGCCAAAATCCACGCCCCCGAACTGGTCCATGTCCGCTTCGTGCGGAAAAGCGTCGCCATAGATGAAATCTAATCCGCCGCGCGGCACGCCAAGCGAGATTCGGTGCGCATCGTAAGCGGCATCCTCGACCAGCGTCGCGCCAAGCTCTGCTATCGCTTCGGAGAGCAAGTCCGGTGGAAGAATGCAGCGTAGACCCAGCGCGGGCAGCCGCGGGTCGGGATAAAGCAGGCCGCATTCGGTGGTGCCCGTTCCTTCCCACGCCGCCATGACGGCGAGTTTGCCGGAAAGGTCCTCGATGCCCAGCTTGGCGCGCAGGCGATAGAAGGTCAGCTTCTCGACCAAAGCCGGCGCAAGCGCGCGCGGACAATCCAGGAAGAAGCCGCCGCCATCGGCCGCCTCGGCCTCTGTGACGATGAAATCGGCGATGATCTTGCCTTGCGGCGTCAACAGCGCGGCGTAACGGGCTTGTCCGGGCTTGAGCGCTTCTACATCGGTAGTGGCAAGCCCGTGCAAAAAGCGACGAGCGTCCTCGCCCGCCACCTTCACTACGCCACGATCGGGAAGCAGCGCTGTCTTCATTGCATTCAGTCGCCAGGTTGTTTCGTGCGGGAATTGCACGGCTTTTACTTGGACCCTTTTACTTGGACCCACGGGCTTGTTCCCGCAAGCCCGAGAAAGATGGCCTGCCCCTTGTGCCACAGGCGTGCGGTGTATTACGCCTAGTGCCGCCGATTTGAAGTTCCTACACTACCTTGCAGTCAACTCTGATAGGAACTTCAAATCGAAAGCGGCACTAGAGTCATGAAATTTGCTAGTGCCCTTTTGCTTCGGAAGTTCGCGTCGGAGGATGCCGCGATGTATCACGAACTTCGGAAGCGGGCACTAGGATGATGGCCGAAACTTACGACCTCATCCTCAAGGGCGCGACCGTCGTCAATCAGGACGGTGAAGGCGTCCGCGATCTCGGCATCCGCGCGGGAAAGATCGTGGGCATCGGCGAGGTGTCTGGCGCGGCTGGCGAAACCGTTGACTGCCGCGGCCTGCATATCCTTCCAGGCGTCATCGACACCCAGGTACATTTTCGCGAGCCCGGGGCACCCCACAAGGAAGACCTGGAATCGGGATCGCGCAGCGCCGTGATGGGCGGGGTGACTGGCGTCTTCGAGATGCCGAATACCGATCCGCCCACAACGACCGCAGAAACGCTGGCCGACAAAGTTAAACGGGCGCACGGTCGGATGCATTGCGATTTCGCGTTTTACGTCGGCGGCACGCACCAGAACATCAAGGACCTGCCCGAGTTGGAAAGACTGCCCGGCTGCGCGGGCGTCAAAGTCTTCATGGGCTCCTCGACCGGCACTTTGCTGGTGGAAGATGATGGCGGCGTGCGCGATATACTTAAAGCCATCCGCCGCCGCGCCGCTTTCCACTCCGAAGACGAGTATCGTCTGCGCGAGCGCCAGGGATTGCGGATTGAAGGCGATGCCCGCTCCCATCCGGTATGGCGCGACGAGGTTGCGGCGCTGACTTGCACACAGCGGCTGGTACGGCTGGCGCATGAGACCGGCAAGCGCATTCATGTGCTTCATGTCTCCACCGCGCAGGAGATGGAATTTCTCGCCGGCCACAAAGACGTCGCATCGGTGGAGACAACCCCGCATCATCTCACCCTGGAGGCGCCCGATTGCTACCAACGCCTCGGCACCTATGCGCAGATGAACCCGCCGGTCCGCGATGCCGCTCATCGGGAAGGTGTGTGGCGGGGCCTGATGCAAGGCGTGGTGGATGTGCTCGGGTCCGATCACGCCCCGCATACGCGCGAGGAAAAGGACAAAATTTATCCTGCCAGTCCATCCGGCATGACCGGTGTACAGACCTTGGTCCCGATCATGCTGGACCATGTCAATGCCGGTCGGCTTTCGCTCCAGCGTCTTGTTGATCTCACCAGCGCCGGGCCGGCACGTTTGTTCGGCATCGCGGGTAAGGGCCGCATCGCCGCCGGATATGACGCTGACCTGACTGTTGTTGATCTGCGGAGGCGTCAAACAATAACCGACGCCTGGATCGCTTCGCGTCCGGGGTGGACGCCTTATAACGGCGTGAGCGTGACGGGCTGGCCGGTTGGCACCTTCGTCCGCGGCCGAAAAGTGATGTGGGAGGGCGATTTGACAGGCCCGTCGCAGGGGAAAGCCATCGCTTTCCACGAAAGCACTGCGCTCTAACGCATAAATTGCCCTGCTGCGACGATCGGTTGTCGAAGAGGAAGCATGCGCCGTCGTCCGTGTTACTGGCGCGCCAACTCGAGTGAGAATTCGCCATTGCGGATGCGGCCGGCAAGGCCTTCCGCGTATTGCGCGGCGGCTTCTTCGCCATAGGTGGAAACGAGCTCGGCGAAGGCGGCAAAAAGACAGCTCTGTGCCAGGCAGTCGCCGTCAACACCATCGAGGCGAGCTTCGGCCCAGGCTTCCTGCAAATAACCGAGCGCGACCTTCTTCTGCTCGTGATCCGGGCTCGCATCCCGAGCATGTTCGCGCATCAAAGTGCTCATGACTTCCTGGGCTGCCCGGCAGCCTCCCGCCATCGTTCGTTTGCGAGTCGCACGTTAGCATGCACCTTTGATTTTCAAAGGTCACAATTTTAGGAAAGGTTAATGCAAAAGTTAATTAGCGTAGCGGGCCGTGATTTCCCGGGAGATTTTTGAGCCTTCTTCCAGATAACGGCGGATGGCGAAGTCGGCCGCCGGGGTGCAGGTACGGTAGGTCTGCTGGAAGCTGCGGTAGCCGCGGTTGAAGCTGGCGACGATACGCGTCCGGCGTTCTCCTGCCGATGTTTCCGCCTCGATGAGCGCCTGCATCTCGTTGCGCCATTTCTGCCCTTCTTTGGCGCCGCAAAGACCGCGCAGATAGTGCAAGGCGCCGAGAATTTCCGACAGCCGCTGCAGATCGCCGTCGAATGGCGCTGCGCCGCCTTCCACCGCGCGCGCCGGCGCACTGGGTAAAGCCAGAAAAACCGCCAGCAGGATTAACAACGGTTTGAGCATGTCCGCCGCTTGCCGCAAGGTCACGGAGCTATGCGCCGGGGCGGTCCCCGCCGCAAGCGCCTTTCCTTATCGCGGTAGAGGCGGCGCATAATTATGGCAGCGTAGACCTGAACCTCAGGACCGTTGTTCGAGCAGCTCGAACGCCGCGGCAACGATCTCGGCTAGCCCTTCGGTTGTGGATAACTCCGGCAAGCCGGCCGGCCGCATCCAGCGCGCCTCCAGTAGCTCTTCGTTCAGCCGCGGTTCGCCCGCGACCCAATGGGCGGCAAAGGCCAGGATTACGAAGTGGCGCTGCACCCGGCCGGCATCGTCCCGCGTGACGACCTCGCGATAGCCGGCGAGCGCCACGGTTTCGATGATGAGGCCGGTTTCTTCCCGCACTTCGCGACACGCCGCTTCGGCCAGACTCTCGCCGGGCTCGACAACGCCGCCGGGCAGCGTGAAGAGGTCCTGCATCGGCGGGCGGGCGCGGCGCACGGCGAGGAATTCGCCGTCGCGCACGACCACTGCGCTTACGGCCAGATAGGGGCGGTCGGGGTAATGTCTGGGATCGCTCACGCCGGCGGACCGGTTTTCACTTCGCGGATCACGCAGCTAGCGCGCCAGCAGCGCATCGATGGCGTCCTGTGGAGCGGCATCCCCTCCGCCCGCGCGTTGCTCGGCTTCGGTCCCGTTGATGACGGCGCCCGCGCGGACAACCAACGCTTTGACCCAGCGCACCGCGAGGTCGGCGATCGCCGTGGCGCTGCTGTGAGAAAGGTCTTCGCTCATCACTTCACGGGTGGCCATCAGGATCTCGTTCATCGAATCCGCAAGCTTATCGAGCCGCCGGCGCAAGGCGGGATCAGCCTTGCTGTAGGCCGCGATAGCGACATCACGATGTTTGGATTTCGAGGCTGCGAAATGCTCATCGTATTTCTTCGGTTGCCAGGCGAAGAAGTCCTCGCGGCATTCCGGCACGTCACTTAACAGCTCGAGCAGCATGATGGCTTCGTTGAAGTGATTGAGATAGTCGGTGGCGAAACCGGTGTGCGGATTAACGTTCGCCGCGACCAGGTACGCCTCGTCATCCGGCGGGGCCTGGCGCGTTGTCGACTCGCGTTTCGCTGCGGCGGTCATGGAGACGGATTTTGGACAAACCGGTTCGGGTAACAAGATACTCTTGGCCATCTGTGATTAATGCATTGTTAACGCCGCGGCGGACGCCGATATAGCCAGCAGATCATGTGTGGACGCTACACGCTTGTTTCCAATCCCGAGGCGATTCGCGCCTTGTTCCGCTATGTCGGGCAGCCGAACTTTCCGCCGCGCTACAATATCGCGCCGACCCAGCCGATCGCCGTCGTGCGGCTGTCCGAAGGGCGCCGGGAATTCGCGCTGCTGCGCTGGGGCCTGATCCCGGGCTGGGTAAAGGATCCGCGCGCGTTTTCTCTGCTGTTCAACGCGCGCGGGGAATCCGTGCTGCGAAAAGCCGGCTTTCCAGCCGGCAATGCGCTATCGCCGTTGCCTGATCCCGTTCGACGGCTTCTACGAATGGAAGCGGACCGGACAGCGCAAGCAGCCGCATTATGTCCGTGCGCGCGACGGCGGACCGATGGCCTTTGCCGGCCTGTGGGAAAGCTGGATGGGCCCGAACGGCGAGGAGATGGAAACCGCCGCCATCGTCACCACCGCGGCGAACCGTCGAGCTCGCGCCGCTGCACGATCGCATGCCGGTCATTCTGCCGCCGGAGGCCTTCGATCTTTGGCTCGATCATCGCACGGTCGATGCGGAAACGGCGGCTGCGCTGATCGCGCCCGGCGCGCGAAGGACTTGCTCGAGGTCTATCCGGTCAGCGATGCGGTGAACCGCGCCGCCAATGACAGTGCCGCGCTGATCGAGCCGGTGGCGGAAATGCAGCGGAAGCGGCCGCCGGCGAAGCCGAGGCGCCGGCGCGCGCAAAAGCGACGAAGAAGCAAAGAAAGACGACGGCCAGGCGTCGCTGTTTCCGCTTTCGCGCGCGACTCATGACGCCGACTACAGCACCTTGCCCGGATTGAGAATGTCCGTTGGGGTCGAGCGTGCGCTTGAGCGCGCGCATCATCTCCAGCGCCACCGGGTCCTTCACCTGCGGCAACAGTTCGCGCTTAAGCCGCCCGATGCCGTGCTCGGCGGAAATCGAGCCGCCGAATTTCGCCGCGACGGCATGCACCACCGCGTTCATTTCGGCCCAACGATCGAGGTAGGCGTCATTGTCCGCGCCTTCCGGCTGCGTGACGTTGAAATGCACGTTGCCGTCACCGAGATGTCCGAAGGGGATCGGGCGCGCCCCGGGGATGAGCTTGGTTGCCGCGGCGCTCGCCTCGTCGATGAAATCCGGCACGGCCGCGATCGGCACCGAGATGTCGTGCTTGATCGAGCCGCCGGGATATTTCTGTACCTCGACGATGCCTTCGCGCAGCCGCCAGAATGAATTGGCCTGTTCCAGGCTGGCGGCGATAACGGCATCGGTCGCGAGGCCGCGCTCGGCCGCCTTGCCCAGCAATTCCTGCATCGCTTCCGGCAAGCCTTCGCTCGCCTGCGACGACAATTCGATCAGCACGTACCAGGGATGCGGCGTGGCGAAGCGGGTCGCGCCGCTCGGGCATATATTGCCGGATGAAATCGAAGCCGATGCGCGGCATGAACTCGAATCCGGTGATGCTGTCGCCCGCCAGTTCGTTGGCGAGGTTGAACAATCCAAGCGCGGCGGCGGGCGAGGGCACCCCGACAAGCGCCGTCTCCACCGCGCGCGGGCGCGGAAATAATTTCAGCACCGCCGCGGTGATGATGCCGAGCGTGCCTTCCGCGCCGATGAAGAGATTCTTCAGGTCGTAGCCGGTGTTGTCTTTCTTCAGCTTGTTGAGGCCGTTCCAGACCCGTCCGTCGGCCAGCACCACTTCCAGCCCGAGCGCGAGATCGCGCGTCACGCCGTAGGCCAGCGCGCCGGTGCCGCCCGCGTTGGTGGAGAGATTGCCGCCGATGGTGCAGCTTCCCTCCGCGCCGAGCGAGAGCGGAAACAGCCTGTTGGCTTGTTCGGCGGCGTCCTGCGCCTTGGCGAGGATCACGCCGGCCTCGCAGGTCATCGTGTTGGAGCTCGGGTCGATCTCGCGGATTTGGTCGAGCCGCGTGAGCGAAAGCAAAATCTCCCTGCCGTTCTCGGACGGCGTCTGGCCGCCGACGAGACCGGTATTGCCGCCCTTGCGGGACGATCGGCGTGCCGGTCTCGTTCGCGAGCTTGAGGATTTGCGACACTTCCGCTGTCGAGCCCGGGCCGCAGCACCACCGGCGTGCGGCCATGATAGAGGCCGCGGTTCTCCACCAGATAGCCTTCCTGCTCGGCGGGGTCGGTGACGGCGTATTTATCGCCGACGATGGCGATGAAGCGGGACAGCAAATCGGCAGGGAGCGCGTTGCGGTCGGACATGGCGTCAGCCCCCGCGCGGGGCCGCGGCACGCCGCAGGCGGTCGTTGATGGCCTCGCCCAGGCCGTTCTCCGGCACCGGCATCACCGCGATCGCCTTGGCGCCGGAAGCATCGAGCGCGCGCAGATGCGAGAACAGGTTGGCGGCCGCCTCGATCAGATCGCCGCGCACAGACAGGTTGAGCATGCGCGGCGGAATGTTCCACGCGCCGGGCCGAAGGCCAGCAGCGCTTCGTCCGCGCTCAACGGAGGTGGCCTCGAGCCGCAGCCGCGCCTTTGGCGCGTAATGCGAGGCCAGCATGCCCGGGCGCGAGCGGCGCTTCGTTCTCGTCCACCGTTTCCATCAGCGGCGCTTCCGCCAGCGGATGTCCGAGCAGCTTCGTGACGGCCTCGCGCGCCAGCCCGCCCGGGCGCAGCAGCGTCGGCTCGTCCAGGCAGGCGACGATGGTGGATTCCACCCCAACGCTTCGTCGGTCCGCCATCGACCACCAGGTCGATCTGGCCGCGCAGATCGGCCAGCACATGGGCGGCGGTGGTGGGCGACACATGGCCGGAGCGGTTCGCCGAAGGCGCAACGATCGGCTTGCCGAATGCGGCTATCAATGCGCGCGCCACCGGATGATCCGGCACGCGCACGGCAATGCTGTCGAGACCGGCGGTGGCAAGATCGGACACCGGGCAATCGGGCGTCTTCGGCAGCACCAGCGTCAGCGGGCCCGGCCAGAAAGCTTGCGCGAGTTGCGTGGCGGTGGCATCGAAGCGCGCCAGCCGCCGCGCCGCGGCAAGCTCGGCGACATGCGCGATCAGCGGATTGAACGAAGGGCGGCCCTTGGCGGCGTAGAGCCGCGCCACCGCGTGAGCCGTTGGTGGCGTCGGCGCCGAGCCCATAGACGGTCTCGGTCGGGAAGGCGACGAGGCCGCCCGCAGCGAGGCATTGCGCGGCGGCTTTCGCCGCCTCGCTTCCTGCCTTGATGACGCGCGTGTAGGGTTCAGCCGACATGCGCCGTCGAAGTCATTGCTCGATGCATGCAGGCTCCGTTCCCTGGCTAGCGGGCGGACGCGCCCAGCTCCCCCTCATCAGGTATTCTAGGCGTGAGGACTGAAACTGTCCAAAGCCTCACAGCGGCTGAAATTCAGGGCGCTACGGCTCATGACCGCGTGCTTGCGGCCTTGCAAGGTCGCGGCTATAAGTCCGGCCTTCAGTCGGAGTGTAGCGCAGTCTGGTAGCGCACCACGTTCGGGACGTGGGGGTCGCAGGTTCAAATCCTGCCACTCCGACCAATCCTCCCCGCTTTACGGTTCTTCTTCGCCCCGGTCCTTTATCCGACCGTTGCGGCTGCAACGTCAGGTGTTGTCGCCGCGAAGCGCTTCACACAGCGCCTCCGTGACCTGTCGCGTCGTCGCTTTGCCGCCGAGATCGGGCGTGTGCAGCTTGGGGTCGCCGGTCACGCGTTCGACCGCCCGCATCAGCCTCTTTGCCGCCGTCGTCTCGCCCAGATGTTCGAGCATCATCGCCCCCGTCCAGAACGTCGCCACCGGGTTGGCGATTCCCTTGCCCGTGATGTCGAAAGCCGAGCCGTGGATGGGCTCGAACATCGAGGGCGTCTTTCGCTCGGGATTGAGATTCGCGGTCGGCGCGATGCCGAGCGAGCCGGCCAAGGCCGCGGCGAGATCGGACAGGATGTCGGCATGGAGATTGGTGGCAACGATCGTGTCGAGTGTCTCGGGTCTGCTGACCATGCGCATGGTCATGGCGTCGACCAGCATCTTGTCCCAGGTCACGTCGGTAAAGGACTGCGCGACTTCGGCGGCGATCTCGTCCCACATCACCATGCCGTGGCGCTGCGCATTCGACTTGGTCACCACGGTGAGTAGCTTGCGCGGGCGCGAGCGCGCCACTTCGAAGGCGAAGCGGATGATGCGGGTCACGCCGGCGCGCGTGAACATCGCGACGTCGGTCGCGACCTCCTCCGGCAGGCCCTTGTGCACGCGCCCGCCGACCCCGGCGTATTCGCCTTCCGAGTTCTCCCGGACGATGACCCAATCGAGCTCAGGCCCGGATACGTGCCGGAGCGGGCTCGTGATGCCCGGCAGGATGCGGGTCGGACGCACGTTGGCGTATTGGTCGAGAGGCTGGCAGATCGCAAGCCGCAGGCCCCACAGCGTGATGTGGTCGGGAATGTCGGGCGCACCGACGGCGCCGAAATAGATCGCGTCGAATTTGCGCAGCCGGTCGGCGCCGTCCTCCGGCATCATGACGCCGTGCTTCTTGTAGTAGTCCGATCCCCAGTCGAAATGCTCGACCTCGAACTTGAAGCCGCCGTCGCGTTCGGCACAAACTTCGAGCGCCTCGAGACCGGCGGCAATCACCTCCGGCCCGATGCCATCTCCTCCGATGGCCGCGATGCGATGGGTGCGCATGATCAATTCCTTTTTGAATCCTTCGGGGGTTCAAACACAAGATGTCCGCGGGGCAAGCGCTGCCGCAACCGCAGCAGAATCGGTTCCGCCGCCGTTTCCTTCAGCACCGATCCTTTACTTTTCGGCGGCGCCGGCCAGGAGCTTGTTCCAGCGCGCGATCTCGGACTGGAAGCGCTCGTCGAGGGCGGCAGGCGTCGCCATCTCGGCGGACACGGGCGCGGTGCCGAGGGCGGCGAAGCGTTCGATCACCTTCGGGTCGGCGAGCGCCTTCCGAAGCGAGGCCGCGAGCTTCTGGCGGATCGGCTCTGGCGTGCCCTTGGGGGCCCAGACCGCGTGCCAGGCCGAGAGGTCGAAGCCCTTGACGCCGCTTTCCGCGAGCGTCGGGACATCGGGCAGGATCTTGATCCGCTCGCGGGTGGTGACGGCGTAGGGCTTGATCTGGCCGGCCTCGATCTGGTTGGCGGTGTTGGTGGTCTGGTCGCACATGAGGTCGATCTGGCCGCCGACGAGGTCGTTCATGGCCGGTCCGGTGCCCTTGTAGGGAACCACCGTCAGCTTGACGCCGGTGGCATCGATCAGAAGGCGGCCGCAGAGGTCGGAGACCGCGCCGACTCCGGCCGTGCCGAAGGTCGCACCGGCGCCCTTGCCCTTCAACCAGTCGAACAGTGCCGTCACGTCCGGCGGCGGAAGGTCCTTTCGGCCGACGATGGTCAGCGGAACCTCGGTGACGAGCCCGACGGCATCGAAGGCTTCGCCCGGCTTGTAGGCCAGGTTCGGATAGAGCGCGCCGAAGGTCGCGACGCCGATGTGGTAGAGCAGCAGCGTGTAGCCGTCCGGCGCCGCCTTGGCGACCCGGCCGGCGCCGAGCGAGCCGCCGGCGCCGCCGACGTTCTCGATCACCACCCGCTGGCCGAGGTCGGCGCTCATCGTCTCGGCGACAAGCCGCGCGACGGTGTCGCTCGGGCCGCCCGCGGCCGCTGGGACCACCATGGTGATCGGCCGGTTGGGGTAGGCGCCCTGCGCCAAGGAGGGGGCAGACAGAAACATCGGAACGGTTGCGAGGAAACCGAGTACGACAGCGAGAGCGAACAGGATCCGTTTCATGTCGTGGCCCTCCTAGACAGTGTTTCAATACGCAGCATACACAGCTAAAAGTCCGAGGTAAATTTTACCTGCGCAATTCGAATGGGTAATCCGAAGCGCAACAGAGCCTGCCACTGTACCATCGCCTTTCCGCACCTTGAGCGGCCGACTCGGCGGATTTAGGATGGCAACCGGTAGCGTTAAGTATCAGGGTGAACCACAGTGTCGTCTATCGTACCGGTTTTTAGAGATAGCGGATTCGACGCCGAAGCGACCCAGAAGCTGGGCAAGGCCTACGACATTGCCTGCAGGTCCCTTCACCCCAAAGGCCGCCCGCCAGTCTTCCAAGAACTCCTGGCCAAGAAGATTATCGAAGCCGCGCAGCGCGGTGAGCGCGATCCCGACCGGCTTGCGGCGATTGCTCTGGGAGTCCTGGGTCCGTTCCACCGCGACGTAACTCGCCGCTTCGGGCTCGTTCCCAATTTCTTCATGTCGGCTCCGGACGCGCCGGAAATTGTCGAGAAGCTTTGGGACTTTGCCAAGTCGGCGTATCTCGAAAACCCCATCCCGTCGATCTTCAAGGAGCGCCTGTTTGTCTTCTTGTCGCGGTTCTGCCAGATCCGCTACTGCATTGTTCGCCACTGCGGATTTCTTGTGGGTTACGGCCATTCATCGGGCGATGCAGAGGCCGCGCCGCAAACCATCGAGCAGGTGCTCAAGCTTCTCCAGGCGCCCCCGCCATGGCGGCGCCAGCTCGATCCGGTATATCAAGGTTTGACGGCAATCAGGACGCCGATCGACTGGCCCGTCCCTGAAAGTGAGGCCGAAGACTGGATATTTGCAGCTTCCGCCCTGATCTTTGTCGAACCGGCGAAGTCCGAGCGCGCCCGTCAGGCATTGCGCCTAGCGCTGGGCGGTAAGCGTCTTGAGTATCTACTCGCGCTGCTCACGTTTATCAGAGCTGCGCATTATTGGACCATCATTCATCCCGGTCTCGAAATCGAGGACGACGTCAGGGAGATGATGAGCTCAAATAAAGAGCTCGCTTTCTTGCTCCTGCAAGACCCCGAGCTTGCTGATACGAGATGACCTTATGGCACGAAGCGGACTTCCGTCTCGTCCCCTTGAGATGGACCGCCACTCCGACTATCGCCTTCCCCAATGCACGACATCCGCTTCGACAAGAGCTTCGATCTCGCGCCCGGCAAGGTCGAGGAGGTCGCGCCCGGCGTGCGCCGGCTGCTCGCCAATAATCCCGGACCTTTCACCTTCAAAGGCACGGTCAGCTACATCATCGGGCGCGGCAATGTCGCCATCCTCGATCCCGGCCCGGACGATCAAGCGCATATCGCTGCGCTGCTTCACGCGGTGCGGGGCGAGACGGTGACGCATATCCTCGTCACCCACACGCATCGCGATCATTCGCCCGCTGCTGCCGCGCTCAAGCAAGCGACCGGGGCGAAGACCTATGCCGAAGGTCCGCATCGCGCGGCGCGTCCGCTGCATATCGGCGATGCCAAGCGCGGGGAGGCCAGCGCCGACCGCGATTTCGTCCCCGATGTCGCGCTGAAAGACAGTGCAGTGATCACCGGCACGGGCTGGAGTGTCGAGGCACTGGCGACGCCGGGCCATACGGCGAACCACATGGCCTTCGCCTTGCGCGGAACCGGTCTGCTGTTTTCCGGCGACCATGTGATGGCTTGGTCGACGACGGTCGTGGCGCCGCCGGATGGCGCCATGACGGACTACATGGCTTCACTCGAGAAGCTCGCCCGCCGTCCCGAGCATATTTATCTTCCCGGCCATGGCGGTGCGGTGAAAGACGCGCCGCGCTTTACGGCGCAGCTCATTCGCCACCGTCAGGCGCGCGAAACCTCTATCCTGCGGCGGCTCGCGAAAGGTCCTGCCGACATCCCGACGCTGGTGCGCGCGATTTATCTCGACATCGACCCGCGGCTGGTTGGCGGCGCAGGCCTTTCCGTACTGGCGCATCTGGAGGATCTGGTGGCGCGCGGCTTGGTTGCGACCGAAGGGCCGCCCTCGATCGCAGCAACCTACCGCTTGGCCGGCGCCGGCTTGGAGGCCTGAGCCGGGCGTTTCGGCGTCGGCTTCTTTTCCTCCTGCACTCCCAAAATCTCGTCGATCTCTTCCAGCAGTAGGGTGATGCGCGCGGCATTGCCGCCGAGGTCATGCGGTCCGTAGCGGGAGGAAGAACGCACGTCGATTCGCGCGCCTTCGCCGTCGGGGCGCGTACGCACAACCACGTCCTCACGAAACCCCATGATCGGCGTGCGCGATACCGCTTCGATCCGGCCTTCGCGCCGGCCCGGCTGCGGCGCGCGCGCATCGACGATGAACCATCTGCGCTTGGTGATCACCGCGAGCGCCGTCTCATAGGCCTGTTGCGGCGTCGATGTAACAACCAGCGGCTCGATATCGGGATAGGCGGCGCGTTGTTTTTCCGCCGCCGCACGCCCGGGATAGGAGATCGGATTGGCGTCGCGCGGACGCAAGCGCGCGATGGTCTCGAAGCGTGGCGGATCGTCCGGATCGGTCACCACATCGGTGATCGGGGGCAGGCGATAGGCCTGGAGGCCGAGATAGGCAGGATAGGCAAGCAGCGCCAAACCGATGAAAAGCGCGAGCAGGGCGGAGCCGAGCCCCTCGGTACCTTCCCGCCAGATCACAACGAAAGCCGCAAAGGCGAGCAGGATTGAGACAGCGGCGAAAGCCAGCGCACCGATGAAAGTGGCGATCGCCGGCCGGATCTCCAACAGGCCGGAACGGACAATGATGATGGAGAGGATCGAGGCGACAAGCGCGAACAGCGCCAGCCGCCGGGCCCACAAGGCAGTCTGCGACAACGGTTCTTCAACGATGCGTCGGCGGCCCATGGCTCAGCGCCCCGCGCAGATGTTTTTCAGCGATGCCCATTGCGCACCGTCGAGCAGGGGACTGCCTGCCCGGGCTTGGCGAGTGAGCGGATCGCGGCAACGCGCTGCGCAGTCTGCGGATGATCGCGCAGGATCGCCGGCCCCGCGTCATGCAAAGCGTCGATGCGCGACAGCAAGGTGCCGAGCGATTCCGCCTTGCCGCCGACCCTGTTCATCAGCGCCACCGCATAAGCGTCCGCCGCGGCTTCCGTTTCGCGTGAATAGGATGATTGCAATACCGAGTTCGCAGCTATCACAATGGCTCCCCCGCCGACAAAATCGCCGAACAACATTCCGAATAGAAACGACAGGCCCGCTGTCTCCAGTAACGCTCTAACGCCGTCGCGGCGAACGACATGGCCCAGTTCGTGGGCGATGACTCCGGCCAATTCATCCGGCGTCTGCGCTTCGGCGATCAAGCCCTCGAAGAGGTAAATCCGTCCACCCGGGAGCGCAATGGCATTCGGCTCCTTGCGGCGCATGACGCCTGCGCGCAGCGGCATGGGCAAGGCGGCTTCCGCTTCGAGGGGGGCGATCAGCGCGGAAAGCGCCGCGCGTCCGGGCCCTTCACCGACGGCTTCGCCGCATTCAAGCGGCATGCCGGCGACATCGCTGCCCAGGCTGGCGCGTAACTGCGCGTCCACCGCCTGACCCAATCTGTGTTCCACCCCGAATGGCAAGAGCGGCGTCAGGCGCGTGGCCAGCGCGGGCAAGCCGAACAGGGCCATCGAGCCAATCGAGGCTACCGCCAGGATCACAAGTGCCGCGACCTTCATGCTCATGCGCCGCTGCACCTCCCCGGTGCGGTCGACGGCCGTCGCCTTATCGTCGATCGCTGCAGCGAAAATCGGGATCACGGATTTCCAGGCGCGCCAGCGACCCGCGGCAGCGGCTCAGCCGCAGCACCTGATCGGGGGAATGCACCTGGTCGAGCTCGGCATAAGGCCATTGCGCCAACAGCTGCCCCTCCCGGCTGCGCAGCACGAGGTCGGCCGGTGCAAGCTCCACCGTCACCTCCTGCCGCGCGCTGCTATTGCCGTCAAAGAAAATGCCGCTGCCTGATGTCATCCGTGTGTTCTCAGATGCCGCCGAGATGCAGTGCGTCCGCGAGTCCTTCGCCGAGCGCGGAGGTCGGCCGGCCGGCAGCTTTGACACGATCCAAAGCAGCGATGCCGGAAATCTCCGCTGCTTCCATCCCGTGGCGCCAAAGCGCCAGCTTCACGGTGGCCTGGTAGATTGTCGAGTAGCCGAGCGCGATGATCATATAGCCCACAACGGCGGCGCCGAGGGTTATCAGTTCCTCCGCTTCCGCGGTAGGGAATTTGCCCTCCAGTAAATTTCCCGCGCCAAGCGCGGCAAATCCAACAAGCGAGAAGCCGATAGCAAACAGAATTCCGTAAAGCAAAAAGCGGAAATAGGCGCGGTAGATTTGTCCGGTGCGCAGACGCGACGTCACAGTCACATCGCCGAAACGCAGACCCGTGCTCCACCAGCGCAGCACCATCGCCTGAAAGGCCGGATAAAGCACTGCCGCCGCCAGCGCGGACCAAACCGCAGCGCCGAGAAAGAAGGTAATCGCGCGGGCAAATCCCGGGTTGCTGGCCTCCACCCGGGCCGCCAGCCCGCTGCCGCCTTCATTCACCGCTTCCGTCAGCGCCGGCCAGTCGATGGCGTGAGCCGCCGCCGCGATGCCGGCCAACACGGGGCCGATCACCAAAAGCCAAAGCGGCAGGCCGCGCAGGAAAAGCTCGAGCGCCGAGCCGTCGAAATAGCCGGCAAGGTCGCCATAATAAGTGCGGCGCATCTTGAACCGCTCCAGGCTCTTCTGCGCCCAGGGATAGGCGAGCCCGAGCGTCAGCGCGATCGCCGCCCACCACATCACCGCATAAAAAGCGTAAGCCCAGGCGGAGCCGGTCTGATAAAAGCGTACGCCGCGATACACCGTGCGGCTCAGGCGATAGCGGCGCGCGCGATAGATCGCGAATTGGCCGAGCAGCGCCAACAAAATGAAGGCCATGACGCCGGACAACTCACCGATCAGGCCGAGATCAAGCGCGGCGAGAAAGAACAGGATATTGAGAGGCAGCAGGATCGCGATCGCGATCAGGAAGCCAACCAGGAGCTCGAGTGCGGTGCCGGTATATTCGAGGTGATCGCCGGCGATCTCGGTGTTGCCCCAGAGAAAGCGGCGGATATCCGTCGCCAGCCAAAAACGGTAGATGCCCAGCGTGCAGATCAGCAGGAATGCGCCGCGGATCAGCAGCCGCCAATAGGGTGCATCCTTGCCGAGAAATCTCACTTTGCACAGAGCAGGAGCGGGATATGCGGTGGCCGACGCAACCGCTTCACGCAAGTTCATTCCGCTCCTCCGCCTTGTGCCACTTCCGGATAACGGCTGCGGCGTCCGGCGGCAATGGCTTTGGCGGCGTCAAGGACGAAGATCCGCAGGCTTGCTTGCCAAGCGCGGTGCGATCTTGCCATTCACCCGGCGCTGATCCTTCGGCGCTGCCTGTTTGCCAAGCGGTGGGATCAGGATGTCGATCAAGGCGTTCAGCTTCGGTGAGCGCGCGCCCTTGCGCCAGACCAGCCAGGTCGTTTCTTTGTTGATCTTGGCCGGCAACTCATGGACGCTCAAACACTTGCGTTCCGGGAAGGTGCCGAGCACAGCGCGCGGCAGCATCGATATCCCCATGCCGACCACCGCGCAGCCCAGAATTGCGTGATAGGATGACATTTCAATCATGCGCTCGGGCATTTCGCCCTTGAGCGCAAACCAATCCTCAAGTTTGCGCCGGTAGAGACAGCCCTTCTCGAATACCAGCACGGTACGGGAGACCGCGTCGCGTGGCGACTTGATCGGCGGATGATTAGCCGCCGCGACGATCACCATTTCTTCCTCGAAGGCCGCAAGCTTTTCAAATGGCGTTTCCGGAATCACACCGGCAGTCAGTGCTGCGTCGACTTCTCCGCGCAAAATGAGACCGGTAAGATCATAGGAATTACCGGTACGCAGCTCGAGTTGCACGTCTGGATGGCGCCGGCAGTATTCGCTCAGCGGAGCAGGCAGCCGCACGGATGCGGTGCTTTCCATCGAGCCAAGCCGGAATCGCCCGCGCGGTCTGATGTCGTGCACCGACTCCCGCGCCTCGTTGGCGAGATCGAGCAGCCGGTCGGCATAACCGAGCAACACGTTGCCAGCAGGGGAGAGATGCAGCCGTTTACCTGCGCGAATAAACAATTCGACCCCGAGCTGCTCCTCCAGCTGGCGGATGCGTGTGGTGACGTTGGACTGCACGCGGTTGAGCTTTTCCGCCGCACGGGTGATGCCGCCGGCCTGCACGACGGTGCGGAAGACGTTCAGATCCGACAGCTCCATCATTCTCTCCAAGAGATTATTAACATCAGGATTAATCATTTTACGTGATTATGCGGCGGGCGTAAAGCTACTTGTCAAATGATCTTTGAAGGAGGGGGCCATGCCCCAATCGGAATCCAAAGTTGTGAACTACCGGCGGCGGACTCCCGCCGAACACTGCATAGCGCCCCGCCTGGATGAGCGAGCGCGGCAAGGCGCTCCGGACGGAGTTCCTGCGTGAATTGTGGCGCCAGCTCGTGGCCTGGAGCCGCCGCCGGGCCGCCGTCGCGCAATTGCGGGCGCTCGATGATGCGGCGCTGAAGGATATCGGTCTGCATCGCAGCGGCATCGAGGCGGCGATTCTTAATGCCCAACCCAAAACGGAGCCCCCGCAGCGGCGGCATTTCCCACAAAAGCCGCATTTGTGCCTGCAACGGACTAGTGCCGCCGATTTGAAGTTCCTACACCCCCGCGGCGAGCTCGGTTAGGAACGTCAAATCGAAAGCGGCACTAGAGGGTAAAGTTGCTAGTGCCCCCTCTGCTTCCGAAGTTCGTATCAGGGGATGCCGCAAGTGATTACGAACTTCGGAAGCGGGGCACTAGTGCCGCCGATTTGAAGTTCCTACACCCCCGCGGCAAACTCGGTTAGGAACGTCAAATCGAAAGCGGCACTAGAGAGTAAAGTTGCTAGTGCCCCCTCTGCTTCCGAAGTTCGTATCAGGGGATGCCGCAAATGGATTACGAACTTCGGAAGCGGGGCACTAGGTGAGATTTTTTTGCCTTGTCGCAGTGCTTCTGGGCGTGACTGGTGGGGCGGTGGCGGAGACGGTTCCGTTGCCGCGCCCCCGCCCGCCGGAAATTGGCGGTCCTCCTGCTGCCGCGCCGGAAGGTGAAACCGACCAGCTCGCTGAAAAGAAAAAACCCGGCGAGCCGCCGCCTCCTTCTGCCTGCTTCACGCGTTTGCGCGAGTTGGCGTCTGTCAAGCAAATGCCCAATATCACTCAGGGAGGATGCGGCGCTATCGATGTGGTCCAACTCGATGCTGTCATCCTGCCGGACGACAGCCTGGTGGCGGTGGAGCCCGCGCCTGTTTTCCGCTGCGAAATGGCGGCGGCCGTCACCGACTGGATCCGCGAGGAGCTCGCGCCTGCGGTGGCGGCTCAGCTCGGCTCACCGCTGCGCGCAATGGAAAATGCCGATTCTTTCTCCTGCCGCGGACGCAACCGCGTCGTTGGCGCCCAAATAAGCGAGCACGGCAAAGCCAATGCGCTCGACATCCGCTCGTTCAAGCTCGTAAACGGCACGTCGGCGCCACCGACCGATCCGAATATCTCGAAGGAATTCCGCGACGGCATGCGCAAAGGCGCCTGCGAGCGCTTCAAAACCGTGCTCGGACCCGGCTCCGACGGCTATCACGAGGATCACATTCACATCGACTTGGCGGAGCGCCGAAACGATTACCGGCTTTGCCAGTGGGATGTACGGCAACCGATTTACCGCGTGCTGCCCTCGCCGCATATCGTCAGCGAGGACCAGCCCGCATCGCATGTTTCGCCGGCAAGCCTGCCGGTCTTCGCGCCGGCCGCTGCCGCAAAAGTGGAAGAAAAACCGAGAAACAGACCTTCGCGCAGGCTTTGACCCCGCGCGCTGTGTGTCCCGAATGCGAAGTTCGCTTGATTTTGCGGCGCGCTCGGGAGCGAGGTTCGGATGCGAAGGACACTAGCAAATCAATAGTGCTAGTGTCGTTTGGTTCAGAAATAGTGCGCCCACAATGCGCGGCCATTCAGCGAAGGATCATTTCCGTGCTCAGCAATCTTGCCGCCCGCGACGTCGAAACCGTCATCCATCCCTATACCAATCTCGCCACGCTGCGCGAGGTCGGCCCTCTGGTGATCGAGCGCGGCAAGGGTATCTGGCTCTATGACAGCGACGGCAAGGCCTATATCGACAGCATGGCCGGACTCTGGTGCACGGCGCTCGGCTACGGCAACGAGGAACTGATCGAGGCCGCGAGCGCGCAGATGCGCAAGCTCTCTTTCGGCCATCTGTTCGCCTTCAAAAGTCACGATCCCGCTATCGAACTAGCGGAAAAACTGAAGGAGATTGCGCCGCTTGCGGTCTCCAAGGTCTTCTTCTGCGCTTCCGGATCGGAAGCCAACGACACCCAGGTCAAGCTCGTCCGCTATATGAACAACGCGCTTGGACGGCCGAAGAAAAAGAAATTTGTCGCGCGGCTGAAGGCCTATCACGGCGTTACCGTCGCCAGCGCTTCGCTCAGCGGACTGCCGCATAATCATCTGGACTTCGATCTGCCGATCGAAGGCTTTTTGCACACGGCCTGCCCGCATCACTACCGCTTCGCGCAATCCGGCGAGAGCGAGGAAGATTTCGCGACCCGGCTTGCGGCCGAGCTCGAGCAGATGATCGAGCGCGAAGGCCCGGAGACGATCGCTGCCTTCATCGCCGAGCCGGTGATGGGTGCGGGCGGGGTGATCGTGCCGCCGAAGACCTATTTCGAAAAAATATCCAAGGTCTGTGCCAGGCATGACATCTACATGATCTCCGATGAGGTGATCTGCGGCTTCGGCCGGCTCGGCACGCCCTTCGGCATGCAGGCGCTCGGGTTCAAGGCCGACGGCATCTCGCTCGCCAAGGCGCTGTCGTCGGCTTACCTGCCGATCGCGGCCGTCACGGTGCCGGAGAAGATGTATGGCGCGCTCGTGGATGAAAGCCGCAAGCTCGGCACCTTCGGCCATGGTTTTACCTATGGCGGCCATCCGGTGGCGGCGGCGGTTGCCTTGAAGACGCTGGAAATCTATGCCCGCGATCGAATCTTTGAGCAGGCAGCGGCCAAGGCGCCGCATTTTCAGGCGCGCTTACGCAAGCTCGGCGAACATCCCCTGGTGGGGGAAGCGCGCGGGATGGGACTCGTCGGTGGCATCGAACTGGTTGCGGATAAAAAGAGCAAGCGCGGCTTTGATCCGAAAAGCGGAGTCGGATTGCGCGCTGTTGCTTTTGCTCAAGCGGAGGGCGTGATCTCGCGCGCGTTGGGCAGCGACACGCTTTCGATTTGCCCGCCACTCATCATCAGCGAGAGTGATCTCGACGAGATGTTCGCCCGGCTGGGGCGCGGGCTCGATCGAACCCAGGCCTGGGCGAGCGCCGAAGGGTTGCTGGCCGGCTGATGCATTAGCAATAATCGCGATTTTGCGTACCGCGAAACGTTCTTTTCACCGCGATGCGCTATCACACGGCATGAGTTCGCAGCCTTCCGCCGATGCTCGCAACGTCGTGCCTCTGCCGCTGAAAAAACCGCGGATCACGCGCCGCCGCTTCCTGCTGGGCAGCATCGGCATTGCCACGCTCGCGGGCGCCGGCACCAGCGGCTACTGCTATCTGGAGGCCAGCAGCCGGCTTCTGGTCACGCCTTATCGCATCGTTTCGCCACGCTGGACCGCGGGAAAGCGGCTTCGTATCACCGTGATCGCCGACTTGCATGCCGGCGGCCCTAACATGGGCGTGGAACGAATCCGCGGCATCGTCGATACGGCCAATGGACTGCAGTCGGATATCGTCGTTCTGCTGGGCGATTATTTCGCCACCCACCGTTTCGTGCATCCGGCGGTCCCCCATGCAGTCTGGGCGGCAGAGCTGAAGCGGCTGCGCGCGCCGCTCGGCGTCTGGGCGATCCTGGGCAATCACGATTGGTGGTACGACGTCGAAGGCGTCCGCAAGGCGCTGGGCGAGGTCAAGATCCCGGTGCTGGAAAACCAGGCGGTGCCGCTCGGCGAGGAAGGCAACCGCTTCTGGCTCGCGGGGCTCGGCGATCAGATCGCCCACCGGATCGGGCACAACCGGTTCCGGGGGGAGGACGATCTGCCCGGTACGCTTGCGCGCGTGCGCACCGACGATCCGATCCTTCTGCTCGTGCACGAGCCCGACATTTTTCCGCGCGTGCCGGATCGCGTGGCGCTCACGCTCGCAGGCCATACCCATGGCGGACAGATCCGGGTGCCGCTGCTGTGGCCCTCTTTCGTGCCTTCGGCCTACGGCGCGCGTTATGCCTACGGCCACATCATCGAGCAACAGCGCCACATGATCGTGTCAGGTGGACTGGGCACCAGCATCGTGCCGCTGCGCCTCGGAGTACCACCCGAAATCGTGCACGTGGAAATCCGCGGCCCAGCCTGATCGGCTGGGCGCAGATTTTGCGCGCGGCCTTAAAGTTTCGGTTGGACGACGGCGGCCATCAACTGAGGATTGGTGGGGGAGTCGCCCTGCTTGGGCGCCAGCACGACCACCATCGATCCCGTCTGCACCCTGTTGTAAAGGTCGATGGCATCCTCATTGGTCATCCGGATGCAGCCGGACGAGGCGGCGGTGCCGATGAACTCCGGCTGATTGGTGCCGTGAATGCGATACAGCGTGTCGCGGCCGCCATCGAACAGATAGAGCGCGCGCGCGCCCATCGGATTATGCGGGCCGGGGCCTACGAAGCTGGGCACGTCCAGCCGCTTCTTGATGGCCTCCGTCGGCGTCCAGGTCGGCCATTCCTGTTTGTCGCCGACCTTGGCGACGCCGGACCAGGCCAATGCCTCTTCGCCAACAGTCACGCCGTAGCGGATCGCCTTGCCCTCCGGCAGCACGTAATAGAGATAGCGCGCATCGGAATCGATCACGATGGTGCCCGGAACTTCCTTGCGGTGATAGCTGACGACGTGGCGCCTATAGGCTTCGGGAATCGAGGACTGCGCATAGGGCGTGTTGGCCAGGAGCTTCTTGTCGCGTGGCTTCAAATCGGTCTCGGCCATGGCAGCCGGCGGCGGCGACTGGGCCGACGGCGCCGACTGCATGCAGCCGCCAAGCATCAGGCCAATGAATAGGACTGCGAGCCCGCGTGCCGCCATTCGCTCAGCTCCTCGTTGCAGTGGCCGTTTTGAAAGGCTTGTCTCTCAACTCATCTATTAGCCGACGATTCTGTGCAGCTACTAGGTCTTAAGAGGCCAGTTCCAATAGTCTTCCGCATCTGTTGCTGGAAAGCCGCACCGGTACCTGGGGAAGCGTGTCCCACCGTACCGCGCTGCGACCAAGCTGCCGCCAACATGCACGCCAAACGTTAATACAGCGTTCACCCTCTAAAGATTAGAATCACTGAAGAAATTGGGTCAGCGAGGCAGCCCCAAATGTCATTTAAAGGCGCCATTTGGCGCCCATTTCCGCCCCCTTCCAAGGCGAGGGTTCGGACATAAAATGGAAGGGTAGAAAAATGGGCAACGAAAAGTCAGGGACGGACCGGACCAAAACCGCGGGCGCACGCGGCGGGCACGCCGATCTCGATAGTCAGTACGGAAACATCGGTATTTCCGCCGTAGCCGCGGCGCTGCCGTATGTCGAAAAGGCAAAAAATCCGCAATCGACGCGTGAGAAAAACCGCCGGCGTTCTGAACAACGTACGCGGTCGATACTCGAAATCTGACGATACTCGAAATCTGAGCGACCGCGCACGCTTTGGCGGTTCCACAGGCGGCATTTCCTCGCCGTCAATCCAAGCACTCTCCCTCCCGCGAGATTAACTGCAAAGGCGTTTAAGGCCTTGCGGGAATCGCATGGGCGGAGCCATGACTGACCTGTAGCGTTCAATGCCAAGGCCGTCGGTCGGCGATGGCGGCGCGTACGGGGATGCCATGCTCTCGGTTTATGTGCCGCACGGAAGCATTCTGGAACGCCAAACCGTCCAGGGTGACGCGGCTTTGCCCGAAGCGGCGGTGTGGATCGACCTGGTCAGCCCCGCTCAGGGCGAGGACAAGCTGGTCGAGCGTTTCCTCGGGATCGCGGTGCCGACGCGCGAGGAAATGCAGGAGATCGAGGTCTCCAGTCGCCTCTATGTCGAGAATGGTGCGCGCTATATGACGGCGACGCTGATGTGCCAGTCCGATACCGACACGCCGCGCACCACACCGGTTACCTTCATCCTGGCGGGAAATCGGCTCGTCACCGTGCGTTACGACGATCCGAAGCCCTTTTCATTGATCAGCAACAAGTTAGCCCGTCTTTGTCCGACCCATGTAACCGGACCGATGGTGTTCATGGATCTGCTGGATGCGGTGATCGACCGCGCCGCTGATATTCTCGAGCGCATCGGCCTCGATGTCGATCGCCAGTCGCATAATATTTTCGAGCCCCCGCGCTCGTTCAGGAAGCAAACCCGCAACGCCTACAACAACGTGTTGAGAACCATCGGCCGCACCGGCGACCTCACCTCGAAGGTGCGCGAAAGCCTGGTTTCGGTCGGGCGTCTCCTGCTGTTCCTCGCCAACGAGGCGGAAGGGATGCGCTGGGCCAAGGATGTCCGCGCGCAGTTGCAATCCATGCAGCGCGACATCCAGTCGCTCTCCGATCATTCCAGCTATCTGACTAACAAGATCACCTTCCTGCTCGACGCGCTGCTCGGCGTCGTCAGCCTGGAACAGAACAACATCATCAAACTGTTCTCGGTGATGGCCGTGGTGATGATGCCGCCGACGCTGATCGCCTCGATCTACGGCATGAACTTCGCGCATATGCCGGAGCTGAGCTGGCAGCTCGGCTATCCATTCGCGCTCTTGTTGATGGTGATCGCGGGCGCGCTGCCGTATCTCTATTTCAAATACCGACGTTGGCTGTAGGCGCAGTCGCTTAAACGTGCTGGCCGCCGTTGATGTGGATCTCCGCGCCGTTCACGTATGACGCCGTGTCGGTGCAGAGCACGTAGATGATCTTCGCCACCTCGTCCGGGGTGCCGAGCCGATGCAACGGGATCTGCTGCTCGACGATTTTTTCCGTCCCTGGCGACAGGATCGAGGTGTCGATCTCACCCGGCGCAATGGCGTTCACGCGCACACCCAGCGGACCGAAGTCGGCCGCCATTTCGCGCGTGAGCGAAGCCAGCGCCGCCTTTGACGTAGCGTAGGCCGCGCCGGCGAAGGGATGCACGCGGGAGCCTGCGATCGACGTGACGTTCACGACCGATCCCTTGGCCGCCTGCAGCTCGTCAAGCAGGCCGCGCGCCAGCATGATCGGAGCGAAAAAATTCACCTGAAAGATGCGGTGCCAGTCATCGCGTGTGGTGGCGATGGAGCTGAGCCGCTTGGCGCCTTCCGCCTTGGGGGAAATGGCCGCGTTGTTGACCAGCGCGTCGAGCTCGCGATTCGGCAGTCGGCGCTTGATCTCGGCGATCGCCTCACTTGTGCTTTCGGCATCGGCCAGGTCGACCTGGATGTGATCCTCCGGTCCGGCCTCCCAGGGACAGTTTTCCGGGAAAGGATGGCGCGAGCAGGTGATCACCCGCCAGCCGGCGGCGGAGAAGCGTTTCACCGTCGCGTGGCCGATGCCGCGGCTTGCTCCGGTAAGCAGCAGCGTACGGCGCGGTTGATGGGGAGGGTTTGCCATGATGCGATGCTAACTCACGGATAGAGCCGCGTCTTGCTCCATGCTGCGTCCGGCCCGGCACGGCGAAATTCCACGCGCTCGTGCAGCCGGAACGGCATCTCGCGCCAGAATTCGATCAGCATCGGGGCCACGCAATATCCCACCCAGTAAGGCGGCCGCGGCACCGCGCCGGTCGGATGCTTTGCGGTATAGAGCGCCACGGCCTTTTCCAGCGCGAAGCGGCTTTCCAGCGGCGCCGATTGCTGGCTCGCCCAGGCGCCGATCTGCGCCATGCGCGGCCGGGTGGCGAAATAACCGTCCGCCTCCGCGTCGCTGACCTGCGTCACCGGACCCCGCACGCGCACCTGACGGCGCAAAGATTTCCAATGGAAGCTGAGCGCCGCCTGCGGCTGGCCGCCCAGCTCTTGTCCCTTTTGGCTGTTTCTATTGGTGTAGAAGACGAAGCCTTGCGTATCGAGGCCTTTCAACAAGACCATGCGAAGATTTGGCACGCCGTCGGAATCGACGGTGGCGAGGGCCATGGCGTTGGGATCGGACGGTTCCGAGCGCGTGGCTTCATCAAGCCACGCTGCGAAAAGGCGCAATGGCTCGTCGGAATCGCCGAACTCACCTTCTGTTAACCAGCCCGGGTGTTGAATTGGACCTGCATCGGTCATTGTGAGGGTACTCGTGTGCCAAATCACGCATCCAGCCCGTCTCTATATAGTGGAACTGGATCGTCGAGCCTATGCCGCGTGCTCTCCGGACTGGGCATGCATGTGGCGGCCGTTACGCTGGCCCTGACGATCGGCGGCTGCAGCTTCTCCTATAAGCTCGATTCACTGTTCGAGAAAAGCAAACAGGCAAGCGTCGAAACAACCGCATCGGTTGCCGCAAAGCCAACCACCGCGCCGGCCAAGCCGCAGGCAAACGACGGCGATCTCGCCTATGCGCGTGCGGCGGCGTCGGAAGTGCTCCGCAGCGGCGGCAATGGCGTGAGCCAGCCCTGGGAAAACCCGCGAGACCGGTGCCCGCGGCACCGTCACCCCCATTGCTTCGGCCTATACCCTCGATGGCTTCACCTGCCAGGACTTTCTCGCGAGCTATGTGCGCGCCGGAAGCGGTGAAGACTGGATGCGCGGCGAGGCCTGCCGCATCCATAAGGGCAGTTGGGAAGTGCGCAGCCTGAAGCCTTGGAAGAGTTCCTAAGCTAAATCTAATAAATGGCGCATGGCCTTATCTGCGAACCGGTTCCCACTTCGCCGGGCCATGCGCTGCATCGTTGCAACCAACCGTCTTTCGCCCCACATTGACCGTCAAACGGGTTGGGATTCTCCCTGCCGACGGGATTGACGGAGTTCTGACGAATGCGCGACCCCTATGAGGTCTTGGGGGTGGGCAAGGGAGCCGATGCCGCTGCCATCAAAAGCGCCTTTCGCAAGCAGGCGAAAAAGCTGCATCCCGACGCCAACAGGCAAGACCCCAAAGCCGCGACCAAATTCGCCGAGTTGAATGCCGCCTACGAAATTCTCGGTGACGAGGACAAGCGCAAGGCTTTTGACCGCGGCGAGATCGATGCCGAGGGCAAGCCGCGCTTCCAGGGCTTCGCCGGCGCGGGGGCGCAGCCCGGCGGCTTCGGCCGCGACGGGTTTGAAAACTTCACCTGGAGCACAGACGGCGCTCAGCGCCGCGGTGGCCGCGGCGCGCGCGGCTTCGGGGGCGGTGGCGGGTTCGAGGATATTCTCAAGGACGTCTTCGGCAGCATGGGCGGGCGGCGCGGCGGGCGCGGCTCCGCCGGCACGGAATTTGAGCCGGAGGATTTCGGCCCGGCTCCGCGTGGCGCCGATATCAGCGCCGATCTCACCATCACGCTTCCGGAGGCGGTCAAAGGCGGCGCCAAGCGGTTGCGGCTGTCGAATGGCAAAGAGCTCGACGTCAGGATTCCTGCCGGCCTGACCGACGGGCAGACCATCCGGCTGAAAGGGCAGGGCATGCCGGGGCCGGACGGCACAAGCGGCGACCTGTTGATCCGTGTCTCGATCGCGCCGCATCCGCTCTTCAAGCTCGACGGGACTGACCTGCGGCTTGAGTTGCCGATCACCGCCTATGAGGCGGAGCTCGGCGGCAAAGTGCGCGTACCCACGCTCGACGGCGCGGTGGAGCTGACGATCCCGCCTCGTACCAACAGCGGCCGCACTTTCCGGCTGAAAGGCAAGGGCATGGCGAGCAAGCAGGCGACGGGCGATCTTTTGGTCACGGTGCAGATTGTTTTGCCCGATCGCCGCGATCCAGAATTCGAGGAGCTGATGCGCCAGTGGCGCGACAGCAAGCCGTATAATCCGCGCAAGGACATCGAGTAAGCACGCAAATAAAAAAGGCTGGGCGGCCCTGAAAGGGCCGCCCAGCCGCGTCGTTAGTTGTTGTATGGCATTCTGGCATTGTTTCGGTCGCGCTGTTGCGACCGATCAAGCCTTCTTTCACTGGCATAGCCATACGAATCCATGCTGGCCGTTGGACTCTGCATCGCCATACCCTCGGCGTTGCTGAGTGCCCAATCGCCGCGCAACGTTGCGCTGGTAGTCGCGCCCCCGTCGACGCCGGAAATATTCAATTCCGCGTAGGCGACAGCGGCACTTCCGGTGATGAACGTTGCGGCCAAAGCGGCCAGACTGATCTTCTTCAACATCGTATACTGCTCCTGCAGTTTCTGGGTGAGTGTTCGCCCAGGCGTTGTCCTCTTGAAAAGGCGGCTCTTCGTTGGCCCCCGAGAAAGACGAACGAGCGGGCTGCGCTCGTGTTCCTGGAGCAGCAGATTAACTTGCGTTAATCAGAGGTTGGGCGGAACAAACCAAGGCGAAGCGGTGACGTAATTGCGCCAATTACGAAACCACTATCACCGACTGTGGCGACAGTCAGATTTCTAAGGGGCTGTTTTATGACCCGCGCTCGTCCTGCGCGACACGCGGTTCGATCTGCTCATAAGCCGCCCGCGCCACCCGCCAAAGCTGCTTGCGCTCGCTGGCACTGCTGACGACATAGGCGATGTTGCTGTCCACCCAGTAAATCGCGCCTGCTTTGTCCGCGGCGTTGTAATGCATCGCAGTATTGGGGGTTTTCGTGCGCGCGCAATAGAGCGTGAAACGTTCTCCCGATGCGTTCTCGTACATAAAGAAAGCCGCGGCTGCGCCGGTGGGCGTCGGCAGCAGCCGGCCGCCGACGAGATGCAAGCCTTGCGCCTCGAGCTTCGGCGCCCGCAACGGATAGCCGACGCGCTTGGAGAGCCATTGCTGCAAATGTTCGGCATCGGCGGCGGCCACTTCCACCGGATGACGCACCTCGACGGCGTAGACTGTGTGGGCATTGAGCGCCTGCGCGGTAAGCCGTTCGAAGGCGTTGGGCGCGTCGCCGGCGCTGTCGCGCGCCATCCAGCCGGCGAGGCCGCCGAGCAGAAATGCCGCCACCACCGCCGCAGCCGCCGCAAGTTTCCACGGGCGCGAGGCGTAGCTCATGCGGTCAAGCTGGAGCTTCGGCGGGACCGGTTGCGCGGCAACATCAGCATAGCGCGCGCGGATGGCATCGGCTTGCAGCCGCCAGCGGCGACGCGCGCGGCGTCATCTGGGTGCGTGGCAAGCCATGCCTCCACCGCCGCGCGGCGGTCGGCCGGAAGCTCACCGTCCACATAGGCGTGCAACTCGTCGTCCATCACCGGTAGTTCGTTATCTTTCATCATCGCTGCCTAAGTCATTTCACCCGCCGCAGCATCGGCCGATCGTTTTCGAGATAAGCTCCTGATCTGCAAACGGGCGCGCGCCACGCGCGACATGACCGTTCCGATCGGCACGCCCTGCACCTCGGCGACCTCGCGGTAGCTGAGCCCTTCCAGCACGACCAGCAGCAACGCGGTGCGCTGGTCCTCCACCAGTGTCGCCAGCGCGCGCTCGATGTCGCGGCCGCCGGCTTCCGGGCCGGAGGCGTCAGGCGCGTCATTGTCGCCGATCGCGGTGATCGTCGGCCGCCGGGCCAGGCTGCGCAGGCGGTTACGATTGAGGTTGGTCAGGATGGTGTAGAGCCAGTTGCGAAGCTCTCCTCCATGAAACAAATGTTGTGAGCGAAGCGCCCGCACCAGCGTGTCCTGCACCAGATCGTCAGCCAGGTCGGCATCACGGGTCAGCGCCCGCGCGTAGCGCCGCAGCGCCGGGATCGCCAACTGGACGCCTTCCTGGAAGCCGCTCACGCGTCCCCCCTTGTAATCGAGAGCCCGGGGTCAAAATCCACGAAAACCACTGGACCGTAAAGTCGGGCGGCCCCTGAGGCAGGAATTTTTGACCGCGTGCCTGAAGGTTAAACCCCATGGAAGGCCCGCTATTCCGCCTGGGGTTAATGCCGTTGCTCGATAACGCTCGCCTTTGCTTGATGCACTGGAACCCCTGTGTCATAGGGGAAAGACAACAGCCGGTGACCGGCGAATCGAGGTCATTATGCCGGAGGCTTCGGGTCTCATGCGCGGCAAGCGCGGCCTTATCATGGGTCTCGCCAATAATCGCTCGATTGCCTGGGGCATCGCCAAGGCCTGCCACAACCACGGGGCGGAGCTTGCCTTCACCTATCAGGGCGACGCCTTGCGCAAACGGGTCGAACCTCTGGCGCAGGAGGTTGGCGGCATCGTCACCGGCCATTGCGATGTCACTGAACCTGCCACCATCGACTCCGCCTTCGAGGCCGTGAAACAGGCCTGGGGCTCGCTCGATTTTGTGGTGCATGCCATCGCCTTTTCCGACAAAGGCGAGCTCGACGGCCGCTATGTCGACACCACGGCGGACAATTTCACTCAAGACCATGCTGATCAGCTGTTACTCCTTTACGGCGGTGGCGCAGCGCGCCGAGAAGCTGATGATCAACGGCGGCTCGCTGCTGACCATGACCTATTTCGGTGCAGAGAAATGGATGCCGCATTACAACGTGATGGGCGTCGCCAAGGCGGGGTTGGAAGCCTCGGTGCGCTATCTCGCGGCCGATCTCGGCTCCAAGAATATCCGGGTCAACGCCATCTCCGCCGGCCCGATCAAGACGCTGGCGGCATCCGGCATCGGCGACTTCCGTTATATCCTGCGGTGGAACGAGTTGAATTCACCTCTGCGCCGCACCGTGACGACCGATGATGTGGGCGAGGCGGCGGCCTATTTCCTCTCCGACATGTCGCGTGGCGTGACCGGCGAGATTCATCATGTCGATTCCGGCTATCACATCGTCGGCATGAAGCATCCCGACGCGCCGGATATTTCCGTGGTCAAGGAGTAAGCTGCCTGCGATGCGGCGGCCGGTCCTCTATTATATCCGCCATGGCGAGACCGACTGGAATGCGGGGCACCGCCTGCAAGGGCAGGCCGACACGCCATTAAACGCTGCCGGCGAGGCGCAGGCGCAACGTTGCGGAAAAATCCTGCGCAAGCTTTTGACATTCCGCGAGCAGGATCCAGCTGATCTCGATTATGTCTCGAGCCCATTGTCGCGCGCCCGCGTCACCATGGAATTGATCCGAACTGCGCTCGGGCTTGATCCGGCCGGCTATCGCATTGATCGGCGACTGATCGAAATGTCGTTCGGCGAGTGGGACGGGCTGGATTTCGCCGCCCTGCAGGCGCAGCAAGCCGCGGCCCTGGCTTTGCGCCAGCAGGACCCCTGGCGTTTCGTGCCGCCGGGCGGCGAAAGCTACGAACAGCTGCTACCGCGCATTCGCGATTGGCACGCGGAAGTCACGCGCGACACGGTGGTTTCTGCGCATCTGTGCACCGCCCGCGCGCTGCTGGTGCACCTTGGGATCGAGCCGCAGTCCACCGCCTCGCGCAGGCGCATTGAGCATGCGGTGGTCTATGTGCTCGGCGAGAATGGCATCACCCGCCACGGCGCTTAGCGCGCACTCTTCACCTCTCCCTCACCAACCCTCTCTGCGTAAGGACGGGAGAGGGGAGCCACTCTCATTTGACCGTGCGCAGGCTGCGGGTTACCACTCAGCCTAAAGGGTGGAACACTATGTCCTTCAATACCTTCGGCCACATGTTCCGGGTGACGACCTTTGGCGAAAGCCACGGGGCGGCGATCGGATGCGTGGTCGACGGCTGCCCGCCCGGCATCAAGCTCACGGCTGCCGACATCCAGCTTGATCTCGACCGGCGGCGCCCTGGCCAGTCGCGCTACACCACGCAGCGGCAGGAGCCGGACGCGGTGAAAATCCTTTCCGGCGTTTTCGAAGATGCCAGCACCGGCGGCCAGGTAACCTCCGGCACGCCGATCGCGCTCTTGATCGAGAATGTCGACCAGCGCTCGAAGGACTATTCCGATATCAAGGACAAATACCGTCCCGGCCACGCCGACTACACCTATGACGCCAAATACGGCCTGCGCGATTATCGCGGCGGCGGGCGCTCGTCCGCGCGTGAAACCGCCTCGCGCGTTGCGGCCGGCGCGATTGCCCGCAAGGTCGTCCCCGGCATACGCGTGCGCGCGGCCTTGGTGCAAATGGGGCCGCACAAGATCGACCGCGCGCGCTGGGACTGGGAGGAAGTCGGCCGCAACGACTTCTTCTGTCCTGACACGCAGCTTGCCTCACAGCTCGGCCCTTATCTTGACGGCATCCGGAAGTCGGGCTCGTCCATCGGGGCGGTGATCGAGGTGATCGCGGAAGGAGTGCCGCCCGGTCTTGGTGCTCCGGTTTATGGCAAGCTCGATGCCGAGCTCGCCTCCGCCTTCATGGGGATCAATGCGGTAAAGGGCGTTGAGATCGGCGCGGGCATGGGCGCGGCGCTGCTCTCGGGCGAGGAGAATGCCGACGAGATCCGCATGGGAAACGACGGCAGGCCGAAATTCTTGACCAATCAAGCCGGCGGCATTTTGGGCGGCATTTCCACCGGCCAGCCGGTGGTGGCGCGTTTTGCGGTGAAGCCGACGTCGTCTATTCTCAATCCGCGCCGTACGATCGACCGTTTCGGCCGCGAAACCGAGATCACGACCAAGGGCCGCCACGACCCTTGCGTCGGCATCCGTGCAGTGCCGGTGGGCGAAGCGATGATGGCTTGCGTGCTCGCCGATCACTATCTGCGCCAGCGCGGCCAGCTGGGCGAAAACCCGGCTTGGCCGTTCAAATCTTAAACCTCTCCCGCCACAAGTCGGATATATCCGACTTGTGCACTTATGGTGCCGATCTCGGGTAAACCCGAGATCGGATGGGAGAGGGAAAAAGGAGACAGCAGCGTTGCCGGAAAATCACCAGCGCGTCGAAGAAGCCATCGCGGCGTTCAAGCGCGGCGAGATGATCGTCGTCGCGGACGACGACGATCGCGAAAACGAGGGCGATCTTTTCGTTGCCGCCTCGCTCTGCACGCCGGAAAAAATGGCCTTCATCATCCGCCATACCTCCGGCATTGTCTGCGCGCCAGTTGCGGTCGACGACGCCCGCCGTCTGCATTTGGATCCCATGGTGGCGGCGAATGAAGCTCCGCTCGGCACCGCCTTTACGGTGTCGGTCGACTACCGGCATGGGCTGACCACCGGCATCTCGGCCGAGGAACGCACCAACACCGTGCGCGGGCTTGCCAATGGCAATAGCGGTGCGGCCGATTTCGTGCGCCCAGGTCATGTCTTTCCGCTGGTCGCCAAGCAGGGCGGGGTGCTGATGCGCTCCGGGCATACCGAAGCCTGCGTCGATCTCTGCCGCCTCGCAGGACTGCCGACGGTAGGCGTGCTCTCCGAGCTGATGAATGACGACGGCACGGTAATGCGCGGACCGCAGCTCGCCGTTTTCGCCGAGACGCACAAGCTGAAAAGCGTCACCATCGCCGACCTGATCTCGTATCGGCAGGCGCGCGACAAGCTGGTTGAGCGTATCGCCGAATTCACCGTGCCGTCGGAGATCGGCGAGTTACGCGCCTTCGCCTATGTCACGCCGTTCGATCAGGTGCGCCATATGGCGTTTATTCTCGGCGATATCGACAGGGGCAAGTCGGTGCTCACGCGGCTGCATCGTGGCCATATGATCGGTGACGTGCTGGGCGGCGCCAAGGTGCTGCGCAAGGCCATGGCCAAGATCAAGCAAGAGGGCCGCGGCGTCATTGTCTATCTGCAGGACGGCGCCGCCGGGGTGCCCAGCACCGCCGTGCCCTCGCCGGAAGACACCTCCGAGAACGCACGCACCAAGCAATGGCGCGAGGTCGGTCTCGGAGCGCAGATCTTGAAGGACCTCGGTATTTCATCCATCCGGTTGCTGGTATCGGCCAACACGACCTATATCGGCGTCGCCGGCTTCGGCATCGAGATCGAATCCACGGAACACATCCCGAGGGAGTGAATTAGCCGAATCGGTATGTTTCCATCCGCCCGGTTGCATGGCAGCATAGTTGTTCTGGAGGAATCGGATGATTCGATCCTCGTGGCTTTCCGTTACCTCGGCGTTTTTCGCCGGCGCCGTCGGGCTGGGCCTCGCGCTCGCGGCGCCCGCGCTTTCCGTCAAACTGGCGCAGCAAAGCTCCGGCGCAATGGAAGTCGATGTGGAGCTTGTCCTCGCCGTCGACATCTCCTTCTCGATGGATCCGGATGAGCAGGAGCTGCAGCGCGAGGGCTATATCCATGCGCTCACCTCCAACGAATTCCTGCGCGCACTGAAGGAAGGCATTCACGGCAAGATTGCCATCACCTATCTGGAATGGGCCAATTTCAACGAGCGGCGCGTGATCGTGCCCTGGCGGCTGATCGACGGTCCAGAAACGGCCGACGCCTTCGTGGCGGAGATCGCCCGCGCGCCTTATCGCCGCGCCTCGCGCACGTCGGTTTCAGGCGCGCTGGAGTTCGCCGCCAGCCAGTTCGAGAACAGCGGCTACAAAGGCATCCGGCGCGTGATCGATGTTTCCGGCGACGGCGCCAACAACAACGGCCCGCCGGTCGCGGTCATACGCGATGAGGTCCTGTCCAAAGGCATCGTCATCAACGGGTTGCCGATCATGCTGAAGGATCCGATCGGCTCAGGCATGGATATCAACTCGCTCGATATCTACTATGAAGATTGCGTCATTGGCGGGCCGGGCTCTTTCGTGATTCCGATCAAGGAGCGGAGCAAATTCAAGCAAGCCACCCGCACCAAGCTGGTGCAGGAAATCGCCGCGCTGCCGCCGCAGCCGCGCGTCAATGCCGGCATCGGCTTCCGCTCCACGCGTGTCCTGCACCATCGGCGAGCAGATCTGGCAGCAACGCTGGGGAAATTGACGCCGACTCCGTGTCCCGGACGCCGTGCAGCGTGCAACGCTGCTCCGCTGATCCGGAGACCGTTATTCCCACAGTCTTTGGCGATCCCGGGTCTGCAGCGCATCATTTCATGCTGCGCTGCGCCCGGGAAACGTCTACTTGCGTAAACACCCCCACCAGCTCCACATGCGCCGAGTAGCGGAACTGGTCCACCGGCGTGACCTGTGTCAGCCGATAGCCGCCGTCGACCAGAATGCGGGCGTCGCGGGCGAAGGTGGCCGGATTGCAGGACACCGCAACCACGGTCGGCACCTTGCTTGCAGCGAGTTCAAGCGCCTGCGCCTGCGCGCCCTGGCGCGGTGGATCGAATATCACCGCATCGAACTGCGAAAGCTCCTTCGCGGTGAAGGGTCGGCGGAAGAGGTCGCGCGCCTGCGCATCGATCGGCTTCAAACCGCTCGCCGTGCCGGCGGCCTTGACGAGCGCGGCCACCGCACCCGCGTCGCTGTCCGCGGCGGTGATCCGTGCGCGTTCGGCCAAGCGTAGCGCGAATGGCCCGACGCCGCAGAACAGGTCGGCGATCGCTTTCGCCTTTGTTGTCGCGGCATTCACCAGCCGCGCCAGCGCGGCTTCGCCTTCGGCCGTTGCCTGCAGGAAGGCGCCGGGCGGCAAAGTTACTGTCGCGCGGCCAAGTTTTATCGTCGGTGGCACGCGTTGGATCACCAGTTCGCCGTGGCGCGTCAGCCGGGCCAGCCGGTGCTTCTCGGCAAGCGCGGCAAGCTGCGCGGTGCGCCTGGTATTGAGCGCGCCCGAGCCGCGCACGTCGACATCGAGCCCGCTGTCGGTCGCCGTGATCTGGATATCGAGCGGCTTGCGGGCATCCTTGAGCGCCTCCGCGATGTTCGATGCAGCCGCAATGGCGCCGTTCAGGGCAGGGGCGAGGATCGGACATTGGTCGATCTTGACGATCTCGTGCGCGCGCAGGGCGGCGAAGCCGACCTGCAGCACGTCATGCACGCCCCGTCTGGCATGCAGCACCACGCGCCGTCGGCCTTCGCCATGAGCGTCGATCAGTTCCCCGACCGGAACGTCGATGCCGGCCTGACTCAATGCCTCGATGACCAGGTTGCGCTTCCACGCGCGGTAACGCGCTTGGCTCCAATGTTGCGCCGCGCAGCCGCCGCAGACGCCGAAGTGTGGGCAGAGCGGCGCGATGCGGTCCGGGCTCGGCTGCTCGACCCGCAGAAGATGCCGCCGGTCGGGATGGCCCGGCACCGGCTCCACTTCGACGGTTTCGCCGGGCAGGGCGTAGGGCACGAAGACCGGGCCGTCGGACGTGTCAACCACGCCGTCGCCGCGATGCCCGATACGATCGATAGTGAGGCGCTCAGCCATTCTTCACCCTGCCCACGAGGGGGAGGGATAAGGAAGAGTACTCGCGCTACACGTCATGTTTTGCTCCGAGCAGGAATTCGCGGTTACCGTTGCCGCCGGTCACCGGCGAAGGAACGACGCCCAGCACATTCCAGCCCAGCCCGGCAACAAAAGCCGAGATGTCGTCGCATACGGCCTGATGCACTAGCGGGTCGCGCACGATGCCCTTCTTCAGATGTGCGCGGCCAGCCTCGAATTGCGGCTTGATCAATGCGATCAGCTGCGCCGGGGGCTGCGCCAAAGCCAGCGCCGGCGGCAGCACGAGCTTGAGCGAAATGAAGCTGACGTCCGCCACGACGAGATCCGGCGGCTCCGGCAACAGGTCAGGGCTGAGGGTGCGGATATCGGTCTCTTCCAGGGAAACGATGTCCGGGTTTCCGCGCAGGCTTTGATGCAATTGCGCGCGTCCGACATCGACCGCATAGATGCGCCGCGCGCCGCGTTCGAGCAGCACATGGGTGAAGCCGCCGGTGGAGGCGCCGACATCGAGACAGACCCGGCCTTTCGGGTCGATGCGAAAATGCTCGAGCGCCGCCGCGAGCTTCACGCCGCCGCGCGACACCCAGGGATGCTCCGGCTTGGCCTGCACCACGGCATCGGCAGCAATTTCATCCGACGCTTTGGCGACCGGCACGCCATTCGCCGTCACCAAGCCGGCCGCGATGGCGGCCTGCGCCTTGGCGCGGCTTTCGAACAAACCGCGCTCCACCAGCAAGCGATCGGCGCGTCGGCGTTCAGTCATAGAAATCTCAAGTGGAACAAATTTAGCGCAAAAGCTGTTTTACAGGAATGGTCGATCATGAGGGCCGGCCATTTTATTTAGCGAATGGGAACAGCTCATGGCACGCAAGTATTCACGCAGCGCTTCGAAGGATGTCGAGGGCGCAATGCGCAAACGCAAAAAGGGGACTCTCAAAAGCGGACGCAGCGGCAAGAAAGTAAAAAGCCGTAAACAAGCGATCGCCATCGGACTTTCGGAAGCGCGCCAGAAGGGCAAGAAAGTCCCGAAAAAGAAGACCGGCGGGCGGAAGAAAAAGAGCCGGTAACCTGCTCAAGCGCTACCAACCACCGGCAGATAACCGCGTTTTGTCAGCAGGTGAAAGCGCCAGACCAGCAGCGCCGCATAGAGCATGATCGCCAGCGACAGTCCGATCCAGATGCCGATCGCGCCCCAGCCGAGCGTGAAGCCCAGAATATAGCAGGCGGCGAAGCCGATCGCCCAGAAGCAGATCGCGGCAAATAACAGCGGCACGCGGGTATCATTGAGGCCGCGCAGCGCGCCGGCGGCGACCGTCTGCACGCCGTCGGCGATGAAGAAGCTGGCGCCCAACAGCAGGAGCGTGGCGGCAAGCGCAGCGGTCGCGCCGGCATCACTTGCGGCGTCTCCGAGAAAGAGCGCCGGAATCTGCTCTCGGCTCACACCGACCAGCACGGTCATCGCGGCCATGAACGCGGCGGCAATGGCGAGCGCCGCAAAGCCGGCGCGCCGTGTCCCGGCGGAGTCGATACGCCCGGCCGCATGCCCGACGCGAACGGTGGCCGCCATCGAGATCCCGAACGGCACCATGAACATGATGGAGGCGATCTGCAGCGCGATCTGGTGGGCGGCGAGTTCCACCGTGCCGATCCAACCCATGAGCAGAGCGGCGGCAGCGAAGAGGCCATATTCCAGCAGGAACGAGCCCGAGATCGGCATGCCGACCCAGAACAGGCGGCCGAGCAGCGCCCGGTCGCAGCGCCAGCAGCGTCCGAGGATCTGGTATTTCTTGAACGGCCGCGAAGCATAGGCGATCCAGACCGCGGCGGCGCACATGCCGATATTGACGAAGGTGGTCGCGAGCCCGGCACCGAACAGCTCCAGGCGCGGCAATCCAAAGGCGCCGTAGATCAGCGCGTAGGCCAGCAACAGGTTGGCGGGAATCGCCGCGACGGTGATCCAAAGCGCGGGCTCCGGCCGGTTCACCGCGCCCATGAAGCCGCGGATCGCGATGAACCACCAAGCCGGCACCAGGCACCAGGCAAGACCGTAGAGATAATCGGACGCGAGATGCGCGGCGTCGGGGCTCTGGCCGAGCGCCACCAGCATGTCCTCGCCGTAGATCTGTCCAAAGCTGAGCGGCAGTCCGAGCAGCGTTGCCGCCCATAACCCGACACGCAGCGCGCGCCGCACCACGCGCGGTTGCCTCGCGCCAAAGGCCTGTGCCGCGAGCGGCGCGACCGCCGACACCACACCCATGCCGATTACAAAAGCGGCAAACAGCAAAGTATGCGCCAGCGCCACCGCAGCGACGACGTGCTCGCCGAGCCGGCCCAGCAGCGCAAGGTCGCTGGTCATCATCGCGATCTGGCCAAGCTGCGTCAGCGCCATCGGCCAGCTGAGCCTGACCGTATCGGCAACTTCCGTGCGCCAAATCGAAGGTTTCGCAAGCGTTACGACGGCGCCAGCGCTGGTGTGTTCCTGCATGGTCTGCGTCGGGGAGGCGTGGCTCGTTGATGGATTGCCGCAGTGGCGGCACCGGCGGGATTTATACGACGATGATGGAAGAAATGCGAAGATGGCCGAAAGGCTGCTTCAGGCCAGCTTTCCCGTCTCCACGCCGACATCCTTGCCCAAGGCTTCGAATACCTTGGCGACAATGCCGCGGGTATCGAGTCCGGCGGTAGCATATTGCGCGGCCGGCGAATCCTGGTCGAGGAAGATATCCGGCAGGACCATGGCGCGGATTTTCAGCCCGGCGTCGAGCACGCCGTATTCTGCCAGCGTCTGCAGCACGTAAGAGCCAAAGCCGCCGATGGAGCCCTCCTCGATGGTCACCAGCACCTCGTGCTCGCGTGCGAGCCGCAGCACCAGATCGGTGTCGAGCGGCTTTGCGAAGCGCGCGTCGGCAACCGTCGTCGAAAGGCCGTAAGCAGCCAGCTCCTCAGCCGCGGCGAGACATTCACGTAGCCGGGCGCCGAAGGAGAGCAACGCCACCTTGGAACCCTCACGCAGAATGCGGCCCTTGCCGATCTCCAGCGGCTTGCCTACTTCCGGCAGCGCGACGCCGACCCCTTCGCCGCGCGGATAGCGGAAGGCGCAGGGTCTGTCGTCAATGGCGGCGGCAGTCGCGACCATATGCACCAGCTCGGCCTCATCTGCGGCGGCCATCACCACGAAACCGGGCAGGCAGCCGAGATACGCCACGTCGAAGGAGCCAGCATGCGTGGCGCCGTCGGCGCCGACTGGGCCCGCGCGGTCGATGGCGAAGCGTACCGGCAGCGATTAAATCGCGATGTCATGCACCACCTGGTCGTAGGCGCGCTGCAGGAAGGTGGAATAGATCGCAGCGAACGGCTTGAAGCCCTCGGTCGCAAGCCCACCGGCAAACGTCACCGCATGCTGCTCGGCGATGCCGACGTCGAACATGCGGTCGGGGAATTCCTCAGCGAAACGGTCGAGCCCGGTGCCCGAGGGCATCGCGCCGGTGATGGCGACGATCTTCTCGTCCTTGCGCGCTTCCTTGATCAGGCTCTCGGCGAAAACCTTGGTGTAAACCGGCGCGTGCGATTTCGACTTGCTTTGCGCGCCCGTCGCCACGTCGAACTTGACCACGCCATGATATTTGTCGGCGGAAGTTTCCGCCGGCGGATAACCCTTGCCCTTTTGGGTGACGACATGGATCAGGATCGGCCCGCTCTCGCTGTCGCGCACGTTCTTCAAGACGGGCAGGAGATGGTCGAGATTGTGGCCGTCGATCGGACCGACATAGAAGAATCCCATCTCCTCGAACAGCGTGCCGCCGGTCCAGAAGCCGCGGGCGAATTCCTCCGCCTTGGCCGCGCTGTCCTCGAAGAATTTCGGCAGCTTGTGCATTAGGTGCTTGCCGATCTCGCGCAGCGAACGGTAGGCCTTGCCGGAAATCAGCCGCGCCAGATAGGCCGACATCGCGCCGACCGGCGGGGCGATCGACATGTCGTTGTCGTTGAGCACGACGATCAGCCGCGAGTTCATCGCGCCGGCGTTGTTCATCGCCTCATAGGCCATGCCGGCCGACATCGCGCCGTCGCCGATCACCGCCACCACGTTATGCGGCTGGTCTTGCAGATCGCGCGCCACGGCCATGCCGAGCGCGGCGGAAATCGAGGTGGAGGAATGCGCCGCGCCGAAAGGGTCGTATTCGCTCTCGCTGCGCTTGGTGAAGCCGGAAAGCCCGCCCGTCTGCCGCAGGGTCCGGATGCGGCCGCGCCGTCCGGTCAGGATCTTGTGCGGATAAGATTGATGGCCGACGTCCCAGATCAGCCGGTCGCGCGGAGTGTCGAAGATGTAATGCAGCGCGACGGTGAGCTCGATCACCCCAAGGCCAGCGCCGAGATGCCCGCCGGTGACGGCGACGGCGTCGATCGTCTCCTGGCGCAATTCGGCGGCAAGCTGCGGCAACTGCTCGATGCTCGAGCTTGCGCAGGTCTTCCGGTGTCTGCACCTGGTCGAGAAGAGATTTTTCCGCCACGGGGTTTCCTTACGCCTGGACGGCCGCCCCACGGCCGAAATCTAGCCCATTTCCCGAGGCTTACACTGATTGGGGCGAGGGCGCAACGAAGCAAAGAAACGCAGGGCTTTTGCGTCCTATTTCACGTCGAGCGGCTCGATGCCCGTGGGTTTGCCGGAGGCATCCAGCACGAGTTTGTTGACCCGCGCCTCGGCCTGCGCCAGCAGCTCCTCGCAGCGGCGCTTGAGCACCTCGCCGCGCTCGTAGATCGCCACCGATTCCTCCAGCGGCACCTTGCCTTCCTCCAGCCGCTTGACGATCGATTCCAATTCCTCGATCGCCCGTTCGAACGGCAGTTTCGCGACGTCGCTGTTTTTTTCCTCAGCCATGGCAATCCCAGTGTAGGTGAATTGCTGCGCGGGTCCAACCGCACCGTGTCTCTTCTCCCTCTCCCTGAAAGGGGGAGGGTTGGGGAGGGGGTCTTGTTGAAGATGATCCCCACCCGGATTGCCGCGCAATCCGACCTCCCCTTTTCAAGGGGAGGTATCAGCCGCGCATCAGGGCGGTGACATGCGCCGCCGCGGACTGCGACAGCCCTTCCAGGTCATAGCCGCCTTCCAGCACCGAGACGATCCGGCCCTGGGCGGAGGCGTCCGCCACCTCCATGATCTTCTGCGTCACCCAGGCGAAATCCGGCTCCAGCAGGTTCAGGCTCGCCAGCGGGTCGCGCATATGCGCGTCGAAGCCGGCGGAGATCACGATGATGTCCGGCGCAAAGGCGCGCAGCCGCGGCAGGATCACGCTCTCGAAAGCTTCGCGGAAATGCGGCCCGCCATTGCCGCTGCGCAGCGGCGCGTTGACGATATTGTCGTGCTCGCCGCGCTCCTCGCGCGCGCCGGTGCCGGGATAGAGCGGCATCTCGTGCGTGGAGCAATACATCACGCTCGCATCCGACCAGAAAATCTCCTGCGAGCCGTTGCCGTGATGCACGTCGAAGTCCACCACCGCGGCGCGCGCGAGGCCGTGATGTCTCTGCGCATAACGGGCAGCGATGGCGGCGGAGTTGAACAGGCAAAAGCCCATGGCGCGCACGGTCTCGGCATGGTGGCCGGGCGGGCGCACGGCGACGAAGGCATTGTCGGCGCGCCGCGCCATGACTTCATCCACCGCATGCAGCGCGCCGCCAGTGGCGCGCAGCGCCGCCTCGTAGCTGCCGGGCGACATCGTGGTGTCGGCGTCGATCCGCACCATGCCCCGCTGCGGCGTCGCATCGCGGATGCGCCTCGATGTAGTCCATCGGATGGCAGAGCGCGAGGTTCTCCACCGCCGCCGCCGGCGCCTGCGCGCGGACGAGCGGCTTGAATGCGTCCTGCGCCAGAACGTCGTCGATCGCGCGCAGCCGGTCCGGGCGCTCGGGATGGCCAGGCGGCGTCAGGTGGTCGAGGCACGCGGGGTGAGTGACAAACAGAGTGGGCATGGCGACTTCTAACGTGCTGAGAAGGCAAATGTCACGCCGCGGCATGGCCTTTTGTTGTCGTCCCCGCACCTTGCGCCGTCCGAGCACAGGCTCCGGCGGGGACCCATACGCCGTGGACTTTCGATAGGCTGCGGAGTATGGGTCCCGGCTCTCGCTGCGCTCGGCCGGGACGACACTAACTACCGTGGTGCATCTTCATACCTATATGAGTGCCATCATTTCGCTTAAGGGCACCGCATGCAACTCACCGGCATTCACCACCTCACCGCCGTTTCCGCCGATGCGCCGGGCAATCGCGCCTTCTACACCGGCACGCTCGGCATGCGGCTGGTGAAGAAGACCGTCAACCAGGACGACGTCAGCGGCCTATCATCTGTTTTACGCCGACGGCAAAGCCTCGCCCGGCAGCGACCTCACATTCTTTGATTGGCGGGTTCCGCGCGAGCAGCGCGGCGCGCACAGCATCACGCGCACCGGCTTGCGGGTGAATGGCGAGAAGTCTTTGCGCTGGTGGAAGGAGCGGCTGGACAAGGCTGGCCTGCGCGCCGGCGACATCGTCGATCCGCGACGGCCGGCTCACGCTCGATTTCGAGGACCCTGAGGGCCAGCGTCTGGCGCTGATCGACGACGGCGGCAAAGGCCCGGCCAATCCCTGGGACAAAAGCCCGGTGCCGGCGGAGCATCAGATCCGCGGGCTGGGTCCGATCGTGATGACCGTGCCGGAGCTTCGCCGGACCGACATCCTGCTCACCGCCGTGACCAACATGCGCCAGGCGCGCGAATACCAAAACGGCGACGCGCCGGTGCATGTCTATGAGATGGGCGAGGGCGGCCCGGCGGCGGAGCTGCACGTCGCCGTGGATGCCAGCCTGCCGGTTGCGGTGCAGGGCGCGGGCGCGGTGCATCACGTCGCCTTCCGCACGCCCGATAATGCGCAATACGACGCCTGGGCCGAGCGGCTGAATGAATTGCGCGTGCCCAACAGCGGCAAGGTCGACCGCTTCTATTTCCGCAGCCTGTATTTCCGCGAGCCGAACGGGGTGCTGTTCGAGATCGCCACCGACGGTCCCGGCTTCGCCGCCGACGAGCCGGCCGACAAGCTGGGCGAGACGCTTGCGCTGCCGCCGTTCCTCGAGCCGCGCCGCAAGGAGATCGAGGCCGGGCTGAAGCCGCTGTGAATTGTCATGCCCGCGCTCGTCGCGGGCATCCCGATAAGCAGCGCACTGCCCCTCTAAGCGAGATGGCCGGGACGAGCCCGGCAATGACGGAACGATAGGATGCAGCTTATCCAGATCCTGTTGCCGCTCTTCGATAATACCGGACAACATTTTGCCGAAGAACTCTTCGGCAAGGTGCGGCAGGAGCTGACCGAACGCTTCGGCGGGCTGACCGCGTTCACCCGCGCGCCGGCGCAGGGCCTGTGGAAAGACGAGGGCGAGACCAAGCACGACGAGATCGTGGTGTTCGAGGTGATGGTGGATGAGTTCGATGCCGCCTGGTGGCGCGGCTACCGCAAAGCTCTGGAACAGGAATTTCGGCAGGACACGATCGTGATCCGCGCGCAGCCGGTGACGATTTTGTAGTTACTTACTTTTCTCCTCATGGTGAGGAGCGTCTGAAGGACGCGTCTCGAACCATAGAGCCCGTGCCACTGCCCATCCTTCGAGACGGCGCTTCGCGCCTCCTCAGGATGAGGTAGAGTTGTTGCAGCTTTCGGAATTTTCGTCTCACTGAACTCGGGTGAACCCGAGTTCAGTGAGAGCGGGAAAGAAGCGCTACTTCTTCAACAGCGCCCGCATCTTGTCGGCGGTTTCCCGCTGGCCCTTCGCCACCCAGTTCAGGTCGGTGTTGTCGACATAGTCCTTGCCGGGCTTCGGGATGATGTGCGGATCGAGGAAGCTCTCGTCCACGTCGGTGCGCAATGTCGCCGATTGCGAGTGGCGGGAATAAAGCTCCAGCCCTTCCTTCGACGCCAGCCAGTTGACGAAGACGCGCGCGGCGTTCGGGTGCGGCGCCCTATTGGCGAAGCTGAGCAGCGAGGGCGTCGGCGTGATGCGGTTCTTCATGTCGGAAAGCTCGAACACCTCCACCAGCTTGTAGCCTTCCTTGATCAGCGGGCGCGCGTCGTCGATGTGGCAGGTCAGGCAGATCGGATGCGTGCCGCGCGCCATCCAGTCGGAAAGGATGCGGCGGTCGCGCTGGATCGTCGGCTCCTGGTCGACATAGAGCTGCTTGACGAATTCCGGCCCCATCTGGGTGTAGAAATGCACCGCGCTCTGCACGCCGCTGCCGCCGGGCAGCCGCGGGTCTTCGGTCGCGATCTTGCCTTTCCATTTCGGATTCAACAGGTCCTTGGCCGAGCGGATCTCGTCCGGCTTGACGTAATCGGCATTGATGAAGAGCAGGCTGTCGACGCTGGAGAACAGGATCAGCAGATATTCTTTTTCCGGATCGGCGAAATAGGGCTCGCCGCGCTTCCAGTATTTTCCCTCCGTCACCTCCGGCAGCAGCAACAGCGGCTTCAGCGGGTCGAGCATCTTCTCGGCATAGAGCGTGTTCACGCTGGTGGAGGCGTTCGACATGAAGACGTCGGCCGAATAGATGCCGGCGCCGCGCTCGGTGCGGATCTTGCCGACAATGGTCGAGGTCTGGCCGGCGATCAGCTCGACCGGGATGCCGTATTTTTTGCTGAAGGCGGGAACGATCTCGTTGCGCATGGCGGGCGAAGGCTGCCCGACCACCACCAGCTTGCCCTCGGCTTTCGCCGCGGCCAGCGTCTCGTCCCATTTCTTCTGCCAGTCCGGCACGGTCTGCGCCGGCGCGGCGGCGCCCAAGGCGAGCAGGAAACCAACGCTACCAACGACTTTTTCAACGTCATCTTCACGCCTTCCTCTCTCCGTTTTCGAAATACCTGTCGAATGGCGCGGAAATTAGGGAAAAGCCGGCGGCGCGGCAAGCGCGGCAAGAGCGCGCGGGACGCGGTGCCCATTTGCGGTCAGCAACCGCCCAGTCTCCTCATGCAGGGCGTGCGCAGGACGTGTCTCGAACATAGAGGCCGCTGCCCATCGTTCGAGACGCCGCTGCGCGGCTCATCAGGATGAGGTAAGCTTGACAATACTCGGCCTTTATTGTCATGCCCGCGAAGGCAGGCATCAGTAGCCGGTTCGGCGATTGCCGATCGTCCGGTCAAGCCGGACGATGACAAAGACGAATAGTCTCACGCCCCTAAACTTGCCGTGTTCACACTCTCCGCGCCCTCGGTGGCCGAGCGTTCCAGCCCCGCCGCCGCAACAGCCAGATGCTCGGCGAAAAACCGCGCCAGCGAAACGCGGCCCGCCGCGTCGGCGCCGTCGCCGATCCGCTGCGCGGCCAAGCGCCTCGTCCGCCAGCATGCAGCCGCCGGCGGCAAGGCCGAACAAACGCAGGTAAGGCGTGGCGCCGGCGAGCGCGGCGTCGGTGTTGCTCTCGACATTCGCCAGCATCCATTGCGTCGCGCGGTCGAGCGCGTCGACCGCTTCGTTGAGGCGCTCGCCGGTCGCGCCGAAGGCGGGATCGTTCGCCGCCTGCACATTGCCGACGATCACGCGCAACTCCTGCAGATAGGCATTGACGCCGGCGCCGCCGGACTGCGGCAGCTTGCGGATGACGAGGTCGATGGCCTGGATGCCGTTGGTGCCTTCGTAGATCGGCGCGATGCGCGCGTCGCGCAGATGCTGCGCCGCGCCGGTCTCCTCGACATAACCCATGCCGCCATGCACCTGCACGCCGAGCGAGGCGATCTCGACGCCGATGTCGGTGGAGAAAGCCTTCGCCACCGGCGTGAGCAATGAGGCGCGCTCATGCGCGGTCTTCGCGTCCTCGCCTTGCAGGCGATGCGCGCGGTCGATCGCGACCGCGGTGGCGTAGCAGATGGCGCGGGCGGCTCTCGTCTGCGCGCGCATGGTCAGCAGCATGCGCTTGACGTCGGGATAATCGATGATCGCGTGGCCGCCTCTGCTTGCGCTCGCGCGCATAGGCCAGCGCCGCCTGCGTCGCGCGCTCGGCAATCGCCACGCCCTGCAAGCCGACCGACAGCCGCGCCAGATTCATCATGGTGAACATGCAGGCGAGGCCGCGGTTCTCCTCGCCGATCAGATAGCCGGTGGCGCCGCCCTCGTCGCCGAACACCATGGTGCAGGTGGGCGAGCCGTGGATGCCGAGCTTGTGCTCGATGGAATGGCAGCGCACGTCGTTGCGCGCGCCGAGCGAGCCGTCGGCATTGACCAGGAATTTCGGCACGAGAAAGAGCGAGATGCCGCGCGTGCCGGCCGGCGCATCGGGCAAGCGCGCCAGCACCAGATGCACGATATTGTCGGTGAGGTCGTGCTCGCCATAGGTGATGAAGATCTTCTGCCCGGTGATGCGATAGCTGCCGTCGCCCGCGCGCTCGGCTTTGGTGCGCAGCGCGCCGACGTCGGAGCCGGCCTGCGGCTCGGTGAGCTGCATCGAGCCGGTCCATTCGCCGCTGACCAGCTTCGGCAGATAGACGCGCTTGAGCTCCTCGCTGCCATGCGCGGCCAGCGCCTCGACCGCGCCCATGGTGAGCACCGGGCCGACGCCAAACGCCATCGAGGCGGCGTTCCACATTTCGGTGCAGGCGGCATTCAATGCGTGCGGCAACGCCTGGCCGCCGAATTTTTCCGGGCGGCGAGGCCGTTCCAGCCGGCGGCGGCCCAGGCGGCGTAGGCCTCCTTCCAGCCCGGCGGCATGCTGACCGCGCCGTCCTTGAACGGGGTGCCGTGCTTGTCGCCGACTCTGATTGAGCGGCGCGATCACGTCGGAAGCGAAGCGGCCGGCTTCGCTCGAGCACGGCCTCGATCACGTCCTCGCCGAGATCGCCGTACAGCCCCTGCGCCAGCGCATCGCCCATGCCGGCGGCATGCTTCAGGGTGAAGGCGATGTCCTCGACCGGCGCCTGATAGGTCATGGGATGTCCCGAACTCACAGAACGACTGACATTATATATAGAGGGGGTGGCGTGCGGGATGGCCATCACATTGCTTGGTCAGATAACGGCACAAACTTTTTCCTCATGGTGAGGAGCGGCGCACACAAGTGCGACGCGTCTCGAACATCACAAGTCGGCTATAGCCGACTTGCGTATTGTTACCTGTGCCGATTCGGGCTAGCCCGAATTGGGTGGCCATCCACGTTCATTAATTCAAGACGCACCACTTCTCGCCTCCTCAGGATGAGGCGGAATGTGTGCGCTGTCGACAATGCAGACAGCGCCAATTTCGAGACACCCACGCGTCTCTCTTCTCCCTCTGCCCCGTGTTTTGCCGGTCACGGGTGTACCCGAAGCAATCAAGCAGCCAAGGAGTCGCACATTCCGCTCTCCCCGATTGTGCGGAGAGGGTCGGGGTGAGGGGCAATTTCCAAAGCTCAGACTCGCTGTAACGCCCCCTCACCCGACCTCGCTTGCGCTTCGGTCGACCTCTCGCCGCACGCGGGGAGAGGGAAGAAACCCAAGCGTCATCGGCCCGTGTTGTTGTCAGGCGGCGGGTGCACCTGTCTTTTTCTGCCCCGGGACAAACCCGAGGGAGCGGAGCGCCGAAAGGCGCGTCAACAATTCCACGCTTGCGAGGCGCGGCGCGTGTCGTGCGAGACACGCTCGCCTCTCGGCGCTCCACCGCGGCGGTTTTTGCCGACGGGACTGCTCCGTTCGACACCCGGACCGGCCTTTCGGCCTGATCCCGCAGGCTTCCGCCTGCGTTCGTCCGGGAGCGTCTGCCACGCGGCGGGCCCTCGTAGTAGGGCCGGGCAGCAACCCCGAGGCTCCCGGAGATGGCTTGCGAAACCATCCGCAGGCGCCGCACCCGCTCCGCCAATCAAGACGCCTCATGATGGCGCCCCCGGATGAGCAGGCAGCAACAGGATACAGAACTCCGCTGGGAAAAAAGCCGTCATGCGGGAGGTATCCCACGCCAAGTGCAAGCGCTTGTTTTGATTCGGAAAAACCTGTGGATAGCGTGGGATAAGCGCCCGTGGCAGAAAGGGCCAAGCGCGCGCTCGGTCGGAAGCTAGCACCACGAACGCTGATTATCCCGGCAAGCTTTCCCGCACTGGGCCGGGCGAGCCAAGCCTTCGCTGATCATCAGTTCGGAAACGTCACGGCCTTTCGCTTTCAGCACACCGCAGTAGCGGCCAGCGTTGCAATTGAACATGCCCCTTCGCTGCCAGCATGCACATGGAATTATTGCGAGGTCGAGACCGCCACCGGCAACAATTTGGCGCAGGCGTTGCGTCGCTTGAGCTGCAAGGGTCCGCTCCGCTGCACAGCGAGCCTCAAAGCTCGTCTCCGGCGTGTCGAAGCCGAGCAGCCGGACGTGCCGAGAATGGCCGCGAACCATAATGGTATCGCCGTCCACAATCTCGATTGCTTCCGGCGCAATCGGGTCGGCGGCCGCAGCCGCGGCAATGCACGACAGGGCAAGGGCGAGGAATAGCGCGGCGAGCTTCATGCCGCCAGAATAGCCGTGAAACGCTTAGGCCGCCACGGCGTCCGCCGGGCAGACCGCCTCGATGCGCGCCAGATCCTCGGCGCTCAGGGTAAGCGCAGCCGCGGCGGCGTTCTCGCGCAGATGCTGGCGGCTCTTGCTCGATGGGATCGGAATCACCGCGCCGCCTTTGCGCCCGCTCTGGTGCATCACCCAGGCGAGCGCCAGCGTGGCGACCGCAACGCCTTTTTCCCTGGCGATGCGTTCGAGATTTCCAACGATCGCCAGATTGTGCTCGAGATTGCCGTTAACGTAGCGGGTGTCCTTCGCGCGGCGGTCGTCCTTGGAGATGCCGGAGGCGGCATTGAACAGCCCGGCCAGGATGCCGCGCCCGAGCGGGGCGAAGGCCATGAAAGCCATGCCGTGCTGCTTGCAGGCCGCGAGCAGCGCATCCTCCGGCTCGCGCACGAACAGCGAATACTCGTCCTGCAGCGCCACGACCGGATGCACTTTCCAGGCGCGGTCGAGCAGTTCCGGCGTCGCCTTCTTGGAGATGCCGATGTGGCGGGTCTTTCCCTCCTTCACCATCTGCGCCATGGCGGCGACCTGTTCCTCGACCGGCAGGTTGGGATCGACGCGCGAGATGCAGATCACGTCGAGGCACTCGATGCCGAGCCGCTTCAGCCCGCCTTCGGTGGAGGCGCGGATATGCTCGGGCGTGCCGGCAACCGACTTGCCGTCCTTCTGCACGGTGCCGAGCTTGGAATGGATCACCACCTTATCGCGCCGGCCCCGGATCGCCTTGCCGATCAGTTCGTGGTTGTGCCCCTCGCCGTAGTTCGAGGAGGTGTCGAACAGGTTGATGCCGAGGTCGATCGCTTCGTGGATGGTGGCGATGCACTCGGCATCGTCCTGCGCCCCATAGCAGCCGGACATGCTCATGCAGCCGAGACCGATCGGCGATACCATCAGGTCGGTCGGTCCGAATTTGACGCGATTCATTGGCCATTCTCACGCGGGGCGGGCAGGGGTGGATTTCGCGCGGGAAGTATGATTCAACAACGGCGGAAAAGCAAAGCCGTCAAAGGCCTTTAGCTCTCGTCACGCGCAGCTTTGGGGCGTAGCCAAGTGGTAAGGCAGCGGATTTTGATTCCGCCATTCGGAGGTTCGAGTCCTCCCGCCCCAGCCAGCAAGCATTCTTTCTTTTCTAGGCCACCTCGCTCGCAAGCATCCAACCATCGCGATACCGGCTTGTGGCACATGTTCAGAATTGCGCCCGCGGACCTTCCGCCGTCATACGACGAATAATTTCCGCGCTGCGCTTCAGGTAGGACGCAGCGGGTTAGGTCGCTGTTCAATGTCTCTGCGGAGGCGGGCGGAATCCCGGAGTCTGTTATGTTCAATACCAAATTCTGCGTCGTTCGCGTTGGATCCGGTTCCTGCTTCTCAAATGTAGAAGAAATAGCCCCAACGACGATGACCGAAAGGAGGATGGCTCCCAAGCCACCAGCTGGCGCACATTAGGCGGCAGGCTATAAGGCATCGGTGAATCGGCGGCGCCGATGCGTCGAAACCAGCTCCTCACTTGAATTCATTCACGCAGTTTCAATGGCGGAAGCAGTTTCAAGGCTTAATGAAGCACCGCCCTGTGCCTCGCTCAACGACGCCGTGAGAAGGGTGACGGCCCGGTGACGGCGCAGAGGTCCCACTAGTGGTAGACGAGCAAGATGGCGGCGGGTAATTGACTCGATGTAATGTTAGAATGACTTCAATCGGGAATCTTGGAGCTTCGGAAATAAGGAGTCTGCTTTGCCAACTGCACTAGACTGGGCAAATCTACGGCGGCCGAGAACGATGTTTCTGCTGCACCAAGTCAGCAAAGGTCTGCGAGCCAGGCTCGCCTCCGCCCTCGGCGAGTTTGGGCTGACTAACCTTCAATATACGGCGCTGAGCGTTCTGCGCGATCGGGAGCCGCTTTCCTCAGCGGAATTATCTCGTAGGGTCAATCTGACACCGCAAACTGTAAGAGAAGTTGTATCGGGGCTGGAGGAAAGCGGTTGGATCGCGCGAAGCGAAGATGAGGCCAATCGACGTATCCTAAATTTGCGACTGACCAGTTCAGGGCGAAAGCTGATCGACGCGTGCGAGAAGATTGCGGACGATATCGAAATTGAAGTGTTCCGCGATATGCCGAAAGCGCAACTATTGGAATGGAGGGACTCCCTCCGGCGAATTTTACATGAGTTCCGCGAAGAGGCAGGTACTCCTGAAATGAAACCCAAGAAATTAAATCGCGGTAGAAGGTAGTCATGGAAGCAGCGTACGTTCTTTACAATATTCGTAGACCTTATATAAGGTCCCCGAAGATATGAGGAGAGCAGCGCCATTGGCTCTTGATCGCGGGCGGTTGGCGGTCTTTTCCGTCCTGATTGTGGCCGATCTTCTGGTGTCCACTTCGTAGCCAAGGACATGCTGCTCCTTGTACGGGACAGCGCGTCGGCGCGCCCGCCCTTAGCGCCGTTGCCCGCTCTGTGCATTTCCAGCACATGAACTGTCGCGACCAGCGCTCCGGCATTAAGATAAACGAATGCAACGGTATGTCTATGCAACAGCGAGAGAAGCAGGGAAGCGACATGTCAGGGCGGGCGAACAGCCACACGATCAAGACGCGCTTACGTTTTCCGCCACCGATAAAATGGTGGACGCTCTGTTGTCGCCGAAGAGCGTTGCGATCGTTGGCGCTTCGGATCGCGCCGGCGCGTGGAGCGCGCGGGTCTGGAAGAATTTAAGAAAGCACAACTACCCACACAGCGTTTATCCGGTAAATCCCACCCGCCAAACGGTGTGGGACAGCACCTGCTACCCCGACCTTGGCGCATTGCCCGAAGCGCCCGACCATGTCGCCATCATGGTGCCGGCTGGCCAGGTTCCCGACACCTTGTTCAGCGCCGCAGCCGCGGGGGCGCGGTCGGCGACGATCTTTTCGGCCGGCTTCGGCGAGGGTTCCGCGTCGGAAGGACTGGCGCTGCGCGACAAACTGTCTGAGGCGATAGTAAAAACCGGTCTCGCCGTATCCGGTCCGAACTGCGTAGGAAATCTGTCGGCGGAAGCGTCGTTCGTAACCGTCATCGAAGACCGCATGCAAAGCCTGCGAAGGGGCTCCATCGCCCTGGTCGGGCAAAGCGGCGGCATGCTGATGGCGATGAATCAATGTCTGGAATCCAGAGGGTTGGACGTCGATTATCTCGTAAGCAGCGGCAATGAAATCGGGCTCACGACGCCGGACTACATTGCCTACTTCGCCCAGAAGCCGCAGATCCAAGTCATCATCGCTTACATCGAGCATATCGCCGACGCCGAAAGGCTTCGGGCCGCGATCGATCTGGCTGGCAATGCCGGTAAGACCGTCGTCGCCTTCAAGCTTGGGCAATCGGAAGCCGGCCAAAAGGCCGCCTTGGCGCACACGGGGAACCTTGCCGGCACGACGCAAGGCTTCGATGCCGTGTTCGGCTCACGCGGCATTGTGCGTGTCGACTCGCTCGACGATCTTACTGAAGTTGCCGAGCTCGTCACCCGCAGCGGCGTTCCACGCGGGACGCGCGTGGGTGCGATTACTCTTTCGGGAGCCTTCCGTGGCATGCTGCTGGATGTCGCGGATCGGGCCGGCGTCGAATTTCCGGCATTGCAGCCTGAGACCGAACGCAAGCTGAAAGAGTTGCTGTTGACCGGATCCTATGCCGGAAATCCGATCGACGGCGGGTTCAGTCTTTCCTCCAACCCGGATCTGCTGACCAGCTGCCTTGAGGTGCTGAACGACGACCCAAACATCGACCTTATTCTGGTTCAGGGGCCGCTGCCCCGTGTGCCGGGCAGCCCGCGCAACGAAAAGTATATTGCATTGGGCAATGCTTTCGCCGCGAGCCGCGCCACGAAGCCGATCGCTTACACATCGTTCGCCTCCTATGGGCTGACCGACTATGCCCTTGGCCTTCGGGCGCAGGCGCCGCGATTGTCATTCCTGCAGGAGGGTTTCAAAAGCCTGCGTGCGATAGGACGCGTCGGCGCCGCCGCCGCAGCCCGGCGCCGCCGTGAAGCTGCCGAAAGGCAGCCTGGCGCCGGTATGACGCCAAAGGAGCGGGCGTCGCGGATCGCGCGCGTGTCCGAATTAGTCAAAGCGAGTGACGGCCCGATTCTCAACGAAGCTGACGCCAAGAAAGTTCTTTCTTGCTACGGAATTCCGACGCCGCTGGAGCGTGTCGTCAACAGCCTCGAAGAAGCCCTCCATGCCGCGGACGAAATCGGCTACCCGGTCGTTCTGAAATTCATCTCGTCCACGGTATTGCACAAGTCGGACATCGGCGGCGTGCACCTCGACATCAGGACGCACCAGGATCTTTCGCGCGCCTTCGAAATGCTGCGCACGAACGCCCGCGTTCATGGCGTGCCGGAGGAGGGCTATCTTGTCGCGCAGTTTATCGCGGGCGGCGTCGAGATGGCCCTTGGTATCCACAATGATCCAGAGGTCGGCCCGCTTGTGATGGTCGGGGCTGGCGGCGTCCTGCTCGAATTGATCAAGGACGTGGAGTTTATCGCTCCTCCAGTTAACGTGACGCTGGCAAACGAAGCCATTCGGCGCCTTAAGAGTCACAAGCTCCTGTCAGGGTTTCGCGGCAGACCGCCACTGGACACAAACGCGCTTTGCTCAGCTATGACGCAGCTAGCCGCGCTGGCGGAAGAATGCGGCGGCCTGATACTGAGTGTCGACATCAATCCCATTGTTGTATTGCCACAGGGATGTATCGCGGTTGATGCAGCAATTGTCCTGAAGGGGCGCTAATCTCGCCGTGCCAGAGCTCAATCAATAGGGTTGGAAATGGTCCGCATTGCATTTGCCATTGGCGATTATCCGCCGGAACAGCGTCTCCTCCGTGAGGACGTGGCCAAGAGCTATTCCTCGTCCGAGGTTGAAGTCGGAATCGTCTCCGTGGCTGCCAGTCCTTACGGCGGGTTGGGCCCCGCTGAGATTCAACTGGTGGCTCCGTATTATCACGCCGCTTATCTCGAGGCCGAGGCTTTGGGATATGATGCTGTGGTGCCGCTTGGAATGCTCGACCTGGGCGTCGACGGCGGCCGTTCCCTGGTCGACATTCCCGTCATCGCCCCCTGTGAAGCCGCATTCCATGTCGCCGCGCAACTCGGCGATCGGTTTGGTATTGTTTGCTATCATCAATCTCTTATCCCGCGGCAACGTACGCTGACCAAGGCTTACGGCATGGAAGACTGGGTCGCCGGCCGGCGGGCCTCAGGTTTCCGTTTGAGTGAGATCGCAGACAACAAGGAACAGATGATTGCGTCGTTCATGACAGCCGCCCGCGAGCTCATCGATCAGGATGGTGCTGACGTGATTATTGCCCATGGCATCACGCAATGCCCGATACACATCCGTCCGGATTGGGCGGCGAATGAGCTCGGTGTTCCTGTCGTGGAAGGAATTGGTGCTCCGATCCGAATGGCCGCGCTCCTGGCTGGCCTCGGTTTGAAACACAGCCGCAAACGGTGGCCAAAATCCAAGGCGCGGCCGCAGCTGCCGCTCACCGATAAAGCCGCCAGGTAGCCCTTCAGGCGGGCCCCTGCGCCGTCGACGTCGGATGATGCGACATGCTGATTCTTCGGATGGAAGAGTCAGCACGCAAGATGTCATTCTTGATCTCGGAGACGCTATTTAGTGAGCTCTCGCATCCTTTCGACGATTTCAGGCGAGGTTGTCATAAGATCGGCTAAAAGTTTTTCAAGTTCGGGGCCGGAAACGTAAGCGATTTCCATGTTTCGTTTATTAGCTTCGTCTAGCAGTTCGGGATCCTTCAACGTGTCGGCCAAGGCTTTGCGCAGAATTTCCACCCGTTCCTTCGGGACATTGGGTGGGGCGACGATCGGGCGTCCAAGCTCCACGCTTGAGGTATAGAGCGACAGTACTTTCCGCTGATCCTCGTCTTTGACAAAATCAAAAACAGACGGTGCATTCAGCCCTTCAACCGGCTGTCGCTCCGTGTTGAACAAAATCTTGATTTTTCCGGACGCGAACCATTCCGGTTTATGGCTGCGAAGCTGGCTCAATGTCTGGCAAATACCGTGGACTTCGCCGCGTTCGATTGCCAACGAGACGGCCGTACCGCTGCCGTAACCTTCGACGAGCTTGAATTTCATGCCGAGCAACCGCTGCAGCAACACCGGCGTTGTGCTGATAGCGGTTCCTGCGCCGGCGCCGCCGACCAGGAGTTCGTTCTGGAACAGATCCTGGGCATTTTTCACCTTGGTGTCGCCAACCGCGGCACAGACGCGATTGGTCAATTCCGGGCTGCCCAACCAGTTGAACTTCATAGGATCGAAACGCACGCCGTCCCCCTTCATGAGGGCTTCATTCGGCAGGTTGCGGCCGATCATGCCGATGACCGTGCCGTCCTGGGGAGCGGTGTTGTAGAGGAAATTGGCCGCTATGATTCCGCCGGCGCCAGGCATGTTCTGCGGCACGATCGTGGGATTGCCCGGAATATACTTGTTGAGAAAGCGGGCGATAAGGCGCGCCCACTGATCGTAGTCACCGCCCGAAGCTGCGGAGACAATGAACTTGATCTGCTTATCCCGATAGAAGTCTTCGGCCGTTGCCGGTATTCCGGTCGCGGTCACTACAGACAATGCCGCGACAATAACCTTGAGTGTCCACTGCAAGCGAATGCTCCCTTAGTTTTAGTTTGTTCCGAAAATACTATCCGTCGAAAACTGGCGATACAAGCCAACGGCGGAGCAGCGCTGTCATCGGCGACCGTGCGCTCCTATTTGGCCGCCGAGTTGCGAAAACACCTCCTCGGCGCCGCCGAAGCGCACCGTGCTTGACAGTATTCGGAAGCCATATATAAGGTAACCGAACATATGGAGATATGCAATGACAACTTCTGAAGGTGGCCTCGCAGTGGCCGCGTCACCCATCGAGCTTGAGAACGTCAAGATAGAGCGTGACGGAGCCACGACCTTCATCATTTTGAATCGGCCGGACAAGCGGAACGCGATGAGCCCCCAACTTCACGTCGACATGGGCGACGCGTTGGACTGGGCGGAAATGGACGACCAGACCAAAGTCGTCGTTGTTACGGGGGCGGGCGAAAATTTTTGCGCGGGCCAGGATCTCAAGCTCTATTTCCGTGGAACCGAAGACGACCCGAAGGCGCGCGTTCGGGCGAGGCGTGCTGCGCATTCGTGGCGATGGGACCGCCTATCTTCATTTCCGAAGCCGACGATCGCTATGGTTCACGGCTATTGCTTTGGTGGAGGCTTCACGCCGGTTATCGCTTGCGACTTTGCCTACGCTGCCGATGATGCCACTTTCGGATTATCTGAAGTTAACTGGGGTATCATCCCGGGCGGATTAGTGGCGTGGGCGGTGACGGAAGTGATGGGTTATCGTGACGCGATCTATTATGCCGTCACGGGTGACCAGTTCACTGGCAAGGAAGCCGCGGCAATGCGCTTCGTGAACAAGTCATTTCCTGTCGATGCATTGAAGGCGGAAACTATGGTCCTGGCGAGAAAGCTGGAGGCTAAGAGTCCAGCGGCGGTGCGCTACACTAAAGAGTGTGTTCGCAGCGTTCGACGCATGTCGAAGGAGCAGGCCCTGGACTATCTAAACTGTAAAAGCGATGCGTTGAAGTTTATCGATCCTGAAGGCGGACGCCAGAAGGCTATGAAGCAGTTTCTCGACGAAAAGACATTCAAGCCCGGCCTTGGTGAATTCAAGAGGGTCTAAAATATAAACGGCGTGCGGCCGCCACGCCGAAAAGACCAATATCATTGCGCGGGCTGTCACGCAGCCGCGGCGCGCGACCCAAATCATAAGTGTGCGCATTAGCAGCGCGCGTCCCATGGCCCCCACACCGATTAACGCTACCCGGTCTGACATGGTTGTTTACCGCCTACTTGAGGGGGACCTTCTACCCCGCTGCTAACTTGACTTGCGGTTCCCTACCATTTCAATATGCATCGGTTAACGTGGTCCGGGCTTGACCGTTGTGGCCCGAACACAGGTACATTTGGTGACACAACAGCTAGGAAATGTCATGGCCATCAACATCGTTGATACTCTAAAGCTCGCCAGGGAAAACAAGAAGCGCACCAAGATTATGGACACCCGCAAGATGCACGCGTGGGTGCATTACTACCCGAATCCCGGCGATCACGACGACCTGCACTGCCACCCGGGAGACCAGACATTCTTGTGCCTCGACGGCGAGTGCACCATGAGTTTTCCGGATGGTGGCAAAGCCGTAATGAAGCCGGGCATGGTGGCGCTGATCGAGGGGGGATCGTTCTACCGGTTGGAAAACACTGGCACCGGTCCCATGATCCTGATGGGCACGCGGACCGGGCCGAATTCCGCGAACAAACACATCAATTATGAAACCGGAAAAGACATTAAGGGCACCACCGAGCTGGTCCGTGGCGCCGGCAGTCCTGACCCCAGGGCCCATAACTAATGCAACTTGCCGATCATTGCGGTGCGCCGGTGATCGGCACGTTCTCACTCCTTCGGCCGAATTCCTTGCTTGGTCAGCAGGGTGCGGATGAATGTTTCCGCTGTTGGCGTGAGCCGCGCGTCTGCCGTTTTCACGAGAAGCGCGACATCCTCGTGTGACATAGGTCCGATGTCTTCGCTGATGCGTTTACCCTTCTCTAGGAACTCCGGGTCAGCCAGCATCTTCTGAAACGCCTGACGATACGTTGCGACTATTTCAGGAGGCGTGTTGGGTGGTAGCGAAACCCACGGGTCTACCAGGCACATCGCCTCCAAATATTTGAAGGCGTCCCGCGCGGTCGGATCAACCAGCCTATCTGTAATCAGCTCCGCCATCACAGGCGTTTCGGGGAAATCCGAGCGGCGCCGTATCTTACCGTCAATTACGACGCCGGACTGCGACAGGACCTTGAATTTCCCTGTATCTGTGAGGCGTTTGATTAAGAATGAATTCGCAGTCGTAACCAGATCCACTTCGCCGCGCTCCAGGGCGATGGAAGTCTCGTTCGCCCCGCGATACCCGACGACCCATTTGGCGTTCCAATCTAGAAACTCCATGCCCCAGGAGATCATTTGCTCGCCTGAACGCGTACCATCGACCGCGCCCACTGCCACAGGCGGCGCGCTCTTATCCTTTAAGCGTTCCTCCCCACCCTTGCTTATGACCTGAAAAGTCCCGCCGCGGGAGATGCCACCGACGAAATGAAATTTTGTCGGATCATACTGAGCATTCGTAGAACGAAAAGCCATCGGATCAAGTTGGGTTCCGGAGCCGGTGGTTATCATCAGGCCATCCGACTTGGCTTGGCGCACAAAGAAGTTTAGGGCAACGCGGCCGTCCGCGCCCGGCATATTGCGTACAATGAACGCCGGATTTCCTGGCAGATATTTTGGTAAGAATTGCGCGATCAGTCGGCCTGCCGCGTCAACGCCTCCTCCGGCGGTATAGCCAATGATCATCGTGACGGCTTTGGCGTCAGCTTGGTTCGATTCCGGTTCTGTGGCGCAGGCGACCTGAAGCGCAACAAGGGTAATAGCCCAGGCCATGATGCAGGCAACAAAGCGGAATATGAAAGTAGGCAACGACTGCAGCATCATCCCCTCCAGTTGATAGACGCAGGGTAGGGGGTTTTTATCCATTGTGGCAACAAGCCATTCGTGCGGTACTATCTGCGTGACCAATACTCGTGCTCTGCGCGCCCTGCGGAACGGGGAGTTGCTACGCTGCCCCTAAGGAAGGTTTAGGCCTGCTCGAGGTAAATCATCTTGGATTTCGAGAGGCTTTGAGCAAGAATCTCTTAGATAAGGCAATGAGAAGGGAGGAACAGATGCAAAATCCTTGGATAGCGAGCGAGCGTATTCACGAGCCATCCCAGCTCATGCAGGCAATCGAAGGCTCGGCCTATTGGTACCCTCACGAATTCGCAGATCGCAAAAAGTACGTCTATGCTCTGAGCGAAACGGAAATTGCCGAGATCATGGATGCCGTCGCGGTTGTGGAAGCGCGCGGCATGGACATCAAGGACATCACCAAGAATGATTTCAACCTGCCGCGCTTTTCGGCAGTATTAGCTGATATTCGAAAAGAGTTGCTTGACGGTCGCGGCTTTGCGCTCATTCGAGGATTCCCTATTGAAAGTCGCACGCGTTACCAGAACGTTGCTGCCTTCTGGGGCGTGACTCATCATTTCGCCCGCGCGCGGCCGCAGAATGCCAAGGGCCATCTTCTCGGGCACGTAACAAACACGGGGCAGTCGGTAACGACTGCCACCGGCCGCGGCTATCAATCAAACGAAGCTCTGGGATTTCACGCCGACGGCTGTGACCTCACCTCCCTATTTTGTCTGCAATCCGCCAAATCGGGCGGCATCCATAAGCTCTGCAGCTCTGTTACGCTCTATAATGAAATGCTAAAGCAGCGACCTGATCTCGCCAAAGAGCTCTCTTTCCATTTCTATATGTCGCGAAAAGGTGTGTTGCCGCCGGGCGAAACCCAGCCCTGGTTCAGGCTACCCGTGTTTAGCGTGCAGGACGGCTTTTTCACCGCCCGTGGAGCTAGCAATACGCTCACCCGGGGTCACGAGCTTCCCGGTGTCCCGCCGCTCACGCCAGCACAAAAGGAGGCGATCGAACTTTATCAGAGGCTGGCCTCCGAGCTGTCCATCGACATTGAGTTTCAGCAGGGGGACATGTCGTATTCAAACAGCCATGTCACCTTACACTCACGCACCCGGTTTGAGGATTGGCCCGAGCTCGATCGGAGACGTCATCTCATTCGTTTGTGGATGCGCGTAGAGGAAGGCAAGCGCCCCCTGATCCCGGAACTCGCTAAGGAAATCGAGCGGGGCGTATTCCTCGAAGGCGTAGAATTGAACGCTGCGCTTAGCCCATAGTAGGCGAAGGCTAGCCGCGCACGGCAAGGGAGGAGAGAAGTGTTTACCAAATACGCAGCTTTTGGGGCGGCAATCATTGGCGCAACAGTCTTCTCCGTCGACGCTCTAGAGGCGCAAACGGGGGCCGATTTTTTTAAAGGTAAGACTGTCACCTACATCGTTTCGACAGGACCCGGGGGAGGTTACGACCTCTATGGCCGGCTTGTTGCCGAATACATGCAGAAGCACCTGCCCGGCTCGACCTTTGTGGTGAAGAACGTGCCAGGTGCCGGTCATATGATCGGCGCCAATACTATTTATGCTTCAAAGCCCGATGGGCTGACGATTGGTACCTTCGTTACTGGCCTGATTTACAATCAACTCATCAAAGCCGATGGCGTGAGGTTCGACCTTACCAAGATGTCCTGGATCGGAAAGGCGGCCTCTGATCCACGGATCATTGTTATTGCCGCCCAAACTCCTATTAAGACATTGGACGAACTGAGACATTACAAAGACACACTGAAGTTTGCGTCATCCGGGATAGGCAGCTCAAGCTTTGTGGAGATCACGTCACTCACCAACATCCTGAAACTCCCGATCAGGGTAGTCTCGGGCTACAATGGAGCTGATGACCAGATCGCAATGCGCCGCGGTGAAACCAACGGCGGTTTGGGCTCGCGATCATCGCTTGAGCAGTTCGTGAAGAATGGTTACGGCCGCTTCATCGCCCAGATTGGTGGTAAGGAGAGGGACGTGCCGCAACTCAAGGATCTGATCAAGGATCCGGATGGCCACTCAATGGTCGCGCTCATCCAGTCACAGGGAGACATCGCCCGCCTCACCGCAGGTCCGCCCAACATTCCAGCCGACCGCCTCGCCGCCCTGCGCGAAGCGTACAAGAACGCGATGGAGGACAAAGAGTTGCAGGCAAAGGCCGAGAAGCTCGATCGGCCGGTCGACCCGGCCTATGGGGACGACGTCTTGGCGATGATCCATGAAGCGTTGAACCAGAAGCCGGAAGTAGTGGCGGTGCTGAAAGCCGCGCTCGACCAGAAAGACACAACTCCACCAACCAAAGGCACCATTTCTGAGTGGAATGGCCGCTCAAAGTTGAAGCTGAAGACGGCGGATGGGAAAGAGCTCGAAGCCGGCATCTCCGGATCGCGCACGGAAATCACCATCGCTGGTCAGAGGGCTGATCGCGAGCAACTGAAGGTTGGCATGGCTTGCGAGATTATTGGACCCGTGGGGGGCGATGCCAGCAAGGTAGCTTGCAATTGAAGCTAGTCCGATAATGGCGTCTGCCTTTTTTCTGCGCCGTTGACGGGCGGCCGAGCCCACGGTGATGGGCAGCGCCAAGGCTGAAGCCGAGGCGGAGCAGAAAACCAGGCAAAAACAATCGGCTCTAAATGTCGCGAATGCAGCGTTAGAAATCCGGGTTCCCCATGACAAGGAAGACAACATGCGTAAAGCAAGCGGCGTAAACGTTGTTAGTAGTGTCCTTGCGATTGTTTTGTTAGCCTCGCCGGCTGTTGGGCAGAGCGGAGTGGATTTTTACAAGGGGAAGACGGTAAATTACATTGTTCCAACTTCTGCCGGGGGCGGCTCCGACCTGTATGGAAGGCTCGTAGCCGATTACATGCAGAAGTACCTTCCGGGCTCGACGTTCGTCGTGCGAAACATTCCAGGGGCGGGTCAAATCGTCGGAACAAACACAATCTATCTTTCGCCCCCCGATGGCCTGACGATCGGAACGTTCAGTACGGGCTTAATCTATAATCAGCTGATTAGACTGGATGCCATTCGGTTCGACCTGACAAAGATGTCATGGATCGGCAAAGCAGCTACTGACCCGCGCGTTGTCGTTGTCTCAGCGGATTCGGGGATCAAGACTTGGCCAGATCTGATGCAGGCCACGAAACCCATCAATTTTTCAACGGCGGGCATAGGTACCGCCGGCTATGTCGAGATTAAAGTGCTGCAAAAGTTGTTGAGCATGCCCATCAGCATTAAAACGGGTTACAATGGAAATGAGGACCAGCTCGCTATGCGGCGCGGAGAGATTGTGGGCCGCCTTGGGTCACGTTCCGCCTGGCAGCAATTTGTCGACAGTGGATATGGCCGCTTCGTCGCGCAAATCGGCGGCTCTGAGGGTGATGTGCCGCAACTTGCGTCTCTGGTGAGCCATGCGGAAGCAAAGACTTTTATTAATCTGATCGAAAGCCAGGGTGATCTTGCTCGCTTGACGGCTGGGCCTCCGGGCATTCCCGAAGATCGCCTTGCCGCCTTGCGTCTCGCCTACGAAAAGGCAATGGCAGATCCCGAACTGCGGGCAAAGGCCGAAAAGGTCGAAAAACCCATTGAAGCGCGTCCTGGCGAAGTCGTGGAACAGCGTATCAGAGCTGCTCTTAACCAGCCGCCAAGTACGGTCGAACTGATCAAGGACGCTATGTCAACAGAAGGATCTTCTGTCCCCTAATAGGTCACCGTGAATCATGCCGGTAGTAAGTTTCTCAAGGACGAGTGACGTGGGCGCGGCTATTCTGTTCGGTTCCGTGGAATCGATCTGCAATTGGCCAACGACGCCGCTTTCGCTGCGGGGCACTCGATGCCAGCGCTGCGTTGTGTATCGATCGGACGCCCCGCTTAAGCGGCCTATAAAGGGGCTATCCGCCGCTAGGCCTGCCTGACCGCGACGCACTGAGCACCGCGTAGACCGGTCTTGCGCCGGACTATCGGCCTCGCTCGCTCTCATTACGCCACGACGCCCAGCTGCAAGATCCCAGCATCACGCATGATACCGGGCCATTCCACGCCAAGCCCTATCAGCATTCATTGTCGCGTGGTGTTCGTCTTCGATCGGCTAATGAAATGGATATACTGGGTATTCTTTCAACGCACGACATCATGTAGTCTTGCCGCCGTGTTTGTGTCTTGTAAAAAAAGACATCCGCGATTTACGCTGGGGGAATTCGCTTCTGGCCGGAGATCGCGAGCGGCAAGGAATGATCATCGATGCTGACTAAAGAGCAGAACGAGCGCCTCACGCGCGTGGGGGCCGGAACTCCCTGCGGTGAAATGATGCGCCGCTACTGGCATCCCATCGCAGCGAGCAGCCAACTGCCGAACCCGGGGACAAGGCCAGTGCGCATCCTTGGTGAAGACCTCGTCCTTTATCGGGACAAGGCCGGCCAGTTGGGTTTGCTAGAACCTCACTGCGCGCACCGCCGCGCCAACTTGCTGTACGGCATGCCCGATGATTGTGGTTTGCGTTGCACTTATCACGGGTGGATGTTCGATGCGACCGGCCAATGCGTCGACCAGCCGTTCGAAACGTTTTCGATTCCCGCGAGTAAATACAAGGAAGAAATCAAGATCAAAGCCTACCCGGTTGAAGAGCTCGGAGGGTTGGTCTTTGCCTTTCTCGGCCCTGAGCCGAGACCATTGCTGCCGAGGTGGGAGGCCTTTGTTCGCGACGACGTCTACCGCGAGATTGGGGCGTGCGTCGTTCCGTGCAACTGGCTCCAGACGGTGGAGAACGCGGGCGACACGTCCCATGTCGTCACGACCCACTATCAGTACGGCGAATACGTGCTTGAAAAGCTGGGCCGGCCCGACCTCAAGCGTCACGAAAATTCGTCAGGCGCCGCAGGTTATAATGTCGGCAAGCAGAGGCCGATCCATGCTCAAGGCGTCGGTGCCGTAATCTTCCCTTATCTCGACGCCCAGGGCGATGGAACCTATCAGATCCGCGTTCCGATCGACGACATCAACACGTTGCACATCTGGTACATGGTCTTCGACGGTCAAGCGCAGAAAGAGCTAGGCAATCTCCTTGGCAAAGCAGGAGGATCCACGCGAAATTCCGTTCTTCGACGTTCCGGTGCCGACGCTCGTCAATGGGCAGGTGCCTGATTGGACACTGCTCGATAACAATAGTGGCCAGGACCTGGTCATGTGGTACTCGCAGGGAGCCGTCGTCGATCGTACGAAGGAAAATCTCGGCGCCGGCGACCGGAACATCCTTCAGCTTAGAAAACTGCTGCAGCAACAGATCTCGATCGTCGAGGCAGGCGGCGACCCCATCAATACCTTCCGGGATCCCGAGCAAAACAGATGTATCATTCCGCTGCATCAGGTGCCTGGCCGGCCACGAACGTCCCCCGACGGCAGGCCTGACCGCACCAATGCGGCTCGCAAATATTCTCCGGCTTACCAAAAGGCCACCGTCGCTCGTTTGGGCACGCGTGCGCTTTTGGACCCTGCCCATTGATGCGCTCACGCCAATGACGAGCCGGTCTGGCGAGGGTCGAGTCTGAACAAGAACGATGCGTAAGGGCAATGGCTTCTGCGCCGCCTCAATGGAGCAAGACATGTCAACCCCGGTGCCCGATTGGTATCAATGGACCTACCGCCCGCAAAATCTTGAGCGTCCAGATTGGTTCCGCTCCTGGCCAGGCAACGCACGCGTGGCAGTAAGTCTTAAGCTGATGCATGAATGGGAAAGTACACCGCGGCCAATCGGCCGCGTGCTTACCGGCGCGTCGCCGGCCAGCATGCAGGACTATTCCGCGCTGTGCCTACGTGAATACGGGTTTCGGGAAGGCGTTTGGCGGTTGATGGACATGCTTGCCAAGCATGACGTGAAGGTTACGGTCATGGCCAGCGGGCTCGCGGTGGAGCTCTGGCCTGACAGCTTCATCGCACTTCATGAAAGCGGGCACGAAATCGCCTCGCACGGTTGGGATCAATGCTTGCACCCTCCGCAAATGAAGTCTCGCGAGGAGGAGCAGGACGCCATCCGCAAAACTATTGCAGTTATCGAGTTCTGTCGTCGGCAAACGGCCGGTCGGTCACATGTCGCAAGGCCCGCGTCCGACCCAGCATACGCCTGAGATCGTGGCGGATGAGGGATTGATTTGGGACGCTGACTACCAAGATTGCGATTTTCCGTACGTGATGAACGTCAAAGGACGGAAGATTGTTTCTGTCGGCTACGCCAAACCCGAATTTACGGAGATGGACGTGGCGGCCTTCGGCTTCACCGGTGGTCTGCAACACCTGAAATATCAGTTCGATGCGGTCTATGCGGAGGCGGCTCGCCACCCCATGAAGTTCTATTACGCGGTGCATGTGCATAAGACCGGGACGCCGGGGATGGCAAGAATGCTCGATGAGTTCCTTGAGTATGTGAAGCGCCACGACCAAATCTGGTTCTGCCGATGCAACGACATGGCCGACTTTTGGCTCAGCAACGACAAGTCAACAAAGTAAAGGTTCAGATAGCTCAACTCGGATGCTTAACGAATTAGAAAATTTTAAACAGGCGGTCGCTCGCGTTGGCTATTCAGAGTCCACGGATGAGATCGCCATGGGGCTGGCATGGACCGAAAGCCTGTTTGGGCGCGGACACGACCTGCTTCGCTTTGAAAGCATGGGTCTTGGCGTGGCAAGCACTGACCCACGTAAGGGGGGTGTCACCACTGTCGACGCTCCGCGCTGTCCGGCATTTGGTCTGGTTCCGACTGTGCTGCGCCTTTCCATGTCGGAGAACTCCGATCCGCGTCTGACAAAGGTTTGCGTCAAGCAGGTGCTGGGCGGATGGATCGCCCCTTATGTTGCTTTTCGACTCGCGCAGAAGCTCCACCATGCGGCAGTATTCTGGCGGCCGGGCACCTCGCCGGCAGAGACCGAGCCGCCGGCGACGCTAATCCTGGCCGCGAGCGCGGTGGGCGGGAAAGTGCGCCCGATGATGATCGCACCAGGAGTTCCTTGGACTGACAAACGGCGCGACAAGCTGTTGGTCGGTCAGGTGCCGGTCGAATTGACCGAGGGATTGCATGAGCTTCTTTCCGGTTTCACGGAAGAGACGACCAGCGCGCTTGCCGTGACCGCGGTGCCGGAAAGCATGGGATCTCAGTTCAGCGCGTTCGTCGCGTTGGAGGATGTGATCGAAAGCTTCGGCCTCGATGGCGAGGCGCCCAATTTGTTGGATGTCGAGCGAGCCCGTAGTGTTGCAGGAAGGGCTTAGGTCAATGTCATAGTTGTGCTGACTTTTGAGCGGCGGATATACTTTGCTGGCTGCTTCGAAGCCGGAACAAAACAATTGCGCAGGTGAATAAAAACATAGAGTGGGGTGTTCAACTTTTGTGGTGTAGCGAAGTGTGCCAATCTACTTTCAGATTAAAAAACGGCGAATACGACGGGCGTTTGGGGGTTATGTCGAGTAAGGAAAATGACATGAGCATCACGACGGGTTTTATTGGTGCGGGCATCATCGGAAAACCGATGGCCATGAACCTGCTCGGAAAATTTCCGCTGGTAGTTTACGACATCAACAAGCACACGCTCGATGAATTTGCGCACGCTGGTGCGCAGATCGCAGCATCGCCGAAAGAGGTGGGCGAGCGGGCCGACATTATTGGCTTGGGCCTCAAGGACGATACGCAGGTGCGGTCCGTCATTCTTGGCGACAATGGGATTCTAGCCGGTGCCAAAAAGGGAAAGATCATTGTGATCCACAGCACGATTGAGCCGGAGACAGCAGTCGAGCTTAACGAAACCTGCGGGAAGCAGGGGGTCAGCATCGTCGACGCGCCGATTAGCGGCGGCCGGGAGGGTGCCGCGGCGCGGACGCTTCTTTATATGGTGGGTAGTACCAAGGAGGATTTCGACCGCTGCTATCCGGTATTCGCTACTTCCGGCGAGACGATCGTTCATATGGGTCCGGTCGGAGCCGGTGCAAAGACGCGCATCGTGCATCACGTCATGCTGGCCTTGAATCGCTTCGCGGCAGACGAGGGAATGAAGCTGGCAGAGGCAATCGGACTCGATGTTGCAACCGTTAGCAAAGCGGTGCATGGCGGCGAAGCGCAGAGTCATGTCATCGATCGGTATTTGGAAAAGTACCGCGATATGCCGACTGGGGGCCAATATCGTGTCGCAGGCATGGCCATGCGTCTGGCGCACGAGCGTGGTATCCCCATGTTGGGGCCGGCGATCTACCAGCAGCTTTACCTGCCGACCAACGACGTCACAAACAGGGCGAAGGCCAAAGAAAATCGCGAGCTGGACGTTCCCGCCGCCGTTATTAAAGCAATAGTGGCATCCGCCTGAAGCTTGAAGCGGATATTGGGGGGCAGATGACTTTCACAACTTGGCGGGGTGTCGTTGGGATCGTCCACCCCACGCGTCGTCCAGGGGCGGTCGAGTCCCTTATTCGAATGCTTCCAGAAGGGATAGGCATCTCTAACCTGCATCTCAATGTGCGAGAGGGCACGAAGGAGGAGTTTGCCTCGGCTATCGACGCGTATGAGTGGCATGTGGCCGACCTTGCAGAAGAAGGTGTTGACCTTGTTCACCCGATGGGGGCACCGCCCTTTATGCTGCTCGGATATGCAGGCGAGAAGGCGCTTATCGATGCTTGGCAGAAAAAATACAAAAAGCCTATCTTCACGTCAGGCCAGAACCACGTACGCGCGATGCGCGCCTTGGGAATTAGAAAATTTATCGGCGCCAGCTATTCATCCGTGCAGAACAAGATCGTCGTCGATTACATGACCGAAGCCGGCTTCGAGGTCGTATCCATGGAGCCGATCGATGTTCCTTTCGAGCAGGCCAGCCATATCTCGCCGGAGATGCTCTACGCTCACATCAAGCGGCTGTGCCGCGACCAGCCGGGCGCCGAAGGGATCTACATTCAAGGCAGTGCCTGGAGGGTCGAGCGCGTTGTAGAGTTGCTGGAGCAAGACCTGCAAATGCCCGTCGTGCATGCCAACATTGCTCGCGCTTGGGAAATCCAGAAGCGTCTAACAATTCATCAGCCGCAGAAAGGCTTCGGTCGACTGTACGAGCAACTTCTTCCGCTTCCTGATTGAAACTAGGCAAATCTGCATGCTACATGCGACGAATTCCATTTTGACGATTCTCGGTCATGTCTTGGTTGGCAGCGTCTTCATCAGTCAGGCCGTCGGGACCTTGCCGCCGGCGCGCTTTGCGAACCATGCGAACAAATTGCGCGACAAGGGGTTCCCGCTGCCCGAAATTGTACTTGCCTGTGGGCTCGCGATCATGCTCGTCGGCAGCGCCATGGTAATCCTCGACGTCTATGCGCGGATTGGCGCCTTGATGCTCATCGGCTTTACGATAATCGCCACCATTCTCTACCAGAATTTCTGGTCGATTTCGGATCCGGCCCGCCGCCGCGAAAAGCGTGGCACCTTCTTCAATAATCTGGCGATCCTAGGTGGTCTCTTCCTTATCGCAGGCTGAACTTAGGGGCCGCGTAACAGAAGCGGTCGTGGGATGCTTTGACGCACCCGTTGGTGCAACCTCATCAAGGATCTTTCCATGTTCCGGCTTGTCGTCTCAGATCTTGGTTCTCCTTCGTATTTTGTCGCGACGGCGGCGGTGGCCCTCGGCTTCTTCAAACAGGAAGGGATCGAGATGGCTCCGGTCGTCGGCAGCGAAGACGCTGAGCAGAATACGAGCGGGCTCAACGACGGTACGGCGCATTTTTTCGGCGGTCCGGCCTATGGTCCGCTGAAGACATTTTCGAATTTTCAGGGCGTGAAGATCCTGTGCGCCCTCGCGCAGTATTCATACTGGTTCATGGGAATACGTGCCGATCTCGACGTGAAGCGGGGTGACCTCAAGGCGCTGACCGGCTTACGCATCTCGTCGTCGTTTAGTTCACCTGGGCAGGGTCTGCGCCACATGCTGGCGGAAGCCGGCATCGATCTCGAGCGCGACAACGTAAAAATCGTCAAGGCACCGTCGGCGGGCAAGCATCAGAAATTCCGCGGCAACGACGGCGTCGTCGCCTTACAGCAGGGCATTTCTGATGCCTTCTGGGGCAATGGTATGCGCCTGGAACTCGGCGTTAGATCGGGGCTGGCGAAGCTGCATATCGATCTGCGCCGCGGCGACGGGCCGCCGGGCGCGCGCTTCTACAACTTTCCCGCTCTCGCCGCATCGGAGACCTTTATCAATGCCCACCCGCAGCTGGCTGCTGGGGCCGTGCGCGCTATCGTAAAGGCGCAAAAAGCACTGAAGAGTGATCCCTCATTGGCAACAGAAGTTGGCCGCAAGGTATTTCCAGCTGAGGAAGCCGACATAATAGCGACACTGGTCGAACGGGATGCGCCGTTCTACGATGCCCACGTCAGTCAAGAAGCTATAGATGGATTGAACAAATTCTGTGTGACCAGAGGCTTGATGTCGAGGCCGGTGGCTTACGACGAACTGGTGGCTACACAATTCAGAGATTTGTGGAATGGCTGAGTGCAAAAAAACGCGTCAGTAAGTCAAGTGGGTCATCCAAAGGAGAGGGTAATGGGCAGGCATAATCTGGTTTCGATCCTCGCAGCACTTTGTGTTGTTGTCGGGCTAGGGTGCGCGAACACTCCCACAGCTGCGCAGGAGTTCCCGCCGCGGGGAAAAACGATCATGATGCAGATCGGTTTTAACCCCGGCGGGGGTACGGATGCCGCTGGCCTGCTGATCGCCAAGTTCCTCAAGAAATACCTGCCCAACGACCCCAGCATTGCTATGCAGCATATGCCCGGCGCCGGGGGTATGACTGCACTCAACCACGCAGTGCTGAAGACGCCGCCTGACGGGATGTTGTTAATCATGGGAGGCGCGTCTGCACTTGATCCGTTCAACACACGGAAAGCAAATGCCAAATACGACCCGACGAAGTTTCGCATTGTAGGGGGTATCGGCCGCGGCGGCAGCGCGCTTGTGATCACGGCGGCGGGTGAAAAAAGGCTTCTGGATAAATCAAGCCCACCCGCAATCATGGGCTCGTCTGGACCAATCCCTCGGCAAGGAATGCAAGTGGTATTGTGGGGTGTGGAATATTTTGGCTGGAACGTGAAGTGGGTGACGGGCTACCCGGGAACAAGTGATTTGATGCTTGCCCTCGATCGGGAAGAGATCGACATGACGACAACTGGCAACATCTTTGCGCTTCAAGACCGGCTTAAAGCTGGCAAGTTGAAGATCATCAATCAATCAGGCATGATTAAAGAAGGAAAATCAATCGGGCGGCCTGATTTCGGCGACGCACCGCTGCTGACCGACAGGCTAGATGGAAAGATCAAGGATCCGATTGCGCAGAAATCATTTGAGTACTGGCTGGCTATGAACACAGCGGATAAATGGCTGGCCCTCCACCCGGACACACCGGACACAATCGTATCGATTTACCGCGCGGCCTTTGAAAAGGTTGCCGCCGATCCGGAGTTTCTGAGGGAAGGCGAGAGGATCAGCGATGGATTCTTCCCGGTAAATCACACAGAAGTCGAACGCTACATCCAAACGCTCGCCGACACGCCGGATGAAGCTATCAACTACACGACGCAACTCATGCAAAAACAAGGGATTCAAGTGAAGTAGCCAGTCGCTGCAAGCGAAGCAGCTTGCATACCAACGCTGCGCCTCCGTAGCTGGAACAGATGTCCGTGGCTAAGAGGAGCGCTTCGCTTGCATTTCCCGGTTAGGCCAACGAGCAACCCGTTATTTGCAAAGAGCAAGATAAGGGAGAGGGACTTTGGTGCGGATCTCACGTCTTTCAAATTGCTTGGTGCTAGTCTTGACGTTGCTGTCGCCGGGGGTCCGCGCGGACGACCTCGCCGACTTTTATCGCGGCAAGCGGATGACGATGTATATCGGATCGTCGGCAGGAGACGGCACCGATCTGTACGGACGCCTCGTTGCCAGTCACATGAGCAAATACATACCGGGAAATCCGCAAATTACTCCCTCGAACGTTCCCGGTGCGAATGGGCTAGTAGCCGCGAACCAGCTGTACAACATCGCTTCGAAAGATGGGTTGTCCATCGGCACATTCAGCCGTTATGCAGTCTTCGAGCCGTTGTGGAAGAATCCCGCCGCTCGCTTTGCACCCGAGCGTTTCAACTGGATTGGAAACGTCAACATCGATGTCAGCGTGTGCGTCACGTGGCACACGGTTGGCATCAAATCACTCTCGGAGTTCATGACGCGCGAACTAAAGATGGGGGCGACGAACGAGAGCCATGTCAACATCCTCAACAATCTGTTCGGAGCTAAGCTGCGCGCCATCAAAGGCTACCCTGGCGGAAACGACGTGAACCTGGCCCTTGAGCGCGGCGAGGTCGACGGTCGCTGCAATATTGCCTGGTCGGCGATCATGGCAACCCGGCCTGAATGGGTGCGCGATAAGAAGATCGATGTGTTGATTCAATTCGCACATAAGAAGCTTCCCGAATTGAAGGAGGTACCGCTGGTGATGGATCTTGCAAAAACGGATGCACAAAAGCAGATCCTAAATCTCATTCTCACGAGCCAGCTCATGGCGCGCGTGGTTGTCGCCCCTCCAGACGTGCCGCCCGAGCGCGTCGCGGCCCTGCGCAACGCTTTCGACCAAACGATGAAGGATCCGGAATTCATGGCCGCCGCACAGCGGCTTGGCGCGCCCGTTGACCCGGTATCAGGCCTGGAAATCCAGCAGCTTGTCGATGAGATGATGCGAACGCCCCCGGACGTTGTAAAGACATTCTACGAGGTCGTCGGAGGCAAGCCGTAGTCGCGCCACTGGGGAGCAGCCAATGCTCGAGATAGTGCAGCTTGTCGTCGACGGAAGCCCGATGGACGTGCTGGTTGCGCTGCCGGAAGGCACCGGGCGACACCCCGGCGTTCTCTTGTCGCATTACCAGCATGGACTTGGCCCGTTCACCTACAGTAACGCGAAATATCTTGCTTCGCAGGGTTTCGTGGTTGTCGCGCCGGACCATTACCATCACACCCCCGGCGAAACCGATCTCGCCAAGCGGAAGGCGGGATTGATTGACACGCGCCTGATCGCGGACATGCAGACCGCTACGGCGTATCTGCGTGCCCATCGGCGTGTCCTGCCGGAAGCCACAGCTATCATGGGCCACTGCATGGGAGGACGGCAAACCTTATTGGGTGCAGCGACAGTTCCAGATTTTCGTTGTGCGATTGTCTGTTACGGCGGCGGGGTCATGCGGGCTCAGGGACAGGGCCCAACAGTGTTTGAGCGCCTTCGGGACATTCGCTGCCCCGTGGCGGGCTTCTTCGGCGCGGAGGACACGCATCCGCCGCCTAACGAGGTTCGCGAAATAGAAACGGAGCTCAGGCGTTGCGGCGTGAAAACGGATTTCCGCATCTACGAAAATACCGGGCATGCGTTTATGGACCCGGATCAAACGCGCTATGTGGAAGCGTCGGCGAGCGACGCGTGGATGCGCATCATCGCGTTTCTCAAGAGGCACACGGGGACGTTTGCCGCGGCGCCTATGGCCTAATTCGTTGGTCGCCCGGCGCATCGCCTTTCCGTAAGCGAAGCTCGTGGAGCAGCCTCTTTGGATGTGCCTACGCAGGGGGTATCTTGTCTCGAATTAACAAAGCCTGCAATCGGTAGACGGCCGCCTCACGTGGCCGGGCTATTGCCATTTGCAGAAAAATGCCGCGCCTAAATGCGTTATTCGCTGATCAGCTTTTGCAAGTAACCCATCATCTCTGGCGATACGTTTTTTAAAGTTTGCAGCAACCTCAAAATCTCATCGCTACCGATCGGGCTGATATCGATTTTCAGCTTCTGTGCTTCCGCAAGAAAGTCTGGGTCCCGATGGGCATCCCCGAAGGCCTTCTGCAGAGCCTTCGCGCGATCGGCAGGGACCTCCGGCGGCGCGGCGAAGGGGCGTGACACCTGATAGGGGATCTCCATTACCTCGATTATCTGACGATCCTTATCGGTGGGCGCCAGCTCGCGTGCCGTCGGAACATTCGGGAAGTCCGGATGGCGTGTGGGTCGTCCCATTACCATCAAGACATGGACAAAGCTGTCCGGAGCAAACCATCCCGGCCTACTCGGCTTGGCCGATGAATAGCCTGCCATGCGGGCTTCGATTTCCTTGCGTTCGACGGCCAAATACATCTCCGCGCCATCACGATAGCCTGGTACGATCTTGACGTTGAAGCCGAGTAAGTCACGCATCATAGTAGCAGTGGCATCGCTTGAGGCTCCATCGCTGGTGGAGCCGACCAGCAACGGCGGCCCATCCTTTCGCCGAAGATCGGCAATTGACTTCGAGCCGGCATCTTTGCGGGCCAGCAGGAGATAAGCGTCGTTGCTGCCGTCCGACGACGATCCGAGCCATGTGAACTTGAACGGATCGAACTGGACGGTTTGGCTGTTCGGAATGATGCCGAGCAGCGGAATATTTCTGGCAAAATTGCCGAAGGCTGTGCCGTCTCGCGGCGCGACGCTATAGATATAGTTGGCGCCCTTCAGGCTGCCCGCTCCCGGCATGTTCTGCACGATAACGGTCGGGGTGCCCGGAATGTACTTGGCCATGTATTTGGCGACGAGGCGTCCATAGACATCGTATCCCGCGCCAGGCCCGTAGGAAACGATCATGGTCACTTGCTTGCCCCGGTAGAAATCAGCCACGGGGTCGGCCGAGGCACAGCTTGCCCATGTTGCAAACAGCAAAAGAAACACTGCTTTTAGGTAAGTGTTCATTGGATTTCTCTCTCGCTTTCGTGCCAGCGAAGGCTACCTGTCATCGTTTTTGGGCCAGAATTCGTCCCGCTGGCCACGCACGTCAGTCCTTACGTCCTCCTGTCTGATCGCGCCCGCTGTCACCAGGTGCGCCGATGTCGATTTGCACATCCAGAAAATATCGGCCGCCTGACCGAACGATCTTTTCGCCCCTTTGCAGCGCGTCCGCGAAGTTAGTCGCATTCATGATCGGTCCTTCCCCTTCGAAGCCCTGAGCCCTGGCAAGAGCCAGGAGATCGATCGGGGGATTTACCATTTCCTGTCCCACGAACTTATTGTCGGTCGGCCGCCCGCGGACCTTGGCCACATGTTCCTGATGCCCGACGTCATTGTGGTAGGCCTGATTGTTGGCGACGATAAACAGGATCGGGATCTGCATATGGGATGCGGTCCAGAGGGCGGTGCACCCCATCGTGAAGTCTCCATCTCCGACCACTGTGATGGGAAGGCGTCCTGAATCCTTCAGGGCGAGCGCCACGCCAATGGAGCGGGAAGGCCCTATGCCAACACCTGTCGTGTGCCCGAAGTAGTCCAGCGGATGATTAAATGACAGCGCGTCGGGGGACCAGCCCAGCGCGAGATTGGCGATAGAGACATCGCGCGACGAGCAGAAATTCCGCATCACGAGCGCCATGTCTCGCATCCGCATGATGCCATCCTGCCGCGGTTCAGGCGGGGTCCCAGCCGGCGGACGGGGAGGGAATTTCGGCATGGCCTTGCTGCTGGTGCCCCGTTCCTTTCGCACTGCGGTGAGTAAAGGGCCCAGCAGCGCCTCGGGGGAACTCAAGATCTTCAGGTCAGCGGCCGGCAGGCCGCAATAATCCATGCTCCATCCGTTATGAGAAAAATCGTCCGCCGTGCAATTGATGACAGTGGCTTTGATGGCCACATTCTTGCCAAGCGTCTGCCTGAAAAATCCTTTCAGATCTTTCCAATTAAGCGCGAGTATCACGTCGGCTTGTTTCGCAAGCTCCGCCGCCGCAGGCGAGGGCCGGGACCGCGCATCGACCGGGTGAAGGGGATGATCCGTGGGGAAAGCAGCGGGATTTTTCAGATCCGTGAGGACTGCAGCGCCGAGCTCTTCGGCAAGATCAATCCGCGTTTGCCAATCATCTAGCGGGCGCGAAACGCGACCCATCAGGATTAGCGGCTTCTTCGCGGCTGTGAGCAACTTCGCCGCGCGCTCTACTGCTTCTGCAGTCGGGCCGGGAACGCCCGGCTGGTAACGGTCGACGTCTGGAAATTGAAGTTCGCCAACAAGCCTCGACTCCTGCAGGCCTGCGTCGAAGCAGACATAGGTCGCGCCGTACGGCGGCGTGGAGGCTATCTGCCATGCCCGCATCAGCGACTTGACAGCCGCGCCTGCAGATCGCGGTTCGTCGTCCCACTTCGTATAGTGGCGGATGATCGAGGCTTGGTCTTTGGACGTGTGAATCCAATCGCTCCACGGCCGACGCTCCTCGGCGTCGGTCGGACCCGTAGCGCCCAAAATCAGGATTGGATCGCGGCTGCACCAGCAACTGAAGATCGCCATGGTGGCATGCATCAGGCCCACATTCGCATGCACCGCCACGGCCATGGGCTTCTCAGTAACGCTGGCATAGCCCTGGGCAATCCCGACGGCATGCTCTTCGTGAAGGCACACCATGATTTCTGGATCCCGATTACCGAGATAATTGACGAGGCTATCGTGCAGGCCGCGATAACTGGCACCCGGATTGAGGGCGATATACTTGACCTTTAGCCGGCGGAGCATTTCCGCAACAGCATCCGATGTCCATGCCATTTCCGCGTTGATTGGCTTAACTAAAGCGGCACCCCCAACCCGCGCGGCGTCACATGATCCATCAACTAAACCCGAATTATCCGTAACCACCGTTCCTCCTTCTTTGCAACTGCAAGCATCCGTCTTATACATCTTCAGGCACGCCTGAGGCGCCAAAAGTGCTGCGTCGTCTCAGACCATCATCACTCTACGAGTTCGTAAAGTTTGACTTCAGCTTTTGTACTTTTCAGGGTGCGTGCGTGCCGAACGATCTCTTTATGGGCGTCGCTGTTTTTGTACTGCTCTATATCTGCTTCCGTTGCCCATTCTGAATAGGAAATCAATTCATGAGCGTCACGACATCGGAGAAGCTTTTCAGAAAGGCATCCTTTCTGAGTGATCATGAGGGGCGCACATTCCTGCTTCCATACTTTTAGCGCCGCTTCGATGTCGGATGGATCTAATTTGATGTGGATCAGGCGGACAATTGACATCGGTTAGTTCTCCTGCATGGCGTGCCTCGCCAGAAGCAGTTTATAGGGATAAGGATGCACTAAAAGTCAACATGATGGAATTATGGGATTTCCATCATGTGCGGAAAGATAGCCGTTTTGTGAAGCTATACGACGACTAAGTTTTGAACGCTCGCGGCTATGTCTTCTCGCTATTGACCAGGAGTTTTTGATAGTGCCGATTGTCACAACGAGGTTACCAATAAGAAGCAGCATCCGTTGTATGCAATGATCGACTGACACCACTAGAAAAATGCTACAGCCTGGAGGAGGGGATTATGGGGCGGTCGCTGTTATCTTTGCTTGCCCAGGGCCAACTATCCCTTGTGATAGCCGGCGCGATCCTGTCCGCGCTCAGCCAGGCGGCGCAAGCCCAGGATGCCGAACAGGATAACAAAACGATCACCATGATCGTCGGCAACCCCGCTGGCGGTACCGCCGACCTCGCGGGTCGCTTCATGGCGCAATTCCTCACCAAGTATCTGCCGGGCAATCCGGCCATTGTCATTCGCAACATCCCGGGTGCCGACGGGAAGGTCGGCATGAATTATTTTGTGCGGCAGGCGAAACCTGACGGCCTGATGATCGCAACTGGGGTCGGATCGCCGCTCGATCCAAGGAATTATCGGGACGCCAACACACTTTACGATCCGCTGAAGTTTCATTTCATCGGCGGTGTCTCCCGCGGAGGAACGTTCCAAGTCGTCAATAAGAGCGCGCTGCCGCGGCTCAGCAACAAAATCGCCCCGCCGGTCACTGTCGGCGCCATCGACGGGACACGCTCGGGCGAGCAGGTCATCTCCTGGGGTATTGAGCTGCTCGGCTGGAATGCGAAATGGGTAGTCGGCTATCGCGCATCGACGGAAACCACTATCGCCTTGGAACGCGGCGAGGTCGACCTCACTTCGTCCGGTAGCTCGATCCTGGTTCGGCGGCTGACCGACACCGGGAAGTTTCAGGTGCTGTGCCAGTCGGGCATCGTAGTCGACGGCAAGATGCGCCGCCGTAGTGACTTCGCGGATGTGCCGACCATGGCTGAGCTCATTGACGGCAAGCTCACCGACCCCGGGGCGCTGGATGCGTTTAACTATCTCGAAGCAATGACCTCGATTGACCCGTGGATGGCCCTGCCGCCAAACACACCGTCGTCCGTTGTCGCGACTTATCGCGAGGCCTTTAAGAAAGCCACGGCCGATCCGGAATTCATAGAAAAGGGAAAGCGGATCAGCGAGGACATCCGCCCGATGTTTCACGGGGACTTCGAGTTGCTCGTCAAGACAGCTTCGGATCGGCTGACGCCCGCCGCCGAGGCCTACATCAAGGCGATGCAGGTCAAGCAGGGCATCCGCGCCAAGGAGTGATGGCAACGGCCCGCGTCATTGCCTTTGAGGCACCGGCCCACGCCCCAGTTCCATCATCTCGCGCGCCGTCGCCAGACAGCTCGGGCAGATAGCGCACGACAACGGCCCTGTCGCGGGCCGATCGCGCCCGTGCGGCCGTCGCTGCGTTCTTCGAGTGGGCTATCCGGAGGGTGTTGCGGAAACAAACCCAGTGATCGGCACCAACAAGGCAACGGACCCAAAGGACGCCAAGCAGCGACCGCGTTCTGTCTCACAACGGAAGTGCGGACTATCGGGCGCACCCTGAGCGAAGGCCACTTTGCCGACATCGTGTGGCTGTTGATGCTGACAGCGCGAGCACGTCTGCGGCAGCTGTTACGAAGCCGGCTAGCATTAGAGTCTTAAACGCCCCGATTTGCCGCAGGTTCATGGCGTCTTTCTCTTGCAGCGTCTATGCAATTACGCGTCTAGGGCGACGGCTCCATACCATGCTTGCGGAGAATATCTGCCACCGCGGGTGATTTTAGAAATGTAATGAAGTCGCGCGCTGTTTTCTGATCCTTGCCCACCTTCAATACCCCAATGCCGTACTCGGAATATTCGGTGAGCGCCGCCGGCAGGGCACCGACGAAGTCGATTCCAGGTGCGGTCATGAGCACGCTGGCTTGCTGGATTCCAATTTCAACATCCCCGGCAGCCACCGCCTCGCCTACCGGTCGTCCTTCGATAATTTTGATCTTGTCTTTGAGCTGTTCATAAATACCCAGCTTCTGGAAAAGTTTAGTGTTGAACGGGCCGGTCCCGTTGTTGGTGTGGCCAATCGATTTTGCGTTGAGCAGCGCTCGCGTGAAGGCCTCGGGTGTCGATATGTCCGGCTTTGGCGCGCCAAGCTTTACGGCAACTCCGTTGCCGGCGCGGGCGTAGATGGTCACCGTACCCGGGACGACCTTGTCTCGGCGCAAAAGGTCGTCGAACTGTCCGGCGGACAGCGCCACGAGTTCAGCTGGAGCATTACTATCCAGCTTCTCTGCCATCAGTCGACTTTGCTGAGCACTAACGATGACTTTTGCTCCGGTTTGCTTTTCATATGCCTGAGCCAATATCCGTAGGATTCCGTTCGATCCGGAGCTTGCGAAGGCGGTGATTTCCTGCGCCTGGCTGGGAGGACAAAACATAAGCAACGCAGCGACTGCAGCCGCAATAATCCTTGAATTTATCACAGTTTTGTCTCCCTGCAGTCCGCTGTCTTGAGGGTACAACAAGGCTAGCAAGACCGCCATGGGGACGTGAATTTTGGCAAAAGGTGAGCCTTGTAATGCCCCTGGCTACATGCTGAAAATTGAGCGCTGCAAAAATTAGGAATATGGTGAGCCTTATCCGTTCGATCAGTTGCTTAAGGAAAACAAGAACAACTGGGGAGGAGCTAATGAGGTGCTTGTCCGGCCTTTTCGCAGCTTTGTTGCTGACGCTCGGCAGTTTTAGCGTGGCGCAGGCGAATGTTTCATTCGAAGGCAAGGCGGTCACGCTCATCGTTGCTTATCCGGTGGGAGGTGGTGTCGATTCGTCAGCGCGGCTGATTGCCCCGTTCCTCGCCAAGCTCCTCCCGGGCAAGCCAGACATCATCGTTCAAAACCGTCCGGGCGCTGACGGTATGAGCGCGGCGAACTACTTCGCTCATCAGGTCAAGCCAGACGGGCTGACTTTCATTGCGGGTTCAGGGGGCATCACAAGTCCAGTCAATTACAAAGGGCCAGATGCGAAATACGACCCCACTAAGTTTTCATATTTTGGCGGAGTGGCACGCAGCGGGTCAGTAATGCTGATCACCTCGGCAGCCGAGAAGAAGCTTTTTGATCAGGCGGCCGATCCCGTGATCATGGGTGCCTTCGGCGCTACGCCTTACCCCAGTCAGCAAATCACCGCATGGGGGGTCGAGTTTCTCGGCTGGAACGCAAAGTGGGTGATGGGGTATCGCGGAATAAGCGATGTCTCTTTGGCGCTGGAGCGCGGGGAAGTTGAAATGACTTCGACCAGCAATGTGGAGCTGGTTCGACGCCTCACCAAGGACGGGAGGTTCAAAGCTCTGACCCAGACAGGCGCCATGGTCGATGGAAGGTCGCACGTTCGCCCAGAGTTCGCGAACATCCCGCTATTCCCGGCGATGATGGATGGCAAGATCAAGGATCCCGTGCATCAGAAGGGCTTCGATTATTGGTTAGCTCTGCAAAATATCAGCACGTGGTTCGCGCTTCCCCCCGGAACCCCGCGGGAGATAACGGAAATCTATCGGCAAGCTTTTATGAAGCTCAACCAGGACAACGAATTTGTCGATCGCAGCAGAAAAATAGCCGAAGACTTCACGCTGCAGACTGGAAACGACGTGGAGACGGCCGTTAAGACCGTCGACACTACGCCGAAGGAAACTCTCGACTACATTGCCGCGATGCTGCGACGTCAGGGGGCCGCCGCCTCGAACTAGCGCCAATAAAAACGCGAATCAGCAAGACCAGGGAGAATAAGCCGTGACAAAGAGCATATCCCTTCGGCTGAACGGAAAAATCCATACCGTTGAGGTCGAACCAGATACGCCGTTGCTTTACGTCCTCCGAAACGATCTGCAGCAGAATGGACCGAAATATGGGTGCGGATCAGGACAGTGTGGGGCCTGTACCGTTCTTATCGGAGGAAACGCTGGGAGATCTTGTGTCGTAACCGTGGAGTCCGCAGAGGGCGCGGACATAACGACCCTCGATGGATTGGGAAGCCCGGACAAACCGCACCCCGTCCAAAAGGCGTTCATTGAAGAACAGGCGGCGCAGTGCGGGTATTGTTTAAACGGCATGGTTATGCAAGCCACCGCTTTCCTTGCTCGCAAACCCAATCCGACAGACGCTGAGATCAGAGACGCCATGGCAGGTAATCTTTGCCGTTGCGGTGCTCACGTCGAAATAATAGCCGCCATCAGGCGTGCGGCATCGGCTCGTACTTAGAGGAGCGGACTATGCGCCATTTTGGAATGTTTGCGCGCCGGGACGTCCTCAAAGGCGCGGGATTGCTGTTGGTGTCCTTCGCCGTGCCGACTTCGGGAGTTGCGCAGGAGAGTAAAGGCAAATGGCCAACGTTCCTGCCCAATGACGCCATAGACAGTTATCTGACAATCGGCCCAGACGGTCGGGTGACCGCGTTTACCGGGCGCGTAGAGCTTGGAACGGGTGTTCAAACGGCACTTAGCCAGATTGTTGCGGATGAGCTCGACGTGGCCTTCGAACAGGTCACCTTGGTGATGGGGGATACCGACAAGGCAATGAGGCAGGGGCGCACGAGCGCCAGCGATACCATTCAGGTCTGGGCGAATTTTCAGCGGCGGGCGGCAGCCGAAGCCAGGCGGTTTCTAATCAACCAGGCAGCCGAGAAGCTTGGGGTTCCGGTTGCGGATCTCAAAGTAGAAAATGGCGTTGTCATCGCAAAAGCCGATCCTGCCAAGAAAGTGTCTTATGGGGAAATCATCGGCGCGAAGCGCTTCAATCTTCCGCTTCCCAGGGAAGTTCAGCTTAAAAAGCCATCCGATTACAAGATCGTAGGCAAGAGCATCCCGCGCGTTGATATTCCTGGCAAGGTGTTTGCCCAGCCTGTTTTCGTTCACGATATTCGTCGTCCCGGCATGGTGCACGCGCGTGTCATTCGACCGCCATACCCGGGAATAGAGAATCAGATGGCGTCCAGTCTGATTTCGGTCGACGAGGCGTCAGTCAAACAAATTCCCGGGCTCATCAAAGTTGTCGTCATCCGTGATTTCGTCGCTGTCGTTGCCGAGCGCGAGGAAAATGCGATCCGCGCAGCCAGGGCCCTGAAGGTCGTTTGGAAGCCTTGGGCGGGCGTTCCGGATCATACAGATTTAGAGAGCGTGATCCGTGAGCACCCCGGCAAACCCAGGACCGTCAGGAACGACGGCGATGTGGCGTCGGCTATGAGCAAGCTGCATAAGAAGATCGAAGCCACTTATGTGTGGCCTTATCATCTACATGGGTCGATTGGACCGTCATGTGCCGTAGCCGAAATAGTCGACGGTCATATGACCATATGGTCGGCGACTCGCGACCCCGGTATCGCCAGATCTGATGCTGCGGCACTGGTTGGAATGCAGGTGGAGGCGGTACGTGTTCTTTGGCTTGAAGGCTCGGGCTCCTATGGCCGGAACTGCACCGATGACGCCACGCTTGAGGCCGCCTTGCTAACCAAGGAGATTGGGAGGCCCGTGCGCGTGCAGGTTATGCGGGATGAAGAGCATGCCTGGGAACCCAAAGGGGCTGCGCATCTGATCGATATCCAAGGCGGAATTGACGCGACCGGCAAGATTGTTTCCTATGACGTAACGACCAAGTTCATGGGCGGGCAGGAGGGAACGGCGATGGCGCCGTTCCTGATTGGTCAAAAGCAACTCAGTTACGCCTTGCGCCGAAACGGCGACCGGAACGCATCACCTCTCTATAGTGGTCTCGAAAACGTCCGTGTGACGTGCGTCGACGTCAACCCGGCGGTGCGGACCTCGCTTTTGCGCGGGGTCGCAAGCCTCTCCAACAGTTTCGCAAACGAATGCTTCATGGATGAGCTGGCAGCTTCGGCGGCGGTTGATCCGGCTGAATTCCGCCTTCGGCATCTTACCGATCCCCGCGCCGTCGCTTTAATGAAGGCAATGCTTGACAAGGCGGGTTGGGACTATCGTTCTGGCCGGAAAACCCAGGAAGGAAAGATCCTGAAAGGCCGCGGCGTATCCTATGCCCGTTACACGCATGGGGACTATCCGGGCCATGGCGCCGCTTATACCGCCTGGGTTGCCGAGGTGGAGGTTGACGCGTCAACGGGACAAGTTCGTGTCACGCGCGTAGTGGTCGGGCAGGATGCCGGCCTGATGATCAACCCTGCGGGATGTGAGCATCAGATTCGGGGCAATGTGATCCAGGGGGTCAGCCGTATACTGCGGGAAGAAGTGACCTTCGATAAGTCCGGTGTCACGAGCAGTGATTGGACAAACTATCCAATCGCGACCTTCAAGGATATTCCGCAGATCGACATCGTTATGATCGATCGGCCGGAAGAAAAGCCGCTCGGTGTCGGCGAGTCGGCTATTGTTCCCAGTGCCGGCGCTATTGCCAACGCGATCTACGATGCGACAGGAATCCGATTGCGGCGAGTTCCATTTACGCCAGAGCGAGTCAAACTTGCATTGAGCGCACAAGCTTTGAACAACGGATGAAGCCGTCTTCCAATTAGAAAGGCAGACGGGGGGAGCATTGAGATTGCGCAACGGATCGATTTATTTGCTGGTGCTCGGGTTTGCCGTGTTCCCGAGTTTGTCGGCTGCATCCAATGAGCTGCCAGCTTGGGCATTCCATGTCCGGGACAAGGTACAGCCGCCTGAGCAGCCGGATGACGGCAAGCCCAAGCAAATGCCGGGAAGCAAGAAGAGCTATACGCAAGCCGAACTGAATAATCCGAATAGCGCGGTCGATTGGTTTCCGGACGAGCATCCTCCGATGCCGAAGGTCGTGGTCAATGGAGCGCCGAAGGTTCGTGCCTGCGGCACATGCCATCTTGCTACGGGATATGGCCGGCCAGAAAACGCAAGCCTCGCGGGTTTGCCGAAAGAATACCTTATCCGCCAGATGGAGGATTACAGGGACGGAAAGCGGCTCGGTAATGCATCTATGACGGCAATGGCCAAGGCGATTTCCCCCGAAGACTTGGAGGCTTCCAGCGCTTATTTTTCCTCAATAACGGCAGTTCCATGGATAAGGGTTGTTGAAACGGACACCGTGCCAAAGACCTTTGTGGGCAAAGGCAACATGCGTTTCGTGCTGCCAGGCGGAGGCGATGAGCCGCTCGGTCAGCGCATCATCGAAGTGCCCGAAGACTCCGATCGTGCCGAAGCGCGCGATCCGCACTCACCGAATATCGCTTACGTGCCCAAGGGAAGCATCGAAAAGGGCAAGGCGCTTGCTTTGCAAGGTAGCGGCAAGACGGTCGCATGCATGGCATGTCACGGCGCTGATATGCGCGGTGTGGCCGGCGTCCCGCCAATCGCCGGGCGCTCCGCGATTTACATCGTGCGCCAGCTGATCCTCATGAAAAACGGCCAGCGCACGAGCGAGCAATCCAAGCTCATGGAAGCGGCGGTCAAAGAACTGGAAATCGACGACATGATCGCGCTTGCCGCTTATGTCAGCGCTCAACAGCCTTAGTGGGACGGCGAATGTCATATGAAGTTAGCCGGGTAACCCGGGCGTTCCGACTCATTGTTCCCGTGCTTGCGGCAACCCTGATGACGGGTTCGGCGGCTTTCGGGCATCATTCGTTTGTGATGTTTGATGCGGAAAACCCGATAACGATCCGCGGAAAAGTTATCGAGTACAAGTTTGCCAATCCACATGCTTTTATTTTTCTCAACGTCGCGGACGACAAGGGCGTATCCACCAAATGGAGTTTGGAAGGCGCTAGCGCAGCGTCACTGGTTCGGGCCGGCTGGTCCGGCACCTCACTGAAGCCCGGGGACGAGGTCATCATGAAAATCGCGCCTCTACGGAGTGGCGCCCCTGGGGGTGCCTGGGAAGGTTTCGACACAATGTTTGCCGATGGGCAGCCGGTGGTTAAGCGCTGAGAAGCAACAGTTGACTCGTCGGAGGGGGATCATGAAGAAATTCGCCGCGGCCATCTCTGCCATTGTTCTGACAGCAACCCAGGGCTTGGCCCTTGCAGAGGACAGCAAGTATCCAGACTGGTCCGGCGCGTGGGGCCGCGTCGGCAGCGGTTCGTTCGATGGCGTGACTCCGACGGGGCCCAACGAGAAGGCTCCCTTGACGCCTGAATACCGCGCGCGGTGGCTTGCTTCGCTGGAAAAGCAGAAAACGACGGCGGCGAGCAACAATCCAGTTGAGCGTTGCCTACCCCCAGGCATGCCGCGTTCGATGATTGTCCTCAACCCGATGGAAATCATCATCACGCCGAAAACGACCTACATGCTGCTCACTTACCTGATGGAGGTACGCCGCATCTATACGGATGGCCGATCTTTCCCTGAAAACGTGGAGCCAACTTTTTCGGGTTTCTCAATTGGGAAGTGGGAAGACAGCGAAGGCAAAGGCAAATTCGACACTTTAGCCGTCGAGACGCGATTCCTGAAGGGGCCCCGCAGCTACGGTCCGAGCGGCATTCCTTTTCATGACGACAACAAAACCGTCGTCAAAGAAAAGATTTACCTGGATAAGGAGAAGCCAGGCACAATGGTCAACGAGATCACCGTTATCGACAACGCGCTCACGCACCCGTGGACGATCAAACGCAATTACAGGCATGTCAAGGATCATGTGTTCGAGGAGTTTATCTGCGTCGAGAACAACAATTGGGCGATGATCGGGGGTCAAAACTATTACCTTGACCCCGATGGATTGTTGATGCCGGCCGTCAAGGGCCAGCCTCCACCTGACCTGCGGTACTTCGAAAGGCCCGCTAAATAAAAGTGGCTGCTTGCGGCAGCGCCTTTGGGCTTTCGAGGAAGAATGTAAGATGCATGATTTTGCGGTTTGGCTGAGCAAGACATCGCTGAGTTCGGTGATGGGCCGGGAAGCTTGGATCATTCCGATCATTCAAAGCACTCACATTCTTGCGATCGCGGCCGTCATGTCGGCCGTCGCGATGATTGAGCTCCGCCTTTTTGGAATGGTGACGGCGTTTTCTTTCGAGCAGACAGTTCGCCGCTTTGTTCCGCTTATCTGGATCGGGCTCGCCGTTCTCCTGGTTACTGGTGCGGTCCTTATCATCTCGGAGCCTAAACGCACGCTTAGTGGCAACCCTGCTTTCTATCTGAAGATGGCAATGTTGATCGTCGCTATTGGTGTAACTGTCGCCTTTCAAGCAGCAGTTCGCCAGAATTTAAGATTTGTTAGATCCCCTGCGCGATCCAGATGGGTGTTCCAGCTATCCGCATTGGCAACTCTTGCTCTTTGGATCGCAATCGCGGTTGCCGGCCGGTGGATTGCCTACGTCCAAAATTAGGGAACGAAATGCAGGGAGCACCGTGCAAAGCGTAGTGGGTTTGCTTGAGGCGATGACTGAAGCCTCGTTCGCCGTTTTTGTCCGAGAATCGACTTGGGCATTTCCGGCCGCGGAAGCCGTCCACGTTATCGCTATATCCCTCGTAGTGGGCCTTATCGCGATTATCGATCTCCGGTTGCTCGGTCTAGCCTCGGTTGGAAAAAGGCTGACCAGCCTTACCCGCGACATTCTGCCCTGGACGTGGGGAGCATTCGCGGTGGCGGTCGTGAGCGGCATGGCGATGTTCACCAGCCAACCCTTGATTTACTTCAACAACACCGCTTTTCGTATCAAGCTCCTGCTGTTGGTGCTTGCGGGATGTAACATGATTTACTTTCATCTCATCACCTGTCGAGATTTGGACGGCTGGGATAGCGGCCCAGTCACGCCAACCGCGGCAAAGTTTGCCGGTGGTGCATCACTCACGTTTTGGGTAGCCGTCGTCATACTTGGTCGGCAGGTTGGCTTTACAATGTACTGATGATGTTAGCCGGCATTTCACGCAGCCGCTGTGAAGCATAGTCAGGGGGGTGAAGATGGCTCGGACATTAACGATGCTTTGCTTGGCGATTTGCGCTCCTCTCAGCCTTGCCTCGGCACAGACGGCAGGCACTCCGGGGACGTGGAAATCCAAGGCGCCCGTTCCCCTCGCTCGCAACGAAGTCGTTGCCGTTGCGGCCGGAGGCAAGATTTACGTGCTTGGTGGAAATAACGCCGGCGACAAGTACGATCTCGCCACCAATGAGGAGTATGATCCTGCTACGGATCAATGGCGGACGCGTGCCCCGATGCCAAAGGGCGCCAATCACCTCGGTGCGACTGAGCTCAATGGCAGGATTTATGCGGTCGGTGGCTTCGACGGACGGGGACACGGCGCAGGGATGGACTACTTTTTTGAATACGATCCCGCAACGGATGCATGGAAATCGTTGGACCCATTGCCGGTAGGCCGCGGGTCGATCTCGGTCGCCTCGGCACGCGGGAAAATCCACGCTTTTGGGGGACGCAAGAGCGAAAAAGAGATGACGAACAACCATGATATCTACGATCCCGCGACCGGAAAGTGGACGGCAGGACCACCGCTCTCAAGGGGCAGAGATCACATGGCGGCTGTAGCTGTCGGCGACAAGATACATGTCATCGGCGGTCGCTATGGCCGACCTTTCGAAACCTCCGACTTGCACGAGATTTTTGACACCACAACGAATACGTGGACATCCGGACCGCCGCTTCCGACCGGGCGCGGGGGCGGCGCCGGCGTTCTCTACAAGAATATGATCCTGTTTATGGGAGGTGAAGGGATTCCGCCCAATAACGGGACCTATCATGAAAACGAGGCTTTCGATCTCAAGTCGAACAAATGGATCGCGTTATCACCGATGCCAACCGGGCGGCATGGTTTTGGCTTAGCGGCTGTCGGAGAGGTAGCCTACATCATTACGGGAGCTCGCGGCGGCGGCAGCAGAGACGTCGACACACAGGCATTTGCCTTCACGGTGCCTTAATCTGCATTCCGGGAGAGAGTATATGATCAAAACGCATGGCGTTCTTCACTTCACCATTCCGGTGAAAGACCTCGATCGTTCGGAAAAATTCTATAAGGAGCTGTTTGGCTTCGAACGGGTCAGGCGTAACAAGCATATGATCTTTATGCAGTCCGGAAACGACAACTTCGTTTTGACCTATTCGGAAAGGCCCGTTGATCCCAATCCCGTCGATGGCACGGCAGTTCACTCCGCCTTCCGCGTCACGCCCGAGGAATACGACAGCGCGATGAAGTTTCTCGCCACGAAGGGTATTAAAATTTTGAAGGAAGAGGACCGCGATACCGGCACCTTCCAGGGGAGGAGCGCTTATTTCGAGGACCCGGATCGCAACGTGCTCGAGATCATGGATTTGAGGCGCGGCCCGGTTCCGGAGGGTGAGGGCGACTGATCGCGCGCGTTATCTATGGACCGCCTGGGCAAGAGCCTGGCTGAGTTCAAAATAAAGGCGAGTTCAGAACCGGTATGAATGATCGCCGCAAGTAGCGGTCCAACGTATCCCATGAAGATGAGCGCAACACCGACGATGTCAACAGCGATCGTGCCCGCAAAGTTGAAAAGGATAATCCGGCGGGTGCGCCGTGCAACCTCGATCGTATCGACAAGCCGCGAAAGATCATTGCCGAGCAGCACGATATCGGCGCTTTCGCGTGCAACATCGGTCCCTGAGCCCATTGCAATACCTACGGCCGCCGTTGCGAGCGCTGGAGCGTCGTTGATGCCGTCGCCTACCATGGCGACGATCTGCCTTTGAGACACCATTCGTCGAAGGCGTGAAGCTTTTTCCTCCGGAAGCAGGCAAGCTTCATACTCATCGATGTTGCAGCGGTGAGCGACTGCGCGCACGACTTCCGCGCTGTCGCCGGAAAGCAGGACCACGCGCAAATCCAGTTTTTTTAGACGGTCGATCGCGCTTCTGGCTTCCGGTCGAATCTCATCAGCGAGATCTATCACCCCGAGAAAGCGACCGTCCCGTGCAACAAAAATGCGAGAGACATCGTCCTCGATCCCTTCTGCCGGCGAGGCGGAAATGGTGACTGCGTTGTCCTGCATCCACGCATTGCTTCCCACTAAAATCGAGGAGTCGCCGGCAGTGGCCAAAAGGCCGCGTCCGGGTGTGTAGGAAAAGCGATCTGTTGCCAATGCCTCCTGCGCTAGCGCACCGGCGTGCCTGACAATGGCCTTCGCGAAAGGATGTTCGGAGCGCAATTCGGCAGTGACCGCCGCCACCATCAATTCGGTTTCAGAAACGCCCGGAGCGGGAATTACGCTTCGAACTTCAGCATAGCCGCGCGTCAAAGTTCCCGTCTTGTCGAGAACGATGGTTTTGATACGCCCTAGCATTTCGAGATGGACGCCTCCTTTGATGATCGCGCCGAGGCGCGCGGAGCGTCCGATACCCCCTAGGATGGCAAGCGGCGTACCAGCTGCAACGCCGCATGCGCCGGCAACAATGATGACCGAGATCGCGTCGATGACGGAGCGTGCGTAGTAATACTCAAGTAAAGCAAAACGCGATGGCCATATAGATGATGTATGCCGCCAACTTATCAGCGAGGCGCTGAACTGGCGCGCGTGAACGTTCGGCTTGCTCGACCGCCTCGATAATTTTGCCGTAGCTCGTGTCCGGGCCAATTCGTTCTGCTCGGATCTCCAGTGTGCCGGTGTGATTGACAGTGCCCGCGCGAGCTGGGCTTCCGGCCAGCTTCTCTGCCGGTGCGGATTCGCCGGAGATGCGGGCCTCGTCGACAAATGAATGACCGCTGATAACAGTGCCGTCGACAGGGATCAGCGCTCCGGGTGCAACGAGAATGATGTCGCCGACGGCGAGGTCTTTCGCCTTCACATCCTGCACAAGGTTGCCGCGTCTGACTGAAACCGCGTGG
>CAVSWC010000008.1:0-17093 GCA_963731585.1 uncultured Alphaproteobacteria bacterium
AGCGAGTCGCTGGCGCTTTCGCGCGCGGCAATTTTAGAAGTCCAAATGAAGTTTGAAGTTATTCCGCCGCGAGCGCGCGGGTCAGCGGCAGGCGCAGCTCTTCCCAGACATCGACCATAGCTTCCGCCAGCGCATCGATCAGCGCGTCGTCATGATAGGGCGACGGCGTTACCCGCAGGCGCTCGGTGCCCTTTGGCACGGTCGGATAATTGATCGGCTGGATGTAAACGCCGTGCGCGTTGAGCAAAAGATCGCTCGCCGCCTTGCACCTTTCCGGATCGCCGACGGCGATCGGCACGATATGTGTCACGCTTGGCATCACTGGCAGACCTGCCGCGGTGAGCACGGCCTTCGTTCGCGCCACGCGCTGCTGATGCTGCTGGCGCTCCCACTGCGAGGTCTTCAAATGCCGGATCGAGGCTGCCGCCGCAGCGCAGATTGCCGGCGGCAGAGCGGTGGTGAAAATGAAGCCCGGCGCGTAAGAGCGCAGCGCGTCGCAGATTTTGGCGTTCGCCGCAATGTAGCCGCCGAAACAGCCGAAGGCCTTGCCGAGCGTTCCCTCGATCACGTCGATGCGGTCCATAGCGCCGTCGCGCTCGGCGATGCCCGCGCCGCGCGGGCCATACATGCCGACCGCGTGCACCTCGTCGAGATAGGTCAGCGCGCCGTATTTTTCCGCGAGATCGCAAATGGCGTTGATCGGCGCGACGTCGGCATCCATGGAATAGAGGCTCTCGAAGGCGAGGAGCTTCGGCCGGCTGCCGGCCTCTTTCAGCAGTGTCTCCAGATGGGCGAGATCGTTGTGGCGGAAGATTTTCTTTTCCCGACCGGACTGGCGGATGCCCTCGATCATCGAGTTGTGGTTGAACGCATCCGACAGGATCAGGCAATCAGGCAGCAATTTTGCAAGCGTCGATATGCCGGTCTCGTTGGCGACATAGCCGGAGGTGAAAACGAGCGCGGCTTCCTTGCGGTGCAGGTCGGCGAGCTCACGCTCGAGCTCGACCAGCGGATAAGTGGTGCCCGAGATATTCCGGGTGCCGCCGGCGCCGGTGCCCATGCGGGTCGCGGTCTCGACCATGGCCCCGATCACCTTCGGGTGTTGCCCCATGCCGAGATAATCATTCGAGCACCAGACGATGACATCGCGCGGCCCTTGCGGTGAATGCCAGATGGTGCGCGGAAAACGCCCCGCGATCCGCTCTAAGTCCGCGAATACACGATAGCGGCGCTCATCGCGAAGGCGCGCCAGGGCGTCGGCGAAAAAGGGGGTGTAATCCATGAAAATGCCACTCCGGAACCGGCCGGCCGCCTTTATTAGAAGCGTTCGACGCTGTTTGTCGAGGCCAAATTGGTGCGCCGGGGCCACGGTTACGGGCGGAACCGGCGGGGTAATGCGGCCGTTATTCTGTTGACAACGGAAAGAGGAGATCGACATGGCCCAAGACAGAGATTTTCGCGAGGACAAACAGGATTTCGACACCCCGCATTCGACGCGCGAAGACGAGGTGGTCGGCTATGGCGCCGGGCGTAAATCGAGCGGCACCTACGCAGCTATGTTTTTCGGCGCGGTAATCGCCGTCGGTGCCGCTCTGCTCATGATCGGCTGGAGCGGCACCCGGACGTCTGAGCAAGCCAACAATCCATCGGCAAAAATCGAAGGCGAAAGGGCAGTTGTGCCCGGCGCGGGAACCACAGGACAAGCCGCGCCCGGCGGCAACTGGGACACCCGCTTGAACCAGCCGGAACAGAAGAAGTAGTTCGGGCGCGGCCCCGCTCGCAAACTACCGCCGGCGGGATGTACCTTAAGTATTGAACCAAGGCCGGTGCGTTAAGAGACGCGCGCCGGCCGCCTTGCGAGCCCATGCTATAGACCCCAGGCATGAGGCTCACTACCTGGATCGAGCGTAACCCGCGCGCGTGCTTTGGCGTCTTCGCGCTGCTGCACGCCGTGCTGTGGACAATTCTGCCGTATCTGCTTTATCCAAATCTGCCGCTCGATCTGATCGAAGCCTTGACCTATGGCCGCGAATGGCAATTGGGCTACGACAAATTACCGCCGCTGCCCTGGTGGCTGGCTGAAGTTGTTTACCGGCTCGGCGGCGCGGACTTCGCGTTTTACCTACTCGCCCAGCTTTGCGTTCTCGCGTCCTTTGCGCTCGTTTGGACGATGGCCCTGCCGCTGGTCGGCCCGCTCGGCGCGCTGGCTTCTGTCCTGATCATCGACGGACTGCATTATTTCACCTTCACCTCGCCGAAATTCAATCATGACGTGCTGCAACTGCCGTTCTGGACGCTGGCCGGATTTTCGTTTCATGCTGCGTTACGCACCGGCCGTTTGCTGCATTGGGGAAGTCTCGGCGTCGCCTTCGGCTTGGCGGTGTGGGCGAAATATTTTGTCGTCGCGCTTGCGGTGCCGCTCGCATTATTTTTGCTCATCGATTCTCGTGCGCGCAAAACGCTGGCGACGCCCGGGCCTTACCTTGCAACGATTATCGCTGCCGTGATCGCGGCGCCGCATCTTTCTTGGCTGATCCAGAACGATTTTCTGCCTTTCAACTACGCCGCGGCCCGCGCGGCACCGTCACGCGGACTTTTCGATCACATTCTTCATCCGGCGTTCTTCGCGGCGGCGCAATTTGTCTGGTTTGTCCCCTCGCTTTTGATCGCGTTACCGTTGCTCAAGGGCCGGCGGGACGGGCCGGCCCTAAGCTTTGACCGGCGCGTGATTTCGCTTCTCACCTTCGGGCCAGCGACATTTCTGCTCGCCATGTCGATGCTAAGCGGTCGCGTGCTCATCCCCATGTGGGGCTATCCGCTCTGGCTGTTTGCCGGACTATGGATCGTCCTGCAATTGAAAGCCCGACTGGATGCCGAGCGGATGATCCGGATGATTGTGATCTGGGGCGGCGTTACCGCCGTCTACGCCTTGGCCTTCATCGTGCATTACGCGGTGTTGCCATACTTTGATAGTCGCTACCGCGCCGTGCTGTTCCCCGGCGAAGCAATCGCCCGTGAATTGACGGATCGATTCCGGGCGGTTGCCGGGCGTGCGCCGCCTTACGTGGTCAGCGAAATGTGGCTGGGCGGCAATATCAGCCATTACTCGCGCGAGCGGCCGCGCGTTTTGATTGACGGCAATCCCGCGCGCGGGCCATGGATCGATCTTGCGGATTTGCGCAAGCGCGGCGCCCTCGTGGTGTGGACGGAAGAGCCGGGAATCCCCGCCGCTTATGCCCCAATCGCGGGAAAGGCGATCATTCAACCCCCGCTGTCATTTCCGTTCCGCCGCGGCAACAATACCGTCACCATGAACTGGGCGATCCTGCAGCCGCAATAATTAAAGTTTTCAGTCGCGGCTTAGCGCCGCGTGACGGCACGGCCGGATGAGCGGTCCCGCGGGTGGGACTTAATTTTTTAGGACGGCGACAATGCCGCGGGTAATGGGATCAACGAGCAGGATATCGTTGCCGACGCGTGCGAACTTGTACGGCTGAGCATTCGGCATCTGGTTCGCGACCGGCCCGGGAAGCGGGTTAAGCGCAAGCGAAGCCGGAACGCGCTCGCCCGGAGCGGGCGTCAGTCCCTCGATCTTTGCGGGGTTGCTGCCCGTAGCGGGGGTCGCCGTCACAATGCTTTGCAGCATCGCGCGATTTTTTTCGTCGTTGAGAGCGAGCGTCCAGGCGACGGCCGGCTGCTTGTCTTTTGCTGCTACCGCCGGATTGAATTGCGCGGCGTCGTTTTGCGCCGACGGAATTTTCGGGGGAGCGTTCACGGTGGCTGGAGCCGACGCCGTGGGGTCGGCCGCCCCTTGGCCAGGCGTGCCTTGCGGCACCCCGCCTCTGCCGGTTGGAACGGTTTCTCGCGAGCCTTGGGGCGCCGACTGCATGCCGGGCGGTGTCTCTCCCTGAGGGCTTGATGCGGGAGCGCCGCCTGATTGGGTATTGATCGGCCCGGTTTGACCTTGTGGCTGAGACTGATTGCCAGTCGCCTCAGGTGCGGCTGTTTGTCCCAAGGCAATTGGGATCGATGAACACAGAATCAGGACCGTGGCGAGACCGATAATTTTCCGCGTCATGCGACTCTCCTAGGCTCTAGGCCTGGTTAACGTAAGCTGGCTGGAATGCGTTCCGTGGTGGCCAGCCTAATACGTCGATCAGCGAAAGTCTTCTGCTTGCGCCCCCGGTCACGCACAAATCGACGTGCCAGAGCCGTGCCGTACATGCCAGAGCCGTGCCGTATATGTCGCATATTCCTGCGTCGCTCGGCAGTCTACCCACCAGGAGCATTCGTATCCAACCATTACAGTTTATGGCCTTATCGCGGTTACGGAGGCGGCGACCGAGCTGCTTGGGACGAGCGGCGGCAACGCAAATTGCCGGACTCCGTTCTGATCGAGCTCGTACAAAGGATCATAGTAATCGAGCACCATGGAGCTTTCGACGAGCATCAACGTGCGATTGTCAAGAAGTAGCCAGCGGTCCTTTTCGGTACGAACCGCCAGGATGGCGTGCAACTGGCGACTTGATCTGACCTCAACAATGATAATCTTTAGGTCATCAGCCGAAAGGCCAAGCTCTTTGAGCATAGCGTACTTGAGCACGACATAGTGTTTGCAGTCGCCACTGCTCCTTGAGAGGATTGCCAGAGGTGACCTCCATTCGCCATCCGCGTGAGCCGTAACTGCAAGGGTTGCTGCGCGATTAAGGTGCCCGATCTGAGCCAGACCTCCACGTTGTTCGCCTTCTTTTGCGATGCTCGCAAATTTGATTGCGGCAGGTGAAGAACAGGACTGGGGTTGTTCGCGACACTTGGCAACGATAGCGAGATCATTGTTGATCCCGACCAGCAGTTCTTTCCACATCGCTGCAATTGCTGTTTCTGCCGCTGGAACGGTGGAGAGTCCGAATGGTTCGCCAATGCCTGCATGCGCTTTAAGGCAAAAAACGAGGACGTAAAGAACGGAAAGCGCAGCCGATAAACAGTTCGTGACAGATTTTCGGACACGCGGCGGATTCTGTGCGGCTGAATCGGATTTTGTCCTTTCCGGCAGAAATTGCCAAAGTGCTGTCGCAAGCGAGCGCCACAAGGCAAGCACAATGGCAAAAGACGTGCCGTAGACAGAGGCCTCGCCTGGCACAAAGCCCGAAGAGGCTGAAATCGCGGCAGAGTAAAGGCGAAGTTTGAGGTCCATCATGAGCGGAGGCATGCTGCCCAAAAGAAAAAAATGATCGGACCTGACGCTCTCAACGGTGATGCTGCTCTCGTTTGTCACTGCGGTGCCCCTTGCTCTCCTGCCTTGCCTGGACATATAAACTACACGGTATAGTTTATTTCTATTGAACTTTGGTCTACGACGTGTCAAGTCCGATACGGCGCGGGGCTAGGACGCTCGGACTTTCGTGATTGCAACGGAGCCACAGATGGCGAGGAAGAGAGCTTTAAAAGCACCACAGGGGCGACTCGGCAGGCCGCCCAAAGACCTCGCCGGTGATGTTAAAGGGCGCATTCTCGATGCGGCCCAGCGCGTTTTTCTTGAAAAGGGTTACAGCGCGAGTATCGATGAGATCGCGGAGCTGGCGCCTGCCAGCAAGCCGACGATTTACTCGTACTTTCCCGGGAAAGAAGCGCTTTTCGCTGCTGTGGTCGCCCGCGTCATCAACAGCTTGACCAATTTCGAGGGCTATATCCCTCGTGGACGCACGAGTTCAGGATAAGCTCACGAGTCTGGGCACCGAACTCGTCGAACGATTCATCAAAGATACGGTCAGCGTAACTCGTGTGACGATTGCTGAAGCAGAGCGATTCCCCGAGTTGAGCCGCCATCTCCATGAAGCCTCACGGGACCGGGCTGCAAGTGCTGTTTCCCAGCTCTTGAACGACGCCACCCACTCCCTTTCGCGTTCATCTAAGGACCCCTTCAGTGGCAAGCGAAGTATGGCCACTGCCCAGATCTTTATGGATCTCATCCTGCTTCCGATGCTCATGCGATCCCTCATGGGCGATGAAGCCACAGTACTTCGAAGGCAGTTGCCGTCTTTTGTTCGCGAACGCGTCAATTTTTTCCTGGCGGCCTGTGAAGCGGGTTGGGCCCAAGGCTAAGGCTATAATTGACCGTCTGTTGGTCGGCTGTGGACGTTCGGCGCGGCAGATCAGTGTTGTCTGGCGACTTGCGGACCGACCCAGGTGCCAGGCGGCAAGGCCGGCAATTCGGCCGCTAATCCGTCGAGCATGCCCTGCACGAGTTTGTCGCCCAGCGCGCCGGACTTTTTCTTCGGCCCGACGAGCCCATCGGCCAGCAGCAAAGTGAGACCATGCACGAGGGACCAGCACGCCAGGATCGCGCCGGCAATCTTCCGTTCGTTGCGGGGGGCATGCGGAATGGTGCGCCCCAGACCGCCCGCGACGATCACGCCCGCAAGCAGCGCCCTGGTCTTCTCGGCTTCGGCCATTTCGATGGCGGGGCGGCTACGATCTGGGCCGCCCAGATAGCCTCCGAACATCAGGCTGTAGAGCGCCGGATTTTCAACGCCATGAGCAATGTAAGCGCGCAACATCGCGAACAACTGCTCGCGGGGACTGCGCGAAGCCCGCGGTCTCACTGGCCATTCGCTTCGCCAGCATCTCGAACCCCGCCGCCGAGACAGCCGCCAATAGCTCACGCTTGTCGGCAAAGTGCTTGTAAGGCGCGTTGTGGCTGACGCCCGCGCGTCGCGCGAGTTCGCGCAGCGAAACCTCAAGGCTCTGGGTTTCACTCAGGATTTCCAGGGCGGCCTTGACGATCGCATGGCGCAGGTCGCCGTGGTGGTATGGGCGTTCGTGGGATCGGGGCCTAGGCATCGCTCTTCCAACCGCTGCTTCGCTTCACTATCTAGCCGGCGAAGTTGGCGATGTCAACATTCTGCATACCAGCCATTCCGCCATTGCTTGCATTCAAATGTAGACATTGCCAACTTTTCACATTATAAAGTTGTCAACGTCAACATTGGCCCTATTCCATTGGAGCTTAACATGCGTTTCTGCATTCTTATTTTCGCGCTTCTCGTGCTGGTCGGCTGCAAGCCAGAGGACGCACCAGCAGCACTCCGGCTGGTTCGCACCCTCGTCGTCGATCCCAAGTCTGTCCGTGAAGACCGCCATGCGATCGGCGAGGTCAAGCCGCGTTATGAGAGCGATCTGTCGTTCCGCGTCGCCGGCAAGGTGCTCTCGCGGCATGTGGATGTGGGCGCTTCGGTCAAGAAGGGCGACATGCTGGCGACGCTCGACACCCAGGATTATCAGAACCGCCTGCGCTCAGCGGAAGCGGATGTCACCTCAGCCGAGGCCGCGCTGGTTGAGGCGCAGGGCACGGAGACGCGCAAAGCGAAGCTTTTGAAGGACGGATGGACGCCGCACGCTACCTATGACACCGCGCTGAACCAACTTCGTGCCGCCGAAGCCAGGCTCATTGCCACCAAGGCCAATCGCGATCTCATCCGCGACCAGCTCAATTACACCGAGCTCAAGGCCGATTTCGACGGCGTGATCACTGCCGTGGGCGCGGAGGCAGGCCAGAATGTGAACGCCGGTCAAATGGTGGTGAAGCTGGCGCGACCGGACGACAAGGATGGCGTCTTCAATATCGCGGAGACGGCCTTCGCTGATGTCAGCGACGCGCACCCGGAAGTCATCGTCTGGCCGCTGTCCAACCCGAACCTGACGGTGGAAGGCGTGGTGCGGGAGATCTCTCCGATCGCCGATCCGGCGACGCGCACCTACACCGTGAAGGTCACGCTGAAGAGCCCGCCGCCGCAACTTCGCTTCGGCATGAGTGTCGGTGGCCGGGTGAAAGGGCATGCCGCTCTCGCGGTCGCGCTGCCCCTCTCCGCCGTGTTTGAAAAGAACGGATCGCCGGCTGTCTGGGTGGTCGATCAACAATCGAGCAGTCTTACTCTGAGGCCAATTACGGTCGCGCGCTATGAGGCAAATACCGTCATCGTCGATGGCGGCCTGACCGAAGGGGACATCGTTGTCACCGCGGGCGTGAATAGCCTGACAGTCGGCCAAAAGGTCCGGCTTGCCGAAGCAAACGTGGCCGGAAGGAGCAGCAAGTGAAGACCTTCAACCTGTCCCGCTGGGCGCTGGAGCATAAGAGCTTCGTCGTCTACCTCATGCTGGTTATCGCGCTCGCCGGCATTTTCGAATATCGCCGGCTCGGCCGCGAGGAGGACCCGCCCTTCACCATCAAGACGATGGTGGTGAAGACGCTGTGGCCCGGCGCCACCACGCTGGAGACGATGCAGCAGGTCACGGACCGGATCGAGAAGAAGCTCGAGGAGCTGCCGAACATCGACTATCAGAAGAGCTACACCAAGCCGGGCGAGTCCGTGGTGTTCGTGTATTTGAAGGACTCCACCCGTGCCTCGGAGGTGCCGGATCTTTGGTACCAGGTGCGAAAAAAAGTCGGCGACATCAAGCACACGTTGCCACAAGGCGTCCAGGGTCCGTTCTTCAACGACGAGTTCGGCGATACCTATGCCCTGATCTTCGCGCTGACTTCGGACGGCTTCTCACACCGCGAGCTGCGCGATTATGCCGAGCGCGTGCGCGCCGAACTGCTCAGCGTTCCCGACGTCGCGAAGATCGACCTTCTGGGCACCCAGGACGAAAAAATCTATCTGGAGTTCTCGACCCAGCAGCTCGCCGCCATGGGGCTCGACATTTCCGAGCTGATACAGACCTTGCAGGCGCAAAACGCGATCCAGCCGAGCGGGACGGTCGACTCAGATGCAGAGAAGATCGCGGTTCGCGTCTCGGGTCAGTTCACCTCCGAAGAGAGCCTGAAAGCCATCAATTTCCGTTTCCATGGCCGGTTCTTTCGGCTGAGCGACATTGCCAAGGTGCAACGAGGCTACGCTGACCCACAGCAGCCTATCTTCCGATACAACGGCCGCTCCGCGATCGGCGTCGCCGTCTCGATGCGGAAGAACAGCGACGTCCTGGCATTCGGCGAGCACCTCAAAGAGCGCCTCGCCAAGGTGACAGCCGAACTGCCGGCCGGCATCGAATCCCACCTGGTAGCCAATCAGCCGAAAGTCGTCGAAGAGGCCGTTGGCGAGTTCATCAAGGCCCTGATCGAAGCCATTGCCATCGTTTTGGCCGTGAGCTTCCTGTCGCTCGGCTGGCGCCCAGGCATCGTCGTCGCGATCGCGATTCCGCTGGTTCTTGCCATCACCTTCGTCGCCATGAAGCTTGCCGGAGTGAGCCTGCAGCGTATCTCGCTCGGCGCACTCATCATCGGGCTTGGGCTACTCGTCGACGACGCGATGATCGCGGTGGAGATGATGATGAAGAAGCTCGAAGAGGGCGCCGACAAGATCACCGCCGCAACATTTGCCTATACCTCTACCGCCTTTCCGATGCTGACCGGAACGCTCGTCACCATCGCGGGCTTCGTCCCCGTGGGCTTCGCAGCGAGCAGCGCCGGTGAATATACCTTCACGTTGTTCGCCGTCGTCGGAATCGCGTTGGTTGCTTCATGGGTCGTGGCCGTTCTGTTTACGCCGCTGATTGGCGTTTTCATCCTGCCCGACAAGATGAAAGGTCACGGCCATGAGCCATCGCGTTTCGCCCGGGCGTTCCATACCGTGCTCGGTCGCGTGCTGCATCTGAGGTACTGGGTGATCGGCGGCGACCGTTGCGTTGTTCGTCGCCGCTCTCGCCAGCATGCAGTTCGTGCAGCAACAGTTCTTCCCGAGCTCCGATCGTCCCGAACTGCTTGTTGACCTGACGCTCCCGCAAGGGTCGTCTATCAACGAAACGCGCAAGGCGGTTGACGAGCTCGAGAAGATCCTCAAGACCGACCCGGACATCGAACACTGGTCCTTCTATATCGGCAGCGGCGCCATCCGCTTCTACCTGCCGCTCGATCAGCAGCTCGCGAACGACTTCTTCGCGCAGGGCGTCATAGTCACGAAAGGGTTCAAGCTACGTCCGGCCGTGCAACAGCGCATCCTCGCCGCATTGCAACGGCCCGAATTCGAGCAGGTGCAGCCGCGCATCAGCCCGTTGGAGCTTGGGCCGCCGGTCGGCTGGCCGCTCAAGTTCCGCATCAGCGGTCCTGACCCGATGAAGACGCGCGACATCGCGCAGGACTTCGCGTCACTGCTCGGCAGGACTCCGCATGCGCGAAACATCAACTTTGACTGGAACGAGCCGTCGAAGGTGGTCCGCGTCGAGGTTGACCAGGACCGGGCTCGCGCGCTTGGCATCAGCTCGCAAGCATTGAGTCAGACCATCAATGCCGTCTTATCGGGCACGCCGGTCACCCAGGTGCGCGATGACATCTATTTGATCGACATCGTCGCCCGCGCTATTCCCGACGAGCGCGCCAAGCTGGAGACCCTGCGCAGCCTGATGATCAACGTGCCTGGCGGGCGTTCGGTGCCGCTTGAGCAGGTCGCGAAGCTCTCCTACGGGATCGAAGCGCCGCTGGTCTGGCGCCGCCACCGTCTGCCAACCGTCACCGTGCAAGCCGATACGGCGCCGGGCCTTGAGGCAGCGACCGTTGTCAAAGCGCTTTCCTCCGATCTCGCCGCCTTCAAGTCGAAACTACCGGAGGGTTATGACGTGGTTACGGGCGGAACAGTCGAGGAGAGCGCCAAGGCGGAAGCCAGCATTTTCGCAGTCTTTCCGCTCATGATCCTGATCATGATCACGATCCTCATGGTGCAGTTGCAGAGCTTTCAGCGGCTGTTTCTTGTGCTTGCCACCGCACCGCTCGCTCTCATCGGTGTCGCCGCCGCGCTGCTTGTCTCGCGCGCACCTATGGGATTCGTTGCGATCCTCGGCGTCGTCTCGCTCATCGGCATGGTGATCCGCAATTCGGTGATCCTGATCGACCAGATCGATACGGAAATCGCCGCCGGCCGGCACCCATGGGACGCGGTGATCGTGGCAACTGAGCATCGGCTGCGCCCGATCCTGCTGACCGCCGCCGCTGCCATTCTGGGCATGATCCCGATCGCGCCCACCGTGTTCTGGGGTCCGATGGCTTATGCGGTGATGGGCGGTCTCGTCGTCGCAACGCTGCTGACCCTCGTATTCCTGCCAGCACTGTACGTTGCATGGTTTCGGATTAAGCCGAATTCGGCACCGCTGACAATTCCGTCCGGCGCCCCAGCCCTTGCCCATAGCTGATCATGGAGGAGCGAAAATGAACGCGATTGCACGACGTGTACACCCAGCCACCCGAATAGATGCCAAAGGAGAATCCGGCGTGGAGCAACTTCCCTCTGCCGCCGTCGGCGCTGCCGCCCCAAAGTGGCGCCGCGTGCTCGAGCGTCCGCCTTTCGAATGCATCGCGTTGCTGCTGCAGGGCGGCGGCGCCCTCGGCTCCTACCAAGCCGGCGTTTATGCCGCGCTGGCGGAGGCCGAGTTGCAACCGGATTGGGTCGCTGGCATCTCGATCGGTGCGATCAACGGAGCGCTGATCGCGGGCAATGCACCCGAGCGGCGCGTCGACCAGCTTAGGACATTCTGGGAGCAAATCACGGCGGGAACGCACGGTTGTGACGCCTGGCTCGCGCCGCTGGCAGGAACCAGCGATATCACGCGTGGCTGGGTGAACCAGACGAGCGCTGCGATGGCGCTGTTTGGGGGCGCGCCTGGATTCTTCACGCCGCGTCTGATGGCGCCGTGGTTTACTCCGGCCGATGGCGCCAGCGCCACGAGCTACTACGACACGGCGAAGCTGCGCTCGACGCTTGAGCGCCTGATCGATTTCGATCGGATCAATTCGGGATCGATGCGCTTCACGGTCGGCGCGGTCAACGTGCGTTCGGGCAATCTAGTCTGCTTTGATACCCGGACGCATCGGATCGGCCCAGAGCACGTCATGGCGAGCGGCGCGCTGCCGCCCGGCTTTCCCGCCGTTGAGATCGAGGGCGAGCATTATTGGGATGGCGGCCTCGTCTCCAACACGCCGCTGGAATGGGTCGTGGAAAACGTACCGCGACAGGACACCCTTGCCTTCCAGGTTGATCTCTGGAGCGCACGTGGCGATTTCCCTCGCCATATGGCCGAAGTCGAGACGCGGCGGAAGGAGATCATTTATTCGAGCCGAACCCGCGCCAGCACGAGCAGCTTCAAGCGCATGCAAAGGATGCGTGATGCAGCGGCTAAGCTGAGCGCCGACATGCCTGAGCATGTGCGTAACAGCCCCGAGATGGAGGTGCTGCAGCCGATGATTGAGCACAGGGCTTACAACATCATCCAGCTCATCTATCGGGCAAAAACCTACGAAGGCGATTCGAAAGATTACGAGTTCTCGCGCCGGAGCATGGAGGAGCATTGGCGCGCCGGCTACCACGACGCCGTGCGCACACTGCGCCACCCCGAGGTGCTGAGGCGCTCCAAAACGCCGGATGGCGTCTTCACCTTCGACCTTCACATCGACGGCCGTGAATAACGGGAGAATACCATGACCGAAGAAGAGATTCGGAAGCGCGCGTTTACGATGCCCCTTACGAGCCCAGCCTTTCCGCCCGGACCGTACCGCTTCATCGATCGCGAATACCTCATCATCACCTATCGAACCGATCCGGAGCGGCTGCGCGCGGTCGTGCCGGAGCCACTGGCGGTCGATGCGCCGTTGGTGAAGTACGAGTTCATCCGCATGCCCGATTCCACCGGCTTCGGGGATTACACTGAGAGCGGTCAGGTGATCCCGGTGTCGTTTAACGGGCGGCGCGGAACCTACACGCACTGCATGTTCCTCGACGACGAGGCGCCGATTGCGGGCGGGCGCGAGCTCTGGGGCTTTCCCAAGAAGCTCGCGAGCCCGAGCCTCAAGATCGAGAAGGACACGCTGATCGGCACGCTCGACTATGGCCCGGTGCGTGTGGCCACCGGCACGATGGGCTATAAGCACCGCACGCTGGACGTTTCGCAGCTCAAACTCGCAATGGGCGCGCCGAATTTCCTGATCAAGGTTATTCCGCACGTCGATGGCACCGCGCGCATCTGCGAGCTCGTCGAATTCCAGCTCGAGGACATCGAGGTCCGCGGCGCCTGGGCGGGCCCTGGCTCGTTGCAACTTAATCCGCACGCGCTCGCGCCTGTCGCCGAGCTGCCGGTGCTTGAGGTCGTCTCGGCCGTTCACTTCGTCGCCGATCTGACCCTCGGCCTTGGCAAAGTCGTGCACGATTACTTGCAGCCGGTTGCGACGCGCTCGACTGAAAGGAGACTGGCATGCGTCTCCTAGGCAAAGTTGCGGTCGTTACCGGCGCCGCGAGCGGTATCGGCAAGGAGATTGCGCGCGCCTATCGCCGCGAAGGTGCCAAGGTCGTGATCGCCGATCTCAATCAGGCCGGCGCCGACGCAGCGGCCGCGGAGCTCGGCGGCAGGGAAGCGATCGGCGTCGCTATGGACGTGACGAGCGAGGCAGAGGTCGAGGCCGGCATGGCCAAGGCGGTCACTGCCTTCGGCCGTATCGACGTGCTCGTGAGCAATGCGGGCATCCAGATCGTGGCGCCGATTGAAGACTTCGATTTCGCGAAATGGAAGCTGATGCTCGCAATCCATCTCGACGGTGCGTTCCTCACCACGCGGGCAGCGCTGAAGCAAATGCACAAGCAGACCACTGGCGGCAGCGTAATCTACATGGGCTCGGTGCACTCGAAGGAAGCCTCGCTGCTAAAGGCGCCCTACGTGACGGCCAAGCACGGACTGATCGGTCTCGCTAAGGTCGTTGCCAAGGAGGGGGCCAAGTACGGCGTGCGCGCCAACGTGATCTGCCCCGGCTTCGTGCGCACGCCGCTCGTCGACCAGCAGATACCCGAACAGGCCAAAGCACTCGGGCTCACCGAGCAGCAGGTGATCAAGAACGTCATGCTGAAGGATACCGTCGATGGAGAGTTCACGACGCTCGAAGACGTCGCCGAGGCCGCGGTTTTCTTTGCCAGCTTCAACTCCAACGCGTTGACCGGCCAGTCCCTGATCGTGAGCCATGGCTGGTCGATGCAGTAAAAAGCCGACGCTGCAAATCTCTTCAGAATGTAACAGACAGGAATTAATCGGAAGAATTGGACGAGTGACATAGTGTCAAATGTCGGCCAGCTGCTCCATGCGCTGCTGATCGAGCAACCGCACGCCGTCCGGCACGATTAAAATTGCTCTGTCCCGCGCGAAGCGGCTGAAGGTCCTGCTCACCGTCTCGATCGTCAGGCCGAGAAAGTCGGCAATATCCTGTCGGCCCATCGGCAGGTGGACTGTCACCGACGCTCCATTCAAACGCGCCCAACGGTTTCGCAGTCCAATCAGAAACGAGGCGATCTTCTCCTCTGCCGTTCGCCGGCCGAGGATAACCATCTGATCCTGCGCGAGACTGAGTTCGTGCGTCGCAAACTCGTGCAGCCGGCGGAGCAAATGAGGCTTCTCGTCAAGCAAGCCCGAAAAAGGCTCGCGCGAAAAGCGGCATGCTTTGACCGAGTTGACGGCATCGGCGCAGACGCCATATTGGTCACCCATAGCCAGCCCGAGAAAATCGCCGGGCAATGCAAAGCCGACGATCTGGCGTCGGCCGTCGGGCAGCAATTTATAAAGGCGGACCACGCCTTCGGTCAGGTTATAGACGGTGTCGACAGGGTGGTCCTGCAGGAACAAGGTTTCCTTCGGGGCGAACGCGGTTTGTTGGGCCAGGGCTTCGAGAGCGCGAAGCTCGTCGGAATTCAGCGCCGCGCAGACGCTGACCGCTCGGACCTTGCAATCCAGGCAGCTCTGCTTGGCATGGCAACACGTTATGTGCGCCGCCTGCAATCCGGACAAGGGAGGCTTCCCTCTGCTTTATTCGGCATTCCCGGATGGTAGCGGCAGAGTAGCCAGCCGGGTTCCCCTCGGCAAGGTGGAACGCGATCAATTTCTGAAAGGCGTCCTTCGTTTTTTGGGGAGGGGTGGTCAGCGACGCACAGGAAACTATTATATTCATATTATGATGCAGAGAATTCATTGGCTTGGCCGCAGTCTCGATTTTGTTGTCGCCGGCACAGGCTCAGGTGTCGCCGGCCGCACAACGCGGACTCCAATTTGCTCAAACGAATTGTGCGCGCTGCCATTCCATCGATAAGGTCACTCCAAGTCCTCTACCCATTGCACCGGCTTTTCGCGATCTTCATCAACGTTATCCCGTTGAGGATTTGCAACAACCCTTGGCCCAAGGACTAAGGACCAGCCATCCAACGATGCCGGAATTTCGGCTCGATGCGGGGCAAATTACCGATTTAGTTGCGTTCCTCAACACTCTGAAGTGAATTGTCGACCGACTGGTCAAAGGGTGCTCTTGGACCAGTGGCAGATAATTGGATCGAGGCAATTCATGTCGTACAAGTCAATAATGGTCCATCTGGAACTTGATCGTCCGGATGACTTGCGTATTCGTGTTGCCGCGAATTTGGCGGCGCGATTTGGCGGCTGTTTGATCGGTATTGCGGCTGCTGATCCAGCCCCGCCCGCCTACGGGGGCGGTAGTGTTGCCGGGGCACTCATTGCGCAAGAAAGGGCTAAGACTTTAGGGCAAATGACCGAAGCGGAAAATCGGTTTCGCGTGGCAGTGAGTGGATTTAGCGGACCGGTCGAATGGCGTCAAGCCTTTGCCAAGCCCAACGCGTATATCGCCGATCAAGCGCGCGCCGCTGATTTAGTCATCACAGGTTTAAGTCGCGGCGAAGAATGGATCGATCCTTTCCACGTCTTGGACCCAGGCACTTGTCATGGCAGCGGGCCGTCCCATCTTGGTCGTGCCGTCCCGGGTCGACGGTCTGCAGGCCAAGTGCGTGCTCGTAGCTTGGAAAGATACGCCGCAGGCGCGCCGCGCGGTTTCGGCCGCGTTGCCCCTGCTGCGGGCGGCGGATTGCGTGGTCGTAGCTCAAATCCTCGAGCGTCAAGAGAAGTCTGAGGCCCAGCATGCGTGTGAGGACGTCGCCAAGTGGCTTACCCGCCATGGAGCGACGGCGGTGGTGCGAGTTATTGATGGCCGTGACGCAACACTGACGTTGAACGAAATGGCAGCCGACGAAACGGCAGACCTAATCGTGGCTGGCGCTTACGGCCACAGCCGGCTGCGCGAGTGGGCTTTTGGGGGCGTTACGCAACAATTGCTCACATCTTCTGCACTCTGCTGCTTGCTTGCGCATTGAAGCGCGAAACCATCCCCCCGCGCGACACAGATTACCTGCAAAACCGCTGGAGCGGCCGGTGCTTGAGTTTACGTTCGCCGTGTTGCTTCTGGAACTCACCCCTGGCCCCAACATGGCCTACCTCGCAACGCTCGCCTTGGCCCGCGGCCGAACGGCAGCGTTGATCGCAACCCTGGGAGTGGCGCTCGGGCTTGCCGTACACGCGACCGTGACGGTCTTTGGCGCGGGTACCCTTATTCAGCAGCAGCCGTGGTTATACGAGACGCTGCGCTGGATCGGGGTCGCTTACCTTCTTTATCTCGCCTGGGAAGGCTGGCGGCCTGAAAGAGAGAACTCACCTGGGCACGCCGACTTTCTCTCCGCCGCTGGTCCGCTGTTCGTAAGAGGCTTCCTGTCAAACGTGTTCAATCCGAAATCTGTGCTCTTTTTTGTTTCAGTCGTTCCCTCATTCATCCGGAACGCCCCTGGCGATCCGGCTATCCCCGTCCAGATGACGGTGTTTGGTATTCTTTATGTCGCCATCGCCACGGCAATCCACGCGACGATCGTTATCCTGGCGGCGCAGCTGCGCCCGTCGCTTGTGGAAGGACCACGCCGGCAACTGACGCGCCGCATCCTATCCGTGGGCCTTGCGCTCGTGGCGATCTGGCTTGCCTGGAGCACCAAACGATAAGGCTTGGAACACGCGCTGGGACCGCAGCACCGAAGAAGGTGACCCAACGCGGACATTTGGGCGCCGCCGGCCAGACAAGAATAGGAAGACCAAGGCGACTTTGATCTACATCAATGCGCTCGGCTAAACGCACCGCTATGGTGAGATATTGATGAATTTCACACATGGAGGCGTACTATGGCTAAGCCACTATCCGAACAGCTCGCTAATTTGTCGGCTCGCGCCAAGAATTTCGAGGATGCCGCGGC
>CAVSWC010000009.1:0-61216 GCA_963731585.1 uncultured Alphaproteobacteria bacterium
CGGACAAGGCGGGCACCATCGAGACGCTGAAAGCGCGCATCAAGGGCCTGTCGGATTCCGATGCGGAGAAGCTCTACGCGCGGCTGACCGGCCCGGGCGGGCTGAACAAGCGCGCCTCGCTCAACACCAAGGGGGTGGAAACGGTGCTGAAGCTTCGCTCGCTTTACGGCGGCGCGGCGCCGCAATCGGCGGCGAAATACATCGACCTCAGCTTTTACGAGAAGGTCATCGGAAAGAAGTAATCTCACCTGCAATATGCAAAGCGCCGGACGTCGATCGCGTCCCGGCGCTTTGCATTGCTGGTGCTGCCGGACAGGATTGAACTGTCGACCTCTCCCTTACCAAGGGAGTGCTCTACCACTGAGCTACGGCAGCGGAGGAATGCATGCGGGCTGGCCCGAACGCGCTGGAAACTGCCATAAGGGTCCTACCTTCGCAAGGATAGCGGCCGCTGTTAGCCATTTCGCTGATTTCCGGACCAGCCGCACTTGCGCGACGCGGTTTGCTGCCGCTAAGGGAGGACATGACCGCCCCAAGGCAGGAATCGCCGCCGCGCTCCGGCCGCAAGCCCAGCCGTTCCGAGCGCCTGGCGGCCGAACTGAAGGCCAATCTGCGCCGGCGCAAGGCGCAGCTGCGGGCGCGGAAAACGCTTAAAAAGCCTTTATGCGGTGAAAAATAGCGGGCTCCTTCGGGACTTGGGAACTAAAACCGGACTTTCGCCGTAATCGGCAGACGTCAGTAGCGCGGGCAAGGGCCGGTTTGCGGAAGGCAATCGAGCTTGCGCAGATCGCCTATACTTATCTTCGGGGCACCCCGCTGACCTATTGGCTTAGCGCAGGATCTTGTCGGCGAGACGGGTCCAATTCGCCGGATCATGCACCATCGGGCATGTCAGAATCGCGGAGAGACAATGGATCGCATTCGTATCGTCGGCGGCGCCCCCCTGATCGGTTCAATTCCGATCTCAGGAGCGAAGAATGCGGCGCTCCCGCTCATGATCGCGAGCCTGCTCACGGAGCAGACGCTGATCCTCGACAATGTCCCGCGGCTGGCGGACGTCGGGCTTTTGCAGCGCATTCTGCTCAACCACGGCGTGGACGTAATGCTTGGCGGCAAGCGGCCGGGTGACGCGCCCTATGACGGGCAGACGGTCCATATTTCGGCGGCACGCATCGTCGATACCACGGCGCCTTATGAGCTGGTTTCGAAAATGCGCGCAAGCTTTTGGGTGCTTGCTCCTCTCCTGGCGCGTATGGGGCAGGCCAAGGTATCTCTGCCGGGCGGCTGCGCCATCGGCACGCGGCCAGTCGATCTCCTCCTGATGGCTCTCAAGCAGCTGGGCGCGAAAATCGAGATCGACGCCGGCTATGTACTGGCCTACGCGCCGGACGGGTTGCGCGGGGGCGAGATAAACTTTCCGAAGGTGACGGTCGGCGGCACGCATATCGCGTTGATGGCGGCGTCACTTGCCAGCGGCACGACGGTGATCGAGAATGCCGCGCGCGAGCCGGAAATCACCGACGTTGCGGACTGCCTCAACAAGATGGGTGCCAATATTTCCGGTGCCGGCACCTCGCGCATCGTGATCGAAGGGGTATCGAAGCTCAACGGCGCCCGCCACAGCGTGTTGCCCGACCGCATCGAGACCGGCACCTATGCCATGGCGGTGGCGATGACCGGCGGCGACGTTGTGCTGGAAGGCGCGCGGCCCGAGCTGCTGCAATCGGCACTCGACATCGTGGCCCAGGCGGGGGCGCGTGTTTCACCCTCCAACAAGGGCGTCCGCATCAGCCGCAACGGCGCCGGCATCGCGCCGGTGGACGTGACCACCGAACCGTTTCCGGGCTTTCCCACCGACCTGCAGGCACAGCTGATCGCGTTGATGACCCGCGCCAAGGGCACCTCGCGCATTACCGAGACCATCTTTGAGAACCGCTTCATGCATGTGCAGGAACTGGTACGCTTCGGCGCGCAGATCCATCTCGACGGCCAAACCGCCACCATCGACGGGGTGGACAAGCTGAAAGGCGCCCCGGTGATGGCGACCGACCTGCGGGCTTCCGTCTCGCTGGTGATCGCGGCGCTCGCCGCCGAGGGCGAGACCATGGTCAATCGCGTCTACCATCTCGACCGCGGTTTCGAGCGGCTGGAAGACAAGCTCAGGGCCTGCGGCGCCACCGTCGAGCGCATCAGCGGATAGCGCTTTCTCCCTCTCCCGGCCTGCGGGGAGAGGTGAAGGGCCGAGGCATGACCATTGGAAAAGCATCGGCCTTGCGCCTGGCCTCTCGCTTGCCTAGCTACCTCATGACACAACGCAAAAGCCAATGCCGTCATGGAACCCTTGAAGCTCATCGCTCTGGACAAGGACGACCTCGAGGTCATTTCCGCGCATCTGCAGGATTCCTCGGTCAAGGTTTCCGACGTCTTCTGGCTGCCGAAGGAAAAGCGGCTGGTGCTCGGGGTCGACCGTTTCGACTGGCTGGCCGCCAACGAGGCCAAGGAATTCCGCCGCTGCCGCACCGGGCTCCGGTTCGAGCGGGTGTTTTCCTGCAAATGCCGCGGCATCGATCCTGCCGACAAAAATGCGGTGCTCAACCTCTTGGCGGTTGATTTCGTCGAAAGCGACGCCCCCGGCGGCGAAGTGATCCTGACCTTCGATGGCGGCGCCGCCTTGCGGCTGCAGGTCGAATGCCTGGAAGCTGAGATAGCGGACATCGGGCCGACCTGGTCCTGCGATTGTCCGCACCATTCGGAAACCCTGATCCCGGAACCGGCTGAAGTCCCCAAGGCGGGTTGACGCGCCACGGCCCCCTCGTCATTGACCTGTGGTCCGGGTATGCCCTTGGCATAGCCCTGGAGCGCGTTCAGCAAAAGTGGATACCGGTGCCGATCCGTCTCGATACACAAGCCGCTGATTTCACTCAGCGTTTCCGCGCGTTCCTCGACACCAAACGGGAAGCTGCGCAGGACGTGGAGCAGGCCGTGCGCGGCATCATCGCGCAGGTGCGCCAGAACGGCGACCGCGCGCTGTTCGAGCTGACCAAAAAGTTCGACCGGGTGGATCTCTCCAAGACGGGGCTGCGGGTGTCGCAGGCCGAAGTCGACGGCGCAGCGGCGCAATGCGGCGCGGCGGCGCTCGAAGCGCTGAAGCTCGCGCGCGAACGGATCGAGGTTTATCACCGCCGCCAAGTGCCGAAGGACGAGCGCTCGACCGACGCGCTTGGCGTCGAACTCGGCTCGCGCTGGACCGCAATCGAGGCGGCCGGCCTTTACGTACCTGGCGGCACCGCGGCCTATCCGTCTTCCGTGCTGATGAATGCGGTGCCGGCAAAAGTTGCAGGCGTGCCGCGCGCTCGTCATGGTCGTGCCCACGCCGGACGGCAAGCTCAATCCTCTCGTGCTGGCGGCGGCGAAGCTGGCGGATGTCGATGAAGTCTATCGCATCGGCGGCGCGCAAGCGGTGGCGGCGCTGGCCTACGGCACCGAAACCATCGCACCGGTGGCGAAGATCGTTGGGCCAGGCAATGCCTATGTGGCGGCGGCCAAGCGGCTGGTCTTCGGCAAAGTCGGCATCGACATGATCGCCGGGCCGTCGGAGGTTCTGGTGCTGGCAGACCGCGACGGCCATCCGGACTGGATCGCCGCCGACCTTCTGGCGCAGGCCGAACACGATGTCAGCGCGCAATCCATTTTGATTACCGACGATGCGTCTCTGGCCGATGCGGTCGAGAAAGCGGTGGAGCGCCAGCTTGCACGCTTGCCGCGGGAAGCGGTCGCGAGCGCGTCCTGGCGTGATTTCGGCGCCATCATTCTTGCGCGCAGCCTCGATGAGGCTATTCCGCTGGTGGATGCCGTTGCGCCCGAGCACATCGAAATCATCGCAGGTAACGCCGAGGAATTGGCCAAGCGCATCCGCAATGCCGGCGCGATCTTTCTCGGCGCGCATACGCCGGAAGCTATCGGCGACTATGTAGCAGGTTCCAACCACGTGCTGCCGACGGCGCGCTCGGCGCGGTTTTCCTCCGGCCTCGGCGTGCTCGACTTCATGAAACGCACGTCGATTCTCAAATGCAGCCCGAAGTCCTTGCGCGCGCTTGCGCCCGCCGCCATTGCGCTCGGTGAAGCCGAAGGGCTGGACGGCCATGCGCGGTCGGTGGCGATCCGCCTCAATCCGCGATGAGTCGCAAGCCAGCCAAAGGCAAGGCGCACTGTCTGGTCGAGGTCACGCTCGACGAAAACTCGATCAGCCGCTCCAATCCGGATGTCGAGCACGAGCGCGCGGTCGCGATCTACGATCTGGTTGAAGAAAACAGCTTTGCGCCGGAAGGCCACAAAGGCGGGCCTTACAGGCTGCAGCTCAGCATTGCGGAAAACCGCCTGCTATTCGACATCAAGACCGCCAAAGGCGAGGCGGTGATGGCGCATCTGCTGTCAATGACGCCGTTCCGGCGGATCGTGAAAGACTATTTCATGATCTGCGACAGCTATTACCAGGCCATCCGCACCGCAACGCCTGACCGCATCGAAGCCATCGACATGAGCCGGCGCGCGATCCATGACGAGGGCTCCAAGCTGCTGATCGAGCGGCTCGACCGCAAGGTAGAAGTGGATTTCGACACCGCGCGGCGGCTGTTCACGCTGATTTGCGTGCTGCATTGGAGAGGCTGAAGCGGTGGGCGCCGACGATAAACCGCCGAGCTTCGTGCTGTTCGCCTGCGGACTGAACTCGCTGCGCTCGCCCATGGCGGCGCGCCTGTTCGGCCATCTGATTGGGCCGAGCGTGCCGGTGTCGCTCCGCCGGTGTGCAGACAGCTGACCTCGATCCCTTTGCCGTCGCCGCTATGGCGGAAATCGGGCTCGACATCGGCGATCACCGGCCGGTCACTTTCGAGGAACTGGAGGAGCTGGAAGGGCTCGATTTCGACCTGATCGTCACGCTCGCGCCCACGGCGCATCACAAGGCGTTGGAACTGACACATCGGCTCAGCGCAGCGGTGGAATATTGGCCGACCGCGGATCCGTCGGTGATCGAAGGCAACCGCGAGCAGCGCATGCATGGCTATCGCGAGCTGCGCGAACAGCTTACCAAGCGAATCCTCGACCGCTTCGGCTCCGCGCACAGCCACAGCGACTAAAACCAATTCTTTTGCATGTCTGGGCTTGACCCGCATAGCGGGTTTACCCGATATGCCCGCTGATGGTGCGGAGCTCGGCTGTATCCGAGTTCCGATGCATCCGTCTTCATGTTCGTGTTACCGGGATGTTGCCGGATGTTGCCCGGCATCACGGGAAAAACTTCAGGCTTTTGCAATCATGATCGGCCGGCCCAAACTCGTGCTCGCTTCCGGCTCTCCCCGCCGGCTGAGCCTGATCAATCAGGCAGGGATCGAACCGGACGCACTGCGCCCCGCCGATATCGACGAAGTGCCGAAGCGGGGTGAACTGCCGCGGGCCCTGGCCACGCGGCTCGCGCGCGGCAAAGCGGAAGCGGCGCTCAACCAGGTGCGACTCGACGACGAATTACGCGGCTCCTACATCCTGGCGGCGGACACCGTGGTCGCGGTGGGCCGGCGCATCCTGCCCAAGGCGGAATTGCTGGACGAAGCCGCGCAATGCCTGCGTTTGCTGTCGGGACGCAATCATCACGTCTATTCCGGCGTCTGCCTGGTCACGCCGAAAGAGGCGTTTCGGCAGCGGCTGGTGGACACGCGTGTGCGGTTCAAGCGGCTGTCCGACGAGGACATCGAAGCCTATCTCGCCTCGGGCGAATGGCGCGGCAAGGCCGGCGGCTATGCCGTGCAGGGCATCGCCGGCTCCTTCGTCGTCAAGATGGTCGGCTCCTACACCAATGTCGTCGGCCTGCCGCTCTACGAGACGGTATCGCTGCTGTCGGGAGAAGGATTTCCGATCCGCTTCGGCTGGCTCAATGCCCTGGCCGTCTGATAGCCGCTTGATCCGCCGAGCGTCGGGATTTATCTGCGCATCATGGCCAAGGCTCGAAAAACCGGCTCGGAGCTCTGTGCGATCTGCGGCAAACCCGTGGAGGAGCGCTTCAAGCCCTTCTGCTCGGCCCGCTGCGCCGACGTCGATCTGAATCGCTGGCTCTCCGGCCGCTATGTGATTCCCGGCGCGGAAACTCCGGAGGACGACGAGGAGCAGCGGCCGGCACGCCCCGATAAGGACGCGGATTAAGCCGTCGCCCTATCGGGGAAGCCGGTCGGGCACATGTTCATGCCTTCCGCAGCAGCGACCAGAAGTCGCCGAAGGCCGGCCGGTCGGTGATCGTGCTCGCGATGGCGAATAGTTTCCTCGCGGCGTCCTCGTTGATGGTCTGCATCGCGCAGTCCATGAACTTCTCCTCGACCTGCGCCTTGGTCAAAGGCACCTGCGTTGAGCCGATGGGATAGTCGCGCTGCTCCTGGAACGTCTCGCCATCCTTGAGCGCAATTTTCACCCGGGTCGGGTTGCCCCATTCGTCACTCAGCTGCGGATCGGCGCTGGCGGTCACCAGGCCGGCCAATGCCTTGATGCGCGCGTCATTGAGCGCCTCTTGGGTAAAGGCCTTGATCTTCGGCGCGCCATGCAAAAGCGAATAGGCGATCACGTAGGAGGCCGAGAACTTCGCCGACTCGACATCGATTGGGTATTTGGTGACGACGCGTTTGGCGCTGGAGGGCGACATCCAGCAATGGATGTTGGTGATCTCGTTCGTGCGCGCGCCGACTTTGTCGCGCAGCAGCAGTGCGGCATCGATTGCGGTGTGGCCGCGCCCACCGCAAGGATAGTATTTGATGCTGTAGCCGGTTTCCTTCAGGTCCCAGCGGCTGCCGAGATCCTTGAACGGCGCATAGTCGGTTTTCAGAGCGCGTGCGAAGCTTCCGTAATAGCCGTTGTCGCCTTCGAGGACCGTAGGACTGGACGTGAAGCCCTTGCTCGCGAGCATCGCCGCCATCACGCCGTTGCGCGCGCCGTTGCCGACGTGCAGCGGCTTGGTCATGGTGCCGTAATTGGCCGGCAATCCCGATACCAGCGAGGCGCTGATGCCGATGGCGTGCGCCACCTGCTCGACCGGAAGCTTCATCAGCTTCGCACAGGCCGCCGCCGCGCTGATCCCGCCGATCACGCCGGCGCCCTGCCAGCCGCCGCCGTTGCTGATCCGCGGACTTGAGCGGCCAATGCGTGCAGTGACCTCGCAGCCGACGATGAAGGCGCCCAGAAATTCGGCCGGCGTCGCACCCGTGCTTTCCGCGAGCGCGAGCAGCGCGGGAATCACCGGCGCCGCAGATTGCCCGCTCACGTAGCTGAAGTCGTAGTCCATCGCATGGCTTGAAACGCCATTTGCGAGCGCTGCGAGCTGCGGCGAGGCCTTAAAGGATTGCCCGATGATCGTGCATTGCGGCGCAGTGCCTTCCAGCTTCACCATTCCGGCGGCGATGTGCGCCACCTCCTCGTGGCTGCCGGCGACGGCCACGCCGACGGTGTCGATGAAAGCCAAACGGGCCAGCTCGACCACCTCCGCCGGTACGTTCTTGAGGTCGAAAGCAACGACGAATTCTGCCAGCATCTGGCGCAATTCCTTGCCGGGTATTGCGGCCGGCTTGCCCCCCGATTCTTGTGCTGCTGCGCCACGCGTGCCGCTCATCAGCGCTAGCGCGCCAGAGCCTGCCAGAAAGAGCCGCCTGCCGAATGCGTAACTATGCTCGTGGCTTTGCATGACTATCCCCTCCGTTGACGCAGCTGCTCTTCACGCATCCTAGAAGCTCACCATGTCGATCTTGCTCAGTGTCACTTTGTCGGCGATGCGCGCGGCGGTGGACAGGTGCCAGGCCGTATACAATTCCGGGAAGCTGTCGTCGGAGGACATCCCATCCACCGGCACCACCACGGTAAATCCGCGCAGCGCCGCCGCGCCGGCTGTATGCAGCACGGAGGTTTGCGCCTGGGTGCCGACCGCGATCAGGGTTCTGATGCCTTTGGCCTTCAACGTCTGCTCCAGGTCGCTGCCGATAAATTTGTCCGGCCCGAGCGCGGGCAGAATGGTTTCTCCCGGCGCAGGCCCAAGCTCCTGCAGGATGCTGGCCGGTGTCGCACCCGTGCCGGCGATGCTGTAGATCACCAGCGCCCCTTTCGCGCGCGCATCAGCGACCAGTTTCGCGATTTTTGGAACCGAGGCGGCGCAGCGCGGACGGCGTTCCTTGCTGCAGGTCTGGGTGGTGAAGTCCATTACCAGCAGGGCGGCCTGCTTGGCGTCCACCTGGGCCGGCTTCAGCTGCGGCGGTGCAGGAAGCTTGGCCTCGCTCCATTCATCGACAATGGTCTGCGCGCCGAGCGGCGAAGCTGCAAGAAAACACACCGCGAAAAGCGCAGCCAGCACGCGCGCGATGCCGCCGTTGGAAATTCCTGTCTGTTGCATCGGTGCGCCCCTCGGGCTGGCGGCAAGGCCTAGCATCCGCTTGGCCGCAAGGCGAATAAGCGCGCTGCGGCAGCGCACAAAAAGCCGATTTGGACGCAAGGTTGCGCGCGGAGGGAGGCCCGATTTACTCTGCGGCTATGCCTCAGCAATATCCATGGAAATGGGATCAGCGGAAGGAAACAATATGAACGTCGCCACCCAGGTGAAAACCAATAAGGCCTTCGAGATTGTCCCCCTGACCAAGCACATCGGCGCGGAGCTGCGCGGCATCGACCTGCGCACCAAGCCGGACGATGCCACCATCAAGGCGATCTACCAGGCTTGGCTCGACCACCTCGTGATCATCTTCCCCGACCAGAAGCTGTCGCAGGAAGACCTCGTGCGCGTCACCGGCTACTTCGGCGAGATCGGCGACCTGCATCGCCCGCCGAAATACCGCCCGCCGGGTCAGGCCCGCTTGCTGCCCGGGATCATGATGATCTCCAATATTCGCGAGAACGGCGAGCCGATCGGCGCTTTGCCGGACGGCGAGATGATGTTCCACCACGACATGATCCATGCCGAGGTGCCGAGCAAGGCGACGATGCTTTATTCCGTGGAGATTCCCTCCACCGGCGGCAATACGCTGTTCGCCAGCGGCTATGCCGCCCATGACACGCTCGATCCGGCGATCCGCAACAGGCTGGAAGGCCGCAAGGCGCTGCACCATTACAACTACGGCTCGGTGCAGAAGGGCGACAACAAGGGCACCGAAGCCTTTGCCGAATGCGTGCATCCGGTATTCCGCACCCACGAAGACACCAAGAAGAAGGCGGTCTATGTCAACCGCCTGATGACGGTGAAAGTGGTGGACATGCCGGAGAAGGAAAGCGACGAGTTGCTCAACGCGGTCTACGACCACGCGGAGAAAAAGGAATTCATCTACGAGCACGTCTGGCGTCTCGGCGACCTTCTGCTCTGGGACAATCGCTGCTCGTCGCATGCGCGCACCGACTTCCCCTCGACTGAGCGCCGCCTGATGCTGCGCACCACGGTAAAGGGCTCGGTGCGGCCTTCTTGAGCGACAAGGGCTACGATTACATCATCGTCGGGGCGGGATCGGCCGGCTGCGTGCTGGCCAACCGCCTGAGCGAGGACGGCGCCGCGCGGGTGCTGCTGCTGGAGGCTGGCGGGCGCGACTGGTCGCCGCTCATCCATATCCCGCTCGGCCTCGGCAAGTTGCACGAATACGGGCTGTTCGATTGGGGCTATCACACCGAGCCCGATCCCGGTCTGAACAACCGCAGCATTGAAGCCACCCGCGGCAAGGTGTTGGGCGGATCATCCTCGATCAACGTGATGGCCTATACGCGCGGCAATGCCGGCGATTACGACCGCTGGGCACAGAAAGGCGCGCGTGGCTGGTCCTATGCGGAAGTGCTGCCTTACTTCAAGCGCGGCGAGAAATGGGAAGGCGGCGCGAGCAAATACCGCGGCGGCGACGGCCCGGTAGGAACCGAATTCGCCAAGACGCAGGACCCGCTCTACACCGCCTGGATCGAAGCCGCCAAAGCCGCCGGCATTCCGTACACCGAGGACTACAACGCAAACCAGCAGGAAGGCTTCGGCCGCAGCCAATACACCATCCGCGACGGACGCCGCTCATCCTCGGCTGCGGCTTATCTAAAGCCGGCGCGCGGGCGGAAAAATCTCACGATCGAAACCGCCGCGCATGCGACGCGCGTGCTGATGCAGGGAACCCACGCTACCGGCGTGGAGTATCTCCACAGGGGCAATCTCAAGCGCGTGCAGGCGACGCGCGAGGTCGTTGTCGCAAGCGGCACTTTCAATACGCCGCAGCTCCTGATGCTCTCGGGCATCGGCCCGGCGGCGCATCTGCGCGAGCACGGCATCAGGACGCTCGCTGACCTGCGGGTGGGAAAGAATCTGCAGGATCATCTCGCCGTGCTGATCATGTTCGCGCGGAAGGACTTCAGCGCCTTCCATGGCGAGATGCGCTTCGACCGCATGGCGCGCAGCATGATCCAGGCGCATTTCCTCGGCACCGGGGCGGGCACGGTGGTGCCGGGCGGACTGCATGCCTTCCTCAAGTCGCGCCCCGAATTGGCAGTGCCTGACATCGAGTTCATGTTCCGCGGGCTGCCTACTCACGCCCATCTCTGGTTTCCGTGGGTGAAGAAGCCCTATGTCGATGGCTATGGCATTCGCCCGACGCTGCTGCATCCGGACAGCCGGGGAGAAATCCGGCTGCGCTCGGCCGACCCGCGCGCGTCCATGCGCATCCATTACAACTTCTTTTCCGCACCACACGACCTGCCGGGCCTGCGCGAAGGATTCAAGCGCGCGCGTGAGGTGGCCTATCAGAAACCGCTCGATCCTTATCGCGATACCGAGACAACGCCGGGCGAACAGGTGAAAAGCGACGCCGAGATCGATGCCTATATCCGCCGAACCGCGATCACCGCGCATCATCCCGCCGGCACTTGCCAGATGGGGACGAGCCCCGAAAGCGTGCTCGATCCGGAGCTGCGGGTGCGGGGGATCGAAGGCCTGCGGGTGGTGGATGCCTCGGCCATGCCGGATATGGTCTCGGCGCATATTAATGCCTGCGTGCTGATGCTGGCGGAGAAGGCTTCAGATATGATCCGCGGCCGGGCGCCGTTGCCGGCGGAGCCGGGTCTATAAGGAAACAAGAATGAACGTCGAAGCGGTGGGAGGACTGAAGTCGAGCAAGATCGACGCGCGAGGAGGTGCTGCGCCGCGCCGAGGCGCTGGTCCCGGTGCTACGCGAGCGCGCTCCGGAAGCGGAGAAGCTTCGCCGCTGCCCGGACGCGACGATCGCAGATTACGCTGCCAGCGACCTGCTGCGGATTCTGATGCCGGCGCGGTTCGGCGGCTACGAGCTTAATTACGATGTCTATTGCGAGGTGGCGAAGACGTTGTCCCACGGCTGCGGCTCGCAGGCATGGGTCTATATGGTGCTCGCCGACAACGCGATGAAGCTCGCCTACTTCCCGCGGCAGGCGCAGGAAGAGGTTTGGAACGACAATCCCAATGCGAATATTTCTAACGCGGTCGCGCCCATCGGCAAGGGCGAGGTGGTGGAGGGAGGCATCAAATGGACCGGCCGGCATCCTTTCTCCAGCGGGGTCGATCACGCCGACTGGGTGATGCCGACGGGCCATGTCCAGCGCGGCGACAAGAAAGAAACCGTGTCGGTGCTGATCCCGAAGAAGGACATCAAGATCGTCGATGACTGGCATGTGGTCGGCCTTGCCGGCACCGGCAGCAAGACCTTCGAGGTCGACGGCGCCTTCGTTCCAGCGCACCGCATCCTCGGCAAGGATGACGAAGCCGCCGAGGCGCCCTACAAGGCGCCGGTTTTTCATCTGCCGCGCGGCGGCGTCTCCTCGGCGAGCTACGCGGCGGTCGCGGTCGGCTGCGCCGAGGGCATGCTTGAGGAATACATCAATTACACCGCCCCGCGGAAATCGCGCACCACGGTGGTGGCCGAGGAGATGGGCACCCAGATGGGCATTGGCATCGCCGCCTCCGAGATCGAGGCAGCAAGCAGCATGCTGCTGACGCCGGTGCGCGAAACCATGCAGCTTCTCGAAAAGGGCGAGCCGGTGCCGAGGGCGCTCAACCTGCGGGGCAAGCGCAACGCTGCTTATGCCGCGCAGCTTTCCATCCAGGCCGCGCAGAAGCTGTTCAATGCCGCCGGCGGACGCGCGCTCTATTCCGACAATGTGATGCAGCGCATGCTGCGCGACTGTCTGGCGGCGGCGGCGCATCACTCGCTCGGCTGGGATGCCGCTGCGGCGAGTTACGGGCGGCATGCCCTGAAGGCGGCTTTGGAAAACAAATGAAACAATATCGGGGGGACAATGGCGGGAGCGCTCGAGGGAATCCGCGTCGTTGAGATCGCGAGCTTTGTGTCCGGGCCTTATGCCGGAATGCTGCTGGGCGATCTGGGCGCGGAAATCATCAAGATCGAAGCGCCGGACAAAGGCGATCCGTTCCGCGGCTGGGGCCGCGTCGAGTACTCACCGCCCTTCGGCTCGGTAAACCGCAACAAGAAAAGCGTCACGGTCGACCTGAAGGATGCCAAGGGGCTCGCCGCCGTGCGCGACCTGCTGCGCAACGCCGACGTGCTGATCGAGAATTTTCGCCCCGGCACGCTCGACCGCATCGGGCTGACATACGAAAAAGCCGCAAAGGACAACCCAAAACTGATCTGGTGCTCCATCACCGGCTTTGGCTCCGATGGCCCTTACGCATCGCGCCCGGGCTACGACACCGTGGGGCAGGCGATGAGCGGGCTGCTGAGCCTTGTTACCGATATGGACGATCCGCGCCCGACCGGTATTTCGCTCTCCGACCACCTCTCCGGCATGGTGGCTTGCAACGGCGTGCTGGCCGCATTGGTGGCGCGCGGGCGCACCGGCCGGGGCCAGCGCGTCGATACTTCGCTGCTGGAGGCCAGCCTTTCTTTCTGCGGCGAGAATGCCGCGCGCTATTTTGAAAACGCCAAGGTGCCCGGGCGCTCTACGCGCACGCGCGAAGCTTCGGTCTATGCCTTCGTCGCCAGCGACGGATTGCCGTTCATCATCCATTTGTCCTCGCCGCAGAAATTCTTCGAAGGCATGGCGCGCGCCGCCGGCAAGCCGGAATGGATCGCCGACGAGCGCTTCGCCACCCGCGATGCGCGGCGGAAAAATCACGACCGGCTGGCGGAAGAGATGACCGCCGTGTTCAAGACCGGTCCGCGCGAGGTCTGGCTGCAAAAGCTGCTGGCCGAAGACGTGCCTTGCTCGCGTATTAACACCTTGGGCGAGGTTTTCGAGGATCCGCAGGTGAAGCATCTCGCTATGCGCAAGGATCTGCCGCATCGCCACCTCGGCACCGTCAGCCTGGTTCGCAACGCGCTGCGGATGTCGGACACGCCGGTGGAGATACGCAGCGCCGCGCCCGATCTCGGCGAGCACAACGATGAGATACTCGGAAAACAGGAGTAGACGATGCGCAAAGGACGGCTTCTCGCGCTGATAGGTCTGCTGCTTGCAGCGGCCGCTGTGGCGAAGGCGCAAGCGCAGACGCCCGACGAATTCTATCGCGGCAAACAACTGACGCTGATCACTTCCGCCTCGGTCGGCGGCGGCTACGATCAGTATGCGCGGCTCTTGGCCAAGCACATGCCGCGCTTCATTCCCGGCAACCCGACGATTGTGGTGCAGAACATGCCCGGGGCCGACGGAGTCCGGGCGGCGAACTTTATTTACAACGTGGCGCCGAAGGACGGCACGGTCTTTGGCGGCCTGTCCCGCAACAACGGCGTCATCAAGTTCTACGATCCCGACAACGCGTCGGTGCAGTTCGACGCGCGCAAATTCCACTGGCTTGGCTCGCCGCAGCAGGAGATCGGCCTGTTCGTGCTGCGCACCGAGAAGGGCGCGAAATCCATCGACGATCTCAAGCGCATCGAAGTGACGGTCAGCTCGACCGCGCGCCATTCGCCCTCCTCGATCTATCCGCGCATGCTCAATGCGCTGATCGGCACGAAGATCAAGCCGGTCGAGGGCTATGGCGGCTCGCAGGAAGCCCTGCTGGCGCTCGAGCGCAACGAGGTCGACGGCCATGTATCCGGCGGCTCCTCGGCGGCATTTCGCGCCCGCATCGCGCCGATGCAGAAAGCCGGCGCGGCCAACGTCGTGTTGCAGATGGGCATGACGCGAGACCCGGAATATCCAAATGTCCCGACCGCCATCGAGATCATGCCGACGGCCGAGGGCAAGCAGGTGTTCGAGATCGCATTCGCCGAACAGGTGATGGGCCGCCCCTTCGTGATGCCGCCCGGGGTGCCGGCCGATCGGGTGAAGCTGCTGCGCGAGGCCTTCGACGCCGCGGTGAAGGATGCAGAGCTGCTGGCGGATGCCAAAGCGCAAAAGATGGAAATCGACCCGGTCAGCGGAGCGGCGATCAATGCGCTATTGGACCGGGTCTATGCCGCGCCGCCGGAACTCGCCGCGCGGGTGCGGGAGCTGGCGAAATGACCATGATCGAGCCCTCCCGCGAACTGCGCGACGTCTGCGCCATCGTCGGCGCCGGCAATAGCCGGCTCGGCCGCGTGCCCGGCGTTTCCAGCTTGGACCTCTTGGTGGAGGCGATGCGCAATGCCATCGCCGACGCCGGGCTGAAGGTCTCCGATATCGACGGCATCGTCTGTCGCGGGCCGGACGAGTCCTATTGCCACCATCAGCGCGTCGGCGAGCGGCTCGGCATCAACGCGCGCTTCTCGACCACGCTCGACAATGGCGGCGCCAGCCAGATCATGTCGGTGGCGCTGGCGACCATGGCGATCAAGGCCGGGCTCGCCACAACGGTGATCTGCGGCTATGGCCGCGATGCCTGGTCGCGCACGCATTCGTCGGAAGAGGCGCGCGTGCGCAACGAGACGCGGCCGGAGAGCCTGCGCGCGCAGGAATTCGGCCCGGAATACGGCTATTTCGGTGCGGTGGCGGCGCATGCCTTCGGCGCCACGCGCCACATGCATCTCTACGGCACGACGCGCGAGCATTTCGGCCAGGTGGCCGTCGCCTTGCGCGAGCATGCGCTGCGCAATCCCGACGCGCAGATGAAGAAGCCACTCTCGATCGCGCAATATCACGAGGCGCAGCCGATCGTGGCGCCCTTCGGGTTGTTCGATTGCAGCCTGCGCAGCGACGCCGCCGGCGCGGTGATCGTCACCAGCCGCGAGCGCGCGCGCGACCTGCGCCAGCCGCCGGTGTCGATCAAGGGTTTCGGCTCTTACAACAATCTCACCGGCTGGTTTTCCGGCGACAACATGGTGGTGACGGCGGCGAAAGAGAGCGGGGAGGCGGCCTACAAGATGGCCGGTATCGGCCCGGCCGACGTGAACTGCGCGCAGCTCTACGATTGCTTCACCTACATGGTGGTCGCGCAGCTCGAGGATTACGGCTTCTGCAAGAAAGGCGAGGGCGGCCCCTTCGCCGCATCCGGCGCGCTGCGGCTGGGCGGGCGGCTGCCGACCAACACTTCGGGCGGCCAGCTTTCCGAGGCGCATGCGGAGGGCATGCTGCAGGTGGTCGAAGGCGTGCGCCAGATGCGCCACACCTATCCGGCCGAGCGGCAGGTGAAAGGACGCGGAGATCGCGCTCATCTCCGGCCATGGCGGCAACCAGGTCTGCCACTCCACGCTGATCCTGGGGCGGGCGTGATGAGCAAGGGAAAACCGGTCCCGCATCCCGCGCCGGAATCGGCGCCTTATTGGGAGGCGGCCAAGCAGCACCGGCTGGAGCTGCCGCGCTGCAATGCTTGCGGCCAATTCTGGTTTCCGCCCTCGCAAAGCTGTCCGCATTGCCTGGCGGCTGATTTCGCCTTCACGCCGGTATCGGGCCGCGGCAAGGTCTTCAGCTTCGTCACCTTCCACCGCGTCTATCATCCCGCCTTCGAGCAGGAGGTGCCTTACGTGGTGGCGCTGGTCGAGCTCGAGGAAGGCCCGCGGCTTCTCACCAACATCGTCGGCGTCCCGCCGGACAAGGTCGCCTGCGAGATGCCGGTGACAGGTGGTGTTCGACGATGTCGCCGACGGCGTGAGCGTGCCGAAGTTCACGCCGGTTTAGAACGCGCAGAAACTCCGACCTCATCCTGAGGAGCCCGCATAGCGGGCGTCTCGAAGGATGGGCAAGGGCCTCCATGGTTCGAGACGCGTTGCTTCGCAACGCTCCTCACCAGGAGGAGATAGTCTACGGCGTCTTCTCCACCACCACTTTGACCAGCGGTTTGTTCTCGACCCAGCGACGCAGGTTGTCGATGAAGATCTTGGTGAATCCGTCGCTGTGACCAGGCCCGCCCGCGCCGCCGATATGCGGCGTGATCAGCACATTCGGCATGCTCCAGAACGGATGCTCCGTCGGCAACGGTTCCTTCACGGCCACGTCCAAGCCGGCGCCGGCGATCTTGCCCGCCTGCAATGCTTCGATCAATGCCGGCTCGTCGATCATCTGGCCGCGCGCGATGTTGATGACATAGGCGGTCGGCTTCATCGCGCCGATCACCGCGCGGCTCAAAATCTTTTCCGTCTCGGCGTTGGAGATCGCGGCGAGGCAGACGATGTCGGCGTCGCGCGGCGGCCGCCTGCAAATCGCTGCGTGGACGGATGCGGTCGACATGCGCAATGGCGTCCGTCGTGCGGGAAATCCCCGTCACCGTCATGTCAAAGGCTTTGGCCTTGCGCGCAATCTCCTGGCCGATGGCCCCGAGACCGACCAGCACCAGATGCTTGCCGGAAAGGTTATCGGTCGTGGGCGCGATTTCATCGCGCCGCCAGACCTTGTCCCGCTTGGCTCGCTCTACGGCGCCCAGTTGGCGGACGAGGCCGAACATCAAGGCGATGGCATGCTCGGCCACGGCGAAGGCCCGCAAGCCGGACGCATTGGTCACGATCACGCCGGAAGGCAGCCCATGAGCGGCCGCGCCGTCGATCCCCGATGTGCTGAATTGGATCCAGCGCAGCGATTTGGCATTGGCGCGGATGGCTGCGGCATTCTCCGCGGTGTAAAGCCGGTTGCTGGCGATCAGGATTTCCGCTTCCGGCAGCACGGCGGCGATGGCTGGCGGATCGCTCGCGCGGCGCAACTCGGTCCCGGGGAAAGCCTTCAGGGTGTCTTCAAGCCCGGCAAATCTGCCGCCGGATTCCAGGAGAACGATACGCATGTCTTGGCTCGTGATTGAGAGGCGAAGAGGCGTTCCTACCGTCCGCCCTGGGATAATGAAAGCCTGTAGAACCTAGAGCCGCCTGGCTGATAGGTGGGATCCGCATCGCCGGCTGTGAAAAAGCCCATCTCCAGGCCATTCCGGCAACTTCAAATATTTAAACATATTGACCGGGACGAGGACCGCTGGCAGGTATTGGCCGACAACAAAAAAGCCTCGCGCCGCTGAAGGCGCAAGAACAGGCTGCAGGCGGAGGAAAGGGTTCAATGCCGTTCTATACGCTCGAGGACATGCGCGAAGGCGCCCAAAAGGGAAATCCGGACGTCTCGGTGCATGCTGCGGTTGGGGAATTCATGAAGGTGGCGGTGGTCACCAAGCCGGAAGGCAAGGGTCCCGCGCTGCACGAGCACCCCAACGAAGAACAGTGGACGCTGATTTTGGAGGGTCAGATGCACTTCATCCTCGGGGATGAGGACCGCATCGTCGGCCCCGGCACCATCGTGCATATCCCGCGCAATGTGAAACATCAGGAGCCGCCCGGTGAACGGGCCGGCGACCATGTTCACGGTGAAGAGCCCCGCGGGCAGCGGCGCAATGGACCAGGACTACAATAAGGCCGAAGGCGCGGAAATGGCCGAGGCAAGTTACCCCGGAACGACACGCTGAAGTTCGCGTGAATTGCGCGGCGGCGAGCCGCGCCGAGACTATCCGCATCAAGGAGGACAAGGAAATGAAGTGGGCAAGAACATTGGCCGCCACAGCCGCTATCATGGGCGCCTTCACCGCCGGCGCGCTCGCCAACAATGTGAATTTCGCCGGCAAGACGGTGAATGTCATCGTCCCCTACACCGAAGGCGGCGGCACCGATCTGTACGCTCGTCTGTTCGTGCCCTACCTGCGCAAGCATCTGCCGGGCAACCCGACCGTGGTTATCCGCAACATGCCGGGCGGCGGCTCGATCATGGGATCGAATTATTTCCATGCCAATGCCAAGCCGGACGGTCTGAGCATCGTCGCGACATCCAGCTCGACGTTGGTCGCGCAACTCTTTGCCGGCAAGAAGCGCGAATTCGACGTGCTCAAATGGCGGCAGTTCATCGTTTCGCCACAGGGCACCGTCGCTTACGTCACGACCAAGACCGGCGCCACCGGCAAGGACCAGGTCGCCGATATCCAGAAGCTGAGCGCACAGAAACTCAAATATGGCTCCAAGCAGCCTGACGCCGGCGAACTGCGGGTCATTCTGGCGTTCGAGCTGCTCGGCATGAATGTCGACACCGTGTTCGGCCTTGCGCGCGGCGAAGTGCGCCAGGCGATGATGCGCAATGAGCTCGAGCTCAACCACGACACGGCGGAGACCTATCTCGTCAATGGCGAGAAGATGCGCAAGGACGGCATGATCGTGCCGCTGTTCACGCTCGGCTATCCGAAGGGCGACGATATTGCGCGCGATCCGGCCTTCCCCGACATGATGACGGCGAGCGAGCTCTACGAGAAGCTCAACGGCAAGAAGCCCTCGGGCCCGCTGTTTGAAGCGTATAAGAGCTTCGTCAATCTCGGTGTGGCGGCTTCGAAGGGTTTTGCGCTGCCGACCGGCACGCCCGACGAGATTCGCGATGTCTATGTCGCCGCGATGAAGAAGACGCTGGACGATCCCGACTTTAAGAAAGCCTCCGGCGACGAAGTCGGCGACTACCCGCAGCTCTTCGGCAATGATGCGGATTATGCCATCAAGCAGGCTGTCGATCTCTCGCCCGAGACCAACAAATGGCTGACAGACTTCCTGTTCAAAAAGTACGGCTTTAAGGCGTAAGCGAGCACGGCGGCCCGGTGCAAACACCGGGCCGCATCGTCTTAGGGTGAGTGGGGCAGCGTGCTCGATATTATCGCGACGACCTTTGTCCAGCTGCTGACAGGCTGGCATCTCGTCTATTTGCTGCTTCGGCGTTCTTGCTCGGCCTGGTCTTCGGGATATTACCGGCCATGGGCGGCGCCGCCGGCATGGCCGTGCTGCTTCCTTTTCTCTTCGGCATGGACCCTTCACTGGCGCTGCCGATGATCATGGGGATGATGGCCGTTACGCCCACGGCCGACACCTTCTCATCCGTGCTGATGGGCATTCCGGGTGGCAACAGCTCGCAGGCCACGGTGCTCGACGGCTTCCCGATGTCCAAGCGGGGCGAAGCCGCACGCGCCTTGTCGGCGGCCTTCACCGCCTCGCTGGTGGGAGGGCTGTTTGGCGCGCTGATCCTCACTTTCGCGGTGGTCGTGGCCAGGCCGCTGCTGCTGATGATAGGTTTTGGCGAGCAGCTCCTGCTGGTCCTGTTGGCGCTGACCATGGTCGGCACGCTCGCCGGTCCGAACCCGCTTAAAGGGCTCGCGACCTGCGGGCTCGGCCTGCTTGCCGGCATGATCGGCACCGCGCCGACCTCCGGGACGCAGCGGCTCACCGGCGATCTCGCCTACCTGCTCGATGGACCGCCGCTGCCGATCATCGCGCTCGGCCTGTTTGCCATACCCGAAATCGTCGACCTGGTGCGGCGCCAGGCCGCCATTTCCCGGACGGGTGTCAGCATCGGCAGCGGCTGGATTGAAGGCATCAAAGATACCTTCCGGCACTGGGGCCTGGTCTTGCGCTGCTCGTCGATCGGTGTGGTCGTGGGCGCCATGCCGGGCCTGGGGGGCTCCGTGATCAACTGGATGGCCTATAGCCATGCGGTGCAGACGGCGAAAGACAAGTCGCAGTTCGGCAAGGGGGACGTGCGGGGCGTGCTGGCCCCGGAGTCCGCGAACAATGCGCAGGACGGCGGGCACCTCATTCCGACGTTGCTGTTCGGCATTCCGGCGGGGGCCAGCATGGCGCTGCTGCTCTCCGGCTTCATCCTGATCGGACTGAAGCCTGGCCTGGAGATGGTCACCAACAACCTTGGCCTGACCTACACCATCATATGGTCGCTGGCCTTGGCCAATGTGATCGGCGCCGGCACCTGCGTTTTGATCTCGCAGCCGATCTCCAGGCTGACGACGGTGCCGTCCACGGTCATCGCGCCGTTCATGTTCGTCATCATCTTCTTTGCCGCGGCCCAGTCGACGCGCACCTGGTACGACCTCATCGCGGTGATGGTCGTTGGAGCGCTCGGTGTCTATCTGAAGCGCTTCGGGTGGCCGCGGCCGGCGTTCATGATCGGCTTCGTGCTGTCCACGCAGTTGGAAAACGGGATCTATCGGGTGGTTCAGATCTACCAATGGTCGTTCCTCACGCGGCCGGTGGCGCTCATTCTGCTCGCCATTGTCGCGATCTCGCTCGGCGCAGCGCTGTGGTACCGCGAGCATGGCCGCGTATTGACGGCGGACGGCGTCCACTCACATCTCGGCCGGCTGCCGCAGGTCGTGTTCTTCGCCGTGCTTTTCTCCGCGACAGCCTACGCGCTCATCCAGAGTTTTGAGTGGACCTATGCGGCGGCGCTTTTCCCGCGCTCGGTTGCGATCGTGACGCTGCTGCTGCTCGTGCCGCTCGGCTTGGTCTTGCTCTTGGCGAAGTCGCCCAGCACCGCCTTCTATGAGTCCGAACGCGAGGAGTTCAGCGCGGATGTCGAGCAGCACAGCAACGAATACTTCCTGCTTTGGCTGATCGGCTATGTCGGCATTATTGCGCTTATCGGCTTCACGCTGGGGTCGGCGGTCTTTGTTTATGTGTTCATGTGGCGGAAGGCGCAAGTCAGCCCGCTCACATGCGTGGTGAGCGCCGGTTGTGTTTTCGCGTTGCTTAAAGTGCTCAATTTCTGGCTTGGCATAACCTATGTGGAGGGTCTCCTGCAGGCGCTGGATTTGCCATGGCCGCTGAACTGATGAAGGCAAGGGATGTGCGTGACGTGATGACAAAAGCGGTGAAGCTTGGGCAGAGAGGACGCATCGATGGCGCCGCCATCACCCGCGGGCTTGCGGACTACGTCGTGCGCAGCCGCTTTGAAGATATTCCCGCGGAAGTCCGCCACGAGGGCGTGCGCTCGCTGGTCAATTTCATCGGTTGTACGGTGGCCGGCTCGCGCCACGAAACGGTGGAAGCTGCGCTGGCGGCGCTGAAGGATCTTGGCGCGAGCGGCGAGGCAGTGGTGCTCGGCCGCAGCGAGCGGCTCGATGCGATGAATGCCACGTTGGTCAACGGCATCAGCTCGGCCGTGCTCGATTTTGACGCCACCCAGTTCAAGCGCACCAATATCCACCCGAGCGGGCCGGTGCTGCCGCCGTTGCTCGCCTTTATGACTTCGCGCTCCGTTTCGGGGGTGAATTCCTGCACGCCTATATCCTCGCCGTGGAAGTCGCCTGCCGTCTCGCCAATGGAATCTTCGGCGAGGAAAACCCGGGATGGCATGTCACCGGCGCAACCGGTGGTGTTGGCGCCGCCGCCGGGGTCGGACGCCTGCTCGGGCTGAGCGCCGACCAAATGACGGCCGCATTCGGCATCGCCGCGACGCAGGCGGGCGGCTTGCGCGAAATGTACGGCACCATGTGCAAGAGTTTCACCCCCGGCCGCACCGCGCAGAACGGCTATCTCGCTGCGCTCTTGGCGGCGCGCGGCTTCGACAGCGCGGAAGGGGCGATCGAGGGCGACAAGGGCCTGGCGATGGTGATGACCGGCCGTCCCGCGGAGCGTGAGATTCTGCAGGGGTTCGGCGAACGTTTCGAGATCATGCATAACATCTATAAGCCCTTTGCCTGCGCCATCGTATCGCATGCAGCGATCGACGGTGCGCTGCGCCTGCGCAAGTTGCATGCCTTTACGGCGGAACAGGTTTCCCATGTGCATCTTCTTGTCAGCCCGCCCACGCTGGCGCTGGCCGGCAAGCGCGATCCACAGACCGGGCTTGAGTCCAAGTTCAGCGTCTATCACGGCGTCGCGCTGGCGCTGCGCTATGGCGATGCCGATCCGCGCCGCTTTGAGGATGCCTACGCACACGATCCGGCGCTGGCCGCATTGCGCGCGCGTGTCACGGCGGAAACCGATACGCGGCTCGCCAAGGACCAGGCCGAGGTGAGCATCACGCTGGCTGATGGGCGACGAGGTGAAAACGCGCATCGAACACGCTGTCGGCAGCCTCGTGAATCCGATGAGCGATGCCGATCTTGACGACAAATTTCGCGGCTTGTGCGAAGACGCCTTGCCGAAGCAGAAGATCGAGCGGCTGCTCGAACTCTGTCGCGACTGTGAGCGGCTCGCCGATGCCAGCGTCATCGCACAAGCGGCGGCAGCGTGAGGATCAGGGATCGTATGGCGGATAAAATGGACGAGATTGACAACCTTCTGCTTGGAGAACCGGCCACTGGAAAAGACCGTCAGCCGGCCGCTTTATCAGAAAGTGCGCGAGCAGCTGAAGCAGCAGATCGTACGCGGCTTCTGGAAACCGGGCGACATGCTGCCGACCGAGCCGGAACTGGGCGAGCAATTCGGCGTCAGCGCCGGCACGGTGAAGCAGGCGCTGCTCAGCCTCGCGCGCGATGGCCTCATCATCCGCCGGGCAGGGAAGGGGACTTTCGTCGCGCGGCTCGATGGCAGCCGCAGCTTCTCGCGCTTCTTCCGTTTCCGTGACGCGCCTTCCGGCGAAAATCTCGACCCCAGCATCCGCGTCGTGGAGAGCCGGGTCTTGCGCTCGGCGCCGCGCGCGGTCACCGAAGGCCTGCAGATCGCGCACGACGCGCCGGTGCTGTTCCTGCGCCGCATGCTGGTCCAGGACGACGTGCCGATCTGCATCTATGACTCGCACCTTCCTTGCGATCTCGTTCCCAATCTGGAGAGGGTGCCGCTGGACCAGGACCGGCTTTATCGCGCACTGGAAAAGCACTTCGGCATCCATGTGGTGAATGCCGACGAGGTGCTGCGCGCCGGTGCCGTGCAGGGGCCGGAGGCGAAGCTGCTCAATCTTCCCGAAGGGGCGCCGGTGATCCTGATCGACCGCACCGCCTTTACGCATGGCGGCCGCATCATCGAGCGGCGCCACACCGTCGGGCGCAGCGACCGTTTTTTCTACCGCATCCGGCTGCCCTGACGGTTACCCGGCTCAATGATGATGCGCCTAGCGGCAATCCTGCTCGCCACTGCGCTGCTGCTGTCCGCAGCGCCTGCTTTCGCCAAGCCGCTGCGCATTGTCGCGATCGGCGCCAGCAATACCCGCGGGTTTCTATATCGGCAAGGAAGCGGCCTATCCCGCGCAGCTGCAAAAACTGCTGAAGCAAAAGGGGATCGACGCGGAAATCACCAATGCCGGCGTGGCGTTCGACACTACCGCCGCCATGCTGCGGCGGATCGACAGCGATGTCCCAAAAGGCACCGACATCGTGATCCTGCAGCCGGGCGCCAATGACCGGCGTTTTTTCACCAGCAGGGAGCAGCGCGCCGCCAATATCGCGGAGATGGAGCGCCGCCTGCGCGCCCGCGGGATCAAGGTGGTGATCTATGATGAGGAAATTCCGCTGCGCTACTACAGCCTGGACTTCATCCATCTGACGCAGGAAGGCCATGCGATGATCGCCGCGGCATTATTGCCACGGATCATGGCGGTAGCGCGCCGCGCGCCGCCGATGGCAGCGGAAGGCAAGACGCCGCGATCGGCCCGCTAGATTCTTTCCGTTTTCCTTTTGTCTCCGGCGGGCTATCGTTGCCGCCTAGGGAAGGAGCCTTATGACAGAAGAGCGAAAAGCCAAGCTCGCCGAAATCAACCACTGGGACGAGATCTTCGCGATGCGCGACCGGCAGCGCGAGGAAAAGCGCGGCGCCCTGCAGGTCGTCAGAGAGTTCGGAACTTCCCCTGGAAGTCAGCCGCCAGGGATTGATGCGCTGGTATCTGCATCCCTCGATCAAGGACACCGCGATCTCCTCCTACCTTTTCTTTCAGCAGGAAATCCCGCCCGGCAGCCGCTCCGGCCGTCTCAAATTCCAGGGCAATCAGGTCATGGTGATCCTGGAAGGCAAGGGCTACAGCATGATCGATGGCGTGAAATATCCATGGAAGGCCGGTGACCTGGTCAGCCTGCCGCTCCGAACTGACGGCATTATCGTGCAGCATTTCAACACCGATCCGGAAAAGCCCGCGAAATTTATCGCGACCGAGGCGAACTGGCTCGAATGCACGACGGTTGATCGCGGCTGCGGCTTCGAGCAGCTGGAGGACGCGCCGGAATACCGGCAAGCAAAGCAAGACTCGTAACGGGAAAGAAGCGCCGCCATGGCGGAAATGGAACGAACCAGAGAACGCGAACGCGCGCCGCTTGAGGACAACACCTATGAGCGCAGCATGCGCGCGCGTGCGGAATGGACGCAGCGGAATTTGACCGGACCTCTCGTCGTCACGCAGGATGATCGCGAGTGGTTTCAGGCCCGCCAGGGCAAGCTGCTTTATTACCTGTGCCCGGTTTCGCATAAGGAATCCCCGCTCAATCACTGGCGGGTCTTCATGCACGAAATCAAAACCGTTTCCGGCAAGCACCGCCATCAAGGCGGCCTGCTGATCTACGTGCTGGAAGGCAAGGGCTATTCGATCGTCAACGGCGAGCGCAAGGATTGGCAAAAAGGCGACCTCGTCCTTCTGCCGATGGCGCCGGGCGGCGTCGAGCACCAGCATTTCAACCTGGAGCCGGACAAAGGCGCCGCGCGCTGGATCGCCTTCATCAACATGCCGATCCACGAGCATGTCGCGTCCGACCTGCAGCAGGTCGAAAACTCGCCGGATTTCAACCGTTGACGGGTAATTAAAAAGTTGGCGATCGGGGGAAGAAATGAATGCAAGAATGGCACGTTGTCTTTCAAATGCCTGGCTCGGCACGCTGGCCGTTTTCTTCGCCGCTTGCAATGGCGCGCAGGCGCAAGCGCCGGTTTCCTTTGAAGGCAAGATCATCAATTTCGTGGTGGGCTTTCCGGCAGGCGGCGGCACCGACGCTTCCGCGCGGGTGATCGCGCCCTATCTGACCAAGATATCTGCCGGGCAATCCGACGATTATCGTCAGCAACATGCCGGGCGCGGATGGCATGACCGCGATGAACGTTTTCGTGCAGCCGCAGCGTACCCCCGCGGACGGCACAGCGATCACCATGGGCTCCACCACGACATCGGATCCGCTGCAGTATCGCCGCCCGCAATCGCAATTCGACCCGACCAAGTTCCATTTCGTCGGCGGCGTCGGTCGCGGCGGCACTATCCTGATTATCCGCACAGACGCCGAAAAACGGCTTTACGACAAGAGCCAGCCGCCGGTCGTCATGGGCTCGATCGGCGGGGTGCCGCGGTCCGGCATGCAGTCGACGGCCTGGGGCATTGCTTATCTCGGGTGGAACGCGAAGTGGGTGGTGGGTTATCGCGGCACCCAGGACCTCTTCATCGCGCTGCAGCGCGGCGAAATCGACATGACCGCCACCGGCAATCTGCGCGACGTGCAGCATTTGATCGACAATGGCACGCTGAAAATCCTGACCCAGTCCGGCACCGTGCGGAACGGCGAATTATCCAAGCGTCCGGAATTCGGCGATGCGCCGGTGCTCGCCGGCATCGTGCAGCCGAAAATCACCGATCCGGTGGAAAAGCAGAGCTTCGATTACTGGACCAGCCTGACCTCGATCGACAAGTGGCTCGCCTTGCCGCCTGGGACACCCGAAGCGATCGTGAAGACCTACCAGCAGGCCTACGACAAGATCGGCGACGATCCGGAGTTCCTGGCCCGGGCCCGGAAAATCAGCGAAGACCTCGAGCCGCAGTCCGGCGCCGACGTGAAGGCTCTGATTGACACGCTCGGAACGATTCCGCCGCAGGCGATCCAGCAGATCAGCGTCATGCTGCGGAAGCAGGGGCTGACCATTGAGTGATAGCCTCACATTCCGTGGTCGTTAGCGGCTCGGGTCAGTCGCGCTTAAAACCGGAGCACACAAACATTCCCCTCATGGTGAGGAGCGGCGCGCGCTTTGGCGCGCCGCGTCTCGAACCATCGAGGTCATGCAATCCAGGCGCCCATCCCTTCGAGACGCGCCTTCGGCGCTCCTCAGGATGAGGCGGAATGTGTTGTGAGGCTCCGCCCTAGCTCGCCTTCCGCTCCGCTGCCGGCCATTTCAGCACGGCATCGCCGATGGCGCGGCGTTCCGCGTCCGCCACCCATTGCGGGTCCATGTCGACGACGACATTGACGACGTATTTCACGTCCTCCATTTTCTCGTCGTCGCCCAGCAGCGACACCGCGGTCTTGCGCGCCTCGGCATTGTTGCCGATCAGCGGCGGGCAATGCGTCTCCAGGATGGTGGTGTGCTGGTCGGAGCAGTTGAAGGCCCAATGCACCTTGTTGCGCGGAATCCGCATCAGGTCGCCCTTCTTGCAGTGATGGCCTTCGCCTTCGACAAAGAACCACATCTCGCCCGACATGATGTAGTTCATCTGCTCGCAGTCGTGCCGGTGCGGCTTGGTGTGATAGCCCGGGCCGCGCTCGGCGAACATGATGCTCGACTCGATGCCATGAACGCGCTGCGTCGACATCACGATGTCCTTATGCGCGGCGGCCGACGGCATTGCGGTGCGCACCGGCAGGTCGTCTTTTCTGGCGTGATAGTTCTGTCGCTTGGCCATTCGCTTTTCCTCTTGTTCACTATTCGAAATAAGCCGCGGCCCGTCACTGCAAGCCGGACGCGGGCACGATCTTTTCCAGTTCCTGGATGGTTTCTTTCGGCGTGGCGTAGAGCGCGGCCACCAGCTTTTCCAGTTCTTCCGGCGGCCGGTAGGTCATGTCGACGGATGACCGTCTTCGCCTCCTCGATCAGGGCCGGGTCTTTCAGCGCGTCGGCGAAGGCCTTGCGCAAAGCGGCCACGCGCTCCGCCGGCACGCCGGGCGGGGTGACATAGGGCCGGCCGAATTCGGTCGAGGAGAACAGGAAGCGCAGCATCTGCTTCTGCTTGTCGGTTTTGGCGAATTTGTAGATCGACGGGATGCTGGGATCCTCGTGGAAGTCGGCCTCCTCGACATGGAAAAGGATTTTCAGCGCGCCGTCCTTGACCATCTGCGCGTGGTGGCTCTGGAACACGCCGTGGGTGTGGCAGATGCCGTCGACTTCACCGCGCTCGAGCGCGAGCATCGCGTCGGCGGAGCCCTGGTAGCCTTCGACCACTTTGAACTTGGTGCCGAGCAGGTTGTTGAGCGCGGCGGGCACGATGCTGAGCGAGGAGCCGGCGCCGGAGCCCGCGACGATCACCTCGCGCGTGAACACATCCTCGGGAGATTTGACGCCGCTCTTGCCGGTCACCGATGCAGACGCGGCTCGGCAGCGAGGAGCCGCCGATCCAGCCGAATTTCCGCGGGTCGGCCTCGATGTTCATTTTTCCGATCACCGCCTGGCTCGCGATGTTGCGCGAGAAGGAGCCGAACACCGTGCCGTCCTTCGGCGCCTTGTTGTAGAGGTAATTGGTGGCGGTGACGGTCGAGGCGCCCGGCATGTTCTGCACGATGATCGCGGGATTGCCCGGGATGTGGTTGCCGATGTGGCGCGCCAGGATGCGGCCGCCGATGTCGTAGTCGCCGCCGGCGGCGTTGCCGATGATGATCCTGACCTGCTTGTCCTTGTAGAAGTCGGCGACCGATTGCGCCGCAGCCGGCGACAGCTGGAAGACGAGGGCTGCGCCCAACAACAAAGCGGACGCGACAGCCGGTTTTCTCATGATTCCTCCCGAGGGCTTTTTTATGCTGATCCTATCCTAGCGGACCCAAACGGGCCTAGGCAACGTGGCGGATCGAAGCCAAAAAGAGGCGATTAAGGGGTAGCGATCAAGGGCCGGACGAAAGGAATATCGTTCTCGACCGGCCGGCAAGCTGACAGGCGGACATCGACCATGCTCGAGGGTTTCACCCGCACCGAAATCAAGACCAGCGGCGCACGCATCTTCACGGCGCATGGCGGCACGGGACCGCCGGTCCTGTTGATGCATGGCAATCCCTTCACGCACCTGTCCTGGCACAAGATCGCGCCGCGGCTGGCGCGCGAATTCACCGTCGTGTGCACGGATTTGCGCGGCTACGGCGATTCCGAGAAGCCGCCGGGCGGCGACGACCACAGCGGCTATTCGTTTCGCGCCATGGCGCAGGACCAGGTCGAGGTGATGGCCGCGCTTGGCTTTCCCCGCTTCCATGCCGCCGGCCACGACCGCGGCGCACGCGTGCTGCACCGCATGTGCCTGGATCATCCCGACAAGGTGGCGAGCGCCGCCATTCTCGACATCATTCCGCAGCATCACCTCCTGAACAATGTCACGCGCTCCTGGGCCACGTTCTCCTGGCACTGGTTTTTCATGATCCAGCCCTATGACCTGCCCGAGCGGCTGATGAGCGCCGATCCCGATTTCTACATCCGAAAGAAACTGGCGAAGAGCAAGCAAGGTCTCAGCTTCTTTGATGAAGCGGCGCTTGCCGAATACATCCGCTGTTTCCGCAATCCGGCGACCGTGCATGCGATGTGCGAGGATTACCGCGCGACCTTCGGCATCGATCTGGAGATGGACACCAAGGACTTCGAGGCCGGCCGCAAGATCGCCTGTCCCGCTTCTCTTGCTCTGGGGCGCGACCGGCGGCGTCGGCCGCAATCACAAGTCGATGGAGATCTGGCCGCGCTATGCCTCCGACATCAGAGGCGGCAAGGCGCTGCCCTGCGGGCATTACCTCTCGGAGGAGGCGCCGAACGAGACGTATGAAGAGCTGCGGGCGTTCTTTGCCGCGGGCGGAGCTTGCTGTGGGGCAATAAGGCGAGTGGTGGCCGGGGGGCGGAATTGAACCACCGACACCGTAATTCTCAGTCATGTGCTCCATCAACTGAACTACCCGGCCGCCGCGCTACGGCGCGACCGTCAGCTGCGCATGATCGCCGGGCCCCACATGTTCAGCGTGTAGGGCTCGTGCTTCCATTCCTTCACCGGCCGGTCGTGCACGACTTCCAGCTCGGCGGAAATCTCGATCATGTTGCCGTCGGTGTCCTTGATGAAGATGAAGAGGTTGTTGCCCGGCCCGTGGCGGCCCGGTCCCCAGACGATGGGAATGCGCATGCCGCCGAGATGGTCGGCCCAATCCTTGATGGTGGTCCACTCGCCCGCTTCATAGCTGTGGTGGTCGAGGCCGGCTTCGCTCTTGAGGAAGATCGCCACCGTGTGGTGCTCGTGGTTGCAGCGCAGGAAGCAGGTGGTCACCGCGCCGTTCTCGTTGCGCACCCGGTCGGAGACGGCGAAGCCGAGCTTGTTGGCGTAAAAATCCTCGATCGCCGCCATGTCGGTCGAGGTCACCGTGACATGCTGCAGCGGGCCATGGATCGGGCCGCGCTGCCGGATCGGATTGAGCGGCTCGTCCGCCACGCCGAACACGATGCGGTTGCCTTCGGGGTCCTGCACCGCGAAGGCGCGCTGGTCGAACAGCGCTGAAGGCGAGGGGATCAACGCGACCTTCTGCGTCTGCACATGCGCGCGCAGCATTTCCAGCGCCTCGTCGTCCCGGCAGGCGAAGGCGGCATAGCTCAGCTTGTTGGCCTGCCTTTCTTGAACAGCATCCGGCGCGCCGGGCCGCGGCAGATCCAGCCGCTTCCCATGCGCTCCACGGCCATGTCCATGGCGCGCCCATAGAATTCGGCAAGCGCGGCGGGATCGCCGCTTTCCAGTTCGAGATGATGCAGATAGGCGCCAGCGGCGACAGCGACGGACACGGAGATCCCCCTCTTTATTGATTTCCAATGAAGCGGATCGGCTGAGAACGGCAGGACCCACCCACTTCCCTCCTCATGGTGAGGAGCGTCGCGCGTAAGTGCGACGCGTCTCGAACCATGGCGACCCGGGATGGCAGCCGAATAAGCGGCCGATCCTTCGAGACGGCGCTTCGCGCCTCCTCAGGATGAGGTCCAATTTGTTGCACATGCGTTACAGCCTGATCTCGCCGAGATTGATGCTGGCGCCGAGCTTTGCGGCAACCGTCTTCGCTCGCCCGCCCGCGGGCGGAGACTTCGACGCTATAGTCGCCCGAGTTCTCATCCAGGCGATCGAATTTGAAATCGCCGTAATTGTCGGTGACGGTTTCCGCGACGGCCGCGCCGTCCTTGAGCAGGCGCACGGTCGCGCCCTCGACGCAGTCGACCACGCCGTTTGCTTCCGCCGCGACAGAGCCGCCGATGAAGCATTTCGAATAACGCCACAGGTTCTTGTAATAGACGCGGGGTTTTGTGCCGGCTTCGGGCTGCATGACTTCCAGCGCCTCTTCGCGCGCCAGGCGCGCCATCTCCTCGTCGCTCACCTTGATCGCGCGCATGGCGCCGGTCGGGCAGGATTGCTGGCCGCGCGTTTGTTTCCATCCCTGGTCGAGCAGATGCGCGTCGAAGGTCCAGGCCTGCGGAAGCTGCAGCTCTTCGTTCCACCAGATATGCCCGTAAGGGCAGGCGTCGACCAGATCCTTGCGCCCCTTGGCCTTGACCGGATCGATCAGCACGATGCCGTCCTCGCGCTTTGTCACGGCGCCGCCGCCCTTGCTCGACGCAAGGCGCGTTGTCGCAGTGGTTGCACATGGTCGGCACATAGGCGACGTCGATCATCGGCGCCTGGCCGCGCTCTTTCTGCAGGATGTCGATCCACTGGTGACCGTGGCGCGGCATCGGGGCCGAGTAGCCGGGGAACTCGTTGCCGACATATTCGTCCATGGTCGCCAGCGTGCACAGATTGCAGTTCGTGCACTCGGCGACGTCGATGATCATGTTCCATTTATTCATCGTCACGCCTCAACGCCGGGCATCGTCATTCCGTCGGCCGGGACAAGATTGCGCGTCCTGCAGGGTGCGCTTGATCGCGGCGTCCTTCTTCGCCGCGGCAAAGGCCTCCGAGATATGCTCGATGCGGCGGTCCCAAAGCTCGACCTGCACCAGCGCATGCGAGCCCGCCAGCGAATGGGTGGTCTTGGTTTGCGTCTTGTGCGGCGTGAGCAGGTTGAGACAGCCGCCGCGGTCGACGGATTTTCCGGGCTCGCCCATCGGATCGTAGATCGCCGATGATTCGTAACCGTGGCAGACGCCGCGCGGCAGCCGCTCGGTCGGCACCGCCGCGCAGATCACCGCGCCGCGGTCGTTATGAGTTTTCACCAGGTCGTGCAGCTTGATCCCGCGCTCGGCGGCGTCCGCCGCATTCAGGCGAAGGGTCCAATAGTAATAACCGTCGATCTTCACGCGATGGTCCGGGATATTGAGCAGGAAGGAGCTCTTGCCGTCGCCCTGGGTGTGGAAGCTGTATTTCGAATGCGGCGTGAGCAGCTGCAGCGGGTAGCGGGCATATTCCTGCGAATGCGGTCCTTCCCATGACGGCTCGTATTTCACGATCGGCGGGCGCTCGGGATCCTTGAAGCGCTTGAGGCTGTTGCATTCGAATTCCAGCTTGCCGGATTGCGTCTGCAGGCCCTTGAGGAATTCCTCGCTGTAATCCGACGGCAGCGGATGCGCCTCCGGCACGTCCTTCTTGCGATTTTCCCAGAACCAGCGGAACGACACCGGCGCGCGCAGCTTTTCTTTCTCCGCCGGGATGACGTAGTAGCCCTTCTGCAAGAGCTTCCGCCAGGAAATCACCTTCGGCAGGTCGGAGGAAAGATAGGCGCGCTTGACCCAGTCGAGCTCGTTGCAGCCTTCATTGAAATAATTCGCGAGGCCGAGCCGCTTGCAGATTTCGGTGAAGATCCAGAAGTCCGACTTGGATTCGCCCAGCGGCTCGATGGCTTTCGACTGGAGGATGACGACGCGGTGGTTGAGCTGCTGCTGGCCGTGGTGGCCATAGCCGCCGAGCGCCGCCCATTCGCTGATATCGACGCGCTCGAAATTGGTGCAGGCCGGCAGGATCACGTCGGCGAATTTCGCCTCGCCTTCGAACCAGATCGACTGATTGACCACGAATTCCAGGTTCTCCGACTGGTACATCCGCACATGGCGGTTGGAGTTGTTCATGGTGGCGAGGATCGAGCCGCCGTATTTGTAGAGCATGCGCACCGGCGCATGGCCGGCGGCCGGATAGACGAATTTGCCGAACTGGTGCTCGATCGATTTGCCGATCCAGCGATAGCCCTCGGCTTTGCCTTCGATGATCGCTTCCGGCAACCAGATGCGCGGAATCTGCTGCGCGTTGGAATTCATCGTCGGCAGCTGCGGCATGCGCTGATAGAGCGCCACCGGCATCGCGGTATTCTCCAGATCGCCCGACATGCCGCCTTCGGAATAGCCGGGGAAATAGAAATTGAAATCGACCGGGCAGCCCCATTGCAGATTGCCCATGTTGCAGCCGGGCTTGCCGAGCCCCTGCATGGCCGAGAGGCAGACCATGACGCGCGCCCATTGGATGCCGGTCTGGTTGCGGCAGGCGCCGCCGTGGCCGTTGCCCCAGCCGCCGGGCGCGAGATAGACGCGCTTGCGTCCCCATTCACGCGCGAGCGCGCGCACGTCCTTCGCCGGCACGCCGGTTTCCTTTTCCTGCCACTCCGGCGTTTTCGGAACGCCGTCTTCCTCGCCGAGCAGATAGGATTTCCACACGTCGAAGCCGACCGTGTGGGTCTTCACGTAGTCTTTGTCGTAAAGCGCCTTCCTTGATCCAGACATAGGCGATCGCCATCGCCATGGCCGGCGAGGTGGTCGGCTTGGGCGCGAACCATTTGCCGGGCAGGAATTGCGCCGAGGCGTTGTAATAGGGATCGACATGGACGACCTTGATGCCGAGCTTCGGGTTCTTCAGCCATTGGCGGCGGATGGTGCCTTCCTGCGCGCCGTATGATCCCGAGGTGGTTTCCGGATCGGCCGACCAGAACACGATCATGTCGCAGTTCTGCAGGCAGTCCTCGACGGTGCCGTAGGTTTCCGACTGGCCGACGCGCAGCGTATGGCCCCAGTGGTGCACCGCGCCCCAGTACCAGCCTTCCCAGGAGTCGGGATTGTGGTGGACGCGCGTCATGCCGACCGCGTTGGTGAAGCGGAACAGCGCGGAGAGGTAGTAGCCGATGTTGCCCCAGGTGTGGTGCGAGCCGTGCGACACCGCGATGGAGCCGGGTCCATAGGTCAGTTTCTGACGCTTGATTTCGTTGGAGACGATGCTGAGCGCTTCCTCCCAGGAAATGCGCACATAGCCTGACTTGCCGCGGTTCTGCGGATTGCGCTCGCCGTTCGGATCGAAGTCGATGCGCTTCATCGGATGGAGCAGCCGGTCGGGCGAATAGACGATCGACTTGCAGTTCTGCCCGTGCGGGGCGAGCGTGGTCTTGCGCGGCGGCGTCAGCTTCAGGCCGCGCGCCTCGATCGTCCAGGAAGCGCCGTCGCTGTCGTCGAGATCGATCGGCGTGGTGCGGACGATCTTGCCGTCCTTCACATAGACGAAAAGCGGGCCGCCATTGGCCATGTTGCAATAGCGCATCGAGCCATCGGGCATCTGGGTGCCGAATTTCGTGCCCGCGCTTTGCGCCATCAGCACGGTCTGGGCGAACCAGTTGACCAGCCCGTCGTCGCCGTCGACGCCGAGGGAAAATTCCTTCTGCGCGTTGATCTGGTCGAGCCAGTTGATCGGCGGCGTCAGCAGCGCAGCGCCCACCGCCGCATTCTTGAAGGCGACCGTGACGTCGGCGTCTTGCAGGACGCCGGCGCCGGAGGTGATTTTGCCGTTGGCGAATTTGAACCAGCGGCCGATCTCCTCGTCGCGGGTCACGAATTGTCCGGTGAGATCGTGCTCTTTCGCGCGGGCGGCGAATTGCCGGATACCGCCAGGCGGCGAATTTCAGCAGCAGCGCCAGCCCGAACAGGATGACCTTCAATTTCACTTGCGACAACATTGAGTTTCCCGGCCTTGGGGATGCGGGGTGGTCCCGAGGGGTGATCGAGAAAGGGTATCACCCGCGGGCCAGACCAGCCAATCCCCGATCACGTCCGCAGGCGGCCCCAGGTCCGGTGGACCGCCCCCGCCAAAGCTGCGATCATCGAGAAAACTTTATGACCCGCCGAGGAGACCACCATGAGCAACAGAGCGGCCATCGTACTTTCGGCATTACTCGTTTTCGGCGTTGTCCCGCAATCCGGCGCGGAGCCGGCTCTCGAGCAGATCGGCGAATTCAACGTCCGCGAGGCAAACCAGGGCGTGGGCGTGGACGCGCGGCACTTCTACGCCGTCGATAACGAGATCATCGCGAAATACGACAAGAAGACCGGCAAGCTCGTGAAGAAATGGCAGGGCGAGAAGTCCGGACCGATCAAGCATTTCGACAGCGCGATGGTGATGGACGGCAAGATCTATCTGGCGCATTCGAATTATCCCGAATGGCCGATGACCAGCTCGCTGGAGATCTTCGACGCCGAGACGCTGGAGCAGGTGGGCTCGCACAGCTTCGGCATCCAGTGGGGATCGCTCACCTGGATCGACTGGCACGACGGCCACTGGTGGATGACCTTCGCCAATTACGACCGCCCGTTCGGTCCCAACAAGACGCCCTACGGGCACAAGGTGAACACCGTGATGGTGAAGATGACGCACGACTTCCGGGCGGTGGAATCGTGGACCTTCCCGAAGGTGCTGCTCGACAAGTTCGAGGACATGAGCAACTCCGGCGGCTCATGGGGACCGGACGGCTCGCTTTATCTGACCGGTCACGATCCGGCCGAGCTTTACCGGATGCGGTTTCCGAAGGCCGGGTCCGTGCTGGAACTCGCCGACGTCATTCCGATGAACATTAGGGGCCAGGGCATTGCCTGGGACCGCTCCGATCCTGGCGTCATCTACGGAATCATTCGCGCCACCGCGAAGGAAAAGGCCGCGGGCGGGCAGCACAAGGTGACCGTCTTCAAGCTGAGCGAAAAGCCTTGATAGGGTGAGCAATTGGTACGCTTCATGAACTGCTCCCTTGCGCCGCCAATATCCGGAGCGGCGGGGGAACGTCATCAGGAGAAAATAAAATTAAACGGATTTTAGGGCTCGCGTTTCGGTTTCGCCCGACACCGACATGGGGGCCCATTGATGTGTTCAATTGGTGCGCTCATACTCCCGGCGAGAGCTGGGAGGGCCTTATGACACATTCGTTCAGAATGGCCGGTTCGGTAGTGGCCGCCGTAATTCTTTTTTTATCAGCAAACATCGCCTACGCCGCTGAGATCAAGGTGTTGTGCGCCATCGCAATGCAGCAACTTTTAGAAGACCTCGGGCCCAAATTCGAACGGGCGAGCGGGCACCGCATAGCGGTCACCATCGCTACCCTCGGCCCGGCCTTGAAACGTGTGCAGGATGGCGAAATCTACGATGTCGTCTGGCTTCCACAGCGAGGGATTGAAAGCCTCGTGAAGGACAGCAAGATTGTTGCGGGCGGTACGACGGTCGCCAGCACCGGTATTGGCGTGGCCGTTCGCAACGGCGCCGCCCAAGCCTGATATCTCGTCGCCCGAAGGGTTCAAGCAAACGATGATCGCTGCAAAGTCGGTCACCCACGGAAATCCTGCCTATGGCGGCTTAAGCGGCATTCATGTCGTGAAGGTGTTTGAGCGCCTGGGAATAGCGGAAGAGATGAAAAAGAAAACAGTCCTGCTCGACAAGGCTGGCCTCGCGGGCGTTTTCGTTGCGAATGGCGAGGCCGAGATCGTCGTTCAGCCATTGCAGGAACTTAAAGTGGTCCCCGGTATCGATATTGTTGGACCGCTCCCGGCTGATCTGCAAGACACGGTCAGCTACGCGGCGGCTGTCACGACCGTCGCAAAGGATACGGACGCGTCAAAGGCGCTGATCAATTTTCTGCTCACCCCGGAGTCCAAGGCAGTGATCAAAGCGATGGGCATGGAGCCGAGCTGAGCTCACGTCATCCTCATGTAAGTCCATTGCGCGGTCTGCAGTTGCGCCAGCGGGTCACTTGCCATCAAACGCCGCCGCCATATCCAAGGCTCCCTTGAGCCTGGCTTCCTCGTCCATCTTGCTGTCGGTCGCCGCAATCAGGGCGCTCACCGTATTGTTCCGCCGTGCCACGACGTTCCTGGCATAACCCGAGGGCTGGAAGAAATTGGCGGTCGGCACTTTCTGGCGCATCTCCGGCGGCAGCGAGAGCATGTCGAAACCGTTGCCGTCGCCGGTCAGGTTCAGCATCTCAAGCTCGGCTGCCGTCAAAGGTTTCGTGTAACCCTTGAGGCGCGCGAATCTGAGCGAGTTGGCGAGTTTCTGCACTTGCAGCAGCGGGCCCACATCCACATCCAGCACGAGCGCATGGACGGCAAGGCCGCGCGGCGTGCCGGCAAGCTGGACGTGCTCGACCCATTTGACCGGAACCGTGCGGGTGAAAGCCGCCATGCGGTCCACCACCGCGATTTTTCGTTCAAGCGCGCGTTTCGGCTCTCCGGTAAGCTTGGCAGCCTTGCTCCGCAGCGCCGCGAGAACTTGGTTGCCCTGATCGGCGAGCAGCGAGATGCTGTTGGCGTTCAGCAGCTGGTTGTAGCCGAGCGCCGTCGAGATGGCGCGTGCGTCGAGCGTATATTCCAGCCCGGCCTGCACGTCGTATTTGCCATTGCCGCTCGATTCAAAGGCGTAGATGCGCACGACCTGGTCCTTGGTCAGACCCGCCGCCGCCGCAAGGCGAGCATATTCGCGCTTGTATTCCATCTCGCTCGCCGGCATTTGCGGGCGGAACTGGAAATGCTCCGCCGCCGCTTGCAGGAAGTCCGCGACCACCGGCACATATTTTCTTTGCACCGGCGGCGGCTTCGGCTGCGACGGATCGATCGGCATCGGTGGGCCGGCATAGACCGGCGGCTGAGTCAGGACGTAATCGTCGAGCGCGATCGCCTGCTTGCTGCGCCGCTTGGCGTTGCGCTCCCGCCGCTTTTCGCTGACGCTGCTCCAATAGCTCGCGTGCTGTTCCTCGAAAATTTTCCAGGCGGCCCGGTATTCGGCGAGCAGCCGGTAATACTCGAACATCGATGATGGCACGGCCTGCGCCTGGGCAAAGGACCGCAAGCCGGTATTGTACGCCGGCTCGCTCGCGCCGGCCTGAGCCGGCGCGAACATCACGGCGGCGAGCAGGCAGGCCGGGCAACGATCAAAAAACATCCAAGGCGTTCCTTCTCGGGAGAATCGATATTTAGCGCCAACGGTTTGATTTTGAAAGGTGCGGGGCGCTGTGCAGCGGAGACTCTGGACCACTTCCGCTTAAGTATGCGATCATCAAACCGGCGAAAAGTAGGCTGTTTGGGAGGAATGATGATGCTGACACGGGGTATCGCCGCATTGCTGGTTTCGCTTGCGTTGGTGGTGTCGCCCGCGCAGGCCGACGCGGTTTCCGATTTTTACAAAGGCAAGGCCGTCACCGTGATCGTCGGCTACGGAACGGGCGGGGGCTACGACGTCTTTGCCCGCCTGCTGGCGCGGCATCTGGGCAAGTATATTCCCGGCAATCCGTCGGTGATCGTGCAGAACATGCCCGGCGCCGGCAGCATGCGGGCGGTGAACGCGCTCTACAACACCGCGCCGAAGGACGGCACCGCCATCGGCATGTTTGGCCGCGACATGCCGTTGATCGCGATCCTGGGCACCAACCCCGGCGTGCAGTTCGACCCGCGCAAATTCGTCTGGCTCGGCTCCTCGTCGGACTTTTCCAACGACGCGTATATTCTGCTGGTACGCAAGGATGGCCCGGTGCAGTCGATCGAGGATGCCCGCCGTCCCGACAGCCAGCCGATCACGCTCGGCGTGACCGGCGAGGGCTCGACCGGAACGGACATTCCGATCCTGCTGCGCGATACGCTCGGCTTCAAGTTCAAGCTGGTCAGCGGCTATCCGGACAACGGCGCCATTTTCCTGGCGCTGGAACGCAACGAGGTGAACGGGCGCACGGTCGATCTTTCCTCGGTGACGTCGCTGAAGCCCGAATGGCTCAAGCCCGACAGCAACATGCGCGTCCTGGTGCAGCTGGCGCGGGCGACGCGTCATCCCATGTTCCCGGATGTGCCGACGGCGCGCGAATTGGCCAAGGACGAGAAGGCCCGCACGCTGATCGAACTGGCCGAGCAGTCCTATATCCTGTCGCGTCCCTTCGCCGCGCCGCCCGGCGTGCCGGAGGACCGCGCCAAGGCGCTGCAGGCAGCCTTCATGGCCGTTCACAAGGATCCGGAATATCTCGCCGATGCCGCCAAGATCCGCGTGGAAGTGAGCCCGGTCGACCACGAGGTGGTGATGAAAGCCATCAACAAGATCGCCGACGCGCCGCCCGACCTGCTCGATTATCTGCGCAAGCTGCACAGCGACGAAAAGAAAGGCGGCTGACTGCGGTCTTCAGCTTCTAATCAACAAGAAGAACAGGATTCATGCACGACACCCCCGAGCAAAAACACTGGCACCAGCCCAAGGCTGGCGAGAATGCCGGCTTTGGCGACTTCAAACGGCCGCAGATGCCGTATGACCGCTTCATGGAGGCGGAAGGCGTGCCGGTGTTCCGCGGCATCGGCGTGCGCCGGGTGCAGGACTTGCCGATCGCGCCATGGAAGCGCCTGGGAGGGCGCGGCAGCTATATCCAGCTCTACGGCACCGAAGGCTTGTGGGGCATGTATCTGGTCGAGGTTCCCGGCGCCGGCGCGCTTAATCCCGAGCGGCATCTTTACGAGAAAATCGTCCTTGTCGTGGAAGGCCGCGGCTCAACCGAGGTCTGGCAGGATGGCCAGAGCAAGCCGCATGTGTTCGAGTGGCAGAAGGGTTCGCTCTTCACCATCCCGCTCAACGCGCATCACCGCATCATCAATGCGGCGAGTTCGCCTGCGCTGTTGCTGTGCGGCACCTCCGCGCCCAATCAGATCAATCTGACCGACAACCTCGATTTCGTCTTCAACTGTCCCTCCGTTTTCAAGGACCGTTTCTCCGGCGAGGAGGACTTCTTCAAGCCCAAGGACGATATCGCGCCCGATCCGGTGCGCGGGCTCGCCATGCGCAAGACTAATATCATTCCCGACATCATCACCACCGAACTGCCGCTCGACAACCGCCGCTCGCCGGGCTACCGACGGGTCGAGCCGCATATGGGTGGCAACCGCTTTTACACTTTCATCGGCCAGCACGAGACCGGTCGTTATTCCAAGGCGCACAAGCACCATTCGACCGCGGTGCTGATCGCGATCCAGGGCAAGGGCTACACGTATACCTGGCCGGAAGCGCTCGGCATGACGCCGTGGAAGAACGGCCACGGCGACAAGGTGCTGCGGCAGGATTATGAGCCGGTCGGCATCGTCTCCGCCGCGCCAATGAGCGGCGACTGGTACCATCAGCATTTCGGCATCAGCCCCGGCGGATTACGGCTGGCGGCCTGGCATGGCCCGAATAATCATCCGGCGCTGAAGGCCGGCCGTCCCGGCGAAGCCATGCGCGATGTCTGGGCGATCGACGTCAGCAAGGGCGGCAACGCGATCCCCTATCACCTGGAGGATCCGTTCATCCGCGCGGAATTCGAAGAGACGATGCGGCGCGAAGGCGCGGCGTCGCGAATGGAGCCGGTGCTTTACGACGGGCCGCCGCCGGAGGGGATGGAAGTGCCGGATGTGATGTAAGGACGGAAGCCCGGGTACGCGCCGTTGACGACCCCAGGCAGCGCGATTGTGCCGCGCATCCAATTTGCCTAACATCGCGGCAACAGCTCGCTGCCGGCCGGAGTCAGGACGGCGCCCAATCATAGCAATCAAAGGGAGGCCCGCCGATGTTCGCCAGGATCAATCATTTGGCTATCTGCACCACGCAATACGCCATCAACGCCCGTTTTTACCAGGCGCTGTTCGGGATGAAGGCGGCGAATGTGCAGCGGCCCGCGCGTGCGGCGCCGGTCGGGGACGGTCAGATCGGGCTTAACAATATCCCCCTGCGGGACGGACGGCGGAGCGGCCTCGACCATTTCGGGCTCGAGGTCGAAAGCATTCCGCTCGCCATCGAACGGATGAAGAAATTCGATCCCGATCTGCCGTTGGTGCAGCGTCCCGCGGTCCGTCCCAACGCCGCCTGGAGCGCGGCCGATCATGATATGATCATCTACGACTTGGCGGAACGGGATTCCGGCAAGGCGCAGGATGTCTTCGCGGAGAACAAAGGCGGCGAGCTGCCGCAGCGCTACATCAATCATATCGCCTTGCGCGCCACCAATCCCGAGCGCAGCGCCGAATTCTACTCCACCGTCTACGAGCTTCCCGTCTCCAATGAGAACAGCGACGGCAATTACCGCCTCAGCGACGGCACGGGTTACGCTCCTGATCATGCCGTGGAAAATGGAAAACTTCATCGGCCATGATCCGGAGCCGCCGCGGCTCGAGCATTTCGGCTTCAAGGTTGAAAGCGTCGATGCGGTCAGGCGCGACATGGAGGAAATCATCGGCTCCAATCCGCTGATGGTAACCAAGCCGCTCGGCTATGGATCGGAAGGCAAGGCCCGGCTGGAGGTGTTCAAGCAGTGCCCGATCGGCCAATTCCATCTTACCGACATCGAGGGAGTCTATGTCGACGTCACGGAACACTGACGTGGCCGGGCGCTGAACCTGTCCATCCTTATAAGGGCGAGCGCCGACGCGCTCGCCCTCTATGAGTGGTCTGCTTTACGAGCGTATTCTGCCGTTCACGCCTTGCGGGAAAAAGCCGCCCCGTTCTGCGGCTGGGTCGAGATAGACAATGTTCAATACCTGACGCGGCTTCCTCTCGAAGGCAACGGCGTTCCGGTCGGCCGGAACGATGTTAGCCGTATTCCTATTACCAATTCCCTGATCGTCTGGTTCCCGGCCGTCGACCCTATCCCGAAGCACGGAAATCTTGTTGGCCTCGTCGAAGAAGCGACGGGAGTACAGCAGCGTGCGGATTTCGCCCGCGTGATAAGCCTCCACGGCTAGAATTCCGGCTGCCGCGGCCAAGATGTCCCTGTCGTTGATCAGCGGTGCGGCGCCCTTGTAGGCCGTAACCCCGACATCCTCGAAAATAAAGGCTCCGAGCAGGAAATTGTTTTCGTTGGCATAGGGGTCGAATTGTTCGTCTGGCCCGACCACACCGGCCGCTCGGGCTGCGGCGGTAAAGCTCTGCTTGATATTGATTTTGGGACGAGCTACCGCCCGGTCGCCGAGCACCGAGCGCAGAAATTGGACATGCTTTTCCTCATCGTCCGCAATCTCACGCGCGTAGTTTTCGATGTCCCGGGTCTGAAAATTGACCTGCCGACCGCCGACCACCTCACCCGGAGGACCCTGCCGGCCGGTGGTGTCTGTTGGAGCCAAGTTGCGACCAAATGCAGCTTGCAGGTAATATTCCGCCTCCAGGTACTCGAGGTTCAGCGCGAAGTTGAGGATGTCGAAGTCCGAGACCGCTAGCTTGAGCGTCCGACGCGAAGCCCGCGGCGCCGCCCAGAACAACTGCGCCGGCTCCAAAGCAGCCGAGGCTGCGCACAAATGCGCGTCGCCCAGCATCGATGTCTATGCACGCCTTGGAGGGAGGAGATCCATGCGTCATGTCGGGTACCTTTCTGCTATTGGTTAAAACAAAGGGCGGCGTTTTCGCGAAGTGTTTGCGAAATCTAGGTGAAAAATCTCGGGAGTCCGTCGCCCGCGCGACACTGCGCAGTCCGTCGCCCGCGCGACATTTAAAGGAGATTATCCTGCGCGAAGCTCAAGATAGGGAGCCGTGCGAAAACACGTCAATATATCGTGATTGCACTTGCCTATAACATTCGCAGGCGCCGACGATCAGACGGCGCCGATCGAGCACTTCGATCTTACCGCGGCTATGCAGAATAATTCCATCATCTTCCAAACTGCTGATGGCTGCAATGATGGTCGTGCGATGCGCGCCGATCGATACGCCCAGCGTTTCCTGAGTGAGGGCCAGACGGCTGCTGTCCATGCGATCAGTCGCATGCAGCAGCCATCGGCACATGCGCTGTTTTGCATCATGCAGAATATTGCAGGCAACATTCTGCTGTATTTGAGCGATGAAAGCGGCATTGAATTGTAGCACTGCTTTTCGAAAAGGTGCGGAGAGCTCGTACAATTTCAAAAACGTTTCACTGCGCATGCGGACGGCGGTTCCGGCAATCTGCACCTGCGCTCTCGTGAATGCGGGAACGTTCGCAAGCAGGATAGTGCCGACCACGCCTTCTCGTCCGATAACGCCGCTCTCTACTGCATCCGCCCTCTCAACCAAAGTAAAAATCGAGACGACACCCTTCAGCGGAAAATACAAATGCGTAATCTTGTCGCCCACCTCATGAAGGATAGCGTTCCGTTTAAGCGTCACCTCTTGAAGCTGTACTCCGAGCTGCGTCAGAATGGCGGTGGGGATTGAGCGGATTATTGAGTTCGCAGAGGCTGTAGGAGACATAAACACGCAGTTTCCCTAAACCGGTACCGATATTAAGGCAAACCGGCGTCAATGGCAATTCCTGTAAGGCGGCCGGATACCGAAACAGACGTTGATATAACGTGCAATAGGATTTGCCGCGGCTATATTGCAACTACCCGCGGATCATATCAATTAAGTCACACCAAAGACGAGCCTTGGCATTGCATGCCGGACTGCTTTCCGGGTCGTGCACAGGAGGGCTGGATCAACGCGTGGAATAACAGTGAGGTTTGCACGAGCATGTGTTGGGGAGGAACGCGCGGCCGGTCATTTTTAATTTCGAATGTACGGATGCGACATACGGAAATAAGCCACGTACTCCTTCGTCTGACCGGACACTACACCGGGTCGGTCGAGAGGCGTTGCGGGCGCACGTGCCACATCCATCGGCCGCCGCGTAAGAGCTGCATAAATCGAGCATGCTTTACGCTACCCGCGCGCCGCCTCAATGAGACGTCCGTTCGACGCCAGCCTGTTCTTCAACATCAAGAACGGCTTTTCGACGCTGAAATGCAGCACGCAGGCGCAAGCAGTGGAAAGACCGAGGTAGGCGGTCCAGAAGAGCAGACTCGGATAATCACTGCTTTTCCCGATCACGATTGCAAATGGCACCAAGGGATAATGCACAAGATACAAGCTGTAGCTTAGCCGCGCGACAACACGGACCGGCGGCTCGAACGGCAGGCGCGTCTTTCCCATCATGACGGCGCCGAGTGTGAGCAGGCCGCACAGACACGCAATGATCGGCGGTTGCGCGATGACATCGAAGCTGTCGATGGAACGCATGAAGTCGCCGCTGGCAAGAAAGGCGGTCAGCGCGAGCGCGGCAATCACCATCAGCCTTGCGCCTCGAGGCGGCGACGGCGCGAATGCTCCGGCGTGACACGCGATCGCGATAGCGACGCCGATCATCAGCGGCTCAAGCGTCATATGGAAGGGACTTCTGAGCAAACGAAAAAACACCTCGTAATCCAGCGGCCCGGCCTGGAGCATGTAGGTCACCGTCCGGCACAACGGAGACAGCGCGAACAGGCAGAAAACGACACCCAGGCTGCGGGCCAGGGATCCGCGTGATAATGCAAACCACACGAGCAGCGGCGCGATCAGATAGAATTTCTCCTCCACCCCCAGTGACCAGAACACAACATTGATGTTGCTTGGCAAGTAATCCTGAAGAAACAGAAGGTGATAGCCGACCCTGATCCCAAGAAAATCCCTATTTATCACGAAGAACGGAAAGGCTGACGCCACGATCAGCCCCATGACTGCCAGATATGCCGGCACGATGCGGAGCGCACGCACCGCCAAATAGCGACCGAGTTCAAACCGCCCGGTTCCAATGCCGTGCCGAAGCAAATGCTGGCTGATCAAATAGCCGGAAAGCACCAAGAAGAGATCGACGCCGACCCAGCCGTTGAGCAGGAGTGCTTGCCAAGGTGCAACCGGGTCGGACGGCGCTGCGATCGCCCTGTACCCATGCCGGACCAAAACCAGGGCAATGGCAATGGCGCGCACCAGGTCGAGCCATGCGTTGTCGCCGGCTTTTTTCTCGAAGGTGAAGTAATCCCCGGGCCGTTGCATTTCCGGTTCAGCCCGTCAGGCCCATGGTTTTGCGGATCGCGGGCTTGCGGACTTTCCAGATCCTGGCGTCCACCATGTAGTGATGGAAGTTGACGATCTGATAGACCACGATGGTTGCGGAAAGACCGGCGAAAAACAGCGCGCTCAACGTGCCGAGCACGAGCCAGTAAAAAACGCCGGTGATGATTATGCAGGTGAGCAGATAGAGCCACAGCCGATGCGGCTGGCTGATGTAGGAGAGAAAGCGCGCCTGCGGATCGATTCCGTCCTTAAATCTGCGCGTGTTGAACAGCCACACGAACAGGATGTACTGCGCGTTGTGCCAGATGTTGACCGCGAGCCAGCCGTAGGTGATGTCCTCAATCAGCAGATAGCCGACGGCGAAGATCGCGAAGTGGCTCACCATGTAGAGCGTATGCGCTGCAGCGAGCCGGTGAATCCACCAAGCCAGGATGCGGCGCAATGTCCAGTATGCCAGCAAGCCCGCCGTCAATGCGCCTGCTATTGCAACCAGCCACGGCGCAGTCGGAATGACCTGCAGATCGAGCCCGAGGAACTTTCCCGGGTCTTGAGAGGAACGGTGCAGGATACCGAGCACCGGAAGCGCATAGAAGATCGCCTGGTCGATCCAGCCGTCTTCATAAAGCGCCTCGCGGTCCTTGCCGCGGTACATTCGAGAAATGCCCCAACTTTGACGCGTGTAATGGAACCACTGCCAATAGAAATACACGCTGACGATTGCCCACACGCCGACGACCCAGACCACCGCGAGAGTGACGAGGGCGACCAGCGGCAAGAGCCCGAATATCAAGAGACGCGATTCAGCGAGGCTCTTCCTGTCGAAGCAAAGGCGGGTGTAGGTCGAGATGACGTGGTGATAACCCAGAAACCAAAGGTCGACGATCAAGATCGGGATAAACCACTCCGGCCGCCAGGTGACGACGAGGCCGGTCACGATGCCAAGCAAGGGCAGCCCTAGGATGAAGGTGAGATCAAATTGCGGGCTGCGAAGCCAGCGCCATCGCGTGACGTCCGCATGAATGGCAATTGACGTCATGTCCCACCCCAACCGGTTGGCCGCGCTTTGCTTTACCCCCCGCAGATTAATAGCGCGCCAGTTAACGGCGCCCTAGCAACCGGGCAAGTAGGTGCACAGGGGGGATTTGCTTACGGTTAGCGCGCGGTTAGCGCGGGAGCGTCTGGGTTTCCCCGTGGCTTTGGTTGGTCCGGTTCCGAGCGTGGCGGCTAGCGCCGCACCTGGTGCAAGAAGCAAAGGAAGCGTGGCGCGACCATCAATGAAGACCACCATCAGCTGCTTCGCCTTCGGCTTCGTGCAATTTTTGCGAGCAATTTAGTCAGTCCGGCCGCTGCCGTCTTCGCTCGGAAGCAACAGCGTTTTTACTCCGGAATGCCCCTGCAGGTGACACCAGAGGTCCCTGCAGATGCTGAAACAGTGACCGTATTAACGTGCTGGTAAGCAGCCTGGGTTTGAACTTGAGTCAGTTTGTACGGAAAAAATTTCAGCGATTTTCACAACACGATCCATACTTTCCAGCCGTATCGAAAGTATTTGGAACGGCATTGGTCATGAGAGAGTTCATCACTTTCCTGCGCGCGCCGATGCGAAGCTTCCGCTCTGCTGAAAGCGGGAACGTTGCGATCATTTTCGCAGTCGCGCTTCTTCCGATCTTCGGTCTCCTCGGCGCCGGTGTCGACTTCGGCTACGCAAACCTGATCAGAACCAATTTGCGGTCCGCCCTCGACGCGACCGGGCTGACACTTTCGAAAACCGCCGCTTCACAGACCGCTGGGCAAGTGCAAGCGGCGGCGGAAGAGTATTTCCGGGCCAATTTCAACCATCCGGACGTGCCGCAACCGACGATCGTCGCAACTTACTCGAGCACTCCCAGCCCGACGGTGTCGTTAACCGGCGCCACGTCCCTCAATCCGTTTTTTATGGGGGTAATGGGGGTTGGTAAGGTCAATATTTCCGCCGACACGACGATCAAATGGGGCAACACCAAGCTCCGCGTCGCACTGGCGCTTGACGTTACCGGCTCGATGGCGAGCGCGGGTAAGATGACAGCTCTTAAGACCGCGGCGAAAAGTTTTCTGACCCAGATGCAGGCCGCAGCCCCCAATAACGGCGACGTCTACGTCTCCATCATTCCGTTTAATAAGGACGTCAATGTGGGTGCTAACAATTACAACCAATCCTGGGTGCGTTGGACCCAATGGGACGAAGTGAATGGCAGGTGCAGCCGGCGCGAGGACCGCAACAATACCAAAACCAGGTGCTTAAACGACGGGGGAACCTGGACCGCCGATAACCACAACAGCTGGAACGGCTGCGTGATGGACCGGGACATGGCCGGCGGGGACCACGACACGAAAAACACCGCACCAGACGCCGCGATTCCCCGGCGACGCTGTTTCCGGCGGAAGAATTTAGCAATTGTCCGGCGGAACTCATGGCATTGAGCTTCAACTGGACCGCGCTCAAAAATAAAATCGACGCCTTACAGCCGGCCGGTACCACCAACCAGGGGATCGGCTTGGCCTGGGCGTTCCAGTCGCTCACCGCGGCGCCCTTCACGATCCCGGCGAAGGACCCGAATTTCAACTATAAGCAAGTCATCATTTTGATGTCGGACGGCTTGAACACGGCGAGCCGCCACTACCCGAGCGGACCGGCTGCCAGTATCAATGCCCGCCAGCAAATCCTTTGCCAGCGCGTCAAGGATCCACCGTTCAACATCACCATCTACACGGTGCATGTTAACACCGACGGCGATCCCATTTCCGCGTTGCTGCGGGAATGCGCCACCGATCCGGACAAATTCTTCCATATGACAACGGCTGGTGAGATGGTTGCCACCTTCAACAAGATCGCCACGGAGCTCAAGTCCGTGTACATCGCGTATTAGAAACGGGATCAGCATCGTCGCGCAGGAAGTGGAAGCCGTCTCAACACCGGTGGCGGCGGAGCCGGCATCATCGTTCAGGCGGCCCCTTCCGCCGTCAAGCCCCCAATTGCCGCCATCTACGCGCTCGCGTGACCTGTTCGGATCAGGTTACATCAGAGTGCCCCTGCAGATGTTGAAACAGTGACCGTAATAACGAGCTAGGGAACAGCTTGGATTTCCAATTTGAGTCAATTTGTACGAAAAACCTTCAGAGATTTTCACAACATACGATCCATACTCTTCACCTGTATCGCACATTTTTTGGAAGAGCATTGGTCATGAGAGTGTTCATTCCCTGCCCGCGCGCATCGATGCGAAGCTTCCGCTCTGCTGAAAGCGGGGGCGTTGCGATCATTTTCGCAGTCGCGCTTTTTCCGCTCCTCGGTCTCCTCGGCGCCGGTATCGACTTCAGCTATGCAAGCTTGGTCAGAGCCAGTTTGCGGTCCTCCATCGACGCGACCGGGCTGATGCTTTCGAAAACAGCCCAGTCACAGACCGCTGCTCAACTGCAAACGTCGGCGGAAGCGTATTTCCGGGCCAATTTCAACCATCCGGACGTGACGCAACCGACGATCGTCGCAACTTACTCTGCCACTCCCACCCCGACGGTGACGATATCCGGCGCCACGTCCGTCAATCCCTTTTTTATGGGGATTATGGGGGTTGATAAGATCGACGTTGCCGCCAACACGACGGTCAAATGGGGCAACACCAAGCTCCGCGTCGCACTGGCGCTTGACGTTACCTTGTCGATGTTGAGCGCGGGTAAGATGACCGCTATGAAGACGGCGGCGAAGAGTTTTCTGACCCAGATGCAGGCCGCAGCCACCAATAACGGCGACGTCTACGCCTCCATCATTCCCTTTAATAAGGACGTCAATGTCAGGTCGTTGGGCGATCACAACCTATCCTGGCTGCGTTGGACGGGCGTGAACGGTTGGGACGACTTGAATGGAGAGTGCGACGACGACGATTGGGACACGAAAACCGAATGCGAAAGTCACCACGACGATTGGGACACCGATAGTCACAGCAGCTGGAACGGCTGTGTGATGGATCGGGACATGGACCACGACACGAGAAACACCGCGCCAACTACGGCCGCGACGCGGTTCCCGACGGAAGATGATAGCGACTGTCCGGCGCAGCTCATGGCCCTAAGCTTCAACTGGACTTCGCTCAAAGCCAAAATCGACGCCTTGGTGGCGAAGGGCACGACCAACCAGGCGATCGGCTTGGCCTGGGCCTTCCAGTCGCTCACCGCGTCGCCCTTCACGATCCCGGCAAAGGACCCGAATTACAACTATAACGAAGTCATCATTTTGATGACGGACGGTGCGAACACGGCGAGCCGCCACTACCCGAGCGGAGCGTCTGCCAGTGCCAATATCGACGCTCGCCAGGCAATCCTTTGCCAGCGCATCAAGGATCCACCGTTCAAAATCATCATCTACACGGTGCAGGTCGCTACCGGCGGTGAGGCTAAAATCCCGATGCTGGAAACATGCGCCAGCGATCCAGGCAAATTCTTCCTGCTGAGGTCGGCTAGTGATCTGGTTGCCACCTTCAACAAGATCGCCACGGAGCTCAAGTCCGTGTACATCGCGTATTAGGAACGCGATCAGCATTGGCTCGCAAGGATTGGAGGCCGTCATCACCGGTGGCGGCGGAGCCGGCATCATCGTTCAGGGCCCCTTCCGCCGTCGTCTCGCTGCGCGGACCGACCATCGACATGCGGCACGGCCAATATCGGAATCTCCTTCGCCCCGGCGCAGGCGAACAATCCCGATCGGTAAACTCGGTACCGGGCTTGTTCAGCTCTGGCGGGGTGATTGCAGTCCATAGAACAACAAGGTGGACGAAATCGACACCGACGGCGCACCACTGAAGCACCGATCACTATGAAATAGACGGCGTACAAAAGGCAGCATGGGGATATTCACTAGGCCGCTGCGTTCTAGCTCTCCCACTACGTCGTTCATGATAGCTCGCGACGGGAAAATGAGAACTGGCATCAAATCGCGAATGTCATTCGGCGCAAATCCGTAACCTCCTCCATCAGTACTGCATGTCGATAGGTCACATTGGCATAACGATGAAACGGGCTCTGTTTTCCCTTGCGCTATGTTCCACCTTTGCAGCGACGCCTTGCTCCGCCGTGGAGAAGCTGACGGTAGTCGGCACCGGAGACGGCACCGGAGATTCTCAAGGCAGTGGGAGCTGCCTTTACCTTCGAACATCCTGAAATCACAATAGACATTCCGCCAAGCATTCATTCTGCCGGCGGCATTACGGGAAGTTAGCCAGGGCAATGCGATTGGACGCGACCGTGACGCCGGCTGCCCGCAAGTTCATGGATTTTATTTTCACAGAGAAAGCCCAAGACGTCGTGCGTGAACTTGGTGGGATTCCAGTGCCGCGTAAACGGGAGTCTATGTGAAAAAGGGCTGAGCCCTAAGCTGCAACGTCGTTGGTTGTCGCCACGCTGTTAACGTCGAAAGCTCTGGTGGATCTTCCTTCAGGCATGAATGCAGATACGCATTCCACGATCACGGGTGTGATCTATTTATCCAACAGCGGCCTGCACTTATCACTCACGGTCTACGATGACTTCTGCTTTAGCTTTGACGGTAATTACCCGCCGTCTTGAACTCAATTCTGACGCGAGTGTCTGGATCAAGAACAGTGGCTTCCAGCGAACTGGGTTGTTGCAACACAAGACCCCGATACTGATGCAAGAGTACTTTTCCGTGCTGCGCCCAGGACGGTGATGCCTTGAGTCAGGCGCAAGGGACAGCCAGTGCGAGCGGCACCAATTCGCATCCTGCGTCGGTGACCTTCGAATGCGTTGCAAAATCCTAAACACGGGCCGAGGCAGTGCGATGCCTTCTCTAGTCGCGACTGAAGTTCCAACCTTACTTGCCCTCAGGCGGAACGACCTGCGCCCCCGGGGCATGCCAAACGTCCAAGGAACGAAAGCTTCATCGCCGGGTTGAGGCAGATAACCAACATAAGAGGACAGAAGATGAATATGCGCAGGAAAGCTGTTTTTGCGTTCACTTTGGTAAGCCTTTTCACACCGGCAATAGCCTTGGCTCAAGCTCCCGGCGCCACCACAACCACGGGTGTCGTGGGAGGCGCGGTCACGGGGGCTATCGTGGGTGGGCCCGTCGGCGCGGTCGTCGGAGGTATCATTGGCGGAACAATGGGAGCTGCGGTCGAACCGCCAGTCGAAGTCAGGACCTATGTCATGCAGGAACGTGTTCCGTCCGTGCGGGTGACTGAGAATGTCGTCGTTGGTCAGCCTTGCCAACCACTGTGGAGGTGCGGTCTGTCCCGCAATACCCGCAGTACCAATATGCCGTCGTGAATGACCGCCGTGTCATCGTGGAACCGAAAACGCGACAGGTCATAAAAATCTACGAGTAGGTAATTTCTGAGTGAAGTCCGCCGCAGTTGGCGGCGGACTTCGAGCACCGAAGCTCGTGCGTGAGGCAGCCGCGCAGGCTGTCGGCGCGCGGCGCGGGTGCAATTCACTTCGCGCCGTTCCTCTGCGTCAATGATCGCCTGAAGACCGAGCCCAGCGTTTCGCCTTAGCGGAATATCGAAGTAGACGGCGCGGTGCTGTTTGCCCATGCCTGCGACCTCGAGAGAAAAGCATCGTGTCGAAGCGAGTGGATGCGCCCTATCGCTCAGGCCGCGCCAGAATGTGGATGACGGTTCAGACCAGAAGCGCCGGCCTTTGTTTAGAGGGGACATTCTAATGCTGGAGCGGCCTTCTCGCGGTGACGATCATCGATTTCGCCAAGGGCGCAATTCTGCCGACGCGATGGATTTTCAAGTGCGTAATCCGGCCTCGGTAGAGCGAACTACGTGATGGTCCGCTCGGACCAGAACTTGAGGTCGCCGCTCTTCCACAGCGGATACCAGGTGCGCGTCAAAGCCGCCAGCAGAGCAACAACAAGATTCTTCAGGTAGCCGTGGTACGGCGTCGGATCAGCACCAGTCCGCCCGGTTCCAATAGATCAAACACCGCACGGGCAAATGATCACGGGTCGTACATGTAACAGACGACCTCGAAAGACACGACGATAGGGAAGCGACCGTAATCGGCCGCCAGATCGTCATAGGCCGAGCCAACGTCCAGCTTGATCTCCGGGTGAGCGAGGTTCGCGTTCGCAATTCCAAACTCGGAAGCATCGACCCCCAGTAACATCGAAGCCTGCTGATTCAGATCGGCTCTATTGCTCCGTTACCGCGGCCCAAGTCGAACAATCGGCGGTGTTGCTGCTTGGTCGATGGCGAGCGCGGGGCGCACCAGATGTCGTGTTCGTAGGTCTTGCCGCCATGCGTATAGCGTAGTCGACAGACGCTCTTTGCACCATAGCTAATCCTACCGCAGCCCACGCGTTGCGAGCAAGAGCATGATGCAATAGATGGTCGCTTGTTTTGGCGTCCTCGATCCCGGAAGTAATGCCGGCTCCGAGGTCGAGGTAGCGGTGCGCCTCTATTCCTGATGGCGCGTAGGCAGAGACCCTGAGATCTTACGGCAGAACTCTATATGGCGTCACCCTTCCGTTTAGCATTTCAAAGCGCTTGCGTTACGTCCTAACCAACTCGGAGTCGACAGCGAGCCAGCTTGCTCCCTACGTTGCGTCCGACGTAAAATGTCTGACCTATCGACCACCGGCAGCCGATGTTTTTGATCTTCGAGCCTTGTTCCCTTCAGCGAAGTCAACGCAGCCGCTATTGTGGAGCGCTCGGGACTAATGAGCCACACAAAGTTTTTCTGGGCGCCGCCGAGATATGCAAGCAGGTTCAACCGTCGCCCGCCGCGACGTTCACCTCCGTGTCTTTGGGCGCCGAGGATGGGGCCGCATTATGACAAGCTGACCGGCTCGCCGCATGGTCGACTTCATGGGTTGCTAGAGAAGATAGTTTGGCGCGCGCCGTTATCCAGAATTTCGACATATTTCTGTGCAGGTCTCTCGATGAAGGCTTAGGCCTGCCACTGCTTGAGGTTCAATTTGCTGGCATCCGGTGGTTGCTCCGGACCAACGAGTTTTTCACGAGGTCCTCTCTCAGTCCGGTATCTATATCGAGCTTAGCGATCCTCGCAAAGCCGCCGAGCGCATCGCAGCCCCGGGGGGGTCGGCTGGGTCTCATCCAAAGCCTGCTTTAATGATTAATGTAGGGAGCCTCCTCGGGAAGAGGGGTCAAATGTCGCTATCCTCCGTCTGACCGGGCTATTGTTGTAGGCTGCTGGTGCTTAGCAAAAGATTCGAGTGGTCCCATGATTAAAGCTGTCATCTTAGCCGGTGGTCGGGGCACGCGACTGGCAGAAGAAACACTTGTTCGGCCGAAGCCTATGATTGAGATCGGCGGAAGGCCCATACTGTGGCATATCATGAAAATTTATGCGGCTCACGGCATTGAAGACTTCGTTATCTGTCTCGGTTACATGGGCCACATTATAAAAGATTACTTCGCAAACTACCGTCTCCACTCTGCTGATGTAACCGTGAACGTTCTTGACGGATCTCTTGAATACCACCGTGCCTCGCCGGAGCCGTGGCGTGTAACTCTTATCGACTCCGGAGACAGCACTCAGACCGGAGGAAGGATCAAACGCGTGGCGGGGTTCCTGAGCCAAAAGGAGCCTTTTTGCCTCACGTACGGCGATGGCCTCGGTGACATCGACGTTACCCGCCAAATCGCCTTTCACCGCGAGCATGGCCGGCTCGCTACAGTGACGGCCGTAGCTCCGCCAGGACGGTTCGGGGCGCTTTCCCGCGATGGGGAACGGGTCACCGGCTTTACTGAAAAGCCGACTGGGGACGGAGGCACAATCAATGGCGGCTTTTTTGTTTTATCTTACTCGGCACTCGAACGCATTCATGGTGACGAAACGGTGTTCGAGAAGGAACCGCTAGAGGGTCTAGCAGCTGATGGGGAACTGCGCGCTTATGATCACCGGGGGTTCTGGTCGCCGTTGGATACGATACGAGACAAGATACACTTGGAGGAGCTTTGGGCTACGGGAATGGCGCCATGGAAAATCTGGTGACTTCTTCGGTGCTTCGCGAAGAGGTACGCCGCCTTTCAAGCCAGTTCTGGCGCGGACGGCGGGTATTGGTCACGGGCCACAACGGGTTTAAGGGCGCTTGGCTGGTGCTGATGCCGTCGTCGCTTGGCGCGAAGGTGATAGGTTTCGAGAGACGCTCCGCTGGGCCCCCGCCTGGTTGGCGACGCTGTGTTTACGGAGTTCTAAACTGGTATGAAGCTTGGCTGCAGGGCGAATCCATGCACCTCCCTTCTCAAAGCGCTGTTTGTCGCGCATTAGCCGTATGACTTTGGCTGGCACACGTAAGGTCACTAGCTGCCGGGCCTGCGACGGTGCCCTGTCGATTCCGTTCTGTGATCTTGGCAGTCAGCCACTCGCCAATACTTACGTGAACCCAAAGGATCGGGAGAGCGTCGATCCGGTATTCCCTCTCGCGGTGGGCGTGTGCGAGCAATGCAAGCTAGCCCAACTCCATTACATTGTAGATCCGGGCGCTATATTCCAGAATTACGCCTATCTGTCCTCCGTATCCGCTGAATGGCTGGCGCATGCTCGTTTGTTTTGTAACACGATCACGAGTTGCCTTGAATTGAGCGAGCGCAATTTCGTAGTAGAGGTGGCCTCCAACGACGGTTACCTTTTGCGGAATTTTGTATCGTCCGGGATACCTTGCCTCGGCATTGAGCCTGCCGCTAACGTCGCCAAAATAGCCGTAGCAGCGGGTGTACCCACGAAGGTCTGTTTCTTTGGCCTCGGGGAGGCTAGGGCGCTTGTTGACGAGCGTGGACGCACCGCCGATCTCGTCATTGCAAACAACGTTCTGGCACATGTCCCAGATCTGCATGACTTTTTAGGTGGTTTATCACTCCTCATCGGGGAGACAGGCATCCTCTCAATCGAGGTGCCTCATTTAATTTCCCTGGTGAAGGGCGCTCAGTTTGATACGATTTACCATGAGCATTATGCCTACTGGTCGTTGCTAGCTTGCGAGCGGGTGCTCGCCGAGCACGAACTCAGCGTGTTCGACGCCGAGCATTTGTCGACACATGGAGGATCACTCCGTTTGTATGTACGGCGCGCCTCGCGCTCCCTCACGATCTCTCCAGGGCTTCTGGCAATCCGTGCGGAGGAGAAGGCTGCGGGAGTGAATACGATTGATTTCTATTCTGGTTTCGAGCTTCGCGTTCGGGCAATCATCACGTCGTTCCAAAGGTATTTGGAAAAGGCGCGTGCTGAAGGTCGCCGCGTGGCGGCGTATGGGGCGGCAGCAAAGGGAAACACGTTTCTTAATGCCGCGGGGACTACCGCGGCTGACATATTGGCTGTGGGGGATGCCAATCCGCTGAAGCAAGGTCATCTTCTGCCAGGGAGCTGGATCCCCATCTTATCTCCAGAGGCTATGCTGAATCTTTGTGCAGATGACATTGTCATTTTACCGTGGAATATCGCGGGTGAGATCAGACGAGCTTTAACTGCAAAGGGTTGGTCCGGGCGCTTCGTCACCGGCATTCCTGCCCTCGCGATTTATGAGGGCTAGCTTGATTCTTGAACAGGCCGAGATACCAGACGTTATCATAGTACGACCCATTCCTGAGGCCGACCATCGGGGACTGTTTGCACGCGTTTTTTGTCAGGAAGCTTTCGCGGCCTCAGGCGTTGCATTTCTGCCTTTACAGATGAGCGTTTCTTTCAACGATCGAGCAGGCACTTTGCGCGGGCTGCATTGGCAGGATAACCCGCACGCGGAAGCGAAGCTTGTGCGCGTGACCCGAGGGGCAGTGTACGACGTTGCAGTTGACGTTCGGCACGGGTCACCAACGTTTTGCCGTTGGTTCGGCCTTGAGCTTTCATCAGAAAATCGTCTTTCGCTCTACATTCCGCCCGGCTTTGCGCACGGCTTTTTGACTCTTCAGGAAGCCACAGAGCTGACCTACTCAATGGATGCGCATTATACACCAACAGCAGCTCGGGGGGCCCGGTTCGACGATCCTGCATTTAATGTTAAATGGCCCTCGGAGCCGCTTTCGGTGGCACAGCGAGATCTCACGTGGCCAGCTTTTCCCATTACGGAATGACTTTAGTGAGCTCGACTTCGAATAGTTCTTCCCGGCGGCGCTTTCATCAGAGCCGCCTTCATCATTCACTTCCCGCCGGTACCAGATGACTGCACCCCGCTTACTTGTGGCTTCGAATTACGAGGCACTTCATTTAGCTTATGCGAGCGTCTGTTACGATTTTTGTAGCGTAATCCAGAAAGTGGGTGGCGCCGAGATAATGGCGCCACCACTGCGGAAGCACTCTGATTTCAAACGCGTCGTTGCAGCCGTAGGATCGAGAATGCGCCGGAACCTAGGTGTCGACCTTGACACTCCCATTACTGAAACAACGTGCCTGAGCAGGAATTACGACCTATTCTTCTACGTGTGCCCCGTGTTGCAAAATCTTGTAGAGGTTGAAAAGATCTTAGGTTGGCGTAAACGTTGCCGAACAACTGCCGCGTTTATTCTAGAAAGTTGGTCAGAAAGCCTCGAAAGGGACAAAAGTGCTTTTAGGATACTTGACCAATTTGACCATGTGTTTCTGTTTAACAAATCGAGTGTCCGCAACGTCCAAAGGTACACAAGAGCGTCTTGTCATTTTCTGGCCACTGGCGCGAATTGTTTAATAGCTGCACCGTCTACAAATAAGCCGCAGCGCGTAATAGACGTGTATTCAATCGGGCGCCGGTCTCCAGGCTTGCATCGTCAGCTGCTAGAAATGGCGGAGCAGCAGGCGATTTTTTATGTTTACGACAGCTTGTCAGCGAGCTCAACAGTTTTGAACTGGCACGAACATCGTCTGCTGATCGCCAACAACATCATGCGCGCTCGCTATTTCATTGTTCATAATCACAAGGTCGACTCCCGGGTGGGGGCGGAGTTTAAAGAGATAGAATCTGGAGGCGAGCAAGCCTTGACACATCGTCTCTTCGAGGGGACAGCAGGTGGCGCCGTGATCCTGGGGTCGGCGCCAGACTGTTCTGAATTCTACGAGTATTTCGATTGGCGCGATGCCGTGATAGAGCTGCCAAATGACCCGGAAGGTGTACGGAACGTTCTTTCAGAACTAGACGAGCAGCCGGACAGGGTAGCGAATTTGCGTCGGATGAATGTTGTGCAAAGCTTGCGGCGGCATGACTGGTCCTATCGCTGGCAAACCGTTCTTGAGACGACGAACATAGACGTGCCGCCCGGCCTCGAAGAACGGCAGATCCGTCTGCGTGAAATGGCTAACGCTCTGGAAGGAGGCGAGTAGCTTGAGGCTGAGCCATTAACGGCTTCCGTCCGCCCCGATGCCGAGAGCTGACTGTAGGAGTACGCTCGCGCTTTTTCCGATTTCGAGAAAGCCCTTAAGCTGGAGCCGAAAAACGCGGAGGCGCTCAAAGGACGTGCCGTGTAAAAAAGGCAAGAGCTGAACACGATGCTGTTTAGCGTGGACTTGATCTAATCCGTACAGCCAACTCTGATCTCATCGCACCGCTTAATGCTTGTCAGTTCACAGCAGGCTTCAGAGTGCCCACTTGAGCTCCTCATTGAGGTCACCAGATCCGATAAGCCTGTCCAAAACCTTCAGCCGGATCAGATCAGATTGTCGATAGTTTTTGTCAGCCAATCCGATAGTTTGTAGTCCTTTTAGTAACCCGTTGATCGTTGAGTTGAGCGTCTCCTGCGGCTGGAAATCGGGTGCCAGCCGTTCGAAGAGGCCGAAGTCCACCTTATATGATCTTTTGTCGACTGGCGCATTGTCGTTAATCGAAACTCTGGTACCAGGGATTGCTCTAGCCGCTGCCTCAGCAAGTTCACGCACCTGGAAATTCCACCTATTTGCTCCGACGTTGACCTTGATGAACTTTCCTGAACGCGAGTCTCTGGTGATGGCCCATTCAATGGCGCGGGCCATGTCCCGAACGTCGATCAGCGGCCGCCAGGGCGAACCGTCGCTAAGCACGGTGATTTCGCCTTGAATTAAGGCGCCGGCGACGAAATCGTTCAACACGAGATCCAGGCGTAGACGTGGTGAGATTCCACAAGCCGTGGCGAAGCGAAGGCAGGTAATCTCCATGCCGAGGTCCGTAGCAGCGAGTGCTTCTTCGGTGGCGATCTTCGAGCGCGCATATGGGGTCAAAGGGAAGACCGGGTCTGCTTCAGTCCTTGCTTGACCATCTCCGGCAGAGCCGTAGATGCTGCAACTCGAAGCAAATACAAAGCGCCTGACCCCTGCCGAGGCCGCCATCCGCGCGAGTCTAACGCTCGCCACAAAGTTGATCTCGTTCGTCACTCGTTCAAATCGGTTTCCGATTGGATCATTTGAGACCGCAGCTAGATGGATCACTGCGTCGAAGCCTTCCAGATCACGCTCGCTAACCCACCGAGTGTCTCCGAAGCGCTGCTCGTCTATGCAGGTTTCTGGCAGGACGGCAGATGCTGTTAGGCAATGCGCAAACCAACCAGCATCCAGCCCGACAAGGCATGCGTTGGGATAATTGCGGCGTAACAATTGAGTCACAACGGGTCCGACATAACCCATGTTTCCAGTGATTAGAACCCGCATCATGCCGCCAGTTTCTGCTGAATGATTACTCGGCCTAGGTTACACAAGGGCAACTGCCCCTCTGAACGCTAGAAGTTTCAGGTTCAGCATGTCAACAGATTATCGGCGCTTCGGATTCGTGCTATCCGTTGCATACGAACAGCTGGCTTCAAGGAAATCCGGTCGTGTGCGTGCACGCAAATTCATTAGTTCTCGATAAAACGTCCAGCGGATCCGACTTGCTAATCAGCAAGACTGAAAAGGATGATCAGTGAATGGACGCTTGGAACGTTTTCTAGAATCACACGGACCGGGTCAATGCTCGGTGGACTCGAAGCACTTTTCACTAGCCCGCGGCCCCGGCAGGAAAGCTGTTGCGTGGGAAGGTGCATACTCGCGGGATGGCTACACGGACGCCATTACTGCATTAAAGGCAGGAAACCTTCATGATCCTTGTTGATACAGCTCTCCGCGCGCTTTCTGAAGCACGCACTCCTCTTCGCGTGGGCCTGATAGGAGCGGGGTTCATTGGACGAGGAGTAGCTCACCAGATACTCACCGGCATCCCAGGGATGGAGGTTGTCGCCATTGCTAGTAGGAACGCACAAAGAGCCGAGGAGACGTACTTTGTAGCAGGTGCCGCAGCAACACTGGTTAGCACAGTCGCCGAGCTAGAGGACGCCGTTCGCGGAGGAACATTCGCAGTAACCGAAGACGCCGGACTCGTTTGCTCAGCGCCCTGCGTAGATGTGGTAATAGAAGCGACAGGCGACGTGGAATTGGGCGCTCGCTTCGTCTTACTCGCCGTCGACCATGGCAAGCCTGTGGTCATGGTAAATGTCCAGCTTGATGCGACACTCGGCCCCATTCTGAAGACGTACGCCGACAGAGCCGGCGTGCTCATTAGCGGTGCGGATGGCGACCAGCCGGGTGAGCAGCTTAATTTGTGCCGACGGGCTAAAGGCATGGGGATGACTCCGTTAGTTTGCGGAAACATCAAGGGCATGCTGGATCACTACCGCACTCCGGAAACTCAGAGAAGTTTTGCGGATGCTTGGGGGCAGAAGGCCGACATGGTAACGAGTTTCGCCGACGGTACGGAGATCTCCTTCGAGCAGGCCACCGTTGCAAATGCAGCCGGAATGCAGTTGCCCAAGTCTGTGACGCTGGGCCGCGCCTTCGGAGGCCACGTGAGGGAGCTGACAGAATCGTATGACCTGAGTGAACTCGTTGAGCTTGGCGGCGTCATTGACTATGTGGTCGGCGCACAACCAAGCCCGGGCGTATTCGTACTCGCCACGCACGCAGATCCAACACAACAGCGCTACCTCGACTATTACAAAATGGGCAAAGGGCCGCTTTATTGCCTCTATACGCCGCATATTGTTGTGCATTTTTCAATCCCTTTTTCTGCCGCACGACTTTCCCTGTTCAAGGATGTTGTGATGGCGCCGCTCGGCCGGCCGATGGTCGACGTAGTGGCGACGGCTAAGACCCACCTCTGCGCAGGACAAGTTCTCGACGGCATCGGGGGATTTAGCACTTACGGCAAATGCGAAAACGCTGACGTGACTCATGCCCGCCGCTACCTTCCGATGGGCCTTGCGGAGGGTTGTAAGCTGACCCGTTCTGTCAAAAAGGACGAGGTGATTACTTACCAAGACGTTGAGCTACGGCGGGGTCGCCTTTCAGATCGGCTACGCGTGGAACAAGACGCGATGTTCTTCGGAAAACTCAGCGGGGCACGGGATGCTAGTTGATGCGCGTTCCTTGCCACCTGGCACTACGCTACACGCCGACGTCTGTATCATCGGAGCCGGCCCTGCAGGCCTCGCGCTTGCGAAGGAACTTTCTTTCAGTAGCTTGTCCATAGCGATAGTCGAAAGCGGCGGGACCGAACTAGACCCGATGGCGCAACGTCTCTCGTCAGGACACATTGCCGGTGACGCCACGGGGCCGTTAGAAGCCACTCGCCTGCGCCAAGTAGGCGGAACATCCAATCTTTGGGGCGTAAGAAGTGCCGCCGGCACGGGCTTGAAGACAGTTCGCTATATGCCTCTCGCAAGGCCTGACTTCACGCGCCGGTCGTGGATGCCGGAGAGCGGATGGCCATTTGGGCTCGAAACGCTGGAACCCTTCTACGAGCGAGCACAGCAGCTTTGCGGCATTGGCCCGTTTGCGTTTGACGGAGCTTCCTGGGAAACGCCTGAGGCTCCTCAGTTGCCGATCGCATCGTCGCGATTTGCTACGGCGGTTTTTCAGTTCGGTCCAAGCGATCGGTTCACGCAGGAAGCCTGGGTACTAGCTGCGGGCAAGCAATGCTCCCTGGTGGTGCATGCAACAGCCCTCCAGATCGAGATGGCCGCCGACGGCGCCTCCGCAGTGCGTCTGAGAGCGGGTTCGCGGACGAATCAGCAGTTCTGGGTGGCTTCGCGGTTCTTCGTTCTCGCCGGAGGCGCAATCGAGAATCCCCGACTGCTGCAGCTGTCCACTGGGAAGTCGGGTGGTGCACTTGGAAACGAGTACGGCCTCGTCGGGAGGTACTTCATGGAGCACCCATTTATTAGGTGTGGTAGCCTCGTCCCCTTCTCGCGAGATATTTTTGAAAGCGCTACGTTGTACGACATCCGAGATGTGCGTGGACGCGCGATCATGGCCCACCTCACGCCCACTGTATCCATGCTTGAGGAAGGCCGGCTGCTGAATTTTAGCGCCTGGCTATTTCCCCGGCCGCCGAGTTGCGGCGTTTCCGCCTTGGAAGGCTATCGTCAGCTTAGAAACGCATTCCAAGCCAAACATGCACTATGGCGAAGCCCCGTCGTTTCAGCGGTGAAGCCTGGGCTGCGCGTGCTCGCTGGCACCGACTATATACTTAAAGCAGGCTTGGCGCGGCTGCTTCGACGAGAGCGCGTCTTACTTCCGGATTACGCATCGGGCGGATGGTCGGAACTCCGCCGAAAAGCGAGAAACTTCGCTTCCTTCGAGGTTTTCTGTCTTACTGAGCAAGCGCCGGATTTCAATAATCGGGTTAGCCTTTCGGACGAGCGCGATCATTTCGGACAACCACGGCCGCTAGTTCAGTGGAAATGGGGTGAATTGAACGCGCGCAGTCTTCAACTAGGCCTGGAGGCGCTTGCCCGAGATTTGGCCGAGGCGGGGCTTGGAGTTCTCAAACTCGAACAGCCATTTGGGCCTTTACAGCTGTCGCATCACCATATGGGAACGACGCGTATGCACGTCATGCCGCAACACGGGGTTGTTGACCCGAACTGCCGCGTCCACGGAACGTCCAACGTTTTTGTCGCGGGCAGCTCCGTTTTCCCGACAGGCGGTTATGCCAACCCAACGTTCACTATAATCGCACTAGCAGTTCGCTTGGCAAAGCACCTCCGAGTAGTTGCTGAAGCCGCCCTCCGCGGGATCTGACGGTCCACTCCCTCCTGCTATTTCGGTCGATGAGCGACCGAGCAAATCGCCTCAATTGCGTTACCCGGAATATTTACGCAAGTTGCCACTC
>CAVSWC010000010.1:0-237510 GCA_963731585.1 uncultured Alphaproteobacteria bacterium
GTTTTCGATCGCCTTCCAACTGACCTTCGGCGTGCTCCATGTCATCGACTTTGCGGTCGGCGCGTGGGTCGTGCTCGGCGGCTACTTCGCCTACTACATGGCGGCCTTTCTCGGCATAGACGGGTTCCTCGCCATGCCGATGGCCTTCGTCCTGTTCGGCGCGACCGGCTCATCCGATGGGGCCGATGATCTACAATGTTCGAAACAGCCGCACGGCGCGACCCGAACTGATGGCGCTCGCGCTGACCTTCGGCATCTTCACCTTGCTGCGCGGCGGAATGCTGACCGTCTGGGGTTTCAATACGCATAGCGTGCCGACGGCGCTCAGCGGTCACAGCATCATGATCGGCCCGGTGACGGTGCCCCTGATCCGGGTGGCGGCGGCGGCGTTCGCGGTGCTCATCGCCGGCGGGCTGTTTTTCTTTCTCTTTCGCACGCGCTACGGGCTGGCGACATCCGGCGACGGCCGAAAACCGCCAGAACGCCGCCTTGATGGGGGTCGAACATCCGGCGTCTCAGCGCCAATGTTTACGGGCTCTACGCGGGGATCACGGCGATGTCGGGCGTTCTGATGGGAGCCATCTATTCGGTCAATCCGGAGATCGGCCTGCGCTATACGCTGTTCGCGTTCTTCGTCGCCGTGCTGGCAGGGCTGGGCTCGCTGGGCGGCGCGCTTGTGGCGGCCCTGCTTCTGGGCGTCATCGAAGCCTTTGTCGCGACTTATGGCGGAGCCAGCTACTCGCATTCCGCGATCTTCGCAACGCTCTTCCTTGTCCTGTTGGTTTCCCCGCGCGGCATCCTGCGGCGCGGACTGTGAGATGGCCCAGACCATGAAAAATCGTTGGGCCGGCCTGCTTCTCCTCGTCGTCATCCTCGTCGTGCTGGCGTTGCTGCCGGTGCTGGTCAACAATTACTGGCTGCGCATCGCCACCGGCGCGCTGATGTGGGCGGGCCTCGCCGTTCCTGGAACATGCTAGGCGGCTATGCCGGCTACATCAATTTCGGTCATTCGGCCTTCTTCGGCATCGGCGCCTACGCCACTGCCATCCTGATGGGCGCGGATTTCGCTGTGCCGTTCCTCGCCACCATTCCCATCGGCATGATCGTCACAGCCCTGTTCGCTAGTCGTCATCGGCGCGCCGACATTACGGCTGGCGCGGCGCTTATTTCGCCATCGCCACCTGGGCGTTCGCCGAAGTGCTCATGCAATTCGCCACCGTCGTCGATTTCACCGGCGGAACCGGCGGTATCGGCCGTCCTCCTTCCTCAACGAGCGCTTCTTCTATTTCGCCATGTTGGCGGCCGCCGTCCTGACTTATTTCCTCACCTGGTCGCTGTTCGAGCGCTCCCGCTTCGGCTTGAAGGTCAAGGCCTTACGGGATCACGAGCCGGCGGCCGAAGCCATGGGCATCAACACCTCGCTGGTCAAGTTGCAGACCTTCGTGCTCAGCGCCGTCGTCGCCTCCGTGTTCGGCACTATTTTCGCCTACTGGGTGACCTTCATCAATCCAAAGAGCGTGTTCGGCGGCGACATCACCGACCAGATGGTCGTAATGGTCCTGCTCGGCGGGCTCGGCAGCCTGTGGGTGGCGATCGGCGGCGTCGCGCTGTTCTTCGTCAACCGGCTGATCCGCAACGACCATGGCGATACCGCCTTCTATATCGCCATTCTCGGCGCCGCCATCATCCTGGTGGTGCTGTTCCTGCCCAACGGCATCGCCGGCTTGTTTGCGCGGCGAGGCGGGAAATCAGGCAGTGTGCTCGACACGGTGCTCGGACGCCTGCTCGGCTCCCGCCAGGGAGGACGCTCGTGAGCATGAACGCGCAAGCGCCCGCGCCAGGACCAGCCCATCCTCTTCGTTCGCGACGTGCACAAGCATTTCGGCGGCATCCAGGCAGCCGCCGGCGTCGACCTGGAGGTCGGACGCGGCGAGATCGCCGGCCTCATCGGCCCCAACGGCTCGGGCAAATCGACCCTGTTCAACCTCGTGGCCGGCATGGAGACGCCGGATCGCTGGTACATCTGTTCGACGGCCATGAGATCGGCGGCAAAAAGGCCTATACGATCGCCTCGGCCTCGCGCGCACCTTTCAGATCCCGGCGTTGTTCGAGAACATGACACTCAGCGAGAACCTTCTGGCCGCGGCTGCCGAGGGTCATTGGCATGGCGCGCAACAGCGGGTGGACGAGACGCTGGTGCTGCTGCATCGAACCGGTCGCCAACAACCGCGCGTCCGACTTGTCCGGCTGCGCAGCAGAAGCTGCTCGAATTCGGCCGCGTGATCATGCGCCAGCAGGTTCCTCATCCTGCTCGACGAGGTGACGGCCGGCGTCCACCCACATCTGCAAGATCATCTTGGAAGCGATCGCCAGGCTGCGCGAGCAGGGAACCAGCTTCTTCGTCATCGAGCATGACATGGAAATGGTGCGTAATGTCTGCGACCGCATCATCGTCATGGATTTGGGCCGGTGGCGACCAGCGGCGCGTTCGAGGACATCGTGCAAAATTCCGAAGTCATGCAGACCGATCCGAGGCATGTTCCGCAATGAACACGTTGGTCGCAAACAGCGTCGTTGCGGGCTACGGCAAGCAGGAGATCGTCCATGGCGTCTCCCTTGTCGCGGAAGCCGGCAAGATCACCTGCATCTTCGGCCCCAATGGCTGCGGCAAGTCGACCTTGCTGAAAGCGATCGCCGGCGCGCTGCCGGTATGGGGCGGCACAATCGGGCTCGGCGGCAAAACGATCAGCAATTTGCCGGTCCATGAGCTGGTGCGCCAGGGCCTGGTGCTGATGCCGCAGGGGGGCGGCGTGTTTCCACGGCTGACGGTAATGGAAAATCTGCGCATGGGCGGCTACGCCATTGCCGGCCGGAAGCTGGTGGACAGGCGCATCGAGGCTCTGGTCGACCAATATCCATCGCTGGCGCGGCGGCGCAAAACCACGGCCGGAGCCCTTTCGGGCGGCGAACAGGCGATGCTGGCGCTGGCGCGCGCGCTGGTGTCGGAACCGCGTTTCATCCTGCTCGACGAACCGTCCGCCGGCCTTTCGCCGGCCATGGTGAGCGAGACGCTGGAGCGCATCAAGGTGCTGACCGCGCGCGGCATCGGCATTCTCATGGTCGAGCAGAACATTCGCGAGGCCATGCCGATCGCCGACCGGCTCTATATCCTGGCCGCCGGAGAAAAGCGCTTCGAAGGCACGCCCGGAGATGTCCGCAACGACCGACAGATCATGGACATCTATATGGGCGGCGCCTGATGCCGGGGGCGGCCACCCCAGAAATCCTGGATCATTGCGAGGGTCGGTTTGTAGACTTGGTGAAGATTCGCCCGAGCCCAAGCGATAGCACGTTAAACCGCTTGTTGACCTTGGCCAAGTAGAGCGGCGCCGTGATGTTCACCTGCTCTGGCTTGTCGCGCCCGACGAACCGGAAACAAGACGTACTCGAACCAGTAGACGACAATTTTTTTTCGACATTTGCTGAAGCGGACGGTGCCGCTTACGCCGCTATAGCCCACGAACGAGAGCATCAATCCGATTCCACCGGCGATCAGCCCGCGCAGGAATTGCCCACCCGTCGAGAGCGCAACGGCGGCGAGGCCCATCAGTGCAAGCATGAAGAATTCCGGCGGGCCAAACAGCAAGACAACCTGTTTCAGCACCGGAATGATCGCGACCAGCAGAATGATGCCGAAGAGTCCGCCGAGCGTGGAGGCGGCGGCTGCGGCGCCGATGGCGGCTCCCGCCTTGCCCTGCTGGGCCATCGGGTAGCCGTCGAAACAGGTAGCCGCGTTGGGCGCTCCGCCCGGCGTGTTGATCAGGATCGAGGTGATGGAGCCGCCGGCCGACACCGCGCCCATGATGCCGCCCATCAGCATCATTGCGTTGCGCGGATCCATGCCCAAAGTCAGCGGCATAAGCAGCGCGATGGCGGTCGTGCCCCCGATGCCGGGGACGACGCCGAAGATCAGGCCCACCACCACGCCGGCAAACAGGAAAAACGCGCCGGAAAGCGTGAACATCACCTGCAGGGCCGCAAACGTGCTCTCAAGCATGATGCGTCAGCCGCGGGCGGCCCTTCTTCATTCGCTTGCTCGGCGCGCGCTTATTTCTTGATGAGCGCCGATTTGTACTTTGAATAGAGCGCAAGGGTCTGGTCCGCACTGACCTTGGCCTTTTCCGCGGGCTGCGGCGCGAAACCTTCCTTATCGGCATGCGCCTGGGCTTCAGGAGAGGCGATGGCCTTCATCAGGCTGTCGGAAAGGATCTTCACCGTCTCGGCCGGCATGCCGGGCGGGCCGACGACGAAGCGCTCCACGCCTAGGCCGACAAGCTCTTTGTAGCCGAGCTCGCCGATGCTTTTCACGCCCTCGACGCTGCTCTTCTCTTCAGTTGAGAAGATCGCCCGCATGTCGCCGGACTGAATGAATTGCTTGAGTGTCGCCACCGGTGCCACCGCCGCCTCGCCGTCGCCGCGGATGACCGCGACAATGTAGTCATTGGTGCCCTTGTAGCCGACCAAATGCTGCATCGAGAACTTCAGCACCTGTCCGAAAATCTCGGAAGCGGCATAGGCCGTCGAGCCAAAATCGGTGCTGGGGATTTTAAGCGGCCGGCCGAGCTTCTGGAGGTCTTCAATGGTGCGGATGCTGGATTTCGCTGGCACAGCCAACATGTATTCCTCGGTCGCAAGCCGCGCGATCCAGGTGAATTTGTTGACGTCATATTCTGCCGGCTCGCCGGTAATGGCGGGAATGGCCGCGCCCGGCATGTTGGCGATGGCGAGCGTGTAGCCGTCCGGCTTGGCGCGGAACACTGTGGCCAGTCCTTTGGCGCCGCCCGCGCCGGGAACGTTCTTCGGGACCACCTCAACCTTGTTGGGCAGCGTCTTTTCCAGCGCGGGTGAGATGATACGGACCGTGCGGTCGAATCCGCCGCCCGGACCAAAGGGAATGATGAAGTCGATATTTTTCTCGGGAAAGCCAGCGGCATCCGCCGGCATTGCCCAAGCCGTCGTGATCCCGAACGCCGCCACCAGCGCAAGTTTGAACATGAATCGCTCCCTGACATGATAGGTTATTGGTGTTTGGCGGTAGCGTAACCTGCACAACGCATCGCGCAAGTCTCATAAGGGACATGCGACATTCCGCGCGACCCTGTCGCGGCACAAAGTCGTCTCAAGCAGGCTTGAAAGAGCGAGCATGAAGGGTCTGGACGCCATGGCGGAGAGGTCTTAATGGACTATCCACCCGCTCACCCGGAGAAGGCTCGCCATGCCTGATGTAACGCAGCCAAAGGTGCGCGATTTGACGCCCGAGGAGGTCGACCGCGGCATCCGCGAGGGCCGGATGCTGCTGGTGGACGTGCGCGAGCCGAACGAAACCGTGGTGGAGAGTTATCCCGACGCGGTCGTAGTGCCGCTCTCCAGCTTCGATCCCACCACCATTCCGGATCCGCAGGGAAAGGAAGTCGTTTTCGCCTGCCGCTCGGGCAAGCGGTCGGTGACTGCTTCGCTCGCGGCGCAGGAGAGGGGATACCGTTATGATGCCCATCTGGCCGGCGGCATCATCGCCTGGAAAGCGGCCGGCCTTCCCACCAAAACCTGATCCCAAGGAGACGATGCGTGACGCTCATTCGCACCGCCGCCATTTTGGCAGCAGCGCTGATTGCCGGCGCATTTCCCGCCGCCGCGCAGGGCAAGCGCGTCAATGTCTACAACTGGTCCGATTACATCGCGCCGGATGTGCTGAAGGAATTCACGCGCGATACCGGCATCGAGATAACCTACGACACCTTCGATTCCAACGATACGCTGGAAACCAAGCTCCTGGCCGGCAAGTCCGGCTACGACGTGGTGGTGCCGACCGCCAATTTCATGCAGCAGCAGATCAAGGCCGGCGTGTTCCAGAAGCTGGACAAGTCCAAGCTGCCAAACCTCGCCAATGCCTGGCCGGAAGTGACCAAGCGGCTTGCGGTCTATGATCCCGGCAACCAGTATGCCGTCAACTACATGTGGGGCACCGTCGGCATCGGCTACAACGTAAAGAAGGCCCAGCAGATCCTCGGCGCCGACGCCAAGATCGACAGCTGGGACATCGTTTTCAAGCCCGAGAATATCGCCAAATTCAAATCCTGCGGCGTGCATATGCTGGACTCCGCCGATGACATCCTTCCCGCTGCGTTGAAATATCTCGGTCTTGATCCGAATTCATCCAAGCCGGAGGAACTGGAAAAGGCCGCGGCGCTGGTGACGAAGATCCGTCCGAACGTGCGCAAATTCCACTCCTCGGAATATCTGAATGCGCTCGCCTCGGGCGAGATTTGCCTCGTCGTCGGGTTTTCCGGCGATATCAAGCAGGCGCAGAACCGCGCCGCGGAAGCCAAGCGCGGCGTCGAGATCGGTTATGCAATTCCGAAAGAAGGCGCGCAGCTCTGGTTCGACAACCTCGCTATCCCAAAAGACGCCCGCAACGTTGCCGAGGCGCACGCTTTCATCGATTACATGATGAAGCCGGAGGTGGCGGCGAAGAATTCCAACTTCATCGCCTATGCCAATGGCAATCTACCCAGCCAACAACTGTTGGATAAAGCGGTGCTGGAAGATCCGGGCGTCTATCCGCCGCAGGACGTGATGGATCGCCTCTATACCAACCTCGCGCATGACGGAAAGACCAAGCGGCTGATGAATCGCTTGTGGACCAAGGTCAAGACCGGCAGGTAGGGTGAGTTGGTTATCACGCCCGCCCTTGTCATCCCGGTCTCGCGGAGCCTGTCATCGGGCCGCGCTTTGCGCGGACCCGTTGGCACGGCCGGGATGACACATAGCGCTATCGCCAACGCCGGTGAAGCCACAGCCATTGCTCCGGGTGCTCTCTGACCCATCCCTCGATGACCGAGCTGATGACCTGCATGGTCGCGGCGACGTCGATTTCACCTTGCGCGTCGCGCGGCTTTTCGATCGCCTCGGTAAGGTCGACGCGCAAGCGGTCTCCGGGCAGCCGCACCACGCGCGTGCCATGGATCGGACAATCGACGTGGCGCGCGAGCCGTGCCATGAGCGGATTGGCCTTGGTGCGCCGGCCGAAGAAAGTCACGTCGACGCCGCGGCTGTTGTATTGGTCGACCAGCATGCCGGCATGGGCGCCGCGGGCGAGTTCATCCGCGATCGCCGTCGGCGCGCCGAGATTGGTCGGGACCAGCAATCCCATCCGGGATGATCGCGTTTCCAATACAAAGCGCCTGACTTGCGGAATCGCGGGCGGGCGATAGAGCGCCAGTGAGTTAAGGCCGAAGGCCTTTGCGGCCAGCGCGGGCAATTCCCAATTGGCCAGATGCGCGGCGAAGATCAGCGCCGGCTTGCCGTCGTCGCGCAGGCGCACGAAGCGTTCGATAGTTTCCGGGGTGAATTCGACCTGATCCATCTCCCCGGTACCGGCGTTTATGACATGCCACAGCCGGTCGAGATGCACGAATTCCGCGCCGATACGGCCGAGATTGTCCCAGACCCCGCCGAGTACGCGCTCGATCTCATTGGGCGGCCATTCGGGGAAGGCGGCTTGCAGATTGGCGCGGCCAATGCGGTGTTCCGGCAGCCAGGGACCGACGCGCCGCAGCAGCCGGCCGGATTTTTCCCTTGCCCAGGTCGGGTCGGTCAGCCGCAAGGCCTTAAGCACCAGCAACGCCAGTCCGCCAAGCAGCAGATTAAGAGCGGCCTTGGCTTGGCGCGCGGTCCTTCGAAAGGCTGACTGCATCGGCCCGCCTTTAGAAATGCACGATGACTTTGCCGAACACCTTGCGGCTTTCAATACGCTCAAGCCCGCGTTCCAAATCCGCCAGCGCCACTTCAGTGTCGATCACCGGCAGCATGCCGCCGGCCATTTTCGCCAGGCTGTCGCGGATATTGCGGATGGAAGCGCCGAACGAGCCGAAGATTTTATATTGCTGCTGGAACAGCTGCATCAGATTGAGGGTCGTGCTCGGGCCCGAGGTGGAACCGCAGGTGACGAGCCGTCCGCCGCGCTTGAGCGAAAGCAGCGAGCCGGGGAAGGTTTCGGCGCCGACATGCTCGAACACGACGTCGACCCCTTTCTTTGCGGTGAGCTTGCGCACCACGCCCTCGAAGCGATCGGTGCGGTAATTGATCACGTGATCGGCGCCGAGCGCCCTGGCCTTCTCCGCCTTATCATCATCGCCCACGGTGGTGATCACGGTGCAGCCCAGCGCCTTGGCCATCTTGATGGCCGCGGTGCCGATGCCCGAGCCGCCCGCATGCACCAGGATGGTTTCGCCCGGCTGCAGCTTGGCATTGTCGAACAGCATGTGTTCGACCGTGGCGAAGGCGATGGGAGCGCAGGCAGCGTCGCGCATGCTCACCCCTTTCGGCACCGGGACAACGAGACGTGCGGGGAGGTTGAGCAGGTCGCGCGCGAAGCCGTCGACATGAAAACCCATAATGCCGCCGACATTCTCGCACAGGTTATCGCGTCCCTCGCGGCAGGCTTTGCAGGTGCCGCAAGTCAGCGCGCCGTACATGACGACCGGATCGCCGATCCGGAAGCCTGAAATATCCGGCCCCACGGCCGCGATTTCGCCGGCCGCTTCGGCGCCCACGATCAGCGGCAGCTTGCGCTTGACGAAAGCCATGCCGCGGAAGCCCCAGAGATCGAGATGATTCAGCGCCACCGCCTTAACACGGATCTGCACCTCGCCGGCGCCCGGCGGCGGGGGAGGCGGGATATCGGCAAGCTCAAGCTTGCGATCGCCGGTCAGGGTGAGCGCGCGCATCCGTCAGGCGGGCTCGCGCGCCATCACAAGCGAGACATTCTGCCCGCCGAAGCCGAACGAATTCGAGATCACGTGGGTCACGCGGGCGTCGCGCGCCACGTTGGGCACCACATCGAGTGGAATCGCCGGGTCCGGCACGTTGTAGTTGATGGTAGGCGGGATGCGCTGGTGCTCGAGCGTCAGCAGGCTGAACACCGCCTCGACCGCCCCGGCAGCGGAGAGCGTATGGCCCAGCATGGACTTGTTGGATGAAATCGGGATCTGTTTGGCGCGCGCGCCAAACACGCTCATCATGCCGACGCACTCCATCTTGTCGTTTTCGGAGGTGCCGGTGCCGTGCGGGTTCACGTAGTCAATGTCGTCGGGCGTCAGTCCGGCGTCTGTCAATGCGTTGCTGATGCAGCCGACAATCGGTTTGCCGTCCGGACTGGAACGCGTGCGGTGGAAGGAATCCGCCATCTCTCCGGCGCCTTCCATCACGCCCAAAATCTTGGCGCCGCGCGCCTGCGCCGACTCCAGGCTTTCCAGCACCAAAGCGCCGGCGCCCTCGGCCATGACAAAGCCGTCGCGGTTTTTGGAGAAAGGTTTGGCAGCACCTTGCGGCGGATCATTCGAAGTCGACAGCGCCGAAAGGAGCGAGAAGCGCACCAGCGATTCCGCATTGATCGAGCCGTCACTCGCGATGCACAGCGCTGCGTCGGTTTCCCCGCGGCGGATCGCTTCGATGCCGAGCTGAAGGGCGCTGGCGCCGGAAGCGCAGGCGGTGGAAAGCGAGATTGGCGAGCCTTTGGTGCCGAACCGGTCCGCCAGGTGATCAGCCACCGAGCCGAACAGGAAGCGTTCGTGATAGGGCGCAAATTGACTGCCGCCGCACACGCGCAGCAACTCGTCATAGCCGCATGCCTCCTGATTAAGCGTGGCGGCAATCTCGATGCGCTGTGCCCATTCCAGCTCCACCGGCGGCATGGCCAGAAACAGCGGGCCGGGGAAATCGCCGCGCGAGCCGATGCTCGATTGCGTGATCGCTTCCTCCGCCGCCGTGGCGGCAAGGGTCTCAGTGAGCGAGGGGGCGCAGAAAGGCTCGACCGGCAGGAAATCGACCGAGCCGGCGATTTTGGTTTTCAGATTGTCGGTGGCGAACCGGGTGATCGCGTGGATGCCTGATTCGCCCGCGGTCAGCCGCGCCCAATTGTCGGCCTTGCCCGCGCCCAGCGAGGTGACGACGCCGAGCCCGGTGACGACGACGACCGGCCGGCCGGCCTTATCGGTTTTTGCTGACATTCTTAGGCTCTCCCTTCAGGCCGCCGCTTCGACCAGCGCCAGGCCTTCACCCCGCCAATGCCCCACGCCCGTGACGACCACCTGTGTGATAGCCGTATCTGTGGGCGATTCGACCCCGGATTTATCCCCCGGAGGGAACAGCTTACCACGGCCGACCACCGTCGCGGCGAGCGCGATATTCATCGGAAATTGCGGCTCCATTGCATGACCAAGATAAGTACCGGTGGCGCGAATGGGAGCCTTGATCTGGTCGGCGAGGAAACTGCGCTCCTCGCCGGTGGCCGGCTCCGCGCCGCTTGCCCCGGAAAGCACGGCAAAATGCCCTGGCCGCAGGCGCTGCGTCATGCCTTCCCACAACCGCTGGAGCGCGCCGGCGACGGTTCCCGGCTGCCGCTTTGAGCGGTCGGAGACGACCGACGACAGCTGCGCCAGCGCCTTGGCGCCGCGCGCTTGCGCGTGGGCGCGCGATTCCAGAACCAGAAAGGCTCCCATTGAGCCCAAAGCGAATCCGCCGCCTGGCCCGCGCTCCCACACCGGCGCGAACTTGTCCTTCAAATTGCAGCGGCCGAACTCGTAGAGCATCAACAGGTCGCGACGCTCCCCGTTATGCGCGCCGCCGACCAGCACGATATCGCTTTGTCCGGCATTGATGCGCGCGACCGCGATGCGCACCGCGTCGACACCGGAGGCTTCCTCCCCCATGAAGGTGCGTGAGGATCCGGTGACGCCATGCACGATAGAGATATTGCCGGCCAGAAGATTGGAGAGTTGCGCCAGGAACAGGGTGGGGCGCAGGTCATTCATCAGCCGCTCGTTGAGAAAGGAGTCGGGCGAGGGCGCCGTCCGACGGCCGCTCAGGATCGCGCTGTCCACCGACAGATCACGCTCACCGCCGCCGGCAGCGACGATCATGTCCATTTTCGCCAGCAGATCGGCATTGCCCTTGGCGCTCGCCGACTCCAGCGCCAGTCCGGCGGCATAGGTGCCGATGCGCTGCCACGGCTCCATCTGCCGCTGGTCGCCCTTTTTTGGAATCTGCCGGTCGTAGTCGAGCGGCGCGATCGGATGCACGATATAAGGAGCGAATGTCGTCTTATCGGCGCGCGGTTGCGCGCTCGACAGCGCCTGCCAATGCGCCTCCGCTCCTTCACCCAGACAAGAGACGATGCCGATGCCGGTGATCAGCGCCTCGCGGCGGTTGTCAGCCATCGGCAATCGCTCCCATGGGGAATTGCAGGCGCTCGGCTTCTTTCTGCATGTAAGTCTTCAGGTCCGGCGCAGGAAAGTTCACGACACGGAAAGTGATCTCGCAATCACAGGTGATTTTGCCGTCGACGCGGATCTCGGCCTGCGCCACCGCAAAACCGGAGCCTTCGTGCTCGAGCTTCGCTGAAGCGGAGAGCGTCGTCCCGGGCGGGACGAAAGTGCGCAATTTCGCTTCCTTGAACGCGGCCAGGAACGGCATGCGTTCGAATTTCGTCGAAGCGATGATAAGCCAACCCGAGGTCTGCGCCATCGTCTCCAGCAGCAGCACGCCTGGCATCAGGGGATAGCCGGGAAAATGACCCTGGAAGATGCTGCTTTCGAGTGGGACGGTCGCTTCGGTCCGGATGGTGCGGTTGGCCATATCCAGTTCGACGATGCGGTCGAGCAGCTGGAAATATTCGAGACGCATCCGATTGATTCACGCGCCTTTCGCAGCGACCAACTCATCGATGCGCGCGCAGAGATTCTTCATGACGAAGTATTGCTCAGTGGTGGCTTTGCCGTCGTTCACTTCCTGCGTCCATTGCTCGAGCGGGAGCTTGATGCCAAAGGCCTTGTCGATGGCAAAGGCGATGTCAAGGAAGTCCAGGCTGTCGATTCCCAAATCGTCAATGGCGTGGCTCTCCGGGGTGATCGTCTCGATCGGTATATCGCAGGTCTCAGCGATAATCTTAGCCACGGTGTCAAACGTCGAAGACATGTAAATCTCTGATGGGAAAGGAGTTTCGTAAAGCACGGCAGATGGATTTTCCGCCTAATGGCAGGACTTGTCCGGACCGGTTGATCCCCGCGAGGTCGAGTGCCCGTATATCGAAGAGACCCAAGGAGTTCAATGGCGGGCGGAGCGTTGCCGTTCTGCCGCACTGGAGCCGAAATGTGCTTCCGGCCCCCTTCACCAAGCTATCGCTGTCGGGGATATATGGCGCTCGCGACGGGGGTGATCGAGAGCGGGCTAAATGGAGCGGGGCTGCGGTAACTTCCCTCAATCAGCGCCCATGTGTCGGTAATCCGGGCTGTGTCGCTCCGATTATGGCGAATTGTCCCGAAACCGTAGGGGAATAGTCGTGCATAGAATTTTGAGCGGGATTATTGCCACTTCCGTTTTTCTTGTTCTCGTGGAAACAGCACCCGCCGCGCAGATCGCAAAAAAACAGATACCGAAGCTGCCTGCGCCGTCGCTCACCGGCATCGCCTCGGTTTATAAGTACAAAGCGCCGCGCCGAAGCGCGAGCGGCGAAATCCTCAATTTCAGGAGCCTCATCGCAGCGCATCGTACATTCCGCTTTGGAACCCAGGTCCGCGTCACCAATCGAAGGAATGGAAAATCGGTGGTGGTCCGCATCATCGACCGCGGACCCTTCATTCGCGGACGCGTGATTGACCTGTCACCCGCAGCTGCGCGCGAGATTGGCTTGGGCTGGGGACTCGCCCCCGTCACGCTCGCAGTGGTGGCCAACAAAGCCTGAGCGGCAAGCCGGTTCAGCGAATAAGCGCATCGATTTCGGCGCAATTCTTCCGGCCTGAGAACGCGCAGTCCTGATTCTTTTGCAAGAGGGCGAACTGCTCGGCGAGCCAGATTCCGGCGAGCGTCAACACCACGATGAATGCAAAAGCTGCGGCGTTGATGATCATGCGGCGGCCATAGTCGTCGGCCTCCGTACCCCGCTCGTATTTTCGCAGGTCGTCGACTTCGGCGCTAAGGTCAGTCTGGCCGACTTCCTTTCGCGGCTTTCCCTTCCTCCCGGAGGTCCGGGTGGGAAACAGCACGATTCGACCGCTCTCCTGTTCCTGTGTTTCGTGTTGTGACGGCATGTGTCAATCCACGCGGTTCGGTAGCGCAGGATAGCACGGCTCGGTGTCGCATTACTCCCACCGTCCGACCCAAAATATCGTTCACCTGGGGTGGAGTCTCGCCTTGCTTTCCGGGATGGAGCATTCCAAACAGACGGAACCGACGACCACGTGGTAGCGCATTGGCGAGGTTGCCTCTCCGCCTTTAAGCAGCATCCGCCGGCCTTGTTTGAGCCGCACGGCCGGTGGTGGTTCAGATCGCCGGCCTAGCTTTTCGCTTTCCGCCGGTTGAGGTGATCGCGCGCTGTTTCCGCCTGTTTCCTGAACTGGTCGTGGAGGGCTTCCAGTTCATCATCCGAAAGGTCTTCAAGCGTGGCAAACTTATTGGGCACGCCTTTCAGGGCCAGGATCAGCTCAGCCAGTTTCAATTGGATCGCCATGGTGTCGCGGTATTGGGTGTTCTGAATCAAAAATACCATCAAAAACGTGACGATTGTGGTGCCGGTGTTGATGACGAGCTGCCAGGTGTCGCTGAAACTGAAAATGGGGCCCGTGACCGCCCACAGGACGATGACCGTGACTGCAAGCAAAAAGGTCCCGGGGCGCCCAGTGACCCAGGCCATCGTCTGCGAAAACCAGCTGAACCACTCCTGGACCTTGTTGCCCTGGGAAGGCGAGGCGCCGTCGGAATTGCGCGGACGCTTTGGGCCTTTCTTTTTGCGGGCCATGAATGATCTCCGTCAGAAATCCCCTAAATAAACTTCTCTGCCCAAAGCCTTATGCCCGCGCCCGCATAGCAACGAGAGGACTCCCCGGCCTAACGCCTTTGAATATCTTGCGTTCCGCCTAGGCACTAACCGGAACCCGGCTAAAGATTGGGCGTTGCTCTTGCGGTCGCAAACAAGCGCGCCTGCTTGCCATTTCGCGCCAACCCTCGGAGAAGAACTCATGAAAACCCTAGAAGACCTCCTATACGGCTTGCTACAGGATGTTTATTACGCCGAGAAGCAGCTGCTGAAGGCCCTGCCGAAAATGGCCAAACAGGCTTCCAACCAGGAACTGTCGCGGGCATTTGTTACACACCGCGACCAGACCGAAGGGCAGATCGGACGACTGGAGCAGGCCTTCGAGATGCTCGAAAAGAAGCCAAGGGGCAAAAAATGTGACGCCATCCTCGGTATCCTCCAGGAAGGCAAGGAAGTCATGGAGGAGGTCGAAGACGAGGAGGCCCTGGACGCGGGCCTGATCGGTGCCGCGCAGGCTGTCGAACATTATGAGATTGCCCGCTATGGCACGCTCTGCGCATGGGCGAAACAGGTCGGCAAACCGCAAATCGCCCGCCTCTTGCACCAGACTTTAGAAGAGGAAAAACAGACCGACGAGCTTTTGACCCGGATCGCCGAAAAGTCAGTCAACAAGGAGGCGATGACGGCCTAACCAGGCCGCGCGCTTCTTACGGGACTTATCTTCGCATTCGCTGGGCATCGGGGAGCGCCTGTTTGAGCTTCCCGATGCCTTTCCATGGATCGGCGCGCAGGCGTGACAATCGCTGCGGCAGGTTGAGCACCGTGTATTGGCTTGCCGACTTGAGCGTCTTCAACTCTTCCCAGGCTATCGGCACGGACACCGGCGCGCCCGGGCGAGCGCGGGTGGAATAAGGGGCGACTGCGGTGGCCTCGCGGCTGTTGCGCAGATAATCCACGAAGATGCGGTTGCCGCGCGCCGATTTCTTGATCGTCGCAGTGAAACGACCGGGCGTATCGGCCGACATTTGCTCCGCTACGCGGCGGCAGAAATCTTTTGCTTCGTCCCAGGGTGTGGGGCGGATCGGCAGCACCACATGCAAACCCTTACCGCCCGTGGTCTTGAGAAAGGCCTTTAGTTTTAACTCTTCGAGGCGCTCGCGCACTTCGCGCGCGGCAGCGACGATATCCTTCCAGCCGATGCCTGGACCGGGATCAAGGTCAAAGACGAGCCTGTCCGCGTGCTCAAGATGATCGATGCTGGAGCCGCGGGCATGGATTTCCAGCACGCCGGCCTGCACCAGGGCGACGACGCCTTCCAGGTCATCCACTGAGATCGCCTTGTCACCGTCGGGCTCAGTCACAAGATGCAGCCGCTTCTGGTCCACGCCAGCGGATGCATGTTTCTGGAAAAAGCACTCGCCTGCGGCGCCTTCCGGACAGCGCACCAGTGCAAGCACGCGCCCGGTCACATGCGGCGCCATCCATTTCCATATGCGGGTATAGAAATCGGCGAGGTCCTGCTTAGTCACCCCGGCGTCTTCCCAATAGACGCGGTCAGGATTGCTCAATGTGACGCCGGAGGTCTGGGGTTTCTTCGCGGCGGCCTTCGCTGCCGCCGTTCGTCGTGGACCGTTGCTTGTCACCATGGCTTTGAACTCCCGCACGACTTCCTCGGCGGATTTGTCCTCGCGCAATCCCTGGAAGGAAGCCTGACGCACGCGCTCGCCATGTGTCCAGCCCCGCAGGTCGACTTCGGCCACAAGCTTCGGCTCGACCCATTTCGCGTTGCGGGCGCGCGTCTCTTCCGTCGGCGCGGTGGCAAAGGGTGGCTTGTCCCGGCGCAAGGGCTGCAGCTTCGTCCAGAGCTCGCGCGCAATTTTGTGGGTATAGCCGGTCCCGACGCGGCCGGCGTAATGCAGCTTTCCGTCCCGATTATAGGCAAGGATCAAGGCGCCGATCGCGCGCGGGTCGACGGTCGACGGCGCGTAGCCCGCCACGACGAATTCCTGTCGGTCGGAGCATTTGGCCTTGACCCAATCGCCGCCGCGCCCGGGACGATAAGGCGCGTTGCGGCGCTTGGAGATGATGCCTTCCAGCCCGATCTTGCACGCATGTTTGAGCAGCGTCGTCCCGGATTCGGTGAAATGCTCGCTCAGGCGTATTTGGTGAAGATCAGGTCCCGTCAGCAAGTCGGCCAGAGCCTGCTTGCGCGCTTGCAGCGGCACGGCCGTGAGGTCGTAACCATCGCGGTACAGCAGATCGAAGACGTAGTAGACGAAGTTTTCGCTGTGGCCTTCCTTCAAGTCCTGTTGCAGTTGCGAGAAGGTTGCGACGCCGTTGTGGTTCTCGGAAACTATTTCGCCATCGAGAATCGCCTGCTCCACCGGCAGCCTCTCCAGTGCCTCCGCGATCGGGGTAAATTTCTCGGTCCAGTCGAGCGCCTTGCGCGTCAGCAGTCGGACGTCGCCGTTGCCAATCCGCGCCTGCATGCGGTAGCCGTCAAACTTGATTTCATGAAGCCAGTCGGCGCCGTCCGGCGCGGCGGCGCCGAGAAGTGCCAAAGACGGCGGGACGAAATCGGGCAGGGGAGTAAGGCGCGCGCCCGGGAGCGGATCTACTTTTGCCTTCTTGGTCTTCGCCTTGCGTTTGCCGGCCTTGGCTTTGCCGAGGCTTTTGCCGTTGTGCGCGCGCGTTGCGGCCTTCGGTTTGGCCTTGGTTGTCCTCTTGGCAATCTCCTGCGCCTGCTTCGCGCTGCGCGCCCGTTTTAAGCCGGCAGCATTCTCTTTCACCGAGCGATTGCTGTGCCACACGGCGCCTTCGGCGTTGGCGATCTCATCCAGGCTCCGCCCGGTCGCAGCCGAAAGTTTCTCTTCCTCGAGGATGTCAGGGTCTTTGGCGCTGCGGGCAAATTCGTCATCGGATTTGATCAAGAGCCAATTTTCGCGCTTCTCGCCTGGACGCTTATGCATACGCACGAGATGCCAGCTGCCGTGCAGCTTCGTCCCCTCGAGGCGAAAGTTGAGGTGACCTTTCTTGTAGCCGCGGTGTGGATCGCCTTCTGGCTTCCAGGTCCCGCGGTCCCAGATCATGACGGTACCGCCGCCGTATTGACCCTGCGGAATCGTGCCCTCGAATTTGTTGTATTCGATCGGATGGTCTTCCACATGAACCGCGAGCCGCTTTTCACCAGGAACAAGGCTCGGGCCGCGGGTCACCGCCCAGCTCTTCATCACGCCGTCGAGTTCAAGCCGCAGATCGTAATGCAGCCGAGTCGCGGCATGCTTCTGGATGACGAAAGCATTGCCCCCGCGCTTTCCGGTTTTGCCGCGCGGCTCGGGCGTGATCCCGAAGCGACGTTTGGTCCAGTAGGTCTGAAGCGCCATGAGTCCGTGTCTGATTACAACGAAATTGCAACGTCATAGACAAACCTGAGGTTCCTCGCGGCGCCCCGCCACCGGAACTATTCGCGGTCGTCTCGCTGTTGCGGGGGCAGTCGCCGACAGTTTCTTGGGCCATGGGAAGAGAAGTGCAGAAGGGGCCGTCGCGCAAGCCGGGGCCCGTTTGCATTGGGAGGACGATTAGGCCCTTTCGGTGCGGGCGAGAATAGCGCGGGTGGTGCGGTCGGGGCCGAAATCATCGACACTTTCGACCGACATCAACTCTGACAGGCGGGTACGGGCCCGATTGACGCGGCTTTTGATGGTGCCGACAGCGCACTCGCAGATCGTTGCCGCTTCCTCGTAGGAAAATCCTGAGGCCCCCACCAGCACCAGCGCTTCTCGCTGATCCGTCGGCAGCTTGGCCAAAGCCGTGCGGAACTCTTCAAATTCAACCCGGCCATACTGCTCCGGATGCGATTTCAGCGTTTCGGCATAGCTGCCGTCGCCGTCCTCGACCTCACGCCGGCGCTTGCGATATTCCGAGCGAAAATGATTGCGCAGAATGGTAAACAGCCAGGCGGACATGTTCGTGCCAGGCTGGAACGAATTGATATTGGCCAAGGCGCGCAACAGCGTTTCCTGAACCAAGTCGTCCGCGCGGTCGACGTTCCCGCACAACGAAATGGCGAAGGCGCGCAGGCTTGGGACTGCTGCCAGGACAGCCTCTCGGACGGACGCGTCCAGAGCCATCACCGCGGTTCCTTGCTATCCGGCTTATCAAGGCGGTTCAAGAGATCCGCAAAGCGGTCCGGTACTCCCTGATTTAGCACGTCGTCATACAGGGCGCGGAGCTGTTGGCCGATCTTCGCTTGAATGTCGCGACCCAATTTCGCGTCGGTCTTGCCTGGGCTATTTCCAGTTTCCATCTGCGAACGGGTTCCGGTTGATTTGACGTCTTTCATGTGTCCCTCACCGGACCGCTTCTGCCTGGAAGCGGCCGGCCCCCCTTGCGTCATCGGAGTAAAAGTCTCACTTCCATGATTTCGTTCCATAGCTACGGGAACTTTTTTGGCGATGAGCGGTTCCATTGCCTTAGAGCCGATTTGAATTATTGTATTCCCTGCGAGGGGCCGCCGGGGTTGCCGGTTACGAATGGGAGGGTTTTCCGTGTCGACGTCTCAAGCCGTAGCGCAACATTTGCCCTATCTCCGCCGCTATGCCCGCGCCTTGAGCGGGAGCCAGAGCTCAGGCGATGCCTATGTGGCCACCACCCTGGAGGCTCTGATCGAGGACCCGAGCGTACTGGAAAAGGCCGCCTCCACCCGAGTTGCACTCTATCGACTTTTCACCAAGATCTGGAATTCCGTACCCGTCAACGACGCCACCGAGCCGGCGAGCCGGGATATGCCGGTGGAGCAGCGGCTGTCGAATATCACCCCGAAGCCCCGCCAAGCCTTCCTGCTGGTCGCCCTGGAGGGACTGTCGGAAGATGACGCAGCGAAGGTCCTGGACGTCGATGTGCCAACCCTGCGCCGGTTGGTGGAGGAATCAGGCCGCGAACTGGCAGCCGAGATCGCCACGGACGTATTGATCATCGAAGACGAGACTTTTATCGCGATGGATTTGGAGGGCCTTGTCGAAAGCCTGGGCCATCGGGTGCTCGGTGTCGCGCGCACCCATTCGGAAGCGATTACGCTGGCCAAGGCCAAGCGCCCCGGTCTGATCCTGGCCGACATCCAGCTGGCCGACGGCAGTTCCGGTCTCGACGCGGTCAACGAACTGTTGCGGCTTTTTGAAGTGCCGGTGATCTTCATCACCGCCTATCCGGAAAGATTTCTCACCGGGCATCGGCCAGAGCCGGCCTTCCTGATTGCCAAGCCGTTTCAGCCGGCGACCGTTTCGGCCGTGCTCAGCCAGGCGCTGTTCTTTGAGCGCAAGGCCAAGCGCCGCGAGCACCGCGCCACGGCCTAGCCGCTACTTCCGCCGCGCCATCGCATACCCCAACAGCAGCCAGCGCCTCGATGGCGGTGGCGACCTGTGCTTAGGCGGCAGCGATGTCATCGCTTGGAGACCTACTTTCCCTGCGGGACGGCAAGGCGAATGCGGGGCCGTCGCAACGCAAATAGGCGCAGCCGGCAGATGGTCGGCAGCGCCTTTGACGGTCGCGTCAGGGGAGGGAATGCGACCGATTCTACTTTCAATGCGCGCGCAGCAATCAAGGTTCCGCCGCGAATCGGAAATGGCGCCCGATGGGTGACAGCGCTTAATCATCTTGGTGCTATCAATTCCGCACGATGCACTGGTGTCGCCGCAGTTGCGACACCACATCAGGTAATTGGTTATCGTTCTGTGAGAATGCTTGGTGCCGCATACGGGAAACAGTTGACGACAGCATCCTCGAGCAAAGGCGGCGCGCCGGCCGGACAATTTCCCCCTGAGCAGCTTGAAGCTGCCCTGACGGAAGCGAACATCTATGTCTTCCGCCAGGATGCGGATCTTCGCTACACCTGGGTTTGCGGCCCCTCTGGCGGCGGCGATGGCCTCACCGGCCGCACCGATGAGGAGCTCTTACCATCGCGCGAACGCGAGGCCGTGGTCGCCGTCAAGCAACGCGTGTTGCAGACCGGCGTGCCGGCGGATTGCGAGGTATCTTATACCTTGCCGGAAGGCCGCAAGCTCTTTGCCTTGCATGTGCATCCAATCCTTGGGCCCGACCGCAAAGTCGTCGGCATCACCACCATCGCCACTGATATTTCCCGTGTACACTCGCTGGAGAGCGAACAGCGCGATCTGAGCGAGGAACTGGCTGGCACCTTGCAGCGCTATGAGACCGCGTTACGCGGCTCGAATGTCACTGTTTATACGCAAGATCGCGACCTGCGTTACACCTCAATCAGCAATCCCATATTCGAGCGTAAGATCGATGAGATCATCGGCCATACCGACGAGGAGGTACTCCCGGCGGCCAGCCGCTCGGCGATCATCGCCTTGAAGCGCGCCGCCTTGGAAACCGGCAGCCCGCAGGATAGCGAGGTCTGCATCCAGGCTGCTTCCGGCGAACGTTGGTATGATCTGCACATTGAGCCCCTGCGAGACATCATGGGCGCCATCGTCGGCCTGAGCTGCGCAGCGGTTGACATCACTGAGCGCAAGGAGGGGGAGGCGCATCTGCGCCTGTTAATGCGCGAATTGACGCATCGCTCGAAAAATCTGTTGGCCGTGATCCAGGCCATGGCGCGGCAGACGGCACGGCACGTCGGCTCCATCGATGGCTTCCTCACGCAATTTGGTGCGCGCTTGCAGGCGTTGGCGACCTCGCACGACCTCCTGGTGCAGGAAAGTTGGTACGGTGTCTCGCTGGATGAGTTGGTGCGGTCCCAGCTCGGGCACTACCTTGACCGGGTCGACACCCAGGTTTCGCTTAACGGCCCGACCGTCGTCCTGAAGCCGGAAGCGGCGCAAAGCCTGGGCTTGGCACTGCATGAACTGGCGACCAATGCAGCAAAATACGGGGCGCTTTCGGTGCCGAAGGGGCATGTTTCCATCCGCTGGAAGCGGTTGCCTGCAACTGAAGGTCACGGGGTTGAGATCTGCTGGGACGAGGAGTGCGGACCCAAGGTCAAGCCGCCCAAGCAGCGGGGCTTCGGCAGCATGGTGATTGAGCAAAACCTTACGCGCTCCCTGGACGCCGAGGTAACCATGGACTTCTCGCCCGCCGGGGTACGCTGCCGGGTTATCATTCCAGTCATGCAGCTGTCTGTCGGTCGCTAATAATTGACTGCTTGCGACCGGAACCTGCTGCTCGCGCGCACGTTTACCCGCGAAATCTTCCATGCCCATCTGCGCCCGGCGCGCCGTTGCTGGCATATTGGAGAGATCCGATGTGCGCATTTTTGCGTTATTCCGCCGGCGGCTTGGCCGCCCTCCTAATGACCGCTTATGTCGCCGTTTCAGCGGAGAGCGGGCTTAGTGCCTTTCGGCCTACTGTCATCGAACCCGATGGGTCAGTGCAAACCATCGTGAACCGAATAACCAAAGGCGACCGTGAAATCACGGCTCGCGATGCACGCGTCCCAACGTCTGCGCCCCACCAGCGGATGCCTGCGGCGGCCAAGGAACCAAAAATCCTTGTGGGTTGCGATCCTGCATTCAGTCCGCTGATGGCGTCAGCCAAGAACAATTTCGCCAGCCGGTGCCTGACCTAGAATCAGATCCTCTGCCGGAAAACCACGGCATGCCGCGGCGCGAGCCTACGGCATGCTGCTTTTGGCCGTGTCCCTGAAGCTAGATTCGTCCGAGCAGGATCAGGATCAACAGAATGACGAGGATCACCCCGACTATTCCCGAGGGACCATAGCCCCAGCCAGCGCTGTGCGGCCAAGTCGGGATAACGCCCAGTAGAACCAGGATCAGGACAATGATAAGAATGGTGCCGAGTGACATGACGCAATCTCTCTACAATTAAAAACGCCGGTTCATGGCACGGGCTCAATACTCACGACGGTAGAAAGTTCCTCAAAAAGGCTGCAACTTCGGCTCCATCCAAAGGCGAGCAAAAGAAGTTTATGTTGGCTGCTATCAATAAGTTCGGCCTGGATATTGGCGCAACAAATCAAGGCCCGCATGGTTCTGGGCGGTTTTTGCTTGACCAGCCGCAAGGCCGGCATCTTGGCCGGCAATTCTGCCGGGTTAGTGCAGAAGCAACGGTTGGTACCGGGCTGGGCGCCAACGCGCTGGTTGGCGGCTCGGATCGCACGGTCAGCGTGCAACCGGTATCGGGGCAAGGACTAGTCTGACGTGAATCTCGCGGTGGGCCTGTCCGGATTGCAGCTGCGCGCGGCGCGGTAAATTTAATCGGTACAAGAACGCCGAACGGCCGCCTTTTGGCGGCCGTTTTTTTACCTCGGCCTGTTTCGGCGTTCCCCTCCGGAACCATTTAAATGAACGAATCGTTAAATTCCGGTGGTGCGGAGAATTATGACGATGACATTGGTCGTGGTTTCCAATCGCGTCGCCTGCCCAGCGGCGGACGAACCGATTGAAGGGGGATTGGCGGCTGCGCTGCTTCCTGCCGTGCAGACCTGCGGGGCTATTTGGGTTGGCGCCAGCCAACGCCCGCAGGAGATGCCAGCGAAGGAACCCTTCGCCACGATAAAATCCTATGGCGCAGGCTGCATTGCCACCGTCGATTTGCCGAAAAAGCAGTATCGCGCCTTTTACGATGGATTTTCCAATTCCGCACTGTGGCCGGCACTGCATTCGCGCCCGGATCTGATCCGCACGTCAGGGGAGGACTATGCGTCCTATCGGGAAATCAACACTCTGATGGCGCGGGCATTGATCCGCTTTGCCAAATCGGATGCGGCCTTCTGGATTCACGACTATCACTACCTCGCGCTCGGCGCGGATATGCGCAAGCTCGGCATCAACCAACCGATCGGTTTCTTTCTGCACACGCCGTTCCCGACGCGCGGCGTTTTTTCCAGTGTGCCGCATCATCGCGAGTTGATCCATGCGATGCTCGCCTACGATCTGATCGGGGTGCAAACCGACGAAGACCACGCCAATTTGGCTGAGTATCTTGAGAACGAACTGTGCCTTAAGGGCAATGGCGATGTTTACAAGGTGGGCCGGCGCACCCTTCGCATCGGCACCTTCCCGATCGGGATCGACGCGGCTGGTTTCGCGGCGCGTGCCGCCAACGCGGCGATGTGTCCGGAAGCCACCCGCCTGCGCGCCAGCTTGCAAGGCGCGCGGCTGGCGATCGGCGTGGACCGCGTCGATTATTCGAAAGGGCTGACTAACCGCTTCGAAGCGTTCGACCAACTGCTGCAACATCATCCAGCGCTTAAGCGCACGGTTGCGCTATTGCAGATCGCCGTGCCCTCGCGCGTTCACGTCGACGCCTATCAAAAACTTCAATTGCAGCTCGCAGGCCAAGTGACCGAAATCAACGGCCGCCATGGTGAGATTGATTGGACGCCCATTCGGTACCTTACCAAGGGCTTTTCCCAGGGCAGGCTGGCCTGCTTCTACCGCATGGCGCAGGTCGGTTTGGTGACACCGTTGCGCGACGGTATGAATCTCGTCGCCAAAGAATATGTGGCCGCTCAGGATCCCTCCGATCCAGGCGTGCTGGTGCTCTCCAAGTTCGCGGGCGCCGCGCGGCAGCTGGATGCGGCAATCCTGGTCAACCCGCACGATATCGACGGCCTCTCCAGCGCCATAGCCGAGGCCTTCAGCATGCCGCAAGACGAGCGGCGCGAACGCTGGGACGCTATGATGAAGGCGCTGGTCGCTGCGCCGTTGCAGGGCTGGTTCTCGGATTTCGTCACTGCCTTGCGCACGCCTTGCCTGGAGCCGGCGGTCGTTCCACAGGGCGCCACCTTGCTGCCGTTCCAGCTGCGCCGCCGCGAAATTGGCGCCCGCACCGCCGCACCAGCCGGTCAAAATCTAGTGAACGGCGATTCCCGGCATTAATTTCGTCGCGAAACTTGCGCAAGCTGCGTTATCTCACGCTCACCCTGTTGCGGCAGGAGATTACGAATGGCCCAGGCCCGCTATTTTGTCGTTCAGCACGACGGTAACTGGCTGATCAAGTTCGACGACGAGGAATATGGCCCTTACTCCACCCAGTCCGAGGCTATGCTTTTTGCCATCGATGCAGCCCAGAAGCTGGGCGATCAGGGTGACCGGAAGGCTGAAGTCTGCGTAATGGGCGAGAACGGCCATTTCCGGCCCGAATGGACATACGGGCAGGGGCCTTATCTGCCTCGCGCGTAGTTTTTAAACCCCGGCGGCGACCACGGAACATTCGGAAGGGTCCGCGTGTTTGCCTGTCAGACGTGACTTCCCCCTCGGTCGCGTCAATACGCCGGACGGCCTTCATACCCTCCCTCCCCCGACGGAAAGGCTGTCCGGCGTCCCCTTAAAGTTTGAAGAGATCAATCCTGCGCGTAGGCGATGGTGCTGAGCAGCGAAATTTCCGCGCGCCGCGAATCCAGCCGCGTGTGCTGAACGGTGATGGGCACATCGAATTCAAATACCGAGGAAAAGTCGGTGTCGAGGGGAACGGGTTGGGGATTTTTCAAGTCGTTGAACCGGAGATGAAGGGTGCGGCGGGCCGGCACGGCGACTTGGTAAGTCACCGGCTCGCGATCGGTAAAGTAGACGGTCAGCGTGATATGCGCCTCGGCGTCGCCGGCATTCAGGATGCATGCCGTTTCATGGGAAACCAGCGCGCGCTCGGTCGAACAGCTTTCAGAAGGGATGTAACCTTCGGGGATTGCCCATCTTTTTTTTCCAATGGCTTCCATGCTTGATCTCCTGCTTTTTGCGATCGCAGCCAACGAGGTCATGCTCTTTAAAGGACACCAAACAACAATGCCCGAAGGCTTTGGTTTCCGGGAGCGGCTGGTATGCGCGCGCTGACGGTGCTGCCAGGCGTGGCGAATTCGCTGCGGCTTGACGAGGTGCCGGAACCGCCGCTGTCGGAAGGCTCGATCCTGGCACGCGCCGTCGCCCTGGGCGTTTGTGGCACCGACCGTGAGATCATCGCAGGAGAATATGGAGCTGCTCCCGCGGGGCAGGAACGGCTTATCCTTGGCCACGAGTCTCTCGGGCGAGTGGAGCAGGCGCCGCGGAACAGCGGCTTCGCCCCCGGAGATTTGATCGTCGGCTTCGTGCGCCATCCCGACCCCGTCCCATGCCCGGCCTGCGCGGCGGGCGAATGGGACATGTGCCGGAATGGCGAATATACCGAGCACGGTATCAAGGCGCGCAACGGCTTCGGCGCCGAGTTATTCCGCATCGATCCGGAATTCGCGATCAAGGTCGATCCCGGCCTGGACATGTTAGGTGTATTGATAGAGCCGACCAGCGTGGCCGCCAAGGCATGGGATCACATTGAAGCCGTCGGCCGGCGGTCACGTTCATGGCGTCCGAAAGCTGTTCTTGTCACGGGTGCGGGCCCCATCGGGTTGCTCGCGGCGCTGATTGGGGTGCAGCGGGGGCTGGAAGTTCATCTTCTGGACCGCAATGCTACGGGCCCCAAGCCAGAGCTCGCGCACAGCCTAGGCGCTAAATATCACAGCAGCGACATTGGCGCGCTCGATCTGCAACCGGATATCATGATCGAGTGCACCGGCGCCGTTCCGGTGATCACCGGAGCGCTTCGGCGCATTGCGCCGAGTGGTGTCATTTGTCTGGCCGGGGTTACCGCGGCCGGGCGTATGGCCGAAATCGACATCGGCGCGTTCAACCGCACCATGGTACTGAATAATCAGGTCGTCTTCGGCAGTGTCAACGCCAATCGACGGCATTATGAAGAAGCCGCGCTGGCGCTCTGCACGGCCGACAAGGACTGGCTGCGCCGGCTCATCACCCGACGGGTACCGCTCGAGCGCTGGCAGGAAGCGCTCGAACGCCGCCGCGGCGACATCAAGGTCATCGATCGACTTCGCAGCCTGACATGGCCGAACGCATCGAGGATTACGCCTTGATCGGCGACTGCGAGACCGCGGCGCTGGTGTCGCGCAGCGGCTCCATCGACTGGCTGTGCTGGCCGCGCTTCGATTCCGATGCCTGTTTCGCGGCGCTGCTCGGCACGCGCGACCATGGACGCTGGCTGATCGCGCCCGCGCGAGGCGTCTGCGCGCATCACGCGGCGCTACCGCGGCGACACGCTCATCCTGGAAACGACGTTTCGAAACCGAACGAGGGCGCGGTCACGCTCATCGATTTCATGCCGCTGCGCGATGGCCATTCCGACGTCGTCCGGCTCGTCGTCGGCGAGCGCGGCAAGCGTCGCGATGCGGACCGAGCTGGTGATCTCGGTTCGGCTACGGCGCGATCGTGCCTTGGGTAACGCGGCTCCCGGACGGCGGCATTCGCGCCATCGCCGGCCCCGACATGGTCCTGCTCTGCACATCGGTCGACACTGCATGGCGAGAACCTCACCACCGTCGGCGAGTTCACCGTCAGCGCCGGGGAGACGGTGTCCGTTCGTGCTCACCTACGCGCCTTCGCACCTGCCGGCGCCCGAGCCGGTCGATCCGCAAGCGGCGCTTGCGGCAACACGGAAAAATTCTGGACCGAATGGACAGCGCAAATGCCGCGGCCGAGGAGCCATGCCCGCGAGTCGGTGGTGCGCTCGCTGGTCACGCTGAAGGCGCTCACTTACGCGCCGACCGGCGGCATCGTGGCGGCGCCGACCACGTCCTTGCCGGAGCAGCTCGGCGGGACGCGCAATTGGGACTACCGCTTCTGCTGGCTGCGCGACGCCACGCTGACGCTGCTGGCGCTGATGAACGCCGGCTATTACGAGGAGGCGCATGCCTGGCGCGAATGGCTGCTGCGCGCGGTGGCGGGCAGTCCCGAGCAGATGCAGATCATGTACGGCATCGCGGGCGAGCGGCGACTGACCGAATGGGAGGTGCCCTGGTTGCCGGGTTACGAGGGCTCCCCGCCGGTGCGCATCGGCAATGCCGCGCATCGCCAGCTGCAGCTCGATGTCTATGGCGAGGTGATGGACGCGCTGCATCAGGCGCGGCTGCGGCGGGCTCGCGGCAGCGAGATCCGGTTGGGACTTGCAGCTCGCCTTGCTGCGCACGTCTGGAGGACGCATCTGGCACGAGCCGGACGAAGGCATCTGGGAAGTGCGCGGGCCGCGCCGGCATTTCACCTATTCCAAGGTCATGGCCTGGGTGGCGTTCGATCGCGCGATCAAGAGCGCGGAGGAATTCGAGCTGCACGGACCGCGCGAGCGCTGGCGCCAATCTGCGCGACGAGATTCACGCCGAGGTGTGCCAGCGCGGCTTCGACGCGGAGCTCGGCAGCTTCGTGCAGTGCCTACGGCGGCAAGCAGCTCGACGCCAGCCTGCTGCTGCTTGCCGGAGGTCGGATTTCCTGCCGCCGCACGATCCGCGCATCCGCGGCACCGTCGAGGCGATCGAACGCGCATCTGATGGTCGACGGCTTCGTCCTGCGCTACGATACCGGCCGCACCGATGACGGCTTGCCGCCGGGCGAGGGCGCGTTTCTCGCCTGCAGCTTCTGGCTGGTCGATGCCTACATCCTGTGGGACGGCATCGACGGATGCGCGCGCGCTGTTCGAGCGCCTGCTGCGGCTTGCGCAACGACGTCGGACTGCTGAGCGAGGAATACGATCCTCGCGGTGGGCAGGTTGGTCGGGAATTTCCCGCAGGCCTTTTCGCACGTCGCGCTGGTCAACAGCGCCTTCAACCTCACGCCGGGGTCGACAAGCCGGTCGAGCAGCGGGCGGAGCAGACGCCCGCGCCTGGGCCCGGGGGCCGACGTCAGTCTTGAAGCGAAGGCGCCTGAGCGTACGCCACCTCGGCACGTCGTGCGGGCGCGTCAGGGTCGTCGATGAAACGCTCGCCCCAATATTTGACATCGTTGGCCAGCAACACCTGGAACATTTCATCGTGTCGGGTCCGGCGCTCTTCGAGCGGCATCGACAAGCGCGCGCGCGATGGCGGCGCCGACGGCCTCGGTGTCGTAGGGATTGACGAGCAGCGCGGCGTCGAGCTCGCAGGCCGCGCCCGCGAAGCGCGACAGGATGAGAACGCCCGGATCTTTCTCGTCCTGTGCCGCGACATATTCCTTCGCCACCAGATTCATGCCGTCGCGCAGCGGCGTCACCAGCGCGGCGCGCGCCGAGCGGTAGAGACCTGCGAGCGCCGTGCGGCTATGCGCGCGGTTGACGTAACGGATCGGCGTCCATGCGGCTTCGCCAAAAGCGCCATTGATGCGTCCGGCTGCTTCGCTGATCTGCCGCTCCATGTCCTCATATTCCTGGATGGCAGAGCGGCTTTTGGGCGTGATCTGCAAATAGGTCACCTTTCCCCGCGAATCGGGGTAGGTGGCGAGAAAGTCGCTCGAACGCATCCATCCGCAGCCGCAGCCCTTTGGAATAATCCAGCCGGTCGACGCCGATGATCATGTCGCGGCCGGCGAGGCTTGCGACTGTCTGGGTCACGAACGAGGAGACGCACCGAACGCTGCGCCAGCCGGTTGAACTCCACCGTCTCGATGCCGATCGGGAAGGCCCCAATCCGCATGACGCGCTCGCCAGCCTGGAAGGTGTCGGCATCGCGGCGCGGGATCAGGCATTCCTTGCTCAGATAGCGCGCCAAATTGGCGGCGTCGTTCTCGGTCTGGAAGCCCACCAGGTCGTAATGGATCAAGTCCGGAATCAGCCGATCGTGGTTCGGCAGCGCGGTGAGGATTTCCGGCGGCGGGAAGGGAACATGCAGGAAGAAGCCGATCTTGTTGCGATGACCGCGCTCCCGCAACGTCTTGGCGAAGGGGATCAGATGATAGTCGTGCACCCAAACCACGTCGTCCGGTCGCAGAATTTTGTCCAACTCGTCGGCGAAATGCACGTTCACCCGCAGGTAGCCGCCCAGATCGCGGCGGGAGAATTCCGCAAGGTCGAGCCGATAATGCAGGATCGGCCACAGCATCCGATTGGCGAAACCGTTGTAATATTCCTGGTAGTCATCATCGACGAGGTCGGTGACCACGTAGGAGATATCGCCATGCTCCACCGTGCGGGTCTGCTTTTCTGCGGCGCTCGCAGCGATGCCGCCGCTCCAGCCGAACCAGAGGCCGGCATTGTTTTTCAACACTGAGCGGAGGGCGACCGCGAGGCCTCCCGCCTGGCTCTTACCGTCGCGCGTCGGAACCGCGACGCGGTTGGACACCACTACGAGGCGGCGCCAATAACTATCCTCCCGGTTGTCTTCCCTCGGGCCGTGCTGCCCCGTCTTTGGCGATGTGCTCAAGCCAACGCCGCACGTCGCTCGGCGCTTCGAAACGCTGCGCCACGCCCGGCACCGTGCGTCCGACCGAGATTGCCATGCCGTCGAATTCCGGCATTACCGCGAAAGCTGCTTCGTCGGTCACGTCGTCACCGACAAAGATGGGCTTGCGTCCGGCAAAGGGCGCATGCGCCATGAGGTCGCGCAAGGCAGTGCCTTTGTTAAAGCCGCTTTTCTTGATTTCGATTACCGCCTTGCCGGGCAGGATCTCCACCGCGCCCTCCGGCAGCTCGCCGCAAATCGCAGTGACGGCGTCCTCGATGGCGCGTTTCTTGTCCGGTGCGAGACGGTAGTGCAATGCGACCGAATAACCCTTGTCCTCCATGATGATGCCTTCGCCGACCTTCGCGACCTCGATCAGGCGGGAACGTGTTTTCCTGTCCAGGAAGCGCGAGGAGGTGCCGTTGGCCTTGCTGGTCGGGGAGACTCGAACCTCGGCGCCATGTCCACCTACCGCCGAAAGCTTAAGCGGCGCGAAGATCAGATCGATGTCGCTCAACGAACGCCCGCTCACCAGCGCGAGCGCGCCATTGGTACGCTCCTGCAGCTTGGCCAGGGTCCTGCGCAGCGACGAGGGAACGCGCACATCGTACGGCGTCAACGCGATGTCGAGCAAGGTGCCGTCAATGTCGAGGAGGAAAGCGACTTGGCTTGGATCGATGGTATCAAGTTTCACGAGCTATCCTGAAATAAAATCGCCGCGCCGGGCCGCGCTGGGAGCCTATGAAGCGAAGGAACTTTGTACATATCCTATCAGAAATAAAGGCATTACGCCATCAGGGCTCGCGCGCGCGTGCCGCTAGCCGAATGACGGAAAAATAGCCGAAGCCCGCCACCTATCGCTCGCAGCTTAGCCGTTAGTCTTCAAGCAGGCTTTGTCGCGCGGTTCGGGCGAACACCCATCGGCCGAAGGCAACCCCGATGCCAATCACCGCCAGGAGCAATATGCCGCCGATGACCGCCGTCTGTTGCGACAGGGCGAGGTGGGTCGGCAGATAGTTCAGCACCGTCTGCAATTGCCGAAGATCCCACACGAGTTTGGTGATGCCAAAACCTCCGGCGATCGCCATCAATGCGCCAATGACGAGACCGACAACCGACGGCCCGATGATGTTGGGCATGAAGAAGCGCACGACCGCAAGCGGGCCCGCCCCGCGGATGCGCAATAGCGCCAACGTGCGCCGGTCTTCGACGTAGTTGGCGTAGGCCACCGCGAAGATGCCGATCAGCGCCAGTAGCAGCCCGCCGAGCAGATAGATCTGCACGTTCTGCCGGGCGAGTAAGATGTACATGTCGCTGCCGAGGCGTGCGACCTCGGTCTTGAGGTCGCGAACGTCGAGCGGCTTGATGTCGATGTTTTCAGAACGCGTTCTTGGAATTCACCGGCGACGCCGTTGCCCGAGGCGGTGATGGTGAGCACGACGCGCGGGATCAGCACATCGAGGTCTGCAAAGGACTGGTTTCTGGCGTCGCCGATCAGATAGGGGCTGTTGGTGAACAGGTGATTGAGATAGTCGACGCGCGCGCTGATGAAGCCTTCGCGTTCGTTCACCGTGCGCAGCGGAACGCCCGGCAGGAAATGCACCGCGCCGCCGAACGGCACGCGCTCGAGCGCTGCCGCCGTGGTGCGGCCCGACCGGCATCGGCTGGTCGAGGGACTTCTTGTAGAACGTGCCGACCGAGGTCGAACTCGAGCACCTTGCCTTCGCCAAGGCGATGTATGAGCGCAGAAAATGAGTCGAGCTGGCCCAGCTCCGGCTCGTGATAGACCGACCGCAGGTACCGGTCCGGCTCTGCGATCAGGTAGATCGGCAGGCCGCTGAAGCCGCGGTCCGGCATGTAGAGGCCTTCGACCAGGCCCTCGACCATATAGGTGGCGTGCCGTACCTCCGGCAATTCTCCGAGCTTGGCCACCAGCGGATCGAGCCTTTGCTGCAAGCTTGCGAGACGCTCGCTCAGATCGCCCTTGGCCTGCGCCTCAGCCGGCATCAGATCGAGTGCGTTGAGCGTCACCTGCAGATGGCCGCCGAGCTGCACGCGGGCGCCGCGCTCGGTCTTGTTGTCGAACACCGCGATCATCACGGTCGGATAGAGCGCCAGGCTTGTCATCAGCGCCACGATCAGCAGGAAGCTCGCGGCCCGGTGCCGCCGGGTCGTCATGTGACGAAGCGACGCCTCCTTGCAGCGGCCCGGCCATCAGCCAGGTGGCCGGCTGCATGATCGCCGACATCAGCCGTTCGGAGGAGGCAAGAAGCGAGACGAGGCCGTAGATGAAAAGCGGGAAGGCGACAAAGTCGAGCGCACGGTCGACATCCGCTACCCAGGGCTCGCTGCTGATGTCGGCGAGCGACCAGTCCGCGATCCAACCGATCACTTTCAGCCCGCCCAATAGCGAACGCAAGCCACTGCAATGGGCCCGCTCGGACCTGCGTCGAGCCAGTCTGGGAAACAGACGTACGGCGCAAGGCGTCGAGCGGCGATACGCGCATGGCCTCCGCGATGAAGCCGCGCCCGGTCAGCAGCGCGATCGCAAGACCCACCACCAGGAACAGTCCGAGGTAGAGCGGCTCCTGGATCTTGGGGATGAGATCGAGTGGCGGGATTCCGCCGAAATAGATCAGCAGCGGCAGGATCGTGCCGAGTACGGCGCCTGCGCATGCCGCCGATCAGGCCACCGATACCGATCGCGAGCAGCAGCGTTCGGCCGATGAGCCCGCCGGAGACGCCGCGCAGACGCAACAGGCCGAGCTTGCGGCGCTCGTTGAGCAGCAGCAGGTTCGACAGGTTGGCCAGCAGGATGCCGGCCATCAGCAGCAGCGGAAGCGACACCAGAAGGCTGATCAGCGCGATCCGTTTGGCGATATCGTTCATGCGCATGAACATCGCGCCGAGATTGTGATCGACCGCGGCGCTGGCGGTGATTTCCTGCACCTCGTCGGTCATCCGGCTTCCCGTACGTAATGATCCGTTGCAGCGAGCCTTCGATGTCCCATCCGGAAACGAGGGTTGCCCGGTCGAGCTTTGCGAGATGGATGATCTCGGGAAAGTATTCGCCAGGACTGCCGTGGATGTCGGCGTGACCATGGTCGTGCATGAAGCCGCGCGACACCGCGTCGAAATTGAGGATCAGTTTCGGATCCCATGAACCGACAAGGATCATGCCGAGTTCGGGCACCAGCGTCGGCGAGCTTGTCTTCTCCAGGAACCAGCGATTGATCTCGGTCGCATCGATCCGGATGACCCGTTGAATTGATGCCGAGACGGCAATGATCCCGAGGGGATGTTTGTGAGCATGGCTATAGTCATGATCGTGGTCGGCTTCGGCATGATCGTGGCCGGCTTCGGCATGCTCCTCGCGCGGCTTGACGACCAGCTCGAAGCGCTTGCGGTTCTGCAGACGCAGCAAGGCGTCGCCCATCTGGTTTTCGAGCCGACCAGGACCAGCGCGACGCCATCGCCGCTCGGGCGGAGATCGGGGGGAAGCAGATTCGGATCGGTGGCCGTGAGCAGCGAGAGCCACGGCGAGCGCAGCTGCTGGCCGTCGATCACCGATGAGACGGCGTAAGGCGGGATTGTGCGCAGGAAGTAGAGGCGCTCAGCTGCCGCGACGCCCGAAACAGCCGCTATCGAACCACTCAAGCTGTCGGCGAGCGGCACCTCGGCGGTCTGGTAGACCGACAGGTCCCAGGGCAGCCGCTCGACCTGGTCGGCGACGTAGCGCTGCATCGCATAGCGCGACGTGACGGTGACGGCCGCGAGCAGGAACACGACGAGAAAGGTGACGAGGCCGAATGACAGAAATACCCGCCGCCCGATCATCCTGAACAGCAGCGCTTATGATCGATCCCGTTGCGGGCACGCTCGTTTCTCCACTCAATCAAAAGGGAAAGGCGGTCAGGCAGCCTGCTCGATGGCGCCGTCGCGCATGTGGAAGACGCGCGGGAAATCGCTCGACGACCTTGGGATCGTGCGAGGCGACGATGACGGTCTTGCCGCGCGATTTCGCCAGATCATACGAGCAGATCGGAGATGATCCTGGCGTTGGTGCTGTCGAGATTGCCGGTCGGCTCGTCGGCGAGGATGATCGGCGGATCGTTGACCAGCGCCAGGCATACGGCGACGCGCTGCTGCTCGCCGCCGGACAGCTCTTCCGGCCGCTTGAAGCCCTTCTCCTTCAGGCCGACGGTTTCGAGCAGCGCCTCGGCCCGCGCCCGGCGCTCGTCCGCCGGTGCCCCGGCGATCAGCATTGGCAGCTCGAGATTCTCGACGGCCGACAGGCTCGGGATCAGATTGAAGAACTGGAACACGAAGCCGACCTTGCGCAGACGATATTGCTCGAGCTGCCGCTCGGTCATCGCTGCGACGTTTTCGCCGTTGACCCAGATGTCGCCGCCGCTCGGCCGGTCCATGCCGCCGAGCAGGTTGAGGATGGTCGTCTTGCCGCAGCCGGACGGGCCCATCAGCGCGACCGCTTCGCCGGCATGAACCTCCCATGACAGATCCTCGAGCGCCGTGATGCGCGCAGCCGCGGTCTGGTAGATCTTCGAGACCTTGTCGAGCCGCGCCGACGCCTTCGTTTTGCTGTCGCCGTTTCCTGTCATTTCCCCCCATCGTTTCCCTGCGCCAATGCCGCCGGCGCTTTTGGCGAAAACACTGCCCGCTTTACGGCTTGAAGTATTGGTAGGTTCCCTGCTCGATGCTCTCCGCCCACTTCGTCCAATAGGCGCCAGGGTTGCGGGCGTAATCGTCGTAGCTGCCGGGCGCGTTGACGCCGGGGATGGCGCTGATGTAGTCGCGCCGCAGGATGGTCGACGGGTTGCCGTAGCGCGACGCGAGCGCCCGCACATAGACGTCGTCGAGCGCCGTCAGGCCGCCGTGCTCGACCAGCGTCACCCACTGGTCGAGATCGCGGATCCGCACCTGGAAGGTGGGCAGCATGTTGTGGTTGTGCATCGAGTGGCCGCGCGGCAGCGTGTGCTGTTCGGAAAACGCGACCGTCTCCGGCGCCCAGTCGCCCGGCTTTTCGGGGCCCATCGAGACCTCCGCGCCGAACGCCCAGTGGACGACGCCGGCGACGTTGCGCTCCGACAGGTTGTTGCCTTCCAGCACTTCGGCGGGATGCTTGAAGTATTTCGGATTGGTGCCCATGCCGGCTTCGTAGAGCCACCAGTAGCCCGGCTTCTTCTGGTGCGGCCAGGTCAACTCCTTGGTGCCGGGATAATTCTGCAGAAGCCGCATGCCCTCGCCGTAGAGGCCGCCGCCCTGAACGTCGCTGATCAGGCCCTTGCTTACCTCGATCTCGATCCGCGGGTGCGTCGCCGCGTGGCTCGTGGTCGAGGCGATGATGCCGGTGACCTCGGGCTGCACCGGTGCGACGTAGGATTTTGACAAGCGCCGGATATTCGATCAGCGAATAGGGAAAGCGGCCGGTCGCCTGCGCCGGGAACATGTAGAGATGCCCCTGCTGGTAGACGCCCTCCGCCCAGCGCTTGGCCTCATCCTCACTGACGTCGTAGCCGAAGGCGGTGCCTTCCGGATCGGTGACCTCGACCCGGTCGACGAAAGCGAGCGGCTCGATCGTCTTGGTCTCGACCAGCCGCCAGACGTCCGCGGGAAAGGCCGGCACCTGGCTCATCAGATCGTAGAGGTCGAGATAGGTGTAGTTGCCGAGATATTTGTCGGCGTGCTGTTCGAGCAGCCTGCGGGTGTTGCCTCGGCCGCCGCTGCGCCACACGATCCAGTCGATCTCCGGGTTCTTGTCGAGATAAGCGATCAGCGCCTTCGGCATCCGGGCCGTGTAGTCTTTTGCGAGCGCCGCGAGCCTTTCATCCGCAATTTTCGGCTCCGGCCAGGTGGCCGCGAAAAGTTCGGGATCTTTTTGCCTGACCCATTCGCGGCCCTTCTCGGGCTTCGGCATCAGGCCGGTGACGGTGAAGAAATACTCGAGCTCGCGCTGGCCGTCGCCGATGGTGGATTCCCGTAACGCCTCGCGAACCGCCAAGTAATCTTTCTCGGTGACGCCCAGGAGATCCCAGGTCGTTACGACGACGGCGTTCACGCCACGCTCTTTCATCGCGCGCGTGATTGCCTCCTGCACCATGAAATTGGGCTTCGGCTCACGGATCTCGCCGACCACGATGAGCACGGTCTTTCCCGGCAGCACGAGGCCAAGCGGCGTGCGTCCGCCGGTCTGGCGCACGGCGGCGCGCGCCTGCGGCATCAGCTCTTCGACGGAGTTCGCCTTTTTCAAATACGACGGGAAGGCTGGTGGCGGCACAGCGCGCGTCGTTCCCGGCCCGACCAGGCCCTGCTGTTTGCGCCGCGCCGCCATCTGATCCGGCGACCAGGGAGCGTAGATCGCCTTGCGCTGCTCGAGTGTCTGCGTTGGCTGCGCGATGGCTGGTTGCGCCAGCCCAGCTGTGAACAAGCCCAGTGCGAGAAAGCCGCATCCGCGGATAGCCAGGTTTCTCTTCGACATCGCTCCCTCTCCGTAATTTTTGATAAGCTACGCAGAAAGTGTCAGCAGTCGAGCGCGTAACCGGACCGACGGTTGATCGGCATCCGCGACGCAATCCAGGTCGAGGTTAGTTTAAGGTCTGTGGATTTGCCAGCGGGCTGCGCGGCGCTACGTCCCGCATGGCGACGACGCAAAAGAGAATTGCACGTAGACTTTTTTGGACTTCGGGAGTTTGGGTTCGCTCTGACGACTTGAGGGAGTCTCGGCGACGGGACACAGGCGATGCCAGCAATTCTGTCATCCCGTGATCCGTTAAGACCGATGGCTGGCTGGGGAACTAGGATTTGAACCTAGATTAACGGAGTCAGAGTTCCGCTGTTCTACCGTTGAACTATTCCCCAATCTTTTCAAAGCCTTGCAGCAGGGGGGCGGTTGTTTAACCGCGGCCTGATACCTGCTGGAAAGGGCCCGATTACGCTGACGCGCTCCTTATCTAGCGAAGTTATTTTTGCGCTGCCAGCCTATTTGCCGAAATCAATTTGAAAGCGCAATTGAAGTTGCCCTGCCGGGGCGACTCCTTTATCTCGGCCGAGTGCGGTGGGAGGGAACCGACCAAGAGCAGGTCGGCACGAGGGCCGCAGGGCCGTCCGGCCAGTTAGATCCCGGGCGGCCTTCGTTTTCTGCGGCGCGTCGCATCACCATTTTAGGATTCCACTCCCCAAAACCCAACGGGGCGTTTATTTCTGGTCGACCGATTGATCGGTGCGTCGGTGCGGAATGGTCTGTTCTTCGCCCTGGTCGACGAGCGTTGGGGTTTCGCCGGCATTTTCTGCCGGTCCGAGCGGTTCGACAGGCTCGCCATGGGGCCCGAATTCATCGGGCCGAGGGATCGGTTTCAGCGTGACGTCGATATTGTCTTCGATCGCCACCAACTCGCGGGCCTTTTCCCAGTGCACATCGCCACGGCCTTCCGGGCAGCCTTCTTCCTGCCACAGCTTGTAGGCGCGATCGCGCACGCGTTTTTCCCAGGCGTCCATTGACGTATCCTCCTGCACAACAACCGGTAATCCCGCGGTCAGGTTCCAGGCGAGAAAGGCTAGGAATTTTCAGACGCAGGCGCCAGCGCGCGCGGCTTGCGCGCTTTTGCGGATTCTGCGTGCAGGATCATGACCGGCAAATGACCGAATAGCTGCGATACCGAGAGCTGTGATGCTTCTGCCGGCTGGGCCGGACCCAGCAGCGGGCGAATCGCGGAAAATCCGTCGAACTTGATCGACGTCTTCGTCCAGGCTTCTGGCGAAGGCCAGAAGCGGCCGGATTCGGTGGCGCGGCTGAACAATCGCCCCGCCACGATAACGACGGTATCGCGGCCGCCGCTGCGCGCAAAGGCGACAATTTCATCCGCTTGCGGGCCTTCCACGCGCAGGGGCCGGTAACTGCCATGAGTGAATACGTGCTCGAATCGGTTGCGGATCGCCAGCAGCCGGCGGGTGAGTGCGAGCTTGATGCGGCCGCTTTGCCACTCCTCGGCCAGCGCCGCCCAATCCGGGTTCTCGTCTGCCTCCGCGAGCGCCGCGCTGCGGGCGGCGAAGTCGACCGGGCGGCGGTTGTCGGGATCGACCAGCGACAAATCCCAGAATTCCGTGCCCTGATAAAAATCCGGCACGCCGGGCATCATCGTCTTCAAGGTGACCTGAGCGAGACTATTGAGCGCGCCCAGCAGCGCGGCGCGGCGTGCGATGGCTTCAAATGAATCCAGGAAGGCGGCGGAGCGTGTCCGGTCGAGAATGCGCGCCAGAAAATCCTGCAGGCCCTTTTCATAGGTTTCGTTCGGCGCGAGCCAAGCTGGTCTGTTCCTTGCCTTCTCGCGCGGCCTTCACCGCATAATTTTGCATGCGCGCGACGAAATCCTGGTCGATACCGCCAGGCCAGGCGCCAAGCAAAGCCTGGTAGAGCATGTATTCGTGCGCAGGGGAGGGGACTCTCCCCCCGATGCTGCGTCGCAACGGCATTGAGCTCGCGCCATTGCCGCGTGACATTGCTCCACTCGTCCGCCAGTTCCGAAAGCGCGAGAATGCGGGCGCGCGCATCTTCGCCGCGCTTGGTGTCGTGCGTCGCGGTGGCGGTCAGGCCGTGCGGTTGGCTTTGCGACCGCGCCAGCATGCGACGATGAAAATCCTCCGGCGTTAGCGCACCGACGGAAGGATCGCCGCCCACCTCATTGAGCGCCAGCAGGCGGTGATAGCGGTAGAAGGCGGTGTCCTCCAGCGACTTCGCCATCATCGGCCCGGTGAATTGCTGCACCTTGAAGGCAAAGCGGCGCACGCGCGCGATGCTATGGCCTCTGCGGCCGGGCGCAACCAGGTCGAGCGTGAGGGCGTCTTGCAGGAAGTCGAAGATGTCCGCGTCCGTGCCAAACCACTCCGCGCGTGCGCGGGCGATGGTCGCTTCAATGACCGCCCGGTCGTTCGGCGAGGCACCGGAGGGCGTGATGTAGGTGCGGTAAACCGGGAAATTGGATGACGAAGGCTTCCAGCGCGGCTCGCAGCCGCTCGGGAGAATAGTCGCGCGTCGCTATAGTGACCGGCAGCGATGCGCGCCAGAAGGCGCGTCAGCACGGTGAACTCGCTCGCAAGGATGTTGCCGAGCACACGCCGCTTGGCGCCGGCCAACACTTGTTCAAAATCTCGGATGTCGCCCGATGCCTCGCGCCAGGCGCGGTCGAGTGTATCGAGCCCGCGCCAATCAAGCAGGAAGCGGGAGATGACGTTCAGCCATTCATAACCGGTGGTGCCGGCGACGCCGGCAAAGCGCGGCAGCTGCTCGCCCTCGGCGAGAATTTTTTCGACGACGACGTAGAAGCCGCGCGCGGCCGGCCGGCCGCGCATGGCGCACCAGGGTCTGCAGACGGCGCAGATATTGCTGCGGGTCGCGCAGGCCGTCGATATGGTCGATCCGCAGACCCTGCAACTGGTCTGCGGCGATCAGCCGGCGACAAGCCGGTGCATGGATGCAAAGGTGGCAGGGTCCTCCACCCGCAGGCCGGCGAGCGCATTGATGTCGAAGAAGCGGCGGTAGTTGATCTCATTGGACGCCAGCCGCCAAAAGGCCGGCCGGTAGTGCTGCCGCTCGAGCAGACGGTGCAGCGCCGTCACCGCGCCGGGCACGCCGGCCTTCGGCTGATAGGCCACAAGCCCACGCTCGATGATCTCGCCGCCGCCCGCGATCGCCGCAAGCTCCTGCTTGAACCGGCGGAGCCTGGTCGCGCGGCGGATTGCGCGGGCCCTTGGTGCGTGCCGCCAATTCCAGCAGCCGGCGGCCTGCCGGCTGATCGGCGGCGCCGGCCTGCGCGACCACCTTGCTGCAGAATCTCGCCATAGCGGCTCGGTCCGATCGGCAGGCGGTGCTCGAAATACCAGGCCGAAAAGCTGCCCTCGTGCGGATCGTAGCGCAGCTCGATCTCGCCGCTTTCCAGCGCCTCGCCATAAGGCCGTCCGAGGATCGGCAGCAGCACGCCGCCACGCGGCCGCTCCGGCAGCGTCTCCCATTCGATGTCGAAGGATTCGGCATGCGGCGATTGCGGTCCCCATTCCAGCACGTCGAGCCACCAGGCATTGTCGGCGTGATGCACGGCCATGTGGTTGGGGACGAAGTCGAGAATGAGGCCGATGTCCGCCTTGGCCAGCGCTTCGCTCAGGCGCAGGAAGCCGGCCTCGCCGCCGAGCTCCGGATTGAACGCGTTGTGGTCGATGATGTCGTAGCCATGCGTGCTGCCGGAGCGCGCCTTCAGGAATGGCGAGGCATAGAGATGCGTGATGCCAAGCGCCTTGAGATAAGGCACGATCGCCGCGGCCTGATCGAAGCCGAAGTCCGGCGTGAGCTGCAGGCGATAGGTCGCGATCGGGACGACCGGCGGCATCAGGCTTCTCCGACGCCCCAGTACACCGACCATGGCGGCAACCTTTCCGGGACTGCGCCGCCCCAGATCGATCGGCCGAGGGAAAGTTCTTGCGGCTGTGCTGCCTCTGCCGCAGACAGATTGGCAAGCAGGTTCAAGGCCGCTGCCATCGCCCAGCCGCCATGCGCGGTCAGCACATCCTGCTCCCATCGCGCCCACGCGAAAGCCGATTGCCCGCAGCCGCGGCACGATTTCCTTTGTTCGCGTGGCCAGCAGGCTGCGCGCGTGCGCCACGCCATTCGCGGCCGCGCGGCGTCTCGCGCGCGTCCCAGTCGAGCACGGCGGAGCGGAAGGTTTCTTCAGCCAGCGGATCGGGAATGTCGTCACCGAATTCGGCATAGGCTGCCTTGAACTCCTCGCGCCGGCCTTTGCGCACGGCTTCGGCAAGCTCGCCGTGGAAATCGCAGAAGAACGGAAACGGTTTCGTCGATCCCCATTCCTCGCCCATGAACAGGAGCGGCGGCATCGGCGCGAGCAGCGTGATCGCGCATGCGCGGCGCGCAGCGCCGCTTCGTCCGCCTGCGTCGTCAGCCGGTCGCCGCAGCGCGCGGTTGCCGATCTGGTCGTGGTTCTGCAGGAAGTTGACGAAGGCGGCGGCGGCAACGTCCCGGAAGGCTCGCCGCGCTTCCGGCCGTCGCGATGCGGCGACGCCTCGCCCTGATAGGCGAAGCCCGACGATAGGACGCGCGCAATATCGGCGCGCGGGTCATCGCGATAGTCGCGGTAGTAGCCGTTCTCTTCGCCGGTCAGCAGCACGTGCCAGGCGTGGTGATAGTCGTCGTTCCATTGCGCGCGGTATTTGCCGCCGGCGTCGAGCACTGCGAGGATCGAGCAGGCTGGCGCGATTGTCGTCGTTCTCCAGCACGAGATGGATGTGCCGGCCGGTTTCCGCGGCCAAATCGCCGACCGCGCGGCTCAGCTCATCCAGCACATGCGGCTCGCCCGGTTCGACGATGGCGTGCACGGCGTCGAGCCGCAGCCCGTCGAAGCGGTAGTGCTTCAGCCAGTGCAGCGCATTCTCGATGGCGAAGGCGCGCACCTCCGGCACGCGATAGTCGATCGCCGAGCCCCAGGGCGTCTGGCCTTCGGTAAAGAAGCCGGGCGCGTAGCGGCCGAGATAATTTCCTTCCGGTCCGAAGTGATTGTAGACGACGTCGAGAAACACCATCAGCCCGCGCAGATGCGCGGCGTCGATCAGCGCCTTCAGATCCTCCGGCCGGCCATAGGCGCTGTCGGGCGCATAGAGCAGCACGCCGTCGTAGCCCCAGTTCCAGCGGCCCGGCGAAATCGGCGAGCGGCATCAGCTCGATCGCGGTGATGCCGGTTTCGACGACATGATCGAGCCTTTCGATGATCGCGCGGAAATTTCCGCCGGCGGTGAAGGTGCCGACATGCAATTCGAGGAAGGCAGCGGCTTCCCAGGGCCGGCCGCGCCAGTCGCTCGCCCGCCAGGCAAATTGATCATGGTCGATGACCTCGCTCGGTCCTGACACATCCTCCGGCTGGAAATGCGAGGCGGGGTCGGGCACCTCGATCTCGCCATCGATGCGGAACTTGTAGCGCGTGCCGGCGCCCGCGCCGGCGATCTGCTCTCATACCAGCCGTCGCCGCGCGCCTGCATGCGGATGCGCGCCGCTCGAGCACCAGCTCGACGCGCTTGGCGGCTGGCGCCCAGAGGCGGAACGTCACGCCGTCGGCATGCAGCGTGGCCCGAAGATGCGTTGTCGCATTCATTTCGCGCCCGAAAAGACAAGGACGGAACGCGCCGGGGCTTGCGATTTCGGCGCCTGCCGGCAGGTTTTGTCCAAGTGTCGCGCTCCGGCGCTGTGTTGAGGACCGCGGTCCAGGTGCTGTACTCGCGGCATAGTCGGCAGCGTGAATTCGATCGCTTCCGGCGCGGCATTGAGCACGATGAAGAGCGGGGGCTGCCGGGCGTCGAGCGGCCCCAGCACGTAGGAGAGGAAGCGCCCTTCCGGAAAATTCCAGTCCTGCTCGGTCATCTCGGTCGCCTGCGGCGTCAGCCAGAGGACGCCGAAGGAGCCGTCGGCGCGGCGGCCTTCCACCCAATGGCGCGGGCGCAGCTGCGGAAAGCGGCGGCGCAGTCGGTGAGCTGCGCGACCAAGCCCGGTCATGTCGTCGCCGTCGCGGCCGAGCGCCGGACCAGTCGACCCAGCCGATCTCGTTGTCCTGGCAATAGGCGTTGTTGTTGCCGCTCTGGCTGTTGCCGACCTCGTCGCCGGCGAGCAGCAGCGGAACGCCCTGCGCCAGCATCAGCGACGCCAGCTGATTGCGCCGCAGCTGCCGGCGCAGCTGCAGAATCTCCGGATCGTCGGTCGGTCCCTCGACGCCGCAATTGGTGCTGTCGTTGTCGTCGGAGCCGTCGCGGTTGTCTTCGCCGTTGGCCTCGTTGTGCTTGCTGCTCGTAGCTGACGAGATCGGCGAGCGTGAAGCCGTCATGCACGGTGACGTGGTTGATGCTCGCGCGCGGGCTGCGGCCGTCGTGGTTGAACAGGTCGGCCGAGCCGGTCATGCGGCGGCGACCTCGCCGAGCAGGTTGCCCTCGCCGCGCAGTAGCGCCGCAGCGTGCGGCGGTATTGATCGTTCCATTCCGACCAGCCGGGCGGAAAGCCGCCGACCTGATAGCCGCCGAGGCCGATGTCCCACGGCTCGGCGATCAGCTTGACGCTCGCCAGCACCGGGTCCTGCCGGATGGCGGCGAAGAAGGCCGCGCCGCGGTCAAAGCCGTTCGGTCCGCGGCCGAGCGTGGAGGCAAGATCGAAGCGGAAGCCGTCGACGTGACACACCTCGACCCAGTAGCGCAGCGAATCCATCACCATCTGCAGCACGCGCGGATGCGTGAGGTTGAGCGCGTTGCCGCAGCCGGTGAAGTCGTCGTAGTAGCGCGGCTCGTCCGGCCGCAGCCAGTAGTAGGACGTGTTGTCGATGCCGCGGAAGCTCAGCGTCGGGCCGAGATGATTGCCTTCGGCGGTGTGGTTGTAGACCACGTCGAGGATGACCTCGATGCCGGCGTCGTGCAGGCGCGACACCGTCGAGCGGAAGGCATCGAGCGCCGTTGTCGGCGGCGTAGCGCGGCTCCGGCGCGAAGAAGCCGAGCGTGTTGTAGCCCCAGTAGTTGCTCAGGCCGCGCTCGACCAGATGCCGGTCGTCGACAAAGGCATGGATCGGCAGCAGCTCGAGCGTGGTCACGCCGAGCCGGTGCAGATGCTCGATGATCGCCGGCGCGGCCAGCCCGCGAAAGGTGCCGCGCCAGGCGCGCGGCACGTCCTCGCGCAGCTGCGTCAGTCCCTTGACGTGCGCCTCGTAGATGATGGTGTCTTCCCACGGGACGAGCGGCCGCCGCTCTTCGCCCCAGGTGAAGGCCTCGTCGATCACCACCGCCTTCGGCATGCCGCGCGCATTGTCGCGCCGGTCGAACGACAGGTCGTCGCGCTGCGTTGCCGGCGCGATAGCCGAAATGCGCATCGCTCCAGACCAGGCGTCCTGCCAGCCGCTTGGCGTAGGGATCGACCAGCAGCTTGTGGGGGTTGAAGCGGAAGCCCGCTCCGGCTCGTAGGGCCCATGCACGCGATAGCCGTAGAGCTGGCCCGGCGCGACGTCGGTCAGATAGCCGTGCCAGACGTCCTCGGTGCGCTCCGGCAGCGCGATGCGCTCCAGCTCGCGCCGGCCCTGGCTGTCGAACAGGCAGAGCTCGACCTTTGTCGCGTTGGCGGAGAACAGCGCGAAATTGGTGCCGCGTCCGTCCCAGGTCGCGCCGAGCGGATGCGGCGCGCCGGCCGAAAGCCGCATGCTACTGCTCCGGAACGAGAAAAATTGCAGCAAGCGGCGGAATGACAAGACTGACCTCGGGGATGGGGCCTTCGTCCAACGTCCTCACCGCGCCGCCGTTCCCCACATTGCTGCCGCCATAGATCGCCGCGTCGGTGTTGAGCACTTCCCGCCAGCGCCGGCGAACGGCACCCGGATGCGATAGTCGCGATAGACCTCGCGGCGTGAAGTTGACCACGACCAGGCAGCGGTCCTGCGTGTCGCGTCCCTTGCGCAGCCAGGCGAAGACGCTGCGGTCGGCGTCGTGCATGACCAGCCATTCGAAGCCCGTCATGATCGCAATCGAGCTCGTGCAGCGCCGGCAGCGTCGCGATAGAGCTTGTTGAGATCGCGAATGAGCGCTTGCACGCCGGCGTGCTCGGGCTGTTCCAGCAGATGCCAGTCGAGCGAATGGTCGTGGCTCCATTCGCTCTCCTGGCCGAACTCGCTGCCCATGAACATCAGCTTCTTGCCGGGATGCCCGAACATGAAGCCGTAATAGGCGCGCAGATTGGCGAAGCGCTGCCACTCGTCGCCCGGCATGCGGCCGAGGATCGAGCGCTTGCCGTGCACGACCTCGTCATGCGACAGCGGCAGGATGAAGTTTTCCGAGAAGGCGTAGTGCAGACCGAACAGGATCTGGCCGTGATGATGCCTGCGGTAGATCGGATCCTTGCTGATGTATTCCAGCGTGTCGTGCATCCACCCCATGTTCCACTTGTAGCCGAAGCCGAGCCCGCCCCAGTCGACCGGCCGCGACACCATCGGCCAGGCGGTGGATTCCTCCGCCGCGGTGGTCGCATTCGGAAAACGCGGGAAAACTTCCGTGTTGAAGCGGCGCAGGAAAGCGATGGCGTCGAGATTTTCGCGGCCGCCATGCTGGTTCGGAATCCAGCCGCCCTCCGGCCGGCTGTAGTCGAGATAGAGCATCGAGGCGACCGCATCGACGCGCAGCCCGTCGATCCGATAGCGGTCGAGCCAGAACAGGCCGCTGGCGAGCAGGAAATTCGCGACTTCGGTGCGCCCGTAATTGTAGATCAGCGTGTCCCAGTCGAGATGCCGTCCCTGCTGCGGATTGGCGTGCTCGTAGAGCGCGGTGCCGTCGAATTGCGCCGAGCCCGTGCGGATCGTCGGGGAAATGCCCGGCACCCAGTCGAGGAGCACGGCAAGGCCGGCGCGATGGCAGGCATCGACCAGCGCCGCGAAATCCGCCGGCGTGCCGAAGCGGCTGGTCGGCGCGAACAGGCCGGTCGGCTGATAGCCCCAGGAGCCGTCGAAGGGATGCTCGGTGATCGGCAGGAATTCGACATGGGTGAAGCCGAGGTCGCGCACGTAGGCCGGCAGCTCCTCGGCCAGCTCGCGATAGGTGAGCCAGCGGTTGCCGTCCGCCGGCCGCCGGCGCCACGAGCCGAGATGCACCTCGTAGATCGAGATCGGCGCGCTCAGCGCGTTGACGCCTGCCGGCGCGGGCGCAGGGCGCGGCAGCCGCATCGAGATCGACGACGATCGACGCGGTCTGCGGCCGCACCTCGGCGGCAAAGGCAACCGGATCGGACTTCAGCGGCAGCATCTGGCCGTCCGCCCCGACGATCTCGTATTTGTAGTGGTCGCCGGCCTTGGCGCCCGGGACGAAGATTTCCCAGAAGCCGTTGCCGCGCACGCGCATCGCATGCCGCCGGCCGTCCCAGAAATTGAAATCGCCGACCACGCTGACGCGCTTGGCATCGGGGGCGAACACCGCGAAGGCCACGCCGGCGACGCCCTCGAGCGTCATCGGATGCGCGCCGAGCTTCTCGTAGAGCTGCAGGTGCGTGCCTTCGCCGAGCAGATAGAGATCGAAATCGGACAGGATCGGCGGAAAGCGATAGGGATCTTCCATCTCGACCACGTCGTCGCCGAAGCGCGCGCGCAGCGATAGCGCTGCGAGCCGTTGGCCAGGCGCCCGGCAAACAGGCCGGCGTCGTGGATGCGATGCAGCTCGCTTTCATGGCCCTGCTCGTCGACTGACCGTCACCTCCTCGGCATCCGGCAGAAAGACGCGCACGACCGCGACGTCGTTCTCCGACATGCAGGCCGAGATAGTGGAACGGATCGGAATGCCGACCCTCGATGATGGCATAGGCTTCGCGCGGGAGTTCGCTCATGACGCAGTCCCTTCCGTAGCGCGACAGGATGCGCCAGGTGCCCGCGAGCGGCACGTGCAGCCAGTCCGGCCGATGCGCCAGCTCGTATTCGATTTCGTAGAACGCTTTCTCCAGCAGGAAGAAATCGAGCAGCCGGTCGGCCTGCGTCCGCTCGGCGCGGCCAGAGCCGCGCATCGGTCATGCGGTCGCGATAAGCCGCGAGCACGGCTTCCGCCGCACGCTCGCGCCAGTCGTCGAGCGCGCGGGCGAGCTTGCCGTGCTCGTCCGGCGCCGTTTCGCAGCGCGCGGTCCAGCGCCGCGGTGGCCGAATAGTCGATCGAGCGGATCAGGCCGGCGACGTCGCGCGCCGCCGGCGCCTTGCGCCGCCGCTCCTCCAGGCTGCGGCGCGGCTCGCCCTCGAAGTCGATGATGAAGACGTCGTCCTTGACGATCAGCATCTGGCCGAGATGGAAGTCGCCGTGATGGCGGATCTTCACCGCCTCGATGCTGGCCGGCAGCAGTCGCGTTCAGCCGCGCTGGCAGACGGTCGGCGGTGAGCCAGCAAGCGTGTCGATCAGCGCGCGGTCGGCCTCCGAGAAATCTCGGCGTGCGGCGGGGCAAGTTCGTCGAACATGCGGTCGGCGCGCTCCAGCAGCTCGATCGGTCCACGTCTGCAGATCGTCTTCGGGGTGATCGGCTCCGGCGCGAAATCGGCAATGTCGTCGCGGCTGGCGAGCGCGAGCTGCAGTTCGGCGACGCGCCGGCCGACCTGCCCGCATCCGCCGCAGATAGGCGCGCCTGCTCCTCGCTTTCGCCCGACGGCTCGGCAGTGAGCAGGCGCTGCTCCTCGACGAAGCGGTCGAGATAGGCGTTGGTCGACCGTCCAGGCATCGCCCTGGTTTTCGACGAAGCGATGAACCACGGCGACCGCGCTGCGCTCGCCGTCCTCGACCAGTTCGACGGTGCCGAGCAGCGCCGGCGTATTGGCGAACGCGGCCTGTTTCGGTCAGGAAGCGCCCGATCTCGATCTCCGGGATTGATGCCGGCTCGCGGCGGCGGAAGAGCTTGACGACGTAGTCGTTGCCGACCAGCACCGTGGTGTTCGACTGCTCGGTATCGACGGCGCGAACGTTCTCCGGCGTCGCCGGTCCAAGCGCGGGAAATTCGCCGATCGGCCGGAATTCGAGCCGGCAGCATCGCCGGCTTCGATCGTTTCGGCAGCCCGCACCTTGTCCAGCACGACGCGAGATGAATCCGCGTCGGCGGTGACATCGAGCATCGCGCCCTCGCGCGGCCCGCGGCGCACGGCGGCGAGCGCGTTCGGGTTTCGTCTGCGCGCGGTCGAGGCGCTGTCCACTTGATCGTCAGCGGCAGCAGATAGTGCGCCGTTTCGCGCGCACCCGTGGCCTCGACCAGCGCCAGCGCGATGCCGGGATCGCCGGGCTTCGAGCGGAATGGCACGCCGCAATCCGTGTCGGTGATCGACCGGCTGCCGCGCTCGGCGAACCAGCGCGCGCCGCCAGGAAGGCCGGCAGCACGTCGCGTTCGAGGATCTGCCTGGCGCGGCCCTGCAACAGCGAAGTCCCAACCGTCGGTGACGACCAGCGTCTCGAACTCCGGCGCGGTCGCTCGGGCATATCCGTCCGCTTCGTCGCGCTTCACACGAGCTGGAACCAGAAGAAGCCGTAGGGCGCGAGCGTGACGACATAAGGCCGGTCGCCGATCGGCGGGAAATCCGTGCGCCCGAGCATTTCGCAGCGGGACGCGCCCGCGCCACGGCGACAGGTCGATCTCGGCCGCCTGCGCCGAGCGCGACAGGTTGGCGACGCAGAGCAGCGACTTCGTCCTGGTACTGCCGCACATAGACCAGCACCGAGCGGTTGGCCGGCCGGATGAAGGTGAGCGAGCCGCGGCCGAACACGCTTGCTCGACTTGCGCACGGAGATCAGCCGCTTGGTCCAGCTCAGCAGCGAGGCCAGGCTGCGCGACTGCGCCTCGACGTTGACCGCCTCGTAGCCGTAGACCGGGTCCATGATCATCGGCAGGTAGAGCCGCGCCGGGATCGCAGCGCGAGAATCCGCCGTTGCGGTCCGGCGTCCACTGCATCGGCGTGCGCACGCCGTTGCGGTCGCCGAGATAGATGTTGTCGCCCATGCCGATCTCGTCGCCGTAATAGATGATCGGCGTGCCGGGCAACGACATCAGCAGCGAGTTCATCAGCTCGATCTTGCGGCGGTCGTTGTCCATCAGCGGCGCGAGCCGCCGGCGGATGCCGAGATTGATGCGCGCGCGCGGATCGGTGGCGTAGGTCGACCACAGATAGTCGCGCTCGACGTCGGTGACCATTTCGAGCGTCAGCTCGTCGTGATTGCGCAGGAACAGCGCCCACTGGCAGTTTGCCGGAATGTCCGGCGTCTGCCGCAGGATGTCGGCGATCGGAAAGCGGTCTTCCTGCGCGATCGCCATGTAGATGCGCGGCATCAGCGGGAAGTGATAGGCCATGTGGCATTCGTCGCCGTCGCCGAAATAGGCGCTGACGTCCTCCGGCCACTGATTGGCTTCGGCCAGCAGCACCTTGCCGGGCGCATAGGCGTCGAGCTCCGCGCGGATCTGCTTGATGATGGCGTGGGTCTCGGGAAGGTTTTCGTTGTTGGTGCCGTCGCGCTCGCACAGATAGGGAATGGCGTCGAGCCGGAATCCGTCGACGCCGATGTCGAGCCAGCGCCGCATCACCTGGACGATGGCACGCAAGACGCGCGGATTGTCGAAGTTCAGGTCCGGCTGGTGCGAGAAGAAGCGGTGCCAGTAGTAGGCTTCGGCGGCTGGATCCCAGGCCCAGTTCGATTTCTCGGTGTCGTTGAAGATGATGCGCGTGCCGGCGATAGCGCTGGTCGGTGTCGCTCCAGACGTACCAGTTGCGCGCGTCGGAGGTGCGGCCGGCTGCGGCGCGCGCGCTTGAACCAGGGATGCTGATCGGAGGTGTGGTTGATGACGAGCTCGGTGATGACGCGCAGCTTGCGCCGCTTGGCTTCCTGCATGAAGCGGCGGAAATCCTGCATGCGTGCCGAAATCGGGATTGATGCGGCGGTAGTCGGCGATGTCGTAGCCGTCGTCGCGGCCGGGCGATCGGATAGAACGGCAGCAGCCAGAGCGTGGTGACGCCGAGGTCCTGCAGATAGTCGAGCTTCTCGGTCAGGCCGGCGAAATCGCCGATGCCGTCATTGTTGCTGTCGGCGAACGCCTTGACGTGCAGCTGATAGATGATGGCGTCCTTGAACCAGAGCTCGTCGCCCGCCAGACTTGTGTTCGGCCTTGATGTCGGGCACGAACGTTCACGGCGGTCCTCACACGAGCAACGGAACAGCAGCGCCGGATCGTGCTCCGGATCGATGCGCAGCCGCACGCCGCCCCATTCGAGCGATGTGGCGCTCGCCGGTGACCAGATTCTCGATCGCGCGCACGCGGCGGCGGCGTCCGTGCGGACCGATCTCGATGTCGCCGAAGTGGAACCAGAACTGGCGCGGGCCCGCCTTGGTCAGCGCGATCGGCGACCGCGACCGCGTTGTCGCCGTCGGCCGATTCCTTGACGAAGCCGATGACCTCGTCGTCATCGACCTGCGCGAAGCGCAGATTGCTGGTCTGCAGCAGCGCCGGATTGCTTCGCCGCAGCCAGTTGAGCCGGCCGATGTAGTTCTTGATGTTGCCGGGCTTGTTCCAGTCCCGGACCTTGATCTCGTATTTCTCGGAATCGAGATATTCCTCCTTGCCCGGGAATCGGCTCGTGCTCGAGCAGCTCGAAGCCGTTGTAGATGCCGTAGTTGCCGGACAGCGTCGCCGCGAGCGCGACGCGCGACTTGAACATCCACGGCTCGCCGGACTGCAGATGGAACGGCAGGATGTCCGGCGTGTTGACGAAGAAATTCGGCCGGAAGTATTCGCGCTCGGGATAGCCGGTGAGCTCGCTGCAGATAGGCTTGCAGCTCCTCCTTGCCGGTGCGCCAGGTGAAATAGGTGTAGGACTGGGTGAAGCCGAGCTTGGCGAGCGCCTTCATGACCTTCGGCCGGGTGAACGCCTCCGCCAGGAAGATCGACGCCCGGATCGACCGACTGCACCTCGCGGATCAGCCATTCCCAGAACGGGAACGGCTTGGTGTGCGGATTGTCGACGCGGAAGATGCGCACGCCCTGCTGCGACCCAGAACAGCACGACGTCGCGCAGCGCCGCCCACAGCCGCTCGCGGTCGGCGCAGTAGAAATCCGGATTGACGATGTCCTCGTATTTCTTCGGCGGGTTCTCGGCGTATTGGATCGAGCCGTCGGGCCGCCGCTTGAACCATTCCGGATGCTCCTTCAGCCACGGATGATCGGGCGAGCACTGGATGGCGAAATCGAGCGCGACCTCCATGCCGTGCGTCGGCGCAGGCCGCGACCAGGCGGCGGAAATCCTCGAGCGTGCCGAGCTCGGGATGGATGGCGTCATGGCCGCCGGCTTCCGAGCCGATGGCATAGGGGCTGCCGGGATCGCCGGGCTCGGCCGTCAAGCGCATTGTTGCGTCCCTTGCGGTTGGTGCGGCCGATCGGATGGATCGGCGGCAGATAGAGCGACGTCGAAGCCGAGCGCTGCGATCTCCGGCAGCCGCGCGATGCAATCGTCGAACGTGCCGTGCCGGCCGGGAACGCTGCCCTGGCTGCGCGGCACCATCTCGTACCAGGCGCCGGCGCGCGCAAGCGGGCGGTCGGCGACCAGCGGCATCTCCGGGCTGCGCGTGAGGTCTGAATTGCTGCACTCTTCGCGGTCGCCGCCGACAACTCTTCCGACAATAGCGGCGAAGGGTCGCTGCTGGCCTCGCATTCCGCGCAGGCCTCGCTGATGATGAAAGCGTCCGCCTTGCTGCGCGGCTTGAGGCGGGCAAGGATCTGGCGGCCTTCCTGCAGCTCGAGCGTCACATCCTGCCCGGCGTCCCGCTTGGCAAGAAAGTCGCGCCGCCAGGTGCCGAAGGCGTCGGTCCAGGCCTCGATGGCGTAGCGATAGCGGCCGGGCGTTTGGGGCGTGAAGCTGCCGCTCCAGCGGTCGTTCTGTTGCGAACCGCATCGGATTGCGCGACCATTTCTTGGCATCTTCGGCACGCCAGATCAGTTCGGCGGCGAGGACCGCATGGCCGTCGCGGAAGATGTCGGCCCATACCTCGACCGGCTCGCCCGCGATCCGCTTGACCGGAAAACGGCCAGCAGTCGACGGCAGGATAGATGTCTTCGATGTAGATCCGCTGGCCGGATAGGCCGCTGACCAAGGGAAAGCTCACATTTGCTGTCACAGTCCCGACCGCACTCTTTCCGTTTTACCGCGACGCCCGCGGCAAACGGACTGTTAAAGAAAGAATAGGCGTTTGACGTTTAAGTTCCGTGTAAGGAATACTGTCCTAAAATTCGATTTTAGGAACAAAGCTGTGCTCTTCCGGTTGGCCGCGGGGGAGACACTTTCAGAAAATCAGCCGATATGGAACGCATTGAAGAGCGGGCGGCCCGCTGGGGTATTGAGAGCCAGTATCGCGACGCCTTCGGCCGGCTCTGCTCGGCGTCACCCGAAACTCTGAGCCGGCTGCTGGAATTGCTGGCGCAAGATCGCGAGCCGGCGCAACCCCGTGTCCCGCAAACCGTTGTCGTCCGCAGTAACCGGGAAGCCTCGGTTTCCTTGCAAGCGCCGCCCGGTACGCGGGTCGCCTGGACGATCGAAGCGGATGAAACGCTCGCCCACGGCGTCGGCGAAGCGCCCGTCGTGCGTTTGCCAGCCGATCTGCCGGTCGGGAGCTGCACGCTTCGTGTCGGCTTTGGAGACGAGAGGGAGGAAGCAACGCTCCTGGTCGCGCCCGAGCGCGCCTATCAGGGTGAAAGCGAAGCGCGCTTTTGGGGCATCGCGGTGCAGCTTTATGGCGTGCGCTCGCAGCGCAATTGGGGACACGGCGACTTCACCGACCTGTCAGCGCTGATCGAGATCGCCGCCGAGCGCGGTGCCGACGCGATCGGACTCAATCCGCTGCATGCGATCTTCGACGATCATGCGGAGGATGCCAGTCCTTATTCCCCCAACAGCCGGCTCTTTCTCAACACGCTCTACATCGATGTTGAGGCGGTTCCGGGCTTTCCTGGCCTCGATGCCGCCGGCCTGCGCGATGAGATAGAGACGCTGCGCGCAGGCGAATTGGTGAACTACCAAGGGGTAGCCCGCGCGAAGGCGAAAGCCATGCGCCTAGCCTACGAGAACTTTCACGGCGGCGCCTTTCCAGACGAGAAGCGAGCGTTCGAAGCTTTTCGCGCGGAACAGGGCAGCAACCTGCAACGCTTTGCCGCTTTTGAATGGTTGCGCCGGCGCTATGGCCTGCCATGGCAGCAATGGACTGCCGAATGGCGCGACGCGGAGGAGGCCGCCTTGGCGCGGTTGCGGCGGGAGGAAAACCACGAGATCGGCTTTTTCGAATTCCTGCAATGGGCCGCGCATGAGCAGCTTTCCGCCTGTTGCGCCCGCATCCGGCGGCTTGGCCTAAGGCTGGGGCTTTATCTCGATATTGCGGTCGGTGTTTCCAACACCGGGTTCGATGCCTGGAGCGAACGCGAGGTTATCCTCGACGCGGTCAGCGTGGGCGCGCCGGCTGACACGCTCAATCTTGCCGGACAGAACTGGGGTATTGCCGGCACCAATCCGGCCGCGCTGGAGGAGAAGAAATTCGAGCCGTTTCGGCGGATGCTGCAGGCTTCGATGCGTTACGCCTGCGCGATTCGGCTCGATCACGTGCTTGGGCTCAAGCGGCTCTTTCTCATCCCGAACGGCATGCCGCCCGGGCAGGGGACTTATGCCCGCTTTCCGTTCGAGGCGTTACTGGCGGTGACCGCGCAGGAAAGCATTGCCAACCGCTGCGTCGTGATCGGCGAGGATCTCGGCACAGTGCCTGAGGGTTTTCGCGACGTGCTGGCGGACTGGGGCCTTTGGTCCTATCAAGTGATGATGTTCGAGCGCGAAGAGGACGGCCGCTTCCGGGCGCCTGAAGCCTATCTGCGAAATGCGCTGGCGAGCTTCAATACCCACGATTTGCCGACCTTCGCCGGCTGGGCGGCAGGTCACGATCTTGCGGTCAAGCGCCAATTGGGTATCGACCCCGGCGAAAGCGATGAAGATCGTGCCGGAGCCCGTGCAGCGTTGCGCAGCACGCTCGGATTGCCAGACAATGCCGAGGCGGATTTTTCCACGGTGGCGGCCTATCTTGCGCGCACCCCATCGCGCCTGCTCATGCTCGCGATGGAGGATGTGCTCGGCATCCTCGATCAGCCCAATATACCGGGCACCGTGCAGGAACATCCCAATTGGCGGCGGCGTCTGCCGGTCGCGCTAGAAGAGATAGTCCGACATCACCGCCTCGCCGCGCTCGCCGATGTCATGCGGACGGCGGGCCGCGGCTGAGACAAAAGCCACTGCGGCGGTTGCGCCACTTGCCTGCGTTGCATAGACTTACCGCGATTTTATCAATATCGCCGTGCTGTCGAGCCTTGAGGAGGTTTCGGCGCGGAGGAAGGTTTTGAATGGACGACGAGGCCGGGAGCACCGGTAGCGTCGACCGTGCCCGTGATCCGGAACCGCGACGGCGGCGCCGGTGGGGACGGCGATCACCTCACGCGTCGTATCAGGGTCCGGCAGCCGATAATGGCCATCGCCGCGACGCGACCTATGCCGCGCTCGATCTTGGCACCAACAATTGCCGGCTGCTGGTGGCGCGTCCGACCGCCGACAGTTTCCGGGTGGTCGATGCTTTCTCCCGCATCATCCGGCTGGGCGAGGGTCTGTCGAAGTCCGGCCGCCTGAGCGAGGCCGCGATCGGGCGCGCCATCGAGGCGCTCGCCATCTGCCGCGACAAGATGAAGAACCGCATGGTGACGCGGGCCCGGCTGATCGCCACCGAGGCCTGCCGCGCGGCCGAGAACGGCGCTGATTTTCGCGCCCGCGTAGCCGAAGAAGTCGGGCTCGAGCTTGAGATTATCGATCGCGAAACCGAAGCCTCGCTCGCCGCCAGCGGCTGTTCGCCGCTGCTCGATCCGCAGGCGCAGGGCGTGATCCTATTCGATATCGGCGGCGGCTCGTCCGAGCTGGTGCGGCTTGGTCCCTCCCGGCCGAGCAATTCCGGACCGCCGCATCCCGACATTCTGGGCTGGATGTCGATTCCGATCGGCGTGGTCAACCTGGCGGAGCGTCACGGCGGCCATGCCGTCACCCGCGGCATCTACGAAAAGATGATTTCGGAAGTCGGCGAATATGTCGGCCGCTTCGCGCGGGAGCATCCAATGCCCAAGCTCGAAGACGTGCATTTGCTTGGCACTTCCGGAACTGTGACAACCATCGCCGGAGTGCATCTGGAATTGAAGCGCTACGATCGCCGCTATATCGACGGCTGCTGGATGACCGGCGAGCAGATTTCCAGCGTGATCGATCGCCTGCTCCTGATGAGCTACGAGGAGCGCGTCGCCAGTCCTTGCATCGGCTCGGAACGCGCCGATCTGGTGCTCGCCGGTTGTGCGATCATGGAGGCGATCCGCCGTGCCTTTCCCTGCCAGCGCGTGCGCGTAGCGGATCGCGGATTACGCGAGGGCATGCTGGTGCAGATGATGCGCGCGGACGATGTCTGGCGCCGCGCGGCGGGCTAGCCCGCAATGACCCCGCCGGGCAACAAGGACGACGGCCGCGCGCTGAAGGTGCGGGTCAAGGGCGGCAGGGGCCGGACGCTGTCGTCAAAACTCTGGCTCGAGCGCCAGCTCAACGATCCTTATGTGGCGCGCGCCAAGCGCGAGGGCCTGCGTTCGCGCTCCGCCTTTAAGCTGGCGGAGATCGACGACAAGTTTCATTTCCTTAAGACCGGCGCCAAAGTGGTCGATCTCGGCGCCGCGCCGGGAGGCTGGAGCCAGATCGCCGCCAAGCGCGTGGGCGCCGCGGAGCGCAAGGGCCGCGTGGTGGCGATAGATTTGCTGAAGATGGAGGCAGTTCCCGGGGTGGACTTCCTGCAGCTCGATTTTTTGGACGAGAAGGCGCCGCAGGCGTTGCGTGACCTTTTGGGCGGGCCGGCCGACGTGGTGCTCTCCGACATGGCGGCCAATGCCACCGGTCACCGCCAGACCGATCATCTGAAGATCATGGCCCTGGTCGAAGTGGCGGCTGAATTTGCCGGCGAAGTGCTCAAACCCGGGGGCACCTTTGTGGCCAAGGTCCTGCAAGGCGGGACCGAGGCTTCGCTGCTGGCTGGCCTCAAACGCGATTTCGGCAGCGTAAGGCATGTCAAGCCGGCGGCGAGCCGGGCGGATTCCGCCGAGCTGTATCTCGTTGCGACCGGCTTTCGCGGCAGCGGGGCACCACCGTCGTGACCCTGAAACTCGTTATCGGAAACAAGAATTATTCCTCCTGGTCGATGCGTCCCTGGATGGCGATGAAGATCGCGGGGATTGCCTTTGAGGAGCGCGTGATTTCGCTCGACGATCCGGCCTTCAAGTCGGAGCTCTGCAAACTTACGCCCACTGGCAAAGTGCCGGTGCTGATCGACGGTGACCGGCACATCTGGGAATCGCTCGCGATCATCGAATATCTCGCCGAGAAATTCCCCGACGCGAAATTATGGCCCATGGACGCCGGCGCGCGCGCGCATGCCCGCGTGATCTGCGCCGAGATGCATGCCGGCTTTGCGGCGCTGCGGCGACACTGCGCGATGAACATGCTGCGCCCGCCAAGCAAGCGGGAGCTTCCGCCCGAGGTCCAACGCGACGTCACGCGCATCGACCAGATGTGGACGGACTGTCGCGCACGTTTTGGACAAGGCGGACCGTTTTTGTTCGGCGCTGCGGGAGCGGCCGACGCGATGTATGCGCCCGTGATTTCGCGTTTTCATACCTATGTTATTAAAGTCGGCAAGGAGGCGCGCGCTTATATGGACGCGGTGATGGCGCTGCCGGCGTGGATCGAGTGGGAAAAGGCGGCGCGGCAGGAAACCTGGGTGTTGCCACGCTCGGAGGTTGATTGGCCGGAGGTGTTAAGGGCCTGATTTAACATCCTCTGGCCTTGTTTTGGAGGCAGACTTACGCGCAGCTGCGCTGGTCTGCTAAGTTTTTCCGAGCAAGGAACCTCGCTTGTGTTTGGACATTTTCTTACGCGGCGCCTTTTTCAATAGGCGGTCGCGAATAAGCCGGCGCTCCCGGCGAAAGGAAGTCGGCTATGCATATTCTATTCGCAATTGCCCGTGTGTTGCTGGTTCTGATCTTTGTATTGTCCGGCGCCATGAAGCTGCTGGATATTCCGGGTACGGCGGCGCAGATTCAGCCGGTCGTGACGATACCCGGGATGCTGCAGGATTTTGTTGCTCAAGTGGAGACCGCCACCAGCATGAAATGGCCGCAGCTGCTGGCGATCTTGGCCGGGGTCGTCGAAGTCGTGGCTGGATTGCTCATCGCCTTTAACATCGGCGCGCGCGGCGCGGCTGCCGTGCTGGCGCTCTTCACCCTGGTGACGACCTTCTATTTCCATGCCTTCTGGAACATGAGCGGCGATCTCATGCAGACCAACATGATCCATGCCTTGAAGAATCTCTCCATCATCGGCGGACTTTTGATCATGGTGGTGCTCGGCCCGTGGCGGCCGCTGCGGCCCAACGAGATCTAGGCGAGGTAGGCGGCAGATTTTTGCCAAGGAAAAGGGCGGCCTTGCGGCCGCCCTTAAGTTTGATACGCCACGCGGGAGGAACCCGTAACGGCAGCCCCCATACCTCGGGCCGCGTGTGCTAATTCATCCACTATACGTATCTGATTCGCAGACAGGCGTCATCCGCGAAACGCTCAGGCCGGTATCCAGGTGACGAGCCGGACGTCTTTATCCGCATCCAGCACGAGCATTGGCCCGGCTTTGTAGCCGCGGCTAACCAGCACCTCTTCCGGCGTGCAGGAAGGCACTTGCGGAAAGACCGGCCGCCCGCCCGGCAACCGGACGTGATCGGCGCGCGTCAGATGAAAGGCGTCATAGCCGATGTCGAGGAAGATCCCAAAAATCTCCGTGCCGCCGATCACCGCGAGCAATCCGCCCGCGACCCCGAGCATGTTCCATGCCTCCGTGAAGGAGCCGCCGGCGGGATTCCACAGCACCGCTTTGGGATTGTCCGGGTGCCGGGCAACGCCCGGTATCCGGCGCGTTACGATCAGCCGCGGGCGCCTCGGTGCGTTCGGCCCCCCTTCGTGCGAATGCCGCCCGTGTACCACGGCGTCGGCTTTGTCGAGCGAACCGTGGAAGAAGCGCTGGTCCGCCTCGATCTTCAGCGACGGCGGCATTACGCCGGCTGCGTCCGCCAGCATCCCGTCGGCGGAGATAATGGCGTAGCCTTCGATGCGGGCGGGGCGGGGCGTGGGCATCGCATCTCTATAGCGCGAAAACACCGGGATCTCACGATCCCGGCGTTTTCTGCCGCAGCTTGTTGCGATTACTGGATGGTGCGGATCACGCTGGTCATCGGTCTCGCGTTTGCGGCGAGTGGGTTCATCTCTTTCATGACCAGCGCATCGTATTCCGGCAGCGTCTTGAGCGGATCCTTCGGCTTCATGTGCACAATCTTGTAGCCGCCGGCTTTCATTTCGGCGAGGAGGTCACGCACCGCATTGGCCGTCCACGGATGCACGTCATGCATGAGGGCGATGCCTTTGCCGTGCTTCTTGAGCTTGTCCATCACCGCCTTCACGACCTGTTCCGGCTTGCGGTATTTGAAATCGAAGGAATCGAAATCGGTCGAGAACATCGCGACGTTGCGCTGACCGAGATAGGTCTGCAATTCCGGTGGCGACTTCAGAGTGGGAAAGCGGAAGAACGGCGCCTCATATCCGGCATCGCCAATCGCGATCTTGATGGCGCTCATGCCCTTCTCGATCTCTTCCTTGGGATCGTAATCGCGCACTTCGCGCTTGCCGCCGCCGATGTTCATGCTGCCGCGCGTCTTGGTCAGGTCCTGATGGCTCCAGGTGTGCGAGCCGATCGAGTGGCCGCCCTCAGCAACTTTCTTCAGGATCGCGGGGTAGTCGAGGGCGTTGCGGCCGATCGCGAAGAAGATCGCCTTGACACACTCTTCCTCCAACGCCTGCAGGACGATTGGCGTTGTCGGCCAGGGGCCGTCATCGAAAGTCAGCACGACTTCGCCTGGCTTCAGGAAGTCATACATCTTGTAATGTTCAAAGCCGAAGCCGGGACCGCCGGTGGTGTCGATTTCGACCACGCGCGACACCCCGAGTGCGTTCGGGTTCTTGCAGGACGCATCAAGGGTGCGTGCGGCGGCGGGGGTTGGAGGGACAGCGGCAGCGGTGACCGATGCCGGTACCGCCTTCGGCGGTGGTGCGACGCTTATCGGCGCCGGTTCCGGCGTCATCGGACCCAGGATGCGTTGCGCCTGGGCGACGCTGAGCGTCGCTAAAGACAGTGAAATGGCAAGGATATAGGACTTAGCCCGCATCGTATTCTCCCCTCCCGCGTAGCGCGGATAGCTTGTGCCGACACCGCTCCGGCGGCGCCCCGTGTCGAGTCGCTCGGCCACTATTTTGGCACGATGATGCCTTGGCCGCAAGTCCGCTCGCTCCGGAAGAGCAGACTGACGGCTATTAGTAAATAATTCACCCTGCGGCCGGCCGCAGTTCCCGGGTGACGGCCGCCACAATTCGGGCATCCGACGGTTCGATGTCGGAGGAGAACGCGGCGGCAATATGGCCGTCGCGGCCGACCAAATATTTGTGGAAGTTCCATCGCGGTACCTCAAGCGGCCGTTCGCCCGCGGCCCATTTGTAAAAGGGGTGCGCCGCAGCTCCTTTCACGGTGACTTTTTCCGCCAGCGGAAAGGTGACGCCATAGTCGCCATGCGCGGTGTGGCCTATTTCCGCCAGGCCGCCGGGTTCCTGACCCCCAAAATCATTTGACGGCACGCCGATCACCAGAAGCCCCTTGTCGCGAAAGCGCGTCCACAACTGCTGCAATCCTTCATATTGAGGGGTGTAGCCGCAGAGCGAGGCCGTGTTGACGACCAGGATAGGCTTGCCGGCGTGTTCCCCGAGGCGAAGGTCCCCGCCTTCCAGCCGTTTGAAGGAGAAGGCATAGGCGGTTGGGCGGCTCATTTCAGGTGAGGGGGCTTGCGCCCGTGCGGCCGGCGAGGGGCTTTGTGCCAGCGCTGGCGTCGCCCAGGCGCCTGCAAGCAGGAGCAAAAACTTTCGGCGATCCTGCAGCATGTCCGCCTCACGGCTTGTAAGGTGTGCCGATGAAGTCGCGCTTGACCAGAGTGAGTCCGGCATGCCGAAGAAGGTCATAGGCGGTGGTGCAATGGAAATAGAAATTCGGCATCGAGTGGTTCAGCAATAGCCCTTGCCCGGTATAGGTGCGCTCGCCGCTTGAACCCTTGATCTTGATTTCCTTGTTCTCGGTGCCGTCGATCTGCGAGGGCTTGAGCCCTTTGAGAAAACCGACCACCTGCGCAATAAGCGCCTTCAGCTCGGGGATCGTACTGTCGTCTTTTCCGACAGCCGGGCCCTCGACCTCCGCCAGCATGCCGCAAACCCGCGATGGATGCCGGCACGCCTCCTGCACCTGGCGCCCCATCGAATACATGTCGGGATAAAGACGCATGCTCAAAAGCACGGAAGGATCAATCTTCTTCTGTTCGGCATAAGCCGAAGCCTTGTCGAGGATATCGGACAGCGCGGTGAGATGCTGAATGAAAATCGGCACGGAAACGGAATACATCGAGATCGGCACGGCGGTACCTCGGTTGGACAAAGGATGCCAAGCTTAGCCGTTTTCCGCCGCACCTCAACCGTTTAGAGGTTTATCGGTCGCTGCCGAATTCGCTTTTTTTCGTGATCTCGGTCTCGCTACGGCTTGGCAGTTTGTCATCGGGCGGCCGCCGCTGATCGCTGTCCTCCGCGGTACGCCCCGCTTCACGGCCCGCCGGGTCCTTGGCCGGACCTCGCTTGCGGGTACCGTCATCTTTGTCGGTGATGTAAGGGCCGCGCGGTCCATTCTCCGGCTCGCCGGTAGGCGTGTCGTCACCGATGCTCATTTGTCCCTTGCCCATGGCAATTTCCTTTGTGCTCAGAAGTGAAAACCCACGGCACGGGTCTGGTTCCGGTGCTTATCCGCCGCCCGAGCGTATCGCCCGCCCAAAGCCCCCGGCTGGAGCCGAGGGGCTGTCTTGCCAAATGCGCGGGGATTTTTGCAATTAGCTCGGAATGAAAAGCAGCGACATTGTGTTGTTGAAAAAATGGCAAAGCGGGTTTCCAAAAGCTCCCGCGCTATCGTGTCTGTGGATTTTCACTTTGAAGTAAAATTCATGAGTTCCTTCTGGTACGTTGAAGACCCTCTCCGAACTTAAATTGAAATTATGAAATGTCGTGACACCGTTTGCGTGCGGGTCCAGAGTGAATGAATGGCGGGCACCACCGTTGCCGTGCCCGGTTGCCTCCACGGCTGGGTCCCTGACAAGTTGGGTTGAGAAATCAATCGCCACCTTGGTGGTACTCGATGCATTCGAGCAAATTCCTGTCCCATTGATGCTCGCCAACACACGGCCGCGGCCGGGCACAGTGATCGAATTGCTGCGGAGGACGCTTGGCGGTGGCGCCGAAGCGCTGAACGTTACGCAAGCTTTCGCAAGATTAGTGCTGCAGGGCGGCTGTGAGACGAGCTCGGCCTGCGCATGCGCCTCCAGTGCGAGCCCGATCAAGCCGGTCAAGCAATACCCACCAACAAGGGCCGTTTTCCGAAATGACATTGCCATTTGCCGCCCTCCCTATGTTTGATCCTCGGGATTCCCCAGAGAAAGCCCAGCCTGTCACCTTTACGGCCTTTGAACTAGGCCGACTCGCGAAGTAAAGGATACAAGCCGAAAAAGCCTCTAGGAAGATAGTCTCCCGCGTTGGGTTTCCTCTTGCCCCCGAGATGAGCCTCGGAAGCATGGTGTGGCTGTTAAACCGGCTTGAAATGGCTTGATTCGCCACCGCTGCGCCCACTGCTGCCGGGAACCACGAGGTCTTGAAGACGTTCTACCTATGCTTATGTCCGCCGTCGGATTTAGGGGGTTTCAACTTGCTACGCTTTCTTTTCCCGTCGTTCGAAAAGCCCGATGCGCGCCGGCGCTATCTGAATATTGAGCCGGAAAGTCACGATTTCCGCGGCGTCGGAACGGTACTGCTGCTCGCGGCTTCATGCGGCGTCGCGCTGGCCTTATGGGAGCCAACCCATCAGGTTACCACTCCATTCGTTACCGCCTCCGGCTCGCGTTCCGTACCTGCGTCGACTGCGTCGGTCGGCGCCTCGAAGGCTGCTGGGCCTGAGACCACGGCCACGGCGGATGCCGACGACGATCAGTCCACTCCGACGGTGAAGCTCTCCACATTGTGCTCCCAGCGCGCTACCGCGCGGCGCGATTGCGCCAGCGCGAAAGCCGTTAAGGATGCGCGGTTGAACGCGCCGGATCCCGATCCTGTCTCTCCTGCTCCTTCTCCTTCTCCTTCTCCTTCTGCTTCTACGCCTAGTTCTGCTCGTGCTTCTGCTTCTGTCCCCGCTCCGGCCGCTGCGCGCGTCTCTGCGCCTGCGCCGGTGAGGGAAGCGCCACCGGCCGTGGTCGCGGCCAAGGCCACCAGCGCGGAGCCGGTTGCGACGGCCGTTCAGCCGGAATCACCCAACGTGCAGTCGCCACGCACCGCGAGCGTTCCCAAGCCGAAACGTCCGCGCGCGGTGGAAGACGCGCCGGCGGCGTCGAAGGAAGTGCCAGCGGCCGTGGTCGCCGCCGTGTTCGCCGCCACCGCAAACGTTCCAAGGGCGAAACGTCCGCGCCCGGTGGAAGAAGCGCCGGCGGAACGGCTGGTGCGGGTCTATGACCAGGTGATGCCCGACGGCCGGCGGGTTCCGGTTTATCGGCGGGTCGGCAGTGGCAGCCTTGAGATTGATGGCGAATCTCGCGCATACCGTCCGGCGCGGCGGGCCAATATTGAACCGCCGAACGGACGTTATTTCGGTCTGCAATAATCCGACGTATCTGCTAGCCCGACTATCTGGGCGCCGTCCCTTTTGGGCGAGCGGGAGCGGTAACGGCCTGAGAGAAATCCCTTCGCGCTGCGCTTAGCTCCTTTACTCCGCCAGTTTCGTCAGCATTACCATTGGTGCTATCGTCCGGCTGTCGATCTTCGCGGAGAAGCTGATGCGTTTGCGCTTGTGCTTGCTGGCTCCCTTGCTGGTTTTGGCCTGCCTGCTCCCATCCGTTGCGCCGGCCGAGACGGTGGCGGAATTCTACAAGGGCAAAGCCATCAAGGTGATTATCGGCTACGCGCCGGGCGGCGGCTTTGATGCCTATGCGCGGCTGCTGGCCGAGCATCTGCCGAAACACCTGCCCGGCAATCCGACCGCCTTGGTGCAGAGCATGCCGGGCGCGGCTTCGGTCAAGGCGGCAAATTTCATCTACGGCATCGGACCGCAGGACGGCACGCTGATCGGGATTCCCAATCATGCCGTGCCGATGAATGCCTTCGTCTGGCGCGAGGTAGGCGACGGCCTCGACGTTACCAAACTCAACTGGATCGGCCGGCTCGATGCCATCGACGTGGTCAATGTCGCCTGGCACACGGCCGGGGTGAAAAGCATCGAGGATGTGAAGAAACGTCCGCTCGCCATCGCCGCTACGTCCCCCACCGGCACGTCGGTGATGATGCCGACGGCGATGAACAAGCTGATCGGCACGCAATTCAAGGTGGTGCAGGGCTACAAGGGCACTGCCGAGCAGTATCTCGCGATGGAAAAAGGCGAGACCGAGGGCATGGGCAACGCCATCTGGTCACAGCTCAAGCGTTCGCATCCGCACTGGATCGCCGAAAAGAAACTCGTGCCGCTTTATCAGGACGGCTACCAGCGCGCACCCGGCCTGGAAGATGTGCCGACCGCGATGGAACTCGCGAAGAATGAGGAAGACCGCAAGGTATTTCGCCTGCTCGGCAGCACCGCGGAGGTTGGCCGCTCTTTCTATGTTGGGCCACAAGTCCCGGCGGAGCGCGTCGCGGCACTGCGGCAGGCTTTCAGCGAAATGACGAAGGACCCTGCTTTCAGGAAAGAGGCCGAGCAGCTCAATATCGTGATCAATCCGATGTCAGGACAGGATTTGCAAAAGATGATCGGCGAGCTTGGGCTGTATCCGCCTGAGTTGCTGGAGCGCACGCGGCAGCTCGTGGCGCCGTAAGGATACTAACCAGGGGAGTGCAGCGATGGATTATCAGGTTGCGCTGATCGGCGTCGGCAAAATGGGCAGCGCCTTGCTCGAGCGCCTGGTCGCGGCGGGAGCGAAGGTGCGCGCCTTCGATATCAAGGATAGCGCCATGCAGGCCGCGCGCGAGCGCGGTGCGCAGACGGTCGCGTCCTCCGCCGAAGCCGCGCGCGGCGCGAAGATCATCCATGTCTTCGTGCATAACGACCAGGAAATCTTCGACGCCACCCTCGGCGACAAGGGAGTTCTGGCCGGCGCCGACAAAGGCGCGATCGTGATCCTGCACAGTACCATCCTGCCCGCGACCACGCGGCGAGTGGCCGAGGAAGCGCGCGCACAAGGCTGTGCGTGTGGTCGATGCTTGCGTTACCTCGACGCCGCGTTATGTGCGCGCCGGCGAGGCTGTCTTTCTGGTGGGCGGCGACGACGAGGTGGTAGCGGAGATTGGCCCGCATCTGGAAAGGATCGGCAGCAAGGTCTGGCATTTCGGTCCGCTCGGCTCGGGCAATGCCGCCAAGCTAATGAAGAACCTGTCGAACGTGATGGAACGGGTGATGTGGCTGGAGACGCTGACGGCCGTGAAGGCTGCCGGCATCGATCCGCGCCAATATGCCGAGATGCTGAAATCGGTGATGCGCGGTTCCGCCATCTCGGACTGGGAAAAGATCATCCGGATCGACGATGGCGAGGTCTCACCAACGCGGCCGGGCGGCAACATTTTCCGCAAGGACGTGCCGCATGCGTTGAAATTCCTGCATGGGCTCGGGTTGGAGCTGCCGCTGGCCGAAGGCACCGGCCAAGCCGCCGCGCGCTTTGTGGCCGATGCGCCAAAAGCCGCTGAAGCCGCGGAATAGCGGCGACGTTTCGCTGCGCGCAAACCGTTGACGGCAGGGTGCCTGCAAGATAGTTAGTTACCCATACTATCACCATACGCCTGCATGGCCCTAAAGCCGAACGGGAGGATGATGTGAAGCATTTCACAAGGCTGGTGGCATTCGGTTTCGTGGCCTCGCGTTTTAGCCGCGTCCGCGCAAGCGCAAACGCCGGCAGAATTTTACAAAGGCAAAACCGTCCGCCTGATTGTCCCGGCGGCCGCCGGCGACAGCTACGACACCGAAGGCCGGCTGATCGCGCGTCACCTCACCAAATACATCCCCGGCAATCCCACCATCGTGCCGGAGAATATGCCGGGCGCCTCGGGCCGCAATGCAGCAAGTTATATTGCCAATGTCGCGCCCAAGGACGGCACCGTGCTCGCGCTGGTGCAGCAGAGCGTCGTGCTTGCGCAGGCGATGCGGCAGACCGGCATCAATTTCGATTCCGCCAAGCTGAACTGGATAGGCACCCCGTCGGCGCCGATCAGCGTGCTCGCGGTCTGGCACACCGCCGGGGTGAAGACCATCGAGGATGCCAAGCAGAAGGAAGTCACCATCGGCGCCACCACCACCGCCGGCAATAATTTCGTCTATCCCAAGCTGATCAAGGAATTCGTGGGCGCCAAATTCAAGATCATCACCGGCTATCCCGGCGGCTCGCCGATCGACATCGCCATGGAACGCGGGGAGGTCCAGGGCCGCGGCTCAAATCCCTGGAACAACTATAAGCTTGCGCATCCACACTGGATCTCCGAGCGCAAGCTGATCGCGCTGGTGCAGATGAGCGCGAATAAGCATCCCGAACTGCCCGATGTGCCGCGTCTCATCGATCTGGCGCCGAACGAGGAGGCGCGGCAGATCTTCGAATTGATGTCGGTGGCCGCCGATATCGGTCGGCCGATGGTGACCTCGCCCGGCGTTCCGGCCGACCGGGTGAAGGCGTTGCGCGAGGCTTTCGCCGCCACCATGCAGGATCCGGAATTCCAGAAGGAAGCCGCCAAGCTCAATGTCGACATCGATCCGACCATCGGGGAGGACTTGCAAAAGCTCGTGGAGAAGGTGCTGGCGGCGCCGCAGAGCGCGATCGATCGGCTCAATGCCACGGTGCTGAAGGAGCAGTGAGCCGCGTAGGCGGAAGACTTGGAAAGCGCCGCCGCTACTTCTTCTCCATCGAGACACCGCCCGGGCCGACATTGATCTGGAATCCCTTCGGCTCTTTCTTCGCCTCATAGAGCTGATAACCGAGCACCGCAGCGACCACGGCCAGAACCGCAATCGCGGCGTAGAGCAGGTTGGTGTTGATCGTTGGCATGTTTTCCCCTTGTGAATTTGCCGGCTATTTCAGTTCCAGCACCACCGGTCCCGATACCGGATCGGTGAGGCCGAGGCCGTCGCCGAGATCCTCCAGCGTATTGCGGAAAGTGTCGAGCGTCGCGATCATGTTCGGCCGCGCGGCGGCGAGCGCCTCCATATCGCTCCATTCGGCGATGATGCAATAGTTGCGGTCGCCGGTTTTGATGATGTTGACGTGCTTCAGCCCGGGCCAGTCTCTTGCAGCATTCTTGTGGGCGTCGAGAAATTCCTGGTCGCGCCCGGGTTTGACGCGGAAACGGACAGCGTTGAAGGCAGTCATCGGTTGCCCCTATGGCTATGCAGAGGCCGAATGATGCGCGCGTCGCCCGGCCGGACGCAAGGGCCGGTGCGAATGGCGGTGTTCCGGCCGTTCGCCCTTCTGCTAGTATTACGATCGTCACACGCCCACGACAAAGATTGTCTCCGCCCGCGAGGGAGGTGTTGATGAGCGGTACCGTCACTGCGCCGCGCACCAAGGTCCGGCCGAAGATTGCGCGGCCGCCGCTGCACAAAGTCATTCTTTTGAATGACGACTACACGCCACGCGAATTTGTCGTGCTGGTGCTCAAGGCGGTATTCCGGATGAACGAAAGGCAGGCCTACGGCGTGATGCTGACCGCGCACCGCAAGGGCTCCTGCGTCATCGCGGTCTATACCAGGGACGTCGCGGAGACGAAGGCGACGGAGGCGACCGAGCTCGGCCGCAGCATGGGCTATCCGCTGGCTTTCACCACCGAACCGGAAGAATGAGAGTGGAATGCTCGGCCGCCCTGAAGCCAAATAAGTAATGAGGTGCGGCTAGCCCCGCCGCGGGACGTCCTCGGCCATACAACTAGCCCGGTCATGACGAAAACAGTGTATCAGCGTCGCGCCAGAGAGCGGCGATGCTTCCAACAGGATACTTCCGACGCAAAAGTGACAGGAAGGGGAAAAACTCATGCGGATGCGCGGATCGATTCTCGCGGTTGCAGCCTTGCTGGCGCTGGCCGGCGCACCGGCGCTGGCGCAGGAATGGCCCACGCGGCCGGTGACTTTCATCACCCCCGCGGCGGCCGGCAACAGCCCGGACGTGGTGACGCGCATTATCGCCGAGAAGCTGACGCAGATCTGGAAGCAGCAGGTGGTGGTGCTCAACCGTCCCGGCGCGGGCGGGCTGCTCGCCGCGCAAGCCGCGGCCGGGGTGGAGAAGGATGGCTACAGCCTCTACGCGACCCAGGCATCCAGCTTCAACGTCCTGCCGGTGGAGCAGGAAGGCAAGATGCCGTTCGATCTGGCGAAGACTTTTGTCTCCATCGGCTTCATCGGCGAACAGCCGATCGCGGTGGGCGTGAACAAGGATGTGCCGGCGAAAAACGTCGCCGAGCTGATCGCGCTCGCCAACAAATCGCCCGACGGCATGCTGTTCGGAGCCACCAACCGCGGCGGCCAAGCCCATCTCACCGGCGAACTGTTCCGCGACCGCTCCAAGGCCAACGTCTCCTTCGTGCATGCCGCCGGCGCGGCGGTGTCGCTCAATGACGTGATCGCGGGACGCCTGCCGATCATGTTCGAGGCGCTGGCTGGGCTGAACCCCGGCATCCAGAGCGGCGACGTGCGGGTGCTCGGCGTCGCCTCGGTCAAGCGCCTGCCCAATCTGCCGGATTTGCCGACGATCGCGGAGACGGTGCCAGGCGTGGTGTCGAGCGGCTGGATCCTGCTGATGGCGCCTGCCGGCACGCCCGACCACGTCATCCAGAAGGTCAATGCCGATCTGCGCAAGGTGACGGCGATGCCGGACGTGATCGCGCGCTTGCACCAGCTCGGCACCTACGGCCGCGATTTCACGCCCGCGCAGACCGAGGAATTCATCCGCGACGAAGAGAAGCTGTGGCACCCGATCGTGCGCGATCTGAAGAATCGCAGGACGTGAGGCAGCGGGGCGGAGCCATGCGGCATGCGGCAGCACGCATCGCGCAATTGTGCGGCGATGTCGCGGTGAATGGCAGGGCGAATGACTGACACGCGTGACCCCAACGAACTGCCGGCGGCGGGCGGCGCGGCGGAGCGCTACAAGCAGACCTATCCGGAACTGACGGCGCGGGAGATCGACCGGCTGCGGCGCTTCGGCGGGATCAAGCATTATGGCGACCGCGAGCAGCTGTTCGCGGCGGGCAAGATCACCTGCGGCATGTTCGTGGTGCTCAAAGGTCATGTCTGCATCTCGCAGCGCGACGGCCTCGGCCGTGTCACGCCGGTGGTGGAGCAGGGGCCGGGGCAATTTCTTGCCGAAGTGAGCCAGCTTTCCGGCAAGGCCGCGCTGGTCGACGGCTATGCCGAAGGGGAGGTCGAGGTCTTGGCGATCCCGGCGGAAAATCTGCGCCGGCTGATGATCACCGAGGCCGAGCTGGGCGAACGCATCATGCGCGCGCTGATCCTGCGCCGCGTCAACCTGATCCAGAGCGGCACCGCCGGGCCGGTGCTGGTCGGCTCGCCGAACGCGGCGAACCTGATCCGGTTGCAAGGCTTCCTCACCCGCAACGGATTTCCTTTCCATGTGCTCGATCCGGCGAACGATCCGGAAGCTGCCGAATTGTCGGCGCGCGCGGCGCCGTCGCCTGCCGAATTGCCCCTGGTGATCTGCCTCGACGGCACCGTGATGAAGAATCCGACCGAAGTGCAGCTCGCCAGAGCGCTCGGCATGATCAAGGCGCCGACGACCGATGTTTTGTTTGATGTTGCCGTGGTCGGCAGCGGACCGGCCGGCCTCGCCACCGCGGTCTATGGCGGCTCGGAAGGGCTTTCCATCGTCTGCCTCGACACCCGCGCCTTCGGCGGACAGGCCGGCGCCAGCGCTCGGATCGAGAATTATTTCGGCTTCCCGACCGGCATTTCCGGCCAGGCGCTGACCGGCCGCGCTTTCGTGCAGGCGCAGAAATTCGGTGCGGAAATGGTAATCCCGGGCGAGGTGAAGTCGCTCGACTGTTCGCGGCGGGACGGCAGCTTTGCGATCACGGTCAACGACGGCGTGGTGCTCTATGCGCGCTCGATCGTGATCGCCACCGGCGCGCGCTACCGGCGGCCGAAGATCGAGCGCCTGGAAGAATTCGAGGGCCGCGGCGTCTGGTACTGGGCTTCGCCGATCGAGGCCAAGCTCGCCGCGGGCGAGGAAATCATCCTGGTCGGCGGCGGCAATTCCGCCGGCCAGGCGGCGGTGTTTCTGGCGACCCATGCCAGGCATGTGCGGATGATGGTGCGCGGCGATGGGCTGGCCGCCAGCATGTCGCGCTATCTGATCGACCGCATCGCCGACACGCCGAACATCGAGCTGCTCAGCAACACCGAAATCTGCAAGCTGGAGGGAAGCGACAGCGGGCTGGAGCAAGTATGCTGGCGTAACAACAAGACCGGAGAAGAAAACGCCGGCGCGATCCGCAACGTGTTTCTCTTCCTCGGCGCCGATCCGGCCACCGGCTGGCTCGCCGGCTGCGGCGTCGAGGTCGACAAGGCCGGCTTTGTCGTCACCGGCGGGCATTGCTCGAACGGCAATCCATTGAACCCGCTGCGCACCAGCGTGGCCGGCGTCTTCGCGGTTGGCGACGTGCGCTCCGGCTCGATCAAGCGCGTCGGGGCGGCAATCGGGGAGGGCGCGCAGGTCGTGGCCGCGCTGCACGGCTATCTCGCCACGCTCGCGCCGCCGACGGCCAAGGCGGCGGAGTGACTGCTTTCTTGCGGTCATGGCCGGAACAAGTCCGGCCATGACGAGAATGCGCGATCGCGGTTTATCCTTTTACGGGCAATACCAGACGGGACCGACAAGAACACAACCCGCGGTCTGCCAGTAGGCCGGGCGTGCGCCAACGCGGCGCCAGCCACCAGGAGCAGTCCGGTAGACGCCGCCGGGGCGATAGACGACTTTCTTATGCACGACGACCTTTTTCTTCACGACCCTGTGGTTCCTGTTGTGATTGACTTGAACCACCGCCGGATCGATCGCCGACGTCAGATTCTTCGACGCAGACGATCCGGGCAGCGCCGAAGCCGGCGAAGACAGGAAGGCTCCTGCCAGCAAGGCTGGGGCAAGGTATTTAACTAACGACATTGGTTTTCTCCATTCTCGTTTCAAAATAATAATACGGCCAGCTTATGGGGTGCGAGCGTTTGGAACAACCCTGCTGTGCCGGCAAGTCGCGCTTATACCCTGCAATAGTAAAGATGAACGCTCAGACAACTGAGGCATTAGGCTTCGGTTCATCATGAACGCGTAGGATTTCCGCTTCCGTTTGAAGGGAGGGTTTGCCATGCGTGCAGTTGCGATTCTGGCGGTAGCGGCAGCTGGGTTCGCCGCGTTTATTCCGAACGTGGCGTCAGCGGCTGAGCTTGACGTGCCGCGAGAGGGCTGCGAGCGCGGGCAAGTCTGGAACGGTAATCGATGCGAATGGGCGCGCCCGCGGATGAGCGAAGCGGCGACGGTTTATCGCGGGGCGCCGGTTTACGAAAGCTACGCCGCCTACGAGGTTGCCCCGGTCTATGCGGCGCCGCCGATTTACATCGCTCCGCCCATCTATGTCGCGCCGATCTATCGCGCGCCGGTCGTTCGCTACCACGCCGGTCCGCGTTATGTCTGGGGCCACGGTCACCACGGTCACCACGGTCACCATCGCCAGCACCGCTGGCGCTAGCATCTCTCTCGCTCATGGCGCTACTCAGTACCGATCTCGGGATAACCCGGGATCGGTAGGCCATGCGCTGCCCATCCTTCGAGACGGCGGGCTTTGTGACTATGACATCAAGGAATACGTCGCGCGCCGTCGGCGCTGTGCACAACGGGTACGCAGCGGGGATTGTTAGCTCGATCCCTCTGCGCCTTCTGCCGGCGCCGGCGACGAAGCGGGCGGCTCAACTTTGATAACCCGCGGCTGCTCGCCCTTCTTCACCTGAAGCAGCGTTGCCGTGACCGGGTTCGGTACATGCTCAAGCGTTGCTCCGGTGGAGGCATCGACCACCATTCCAACCGCGCCTCCTAAATGATGTTGCCGGCAAAGCCGGCGGCACCGGTTCCGGCAAGCTGTGTCCGTACCGGTATTTCTACGGAATGAAATCCCGGCTTGGAGAACAGAACCGTGAACTCATCTTTTCGGCTGAATTGCAGAGTGCACGGCGTAATGCAGGTGTGGCCCATGGACGTGCGGGCCTGCGCTTCCGGCGGATTCGAGTTGATCTGAACTTGCGCGGTAGTGCCGCGGGTGACGCTGGCGCAGCTTCCTAACAGAAGTCCGGCCGCAACCCATGTAAGCCAATGCATACAACCCCCCTTTTTTGCCCCCGAGGCATCATCTTTCAAGGGGCGGGGGATCGCAAGTCGATGTGGCCGAACCTTGGCGGCCTGTGAATTGTGGGTCCGTCACATTACCGCCGCTCGTTCATAATCGCTTGGTCGGATGCCTTCATTCGGATACATCTGTGCTCCGCCCAAAGGAGAAGTGTATGTCAGAGCAAGCCGTTGCCGAAGTCATTTCCACCGCCGAAGCGCAGAAGAGCGGAAACTTCCTGGTCGAACCCTATCTCGACTGGGCCAAGGAGCAGCGGATTCCCATTCATGAGGACTTCGGCCTCGACCTCTTGGCGATCAAAACCGACAAATGGGACTGGTATGGCGCGCGCGGCGCTTTCGCGCATACTCATGGCCGCGGCGACTTCATGGCCAATTACGTCGTGGAGATCCCGCCCGGCAGCAAGACCGCGCCGGTCAAGCATCTCTTCGAGTGCTTCGTCTATGTGCTGGCGGGCCACGGCTCCGCCACGCTCTGGCTGCCGAACGGCGAGAAGCAGACTTTTGAATTCGGCCCGACCTCGCTGTTCGCGCTCCCGCTGAACTGCCAGTACCAGTTCTTCAACGGCTCGGGACAGGAATCCATCCGCCTGTCCTGCACCAACGACGCACCGGTGACGCTCAACCTCTATCACAACCGCGATTTCGTCTTTAACAACCCGTACCAGTTCCCCGAGCGCTTCGGTAAGTCGAACGAGTGGCAAGGCGAGGGCAAGCATGTGCCGATCGACCGCGGCGAGATCGCGAAGATCAACATCTGGGAGACGAGCTTCATTCCCAGCCTGAAGGACTTCAAGCTGTTCGAATACAACGCGCGCGGCAAGGGCTCGAGCAACTGCTCCTTCGTGCTGGCGGACGGCACGCAGCATTCGCATTCATCCGAGATGCCGACCGGCCGCTACAAGAAGGCGCACCGCCACGCCGCCGGCACGCATGTGCACGCGGTGACCGGCGTCGGCTATTCGCTGCTGTGGTACGAAGGCGACAGCAAGTTCGTGGAGATCCCCTGGCGGCACGGCGTGATGTATACGCCGCCGTTCTGGATGTACCACCAGCACTTCAACACCGGCCCCGAGCGCGCGCGCTATTGGGCCTGCAGCCTGGGCAGCCGGCGCTATCCCTTCATCTCGCTGCGCAAGAAGAGCGCGGAAGGCGCCGGCACCGTTTCGGTGCAGAAGGGCGGACGCCAGATCGAATACGAGGATCAGGACCCGCGCGTCCACCGCAAGTTTCTGGAAGAGACTCGCCAAGAACGGCGTGAAATCGGAAATGGGCGATGTGTTCGACGAGCCGGCGCTGCTGGCGCTCGATCCGAAGAAGCTCACCGGCGTGATCAAGACCCCGGCGAGCATTGGCCCGGCGGTGTAGTTGGCGCACGCAGGCTAAGCGCGCTTCTTACTTCTGCTCATGCCCGGGTTTGACATCGCAAGTCGGGTAGACCCGACTTGCGGATCAAGTCCGGCAATGACGAATAGCTGTGCGCCGAGCTGTTGGCGTAATGAGAAGGCCCCGCGCATGACGAGACGCGGGGCCTGAAGAATGAGAGTGAGACGCCGCTAACGGCGCCACACCCGGAACTGCCCGGCTACGCGCTAGCCGCCGCAGGCTTTCGGCTGCTTGGCGCCGGCCCAAGCATTGAGGTAGCAGGTGAAGTACATCGGGTGGTTCGGGTCGACCTTGCTGACTTCAGTTCCCGCCTTTTCTTTTTTGCCGCCGGATTTCTTCTTCTTGGCGGCTTCGGCGGGGGCGGCTGCAACGGCGATAGCAACAGCGGCCAAGAGGCCGATCGACAACTTTTTCATAGACGTTCCTCCCCTAAGTCCCGTTCGGATTGGGTCCCGAACGGTCGCACGTTACAACAAGGCCAGCCTGGAAGGGAGCCCCGAAATGCACCGCGAGGGCGCTAAGAAACGCGGAAGTTTGCACCCTCGGGAGGGCCTTGCCAGAAGGCCGCAAGAAGAGCGCGAAGCGACGGCATGAAGTCGGGAATAAGCATTGTCTTCGGCGAGCCGGCACTTCTGACGGGGCAGAAAGCCGGCGCGACAGTCTTTGCTTTGCCGCAAGCTCGGCTTGCAGCTCATGTCAAAGCGCGCACGGATCGCCCGAGATCGTCGGTTAAGGGACGTGCTCCCAAGTGAAACGGAGTCGCGCCTGAAACAGCGGCTTGGTGTCGTCCCTGACCAACAGCCGAACGTCACACCCGTCGCTGCCGGCGCCCAACAAAACGCCCTTGCTGAGTTCGGCAATGCTCCCGCTGATCTCCGCCTTGGCCGCGTCCGGTCCTGGCAGTTCGGTGCCCTCGTCGTCGGGCAGGTGCTCGTCGCCTTTCCAGAGATCAAAGTAATAGCGCGGCATGATGGCGCCTCTCTGGGTTCAAGAGAGGAACGAGAGCCGCGTCCTGATGTTCCTATGAATGGCTTCAAGACAGGGGCGGGACCGGAGGGAACAGGCTCCTCCCTTGTGTCGATTAGCGTACATACCAAGGGAAAAAAATGCTATGTTCGGCATAGCACCGGGGATTCATTGGCTCGCCGGTACCTGAGAGACGCCGCTGTGCTCCCGCCCAAACGGACGGAGAGCATATGTGAGCCGACCACCCAACGGCTTTTTACGATCACTGTCGGACGGAGACTTCGAGCTTCTCCGCCCGCATCTGCGTACCGTGCCACTTCCTCGCTCAAAAACGCTGTTCGACATGGGCGGCAGGATCGAGTGCCTGTATTTCCCCCATTCCGGAGTGATCTGCCTGGTGGTCGTGCTGGCAGACGGTGAAATGGTGGAAGCCGCAATCGTCGGCCACGACAGTGTGGCAGGCACGCCGGCCGCCCTCGATGATGCAGTCGCGATAAATCGGGCCATTGTGCAGGCCGAAGGTATCGCTTCGGTGCTTGACATGCCGCACGCGCAGGCGGCGGTGGCAGCGAGCAGGACCCTGCGCAAGAGGCTTTATATGTACGATCAAGTACTGATGGCGCAGGCGCAACAATCGGCGGCGTGCAACGCCAAGCACGAAATCGAGGCGCGGCTCTGCCGCTGGCTGCTGCGAATGCGCGATATCACTCAAAGCGACACGCTTGATCTGACGCAGGAATTTATTGCCCTGATGCTGGGCGTGCGGCGAACCAGCGTGACCTTGGCGGCCCGGCATCTGCAGGCGTTGAATATTATCAAATATCGCCGTGGGCAAATTCAGATCGTTGATCTGGCTCGCCTGGGGGAAACTGCCTGCGAGTGTCACGAGGCGCTGAAAGCTCAGATCGCGCGGTTGATACAGCCACCCCAGTTGCGGCCGGTATCGTGAGGCCACGATAGCGCCCCGATCGACAACTCGGCGGCTCCCCGGTCTGCGCTGTCGCAAACGACGCAATCTTCAGTCTTGAGCTTGCTTCAGTCTCGAGCTTGCTCTTTTTTCGCCATCACCCGCCTGTGCCGGATTACTTATCCTTCTTGCCCTTCACCCCGGCCTTCGCCGCAGGCTTCGCCTTCGGCGCCGGCTTCGGCTTCGGCGCAGGCTTCGGCTTTGCCGCTTCCGTCGCTTCCGCTTCGCGGTCGGCCGCCTCTTTGGCGAGGCGCTGCTCGCGCAGCTTCGCGGTCCGCTCGCGCATGGCGCGGCCGGCGGCTTCGTATTCCGCCGCCGCCAGCTTGCCGTCGCGCGCCTGGTCGGCCTTGCGCTTGAAACTCGCCTCGGCCTTTGCCTGGGCCTCTTTGGAATGGTTGCTCAAAAAAATCTCCTGGTACTGTTAATCACCAACCGTATCGGTCCCCCTGCCTACCCTCGCCCGCAAGCGGGGGAGGGGAAGAGGATACGCCAGCAAGACGGCCGCCATGCCGGCGCGAATCCACCGCGACAGTTACTTTTCCTTCTTCGCCTTGCGCTTGACGTCCTGGCCGTGCGCGCGCTTGTAGCTCTGGATGTCCTTGAACTTTCCTTTCTTGTCGCGCTCGGCGTAAAGCTTCTTGCCGCTCGCGCTCTTGTGCGTGGTCCGCTTGGCCATGTCGCCCTCCGTTAGCTGCACCCCGTCGTCGATCCGCAGGTGTCGCATTTCATGCAGGTGCCGTTGCGCACCAGCGTGAAGTTGCCGCATTCGCCGCAGGCCTCGCCTTCGTAGCCCTTGGCCCTGGCTTCCGGCGCGCTTCTCCACCGCCGCGATCTTCGCATGCGCCTGCGCGTCCTGCACGTTGATCTGCTCCAGCTGCTGCGCGGGCGAGAGCTTTGGCGCGGGCTCGCCTTCAGTCGCGACGCGCGCCGGCGGAGGAGATGGCGGTGACATTACCGCCACCCGTCACCAGCGGGGAGGGAACGGCGGCGCGTCCGCGTCGCCGGTGCGCACGACCGAGAGCCGGTCGGTGCGCGAGCGGGTCAGGCCCTTGGAGACATAGCGCGCCTCCGGCCGCAGATCCTTGCCTTCCGCCACGCCCTTGCCGAGCGCGTCGAACTGGGTTTCCGACGGATCGACATGGCCGAGGTCGAAGCGCTCGAGGTAGGAGATCGCCAGCTCGCGGAAGACGTAGTCCAGGATCGAGGTGGCGTATTTGATCGAGTCGTTGCCCTGCACCGGGCCCGCCGGCTCGAAGCGGGTGAAGGTGAAGGCGTCGACATATTCCTCCAGCGGCACGCCGTATTGCAGGCCGAGCGACACCGCGATGGCGAAGTTGTTGATGAAGGAGCGCAGCGCCGCGCCTTCCTTGTGCATGTCGATGAAGATCTCGCCGATGCGGCCGTCGTCATATTCGCCGGTGCGCAGATAAACCTTGTGGCCGCCGACCACGGCTTTCTGCGTGTAGCCCTTGCGCCGGTCGGGCAGCTTCTCGCGCTCGCGCATGACGATGATGCGCTCGACCACCTTCTCCACCAGCTTCTCGGCCAGCGCCGCGGTGCGCGCGGCCTGCGGCTTTTCGAGGAAGGCGGCAATTTCGTCCTCTTCCTCCTCCTCGTCGGCGATCAGCTGGGAGTTCAGCGGCTGGCTGAGCTTGGAGCCGTCGCGGTAAAGCGCATTCGCCTTCAGGCCGAGCTTCCAGGACAGCAGGTACGCCGACTTGCAGTCGTCGACGCTCGCCTCGTTCGGCATGTTGATGGTCTTGGAGATGGCGCCGGAGATGAAGGGCTGCGCCGCCGCCATCATGCGGATGTGGCTTTCCACCGAGAGATAGCGCTTGCCGGTGCGCCCGCAGGGATTGGCGCAATCGAACACCGAATAATGCTCGGCCTTCAGATGCGGCGCGCCTTCCATCGTCATGGCGCCGCAGACGTGGATATTGGCCGCGTCGATCTCGCGCCTGGTGAAGCCGAGCCAGGCCAGCAGGTCGAACGTCGGCGAGGCCAGCTCTTCCGCCGGAACGCCGAGGGTGTTGAGGCAGAAATCCTCGCCCAGCGTCCATCGGTTGAAGGCGAATTTGATGTCGAAGGCGGTGGGCAGCGCCTTTTCCACCGTGGCGATGGCTTCGTCGGTGAAGCCTTTTGCGCGCAGGGTGGTGTGGTTGATGCCGGGCGCCTGGCCGAGCGAGCCGTGGCCGAGCGCATAGACCTCGATCTCGGAGATCTGGTCGCCGGAATAACCCAGCACGCGCAGCGCTTCCGGCACCGCGCGGTTGATGATCTTCCAGTAGCCGCCGCCGGCGAGCTTCTTGAACTTCACCAGCGCGAAATCGGGCTCGATGCCGGTGGTGTCGCAATCCATCACGAGGCCGATCGTGCCGGTGGGCGCGATCACAGAAGTCTGCGCATTGCGATAGCCGTGCTGCTCGCCGAGCTTCAGCGCCAGGTCCCAGGCGCGCTTGGCGTGGTCCGACAGCGCGGAGATAGAAGTGGGCCTGGCTGCCGGTCAGGATGCTGTTGTGGTCGAGCGGCACCGGCGGCGTCGCCACCTTCTCATAAGCCGAGCGCTCGCCATGCGCCGCGCGGCGATGGTTGCGGATCACGCGCAGCATATGTTCGCGGTTCTTCTTGTAGCCGGGGAAGGGGCCGAGCTTTTGCGCCATCTCCGCCGAGGTGGCGTAGCAGATGCCGGTCATGATGGCGGTGAGCGCGCCCGCGATCGCGCGGCCGGCGTTGGAGTCATAGGAAATGCCCGACGACATCAACAGCCCGCCGAGATTGGCATAGCCGAGGCCGAGGGTGCGGAATTCGTAGGACAGCTGCGCGATCTCCTTGGAGGGGAACTGCGCCATCAAGACGGAGACTTCCAGCACCACGGTCCACAGCCGGGTGGCGTGCTCGAAGGATTCTACATCGAAGATGTCGCCGCCGGTGCCGCGTTCCGGGCCGGAACCCTCCCGCCTGGAGGGGAGGGTAGGGAGGGGGGTGAGCCGCTGGTGCTGAGGGTGGAGTTACGCCGCTTCCGGCTCCCCCGCAAGGGGGAAGGCCATCAGGATTCGCGGCACTGCTTGTACGCGAAACGTAAGCAAATTCATCGAGGCCAGATTGCACGCGGTGTCGTCGAGGAACATGTATTCCGAGCACGGATTGGACGCGCGGATCGGGCCGGACGCCGGGCAGGTGTGCCAGTCATTCACCGAGGTGTGAAATTGCAGGCCCGGATCGGCGCAGGCCCAGGCGGCGTAGCCGATCTTCTCCCACAGATCGCGCGCCTTCACGGTCTTGGCGATCTTGTTGCCGCGGGTGCGGTGAGTGAGGTCCCAGCTGCCGTCGGACTCCACCGCTTTGAGGAATTCGTCGGTGACGCGCACCGAGTTGTTGGAATTCTGCCCGGCGACGGTGAGGTAGGCTTCGGAATCCCAGTCGGTATCGTAGACCGGGAAGTCCATGTCCTTGTAGCCCTGGCGGGCGAACTGGATCACGCGCTGGATCGAATTGTCCGGCACGGCATTTCTTCGCGCGGCCTTGATCTCCCGCCGCAGCACCGGGTTCTTCTCCGGATCGAAGCAGTCGTCGCCCGAGCCTTCGCAATTCACGCAGGCCTTCAGGATGGCCTTGAGGTGCCGCTGGTTGATCTTGGAGCCGGTGACCAGCGCGGCGACCTTCTGCTCTTCCTTCACCTTCCAGTCGATGAACTGCTCGATGTCGGGATGGTCGGTGTCGACGATCACCATCTTGGCGGCCCGGCGCGTGGTGCCGCCCGACTTGATCGCGCCGGCGGCGCGGTCGCCGATCTTCAAAAAGCTCATCAGGCCGGACGAACGTCCGCCGCCCGACAGCTTCTCGCCTTCGCCGCGCAGGCGGGAGAAATTCGAGCCGGTGCCGGAGCCGTATTTGAACAGGCGCGCCTCGCGCACCCATAAATCCATAATGCCCCCTTCGTTCACCAGGTCGTCGCTCACCGACTGAATGAAGCAGGCATGCGGCTGCGGATGCTCGTAGGCGGTCTTGGATTTGGTCAGCTTGCCGGTCTGGAAGTCGACGTAATAGTGGCCCTGGCTCGGGCCGTCGATGCCATAGGCCCAGTGCAGGCCGGTGTTGAACCATTGCGGCGAGTTCGGCGCGGCGACCTGCAGCGCCAGCATCGCGCGCAGCTCGTCGAAGAAAGCCTGCGCATCGGCGTCGCTGTCGAAATAGCCGCCCTTCCAACCCCAATAGGTCCAGGTCCCGGCCAGGCGGTCGAACACCTGCTTGGACGAGGTTTCGCCGACACAGCGCTCGTTTTCCGGCAGCGCGGCCAGCGCCTCGGCATCCGCGATAGAACGCCAGAGGAAAGACGGAACGCTCTCCTCCTCGACTTTCTTCAGCCGGGCAGGGACGCCCGCCTTGCGGAAATATTTCTGCGCCAGCACGTCGGAAGCGACCTGCGACCAGAAGGCCGGGACCTCAACGTCGTCCGCCCGGAAGACGACGGAGCCGTCCGGGTTGCGGATTTCGCTGGCGGTCAAACGGAATTCGATCTCCGCGTAAGGAGACTGGCCTTCCTTGGTGTAGCGCCGCTCGATGTGCATCGTCCTCTTGCCCCATTTTCTGGGCCGGTCGCTTGCCTCACCGTAATCTAGTGAGACAATGCGCCGACACCTTGTTGATCAGCGCAGGGCTGTCCCGCGCCGTCGATTAACGCCCGCCCTTACTCTCCCGACGACTCCCGTCCCCGTCCGGCCCGGGGCGGTGGCCCGCCGCAAGTCGGGCCTGCCCGACTTGCGCCTTTTGGTGCGGATCCCGGGCAGGCCCGGGATCCGTGAACCGGTAGTCGCAGCCTCCTCGGTCCGCCGCCCACGGCAATGCATTGCCTGCGCCAGAGCCTTCACAGCCCGGCGGAGCAAGGTTGCACTTCCCTTTGGGGAGCGTCCGGAGGGACTAAAAACACCCGCCGCCGAACCCTTGAAAGCTAGGCCGACTCCACCGCGGCAGTCAAGAACTAGTACCGAGTTATGAATCAAACGCTAAATGTGGGGACAACGGGGGTAAGAATTGAGTGCGGCGCGGCAAGTGTCGGAGATTCAGGCAGGATTCCAAAATGTTTTTTGTCGGTCCGGGCGAGATAGCTCCGCTATCCACCGGCGGGGTCGGAAAAAAGATATCGGGCATCCTAACCGGACCCGGTATGACTTAGCGCTTTTGCCGTGGTCCATGTCGGCGCACACGCAAAGGTTGCAGAAACACCGCGTGGGGAAGTGCATTTGCTTCCGAAAATTCCGACTCAGCGACGGTCGGCCGGAGCGTTGCGACGGGTTGTGAATCACCGCGCCGGCCGGGCATTTTGGCTGTCGCGGGTCATATGCCCATGCCAGAAGGGACGCATGAAAATTCTCAGTGCTTTAGCCGTCAAAGAGGTCGTGGAGCCGGCCTGCGAAGCCTTCGCGCAGGAAAGCGGTGAAACCTTCGACAATTTCTTTGCGCCGGTCGGCGCCTTGCAGAGCAGGATCGCTGCGGGTGAAACCGGCGACATTGCGATTCTCATCCCGCCTGCGCTGGAGAAGCTGCAGCAAGAGGGCACGCTCACCGGCCGTTGGGATCTCGGCCGCGTCGGCATCGGGATCGCCATTCGAAAAGACGCGCCGCGCCCGGACTTTTCGACGCCCGAAGCCTTCAAACAGATGCTGCTGAATGCGCGCTCGATTGCGCTTACCGATCCGGGTGTCGGCGGCACCGCCGGCATCTATCTCGCCGGCCTATTGGAGCGCATCGGCATTGCCGCGATCATCAAGCCCAAGGTGCAGTGGCAGAAGAACGGTTTCCTCACCGCGCGGGCCGTGGCGCAGGGTGACGCCGAGCTCGGCATGACGCAGATCAGCGAGATCGTGGCGGTCAAGGGCGCCGTCGTTGCCGGCCCGCTGCCCGAACCGTTGCAGGCGGTGACGACCTATTGCGCCGGTATCTTCACCGCCAGCAAGGCGCAGGACAGCGCGCGCGCCTTTATCGACAAGCTGCTCAGCCCCGCTCTGCACGAGCGCTGGAAAGCGGCGGGGTTTGAACTTCCTGGCGCTCAGGTGAAACCGGGGTGACGAGCGCGCGGCCACTGCTGGGCGGACTTCGGCAGCGGCCGGCGCGGGCACGTTTGGTTTCAGCGCGCTGCGTTGGGACCGCAAAGAAAAGGGCCGGCGCGCAAAACGCCGGCCCCTGCCGCCCCCCAAGTGGCGGACCTCAAGTGGGCCCGCCGAACCCCTGCTGTATCAATTCCAACCGGCTCCGAAATTGTGTACCAGCGCGAAGCGGAACAGATGGAAATCGTGGTCGGCACGCAAGAGATCGCCACCGGAGTTCAACGTATTGCCTTTCCCAGGGCTGACGAAAAGATATTCCGTTCGCGACATCCAGCCCGGGATAAAGAACGGCGCCTCAATGCCGCCGCCGATGGTGCCGCCGCTCAGAGTTTTCGTGCTGGAGACAAGCGGTCCGCCGGCCCTCGCAGGTGATCCTTGAAAGCTGTCCTGCAGGTTCACCCAGGCAGCGCCCCCAGTGAGATAAAGCAGGGCGGCTCCGGTGCTGTAACCAACGCGCCCCCGCGCGGTCGCCACCCAGTTTGTGTCCACGCCGAGCGATGCGGGACTATCAAAGTAGTTGACGCTTCGGTCATCAATGCCGAGCCAGCTAAAATCGCCTTCGACGCCGACAACCCATTGTGGCGCCAGGTGCCAGTTGTAGCCGGCAATGCCGCCGGCGGTGAAGCCGGTGCCGTTATTATTGATATCGCCCGACCGCGAGGATGGATCGCTGCCCGCGGTAGAAGATCCAGCTGTGCCGCCGACGAGGCCCGCGTAGGCACCGGTCCAATTATACGAAGCCAGGACGGGTTGCGGGTTGTTACCGAACAGATAGTTCACTCCGAACTTCATAAGGTCATAACGGTGCTTCTCGACCCGCACCGCTCCGGGGGGGACAGCGGCACCCTCGCCGACATCCACGTAGAGCTGTTCAGCTTTCGCGGTCCAGTTACCGCCCAGTCGGGTTTCAATGCCGCTACCGATCACGAATCCGCCATTTGTTTCAGAACGGCTGACACGAGGGCCGCCAAGGCCCGTAAAATCGTTGACATCCGTGATATTCACCCAGGCCGCGCCGCCGGTGACATAGGTAAGCGTCGGGCCGGTGGTATAGCCGACCCTTCCGCGCACAGTGCCGATCCACGACGTTTTTGAATTGAGACCTTGGTCGGGGAAATAATCTGTGAAGGCCCGATCGAGGCCGAGATATCCGAAGTCGCCTTCCAGACCCACGACCCAGTTGGGATAGAGTTGATAATTGTAACCCGCGGTCCCGCCGCCGGTGAATCCTTGTCCGATAAACTCTACATCGCCCGGGCCCGTGCGCCCGGTGGGGTCGTTCCCCTGTGACCGCTGCAGGCCAACGCCGGCGTAGAGGCCGAGGTAGAAACCTGTCCAGTCGGCTGCAGTAAGTGCTGCTATCGCCGCCGGCCTCGCTCTGATCTGGGCAGGCAAGTCCGCTGCCGAAAGAGCAGACGCGGTCAATGCGCTGATAGCCGCAATGAGCGCGACGTTCGTAATGGATCTGACTGCGCGCATGTCGCTCCGCCCTTGCACCATCCGGCGATGCCGGTTCAACCTTGATTGTTAGCGCATCGCTCGTCGGCCTACCGTCACCTTTTTGCCACAGATGGAGAAATCCTGTCGCGTGTGGATGCAACCGCGCCTGTGTGCCTCGCTGGACAGCTTGGATGCTGGGTGGCAGAACGAACTAGGTGTGGCGGTTCAGAAGTTCGGGACATTAGACCGCGCAACGACGGGCTCCACGCGACGATGAAACGCTTCCTGCAGCTCTTCTTCACCTGGTGGAACGGCGCCACTTTCGGCACGCTGCTTTGGACGCGCCGCTACGGCGAGTTGGTCGGCGAAGATGAAACCGGCAATCGCTATTATCGAACCAAGGACGGCGCGGTCGATGCAAGCCTCGGCTTCGAGCGCCGCTGGGTGATTTACAACGGCGATGCTGAAGCCTCCAGAATCCCGCCGTCCTGGCATGGCTGGATGCATCACACCGTGGACGTGCCGCCGACGCAGGAGAATTATCGGCCGAATGAATGGGAAAAACCGCATCTGCCGAATCTCACCGGTACGCCCGCCGCCTATCGGCCGCCCGGCTCGACGCTTGCTGCCGGCCACCGGCCGAAGGCCACCGGCGACTACAAGGCCTGGGTGCCCGGCGACGGCTCGTGATCCACCTCAGTTTCGGCAGGCGGAGCAGTCGCCCTTTCCGGGCCGCATTCTCCGTGTTAACCGGGGCAAGCGCGCGATCAGCAAAAAGCCTGCCCCGGACTTGATCCGGGTGGTTACCGGTTTTGCGGAAAAGCAATCAAGCTTGCGCGGATTGCGTAGACTTATCTGCGGCTCGCGCGCTAACTATTAAGGTGGTGCATGATCTTGTCGGCGAAAGGATTCCACTTCGCCGGATCGTGCACTAAGCGCGTGATGCGCGGCGTGTGGCCAATGTCCCGATTTTTCCTTCCCTTCATCCTGCTTGCCTTTATTGGCTTATCGCTCGCGGCGACGCCTGCGGGCGCGCAATTCGGCTCGATCTTTGGCAACGAGCCGCCGCGGCCGCCGCAAGCTGTGCCGGGCCGTCAACAACCGCAACAGCGTCTGGAAGATCCACCGCCGACCCTGCAGCCGCCGGGTGCTCCGAGCCGGCCGAGACAGCCGCAGGGCAATATCCAATCCCAGCCGCTGCCGCCGCCTCCAGGCGGCGCCGCTTCACCCGCCGTCACGCCGAACGCGCCGGCGCCAGCAGCCGGGGCATCACAGCCCGCGCAACGCCCGGGGCGCGGCGCGCCGCAGCAGCAACAACAGCAGCCGGTCGAGGCGGCGGTGCCGACCGATGAGGTCGCCACCCAACCGCCGGGCAACAAGGTGCCGAATCCCACCGGGGTGTTCGCCGGTCTGGACAAGATCACCGGCCGCATCACCAGCTTCGACGTGGCGATCGACGAGACCGTACAGTTCGGCGCGCTGCAGGTCACGCCGCGCGCCTGCTATACGCGACCGCCGACCGAGACGCCGCATACCGACGCGTTCATCGAGGTGGACGAGGTGACGCTGCAAGGCGAAATCCGCCGGATCTATACCGGCTGGATGTTCGCGGCGAGCCCGGGACTGCATGCGGTGGAGCATCCGATCTATGATGTCTGGCTCACCAACTGCAAAGGCGGGGTGGTGGCCGAAGTGCAGCCTGAGCCGGAGCCGGCCCCGCGTGCGACGCGCCAGCAGCAGCAGCCCTCACAACAGCAAAGACAGCCGGCGCCGCAACAGCGGCGTGTCCCGCAGCAGCAACAACAATTCTGATTTAGTTGGAGCGGGCGTGCTGCAGCGCCTCCGCGCCGGACACCCGCCGGTCGATCGGCAGCGCGGCGAAATCGGCTTGGCCGACCAGCGCCGCCTCCAGGTGTTTGTGATATTGGCGGCGCGTTATCTCGGTGGCGCCGAACGTCTTCAGGTGATCGGTGATGTATTGCGTGTCGAGTAGCGCGAAGCCGCCGACGCGCAGCCGCGCCACCAAATGCACGAGCGCCACCTTGGAAGCATCGCGAGCGTGATGGAACATGCTCTCCCCGAAGAAGGCGCGGGCAAGACTCACGCCATAGAGGCCTCCAACGAGTTCATCTTGCTCGTATACCTCGATGCTGTGACAATGGCCGCGCTCATGCAGCTTGCGATATAGATTGAGGATACGGCTGTTGATCCAGGTGCGGCCGCGTCCCGGCTTGGGAGCCGCGCAACCCGCGATCACCGCCTCGAAATTGCGATTGACCGCTACCGTGAAACGGTCGGACCGCACCGTGCGCGCGAGCCGGTCAGGCACATGGAAACGGTCGAGCGCAATGATGCCGCGCTGCTCGGGCTCGAACCAATGAAGCGCGTTGTCATACGCGTTCTCCGCCATCGGAAAGATCCCGCAGGCATAGGCCTTCAGCACAAACTCGGGTGTGATCTCGACGACGCTGTCGCGGCTGGCCATAGCTACTCCTGCGGATACAGGGCTTTTACAACTTACGGCGCTGGCCGAAGAATGTGGAGCGCCTCTCTATTAACCCGGCGCTAGGCATGAAGTCTTTATTTAACCCGGCGCTAGGGATGAAGTCTTTAAATTGGCGAAAGTTTGAAAACAAAAGCGCAGAGGAGCGTTCACTACTCGGGACGAATGCGAGGAGGACCGTATGGGGAAGATGCACCCGATACCGACTGACGCCACCATCCTGGTCGTGGAAGACGAAGCTCTGATTGGCGAAATGGTCGCCGAAGCGCTGCAAGAGCAGGGCTTCCACGTATTTGTGGCGTCGAACGGGCCCGACGCGCTGCGCTATGTCGAATCGGGAGCGGCGGTTGATGCGCTGTTCACCGATATTCACCTGCCGGGGGGTATGACCGGTTCAGAACTGGCAAGCCGCGTGCGCTCGCTGCGGCCGGAGATGCCAATAGTCTATGCGTCCGGGCGGTGGCGTCCGACCGATCGCGAGCGGTTGGTGCCGCGCTCGGTGTTTCTGCCGAAGCCTTACGACCCGCGCGACGCGGGCAATCTGCTGATGCGGCTTGTCGCAACGCATTGACCGGAACTGCCGCGTTCAGCTTTCCATCCCGCCGCCGGCGAGGAACTGCTCGAGCCAGTGAATGTGGTAGTCTCCATCGATGATCGCCGGCTCCCGCACCAGCGCGCGGAACAGCGGCAGCGTGGTCTCGATCCCGTCCACTACCATTTCGTCGAGCGCGCGCTTGAGCCGCATCAGACATTCCGGCCTGGTCTTGCCGTGTACGATCAGCTTGCCGACGAGGGAATCGTAATAAGGCGGGATGCTATAGCCCTGGTAGACCGCCGAATCGATGCGCACGCCGAGGCCGCCGGGTGCGTGATAGTGCAGGATTTTGCCGGGCGAGGGGCGGAAGGAAACCGGGTTTTCCGCATTGATGCGGCATTCGATCGAGTGGCCGTGGAATTTCACATCATTCTGCGTCAAGGGGAGCTCGCCGCCGGCCGCGACGCGGATCTGCTCCAGCACCAGGTCGATGTCGGTGATCATCTCGGTCACCGGATGTTCGACCTGAATGCGGGTATTCATCTCGATGAAATAGAACTGGCCGTCCTCGTAGAGGAATTCAACCGTGCCGACGCCGAGATAATTCAGTTTGCGCATGGCGGCGGCGACGGTTTCCCCGATCGCATCGCGCGCGGGCACGTTCAGCGCGGGCGAGGGGCCTTCCTCCCACACCTTCTGGTGCCGGCGCTGCAGCGAGCAGTCGCGCTCGCCCAGATGGATGGCGTTGCCGCGGCCATCGCCCAGCACCTGGATCTCGATGTGACGCGGCTTCTGCAGATATTTTTCCAGATAGACGGCGTCGTCACCGAAAGCAGCCAGCGCCTCGGAACGCGCGGTGGAGAGTGCGGTGGAAAGCTCGGCTTCGCTATGCGCCACCTTCATGCCGCGCCCGCCGCCGCCGGCCGCAGCCTTCGACTAGCATCGGGAAAGCCGATCTGGCGGCCGATCGCGAGCGCCTCGCCGTCGGTCTTCACGCCGCCCTCGGAGCCGGGCACCACCGGGATGCCAAGCCGCTTGGCGGTGCGCTTGGCCTCGATCTTGTCGCCCATCAGGCGGATGTGCTCGGGCTTCGGCCCGATGAAATGCACGTTGTGCTCACCGAGGATTTCGGCAAAGCGCGCGTTCTCCGACAGAAAGCCGTAGCCGGGATGCACGGCGTCGGCGCCGGTGATTTCGGCGGCGGCCAGCAAGGCGGGAATGTTGAGATAGCTGTCGCGCGCCGGCGGCGGGCCGATGCAGACGCTTTCGTCGGCGAGCCGCACATGCATCGCGTCGGCGTCGGCGGTGGAATGCACCGCCACGGTGGCGATGCCCAGCTCCTTGCAGGCGCGCAACACGCGCAGCGCGATCTCGCCGCGGTTGGCGATCAGGATTTTGTCGAACATTAGAACCGCGCGCCGGCGCGGCTTGTCACGGGCGCCGTCACTCGATGATCATCAGCGGCTCGCCGAACTCCACCGGCCGGCCGTCCTCGATCAGGATCTGGATCACGGTGCCGGCGCGCGGCGCCGGGATCTGGTTCATCGTCTTCATCGCCTCGACGATCAGCAGGGTCTGGCCGGCCTGCACCTTGCTGCCGACTATCGACAAACGGCCGCGCGCCCGGCTCGGGCGCGAGATAGGCGGTGCCGACCATCGGCGAGGCGACGACGCCGGGATGCTTGGCGGGATCGGGCGCCGCCGCGGAGGTGATGCCGGCGGGAGCGACCATCGGCGGCCGCGGCCGACAGCGGCGACATCGGCGCCGCAGCGATGATCTGGCCGCCGCGCGCGACACGCACGCGCAGGCCCGGACTGTTCGATCTCGATTTCGGTCAGGCCGGTTTCTTCGAGCAGCGCGGAGAGCTCGCGGATCAGTTCCTTGTCCACGGCGGACTTGGCTTCGGACGCGGATTTGTCCTTCGGCGTAGAGGCCACTGTTCAACTCTTCTTCTTGGCACCGGCGATGGCGGCGAGACCGGCGATCGCCAGCGCATAGCCGTCGATCCCGAAGCCGCACAGGCTCGCCTTGGCGGCCATGGCGACGAAGGAATGATGACGGAAGCTTTCGCGCGCATGGATATTGGTGATGTGCACTTCGATCACCGGCGTATTCGCCGCCAGGAGCGCGTCGTGAATCGATACCGATGAATGAGTATAGCCGGCGGCGTTGATGATGATACCGGCGGCCTTGTTGCCGCGCGCCTCGTGGATCCAGTCGATCAGCTCGCCTTCGCGGTTCGACTGGCGGAATTCGATGGTGAAGCCGTGCGCCTGCGGCGGTCTTGCGGCACAGGGCCTCCACATCCTTCAGCGTCGCGCGCCCATACTTCTCCGGCTCTCGCGTTCCGAGCAGGTTCAGATTAGGGCCGTTGAGGATGTAGATGGTTTTGGCCATGACTGATTATCGGCAATTTCGGCGCGGCCTCAGGAACAACAGGCGCGCAGGCCGTGCTTTTATAAGTGGCTGCGCGCGCAAGGGGAAGCCGGAACGGAACGAACCGGGTCCATTTATCGATAAAGTCGCTGGCGATCTGTTGCTGGAGCTCAACAGGTGGCTTTTCCGCAACGGGCGGCGTTGACCTTCTGCTGTCAGATTCGCCAGCCCGACCGCGCCGATCACGACCTCCGAACCAATCACATAGCTCGGCGTCCCGCTGAGGCCGAGCGCGTCGGCAAGCTTGAAGCTTTCTTCGAGGGTCGCCTTCGGCTCGTCGCTGGCCACGTCCTTTTCCAGCCGGCTCATGTCGAAGCCGGCGTCCTTGGCGGCCGACGAGCGCCTGCGCCCGGCCGATGGAGCCCCGGTTGCCGAGCAGCTTCTGATGGAAGTCGAGGTATTTTTTGCCGGTCGAATCCTGCATGCGCGCCGCGACCGAAATCCGCGCGGCCTCGACCGAGGCCTCGCCCAGCACCGGGAATTCCTTCAGCACGACCCTGCAGCTTCGGGTCGGCCTTCATCAGCTCGAGCATGTCGGAGAGCGCGCGTTTGCAGTAGCCGCAGTTGTAATCGAAGAACTCGACCATGGTGACGTCGCCCTTGCGGGTTGCCGAGCACGACCTGCCGCTTGGAATTAAACAGCGCCTCCGCGTGATCCTTCACCGCGCTTTGATGCTTGGCGGCCTCGGCGGCGGCCTGGCGCTTCTCCAATTCGCATATAGGCTTCCTGCAGCACCTCGGGATTTTTGACGAGATAGTCCTTTACGATGCCTTCGATCTCGTTGCGCTGGGCGGGAGAGATGCTCTGGGCGGCCGCCGGCAGCACAAGCACCGCGAGCAGGAAGGCCGCGGTGGCGGCGAACAAGCGCAGGAGCGATGTCATGAGCGGTCCTTCTCGCGTCAATTGACTTTGGCTTTGCGAAGAAATGATGTCGTCAGCCTTGACCCAACCCGGGCTGCCGACCGGAAAGCGGGTCTTGGCGCGGGTGGCAAGGTCGCGGGCGGTGCGCGCATCGCCGCGCATCACCGCCGCCAGAGCGGACGCGAGGTCGGCCTCCGCAAGATCACCCTTGCGGCCGAAGGCCATCGCCAGCTGGGTATAGGCGTCCGGGCTTTCCGGCTCCTTGCCGATCGCGCCGCGCAACAGCGCCACGGCTTCCTCGGCATCTTGTCTTCTCATTGGAGGCGATCAGCGCCTGCGCCAGCATGATCTGGATCAGCGCCGGATTGGGCGCGATTTTCACCGCATGCCGCAGCGGCGCGATAGCTGCCGCCGGCTGACCGCTTTCCAGCAGCGCCTGACCCTTGAGCTCATGGAAATAAGGATTGTTCGGCTGCGCCTGGATCAGGCCGTCGATCTGGGTCAAGCGCGCCGCGCAGGTCCGAATGGCGATAGGCCGATATGGCGCGGGCATAGCGCGCCGCCAGGCTGGTGTCGCTGGCAGGATAGCGTCGCGCGACGGTGTCCGGCCGGTCGATGAAGCCGGAGAGCTTGGCGCGCATCAGGTCATGGCGCAGTTGCAGATCGGCGGAGTCTTTCTTGTCCCAGAACGGGCTCGCCTTGGCGAGCTCGCTCCAGCGCGGCCACGCGCTCGGCCGGCATCGGATGCGACTGCATATATGGATCGGCGAAACGCGCCGCGAACAGCAACTGGTCGGCAAGCCGCTTGAAGGTGTCGTGCATGCCCTTGGCCGATTGGTTGGTGGCGTTGAGGAACTTCACCGCCCGCCCGGTCGGCCTGTTCTTCATGCGCGCGCAGATAGGCGAGCAAGGAACGGCGGATTATTTCCTGCGGCGCGGTCACGGCGGCCGCGCCGACATTCGCCGCATTGGTGCTGCCGCTTTGGGAAGCGGCCACCATCGCACCGATGCCCAGGACCATGGCTATGATCGATTGGGTGGAGGCTGACCTCAACTGCTCGCGCAGTTTGGCGAGGTGACCGCCGGCGATATGCCCGGTCTCGTGCGCCAGAACGCCGATGACCTCGTTCGGCGTCGTCGCCTCGCTCAGCACCCCGGTATTGATGAAGATGCGGCGGCCGTCGGCGACAAAGGCGTTGAAGGCGCGTTCATTGATAATGACGATGCGGATATTCTGCTGCGCCAGTCCGGCGGCGCGCAGGATCGGCGCGCTGTAGTCGCGCAATAGCTGCTCGATTTCGGCGTCGCGGATGAGCGGCAGGCTTTGTGCCTGCGCAGCCGCAGGCATTGCGGCGCAAGCGCGGCCACTGCTATTGCCGCGAGGCGGGAAGCTGGCGTCGTGCGCTGTCCCTTGCTAGGTCTTTCCGCCGGGCTCATCGCTTTCATGATCTCAAACTGTGCTGCAATGGCGCACGCTAGGGATGTGACACACAGCGGTCAACAGATGTTCCGGAAAACGCTGAAATGCCAGGCAAATCGGCCTTAAACACTTCGCCGCGGCAGCTTTGCGTCGCTCGCAGGGAAGCGGCGGAATGCGGCAACAGCGGGGCGGTGCCCGCCCGCCATCGGCACTGCAATGAAGCCTCGGCGCCATGCTTGAAAAGGCCAAACGGCTGATTTCGCCGTCGCTGCGCAGCGACGTGCCGCCCTTCATCGTCATGGACGTGATGGCGGCGGCGGCCCGCATCGAAGCCGCGGGCGGCCGCGTCATCCATATGGAGGTCGGGACAGCCGGCGGCGTCGGCGCCCTCGACCGCTCTGGCTGCGGCGCGCGCGGCCTTATCGGGCAGCTACCTCGGTTACACCGAGGCACTCGGCATCCCCGTCGCTGCGCCGGCGCATCGCGCGGCATTATGCCGAGCAATACGGCTTCTCGCGTCGATCCCGCGCGCATCATCGTGACCACCGGATCGTCAGGCGGATTCATCCTGTCGTTCCTGGCGCATGTTCGAGGCCGGCGATCGCATCGCGCTCGCCAATCCCGGCTATCCGCCGTACCGGCACATCCTGTCCGCGCTCGGCTGCGAACCGGTGCTGATCCAGACCTCGGCGGAGACGCGCTGGGCGATCCATCCGATGCGCTGCTCGCCGAGCATCGGCGCAAGCCGCTCCAGGGCGTGCGTGATCGCGAGCCCGGCCAATCCGACCGGCACCATGATGGAGTCCGCGGCGTTGCGCGCCCTGATCGAAGTGGCGGAGGCCGAGAGCATCCGCGTGATCTCCGATGAGATCTATCATGGGCTCGACTATGCCTTGCCGGCGGAAACCGCGGCGCGGCTTTCACCCGACACGCGTCGTGGTGAATTCCTTTTCGAAATATTTCTGCATGACCGGCTGGCGCGTCGGCTGGCTGGTGGCGCCGGAAGTTCTGGTACGCCCGATCGAGCGCCTGCAGCAGAACCTGGCGATCTCGGTACCGACGCTCTCGCAGATCGCGGCGGAAGCTGCCTTCGACGGCCGCGACGAAATGGAGGCCGTCAAACACGGCTACGAGGAGAACCGGCGCATCCTGCTGGAAGGTTTGCCGAAGATCGGGCTTGACCGATTTCTGCCGGTGGACGGCGCTTTCTATCTCTATGCCGACGTTTCGCGTTTCACCGGTGACAGCATCGACTTCGCCAAGCGCATGCTGGAGCAGGCGGGCGTCGCGGCGACGCCGGGGCTCGACTTCGATCCGCTGCATGGCAAGGAATTTTTGCGCTTCTCCTACGCCGGCTCCGCCGCCGATATGCGCGAGGCGGTGAGGAGGATCGGGGAATGGTTAGCGAAGAAGAAGGGATGACCGAGGCGAAGCTTCCGGTTTTCCGGACGGCATTCATCAGTTGGCGCGACGGCCTGGCGGCGCTCCGAAGCATGCCCGCGATGGCTGCTATTGTCTTCGTCGTGATGACCGTCGACACGGCAATGAACGAAGCGCTTCGGCAGGCTGCCACGGCCGAAACGATCCTGCCGTTGCAGCTCTTGCGGCTGTCGATTTCGATTTTTCTGCTGAGCTGTTTTCTCACGCCCGCCGCCATTGCCATCAACCGCTATGTTCAGCTCGGCGAGACCGCGCGGAGCTACCTTCTGGACATATCCAGTCCGCGCTTCCGCAGGTTGTTTTGCGCATACAGCGCGCTCATCAATCTGCTGGTGCTGCCCTCGCTGACGCTCGCGGGAGGAGACCACGGATATCTATATCGTCGGCGCGCTGGCCGTCCTTCGCAGTCATCGCGATATTCGTTCTCGTTTTCACCTGGATCCTGTTTCCCGCCATTGCGGTCGACGCGCCCGGAGCCAGTCTTGGCAACGCGGTGAGAGACACCCGTTTCTTTCGGGCGCTTGCCATTTCGTTTGTCACGTTCTTTCCGGCGCTCGTCGCCGGGTTGCTTATTGCAGGTCTTGTGGGAAGTGACACCGGTCGCTTCGAAGTTAGGCTGGCTCTTGTATGTCCTCGGCATCGCGAGCGGTGAGCAGCCTCGGCTTCGCCGCCTTGGCCGCGATGTCATCGCATCTCTATCGTGCCTGGGCGGTCCGGCTGCTACAGCCCGCAGATGGCGTCAGCTAGCGTCGTAGGCCGGCGGCGCGGATTTCGCGCCGCCGGATTCCGGTTAGTCCTTCTCGCCCAAACATCCGCTTCGCCCACCAGCCGGTCTTGCGCGGCTTGGATGGATCGTCCGCGGAGTTCGGCGGCCGATGCAGGCGGCTCCGCCGCCGGTCGGGTCGGCTCCGCCCGCGGCGGGGGTGTGAAGCCCTGGCCGGAGCTGAAACTCGGCGCGGGTTCGCGAATGGTGGAGCGGCGCTTCGGCTGCGGGGGCTGCTGGGGCTGCTCGGCGGCGCAGCCGCCATCGGCTGCGCGGACGGCACAGGCGGCGCGGTCACGGCGGCAGGACCGCCGCGCTGATCTTCGCCGAAGGGTCCCATTTCCGGCACCTCCACGGACTCCATTTGCGGAGCGGGTGTCGCTGCGGCAATGTCGCCGTCCAGAATGTAAGGCTGGCGCACGCCGCTTTCCTGCTGCCGCGATCAACGGTGCCTTCGCGGTCGCGCCGGTTGCGGCGGCCGCCACGGCGTCCCCGCCGGCGGCGGCGAAGCTCGCCCTCGCGCGGCTTGCCGTTTTCGCCGGCCGGCGAACTGCGTTCAACCGATTCCTGCTCACCGTTGTCGGATACTTCCTCCTCAGCCGTTTCGCCCTCGATGGCCGGCTGCGGCTCGCCGCCTGCCGCCGCTTCGCGCGGCTCTCCGCTGCTGCGCCGCCCGCGCCGGCGCCGGCGCTTGCGGCGCGGGCTGCCGTCGTCGCCGCGGGCCGCCTCCGGCTGTGCTTCGCCGGCTTCAACCTCGCTTTCGTCCTCGATCGCTTCTTCGGATTCCTCGGGTTCGTCTTCGTCCTCGGCGAAGGGGATCAGCGCGACAGGCTGCGCAGCCAACAACGCCTTGGCCGCTTCCACCGTGTGCACCTGCTCGCCGCGGTCGATGGCGAAGGAAATCTGGCCGGTGATGCCGGGATCGGTGGTGATCGTCAGCGTGACGCGGAAGCGCTCCTCCAGGCTGCGCAGATGCGCGCGCTTGTGGTTGAGCACGTAGATCGCAACTTCGGCGCGGGTGCGCACAATGAGATTATGCGTGGCGCTTTTGATCAGCGTCTCTTCGAGCGCGCGCAGCAGTTGCAGCGCCACCGAGGCGACCGAGCGCACGTGCCCGGTGCCGCCGCAGGCCGGGCATTTCTCCGTCGAACTTTCCAGCACGCTGGTGCGGATGCGCTGGCGCGACATTTCCAGCAGGCCGAAATGCGAAATGCCGCCGACCTGGATGCGCGCGCGGTCGTGCTTGAGGCATTCCTTCAGCTTGCGCTCGACCGCGCGGTTGTTGCGCTTCTCCTCCATGTCGATGAAGTCGATAACGATCAGTCCGGCGAGGTCGCGCATGCGCAACTGGCGCGCAACTTCTTCCGCCGCCTCGAGGTTGGTCTTCAGCGCGGTGTCTTCGATGTGGTGCTCGCGCGTCGCGCGGCCGGAATTGACGTCGATGGCGACCAGCGCCTCGGCCTGGTTGATCACGATGTAGCCGCCAGAGCGCAATTGCACGGTGGGCGAGAACATGGCGTCGAGCTGGCTCTCGATGCCGTAGCGCGTGAACAGCGGTTGGACGTCCTTGTAGGGCTTCACGTTCTTCGCATGGCTCGGCATGAGCATGCGCATGAACTCTTTGGCGTCCTTGTAGGCTTCCTCGCCGCAGACGATGACCTCGTCGATCTCTTTGTTGTAGAGATCGCGGATCGAGCGCTTGACCAGCGAGCCTTCCTCGTAAGTGAGCTTCGGCGCGGTGGATTTCAGCGTCAGGTCGCGCACCGTCTCCCACATGCGCAATAGATATTCGAAATCGCGCTTGACCTCGGTCTTGGTGCGGCTGGCGCCCGCGGTGCGCAGGATCACGCCCATGCCTTCCGGCACTTCCAGCTCCTGGGCGATTTCCTTCAGCCGCTTGCGGTCGGTGGAATCGGTGATCTTGCGGCTGATGCCGCCGCCGCGCGCGGTGTTCGGCATCAACACCGAATAGCGGCCGGCGAGAGAGAGATAGGTCGTGAGCGCCGCGCCCTTGGTGCCGCGCTCTTCCTTCACCACCTGCACCAGCATGACCTGCCGGCGCTTGATCACTTCTTGAATCTTGTACTGGCGGCGGCCGCGCGGCATGCGCTCCGGCACTTCCTCCAGGGCATCGGCGCCGCCGACGGATTCCACCGGCGGCTCTTCATGTTCCACTTCTTCGGCGCCATTGCCCGCATCGTCGTCGGAGGAAGTGACGCCGACGCGCTCGGTGTCGGCTTCCTGTTCCGATGCCTCCGCCTGCTGGATCATCCCGATCGGCTCGTCCGGCGTCAGTTCGGCGGCAGCCAGATCTTCACGCTCGGCCGTATCGGCAACCGGCTCGCTGCTGTCGGTTTCGGAGCTGTGTTCCGACTCCGCCTGCTGGATCATGCCGATCGGTTCTTCCGGAACGAGATCGGCGGCGGCAAGATGTTCCGGCGTCGATGGCGTCTGTCGCTGGGTCGGTATCCAGCTCGATGTCGGAAGGAGCCTCGCCGCGGAAAATATCCGTCACCGTCTCGCCCGAGGCCTGCGCATCCCCGGCCTGCGCGTCTTCGATCGGTTCGCTCTTGACGGTATCGTCCTGGCGCTGCGCGCCGCGATGGCGGCCCCGCCGCCGGCCAGCCCGGCTGTCGGCCTCGTCGTCAGCAGCGCGGGCGGCGCGCTCGTCTTCTTCGATCAGCGCCTGCCGGTCGGCGACCGGGATCTGATAATAGTCGGGATGAATTTCGGAGAAGGCCAGGAAGCCGTGGCGATTGCCGCCATAATCCACGAAGGCGGCCTGCAGCGAAGGCTCCACACGCGTCACCTTGGCAAGATAGATATTGCCGCGAATCTGTTTACGGGTGGCGGACTCGAAGTCGAATTCCTCGACGCGATTGCCGCGCAGAACTACCACCCGGGTTTCTTCCGGATGGGTCGCGTCGATCAGCATTTTGTTGGCCATTGATTTTTCTCATAGCGGCAACGCGGCTCGCCGGCGCCGTCGAACGCAACAGAGGCGAGGGGCGGCGCAAGGCGCGGGTTGCCTGATTTCTGGTTGAAATAATGAGGCGTGTGATCGGTGGCTGAAGCAGGCGCAAGCGCCGACGCGGCATGGCACGCAGGCGCGGAAGCACCGCGCTGGCGAGGGAGCCGGATCTTGAGGCGTATGTTGGCCATGACTTCGGGCCCGTAGCGACGGCAGCGCGAACGCGGCCGTGGTTTCTATCGCTGAGGGCTGGCGGCGACACGCCGCCTCGCAGGGCTTACGCCGTGCGGACAATCCGGCTGTTCAACAAGGACATCGGCAAAGGACCAGAAAGCTGGCCCAGGGCGCCCACCGTATCGGCCTCGGCATGAGGACGATCCCGGAGCGGACGTGCCGGATGCCCGAACGCGGTACAACCGGAACTTGGAACCGTCAGCACACCTTTCTTAAGGCCGCCGGTCGCCGATAGCAAGCATCGCTCGGCCAGACCAAAAAGCGGCCGCCGTAGGCGGTTACAGGGGCCCTTTTAAGTTCCAATTCACTGTACCCCGCTTATGGAGTAAGGAGAGACACGAAGGGCTGGATTCGATGTCTGTCCGGGCGAAAAGCCTCATTCTGACTCTCGCCGGCGCGGCCATGCTTGCCGGCCTGCCCCTGGCGTTTCCGACCGGCTGGTTAACGCGCGCAGCCGCAGCCGGTTTTCCGGTCGCTACCGATTCCCGGATCGGCGGGGATGAGAATCAGACCCGCTTCGTCGTCGATCTCAGCGCCAAGGTCGATCTGCGCGCCTTCACGCTCGGCCGATCCTTACCGTGTGGTCGTCGACCTGCCGCAGGTCACCTTCCAGCTCAAGCCGAAAGCCGGTGAAAGCGGACGTGGGCTGGTCACGGCCTTCCGCTTCGGCCTGGTGATGCAGGGCGGATCGCGCATCGTGCTCGACCTGAAGAAACCGGTGCGGATCGACAAGGCTTTCATGCTCGATGCCGCCGAAGGCCAGCCGGCGCGCCTCGTGCGTCGATCTGACGGCGATCGACCGCGAAACCTTCCTGCGCACCATCGCGCAGGAGAACCGTGCGCGCACCGCAGGCCCAGCAGAAGAAAAGCGATCAGGACGCCAGCAAGAACGCCGGCGATCCGCGGCCGCTGATCGTGCTCGATCCCGGCCATGGCGGCATCGACAATGGCACCCATGCGCGCCAGCGGCGAGAACGAGAAGGCCATCGTGCTCGATTTCGCGCTGATCGCTGCGCGACAAGATCGAGAAAACCGGGCACGTACCGCGTGGTGATGACGCGCACGGACGACGTTTTCGTGCCGCTGGCGGAACGCGTGCGGATGGCGCGGCAGCGGCAGGCCGCGCTGTTCATTTCGATCCATGCCGATGCGCTCGGCCGCGGCGATGGCGACGCGCAGGGCGCCACCGTCTATACACTGTCGGAGACCGCATCGGATGCCGAAGCCGCGCGGCTGGCCGAGGCGGAGAACAAGGCGGACGTGATCGCCGGCGTCGACCTGTCGAGCGAGCCGGGCGACGTCGCCGACATCCTGATCGATCTTGCGCAGCGCGAGACCAAGACCTTCTCCAACTATTTCGCCCGCAACCTGGTGAGCGAGATCAAGACCGTGGCGCGCATGCACAAAAATCCGCTGAAATCGGCGGGCTTCCGGGTGCTGCGCGCGGCGGATGTGCCCTCGGTGCTGCTCGAGCTCGGCTATGTGTCGAACCGGCAGGACCTCAAGCAGTTGACGTCGGAGGCCTGGCGGTCGCGCACGGCCGAGGCGATCGTTGCGGCGGTCGATGCCTATTTCAGCACCCGTATTGCCGGGGCGGGCGCGCCCCGGCCGGTCCATGAGAGCCGTTTGATGCGCTATCAGCCTCAGTTTAAACATAAAACGGCGCGAGTCATGCAGCTGCCGAAGCGATCGAAACGCCCCGGGTCAGGCCGGGCAACCGTTAACGCGGGCAGGGGCTGCAGCGAAATGTCGTCGCCCGGGAATGGAATGGCTCGGCCATGAAGGCGCTATTGCGGTTCTTTGGCTTTCTGTTCACGGCGGGGACGATCCTGTTCCTGGTTGGCGTCGCGGGCGCCGCCGGGCTGATGTGGCATTTCTCCAATGACCTGCCGGACTATTCCCAGCTGCAGGATTACGAGCCGCCGGTGATGACCCGGGTGCATGCGACCGACGGGTCGCTGGTCGCGGAATACGCCAACCAGCGCCGGCTCTACATTCCGATCCAGGCCGTGCCGAAGATGGTGATCAACGCCTTCCTCGCCGCCGAGGACAAGAATTTCTACGAGCACGGCGGCCTCGACTTCGCGGGCATCGCGCGCGCCGGCATCATCTACGTTCAGGACAAGCTCGCCGGCAGTCAACAGGCGCCCGCAGGGCGCCTCCACCATCACCCAGCAGGTGGCGAAGAACTTCCTGCTGACCAACGAGGTGTCGCTCGAGCGCAAGATCAAGGAAGCGATGCTCGCGCTGAAGATGGAGCGCACTTACTCCAAGGACAAGATTCTCGAGCTCTATCTCAATGAAATCTATCTCGGGCTTGGCGCCTACGGCATCGCCGCCGCGTCGCTGATCTATTTCGACAAGTCGGTGCATGAGCTGACCGTGCAGGAAGCGGCCTATCTCGCCGCGCTGCCGAAGGCGCCGACCGATCTCAATCCCTATCGCCAGCGCGAACGGGCGATCGATCGGCGCAACTACGTGCTCGATCGGATGATCGAGATTGGATACATCAACGCGCGCGAAGGCGAAGCAGCCAAGAAGACGCCGCTCGACATCACCGCGCGGACCACCGGCGCGCATATCTTCGCCGCCGAATATTTCGCCGAGGAAGTGCGGCGCGAAATCTACGAGCGCTACGGCGCCAAGAAGCTTTACGAAGGCGGGCTGTCGGTCCGCACGACGCTCGATCCGAAGTTGCAGGTGTTGGCGCGCAAGGTGCTGATCGACGGCCTTGTGCATTTCGACGAGAACCAGGGCTGGCGCGGTCCGGTGCAGCAGATCGATCTTGCCGGCGACTGGGGAGTCACGCTGGCTGAGTCTGCGCTCGCTGACGGATATCGCGCCCTGGCGCATGGCGGTGGTGCTGGAAATCGGCGATCAGACGCGCGCGCATCGGCTTCCAGCCCGCGCGCGAGCCAAGTGGCGCGGTCTCGAAGGAGCGCCAGGTCGGCATCCTGCCGCTCGACGGCGTGCGCTGGGCGAAAGCCGCAGCCGGGCCGAACCGCGGGCGCGTGCCGGCAAAGGTTTCGCAGGTGCTGCAGTCCCGGTGACGTGATCTATGTCGATCCGCTCACCGAAAAAGACGGCAAGGTGCGGGAAGGGCTGTATCCGCCTGCGGCAGGTGCCGGAGATCTCCGGCGCCATCCTGGCGATGGATCCGCTGACCGGGCGCATCCTCGCCATGGTCGGCGGCTTCTCCTACGACCAGAGCCAATTCAACCGCGCCACCCAGGCGCTGCGCCAGCCGGGCTCGTCCTTCAAGCCGATCGTCTATGCCACCGCGCTCGACAACGGCTACACGCCGTCGTCGGTAATGCTCGACGCGCCGTTGGAGATCGACCAGGGCCCGGGCCAAGAAACCTGGAAACCGGAAAATTACGAGGGCAAGTTCTACGGCCCTTCGACGCTGCGTTTCGGCATCGAGCGCTCGCGCAACGTCATGACGGTGCGGCTGGCGCAGGACATCGGCATGCCGCTGATCGCCGACTATGCCAAGCGCTTCGGCGTCTATGACGACCTGCCGGCTTATCTGTCGTTTTCGCTCGGCGCGGGTGAGACCACTTTGCTGCGGATGGTCACCGCCTATTCGATGTTCGATAACGGCGGCAAGCGCGTGAAGCCGACCCTGATCGACCGCATCCAGGATCGCTACGGCCACACCATTTTCCGTCACGACGAGCGCGAATGCCGTGGCTGCGACGCCGACAAATGGCGCGACCAGCCGGAGCCGACGTTGATCGACCGGCGTGAGCAGGTGCTCGATCCGATGACCGCCTACCAGATCACCTCGATGATGGAAGGCGCCGTGCAACGCGGCACCGGTACAGCCTTGCGCGAAGTCGGCAAGCCGATCGCCGGCAAGACCGGCACCACCAATGACGCCAAGGATGTGTGGTTCATCGGCTTCTCGCCCGATCTCGCGGTCGGCGTCTATCTCGGCTACGACAAGCCGCGCTCGATCGGCAGCCGCGCCACCGGCGGCGGCTTGGCCGCGCCGATCGTGAAGGATTTCATGAAGGTCGCGCTCGCCAATAAGCCACCGGTGCCGTTCCGCGTGCCTTCCGGCATCAAGCTCGTCCGCGTCGATGCCCGCACCGGAACGCGCGTCGGGCCCGGGCGCCCCAGCCATTCTTGAAGGCTTCAAGCCCGGCACCGCGCCGCCCGACGGTTATGCTTATGCCGACTATGAAGGACGAGAACCCGCGGCGGCGGCGGCCGCGTCTGGTCGGTGTCGCCTGACGACGACCGCGCCATTCGCCGCGGGCCGGGCGGGCTCTACTAGCCGCCCGCAACCGCGCGATTACCCTCAGATCAGTTGACGGGTCCCTTCCGGCGATGGGGCCGGATTTCGTCGATCGGCTGCGTGCCGGTGGCGCGGTTGACGAAGACCGTCACGACCCACAGCACAACGCCGATGCCGATCAGGACGCCGGCGATCTTGTATTGCACCGGATCGCGTCCGGTCCACGGCCCGGCAAGAAAGGCGCAGGACAGGCAGGCGAACACCGGCAGAATTGTCGGCGTGCGGAAATGCTGGTGCTCCACCGGGTCGCGACGCAGCACCAGCACCGCGATATTGACGATCGTGAAGACGCAGAGCAGCAGCAGCGCCGTGGTTCCGCCGAGCGCCGGCACTTCGCCGACAAAGGTGATCAACGCGAGCGAAAGCAAGGTCGTGAAGCCGATCGCAACATAGGGCGTGCGGCGCGTGCGATGGACCTTGCCCAATATCGGCGGCAGCACATGCTCGCGGCTCATGCCGTAAACAAGCCTGCTTGCCATCAACATGTTGATCAGAGCGCTGTTGGCGACCGCGAACATCGTGATGAAGGCAAAGATCCCGACCGGGAAGTCCGGCGCGCCGGCCTGCACGACTTTCAGAAGCGGGGTTTCGCCTTCGCCGAGCTGTTCCGGTGAAACCAGCGTGATCGATGACACAGATACGAGCACATAGATCAGTCCGGTGATCAGCAATCCGGCGAGCAGCACCTTGGGGAAATGGCGTGTCGGATCCTTGCATTCCTCGGCCATATTGACCGAGTCCTCGAAGCCCACCATGGCGAAGAAAGCCAATGTCGTGGCCGCGATCACCGGCCAGACAAAGGTACCGTCCGCGCCGGTCTTGAACTCCAGCGCGCGCGAGACGTCACCCTGGCCGTGTCCGATCGCCCACAGGCCGATGAATATGATGATGAGAAGGCCGGTCAGCTCCACGCAGGTCAAAACGACGTTCGCCTTTACGCTCTCGCCAACGCCGCGGAAGTTCACCGCAGCTACCACGCCCATGAATGCGAGCGCGATCGCCGTGACGATAAAGCCGCCTCCGGCGCCAAGCCCGAACGACTGCGTGAAATTTGCGGAGAATGCCCGCGAGGCGGTCGAGGCCGAGGTGATGCCGGAACACATGACGGCAAAGGCAACGATGAACGTGATGAAATGGATGCCGAAGGCCTTGTGCGTGTAGAGCGCCGCGCCCGCCGCCTTGGGATATTTCGTCACCAGTTCGAGGTAACTGAAGGCGGTCATCAGGGCGACGACGAAGGCGACAAGGAACGGCAGCCAGACAACGCCGCCCACCTGTTTGGCGACCTGACCGGTGAGCGCATAGATGCCGGTGCCGAGAATGTCGCCGACGATGAAGAGAAGGAGCAGCCAGGGTCCCATGACCCGGTGCAGACTTGGTTCCGCCGCGGCCGCTGCATTCTCAACAGGTGTCACTGTGGGTGATGTCGTTGTCATGGGGCGCCCCTCCACGCATGCCAAGCTTGCTCGCCAACAGGGTAAGCAAGAAGCGACCCTAGGGCAATATTCCGTGTTCTGCCCTGCTGGTTGCGCTCGCGGCGGCGAGCCGCTACATCCTGCATATCCTTCTAGATATGTACGGAATCATGCGCGCGGAAACCCAAAGCATCGTCGACGACATCAAGCGGTCCCTTGGACTGCTGAGGAGGCATCTTTGACGTCGATACGTCGAAGATGCGGCTGGCCGAGCTGAACAAGCAGGCCGAAGACCCCGAATTCTGGAACGATGCCGCCCGCGCGCAGAAAGCGATGCGCGAGCGCACCGCGCTGGAAAACCAACTCAACGGCATCACCCGGATCGAGCGCGAGCTCGACGACCAGCTCACGCTGATCGAGCTGGGCGAGGCGGAAAAAGACCAATCCGTCATGGCCGAAGCCGAAGCCGCGCTCAAAAAGCTGAAGGACGAGGCGGCCCGGCAGGAGCTGGAGGCGCTTCTCTCCGGCGAGGCGGACGCCAACGACAGTTATCTCGAAGTGCATGCCGGGGCGGGCGGAACCGAAAGCCAGGACTGGGCCAACATGTTGCTGCGCATGTATACGCGCTGGGCCGAGCAGCACGGTTACAAGGTGGAATGGCTGGAAGAAACGGCGGGCGAGGAGGCCGGCATCAAGTCCGCCACCGTGCAGATCAAGGGGCACAATGCTTTCGGCTGGCTGAAAACCGAAGGCGGCGTGCACCGTCTGGTGCGCATCTCGCCTTACGATTCAAACGCGCGGCGGCACACCTCCTTTGCCAGTGTGAAGGTCTACCCGGTCGTCGACGACCGCATCAAGATTGATATCGACGAAAAGGACGTGCGGACCGACACGATGCGTGCGGGCGGAGCGGGCGGCCAACACGTCAACAAGACGGAATCCGCTGTGCGTCTCACGCATATTCCGACCGGCATCGCGGTGGTCTGCCAGCAGGAGCGTTCGCAGCACAAGAACAAGGCGCAGGCCTGGGACATGCTGCGCGCCAAGCTTTACGAATTGGAACTGAAGAAGCGCGAAGCCAAAGCGGCGGCAGCGAGCGCGGCGGAGACCGATATCGGCTGGGGCCACCAGATCCGCTCTTACGTTCTGCAGCCCTATCAGATGGTGAAGGATCTGCGCACCGGCGTGCAGACCTCAAATACCGGCGGGGTGCTCGACGGCGATCTCGATCCCTTTATGGCCGCGACGCTGGCGCAAAAGGCCTTCGGCACCGCGCCGGAGCATGTCGAGGACGTGGATTAACGCCTGACCGGCGAGCCAGTGTCGCCTGCGAGGTCGTGCGCCAGGTTTTGGGCGGCGCGTGATCGCTAAAGGCTGCCGAGCCGAATGCCAGCGCGCAGAAATTTCTGCGGATCGACCGCGTCGCCGTCGATACGCGTCTCGTAATGCAGATGCGGCCCGGTGGAGCGCCCGGTAGAGCCGACGCGGCCGATCGTCTGCCCGATGCGGACACTTTGCCCGACCGAGACATTGATCTCCGACAGATGGCCGTACCGGGTGGCAAGACCATTGCCGTGGTCGATTTCAACGAGCTTGCCATAGCCGCCATTCGAGCCAGCTTGCGTGACTTTGCCGGCGGCGGTGGCGCGGACCGGGTCGCCCATGCTTGCCGCGGAAATCGAGACCTGAATGCATGGCCGGCGCGTTGATGAAGGGGTCCATGCGCACGCCGAAGCCGGAGCTGGTATCGATTTCGCCCGTCAGCGGCTTGCGCACGGGCACGTTGGCGAGCGTGCGGTTAAGGGAGTCGACCTGCGCGCGCGCGACATTGATGCGATGAAGCTGGCGTTCGAAATTGCCTGCATCGTTGCGCGGCTTCACCGGAATAAAGGGTCCGCCGGTGCCGCTTCCGACCAGTACCGATGGCACTTTGCCTGCATTCAGACCCAGCTCGTTGAGCACGCCGCGAATCCGGCGCGCCTTGGCATCGTAGCTCTCTTCCATCGAATTGAGTGCCGTGACTTGCGAATTCTCTATCCGGTCGAGCGAGGTCTGTACGCGCGCCAGCATCGCCTCCATTCCCTTGGGTTTTTCGGCGATTTGCGTCCTACGATTTGCTGGTGCGCGGGATTCCAATCGCGCTTCGCGATCGGGCGGCGGGGTGAATATCACCTTGTCGCTCATCGGCGACGGTTTCGGCGCCGTCAAGGGTATCTCCACCGGCTGCCCGCGCGGGGCGGCTTTGATCGATCCGGTGATTGCCGGATCCGTGATCGAGTTCATGCTCGAAGCGCGCTGTTCCAGCGCCGACTGGCGGCGAAGCAACTGATCGAGCTTCTGCTCGAATTTTTCCTGATCGAGCATCTGGCGGCCCGTGATGCGGTCGATCTGGCCGCGCAATTCCGCGACGCGGTCTTCATAGGCGAATTGCATCTCGGCTTGCCGCCCGATCAGCCGCGTGAGCACGTCCTCACGAAAGGCGAAATAGGTGGCAGTGGCGATTGTCCACGCCGCCATGATGACCAGCGTGCCAATGACGATCCAGAACGCGATCGGACCGAGCCGCACCTGGTGGCCGGCGTGACCAAGGATATAGTCCCGGGCGGTTCCGGCATGGCGGGCAACCGGGTGCGGGCGTTTTTGATGCTGATAGGGGCGGGCGGATTGCCCGGCATGCGGATAATAGGCTTCGGATCGAGAGACGACATCGACGCTCCCCCGCCGGTCCCCGCAGCGGCAATCAGCAAAGGTGGGTACCGGTTTTGCGCCGATTGCTCGCTACAAGCGGCGCATGATCTTATCGGCGACCGGTTCCCACTTCGCCGGATCATGCGCTCGCGATATCAACCTCGCGTGGTTAATTTTCCGGAAACAAGATCGCGACACAATGCGGGAATGGTAAATTTTACAATGCTTTCGCCGCCTCGAGGACTTCCTCCGCATGGCCATCGACCGAAACCCTGGGCCAAATCCTGGCGATGCGGCCTTTCCTGTCGATCAGGAAAGTCATGCGCATCACCCCCATGTATTTGCGGCCGTACATGGATTTCTCGCCCCAAACTCCATAAGCAGTGAGCATCTTGCGGGTTTCGTCCGAAGCCAGGGGGATCGAAAGATCATATTTGGCCTTGAACTTGTCCTGTGCCTTCACCGGGTCGGCCGAGACACCGAGGATAGCGGTGTCGGCTCGTTGAAAAGCGCCACGCAGCTTGGAAAAGGCCTGCGCCTCGCGGGTGCAACCAGGGGTGTCAGCCTTGGGATAGAAATAGAGCACGAGGTTCTGCCCGGCGAAGTCGGACAGCGAAATCTCACCGCCGCCGTCCCGCGGGAGGGAAAAGGCGGGGGCCTGGCTGCCCGGGGTAAGTGCCACAGTCATGCGCCTTCCTTTCGTCGCTTTCGAAGGGTCAAGGTTCCGAACATAATAGGGCTAGTGGCTGGGCCCGGGGGTGGCGATTTTAGTCTGATATCCCAGCCGTCAACGATGATTCGCCGGCGCGACGATATTCCGTTGGCGATCAGCTTGGGCGGGCGGGCGCCCGGTTAGGGAATGGCGAAAAAAAAGCACAACATCCCCGGCCTGCCGGCACTTCGAAGATTGAAGGCCGGCCTGCATGTGCGCTCTCGGGCACACAAGGCCAAACGGTCCGTTCCGCCCCGCTCCATGGCTACCGCGCTGTGGCGGCGCGTTCGTCTAATTCTGCGGCGTCCGCTGTTGCGACGCTCGCTGATCGGCGTCGGCGCGTTGCTCGCGATCCTCGGATTGGTGTTCGGTGGATTTTGGTGGCGGCTGGGCAGCGGGCCGATTGAGTTTGACATGGCGACGCCCTGGCTCACTGCGGCGATCGAGGACAATTTCGGCGAAAACTACAAGGTCCAGGTCGGCGGCACGCAAATCGAGCGGGACGGGGGCGGGCGCATCCGGCTTCGCCTGCGCGACATCACGGTGCGCGATGCCGAAGGAGCCATCGCAGCGAGCGCGCCGAAGGCGGAGGTCGGCTTCTCCAGCAGAACCCTGCTGACGGGGCGTGTGCGCGCTGAGCGGCTGGCGCTGGTAGGCGCTGAAATGTCGGTTCGCATCGAGCCGGACGGCAATGTCACGGTCTTCGCCGGCTCCGACAAGCGCCCGATCGCAACCGCGTCGGTGCCACGGCCTGCTCCGGACAGCGATCGCGCCCGGTGAGCGCGACCCACAAACGGGTCCCAACGAGCCGTCCGCGCCCAAGAGCGGCATCGAAAATCTCGACGGCGTTGCTGGCCTGGATCGATAGCCTGGGAGCGAGCGGTCTGGACGGGCACGATCTCGCGGAACTTGGTCTGAAGAGCGGCAATCTGATCGTGGACGACCAGCGCAACGGCAAGCGTTGGAATTTCCAGAATATCGATTTGAGCCTGACGCGCGTCAAAAGCGGCAACGTCGTGTTCAAGGTCGAATCTGCCAGTGAGGATCAGCCGTGGTCGCTATCCGCCACGGTGGCGCCACTGCGATCCGGCCGGCGCGTATTCAACGTGGAAGCGCGCCGCGTCATGGCCAAGGACTTGTTGTTGGCGCTGCGGCTCGGGGACGATCCGATCATGGCGCAGGTCCCGATATCAGCCAGCCTACGCGCTGAGATCGGTTCGGATGGCACGACCCTGGCGCTGCAGGGCCGCATTATCGCGGAGGCGGGCTTTCTGACCGAGTCCACCGAGCCCTCGGCCCTTTCGATCGACCGCGCCGAGTTCAATCTGGAATGGGACGCGATGCGCCGCGTGCTTGCGGTGCCATTCCAGATTATCTCCGGCGGCAACCGGTTCACGCTCTTCGCGCATGTCGAGCCGCCGCGCACGCGCGGCGGCTTGTGGAACGTCTCGATGACAGGGGGCACCGTCGCACTCGGCATGGACAAGAGTGGCGGTCCGCTGGTCTTCAATTCTATTAAGGTGAGGGCGCGCATTGATCCGAAGCAGCGGCGGCTAACCCTGGACCAGGGCGATATCGCCAACGTCGAAATCGGCGTCGCGCTTACCGGCGAAGTGGATTTTTCCACCGGAGATCCGCGGCTGGCCTTTGGCATCGCCGGCACGCGCATGCAGCTGGCGGCCATGAAAAAGTTGTGGCCGGCATTCGTGCAGCCGGCAGTGCGCAGCTGGGTCAACGATCACGTCTTGCAGGGGGATATCGAGCGGGTGGCGATTGCGACCAACGCTCATCTGTCGGCCTTCAAGCGCGGCGGACCGCCGGTCCCCGACGACGGGCTTTTCATCGAGATCCTCGCGCGCAACGCCGTGTTGCGGCCGCTCGCGACGCTGCCGCCGATCGAGAATGCGGAAGTGGCCGTGCGGGTGACGGGGCGCTACGCGAGCGTCGGCGTAAACAAGGGCACGATCGCGCTCGCCTCCGGCCGCAAGCTGACCCTCGCCAATGGCTTGTTCGAGGTGCCGGACAGCGAGATACCGCAGCCTCCCACCAAGACGCGCATGCGGATCGAAGGACCGGTGCCGGTGGCGGCGGAATTGCTGGAAACCGAGCGCTTGCGCGAGTTCGTCGGGATGCCCTTCGACATATCGAGCGCCAAGGGCAATGTCCTTGCCCAGGTTTCCGTCGCCTTTCCGCTGAAACGCGATCTGCCGGCCGGCTCATCGACGTATTCCGTGGTGGCGGACATCGCCAACTTTTCCGCCGATAACATGATCTTGGGGCATAAGGTGGAAGCGCAGTCGCTGCGGATCAACGCCGGCAACCAGGGCTATCAGATCAAGGGCGACGCCAAGATCGCGGGCGCCGCGGCGACACTCGACTATCGCAAGGCCAAAACCGATATCGATGCTGAAGTCCGCATCCAAACCAGCCTTGATGAGGCCGGACGCGCGCGCTTTGGGCTGGACGTCGGCAACGTCATCGCAGGTTCCGTTCCGGTAAAGGTCACCGGCTATATCGGCCCCTCTGACCGAGACAGCCGCTTCATCTTCGACGCCGATCTGACGGCTGCACGCATCGATAATCTGCTGCCGGGCTGGACCAAGCCGTCCGGAAAAACCGCGCGCGCCAACTTTGCCCTGATCACCCGGGGACAATCGGTGCGGATCGAAGACTTGGCAATCGAGGGTTCCGGTACGCAGGTGAAAGGCATCATCGAGCTCGACGGCTCCCGTGACATCGTGGCCGCGCATTTTCCTGTCTTCAGTCTCGCCGAAGGCGACAAGGCGACTTTCAAGGCCGATCGCGGCCCGGACGGTGCGTTGCGCGTGACCATGCGCGGCGACGTCCATGACGGCCGCGGCTTCATCAAATCGACGGTTTCCGGCGCGCGGCCCAACGCCAAAGATAAGCCGCCGATCGATCTCGACCTCGATCTGCGGCTCGGCACCGTGATCGGTTTCAACGGAGAAACGCTGCGCAACCTGGAGCTCAAAGTCTCGCGCCGTGCCGGCCAGATCCGCAGCTTCGGCATGAATGCCAAGCTCGGCCGCGATGCCCAGCTTGCCGGCGATCTTCGCAGCAAGCCATCCGGCGGCGGCAATGTGCTGTATTTCGAGACCAGGGACGCAGGCGCGCTGTTTCGCTTCACCGATAGTTATGCGCGCATGAACGGCGGGCGGATGTGGGTGGCGATGGACGCGCCAACGGGTAGCCCCGGGCCGCAAGAGGGCCTGCTCGGAATCAGCGAATTCTCCATTCGCGGCGAACCGGCGCTCGAGCGCGTGGTGTCGGGCGCGACCGGCCAGTGGCGGCCAGCGCGACGACGTCAAATTCACCCGCATGCGGGCAGAATTCACCCGCATGCCGGGCCGGCTGGAAATTCGCGACGGCGTCGTGCAGGGCAATATCGGCGCGACCATCGACGGGCAGATCGATTACGTCGGCGACGAGGTGCATCTGCGCGGCTCGTTCGTGCCGCTCTATCAGCTCAACAATATGTTGGGGAATATTCCGATCGTCGGGATTTTCCTCGGCGGCGGCAATGAAGGCTTGCTGGGCGTGACCTATGAAGTGGTGGGGCCGCCCAATGCGCCGCGGCTGAACGTCAATCCGCTATCGGCGGTGGCGCCGGGACTGCTGCGCAAGCTGTTCGAATTCCGCAATGCGCCTAGCGACCGCGGCTTTGAAGCGCTGCGGTGAATTTCAAACCGGCTTGACAAGGACGTGGCGCTTTTTGCCGAGCGATAGCTTGATCACGCCTTCCGGCGTCAGTTCTTTCTTGCTCAACACCAATTTCTCGTCAGTCACGTTGGCGTCGTTCACCTTCAGCCCGCCGCTCTTGATCTGACGGCGCGCTTCACTGGTGGATGGCACCAGCCCCGCCTTGATGAAAGCCGCCAGCACCCCGAGGCCTTGTTCAAATTCCTGACGCGGCAGCTCGACGGTCGGCAGCGAGGTGGCGAGGCCGCCGGTTTCGAAAGTCGTGCGCGCGGTGCGCTCGGCTTCCTCGGCGGCGTCGCGGCCGTGCAGCAGCGCGGTGGCCTCGGTCGCGAGGATCTTCTTCGCCTCGTTGATCTCCTGCCCCTGCAAGGCGGCGAGCCGCGCGATTTCCGGCAGCGGCAACTCGGTGAACAGCTTGAGCAGCTTCGCCACGTCGCCGTCTTCGCTGTTGCGCCAGAACTGCCAGTAGTCATAAGGCCGCATCATGTCGGCATTCAGCCACACCGCGCCGCTTTCGGTCTTGCCCATCTTGGCGCCGGAGGAGGTGGTGAGCAGCGGCGTGGTGAGCGCAAAGAGCTGCACGTCGAGCATGCGCCGGCCGAGCTCGATGCCGTTGACGATATTGCCCCACTGGTCGGAGCCGCCCATCTGCAGAACGCACGCCGTGGCGCTTGTACAGCTCCACGAAATCGTAGGCCTGCAGGATCATGTAGTTGAATTCGAGGAAGGTGAGCGGCTGCTCGCGATCGAGCCGCAGCTTCACCGAATCGAAAGTGAGCATGCGGTTGATGGTGAAGTGGCGGCCTACTTCCTGCAGCAGCGGGATATAGTGCAGCTTGTCGAGCCAATCGGCGTTGTTCGCCATGCTCGCGCCGGCTTTGAAATCCAGGAAGCGCGCAAAGACCGTGCGGATAGACGCGATATTGGCGTCGATCTGCTCGTTGCTGAGCAGCGAACGTTGCGTGTCCTTGCCGGACGGATCGCCGATCTTGCTGGTGCCGCCGCCCATCAGCGCGATCGGCTTGTGGCCGGTCTTCTGCAGCCAGCGCAGCATCATGATCGAGAGCAGATTGCCGATATGCAGGCTGGGCGCGGTGGCATCGAAGCCGACATAGGCGGTGACCGGGCCGGCCGCGGCCTTTGCATCCAGGCCTTCGGCATCGGAGAGCTGATGGATGAAACCACGGCTCGCCAGCACGTTGAGGAAGTCGGACTTGTAGGTGGTCATTGCTTTGGCTAATCGACGGTTGCTGGCCGGTGGTGTAACAGGTCCGCCGACCAATTCAACCGGACCCACTGCCATGGCGCTCCTGAAAGCCGTCGGCCTGATGAGCGGAACGTCGCTGGACGGCGTCGACGTGGCGCTGATCGAGACCGACGGCGAAGCCGTCGTTCGCTTCGGTCCTACCGGATATCGGCCTTACTCGGAGCGCGAGCGGCGCTGTTGCGGGATGCATTGGCGGAAGGCGCTTCGCTCACCGAACGGGAGCAGCGGCCCGGCGCGCTGGAAAAGGCGGAAGCCTTCGTCACAAAAGTCCACGCCGAGGTCGTCCAGGAGTTTTTGCGCAGCTATGAGATCAAGCCGGCCGATGTCGCCATTATCGGCTTTCACGGCCAGACGGTGCTGCACAAGCCGGAGCAGCGGCTGACGGTGCAGATCGGCGACGGCGCAGAGCTGGCGAAAAATCTCGGCATCGCGGTCGCGCATGATTTTCGCGCCGCCGACGTGGCGGCGGGCGGGCAGGGCGCGCCGATCGTTCCCGCGTTCCATCGGGCCATTGCGCAGACGCTCGACCGGCCCGGCCCGCTGGCGGTGCTCAATATCGGCGGCGTCGCCAATGTGACCTATGTGGAAGCCGGCAAGGATCCGGTCGCCTGCGACACCGGGCCGGGCAACGCGCTGATCGACGACTTCATGCGCGCGCATACCGGCCAGCCGCTCGACCGCGACGGCGATGAGGCGGCGAAAGGCCGGGCGGACGAGGCCTTCGTCGCGCACATTCTCGCGCATCCGTTCTTCGCGGCGCCTTATCCGAAATCGCTCGACCGCAACTTCGCCTTCGCCAATGTCAGCCTGCCGACCTTTTCGGTTGAGGACGGCGCGGCAACATTGTCGCTGCTGACCGCGGCGTCGGTGGCGCGCGTCGTGCCGCATCTGCCGAAGCCGCCGCGTTCATGGATCGTCGCGGGTGGCGGCGCGCACAATCCGACTTTGCTGAAAATGCTGCGGCAGCAGCTGGCGCCGGCCACGGTGGAAACGGCGGGCGCGGCCGGCTGGTCGGTGGATGCGCTGGAGGCGCAGGCCTTCGCTTATCTCGCGGTCCGCGTGCTGAAGAAGCTGCCGATCACGTTTCCCGACCACCACCGGAGCGCCGCGGCCGATGACCGGCGGCGTGGTGGCGAGGCCGTAGACGCGTCACCCCCGGGCTCGACCCGGGGGTCCATCTAAAAATTGTCTGGAAGGTGATGGATTGCCGGGTCAAGCCCGGCAATGACGACCTGAACTAAGCCGCGCTGGGTTTGCGGCCGGTGGCGCCGAGGCGCTTGTCGAGATAGGCGCAGACCGATGTCATCAGCGGCTCGATCTTGGCCGTCGAAGAAATGATTGGCGCCGGGCACGACCTTCTGGTCGATCACGATGCCCTTCTGCGTCTTCAGCTTGTCGACCAGGCCGGTGACGTCCTTGTGCGGCACCACGGCATCCTTGTCGCCATGGATGATCAAGCCGGACGACGGGCAGGGCGCCAGGAACGAGAAGTCGTAAAGGTTGGCGGGCGGAGCGATCGAGATGAAACCTTCGATCTCCGGCCGCCGCATCAGGAGCTGCATCCCGATCCAGGCGCCGAAGGAAAATCCCGCGATCCAGCAGCTGCGCGCTTCCGGGTTGATGGTCTGCGCCCAGTCCAGCGCCGCGGCGGAATCGGACAATTCGCCGGTGCCGTGGTCGAAGCAGCCCTGGCTTCTGCCGACGCCGCGGAAATTGAAGCGCAGGACCGAGAAATTGCGGTGCACGAAGGCGTAATAGAGCTGGTAGGTGATCTGGTGGTTCATGTTGCCGCCGAATTGCGGGTGCGGGTGCAACACGATAGCGAGCGGGGCATTCTTCTGACGGGCGGGATGATAGCGGCCCTCGATCCGTCCCGCGGGCCCCGTAAAGATAACTTCCGGCATCGATCACAACCTCATGGCGCGGGGGCCGCGCGAGCAAGGCTCGCTTGACGGCGGCGTGGGCGCACGTAACTATTGAGAACCATTGTAAATTTTGGATTCCGCAGGCTGAATTCGCCGCGACAGCGGCGTCTGCAAGGGCGGATTTTTATCACGAGCGGGGGGGCCAAAAGCAAGCTTATTCGGCCCCGGTGCGGGGGCCGGATACGCTATAGTCGCTCGCAGGATCATGCCATGACCGACCGCGTCTATCTCGACTGGAATGCGACCGCTCCGCTGCGGCCGGAAGCGCGCGCCGCCATGAGCGCCGCGATGGACCTTGCAGGGAATCCCTCCTCCATCCACGCCGAAGGGCGGGCGGCGCGGCAGCTGATCGAGCGTGCCCGGGAACAGGTGGCCGCCCTGGTCGGCGCCGAGCCCAAGCTGGTGACCTTCACCTCGGGAGGGACCGAGGCCAATAATCTGGCGCTTACGCCCGCGATCCAGATTGGCGATCAGAAGACGCCCCGCGACCGGCTCCTGATCTCGGCCATCGAGCATGTCTCGGTACGGGCCGGGGGGCGGTTCGCGGCGGAAGCGCTGGAGGAAATTCCCGTCACCAGCGGCGGCGCGGTCGATTGCGCGGCCCTGGCTGGCAGGCTTGCCGCCCTGGCGCCGCAGCGCGCGCTGGTTTCGGTGATGCTGGCAAATAACGAAACCGGCGTTGTTCAACCGATTTCTGAAGTAGCTGCCATCGCACATGAAGCGGGCGCGCTCCTGCATGTGGACGCGGTGCAGGCCGCTGGTCGTATATATTGCGATATCAATGAATTGAGTGCCGATCTTCTGACGATTTCTGCCCATAAGCTGGGTGGCCCAAAGGGGGCAGGCGCCCTGGTGCGCAGGGACGAGGCGCTGCATCTGCCGCACCCGCCGATGCGCGGCGGCGGCCAGGAGCGCGGGCTGCGCCCGGGCACGGAGAATGTGGCCGCCATCGCCGGCTTCGGAGCCGCCGCGGAGGCGGCGCTGCGCGATCTGCCGGCGGACGCCGGCCGCATGACAGCCCTGCGCGAGCGGCTGGAATCGGGGCTAAAGGCGGCTACGCCGAAGGCCATCATTTTCGGGGCGGATGCCGGGCGGCTTCCCAATACCACCCTGGTCGCCGTGCCCGGGATGAAGGCGGAAACCGCCGTGATCGCACTCGATCTTGCCGGTTTCGCCGTCTCCTCAGGCGCGGCCTGCTCCTCCGGCAAGGTGCAGCCCTCGCATGTGCTGGCGGCCATGGGTGCCTCGCCGGAACTGGCGCGCGGCGGGGTGCGCATCAGCCTTGGCTGGACCACCACCGAGACTGAAATCGATTGTTTCGTCGCTGCTTGGATTAAGGTCGCAGAAGCATTACTTAAGCAGACACGGGGACTGGCCGCCTAGTGTCCCGAATCCGCAGTTCGCAAAAGGGTGAAAATCCGGGCGCGAGACACGAACCATAACCGACTGATCCAACCCGCGGGCCTTGACCCCGCAGCGGAGGGAATGAATGCCGGCAGTGCAAGAGACCGTCGAGCAGGTCCGTCGCATCGACGTCGACCAGTATAAGTACGGTTTCGTCACCGATATCGAATCCGACAAGGCCCCGAAGGGGCTGACCGAAGACACGGTCCGCTTCATCTCGGCCAAGAAGGACGAGCCCGCATGGATGCTGGAATGGCGGCTGCAAGCCTTCCGCCATTGGCCGACCATGCGCGAGCCGAAATGGGCGCGCGTCAATTACGGCCCGATCGACTATCAGGACCTCTATTACTATTCGGCGCCGAAGAAGAATCCGCTGCGCTCGCTCGACGAGGTCGATCCGGAAATCCTCAGGACCTATGAGAAGCTCGGCATTCCGCTGCGCGAGCAGGAAATCCTCGCCGGCGTCGAGCGGCCGGACGGCACGCGCTCGCGCGTGGCGGTCGACGCCGTGTTCGATTCCGTCTCGGTGGCCACGACCTTCCAGAAGGAGCTGAAGCAGGCCGGCGTGATCTTCATGCCGATTTCCGAGGCCTTGCAGAAGCACCCGGATCTGGTGCGGCAATATATCGGCACGGTGGTGCCGAGCACCGACAATTTCTTCGCCACGCTGAATTCGGCGGTGTTCTCCGACGGCTCGTTTGTCTATGTGCCGCCGGGCGTGCGCTGCCCGATGGAACTGTCGACCTATTTCCGCATCAATGAGAAGAACACCGGCCAGTTCGAGCGCACGCTGATCATCGCCGACAAGGGCTCCTACGTGAGCTATCTGGAAGGCTGCACCGCGCCCTCGCGCGACGAGAACCAGCTGCATGCCGCCGTGGTCGAGCTGATCGCCCTCGACGACGCCGAGATCAAATATTCCACCATTCAGAACTGGTATCCCGGCGACAAGGAAGGCAAGGGCGGCGTCTACAACTTCGTCACCAAGCGCGGCGAATGCCGGGGCGCGCGCTCGAAGATTTCCTGGACGCAGCTGGAGACCGGCTCCGCCATCACCTGGAAATATCCGAGCTGCATCCTGCGCGGCGATAACTCGCGCGGCGAGTTCTATTCCATCGCCATTTCCAATGGCCGCCAGCAGGTCGATAGCGGCACCAAGATGTGGCATTTCGGCAAGAACACGACCAGCCGCATCATCTCCAAGGGCATCGCCGCGGGGCAATCGGACAATACCTATCGTGGACTGGTGACCACCAGCCGCGGCGCCACCGGCGCGCGCAATTTCACCAACTGCAATTCGCTCTTGATCGGGGACAAATGCGGCGCGCATACCGTGCCCTATATCGAGTGCAAGAATTCCAAGACGGTGTTCGAGCACGAAGCCACGACCTCGAAGATTTCCGAGGACATCCTGTTCTATTGCCGCCAGCGCGGGCTTTCGGCGGAGGAGGCGGTGGCGCTGGTCGTCAACGGCTTCGTCAAGGACGTGCTGCAGCAACTGCCGATGGAATTCGCGGTCGAGGCGCAGAAGCTGATCTCGATCTCGCTGGAAGGAAGCGTTGGTTAGGTGCGGCATGGACGAAGACCTGAACCAGATGTCGCGCGAGCAGCTCGTTGCCGAGGTCAAACGGCTTCGGGGCGGGATCCGCGGGCATCGCGATAGCAGCGGGCAGGATTTGTGCTGGCATCATCCGGCGCTGTGGGGCCTGCTTCCGGAGAAATCCGATCCGCTGCCGCAGGTGCCGCCTTGGCCGGAATTCATGGCGGGCTGCGTGAGATACCGCCAGTCGCTGGACAGTAAATGACCGAAGGTCACACGAGGTAGTGAAGTTATGGCGTTGCTTGAAATCAAAAATCTGCATGCCGAGGTAGACGGCCAGAAGATCCTGAACGGGATCGATCTTACGGTCGAGAAGGGGCAGCTGCATGCGATCATGGGTCCGAACGGCTCGGGCAAGTCGACGCTGTCCTATGTGCTGGCCGGCAAGCCCGGTTATACGGTGACCAAAGGCGAGGTGCTGCTCGACGGCGAGGACCTTCTGGCGATGGAGCCGGACGAGCGTGCCGCCAGGGGCGTCTTCCTCGCGTTCCAATATCCGCTGGAAATCCCCGGCGTCGCTACCATGACCTTCCTGCGTACCGCGTTCAATGCCCAGCGCAAGCGCCGCGGCGAGGCGGAACTCTCCACCCCGGAATTCATCAAGCGGGTGCGCGAGGTCGCGGGCAAGCTCGAGATCGAGCAGGAGATGCTGCGCCGCGCCGTCAATGTCGGCTTTTCCGGCGGCGAGAAAAAGCGCAACGAGATTTTGCAGATGACGCTGCTCGAGCCGCGGCTGGCGATCCTGGACGAGACCGATTCCGGCCTCGACATCGACGCTTTGCGCATCGTGGCCGATGGCGTCAACCGCCTGCGCGACCCCGCGCGCTCCATGATCGTCATCACTCACTATCAGAGGCTGCTCAATTACATCGTGCCGGACGTCGTGCACGTGCTGTCGAAAGGCCGGGTGGTCAAGACCGGCGGCAAGGAACTCGCGCTCGAACTGGAGGCGCGCGGCTATGCCCAATATCAGGACGAGGCAGCCGCCTGATGCGTAGTTATTTGTCATTCCGGGACGGCCCGCAGGGCCGGACCCGGAATCCGGATGCAGACACGGAGTTCCTGACTGGATTCCGGACTCGTCGCTTCACGGCGTTCCGGGATGACGACAGTAAAGAATGATCCGATGAACGTCGAAGTCAAACCCCTGAAGACCGCGGCCGAGCTTGCGCTCGCCAATACCTTTGCCGCGGTGAAGGAGCAACTGCCGGGCGGCGGGCCGGTCGCCGCCTTGCGCGAGGGCGCTTTCCGCAGCTTTGATGCGCGCGGACTGCCGCATCGGCGCGTCGAGGAATGGAAATATACCGACCTGCGCGCGCTGATGCGCGAGGCCAAGCCGCTGGCCGCGCCGCCCGACGCCGCCGCCAAGGCGCGCGCCAAAGCGGCCGCTAGCCCGATCGGCGATGTGGAATGCCGCCGCATCGTCTTCGTCAACGGCGCTTTCGTTCCCGAGCTTTCCGATCTCGGCGCCCTGGAAAAGGGTCTGACCATCGGCTCGATGGCGGCGGTGCTGGCGAAGGGTGACCCGCTTGTCACGCGGCATCTCGGCAAGGTCGTCGCCAGCGACGACGCGGCGCTGGCGCTCAATACCGCGCTGATGGGCGATGGCGCTTTCGTGCACGTCGCGGCGGGGGCGGTGGTCGACCGCCCGCTGCATCTGGCTTTCATCGGTCCCGATACGGCGGCCTCGGTCTTCACACGCTCGCTTATCGTGATTGAGAAGGGCGCCCGGGTCATGCTGGTTGAGAGCCATGAAGGCGCGGGGGATACCGACTACCAGGTTAACGCGGCGCTGGAGCTTGTGGTCGGCGACGAGGCGCATGTCGATCACGTCAAGCTCATCGGCGAAGGCGCCAAGGCGCTGCATGTCTCGACTTTGCTTGCGGCCATTGGCGCGCATGCCCGCTTCAACACTTTTACCTTCACCACCGGCGGCGCGGTGGTGCGCAACCAGATGTTCCTTCGCTTCGACGGCGTGGAAACCGTCGCCAGCATCCGCGGCGCCACGCTGTTGCAGAAGCGCCAGCATGCCGACACCACGCTGGTCGCGGATCACGTGGCGGTCGGCTGCCGGAGCCGCGAATTGTTCAAGTCGGTGCTCGACGGCGACAGCCGCGCCGTGTTCCAGGGCAAGATCATCGTGCCGGCGCGGCGCGCAGAAGACCGATGCCAAGATGATGACCCAGGCGTTGCTGCTCTCCGACCGCGCGGAGGCCGACAACAAGCCGGAGCTGGAGATTTTCGCCGACGACGTGCAATGCGGCCATGGCGCGACCGCAGGCGCACTCGATCAGAACCTGCTGTTCTATCTGAAGGCGCGCGGCATCCCGCAAAAGCAGGCCGAGGCGCTGCTGATCCAGTCCTTCGTCGGCGAGGCGATCGAAGGCATCGAACATGCGGGCCTGCGCGAAATGCTGATGGAAGCCGTCGCGGCCCGGCTGGCGGCGCGGACATGAGGAAATATTGCACGGCGCCTGTTCTTTCACCTCACCCCGCAAGCACGGGGAGAGGGAGAGCGAGGCTGCGATCATGACTCATCCGGCAGTGAGCAACGGCACCTATGACGTGGAACGCATCCGCTCGGATTTCCCGATCCTGGCGAAACAGATCTATGGCAAGCCGCTGGTCTATCTCGACAACGCCGCCTCGGCACAGAAGCCGCGCGACGTGCTCGACCGCAGTTACAAGGGCTACACCACCGAATACGCCAATGTGCACCGCGGGCTGCACTTTCTCGCCAATGCGGCGACCGAGGCTTACGAGGGCGCGCGCGACAAGGTGCGCGGCTTCCTTAATGCCGCGCGGCGGGAGGAGATCATCTTCACCCGCAACGCCACCGAGGCGATCAACCTCGTCGCCGCCACTTTCGGGCGTGAACGTATCAAGCCCGGCGACGAGATCGTGCTCTCGATCATGGAGCACCATTCCAACATCGTGCCCTGGCATTTCCTGCGCGAGCGGCATGGCGCGGTGATCCGCTGGGCGCCGGTGGACGACGACGGCAATTTCCTGATCGAGGAATTCGAAAAGCTGCTCGGCCCGCGCACCAAGATGGTGGCGATCACGCAGATGTCGAATGCGCTCGGCACCATCGTGCCGGTGAAGGAAGTGGTGAAGCTCGCGCATGCGCGCGGGATTCCCGTCCTGGTGGACGGCAGCCAGGGCGCGGTGCATCTCGACGTCGACGTGCAGGATATCGGCTGCGATTTCTACGTCTTCACCGGCCACAAGCTTTACGGGCCGACCGGCATCGGCGTGCTCTACGGCAAGCATGAGCATCTCGTGGCGATGCGGCCGTTCAACGGCGGCGGCGAGATGATCCGCGAAGTGTTCGAGGACCGCATCACCTATGGCGACCCGCCGCACAAGTTCGAGGCCGGCACGCCGGCCATCGTGCAGGCCATCGGGCTCGGCGCCGCCGTCGATTATGTGACCTCGATCGGCAAGGCGCGCATCCGGGCGCACGAATCCGAGCTTGCTCGGCTATGCGCAGGACCGCCTGCGCGAGATCAATTCGCTGCGCGTGTTCGGCACCGCCAGGGACAAGGGCGCGATCATCTCCTTCGAGCTGAAAGGGCGCGCATCCGCATGACGTCGCGACCGTGATCGACCGCTCGGGCATTGCGGTGCGGGCGGGCACCCACTGCACCATGCCGCTGCTGGCGCGCTTCGGCGTCCCCGCGACCTGCCGCGCCTCTTTCGCGATGTACAACACCAAGTCGGAGGTCGACAGCCTTGCGACGGCCTTGATCAAGGCGCAGGATTTTTTCGCATGAATGACGACATAAAAGACGCTGCCCCGGCGCTTGCGCCTGCCGAGCCTGCCGAAAACACCTCGGCGCTGCCGCAGGACGAGCAGGCGCGCCTGACCGACGCCATCGTGGCGGCGCTGAAGACGGTCTACGACCCGGAAATTCCGGCCGACATTTACGAGATCGGGTTGATCTACAAGATCGATATCGCGGATGACCGCGCCGTGACCGTCGACATGACGCTGACCACGCCGAATTGCCCGGCGGCGCAGGATCTGCCCAAGTCGGTGGAAAACGCCGTCGCCAGCGTACCCGGCGTCGGCGAGGTGAAGGTCAATGTGGTCTGGGACCCGCCGTGGGACCCGAGCCGCATGAGCGACGAGGCGCGGCTGACGCTGAATATGTGGTGACGCTGCGTGCTATCGGCGACGTTGCGTGGCCGCCCAGAAGCATTACATCATAGGCAGGCAGATTCGCTGCCGCCGGCAAAGAGGATGAAGCAATGGCCGAACTGCGGCCCAGACCCCAGGTGATGCGGCTGACCGATGCCGCCGCCGCGCGCATCCAGGAAGTGATGGCGAAGGCTGACGGCTCGATCACTGGCGTGCGCGTCGGCGTCAAGAACGGCGGCTGCGCCGGCATGGCCTATACGATGGAATATGCCACCCAGATCGGCCCCTATGACGAGATCGTCGAGGACAAGGGCGTGCGCATCCTGATCGACCCGAAGGCGGTGATGTTCCTGCTCGGGACCGAGATGGATTTCAAGACCGACAAGCTCGCCACCCAGTTCGTGTTCAACAACCCGAACCAGACCTCGGCCTGCGGCTGTGGTGAATCGGTGCAGTTGACGCCGGCGGCTGACGGCGCGCCCGCCGCGAGCCACTGAGTCGCGCCGGGCTCGCACCTGCGAGCCTCTACGACGATCCCGAGCAGCTTGCGCATGGTGGAAGAAGGCCGCGGCAGCGGCGAAGAGGTTGCGTCTGCAAAACGTGACGAACTTTCAAAAAAATACATGAAGCAAGCCTGAATCCCAGCCAAGGGTTTAACGCCTAGGCCAAAGACCTAGCGCCTAGGCCAACGGCCTAACGCGTGGGCCAAAGGCCTAACGGCTGGGCCAAAGGCCTAACGCCTGGGCCAAAGGCCTGGGCCAATGTGCTCACCACTTCGTTTCCGCTGGATCAAGCCTTCACGCGCACCGGCCGCAGCAGGAAGGCGGGCAGATGCGAGCTGTCGCTGTCTTCGTTGCGCTCGTGTTTCGGCTCGGCCTGCCGGCGCGGCCGGACTTCGTCGATACGGGTCACCGGCGCAGGCGGGGCGCGGATTTGGTCCTCTGCGGCGGCGGGTCCGCCGCGTCCACGCTGGCGCCCGCGGTGCTTCTGCTCACGCGGCTCGGTCTCCTCGGAGCGGCGCGGGCGGCGCGCCCGCCCAGGAAATCGTCTGGCCGGTAAGCTTTTCGATCGCCGCAACGTTTTTCTGGTCCATCGGCGCCGCGATCGTGATCGCGATTCCGGTGCGGCCGGCCCGGCCGGTGCGGCCGACGCGGTGGACGTAATCGTCCGCATGATGCGGCACGTCAAAATTGAAGACGTGGCTGACTTCCGGGATATCCAGTCCGCGGGCCGCCACGTCGGAGGCGATCAGAAGCTTGGCGTCGCCCTTACGGAACGACTCCAGTGCCGCCATGCGCGCGGGCTGATCCAGGTCCCCATGCAGCGCCACCGCATTGAAGCCGTGGCTCACCAGCGAGCGGTGCAGCTGCGCGACTTCGCGTTTGCGGTTGCAGAAGATGATCGCGTTCTTCAGATTCACCTCTGAGCGGATCAGCCGGCGGAGCGTGTCGCGCTTCTCGTGCGGCTCGCGGCCGCAGGCGACGAGCACCTGCGTGATGGTCGTGGCGGTGGTGGCGGGGCGGGAGACCTCCACGCGCACCGGATTGTGCAGGAAGGTATCAGCGATCCGCTGGATTTCCGACGGCATGGTTGCCGTGAAGAACAGCGTCTGGCGGGTGAAAGGCACCAGCTTGCCGATACGCTCGATGTCGGGAATGAAGCCCATGTCCAGCATGCGGTCGGCTTCGTCGATCACCAGCAGTTCGACGCCGCTCAGCAGTAACCCGCCGCGCTCGGTATGATCGAGCAGCCGGCCGGGCGTCGCGATCAAAACGTCGACGCCGCGCATCAGCTTGGTATCCTGATCGCCGAAGGAAACACCGCCGATCAGCAGCGCGACATTGAGCTTGTGCTTGGAGCCGTAGCGCGCAAAGTGCTCTGCCACTTGTGCCGCGAGCTCGCGCGTCGGCTCGAGAATAAGCGTGCGCGGCATCCGCGCGCGGGCGCGGCCCTTTTCCAGAAGATTCAGCATCGGCCAGACGAAGGCGGCGGTCTTGCCGGTGCCGGTCTGCGCAATGCCAAGCACGTCGCGCCGGGCGAGAACGTGCGGGATGGCTTGTTCTTGAATGGGAGTGGGTGCGGGGTAACCGGCCGCGCCGATCGCGGCGAGAACTTTTTCGGACAAGCCGAGAGTGGAAAAGGGCATGCAACCTCTATGAGGGACCATCCGGGCCCGCGCCGGGAAAACGACGACCAGTAATGGCGGGGGCGCGACGGTCGAATCCGTGTTCGATCGTACGCAGGGAACATAAGCCCGAAAGGCCTAAAGTCAATGCTGCTGCAGTGCAATAAGTGGAATTAATACTTAATGTTTTTCGAGAAACCGCGCTAACTGCATCAGCTTGCCGGATGACCTTATCCGAAAAACCGGTCCCCACTTTCTGGGATCATCCGGCCGCTTCTTCCCGCGCGGGCTCCGCGCGCCACTCCTGGCCGACGCCCGCACTGGCGGGGAAGACCAGCGATTTGATTACCACCGCGACGGCGCCGGAACTCTCCATCATTTCGCCGATATCGATGAAGTCGAATTCTTTCAGTTCCAGGCCGTCGACTGAGACGATCGGGTTGGGCAGGCGCATCTCCTCGCGCAGATGGATGCCGAGCAGGCCGCCAACATCGCCGTCACCTGCCAGCACCAGCGGGTGACCGCGGCTCAAAATCGGGGCGAGCCCTTCGACCGCGCCGTTGCAGAAGGCATCGAGGCGCTGGAAGGTCGCCGAGCCTCTCCACGGCACGAAGACTGCAACCGGGCTCTTGCCCTGGGCAAGATCGGCCTGCTTCAGGGCGGAAGTGATCGAGGCGGCCACCGCTTTCGCGTCGATCTCCTCGTCCAGCGGCAGATGCGGCGCGATCACCGGTACGTTGCGCAGCGGCACGGCTTCCAGCGGCGAGACGAAAATCGTGCTGCCACTGACCTGCGTCGTGTATTGCGAGGCGCCGATCACGGTGGCGCGGATTCCCTGGTCGGGCGTCTCGATGCGCGACACCCAGGCTTCGACGCGCTTGCGGATCTCATCCGCCAGCAGCGGGCCGAGGTCGCCGAAGGAATTCTCTTCTCGCGGCCGTAGATGAATTCGGAAACACCGCCGGAGAAAGTCACCTCGTCGACTGTGCCGCGATAGGCAAGCGGATCGAGCCGCAGCAGATGCGTGCCGCCTTCCGCCGGTGATGCGCCCGCATCGCCTCGAACAGCCGGTCCGCCATGTGGGCGGCCAGGTCGCGCGCGACCTGCGGCGGCAACACGTCGCCGAGCTTGAGATTCGAGCGCCGAGGGCGGCTGCGAAGCGGCGGCCTGCCTCTTCGATGCGGTTGATCTTGCCCTCGCCGTCGACGCAGACCAGGCGCGCACCGACGTCGATGGCGGTCAGCCCGATCACCTTGCCGTCGGCGCAGACCGCGATCTTTGAGGTGCCGCCGCCGATATCGACATTCATCACCGTCGATGCGTCGCGGATGGAGCGGGCGACGGCGCCGGAGCCATAGGCCGCCATCACGGTTTCCAGGTTGTCGCCGGCGCTGACCGCAACCAGCTTGCCGGCCTGGCCGGCGAACAACTCGCCGATCTTGCGCGCATTGCGGCGGCGCACCGCCACGCCGGTGAGGATCAGCGCGCCGGTATCGATCTCGTTCGGATCGACATTGGCGTCCTGATACTGCTGCTGGATGAAGGCCCCGAGCTTTTCGGCGTCGATCTCTTCCGCGTCGGTATAGGGCGTGAGCAGGATGTCGGACTGATAGAAGGTCTCGCGCTGGGTCACGACATAGCGGCTGTCGAGCCGCTCCAGCACGATGCGCGAGAACACGAGATGCGAAGTCGATGAGCCGATATCGACTCCGACGCTGAGGATGCGATTTCATCTTCGCCTTCGAGCGTACGGCCGATGCTGGAGAAATAAATCCGTCCGCTTTCGGTTTCTTGGACTGGCATTCGCTTTCTCTTCAGTCGTCATGCCCGCGCTGGCAGACGCGATGCGATCCGGGTACTTGCCAGTGCAGCTGATCGGGATGACCGGGCATGCCACGCGCTTGCGCGCGGCATGACGTCACCAGAGACATGCCCGTTATTCCGTCGGCAACGGGCCTTTGTAGTTCTTGTCGTAATATTCCGGGCGCATGCGGTTTTCGACGCCTTCCGCCTTGAGCCGCCCTTCGTATTCCTGACGGATAAAGGGGTCCTCCATCCAATAAGGGATGGCGGTGCCGCCCTCGGGAATGTCGCGGCCGGTATAGTCGGTGTGCTTTTCGCCGGGCGGGCCGGGCTCGCGGCCGGGATTGAACGGGCCGAACCAGGCGCTGAGCCGCAGCGGGTCCTTCGAAGCCGCGAAGTGCTGGTGATACCAGCGCGCGCCGCCGGGCGCCGCGGTGACGATGCCGCCGAATTCATAGTCGACGCGCTGGACCTCGTCGCCCTTGCCGTCCTGCCACGGCGTCACGCCGTTCCGCTCCGGCCAGGTGTAGGTGTAGCCCTTGCCCGTCAGGCAGACGAGCACCGCAGCCGAGGTGTGCGCGTGCGCCTTGGAATAGCGGCCGTTCTCGTGCTGGCCGATCCAGTAATAGAACTGGTTGTTGGTCATGAACGGCTCGACGCGCCGCCAGCCCGGAGAGCGGCGGTTGTCGAGCGGCAGATCGCAATTGACCACGTCGGGGATGAAGTTGGTGCGGCGCATGGCGAGGCCGCGCACCGGATCCGGCTCGACGTCGTCCTTGTATTTGTAGAAGTCGTCCGCGCCGCTGAAGCGGTCGGTGAACCGGAACGGATTGTTGAACACCGCCTCGACGTTGTTGATCATGTTCAACACGTTCGGTGCTGTCGTGCCGCCGAGCAGCAGGGCAGGGCTGGAGCTGGCGTTGACGATGCGGTGCATGGCATTCATCGGGATCGAGAACATCGAGCCCTTCTGCCATTCGAAAGTGTGGCGCTTGTTGTCGCCTTCCAGCCAGACCTCGGTGGTGCCGCGGCCTTCGAGCACGAGGTAGATTTCCTCGTACATGTGCTTCTCGGGATTGAGTGCGCCGGCGCCCGGCACCTCGACCACGTAGCAGCCCCACTTGCCTTCCGTGCCGTAGAGCTGGATGTAGCTGCCGCGCCCGCCCGTGCGCTTCCACGGTTTCAGCGGCAGGTCCTGCGTGCGCTGGCAACCAACGCCGCGGAAGATCGGAATCTCTTCCGACTCCATGAACAGGTCATAAGGGGTTTTCGGTCGGCCGAAATCGCCAAAGCCGGCCTTCCTGCCGCCGGACGGTTCATGCCAATGGGACTTGTCGGTGACTTCATGCATGGCGAAGCGCTTCCTCTATCGGGCTAAGCCCCTGATCGGCCGGAACGGCTCATTTTACACTCCTAGTTGCCCGAAAGCCGCGGCCAGTCAAGCGCATCGGCGCATAGGCGGCACTCTGGCCATGCGCCGGTCGTGCATGGAAAACCGAGCGGCCAGGGCGAACGTTCCAGGCTTTCCGGGCTTCGTCCCTTTTCATCCCGCCAAGCGCCCGTTTATGGCTAGCTTTTCGGAGGGAAGCAGCGATGCGCACGCAAGTCGGAATCGTGGGCGCCGGCCCTGCGGGGCTGATGCTCTCGCATTTGCTGCACCGCAGGGGCATTCAAACTATCGTGCTCGAAAGCCGCAGCCGCGCCTATGTCGAGCAGCGCGTGCGCGCCGGCGTGCTTGAGCAATGGGCAGCCGACCTGCTGGTGGAAACCGGCGTCGGTGAACGCCTGCAGCGCGAGGCGATGCGGCATGACGGCATCTTTTTCTGCTTCGACGGCGCGCTGCATCATCTCGATTTCCGTAATCTGGTCGGCAAGGGGATCGCGATCTATGGGCAGCAGGAGATCGTCAAGGATCTGATCGCGCGGCGGCTGGCCGACGGTGGCGAGATTTTCTTTGAGGTCGAGGACGTGCGCCTGCAGGGCTTCGATAGCGGCAGGCCCGACAATCACCTTCCGGCATGAAGGCGCGGAGCAGGAAATCTCCTGCGACTTCATCGGCGGCTGCGACGGCTCGCACGGCATCTGCCGCCCGAGTTTCCCACCCGGAACGCTCACCGTGTTATGAGCGCGATTATCCCTTTGCCTGGCTCGGCATTCTGGCGGAAGCGCCGCCGCCGGAGCGGGAGCTGATCTACGCCTTCCATGCGCGCGGCTTCGCGCTATCGCAGCATGCGCTCGCCGACCGTTTCGCGGCTCTATCTGCAATGCGCGCCGGATGAAGACCTCAACGAATGGCCGGACGACAGGATCTGGCGGGAGCTGCGCACGCGGCTGGACGGCACCCGCGCGCTCAGCCAAGGGAGGATCCTGCAGAAAGGTGTCACGCCGATGCGCAGCTTCGTGGCGGAGCCAATGCAGCATGGCCGGCTGTTCCTCGCCGGCGACGCGGCGCATATCGTGCCGCCGACCGGCGCCAAGGGCATGAATCTGGCGCTCGCCGATGTGCTGGTGCTCTCGCGCGCGATCGCATGCCTTTTACGCTTCCGGCGCAAGCGATCGGCTTGATGCCTACTCGGCGACGTGCCTGCGGCGGGTATGGAAGGCGCAGCGCTTTTCGCTCTGGATGACGCAGCTGCTGCACCGCTTCACCTTCGAGCCGGATTTCGATTATCGCCGCCAGCTCGCCGAGCTGGATTATGTGACGAACTCGCGCGCGGCGGCGACGGCGCTGGCGGAGAATTATGTCGGGCTGCCGCTGGACCAGGAATGATTTGCCGGGCCCGGCACATCTTCCGCTCATTCCCGCGAAAGCGGGAATCCAGTTTTAGCTGGGTCCCCGCTTTCGCGAGGACGAGCGGTTGCTATTTTAAACGTCCAGCAATTCTTCCGACGCGAACTCCGCCTTTTCCTGGATGAAGGCGAAGCGGCTCTCGGCCTTGGTGCCCATCAGGCGCTCGACGGCGTCGGCGGTGTCCTCGCGGTCGTCGGCCAGCAACACGACGCGCAGCAGCGTGCGCTTGCGCCGGTCCATGGTGGTTTCCTTCAGCTGGCTCGCCATCATCTCGCCCAGACCCTTGAAGCGGCCGATCTCCACCTTGGCATTGGCGTGGAATTCTTTTTTCAACAGCTCGGCCTTGTGCGCGTCGTCGCGCGCATAGACCGTCTTCGCTCCGTGGGTGAGGCGATAGAGCGGCGGCACGGCAAGATAGAGCTTGCCGGCGTCGATCAGCTTCGGCGTCTCGCGGTAGAAGAAGGTGATCAGCAGCGATGCGATATGCGCGCCGTCCACGTCGGCGTCGGTCATCACGATCACCTTCTCGTAGCGCAGATCCTCCTCGCGATAATGCACGCCGGTGCCGCAGCCGAGCGCCTGCACCAGGTCCGCCAACTGCTGGTTCTGCATCAGCTTGTCTTTGGTCGCCGAGGCGACGTTGAGGATTTTACCGCGCAGCGGCATCACCGCCTGCGTGGCGCGGTCGCGCGCCTGTTTGGCGGAGCCGCCGGCGCTGTCGCCCTCGACGATAAAAATCTCCGAGCCCTCGGCGCCGGTATTGCTGCAATCGGCGAGTTTGCCGGGAAGCCGCAGCTTGCGCACCGCGGTCTTGCGCGAGATTTCCTTTTCTGCGCGGCGGCGTAGGCGTTCTTCGGCGCGCTCGACCACGAAATCCAGCAGCTTGCCGGCCTGGTTCGGATTGCCGGCCAGCCAGTGGTCGAACGGATCGCGGATACCCTGCTCGACGATGCGGGTTGCTTCGGCGGTGGCGAGCCGGTCCTTGGTTTGGCCCTGGAATTCCGGCTCGCGGATGAAGACCGACAGCATGGCGGCCGCGCCGGCCATGACGTCTTCGCTGGTAATGGAAGCCGCGCGCTTGCCTTGCCCGATGCGTTCGGCGTGGTCCTTCAGCCCGCGCGTGAGCATGCTGCGCAAGCCCGATTCATGCGTGCCGCCGTCGCCGGTGGGAATGGTGTTGCAATAAGAGGAGACGAAGCCGTCGGCATCGGCGGTCCAGGCCACCGCCCATTCCACCGCCCCATGGCCGCCGGTCCTGCCGGCCTTGCCGGTGAAGATATCCGGATGCACCAGGGTGTCGTTGTGGATGGCGGCGGCGAGAAAGTCCTTCAGGCCTTCGGGGAAATGGAAGGTCTCCTGCTCCGGCACATCATCGATGCCGCGCAGCATTTCCTTGGCGCAGGTCCAGCGGATCTCGACTCCGCCGAAGAGATAGGCCTTGGAGCGCGCCATCTTGAAGACGCGCTGCGGCTTGAACGCCGCCTTCGGCCCGAAGATTTGCGGGTCCGGGCGGAAACGCACTTTGGTGCCGCGCTTGTTCGGCACGCGGCCGAGTTTCTCCAGCTTGCCCTTCGGCGCCCCGCGCTCGAAGACCATGCGGTAATGCTGCTGCTCGCGCCAGACTTCGACTTCGAGCCGCTCCGACAGCGCATTGGCGACCGAAACGCCGACGCCGTGCAAGCCGCCGGAGGTCTCGTAGACCTCGGAGTCGAATTTGCCGCCCGCATGCAGCGTACACATGATCACTTCCAGCGCCGACTTGTTCTTGAATTTCGGATGCGGGTCCACCGGGATGCCACGCCCGTTGTCCGTGACGCTGACAAAGCCGTCGGCTTCCATTTCCACTTCGATGAAAGTGGCGTGGCCGGCCAGCGCCTCGTCCATGGCGTTGTCGATCACTTCGGCGAACAGATGATGCAACGCCTTCTCGTCGGTGCCGCCGATATACATGCCCGGGCGGCGGCGCACGGGCTCGAGACCTTCCAGCACCTCGATGTGACGCGCGCTATAGCCGGAGTCGGCTTTGCCCGACGCCCGCCCTGCCGCTTTGGCAGTTGCGCCGCGGCCGGCGGACCGGATGGGCGGTCCCGGTATAGAGGCGAATAGGTCGCCGGTTTTCGGCTTGGTCTTGGTGGTTTTAGCCATGTTTCGCGCGGTTGAGCGATTAAGGAACAGCGAATCAACAGCCGACTATGCCACGATAGAAACGATCCATAACAGGCTGCCGTCGGAAGCCCTTTGCAACGGCGGCATGGCTCTGCAACCAAACGGCGCTTTGATAGTTGCTATCTGTTGGCAATAGTTTACGCCCTGCGTCGCGCAAAGCCGAGCTCCGGGAGACGGCCGTGGAAACGATCAGATCCGACAAGGCGCGCCAATTTCCCTTGGCTATCACCGATCCCCAACCGGTCGCTAAGGTCGAGACGATCTGGAAGGCAGCGCCCCAGATCGCAATGATCGGTATTTTCCTCATTCTACTGGTTGCAGCGATTGAATACGCGCGACCGATCCTGTTGCCGGTCATCTCGGCCTTCATGCTCGGGATGATGCTGGGCCCGCTGTCCAACATAGCCGCGAGGGTAGGGGTTCCCGCTTGGCTGTCCGGGATTGTCCTATGGCTGCTGGTGATTGCCGTCTTCTACGGGTTAATCCTGCTGCTTTCCGCCGCGCTGGTGGACTGGATAGGGAAGGCGCCCGAGATCGGGCAAAGCATCAAAGACAAGCTACGGGTCCTCGATCGGCCGATCTCGGCATTGCAAGACCTGCGCGACGCGCTATTTCCCAAGGTAGGCGACGAGAAGGTGACATTCGGTTTGGTTTCGTTGCTCCAGCCGGCCATGACGGTCATAACGCCCGCAATCGGGCAAATAATAATTTTCTTCGGTACGTTGTTTTTCTTTCTGCTCGGACGCATGCAACTGCGCCACGTGCTTGTGGCATTATTTGACGACCGCGAAGCGCAGGTTGCGGACACTGCGCATTCTCAACGACGTGGAGCATAACCTGACCAGCTATTTGAGCGTCGTCACCGTCATCAATTTCATGGTTGGAATAGCGGCGGGGGTGATCGCCTACCTGGTTGGCTTGCCGAATCCCATCGCCTGGGCCGTTCTCGGTTTTCTTCTCAATTTTGTTCCGTATCTCGGCGCCCTTATCATGGAGGTCATTCTACTGGCGGTCGGCCTCGTGACCTTTGCTACGCTGGGACACGCCCTGCTTGCTCCGTTGTTATATTTGGCTTTCACGACGGTTGAGGGGCATTTCGTCACGCCGGCTATTATGGGCAAACACCTCCTGCTCAATCCATTGACGGTTTTTCTGGCGCTGGTGTTTTGGACATGGTTGTGGGGACCTGTCGGTGCGTTGTTGGCGGTGCCAATCCTGATCGTAGCGCTCGTAGCCATCACCCACATCTTCCCGAAGGAAGAACCCGCCTTGCCGGGCTAGAGGATTGTTGGAGCCTGCAGCGTCCACTGGCGCCTTCCGGCCGTCCAGTCTACACACGCAAAGACATCACCGAGAAAACAAATGACTTTTGCCAATTTCGCGCAATACGTAATCGATTTCGTTCGAGAGCATCAGATCTGGGGTCCGCCGATCGTTTTCGCGCTCGCCTTCGGCGAATCCTTGGCGTTCATTTCGCTGTTCATTCCAGCCTGGGCGATCCTTGTCGGCATCGGCGCACTGATCAACGCGTCCGGCATTCCATTCTGGCCGGTCCTGGTCGCCGCCGCGCTCGGCGCCGCCGCCGGTGACTGGCTGTCCTACTGGGTCGGCTATCACTTCAAGGAGCCGATCGCCCATGTCTGGCCGCTGTCGAAATATCCCGATTTGCTGCCGCGCGGCCATGCCTTCATGGAGCGCTGGGGAATTTTGGGAATTTTTATCGGCCGCTTCTTCGGGCCGTTGCGGGCTTCGGTGCCGCTGATCGCGGGCATTCTGGAGATGAATTATTGGCATTTTCAGATCGCCAACATCGCTTCGGCGTTTGTATGGGCCTGGGTGCTTTTGATCTTCGGCGATTTCGGATTCGACATTTATAGATGGTTCACCTGAACAACCTCCTCCTGCGTTGCGGGCGGCTAAGTTACTGTTACTGGAATAAAGCCTGGCGGACGGTGTTTTGCAGGCGCGGGAGACGCCACCGTTTCGTTTCAGGCCGACGGTGGTATTATCCCGCATCGGAGTTTCGCAGAAAGGCGACAGGGAGGATGCCATGACCGAACTTACACGCCGTTCCATGCTTGACCAGTGCTGCCGCGTTAGGAGCTGCCGCGATGACGCCGATTAATTCCGAGCCTACGCATGCATCGCGCTCCCGCCGCGAACCAGCAGGCGCCTGGTTTCTATCGCTACAAGGTCGGTGACTACGAAATCACGGTCGTCACCGACGGCTCGACCACGCGGCCGCTGGACGACAATTTCATCATCAACCAGAAGAAAGAAGACGTGAGTGCCGCGCTCGCGGCCGCCTTCATGGAGAAGGACAAGGTCACCATTCGCTATTCGCCGATCGTGGTGAATACCGGTTCCAAGCTGATCGTGATGGATACCGGAACGGGCGAGGCCAATTTCGAGAGAAGCAAGGGCGCTGCCGGCCAGTTCCAGAACAACTTGAAGGCCGCGGGCATCGACCGCAATGCGGTCGACATGGTGGTGATCTCGCATTTTCACACCGACCACATCAACGGACTGCTGACCGCCGACAACAAGCCGGCTTTCGCCAAGGCCGAGATTTTGGTGCCGGCGGCGGAATGGAAATATTTCACCGACGAGGGCGAGATGAGCCGCGCGTCCGCGGGCCGCATGCAGGACATTTTCAAAAACGTAAAGCGGGTGTTCGACGCGCTCGGACGGAAAGTCACGCAGTATGAAGCGGGCAAGGAAGTCGCCCCCGGGATCACGGCGGTGGCGACCTATGGTCATTCGGCGGGCCACACCTCGCATCTCATCGCATCCGGCTCCGGCAAGGTCTTTGTGCAAGCGGACGTCACCAACCTGCCGCAGCTTTTCGTGCGCAATCCGGGCTGGCATGCCTCCTTCGATCAGGATCCGAAGATGGCGGAAGAAACCCGCCGCAAGGTCTATGACATGTTGGCGGCGGAAAAGATGATGGTGCAGGGATTCCATTATCCCTTCCCGGCAGTGGCCTATGTGGAGAAGACCGGAACCGGCTATCGCGAGATCCCGGTGGCCTGGAGTTCGACGCTTTAAGTCAAGCGCCGAGAAGGCACGGGCATTCCCGCGAAGTGGCGTTGATCTTGACCCCGCGGCGGCGGGGGCGTAAGAGCCCCGCCATGTTGACGCTCGACCACATGCTGGTTTTCCGCCGCCGCGTTGTACAAGCGCCGGTGCGCGATCGCGTGTGATCGTCAGCGTGCCGGCGGGCTTGGTTCCGCGGCGCTTCTCCCCATCTTCCGCGGTTTTCCGAATCCGGTACGGTCATGTCTGCCGCGCTTGCCTTGCCTGCGCGGATGATGGGGTAGAGAAGTGGAGACTGCGCAATGACAAAAAAATCCGCGATCGGCGTTCTCGGCGCCTCCGGCTATACCGGGGCGGAGCTGGTGCGCCTGCTGTTGCGTCATCCGCGCGCGGAAATTTCCCTGCTCACGGCGGATCGCCGCGCCGGGCTGCAGATGCGGGAGGTGTTTCCGCATTTTTCGCCCTATCCCTTGCCGCAAGCTCGTTTCACTCGACGGCATCGATTGGGCTGCGGCCAAGCTCGATCTCGCATTCTGCGCGCTGCCGCATGGCACGACGCAGACCGTGATCAAAAAGCTGCTGGCTGACGCGCCGCAGACCAAGGTGGTCGACCTCTCCGCCGACTTCCGCCTTGCCGACGCGGAAGCCTATGCGCGCTGGTACGGCCATGCCCATCAGGCGCCGGAATTGCAGGGCGAAGCCGTCTACGGCCTGAGCGAGCATTACCGGCGCGACATCAAGAAGGCGCGGCTGGTGGCCAATCCCGGCTGCTACACGACCACCGCGGAGCTTCCGCTCATTCCGCTGCTGAAAGCCAAGGCGATCGAGACCGACGAGATCGTCGTCGACGCAAAGTCGGGGATGACCGGCGCCGGCAGGGCGGCGAAAGAAGCGATGCTGTTTTCCGAAGTATCGGAAGGCTTCAACGCCTATGGCGTCGGCAAGCACCGGCACATGGCCGAGCTCGATCAGGAATTCTCCAAGGCCGCCGGCCGCGAGGTGGTGGTGAGTTTCACGCCGCATCTTGTGCCGATGAACCGGGGCATTCTGTCGACGATCTATGTGCGCGGCCGGCGCGGCCGCAGTGCACAAGACCTGCATGCCATTCTGTCGGAGGCCTATGGCAAGGAACCCTTTGTCCACGTGCTGCCGTTTGGCGAAACGCCGCACACCCGGCATGTGCGCGGCTCCAACATGACCATGATCGGCGTGGCAGCGGACCGCATCGCCGGCCGCGCCATCATCGTTTCGGCGCTGGACAATCTGGTGAAGGGCGCGTCGGGCCAGGCGGTGCAGAACATGAACCTGATGCTGGGCTTCCCGGAAGCGATGGGGCTCGAGCAGGTCGCGCTGTTTCCATGAGGCTACCGTCCTGAGGCGGTTTGCCTCGCCGTCGGATGCCAATGGCGTGCGCTACCTCCAGCTGCGGGTGAAGCTCGCGCAATAATTCACGCTAGAGACGGCGGCTATCATAGGCCCAGTGCAGCAGAGCCTGCCGTTGGCGCTTGCGGCAGGTCAGTTCTCCCGGCTCGCAGTGCCGCTGCACCTGCTTCACATGCCGGCGCATCGCCTTCCAGCGCTTGATCTGGCGGTGGTCTTCGTCGGGCACGCGGCGGCCGAGATAGTAGCGGCAATACCACTGGAACCAGCCGCGCGGGTCGTCGGCATGAATCCAGCCTTTCCTGCGCCAGACCGAGAGCGGCTGGCTGGCATCGACGCCGAAGAAATTCAGCGACGGATCGCGTCCGCCGGAAGCGAGCTTGGCCCGGTCGAACCAGCTGTTGGGGAATTCGGCACGGCAGTCGGTCAGGTATTTGCCGGCGAAGACGCCGAGCCGCAGCATCTGCTTCGGCGTCAGCTCGGGCTTGAATTCCGGATCGAATTTTCGACCCCTTGGCGCGCTGAGTGCATAGCGATAGCCGCGCTGCATCTTATCGCGAACGACAACCGTCTTGCGCTGCATGGAGACAAAGCGCGGGTTCAATGCGCGAGGATTTTCGACAGGAAGGTCTGCGCGCGTTCGCTGCGCGGCTTGCCGAAGAAGTCGACGGTCGGCGCGTCCTCCACGATCTCGCCCTGGTCCATGAAGACGACGCGTTTGGCCACTTGCCGGGCGAAGCCCATCTCATGCGTCACCACCATCATGGTCATGCCTTCCGAGGCCAGCGCGACCATCACGTCGAGCACTTCCTTGATCATCTCCGGATCGAGCGCCGAGGTCGGCTCATCGAACAACATGGCGATGGGGTCCATGGCGAGGGCGCGGGCGATGGCGACGCGCTGCTGCTGGCCGCCGGATAGTTCGCCCGGATATTTCTTCGCATGCGCTGACAAGCCGACGCGCTCCAGGAGCTTGGCGCCTTTAGCGAGCGCTTCCTCCTCGCCGCGGCCGAGCACCTTGATCTGTGCCAGCGTGAGGTTACGCATCACCGAGAGATGCGGGAACAGCTCGAAATGCTGGAACACCATGCCGATGCGCGCGCGCAGCTTCGGCAGATTGGTGTGTTTGTCCTTTATCGAAATACCCGCAACCGTGATGCTGCCTTCCTGAAACGGCTCCAGCGCGTTGACGCATTTGATCAGCGTAGACTTGCCCGAGCCGGAGGGACCGCAGACGACCACGACCTCGCCTTTGGCGACTTGGATCGTGCAGTTCTTCAGCACCTGCACCGGGCCGTACCACTTGCTGACATTTTGCATTTCGATCATGGCGGCCTCAGCGGATGATGGCGATGCGGCGGTTCAGCCGGCGAACGGCGGTGGAAGCCGCAAGCGAAATGATGAAGTAAACCGCTGCGGCGAACAGATACATTTCCACCAGCCGCCCGTCGCGCTGAGCAATTTTCGACGCCGCGCCAAGGAAGTCGGTAATCGACAGCACGTAAACCAGCGACGTGTCCTGGAACAGGATGATCGTTTGGGTCAGCAGCACCGGCACCATGTTGCGGAACGCCTGCGGCAGTATGATGTAGGACATGGTCGTGCGGTAATTCATGCCGAGCGCCTGCGCCGCAGCCATCTGGCCGCGCGCGATCGACTGGATGCCCGCGCGCATGATCTCGGAAAAGAATGCGGCTTCGAACAGCGCGAAGGTGATCAGCGATGACATGAAGGCCCCGACCCGGATCGGCGAGGCGGAGCCGGTGATCCATTGCCCGATATAAGGCACGAGAAAGTAGAACCAGAAGATCATCAAAACCAGCGGCACCGAGCGCATCAGGTTCACGTAGCCGGTGGCGAAAATCACCAGCGGAGGAAAACCCGACAGCCGCATCAGCGCGAGGATGGTGCCCCAGATCAGGCCGAGCGACGCGGCCATCGCCGTTAGCGTCACGGTGAAGGTCATCCCGTCGATGAACAGATAGGGCAGGGACCGGATGATGACGTCGAAGTCGAAGTTGCTAAACACGGCGCAACCTCCATCCTTGCCGCGCCTTCCACCTCTGGCGCCATGAAGTCTTGGCACGCGCGCCGAGATAGCCGGGAATGGCGACGGCGCGTTCGAGCCGACGCATGCCCTCGGTCACGATGATATTGATGACGATGTAGATGATGGTCGCGACGGTGAAGGCCTCGAACACCTGGAAGGTGAATTCCTGCATTTCGCGTGCGCGCGCGGTGAGCTCCATCAGGCCGATGGTGAGCGCGACCGAGCTGTTCTTGATGGTGTTGATGAATTCCGAGGTCAGCGGCGGCAGCATGATGCGGTAGGCCATCGGCAGCAGCACGTAGCGGTAGGTCTGCGGCTGGGTGAGGCCCATGGCGAGCCCCGCGGCCCGCTGGCCGCGCGCCAGGCTGTTGATGCCGGCGCGTACCTGCTCGGCCACGCGTGCCGAAGTATAGAGCCCGAGCGCCACGACGGCGGTATAAAACGAGGCGTTGGGAAGCTGCTTGAGCCAGGTGCCGATATCGCGCGGCACGACTTCAGGCAGCACGAAATACCACAGGAACATCTGCACCAGCAGCGGGATGTTCCGGAACAGCTCCACATAGGCGTTGCCGAAGCGAATCAGCCACTTGTTGCGGCGTGGTGCGCGCCACGCCGACCAGCGAGCCGAGGGTGAGCGCGATGATCCAGGCGAAGAAAGCGGTGGTCAGCGTCCACCAGGTGCCGAGCAGGAGTAACTGGAAATAGGTATGCGCGCCGTCCGGCGATATCTGCCAGAAGATGCCCCAGTTCCAGTTGTAGTTCACAGCAGTCCCCCGCTGCGCCGCACGAGGCGTATTGTTGAACTTGCGCCGCCACCCGAAGGCGGCGGCGCGACTCAAGTTTAGCGGCTATTGATAGTCTTTCGGATCGCCGCTGGAGGTCGGATTGGCCACCACTTTCTTGAACTGGTCGCTCATCGGCAGATTGAGATTGATGCCCTTGGGCGGAATCGACTTGGTGAACCACTTGTCGTAGATCGCATTGATCTCCCCGCTCTTGTAGATGCGGGTCATTTCCGTATCGACGACTTTCTTGAAGGCCGGGTCTTCGCGGCGCAGCATGATGCCGTAGGGCTCGACCGACAGCGCGTCCTTGGAGATCACATAGTCCCCCGGCGATCTTGGCGACGCGACGAGGCTGTAGAGCAGGATGTCGTCCATCACGAAGGCGGCGGCGCGGTCGGTCTCCACCATCAGGAAGGCCTCGGCATGATCCTTGGCCGGCAGGATGTTGAGGCCGAGGTTTTTCTGCCCGCCGATCTCGGTGATCTGCTTGATGTTGGTGGTGCCGGAGGTCGAGGTGATGGTCTTGCCCTTCAGGTCGTCCACCGTCTTGCAGGTTGGCCGCCTTCTTCGACACGAAGCGGTTGGCGGTGACGAAATGGGTGATGGTGAAGGAGACCTGCTGCTGCCGCTCGAGATTATTGGTGGTCGAGCCGCATTCCAGATCGACGGTGCCGTTCGCCATCAGCGGGATGCGCGTGGCGGAGGTGACGGGGTTGAGCTTGACCTCGAGCTTGTCGAGCTTGAGCTCTTTCTTCACCGCGTCGGCGATCTTGTTGCAGAGGTCCATCGCATAGCCGACCACCTGCTGCTTGTCGTCGTAGTAAGAGAAACGGCACCGACGACTCGCGATGCCCGATGGTGATCGAGCCGCTGTCCTTGACCTTCTTCAAAGTCCCTGTGAGCTCCTGCGCGACGGTCGGCTGGGCGGCAAGGCTCAGCGCTGCGATCGCGGGCACTATAAACTTGACGTACATCGGGTTCCTCCTGCTCGTGGTGCAACGATTATGTCTGCCGGCTTTGTTTTACGGAACCGGCTGGATGTGAGACTTTAGCATAGTTTCGCGGGCAGGGCGGATGAGTTTGAGGCGCAAATGGCCCCAAGCTGCGGCTTGGGGCGGCAATTTGAGTGTGGGAGGTTAACTGCGGACTTTGACGTAGGAGCCGGGTGCGTCCTCGATGGCCTTGAGCTTGCCGGAGCCGGGCTGGCGTGCCTCCACCTCGGCATCGCCATGGCGCTTGAGCCACTGCATCCAGTCCGGCCACCATGAACCGGCGTGCTCCCTGGCATCAGCGAGCCATTTGTCGACATCGTCGCCGGCCGGCTTCCATCCGGTCCAGTATTGGTACTTTTGCTGGCTGGGGGGATTGATCACGCCCGCGATGTGACCGGAGCCGGAGACAACGAATCTCACAGGTCCGCCGAAAAATTTGCTGCCGAGATAGACCGACTTGGCCGGCGCGATATGATCGTCGCGTGTTGCAAGATTATAGACGGGCACCTTCACCTTGCTCAGATCGAGCCGCGTGCCGGCGAGCTCCATTTTGCCCCGGGTCAGATTGTTTTCCAGGTAACAATTGCGCAGGTAGAAGGAGTGATTGGCCGCGGGCATCCGCGTCGCGTCGGAATTCCAGTACAACAGATCGAATGCGGAGGGTCGTTTGCCCTTGAGGTAGTTGTTGATGATGTAGGGCCAGAGCAGATCATTCGAGCGCAGCAGGTTGAAGGTGGAGGCCATCTGGCCGCCTTCCAGATAGCCCTGTTCTTGCATGCGCGTTTCCAGCGCCGCGAGCTGCTCCTCGTCGACAAAGACCTTGAGATCGCCGGCATAGGTGAAATCGACCTGCGCGGCGAACAAAGTGGCGGACGACACACGGTTGACGCGCTTCGCCGCCATATAGGCCAGGGTCGCGGCGAGCAATGTGCCGCCGACGCAATAGCCGATGGCGTGGACGGTCTTCTCGCCGGTGGCTTTGCCGATGGCTTCGAGCGCGGCAAGCGGGCCCTCGATCATGTAATCGTCGAAATTCTTGCGGGCGAGGCTTGCATCGGGGTTAACCCAGGAAATGAGGAAAACCGTCAGACCTTGATCCACGCACCACTTGATGAATGACTTTTCCGGAATGAGATCCAGGATGTAAAATTTGTTGATCCATGGCGGAACGATCAGCAGGGGTGTCTTCAGCACCGTCTCCGTGGACGGCGCATATTGGATGAGCTGCATCAACTCGTTCTGGAACACCACTTTGCCGGGCGTCATCGCGAGATTGCGCCCGAGCGCGAAAGCGGACGGATCGGATTGGCGGATTCTCAGCTCGCCGGCACCGGCCTGGATGTCCTCCGCCAGCATGTGCATGCCGCGCACCAGGTTCTCCGCATTGGAAGCGAAGGTCTCGCGCAGCAATTCCGGATTGGTAAGAACGAAATTCGACGGCGAAATCGCATTGGCGATCTGCCGGGTGTAGAACTCTGCCTTCTGCTTGGTGTGCGGGTCGAGATCGGCGGCGTCCTGCACCAGCCGATCGGCCCAGGTGCTGGTGAGCAGATAGGCTTGCTTGAGGAAATCGAAGAACTGGTTCGTGGTCCATTCCGAATCGGCAAAGCGTTTGTCGCGTGCGCCCGGCTCGGCGACGGGCGGCGCGGGCTCGCCCGCCAGCCGTTTGACCGCGTTGCCCCAAAGCTCGAGATAGGCGCTGCCCAACCGCGATTGCAGTTCGAGCGCGCGCTGCGGATCGGACAGCCAGTATTGACCCACCTTGCCAAGGGTACCGACAATCTCGCCCAAATCCTGCGCAAGGTCGGTTTTGATCTTTCCTTCCTCGCGCGGCTTGATATAGGCCGACAGCGCCTTGCCGCTTTCCTCGATCACGCGCGCCAGATTGCGGGAAAAGGCTTCCACGTCGAAACTGGCGACCTGCGGCGGAGCCTTATTTTTTCGGGTGCTATCGTCCATGGGCCATGCGGTGTGTCATCGCGGCGCGTCCGCGGCGGGCATTATGCTCTACATATATGCTCGATATATAGGTCTTAATGGGCTGCGTACCCGCCGCCGCACACATCGGGGGGAGACGTTCCGGCCGCCGAATAATACCTAACAGAATCACAATCTTATGTGACAGTGGGCGGGTGCGGAAGACACGTCCGTTTGCGCGTCATTAACCAGCCATCGTCCGGCGGGCATCCCACTCTGGCGCGGGCGGCCGCCCATGCTAAAAGTCGCCGACGAGGCCGGCAGCCTATCAATGGGCGCGTTATGACGGCCTGGATGGCTGGACCAGGCATATTACCGGCGCCGAGGAGCAGAAGTCCTATGGAAGAATTTCACCGCGTCCGTCGTCTTCCGCCCTACGTTTTCGAAGTCGTCAACAAGGCGAAGGCGGTCGCACGCAACGCCGGCGCAGACATCGTCGATCTCGGCATGGGCAATCCGGATTTGCCCGCGCCGGCCCATGTCATCGAGAAACTGAAAGAGACGATCGGCAAGCCGCGCACCGACCGCTATTCCGCCTCGCGCGGCATTGCGGGGCTGCGGCGCGCGCAGGCGGCCTATTACGATCGCCGTTTCGGGGTGAAGCTCAATCCGGACACGCAGATCGTTGCCACGCTCGGCTCCAAGGAAGGTTTCGCCAACGTGGCGCAGGCGATCACCGCCCCGGGCGACGTAATCCTCGTGCCGAACCCGAGCTATCCGATCCACGCCTTCGGGTTCCTGATGGCCGGCGGGGTCATCCGCTCCGTTCCGTCCGAGCCTACGCCGGAATTTTTCATCACCTTGGAGCGGGCGATCGAGCATTCGACCCCAAAACCGATCGCGGCGGTGGTTTGCTATCCCGCCAATCCGACCGCTTATGTAGCCGAACTGGATTTCTACAAGGACCTCGTGATCTTTGCGAAGAAGCACGAGATCATGATCCTGTCCGATCTCGCCTATGCCGAAGTCTATTTCGGCAGCAACCCGCCGCCCTCGGTGCTGCAGGTCAATGGCGCCATGGATATCGCGGTGGAATTCACCTCGATGTCGAAGACCTATTCGATGCCCGGCTGGCGCATGGGCTTCGCCGTCGGCAACGAGCGCATCATTGCAGCTTTGGCGCGGGTAAAATCCTATCTCGACTACGGCGCCTTTACCCCGATTCAAGTTGCCGCGACAGCGGCGTTAAACGGGCCGGACGATTGCATCCGCGAAATGCGCGAATGCTACAAGCGCCGGCGTGACGTGCTGGTGGATTCATTTGGCCGCGCGGGCTGGGATATCCCCGCGCCGAAGGCATCGATGTTCGCCTGGGCGCCGATTCCCGAGCCGTTCAGGCCGCTCGGCAGCATCGAATTCTCCAAGCTGCTGGTGGAAAAGGCCGAGGTCGCGGTCGCGCCCGGAATCGGCTTTGGCGAATATGGCGAAGGCTTCGTTCGCATCGCATTGGTGGAAAACGAGCAGCGCATCCGCCAGGGAGCCCGCAATATCCGGCGTTTTCTTGAATCCGGCGCGGAAACGTTGCACAACGTTGTTCCTCTCGCTACGCGGCGCTGACGCCGTCCGCAGTTAAGGATCGGCATCCGATGCTGCCGCCTCTCAGAGTAGGTCTTGCGGGTCTTGGTACGGTCGGCTCGGCCGTGGCTGGGCAGATCGCCCGGGCGCGTGACGCACTCACCGGGCGCGCCGGCCGCTCGATCGAGCTGGTCGCCTATGCCAGCAAGGATCCGCCCAAAGACCCAACGCTCGACCTATCCCGCGTTCGCAAGGTCGCCGATCCGCTCTCGCTCGCCCGCGATCCCGACATCGATGTCTTTGTCGAACTGATGGGCGGGGAGGGCGATCCGGCGAAAAACTCGGTCGAGGCCGCGCTCGCCATGGGACGTCCGGTCGTGACCGCCAACAAGGCTCTGCTCGCCAGGCACGGCGTCGCGCTTGCCAAGCTTGCGGAGAAGAACGGGGCGGCACTTTATTTCGAGGCGGCGGTTGCCGGCGGCATTCCCATCGTCAAGACGCTGCGCGAGGGACTTGGAGGCAGCCAGATCGGCCGGGTTTACGGCATCCTCAACGGCACCTGCAATTACATCCTCACCCGCATGCATGAGGAGAGGCTGTCCTTCGCCGATTGCCTGAAGGAAGCGCAGCGGCTCGGCTATGCCGAAGCCGATCCGACCTTCGACATCGGCGGATTCGATACCGCGCATAAGCTTGCGATTCTCACCAGCCTGGCTTTCGGCAGCGAAGTGGATGCGGAAGCTGTGCACGTCGAAGGCATCGAATCGATCACGCTTGCTGATCTCGATGCCGCCGATGAGCTTGGCTATCGCGTGAAACTGCTTGGCGTCGCGCAGCGCACCGAGGCCGGCATCGAACAGCGCGTGCATCCGACCATGGTGCGCAAGGGCTCTGTCGTTGCCGGCGTCAATGGCGTCACCAACGCGGTGGCGATCGATGCCGATACCATGGAGTTGACCCTGATCGGTCCGGGCGCCGGCGGCGCCGCCACCGCCTCTTCGGTGGTGGCCGATCTGATCGATCTTGCGGCCGAGCGCCGGATGCCCGCCTTCGGCCGGCCTGCCGCCAGCATGAGCACGCCCGCGCGGGCGCCGATGCAGCGTCATGAGGGCGGCTATTACATCCGGCTCTCCGCAGTAGACCGTCCGGGCACCGTCGCAGCCATCGCCACGCGCCTGGCGGAGCAGAATATTTCGCTGGAATCGATCGTGCAGCGCCACCGCGGCACCCACGGCGGCGAGGACCCGAACAGCTCCGCCGGTCCGGTGCCTGTCATATTGATCACTTATGCCACCACCGAAGCGGCGGTTCGCAATGCGCTCTCGGCGGTGGAGGCCGACGGGGCGATTGCCGAGCCGCCTCAATTGATCCGCATCGAAAAACACCGTTGACTAAGACAAGAGCCTGAAGGGAAAGCGCTATGCCATCGATTACCGTTCAGCCGCACTTGGTGCTCGAGCGCATCCTGTCGCTCGAGATTGTGCGCGTGACGGAACGCGCGGCGGTGTCGGCGGCGCGCCTGCGCGGACGCGGTAACGAAAAGGCCGCCGACCAGGCCGCGGTGGATGCCATGCGGCGCGAGCTGAACAAGCTGCCGATCAAAGGCACGGTGGTGATCGGCGAGGGCGAGCGCGACGAAGCCCCGATGCTGTTCATCGGCGAGCAGGTCGGCAGCAAGAACGGGCCAAAGGTCGACATCGCGGTGGACCCGTTGGAAGGCACCACGCTCTGCGCCAAGAACATGCCGGGCGCCATCGCCACCATGGCCATGGCGGACGGCGGCACGCTGCTCAACGCACCCGACGTGTATATGGACAAGATCGCCATTGGGCCCGGTTACCCGAAAGGCGTGGTCGATCTCGACGCCTCACCGGAAGAAAACATCCGCGCGCTGGCCAAGGCCAAGGACGTGAAGCCTTCCCACATTACGGCACTCGTGCTCGACCGTCCGCGCCACGCCGATCTCATCGCGGCCATCCGCAAAACCGGCGCCGCGGTGGCGCTGATCACCGACGGCGACGTGGCGGGCGTCATCCATACCGCCAACGCCGCGTCAACCGGTATCGACATCTATATCGGCATCGGAGGCGCGCCGGAAGGCGTGCTGGCGGCTGCCGCGTTGCGTTGCATCGGCGGGCAGATGCAGAGCCGGCTCATCCTCGATACCGAGGAGAAGCGCGAACGCGCGTTCAAGATGGGTATCAAGGATCCGCGCAAGCGCTATGAGATGGAAGACATGGTGCGCGGCGATTGCCTGTTCTCGGCCACCGGCGTTACCACCGGCTCGATGCTCAGAGGCGTGCGCTTCGGCAAGCAGACGATTGAAACGGAAACCGTGGTGATGCGCTCCGTCACCGGCACCGTTCGTTGGATCCGCGCCGAGCACCGGCAGCTCGAAAAGTTCCATCTGGATTGACTTAGCGATCGCTGGAATCGGCTAAAGTCGTTTCGGGCCTATCCGGCCAAGCCCGGAAACGACCATGAACATCGCCTTTTCCAACCGCCTGTTTCTCGGCGTCGAACGCTCGGTCTGCGGCCGCACCTGGCGCGACCGGCTCGACGAGCGCGGCGCCGCGCGCGCGCTTGCGATCGCGCAGCGGCACAATCTGCCTGAACTGCTGGCGCGCATCCTTGCCGGGCGAGACGTCGAGGTCGACGAGGTCGAAAGCTTCCTCGATCCCACCGTCAAGCGGCTGATGCCGGATCCTTATGTGCTCAATTCGATGGCGGCCGCGGCCGAGCGCATCGCCGATGCGATGCAGCGCGGCGAGAGCGTCGCGATCTTCGGCGATTACGACGTGGACGGCGCCACGTCCTCCGCGCTGCTCGCGTTGTTCCTGCGCGCGGGCGGACTCGATCCCCTCGTGCATATCCCCGACCGCATCTTCGAAGGCTATGGCCCCAATGTGGAGGCGATCCGCGCGCTCGCCGCACGCGGCGCGAAATTACTGGTCACGGTAGATTGCGGCACCACCAGCATGGAGCCTTTAGCGGAAGCGCAACGCCTGGGCCTTGATGTCGTCGTGATCGATCATCACCAGGCCGACGAGCAACTCCCGGCTGCGGTCGCGGTGGTCAATGCCAACCGACGCGACGATCTTTCCGGGCTAGGCCATCTCGCGGCCGTCGGGCTGACCTTCGTCACCGTGGTGGCGGTCAACCGCGAGCTCCGCCGGCGCGGTTTCTGGTCGGAGGCGCGGCCGGAGCCGGATTTGCTTTCGTTTCTCCATCTCGTTGCGCTCGGCACGGTGGCCGATGTGGTGCCGCTGAAGGGGCTGAACCGCGCCTTCGTTTGCAAAGGGCTGATTGCGCTGCGCCGGCGCGAGCATATCGGCCAGACCGCGCTGATGGATGTGGCGCGGCTGAATGGGCCGCCAGAGCCTTATCATCTCGGATTTCTGCTCGGGCCGCCGCATCAATGCCGGCGGCCGCATCGGCCGCGCCGATCTCGGCGTGCGGCTGTTGATGGAAAGCGATCCGGTGGAGGCCGCGCGGATTGCCGAGGAGCTCGATCGCCTCAACCGCGAGCGGCAGGTGATCGAGCAGCAAACGCTGGCCGAGGCAGAAGCGGAGGCCATGGCGGCGCTTGGGCTCGAGGAAAAGGGCGCGGTCGTGGTGACCGCTGCGGCAGGCTGGCATCCCGGCGTGGTGGGGCTCGTGGCCGCGCGGCTGAAGGAGCGCTATGGCCGGCCGGCCTTTGCCATCGCCATCGATCCGGCAGGAATCGGCACCGGTTCCGGGCGCTCAATTCCCGGCGTTGACCTTGGGCAGGCGGTGCGGCGCGCGGTGGCGGAGGGCTTGCTGATGAAAGGCGGCGGGCATGCCATGGCCGCGGGCGTCACGCTAAAGGAAACTGCACTATCGGAGTTCCGCGCTTATCTGGAACGAAATTTGGGCGAGGCGGTTGCGGCTGCAAGACGCGATGACACGCTGCGGATCGATGCGGCTTTGTCGGCGTCCGCCGCCAACGCGGAGACGATGGCGATGATTGCCCGGGCAGGTCCGTTCGGTGCCGGCAATGGCGAGCCGATCGTGGCGTTTCCTCACCACACCCTCGTGTATGTCGACCCGGTTGGCCAAAATCATATCCGTGTGCGGCTGAAGGGCGGCGACGGCGGCTTCGTCAATGCCATTGCCTTCCGTGCAGCCGGCCAGAAGCTCGGCAATGCTCTGCTGGAAAGCCGAGGCCGCGCCGTGCATGCCGCCGGTTGCCTCGCGCTCGATCGCTATCAGGGTGAAGAGCGCGTGCAACTGCGCATCCTGGACATCGCTGCTCGCTGACGGTTTTTCGCCGTAATCGGGTGCGAGAGAGCAAGAACGCATTCAAGCGCAGTGCCGCCGGTGCGCTCGAAGAAAACGTTGCCGCTTAAGGATTTAGAGCCCCACGCAGTAAGTTTACGCATTCTGCGCAAGCTGGATCGCTTTCGCAAACGCATCCATTTTTCCCGATCGCGCTCTGGAACGGACCAAGCAGATGCCCACGCGCCGCGAGTTGCTACAGGCGGGCGCCGCGGCGGCGGCGGTCCTTGCTGCCGATGGCGTGGGCGGTTTTCGACGCGCGTTGGCGCAGCAACAACTCACCGAAGCGGACCTGCTGAATTTTCCGCGGCTGGGCAATGTCACGCTGCTGCATGTCGCCGATCTGCATGGCCAGCTGCGTCCGGTCCATCTGCGCGAGCCGTCGGTCAATCTTGGTTTTGCCGAAGCGCGCGGCACTCCGCCACATCTCGCGGGCCGCGAATTCTTGCGCCACTATGACATTCCGGCGAAAATCGCGGACGGCGCATGCGCTGACATCGGAGGATTTTGTCGCGCTGGCGAAAAGCTATGGCCGCATCGGCGGCCTTGATCGCCTTGCCACAGTGGTCAAAGCGGTGCGGGCGGAACGCGGGCAGGACCGCGTGCTCCTGCTTGACGGCGGCAATACCTTTCACGGTACGCTCGGCAGCCATCGCACCCAAGGCCAGGACGTGGCCGATTGTTTCAAACTGCTGAAGCCGGATGGCGGAACAGCGCATTGGGAATTCACCTATGGGGAAGCCCGCTCCAAGGAAATGGTGGAGAAGCTCGGCTATTCCTTGCTTGCGCTCAATGTGCGCGATGCTGCCGAGAACAAGCCCGTCTTAGCGCCTTACAAAACGATCGAGAAGGGCGGCGTGCGCATCGCCGTGCTGGGCCACGCCTATCCACATACGACGGTGGTGCATCCGCGCAGCGTTTTGCCGCCCTGGACGTTTGGCCTGCGCGAGGACGAAATCGCAAGAACAGTCGAACGCGCGCGGCGGGAAGGGGTCTCGCTTGTCGTGCTGCTGTCGCAAAATGGGTTCGACGCCGACCGCAAGCTCGCCTCCCGTGTCGAAGGCCTCGACATTATTCTCACCGCCCACGGCGGCGACGCACTGCCTGAGCCGGTGCGGGTGGGCAAGACGCTGCTGATCGCATCCGGCAGCCACGGCAAATTCGTTTCGCGGCTTGATCTCGACGTGCGTCCGGAAGGACTGCGCGATTTCCGCTACAAGCTGATCCCGCTATTCGCCGATGCCATCCATGCTGATCCGGAAATGGCTGACGCGGTGGAAAAAGCGCGCGCGCCCTTCGCCGAGGAGTTGTCACGCGTCCTCGGGCACACGGAATCGCTGCTCTACCGGCGCGATACCTTCCGCGGCACATTCTGCGACTTGATCTGCGCGGCGCTGCTTGCGGAGCGGGATGCCGAGATTGCTTTTTCGCCGGGGTTGCGCTGGGGCACGACCGTGCTGCCCGACTCGCCCATCACCACGGAAGACCTGTTCAACGCGACGGCGATCAGTTATCCGCAAGTGTATCGCACGAGCATGACAGGACAGCGCATCAAGGATCTGCTGGAAGATGCCGCCGACGGGCTGTGCCATAGCGATCCCTATCAGCGGCTGGGCCGCGACATGGTCCGCTCCGGCGGGCTGCGCTACCGCCTCGACCCGAAGAAGGCGCTCGGCAGCCGCATCTCGACGCTGCAGCACAACCGGAGCGGAAAGGCGATCGATCCGGCCAAGACTTATGCCGTCGCCGGCTGGGGCAGCATCGCCGATCAAGTGGAGGGCCCGCCGGTCTGGGAAGTGATCGAGAGCTACCTCGGCCGCGTCAAGACCGTGCGCATTACACCGCAAACCAGCGTGCGGGTAGTGACCGGCTGACGCTTGGCTTTGCCTCCGCCCGTCCTTTCGCATCGCGCGCGATCAGCAAAAGTGGATACCGGTTTTGCGTCCGATCGCGCGCTAGCTTGTTAACTTGGCGCATGATCTCATCGGCGAACCGGTTTCCACTTCGCCGGATCATGCGCTATGACATCGGAAACAACGGGCGGCCAACTTCATGAGCAAACTTAAATTATCGCTGGCGGTGGGGCCTTACGACCGCACCCGCGCCCTGCTCGACGGCTCGGTGCAGATCGACGGCGTCGAGCCCATCTGCATGACGCTGTCACCGGAGGAGATTTTCTTTCGCGCCTTCCGCCACGCGGAGTTCGATGTCTGCGAATTGTCGCTGTCGAGCTTCACCGTGAAGACCGCGCAGGGCAATTGCCCTTACGTCGGCGTGCCGGCTTTCGTCTCGCGCACCTTCCGCCACACCTCGATCTATGTGCGCACCGACCGCATCAAAAAGCCCGCCGATCTGAAGGGCAAGAAAGTCGGCGTGCCGGAATATCAGCTCACCGCCAATGTCTGGGCGCGCGCGATCCTGGAAGAGGAGTTCGGCGTCAAGCCCGCGGACATCTCCTGGGTGCGCGGCCCGATCACGGACGCGGAACGCCCGGAGAAAATCTCCATCAAGCTGCCGCCGGACGTGAAGTTGCAGGATGCCCCCGCGGGCAAGACCATCTCGCAATTGTTGGCCGAGGGCGAGATCGACGGTTTCATCGCGCCGCGTGCTCCCGATCTCGACCTTGCGCAAGCATCGCAATATCGGATGGTTGTTTCCCGATCCGACCGCGGCGGCGAAGGACTATTACAAGCGCAGCGGAATTTTCCCGATCATGCACCTTGTCGGCGTGCGGCGCGAATTGGTGCAGCAGCATCCCTGGCTGCCGGCAGCTTTGCTGAAGGCCTTCGAACAGGCCAAGGCGGCCGCAATGGGATTGCTCAACGACACCTCCGCCACCAAGGTCACTTTGCCTTTTGTGGAGGAAAACCTGAAAGCCGCGCGCGAATTGATGGGCGAGGATTTCTGGCCCTACGGCGTTGCGGCCAACCGCAAGACGCTGGAAGCTTTTTTGAACCGGCATCACGCCGAAGGCTTGTCCGCGCGGCTGGTGAAGGTCGACGAGATGTTTCATCCCTCGACCTACGAGAGCTTCAAGATTTAGCAGTTGTGTCATCCCGGACGGCGAGCAACGCGAGCCGATCCGGGACCATCCTTTACATGGCTCCTCGGTCCCGGCTCTCCCGATCAAGTCGGGGGTCGGCCGGGATGACAGTAGGCTACCCGCTTTGCCGCAGGCGGGCGAGCACCTGCAGCCCGGGATAGCCGTCGGCAGGCGTGATGCCGACCTTCTGCTGGAAGGCGCGCACCGCCTTCATGGTGTCGGAGCCGACGCGGCCATCGGCGCCTTGCGTGTCCAAGCCCATGCGCGGTGAGGCGCGTTTGGATCTCCTTCAATTCCGCTAAAGTCATGCGGCGCTCGCCGCCGGGAAACTGCTGCTGGAAATCCGGCAGGCCGCGGACCAGATCGCCGAGATGCAGCAGCGCCAGCGTATAGGCATCGGACGGGTTGTAGGACCGGAAGGCGAGATAGTTCTGCCCGATCAGGAAAGCAGGGCCGCCGCGCTCGGGGAGCCAGAGCCGCACTTCATCGCCGGGCCGGGCGAAAGCCGCGCCGTCAGCGCGTGCGAGCGCCAAGCTCCCGCCATTTGGCATAAGTGCGTCTTGTCTTCTTGTCGGCCAACTGCCGGTTGAAACCATCCGGCAGCCGCACCTCGCAACCCCAGATCTCGCCGCGCCGGTAGCGTCCGCGCTTGGCGATATAAGCGGCGGTGCCGGCGAGGGCATCGTCAAGCTGGAAGGGAGAAGTCCTTCCATCCTTGTTGTGGTCGATGCCCATGTTGAGCCAGACCTCAGGCATCCATTGGGTATGGCCCATGGCGCCGGCCCAGGAGCCGACCATCTCGGCCGGTTCGGCCCAGCCGCGCTGGATGATGACCAGCGCGTTGAGCAATTCCTGCTTCCCAGTATTTGCGCCGGCGCGGCTCGCCCCAGGCCAGCGCCGCCAGCGCCGGGATGATCGGACGCATGTAGCGCGGATTGGCCACGACATCGCCGAACGAAGACTCCATCCCCCACAAGCCGAGCAGCAGATAGCGGTCGACGCCGTAATCCTGTTCGATCTTCGCCAGCAACGCTTCATGTTCCTTCGCGCGAGTCTTGCCGGTGATCACACGGTGCTCGGAGCAGCGGCGATTGATGTATTGCCACATTTTTTCGGTGAATTCCGGCTGCGCACGGTCCTGCGCATAGACCGAGGTATCCGGCGTTACGCCGCGCATCACGCGATCATAAGTTTGTTCCGAGACGCCCCGCGCGAGCGCTCGGGGCCGGAAAGCGGCGACCCAACGCTCGAAGCTCATCGAGGAATTTTGCGCCTGCGCAAGGTTGCGCGCGGCAAGAAAGGAGAAGGCGCCGAGCATGCCGGCGAGCCATGAGCGGCGGGTAGATTCGACATGAGCTGCATTCTAGCTGCGCCATGTGGCGAAGCAATTACAGCGATGCCGTGCGACGAAACGCCCCTCCACGCGGCGCCACGCGTTCCGCGGGCGCCGGATCAGTCCTTGGCGCGTTCCACGTAGGAGCCGTCGGCGGTCATGATCACGATCCGGGTGCCGGTAACGATATGGGTCGGCACCATGGTGCGGGCACCGTTCGAGAGCTTGGCCGGCTTGAACGAGCCCGAGGCAGTCTGGCCCTTCATCGATGGCTCGGTTTCCACCACTTCCAAGGTGACGCGCGGCGGCAACTCGATCGACACCGCTATGCCCTCGTGCATGCTCAGCTTCACCTTCATGCCTTCTTGCAGGAACGCCGCCTGGTCGCCGATCACATCGGCCGACACCGCCACCTGGTCATAGGTGTCAGAGTTCATGAAGTGAAAACCGTCGGCATCCTGATAAAGGAAGCTGAACTCGCTATCCTCAACATGGGCGCGTTCGACCTGCTCCGTGGTCTTGTAGCGCTGCTGGGTCTTCACCCCGTCGCTGATCCGGCGCATATCGACCTGGGTCGTCGGAGTGCCTTTGCCGGGATGGAAGTTTTCGGCATTCAGCACGGCGTAGAGCTTGCCGTCGATTTCGACGATATTGCCTTTACGAAGCGAACTGGCGATGACTTTCACGGATCTTCCTTCGATGGTGGAGGCCGGGCTAGCCCAAGCGCGCGATCAGCAAAAGTGGGTACCGGTTTTGCGTCCGATCGCGCGCTAACTTATTAAAGTGGCGCATGATCTTAAATCGGCTAACCGGTTCCCACTTTGCCGGATCATGCGCTTGAGGGGCGGCGCTCCAGCGATGATTTCGGGCCGCACCATACTGATCTTGAGGCCGGATGCCAGCATTTCCCGCGCTTTTGATGTCACTGAGGCAATTTAGGAATGACCGAGCCGTCCCCCTGGTGGACTCCGGCCCTGCATGCCGACCGGCGGCCTTTCCTGCTGACCCGGGGCCGGATTGCGGCGCGGCTGCGACAATGGTTCGCACAGCATGATTTCTTCGAGGTGGAGACCGGCATCCTGCAGCCTTCGCCCGGTAACGAGACCCACCTGCATGCCTTTGCTACCGAGCTGCGCGGCCCCGATGGCGCATCTGTGCAGCGCTATCTGCGCACGTCGCCGGAATTCGCCTGCAAGAAGCTGCTGGCAGCGGGCGAACGGCGGATTTTCGATTTTGCCCGGGTATTTCGCAACCGCGAGCGCACCGCGCTGCATGCGCCGGAATTCACCTTGCTGGAATGGTACCGCGCCAACGAGCCTTATGACGTGCTGATGGACGGACTGCGCCGCCGTGCTGGCGCTGGCGGCAGAGGGCGCGGCTGTCACCGGCTTCAGCTACCGCGAGCCGCAGCATCGATCCGTCGTTGCCGCCGGAGCGCCTTAGCGTGGCGGAGGCCTTCGAGCGCCATGCCGGCGTTGATCTGCTGGCGACCCTTGAGGGCCAGCAAACGGACCGCGATGGCTTTGGCGCCGCTGCGCAATCTGCCGGTGTGCAGACCGCGGACGACGACAGTTGGGGCGATATCTTCAGCCGCGTGCTGGTGGAAAAGATCGAGCCCAAGCTCGGCATTGGCCGCGCCACTATCCTGGACCAGTATCCCGCCGTCCTTTCGGCACTGGCGCGGCCGTCGCCGCACGATGCGCGGGTGGCCGAGCGGTTCGAGCTTTATGCCTGTGGGGTTGAATTGGCGAATGGGTTCGGTGAGTTGAACGATCCGCAGGAGCAGCGCCGCCGGCTGACGCAGGAGATGGCGGAGAAGAAGCGGCGCTATGGCGAGAGCTATCCGTTGGACGAAGATTTCCTCGCCGCGCTCGGCGCGATGCCGGCCGCCAGCGGGATTGCGCTCGGCTTCGACCGGCTGGTGATGCTGGCCACCGGCGCCTCACGCATCGACCAGGTTCTGTGGACGCCGCCGGTCGATCCCCCGAACTAGCCTTGCGCTTTCGCCTTGTTTAAGGCGCGGAGGCGCGGCAGAACGCACCGCTCACCTGCGAGAATGGACCAACGTCATGAGATCGACTGAACGCACCCTTCGCAGTATCGCGCAGTTGGAGGAAAGCGGGCTGATCCCCGCCGACCAGGTGGCCGAGCTGGAAAAAGTCGCCGCGCGTTATGCGGTCGCGCTCACGCCCGCGGTGGCGGGGCTGATCGATCCGGGCGACGCCAATGATCCGATCGCGCGCCAATTCCTTCCCGATGTTGCCGAGCTGGTGACGAAGCGGGAGGAGAGGGCCGATCCGATCGGCGACGACGCCCATAGCCCGGTGGAAGGGATCGTGCATCGCTATCCCGACCGCGTGCTGCTCAAGCTCGTGCATGTCTGCGCCGTCTATTGCCGCTTCTGCTTCCGGCGCGAGATGGTAGGCCCGGGACAGAAGCATGCGCTCACCCCTGCCGCCCTGGAACAGGCGCTGGCTTATATCCGTCAGCATCGAGAAATCTGGGAAGTCATTCTGACGGGCGGCGATCCGCTGGTGCTGTCGCCGCGAAGGCTAGAAGCCGTCGTGAAGCAATTGGCGGCCATCGACCACGTGAAGGTGTTGCGGCTGCATACGCGCGTTCCGGTCGTGGATCCCGGGCGTATGACGCCGGCGCTGGTGCGCGCCATCACAGCCTTCGGCAAGGCCGCGTATGTGGTGCTGCATGTTAATCATCCGCGCGAGCTGACGGGGGAGGCGCGCGCCGCCTGCGCGCGGCTTGCCGATGCCGGCATTCCGCTGCTCAGTCAGTCGGTGCTGCTCAAGGGCGTCAACGACGATGCGCAGACCCTCGGCGACCTGATGCGCAGCTTGGTCGAGTGCCGGATCAAGCCCTACTATCTGCATCACGGCGATCTGGCGCCAGGCACAGCGCATCTGCGCACCTCGATTGAACAAGGGCAGGACTTGATGCGCGCCTTGCGCGGCGACTTTTCCGGCCTGTGCCAGCCCACTTATGTCCTGGATATCCCCGGCGGGCAGGGCAAGTCGCCGGTCGGGCCAAATTATTTGCAGGCGGTAGGAGCGGCGAGCTACCTCGTGGAGGACTATCGGGGCGGCCGGCACGGCTATCCGCCCGCGGCGGAGCGCTAGCGGCGTAACTGTTCCAGCTCGGGGAACGGCTGGTAGCTAGCAGTGGCGCAATAATCACGCAGGGGCCGCAAAACTTCGCTACCGCCGCCGGCGTCCTGCTCGGCTCGGCCGAGCTCGATCAGGCGATCGAACTTGCCGGAGATGAAGACCGCGAGGTGATCCCTTAAGCCGATATAGCGTCCCGCATTGTTCTTGGCATTGTAGCGCAGGCAGCTGGCATAGCGTTCAAGATCGATGACCATTAGCTGCTGCGGCTCCGACATCGCCGCATTGCGCACGTTCTCCGGATTATTGAGATAGCTGCGCATAAAGGCGAGCAGATCGGGTTTGTAATTCGCCGGCGGGACGTTCTGCGCTTCCAGGGTCTTGCGTTGGGTCTCGATAGCGTAGCGGTCCGCGCAGCCGCTGGCGGCGATGCCGATCAAAAGCACAATCCAGGAGGTCCACGCCATGTGTGCCGCAAGTTATCGGGTTTTGCCTCAAATGCAGAGCCAATGCTTTGCGCCGGATTCATTCAACACCGGAAAAAGCGAGCTTCTGGCCGCTAACCCTGCGCCATGAAATCGCGCCCGATTGGTTGCAATTTGGGCGGAAAACGGTTATGTGTGCAGCGTTCGAGATTTCGCCTGATCTGGTTTTTCCCCGAAAGGGGCTTCTCCCTGACAACGCTGAATTCGGACAAGGCGGCGCGATAGTCGGGCCGCCGAACAAACGCCGATGTGCGTATAAAGGAGCTACAATGGCCGTAGGTACGGTAAAGTTTTTCAACTCGCAAAAAGGCTTCGGCTTCATCCAGCCGACCGATGGTGGACCTGACGTGTTCGTTCACGTCTCCGCGGTCGAGCGTGCTGGCATGCGTGGCCTCGTTGAGGGTCAGAAGATCAGCTACGACGTGGTGAGCGAGCGCGGCAAGAGCGCCGCCTCCAACCTGCAGGAAGCATAAGCTTCGCTGATCTTGAAATGAGAAAAAGCCCGACGCCGAAAGGCGCCGGGCTTTTTCTTTATCCCATAGGGCGACGAGGTTACGTCACCTTGAGGTTTTCAGCTGACTGCTTGCCGCGGTTTTCCACGATCTCATATTCGACGACTTGCCCCTCGTTCAGGGTGCTGAGGCCGGCGCGCTCCACAGCCGAAATATGTACGAATACGTCCCGACCGCCGCCGCCCTGCGGCTGGATAAAGCCGTAGCCTTTGGTCGGATTGAACCACTTCACAGTGCCTCGAGCCATCATCGATCTCCAAGTAGTAAACCTTGCAGCCACGGTCGCAGCCACACCAACGCAGCCAGAATAGCGCAGATGCAACCGATACGCCATGCCCAGATTACAGCCCGGTCGGCGCCCGCAAGCTCCCGGGGTGGACTGGATTGTGCCACCTCAGTCGCTTTTGGCAGGGCCGCCTCGCTTAGTAACAAATCGGTGAATTAAATGGCGCGCCCTACGGGAATTGAACCCGTGTTTCCGCCGTGAAAGGGCGGCGTCCTGGACCGCTAGACGAAGGGCGCGGAGGCCGGCGAGGTATAAAGTGCTTGGCAGGCAGCGGCAAGCGGTACGGCGTCCTCACCATTTCCCGGTATTCGGCATCGATTTCCAGGGCTCGCGCGCAGGCAGCGGCTCGCCCTTCTGCAGCAATTCAATCGAATGCCTGTCGGGTGAGCGGACGAAGGCCATCTGCCCGTCGCGCGGCGGCCGGTTGATGGGGATGCCTGCCTGCATCAGACGCTCGCAGATCCAACGCGCGCGGACGGCGAAACAAGGAAAGAACTCATTGCTCAGCTTGAGGGCCAGCAGGCCGAACAGCAGAGCATCAGCGATCGTCACGACAAACCCCGTTGAAGCCATAAGCAAGAAACGCGTCGCTCTTGTTAAGGCGGCGCGAGGCGTGAAATGGACCCATCGCCTTGGGCGACGTAGAGCGTGCCATTGAAGCCTTTTCCAAAGCTGGTCAGCCCCGGGACGATCAGACCTATCGGCTTGTCGTCGCGAGCTTCCTGGTCGACAACGCGCCCGACAAAACTTCGCAACTCTCCCGTGCAGAGGTCGCCGTAAAGATAACGACCAAAAAGTGCCGTGAGTGTGGGATCCCGGACGACATAGCCGCCTATCACGGAATTGCAGCCCGTGCCGTGCGGATAAGTGTGCATCGGGAATGTCGGGGGATCCTGGCCAGGGAAGCCTAGGACCGTAATGGTTCGTTGCCTTCAAATGCGGGCCAGCCGAAATTTGCACCACGCGCATCGGCCCTAGGAAGAAAATTGATTTCTTCTTGGCTAGTCTGGCCGACATCCGCGATGATAATGCGACCTCCATCAAACGAGAATTGCCACGGATTGCGCAATCCGTAGGCGAAAATTTCGTTGAGCCCGGGGAGTCCAACAAACGGGTTTTCCGGTGGAATTGTGTAAGGCCTATTGCCGGAGGGAAGTGGATTGATCCGCAAAATCTTGCCTAGCAGGCTGCTCAATCGCGGCGCATTTTCGGCCACCCCCCCGTCACCGGTCGACCAGTACAGGTAGCCATCCGGGCCGAAATGCAGCTGCCCGCCATAGTGATTTCCGACGAAGGGAGGCGGGATTTTGATGAGAATCCGCCGCGTGCCGCGTGCGGCGCGCAGAGGGTTGTTTCCCATCCGTCGGAACTCGTTGAGTTCGAGGTCGCCGCTATTGTTCGTAAAGGTAACGTAAAAGCGACCGGAAGACTGATAATCGGGTGCGAAGGCAACCGAGAAAGTCCCTGCTCGTCGTTGCCGCCACTTGGCGGTGCTCGGACCAGATCGCTGATATTAAGAAAAGGCTGGCTAACTTTGACTTCATTTTGAAGCACGAATATCCGACCGATTTGCTCGACTACAAAAAGCAATTCCGGCTCGCCGGGCGCTACCCCGACGTAGGTTGGCATAACAAAGCTGCCGAGGGGCACCAGACTGGCTGCAGGGTCGGCGCGCAGTGTGGAAGCGAAGGAACCAGCAAGGACGAGAGAAAGGCTAAGGAGTGTCTTGAGAACCATAGGGTAACTCCATACAAGCCTCGGGAGCGACAACGCGCAGATGCGCCTCGGCTTGGCGGTATCCGGTTCTGTCCCGCGGCGATTTCGGCTTCAGTTCATCTTGCACCCGCCGCAGCAGGTGAGGAACCACAAGTCGGATGTATCCCCAGATCACAGAGGGCCGGCACTTATACCATCACGAGAGACATGGCGCGCATCGTGCACATCGCGGAGCATCTCATCCAATGCCCGGCTTGCCGCATATCGACCTGACCAATGGCGGAGGCCGGCACGGTATAAAGTGCTTGCGGGGCAGTGGCAAGCGGTAAGGCGCCCTCACCATTTCCCTATATTCGGCATCGATTTCCAGGGCTCGCGCGCAGGCAGCGGCCCGCCCTTTTGCAGCAATTCAATCGAATGCCTGTCGGGTGAGCGGACGAAGGCCATCTGCCCGTCGCGCGGCGGCCGGTTGATGGGGATGCCTGCCTGCATCAGACGCTCGCAGAGCGCGTAGATATCGTCTACCTCATAGGCGAGATGGCCGAAGAAGCGCGCCTCTCCATAGTCCTCCGAATCCCAGTTGTGGGTGAGTTCGATCAGCGGTGCATCGCGGCCGGCGCGCTTGCTCTGCTCCACCAGGTCTTCGTCCGCCGGCGCTGCCAGGAAGACCAGAGTGAAGCGGCCCTGTTCGCTGTCGCGCCGGCGCACCTCCCGCAGCCCCAATTTGTTACAATAAAAGTCAAGCGCGTCGTCGAGATTGCGCACGCGCAGCATGGTGTGCAGAAATCGCATTCGCCGATCCTTTCGCTGTCGAAACTGTTCAGTGATACTTGGCACTAGTGCCGAAGTTCGTGTCAGGGGATGCGGCAGCGTATCACGAACTTCGGAAGCGGGGCGCTAGTGCCGCCGATTTGAAGTTCCTACACCACCAGCGGCAAGCTCAGTTAGGAACTTCAAATCGAAAGCGGCACTAGAATCATAGAGATGCTAATGCCCCTTTGCTTCCGAAGTTCGTGTCAGGGGATGCGGCGACGTATCACGAACTTCGGAAGCGGGGCGCTAGTGCCGCCGATTTGAAGTTCCTACACCACCAGCGGCAAGCTCAGTTAGGAACTTCAAATCGAAAGCGGCACTAGAATTAGAGATGCTAGTGCCCCTTTGCTTCCGAAGTTCGTGTCAGGGGATGCGGCGATGTATCACGAACTCCGGAAGCGGGGCACTAATATAAATGATCGCGCCTGATCTCGAGACCGCCATCGACCGGCTGCGCGGCTTAATCGAACGCTCGCGTGTGGTCGTCCCGTTCACCGGGGCCGGCATCTCCACCGAATGCGGAATCCCCGACTTTCGTTCGCCCGGCGGGTTATGGACCAAGAACAGTCCTATTCCCTACGACGACTTCATCTCCAGCCAGGAGATGCGCAACGAAGCCTGGCGGCGGCGCTTTGCGCTGGAGGCGAATTTCTGCGCGGCGCGCCCGGGGCGTGGACATCGCGCGCTAGCATCGCTTTACCGCGCGGGAAAGATTCCCGCTGTCATCACGCAGAACATTGACAACCTGCATCAAGCTTCGGGCTTTGCTTCGGAATGCGTCGTCGAACTGCATGGCAATACGACTTATGCGATATGCCTCAGCTGCAACCAGCTTTATGAGCTGGCCTGGGTGCGCGAACGCTTTGAAGCATCAGGAGAAGCGCCCGACTGTTCGGGCTGCGGCGGTCACGTCAAATCGGCGACGGTTTCATTCGGCCAATCCATGCCGGTTTCCGCGATGCAGCGTGCGGAAGAACTGACGCTCGGTTGCGACCTTTTCCTGTCCATTGGATCGTCGCTCGTGGTGTGGCCTGCGGCGGGATTTCCTATGATGGCAAAACGAAATGGCTCGGCTCTCGTTATTATAAATCGCGAGCCTACTGACTTCGACAGTCTTGCCGATCTTGTCGTGCGCCATGACATCGGCGACGCGCTTGCGCCTTTCGTCTAAAGATTCAACTCATTTCTTCGAATGATTCAAATCACAAGGATGTTCACAGGCGCAAGCGCAATTTGCATTTTTATCTTTGACATCGGGCGCTCGGTGTTATCCTTGATGCAGAGATTCGTCGAAGCGTCCGGAAGAGGCGCCATAAGCGGCGGCGTACGGCGTCATGTCGTCCGACGGGGTTGAGCAAAAAATGCCCGTGAGAAATGTCGGGCTCGAGCCGCAAGCGGTCGGTGGAGTCGACGATGCAACGTCGGAAAACCTCATCGAGCTTACCGGTGTTATCAAGTGGTTCGATGTGGCGAAGGGATTCGGCTTCATCGTGCCGGACAACGGCATGGCGGATGTCCTGCTGCACGTGACATGCCTGCGCCGTGACGGTTTCCAGACAGCCCACGAGGGCACGCGGGTGGTGGTGGAAGCCGTTCCGCGATCGAAAGGGCTGCAGGCTTTCCGCATCCTCTCCATGGACGAGTCGACCGCGGTCCACCCCGCGCAGATGCCTGCGCCGCGCACCCATGTTACGGTCACGCCTACGAGCGGTCTTGAACGGGCTCAGGTGAAATGGTTCAACCGGTTGCGCGGTTTCGGTTTTCTGACGCGGGGCGAGGGCACCCCCGACATCTTCGTGCACATGGAGACCCTGCGCCGCTTCGGCCTCGCCGAGCTGCGGCCGGGACAGTTCGTGCTGGTGCGTTTCGGGCCGGGACCGAAGGGCCTGATGGCGGCGGAGGTGCGGCCGGAAACCGGACCGCACGGTCTCGCCTCCCACTGAGTGGGCGGCTTCGCTTCCGACTCTCTCCTGCAATCGCAGCTGCCTTCCGCGCCGCATCGCTGGCGTTTGGAATTCTTGTCCTTGGCGGTCCCGTCTGCGGGCAGACGGCCAGTCTTCAAACGGTCGAGATCGCGACCAAAGGCGGCACGCATTCCTTCCTGGTCGAGATTGCGGCTAACGATGAGGAACGCGCCCGCGGGCTGATGTATCGCAAGGAGCTGCCCGAGGGGCGGGGCATGCTGTTCGACTTCAAGCGGGAGCAGGAGGTCGGCTTCTGGATGAAAAATACCTATATCCCGCTCGACATGATCTTCATTCGGGCAGACGGCACCATCCGCCGCATTGCCGCCAATACCGAGCCGCTGTCGGAACGGATGGTGCCGGCCGGCGGTCCGGTCCGCTATGTGCTCGAGGTGATTGGCGGCACCGCCCGGAAACTCGGAATTGAGCCCGGCGACAAGGTCACCGGCGCCTCATTGCGCTGAACTCAGGGTTCTCGGGCCATCGCGTCTGGCCCATCATTTCAGCCGGCAACGGAAGCACAATCGTGCGGGACGATGCTGATCGGCTTGGTGCCGCAAACACCCCCCAGTCGGGGGGTGCTTACACGGGGAAAGCGGCGGTTATGTCGCTCGTATCGCTGCAAACATAAGTTTGGACGGGCAGTGGTGTCAGGCATTAATCGTTGGTTGCCGCCTCATCCGAGGTTGCCGAACAGGAGCCGATGCAGGGGAAGTTTGAATCAAGCATAATGATTGCCTCGTCCTGACCCCTGACCGGGTTGGCTTGCAGAGTCACCGCCGTCTGCGACAGCGCCTTACCGTTCAGCCGCGCGCCCGTCAAAATCGCAATCGCCGTCTTGTCCAGAATGTTGCCGTTAAAAACGGCCGTGGTTCCAATGGTTGTTTTCCCGGCAACCTGCCAGAAGATATTCTTGGCTTGAGCGCCGCCCTGCAGGATGACCCTCTTGCCTGAGCTGATGTTCAAAGTGCCCGCGATCTGGAATATCCAGACGGCATTCTCGCCGCCCGAAAGAATGACGTTGGTGGGAATCGTCACGCCGGAGCTCCATTTGTAGAGGCCGGGGCGGATCGTCATGCCGCCGATATTCCCGCTGCCCAACTCTGTGGCCCTGGGATTTAATCGGCCCGCCGCGTCATTGTAGGCAGTCTGCATGTCCCCCACGGCTGCGGTCAGATTTGCGGGTGTCGGCGCCGCGTAACTGGCCGCGTAAACCCTTCCGTTCACCTTGGTAGAGGTGGCAAACCTGCCGTTGGGGGCGAGCTTCAAGGCAAATCCCGTTATCGCCGTACTGGCAATCGGACTGACGCCGATATTTCCCACGATGGTCGTGGGGCCGGTGTTCGATATCCCTGCTTTGGACAGGATGACAAAATCCCCGGCTGCTCCAAGATCGACGCGCGACACGGCATGCGCCGGCGCAGATATAGCCGCGAGCAAAAGGGCAGTGGAGAGCGTCATAGACGCCCGACTAAAAATGTTCATTTGGTTTCCTGGTGAGGAGTTCTGCCGGCACGCCGTTACGGGCAGGTGCGCTCTTGTGCGCCATCTTCACGCCTTATATGTGGCGCGGAAGGGCAAACCCGCATTAAGGACACTAACCCGCATTTAAGAGGCGAATCACCTGCGGTGGTTAATTGATTGAGTCGTTATACGCGACACATTCGCAACGTCTCGCAAACTCGACGACAGGCGGGTGGCAATCTGCCGGCCGGCTCGGCCACCGCGATCACCTTCGGGTTGCTGGCCCGGCGCGAAGCGTGTACGAAATCTGCGGCGAAGCACGGTCTTTGGCGGGGCATAGCGCAGCCTGGTAGCGCATCTGCTTTGGGAGCAGAGGGTCGCAGGTTCAAATCCTGCTGCCCCGACCAATCTTCCATCTTGTACATGTAAAGTTTTGACGTGAACGCCCGTAGTCTGAGATACGAAATCCAGCAATGCGGATTTATGAAACTCACCAACAACCACTATGCCTTCTTAACAAGCGCCACTTGCGGTTTTCTTGTTTGGTATTTTTCCAAGCAGATCACGGGAAACTCGGAGCCCTGGGATGGGAATGTCTTTGCTTACCTTTTTTGCTTGCTGGCCATTGGGTTTCTCTGTGTGTACCTGTTCAGGAGTAATCTGAAGGCGGTGTATTGGGGTGGATATTTAGGGCAAGCTTTCGTCGGCGGCGTTCCATTTTTTGCTTGCATGGCGCTTGGCTTTCTTTGCCAAGGAGGAGCCAACTTATTTCCGATAGGAGCCGTTGTCCTGCTGGTTTATTCTTTGCCTTTACTTCTGGGAGGAGCTGGCGCATCTGCAATTCGCCGTCGCCAAGCAACCAACAACAGGGTATGAAGACCTCATCATGACCGCACGCATTTACAAACCGGCCCGGACGGCGATGCAGTCCGGCGCCGCCAAGACCAAGGACTGGGTGTTGGATTATGAGCCGGAGGAGCCGCGCGTGGTGGAGCCGTTGATGGGCTGGACCAGCTCGGGCGACATGAAGCAGCAGTTGCGGTTAAGCTTCGAGAGCAAGGAAGAGGCGGTGGCTTACTGCGAGCGGCACGGGATCGCCTATCAGATATCCGAGCCGCGCGAGCCGGCGCGCCGCGCTATGGCCTATGCCGACAATTTTGCTTTCACCCGCAAGGACGGCTGGACGCACTAGCGCTGCCCTGATCCGCACCGGTGCCAATTGCGGCGATAGGCTTTGATGCTGTAAGTCCTGCTGGCGTGGCCCCGTAGCTCAGCGGATTAGAGCAGCAGCCTTCTAAGCTGTTGGTCGGAGGTTCGAGTCCTCCCGGGGTCGCCAAATTTTTCAAAGTGTAGCACAGTACCCGGATGGCTGCGCTACGGCTAAACGCTGGCTAAACAAAAGCAGCCCCCGCGCTTGAGGCGGCGGGCGCCGTTTTCCAAGGTGCTATGCAGTCGGGTGCGCGTTGGCTTTCCCTCCGCCGCGGCTTTTCTCTATGGTCCGCGCGTTTTCCCGGTATTGGCAGACATGACCACGACCACGCGCGATGCCTCTCGTCCTCAGCGGGGGAGGGGGTTGATTGCTCTTCTGGATTTCGCCCACGTCTCGCATGCCCGCGCGGCGTTGTTTTTGCTCGCGCTGTCGCTGCTGGCTTTTCTGCCGGGATTTTTCCAGATCCCGCCGGTCGATCGCGATGAGGCGCGCTTCGCCCAGGCCACCAAGCAGATGGTGGAGACCGGCGATTATGTCGACATCCGTTTCCAGAACGAGGTGCGCTACAAAAAGCCGGTCGGCATCTATTGGATGCAGGCCGGCGCGGTGCAGCTCGGCGAAAAACTCGGCGTGCCGGAAGCCCGCACGACCATTTGGCTGTACCGGATTCCCTCGCTGATCGGCGCCGTCGGCGCTGTGCTGGTGACCTATTGGGCCGCGCTCGCATTCGTCTCGCGCCGCGGCGCGCTGCTGGCCGGGGTGATGCTGGGTGCCTCGATTCTGCTCGGGGTGGAAGCGCGCCTCGCCAAAACCGACGCCATGCAACTGCTCTTCATCGTGGCGGTCATGGGCGCGATGGCGCGGATTTATCTTTCCGGACACCGCACCGGCGCGGCCGATATCTCGGGATGGAAAATGCCGGCGATCTTCTGGACCGCTTTCGCCGGCGGCGTGCTGCTGAAGGGGCCGCTGATCCTGATGCTGGTGACGCTGTCGGCGCTGGCTCTTATCGCGTTGGACCGTTCGGCGCGCTGGCTGTGGAGGCTGCGGCCGATTCCCGGGATCCTGTGGGTGGTCGTTCTGGCAGCGCCCTGGTTTATCGCCATTCTGTTTCGCAGCGGCGATACCTTTCTCGTCGAATCTTTGGGCAAGGACCTTTTCGCCAAGGTGGCGAGCGGGCAGGAATCTCACGGCGCGCCGCCCGGATATTATCTTGCGCTGTTCTGGGTGACATTCTGGCCGGCAGCGCCGCTCAGCTTGCTGGCGGCGCCCGCAGTCTGGACGGCGCGGCGCGAGCCGGGCACGCGCTTTCTTTTGGCCTGGATCATTCCCGCCTGGATCGTGTTCGAAATCGTCATCACCAAGCTGCCGCACTATGTGTTGCCGCTCTATCCGGCCATCGCCATCCTCACCGCCGGCGCGCTCGATGCCGGACTCCTGTCGCGCAACCGCTGGCTCGTCCGCGGCACCTCGGGCTGGTTCATCGTGCCGCTCGTGCTCTGCCTCGCGGCGATCATCATCAGTATCTATGTCGGCCGGCATTTCGATCTTTTGCCGTGGCCATTCGCGGCTGCGGCCATGATCGTGGGCCTGATCGCCTGGTGGCTTTACGAGAGCGACGGCGCGGAACGCTCGCTTATGCGCGCGGCGGCCGCTTCCATCCTGATCGCGGCAGCGCTTTACGGTTTGATCTTCCCCTCGATGACGTCGCTGTTTCCGAGCGTCACGCTGGCGGAAATACAGCGGCACGCCGATTGTCCGGATCCGATAGCGGCATCCGCAGGCTATCATGAGCCGAGCCTGGTCTTCCTGGCAGGTACGCAGACGCTGCTGACCGACGGCGCCGGCGCTGCGGATTTTCTGCGGCAGGGGGGATGCCGCTTTGCCTTCATCGATACGCGGCAGGAACGCAGCTTTGCGCGCCGTGCCGAAGCCATCGGCTTGCGCTATGCGCAAGGCCCGCGCATCGAGGCCTTCAACATCAGCGGGGGCCGCGCCATCACCATCGCGGTCTATCGCTCGGAAGCCGCGCAATGACAGCGCTGCGGCGGATCAAAGAAAAGCTGACGGCGTGGCTGCGTGCGCTGATGCAGCCCTCGCGGATACCGCCCGAGCGCCGCAGGCCGCTATGGCCGGTGAAAGGCTGGATTACCGTGGTCGCCCTGCTGGCAATCCTGCTCGTAGTCACCGCCAGCATGTTGCTGCTCGACGCCTTTCTGATCGGGCAGGCGCGCCTGCTGCCGAAATGGGTCCGTCAGATTTTCGAATGGATCACCTGGTTCGGCAATTCCGGCTGGTTCCTGTTCCCGACCGGCATGCTGCTCCTTCGTCATCGCCGCGAGTCCGTGGTCAGCACTGCCGCGCTTCTCCCAAGCCGTGCTGGCAGCGATCGCGGTGCGGGCGGGATTCATCTTTCTCGCTGTCGGCGTGCCGGCGCTGTTCGTCACCATCATCAAAAGATTCATCGGCCGTGCGCGGCCTTACGTTTCGCAGATCACTGATCCGTATTCCTATGATCCGTTCATCTGGAAAGCTTCCTATGCCAGCTTCCCGTCCGGGCATGCCACCAATGCCTTCGCCGCGGCCATCGCGATCGGCGCGCTTTGGCCGAAGGCGCGGCTTCCCATGTGGATTTATGCCCTGGTCATCGCGATGAGCCGGGTGGTGCTGAATGCGCATTTTCCGAGCGATGTCATTGTCGGGGCGGTCACGGGACTGGTGGGCGCGCTGCTGGTCCGTGGCTGGTTCGCCGCCCGGCGCCTCGGCTTGGTGGTGGGCAGCGACGCCACCATCCACCGGCTGCCTGGGCCATCATGGCGGCGCACCAAAGCGGTTGCTCGAAAGCTTTTGGCCCCATAAAAGCTCGCATTCGCCAGACGCGGCAGACTTGAATACGGATTGCCCATGAACGAAACCGAGATGCGCGATAGCGCGCAGACGCCGGCGGTGTCGGTGGTCGTGCCGGTCCGCAACGAGCAGGGCAATATCGGCCCGCTGGTGGATGAAATCGCCCAGGCGTTGGCCGGCCGCTGGCGCTTCGAAATTATCTATGTCAACGACGGCTCGAGCGACGGGACCGCCGAAGAGCTCGTGCAATTGATGGCAAGCCGCCCGTATCTGCGCCAAGTGCAGCACGCTACATCCTGCGGGCAATCCGCCGCGGTACGTACCGGCAGCAAGGCCGCGCTGGCGCCGATCGTGGTTACGCTGGACGGCGATGGCCAGAACGACCCGTCATTCATTCCGACGATGGTGCAGCAGCTGATGGATGATCCGCGCATCGGGCTTGTGGCTGGGCAGAGGGTTGGGCGCAAGGACACCGGTTTTAAGAAGTTTCAATCGCGCATCGCCAACGGCGTGCGCAGCGTCATCTTGCGGGATGGCACGCGCGACACCGGCTGCGGGTTGAAGGCTGTGCGCCGCGACGTGCTGCTCAGCCTTCCCTATTTCGATGGGCTGCATCGTTTTCTGCCGGCGCTGGTGAAGCGCGAAGGCCACGAGATCGGCTATGTGGATGTGGTCGACCGGCCGCGCCGCATGGGCACATCGAATTACGGCTTATGGGATCGGCTGTGGGTCGGCATTCTCGATCTCGCCGGCGTGTGGTGGCTGATCCGCCGCCGCAGGCGCGTCCCCCAAATCACGGAGATACGCTGATGCTCATAAGCATAGGTCAGGAGATCAGCGCCATCTTCTACGATGCCTTCGTTGCCAAGTTCGATTTCTGGCTGGTATTCGGCGTTATCGCGCAGCTCTTGTTCGCCGCGCGCTTCCTCGTGCAGTGGATCGCAAGCGAGAAGCAAGGCAAAAGCGTTATTCCGTTCGCGTTTTGGTTCTTCTCGATGGGTGGGGGGTTGATGACCTTGGCTTATGGTCTGGTAAAGCGTGAGCCGGTGATCATTCTCGGCCAAGGGCTCGCGACGCTCATTTACGTCCGCAACATCATGCTTATCATCAAAGAACGCCGGCAGGCCCGGCCGCAATAGCTCAGCGCGCGGCCGCAAGCGCAGCGAAGCCGCGTTCGAGATCGGCGATCAGGTCGCCAGCGTCCTCCAGCCCGACATGCAAGCGCAAGGTCGGTCCGCCCGGGGTCCATTGCGTGGCAGTGCGATACGCCGCGCAGTCGAAGGGAATGACCAGGCTTTCGAAGCCGCCCCAGGAATAACCCAGGCCGAACAGCGTGAGCGCGTCGAGCAAGGCGCGCACAGCTTTGTCGGACACGGGCTTCAGCACGACCGTGAACAGACCGCAGGCGCCGGAGAAATCCCGCTGCCAAAGCGCATGGCCGGGATCGCTTTCCAGCGGCGGATAGAGCACGCGCGCCACTTCCGGCCGTTCTTGCATCCAGCGCGCGATCTTCAGTCCCGATTCCTGATGACGCGCGAGCCGCACGCTGAGCGTCCGCAAACCGCGCAGGGTGAGATAGATGTCGTCCGGCCCGACACAGAGCCCGAGCGTGCCCACTGTCTGATGCAGCCGCGGCCAGGCTGCGGCGCTGGCCGCGACCATCCCGATCATCACGTCGGCATGCCCGGCGATGTATTTGGTGCCGGCCTGGATCGAGAGATCGACGCCAAAATCCAATGCCCGGAAATACAGCGGCGTTGCCCAGGTATTGTCCATCGCCACCAGCGCACCCTTGGTGTGGGCCGCGGCCACGATCGCCGGCACATCTTGCATTTCGAAGGATAGCGAGCCGGGCGACTCGATGAAAACCAGCCGGGTATTGGGCTTGAACAGCGCGGCGATGCCAGCCCCGATCAGCGGATCGTAATAGCTCGTCTCGATGCCCAGCCGCTTGAGCACGGTGTCGCAGAGCGATGCGCGTCGGCTCATAGACGCTGTCGCTCACGAGAATGTGGTCGCCTGCGCTTGCCGCCGATAGCAGCGCCAAGGAGATGGCAGCCAATCCTGACGGCGCCAGCGCGACGCCGACACAGGCCGGACCTTCGATCTCCGCCATCGCCTGTTGCAAAGCTTCTGAGGTGGGCGTGCCGCGCCGGCCGTAATGGTAGCGCCCGCGGTTCGACAGCATGTCGTCGGCGTTGCGATAGAGCACAGTGGAGGCGTGATGCACTGGCGGATTGACGAAACCATGGTAGGCAAAGGGGTCACGCCCGCCGGTAACGAGCCGCGTATCCGCCTTCAACGCAGGCTTTCCGCCGTCGGGTTTTTTGACCATGCGGCATATACCGCGTCCCTGGCCTTTGACGTCAACCCCTTGACCCTCATGCATGATCATCCTGTGATGGGTTTAGAGGCCAGATGACCGCGATCGAAGACGACAGGGCCGCGCGCCCACCCCGCATCGCGCTCTACCGGAATCCGCGGGCGCGCAGCATTTTCGTCCAGGCAATGGTTGTTGTGTTGCTGTTCTGGCTGGGCTGGGAATTGGTCGCCAATGCCCGAAGCAACCTTGCCGCCAAAGGGGTCATCAGCGGCTTCGGCTTCCTCGACGATAGCGCCGGCTTCGACGTCAGCCAGTCGCTCATTCCCTACAGCCCGGCGGATAGTTACCGCCGGCTCTATCTGGTCGGACTGCTCAATACGCTGCTGGTTGCCGTGCTGGGCATCATCTTTGCTACCATCCTCGGCTTCGTCATCGGCATCGCGCGGCTTTCCGGTAATTGGCTGATCGCCCGGCATTGCCGGCGGCTATGTCGAGCTGATCCGCAACCTGCCGCTGTTGTTTCAATTGTTGTTCTGGTATCTCGCGGTGCTCGGCACGCTGCCCGCCACGCGCGAAAGCCTTTCGCTTTTCGGCGCGATCTTCCTGAACAACCGCGGCGTCGTGCTGCCGCGACCGATCCTCGGCGACGGCGCCGGTTCGGTTGCGCTTGCTTTTCTGATCGCTCTGTTTGCGGTTTGGGCGTTGCGGCGCTGGGCGAGAAGGCGGCAGGCGGCAACCGGGAAAACCCTGACGATCTTCTGGCCGGGACTGCTCCTGCTGATAGGGCTGCCGTTCGTTGTCCTGGTGGCGACCGGCTTTCCTATCGGCTTCGAGTTGCCTGAGCTGCGGGGTTTCAATTTTGTCGGCGGCTGGCGCGTCATTCCGGAATTCACGGCGCTTCTGATCGGGCTGGTGGTCTATACCGCGGCCTTCATCGCGGAGACCGTGCGCGGCGGCATTCTCGCGGTATCGCGCAGTCAGTCGGAAGCCGCTTATGCGCTCGGCATGCCGCGCCGGCGCACGATGCGGCTCGTCGTCATTCCGCAGGCGCTGCGGGTGATCATTCCGCCGCTCACCAGCCACTACCTCAACCTGACCAAGAATTCCTCTCTGGCTGTCGGTATCGGCTATCCCGACCTGTTCGCCGTCTTTGCCGGCACAGCGCTGAATCAGACCGGCGCCCAGGCCATCGAAATCATCGCCATCACCATGGCGACGTATCTTGCGCTGTCGCTGGCAACCAGTGCGCTGATGAATTTCTACAACGCGCGCCTGCGGCTGGTGGAGCGCTAACCGTGAGCGATATCGCCACTACCGCCTTTGTCCGTCCCAGGCTGCTGCAACCGCTTGCCGCCGCCGGACCGGTTGCGCAAACGCTGGCGCATCATGCGGAGCTGGAAGGATTTCATCCTCACGGCTCTCTCCCTCTACCTGATCTGGATCCTGGGTTGGCCGGCGGTCAAATTCCTGCTCCTCGACGCGGTATGGACCGGATCGAGCCGCAGCGATTGCCTGGCGGAAACCGTGGGACACACCGTCGGCGCCTGCTGGCCTTTCATCACCGCGAAATTCTCGCAATTCGTCTACGGCTTCTATCCCGAGAGCGAGCGCTGGCGCGCCGACCTGACGTTTGTCCTGGGCGCGGCGGTGTTGCTGCCGCTGCTGATCCCACCCGCGCCCTACAAAGTCGCCAATGCGGTGCTGTTCTTCGGCGTCTTTCCCGTCGTCGGCTATTTCCTCCTGGTCGGCGGCGCTTTCGGTCTGCCTTATGTCGAGACGCGGTCCTGGGGCGGATTGCTGGTGACACTGGTGGTCGCTGTCACCGGCATCGCCGTCTCGCTGCCGCTTGGAATCCTGCTGGCGCTGGCACGGCGCTCGGAGCTGCCCGTCCTGCGCATCGGGGCCGTGATTTTCATCGAGTTCTGGCGTGGCGTGCCGCTGGTCGCGGTGCTGTTCTTCGCCACCTTCATTCTGCCGCTATTCCTGCCGCCGGCCTGGGAAATCGACGGGATGCTGCGGGTGCTGATCGGCGTATCGGTCTTCGCCGCGGCCTATATGGCGGAGGTGATCCGCGGCGGCTTGCAGGCGGTGCCGCGGGCGCAATACGAAGGCGCCATGGCGCTCGGGCTCGGCTATTGGCGCCGCATGGGATTGGTGGTGCTGCCGCAGACGCTGCGCGTGTCGATTCCGGGCATCGTCAATATCTTCATCGGCCTCTTCAAGGACACCACGCTGGTGCTGACGGTGGCGATCTTCGATCTGCTTGGGCAATTGCGCGCCGCCTTCGCCGATCCGAACTGGTCCTCGCCCTCCACGCTGTTCACCGGCTTCGCTTTTGCCGGCATGATCTATTTCCTGTTCTGTTTCGGCATGTCGCGCTATTCGCTGTTTCTCGAACGGCGCCTGCGCTTGGATCGTGAGTGATGGCGATCCAGTCCAGCAGCCGGGGCGGCCTCAGTTCCACGCGGGATGCCACCGCGGTGAAGATGATCGGTGTGCATAAATGGTACGGCGACTTTCACGCGCTTAAGGATGTCAATCTCGAGGTCAGCCGTGGAGAGCGCATCGTCATCTGCGGACCGTCGGGTTCGGGCAAATCGACCCTGATCCGCTGCATCAATCGGCTCGAAGAGCATCAGCGCGGCCGCATCTTTGTCGACGCCGTGGAAGTCACCGCCGACACGAAGAACATCGATGAGGTCCGGCGCGAGGTCGGCATGGTGTTCCAGCAGTTCAATCTGTTTCCGCACCTGACCGTGCTGGAGAATTGCACGCTGGCGCCGATCTGGGTGCGCCACATGCCGAAGAAGGCGGCGGACGACCTCGCCATGCGCTTCCTGGAGCGGGTGAAGATCCCGGAGCAGGCGAACAAATATCCCGGCCAGCTTTCCGGCGGCCAGCAGCAGCGCGTCGCCATCGCGCGCGCTCTGTGCATGAACCCCAAGATCATGCTGTTCGACGAGCCGACCTCCGCACTCGATCCGGAAATGGTCAAGGAAGTGCTCGACACCATGGTGGAACTGGCGCGCGACGGCATGACCATGATCGTGGTCAGCCATGAAATGGGCTTCGCCCGCGAAGTGGCAAGCCGCATGGTGTTTATGGACGAGGGGCAGATCGTCGAGGTCAACGAACCGGCGGCGTTTTTCGCGCATCCGCAACACGAGCGCACGAAGTTGTTCCTGCGGCAAATCTTGCGGTGAGCTTGTCATTTCGCGGTCACGGCGCGTCCGGCTATACTTGTTGAAACTTGCAACCGACCAGGAGGATGCGCATGGCAAATCCCTTCGTTCACATCGAACTGATGTCGACCGACGTCGGCAAGGCTAAAGACTTTTACGGCAAGCTGTTCGACTGGAAGCTGGAAGACATGCCGATGCCCGACATGACCTACACCACGATTCAGGTGGGCGAGGGGACCGGCGGCGGAATGCTGAAAAATCCGATGCCCAACGCACCCTCCAGTTGGATCCCCTATGTGGATGTCAGCGATCTGGCTGCGTCGACGGCCAAGGCGAAATCGCTTGGCGCCACGGTGCTGAAGGAAAACGTCGATGTGATGGACCACGGCGCCTTCAGCATCATCACGGATCCCACTGGCGCCATGCTTGGCCTATGGCAGCAGAAGAAGGCATAGGCGTCGAGGGCGCTCGTTCGCCAGCTTTCATCTGGCGTGGCTGGATGATAGCCTTAGCCTTTCCGCGGTGGGGTATGCCGCGCAATCAAAGGGCCTAATCGGCACGACAAATAGAGGAAACGTCATGGCGATCAATATCGTAGACACGCTGAAGCTGGCGCGCGAGACGAAGAAGCGCACCAAGATCATGGACACCCGGAAGATGCATGCCTGGGTGCACTACTATCCCAACCCCGGCGACCATGACGAACTGCATTGCCACCCTGGCGACCAGACATTCCTGTGTCTCGACGGGGAATGCACCATGAGCTTTCCTGACGGCGGCAAGGCAGTGATGAAGCCGGGCATGGTGGCCCTGATCGAGGGCGGCTCGTTTTACCGGCTGCAAAATACCGGCACGGGGCCGATGGTCTTGATGGGAACGCGCACCGGCCCGAATTCTGAGAACAAGCACATCGATTACGTGACCCGCAAGGACATGAAGGGCGTGCGATGGTCATGTCCGCTCGCGCCGGAATCAACGCGGGTCACCAGCAGCCCTGATCGAAGCGCCGGTCATCGCCGTCAGGCCGTGACCGACGATTGAGGGCTACTCCTTCGGCCGCAGTCCCTGCTTGGTGTGCATGGCGCGGATAAAGGTTTCCGCTTCCGGAGTCAGCCGTTCGGCCGCAGTTTTCACCAGGCCCTCGATGTCGGCATGCGTCATCGGGCCGATATCTTCGCTGATGCGCTTGCCCTTTTCGATGAATTCCGGATCGGCCACCATCTTGTCGAAGGCCTCGCGGTAAGTGGCGACGATCGCCGCCGGCGTCTCGGGCGGCAGCGCGATCCAGGGATCCATCAGGCAGACCGCCTCCCAATAACTGAAGGCGTCGCGCGCGCCTTTATCCGTCAGCTTGGCTGCGATCAGCTCTGCCATTACCGGCGTGTCCGCAAAATCGGTGCGGCGGCGAAGCTTGCCGTCGACCACAATGCCCGACTGCGACAGCAGCTTGTACTTGCCTGTGTCGGTCAGGCGCTTGATCAGGAAGGAATTGGAAGTCGAAACGATGTCCACTTCGCCGCGTTCGAGCGCGATGGTGGTTTCCGATGCGCCGCGGTAGCCGACGACCCATTTTGCGTTCCAGTCAAGGAATTCCATTCCCCAAGAGCTCATCTGCTCGCCGGAGCGCGTGCCGTCCACCGCGCCGATGGGAACCGGCGCGGCGGTTTTATCCATCAGCCGCTGTTCGCCGGTTTTGCTGATGACCTGGAAGGTACCGCCGCGCGAAATACCACCGACGAAATTGAATTTGGTCGGGTCATATTGCGCAGTGGAAACGCGGTAGTTCCTCGGATCGAGCTGCGTGCTTGAACCGGTGGTCAATGTCAGCCCGTCTGGCTTGACTTGGCGCACGAAGAAATTCAGCGCCACGCGCCCATCGGCGCCCGGCATATTCCTGATCACCACCGGCGGATTGCCTGGCAAGTATTTCGTCAGGAATTGCGAGATCAACCGGCCAGTCGCATCGACGCCGCCACCGGCGGTATAGCCGATGATCATGGTGACGGCCTTCGGATCGGACGCGCCCGGCTCCGGATCGCCGGCGGCCCGCGCGATCTGATGTGTCGCGATGGATGCGGTGAATACCGCGGCGAAGGCCGCAGAACGCCAAGCAACAATGGGCGATGATACTGGCCGCATCATTTTCCTCCCCTGACGCTGTTCTTTTTGTGTGGGGAGTATGGGCCGCCTCGACTGGTGCCGCAACAAGCCCGGCATGTCATAGTGGCCGCAAGTCGCGCCGCTCTTGTTTCCTATCCTTTCGCCACCGGCAGGTCCGGCCGCGATCCCCATTCCGCCCAGGAACCGTCGTAAAGCGCCTGCGGCTTTTTTCCCAGCGCGTCGAGCGCAAGCCATAACGTCGCCGCGGTAACGCCGGAGCCGCAGGTGGTGATGATCGGCTTGTCGAGATCGACGCCGGCATCGACGAAGATTTTCTTCAGCCGCTCAGGCGGCAGCAGGCGGCCATCTTCGATGACGCTCGCAGCGGGTACATTCAACGCGCCGGGCATGTGCCCGGAGGAAAGCCCCGGCCGCGGCTCCGGTGCCTGGCCCCGGAAGCGATCGGCAGAACGCGCATCCACCACCTGAGCAGCGTCGTTGCTGAGCGCCATCTGCACGTCGGAAAGCATGGCTACCTGGTCAGTCTGCATCTCTGCATCGAAATTCTTCGCGGCGGGCTTCACGTCACCGGCTTCCAGCGGACGGTTCTCGGCTTTCCATTTCGGCAGGCCGCCGTCCAGGATGAAAACATTCTTCGCGCCGAACAGACGGAAGGTCCACCAGACCCGCGGTGCCGACATCAGCCCCGCGCCGTCATAGACCACGACGGTGTCGTCCCTGCTGATGCCGAGTTTGCCGGCGGCTTCGCCGAATTGGTCGGGCCCCGGCAGCATGTGCGGCAGATCGGTGGAGGTGTAGGAAACCTCCTCGATATCGAAGAACACCGCGCCTGGAATATGCCCGGCGATGTATTCCTTGTGCGGATCGCGCTGGGCGGCCGGTAAATAATACGAGCCATCCACAATGGCGACAGCCGGCTGACCGAGGCGTTTGGCAAGCCAGTCGGTGGTCACCAGGTGCGGGTTTGCGGGGGCGCGATCAGGCGTTGAGTTCATGAGCGATCCTTTCGCTGGATCAGGGGCAACGCGCAGCCTGCCGCAAGGGTCCGCGCTACATGTAAGGAACAGGGATGCTCGATTTGCGCTCCAACCATGCCGGCACCGGCAGACCTTTTTCGCGCAGGAATTCGGGATTGAAGAGTTTCGATTGATAGCGCGTGCCGTAGTCCGCCAGCACTGTCACGATGGTGTGGCCAGGGCCAAGCTCCTTTGCGAGCCGCACCGCGCCGGCCACGTTGATGCCGGAAGAGCCGCCAAGGCAGAGCCCTTCGTGCTCCAAGAGGTCGAAAATTGCCGTCACCGCTTCCGCGTCCGCAATCCGGTAAGGCGACGTCTATCGGCGCGCCCTGCAGATTCTGGGTAATGCGGCCCTGGCCGATGCCTTCGGTGATGGAGGTGCCTTCGGATTTCAATTCGCCGCTGGTGTAATAGCTGTAGAGCGCGGCGCCGAACGGATCGGCCAGGCCGATCCGGACTTTTGGATTGCGCGCTTTCAGCGCAATACCGACGCCTGCCAGCGTGCCGCCGGTGCCGACCGCGCAGATGAAGCCGTCCACCTTGCCGCCGGTCTGTTCCCAAATTTCCCGGCCGGTGGTTTCCACGTGACCCTGCCGGTTGGCGACGTTGTCGAACTGATTGGCCCAGATCGCGCCATTCTTCTCCGAGCGCGCAAGCTGTTCTGCCAGGCGGCCCGACAGCTTCACGTAATTGTTGGGGTTGGAATAAGGAACGGCCGGAACCTCAACCAGCTCCGCGCCGCAGAGCCGGAGCATGTCCTTCTTTTCCGGGCTCTGGGTATCCGGGATGACGATGACGCTGCGGAAGCCGAGTGCATTGCCGACCAGCGCCAGCCCGATGCCGGTATTCCCGGCAGTGCCTTCGACGATGACCCCGCCGGGCTTCAAGGCGCCGCGCTTGACCGCGTCCTGGATGATGAAGAGGGCGGCCCGGTCCTTCACTGACTGGCCGGGATTCATGAACTCGGCCTTTCCCAGGATGGTGCAACCGGTCGCAGCCGAGGCGCGCTGCAGCTTGATCAGCGGCGTATTGCCGATCGCTTCAACGATGCCGGTGCTGATTCCCATGGGAAAGGTCCGGTTAAGGCGCGGCGACCCCTAGAGAGGCGCCCGCCATGGCGGCGATGACCGCAGCGTAATACTGAAAAGCCAAAATACGATCACCGCCGACGGAAGTTCTGCTGCCGCCGGGGCAGGGCAGCGGTCGTGGCGCGTTCCGACTTGTGGCGGAAGCTGATGCGCCCGCGCGTCAGGTCATACGGCGACATTTCCACGATCACGCGGTCGCCGACGCCGGTGCGGATGCGGAACTTCCGCATCTTGCCCGGCGGTGTAGGCCAGCACTTCGTGGTCGTTGTCGAGCTTCACGCGAAAATTGCCGTCCGGCAAAACTTCGGTGACGATGCCGTCGAATTCGAGAAGTTCTTCCTTCGCCATAGCCGCTCCTTCGATGCCAGTTTAGCGCGTCGCACCACCGGCGTCAGCCGGGGATTCTGAGCGCTCGCGGCCTGGTGCGCGCATGAAACCAGGCTTGCGATCTGCTCGGGGCTCGACTGCGAGCGGCTCCTTCCATGTCCCTTGCCCGGCTGGCTGCTGTTGTTTCTGCCCATGGCCGGGATACGGCGGACGCTGCCCGCGGCGGCGGCCCTTGCCGGCCCGTTGGCCACTGGCATCCGCTGGGCCGCGGAGTTCTGCCGCGGCGGCTGTGTCGGCGCAGACCGCCGGTCGCTGCGCCGGTCGGCTGGAGGGGATCGTGATCCGGATCAGCCGTTCGATGCGCGCAGGAACGGCGCTTCCTCGCCGACACAGAACGAGATCGCGATGCCCTCGGCGCCGGCGCGCGCGGTGCGGCCGATGCGGTGGACGTAGCTTTCGGGGATATTCGGCAGGTCGTAGTTGACGACATGGCTGACGCCCTCGACATCGATGCCGCGGGCGGCGATATCGGTCGCCACCAGGGTGCGGACGCGGCCGACGCGGAACGCGGCGAGCACGCGCTCGCGCTGGCTTCTGCGACTTGTTGCCGTGGATCGCTTCGGCCGGCGATGGCCCTTCTGTTGAGCTGCGCGGACGACCTTGTCGGCGCCATGCTTGGTGCGGGTAAAGACCAGCACGCGGTCGATCGTCTCGGCGCGCAGGATGTCCGCCAGCAGCGCCGGCTTGTCGGCCTGCGCGACATGGATCACGCGCTGCGCGATGCGCTCGACGGTCGAGGCCACGGGCGTCACCGCGACCTGCGCCGGATTGTTCAGCATCTGCGTGGCGAGATCGTCGATTTCCGCCGGCATGGTGGCCGAGAAGAACAGGGTCTGCCGCTTGGGAGGGCATTTTCGCGATGATTTTGCGGATGTCGCGGATGAAGCCCATGTCGAGCATGCGGTCGGCTTCGTCGAGCACGAGGATTTCGACATCGCCGAGGCGCAACGCATTGCTCTGCACGAGATCGAGCAGGCGGCCGGGCGTGGCGACCAGGACTTCGACGCCGTGCATCAGATGCGCGCACCTGACGTCCCATCGGGACGCCGCCGATGGCGAGCGTCACGCTGACATTCATGTGGCGGCCATAGGTCTTGAAGCTGTCGACGATCTGCCCGGACAATTCGCGCGTCGGGCTCAGCACCAGCACGCGGCAGGTCTTCTGTTCCGGCCGCTTACCGGTTGCCGGCGATCTGGTGAAGGATCGGCAGCGCGAACGCCGCGGTCTTGCCGGTGCCGGTCTGGGCGATGCCGACGATATCGCGTCCCGTCATCGCCGAGCGGGATGGTCTGGGCCTGGATCGGGGTGGGGGTGACGTAGTTCTCGTCGGCGAGGGCACGGGTAATGGTTTCGGCAAGGCCGAATTCAGCAAAAGTAGTCAATGAACAAGCTTTCTGTCGGGCGAATCGCGCCCGGCGTTCTGTGAACGCCAAGAGCCGCGGCTCGCGGGGTTAAGACATCCCCGCGTGGCTGGGCTGTCGGATCTTAGGAGAAGCCGGATAATGGGGCCGAAAACCGCTTATTGATTTTCGTTCACGCGGCCCGGGACTGACCTCGTTGGAGGCCGATAGTCCGGCAACGCCCTGCATATGGCATGCAACTGCGGTGAATACAAGGCAGCCCCCGTTGCACGGGGCCGCCATGGTTAGCGAATTACGGGATGCCGCAGCCGTCGACCGAATCCTCGCAGTATTCCTTCTTCAAGGTCCAGCGGATGCGCGGATCGGGATCGGAGCCGACATAGACGCCGTTCACATACACATCGTGCGCCGGGTTGGTGCTGTAGGGCGAGCCGTAGCGCACGACGCGCTTCTGGGTCTTCGCCTTCTTCACCTTCTGCGTGGTGGTCTGTTGCTTCGAATAGCTCTGCGCCCGGGCCTCCTGGCCGGCGCCGAATGCGAGCGGAGCGGCAAATACCGCCAGCGCTGTCGCGGCCACGATCATCTTCATTGCAGTCTCCATCCAGTGTTCAAGCAGATGTCGGCTCGCTTCGGGCCGATTCAAGTCCGCCGCGTTGACGAAAGCGTTACCTGTGTTCGCGCCGCTCGGGTTTTTGGAAGGTGGTTCGCCTCGGAATCTCGCCGACCGCTCGATACTTTTATTTACGCAGCGCGGCCCGACCCGAAAGCGGATGGCGGCTCATCGCGCACTCCAGCGCCACAACCGTAAGGCCGGTCAGCAAGAACGCGGCGGCAGCGCCCCATAGCCCGATGATGGGGACAAGAATGGCGTTGAGCGTCGCCGACGCCAGGGCGCCAACCGCGCCCGCGATCAGGATCGCCCTGTCGCGATGCAGCGCCAACAACAGGTATCCGTATTGATCGGCTCCGATCCGCGCCCAGGTGGCCACCAGCAACAGACCGAACAGAGGCAAGTAAGCATCGAGCGCGGGCCGTTGCAGGAATGGCAAAATAACGAACACCGCGCCAAAGGCGGCGATCGACATCGGCAAGGTCCAGCTCACCGCCTCGAGCCGCAGCTTCCTTTCCCGATCATGCAACTCGCTGGCGTCCGCTTTCGCGACCGCTTCGATGAGTCGGGTGGCTTGCGGCTGCACAATCACCGCGATGATCATTCCGTGCACGACATTCGCAACCGACCAGAAGAAGACATAGACGCCCGTCAGTTCCAAACCGAGCGTCAGCGAGATCAGGTAGCGATCCATGAAAAGGCTTGCGGCATCCGTGACATTTCGCAGATAGAGCTGGCAGCTGCTGCGCAGGCTGCTGATCTGTTCCGACAATTCTGTCCAGCACAACAGGGGACCCGCGCGTTGCGCCAGCATCCAGCCGAGAAGAACCGTCCATGTCAGGGTCAGGCCGAGCAGCCAGCCGAGAAAGATACTGTCGAGCGTCCGCGTCTCAGGGTAGAGCAGACCGAGCCCGACAATGACAACCGGCCATAACCCGGCGCGGATGAATTCCAAGGTGCTGGTCAAAGCGATATAGCCGCGCGCGATGAAGAGGTCGTGGGCGTCCGATGAGAGATGCTCAAGCAGCGCAATCGGCGCGATAAACCAGGCCCAGGCGGTTGGCACCGGCGAACCGAGGGCGAAGTTGCCGGCCCAGAAGATTGGTTGGAAAACAATATGCGCCGACACTGTAATGGTGAAGCGGGCGGCAATTTTTCGCAACGCATCCTTGGGCGTCGCCAAAACGATCCGCCGGGCGACCCATTCCGTCAGACCAAACCCGAGCCATGCCGGACTCAAGGTGCCGGCAGCCGCCACCAGCCCATAGACGCCGAGCTCGGCCAGCCCCAGGTAACGGGCGGTATAGAGCGCGAGGAGAAACTTGGCGACGGTGCTGACGCCGCGCAAGGCGAACAGCACAAGATGGTTGAATATTTTCAGGAGCGCGGAAGTCTCACCGCGCTGCAGCGCCCCGTAACTGGTCTCACTCATCGCCGTGCCCTGACGAAGGCCCCAACCGCCTGGTGAGCGTCCGAATTTTCTTTGCACCGTGCCACAAGATCGGCGTTTGCTTGATGAAGCGTGTGGTCCGCCGCAACAAGGTTGTCCCTGTGGCAGCAACTAAACCGGAGAGGGTGGCTGCCGACAGGTAATCATAAAGGGCGAGTTTGCTGTCCGCCCAATCGAGCTTGTAAGGTTCGTCACCAATGGTGAAATCGAAATCGCGGAAGCCGAGCCCGATACAGTGGCGGAGCAACTCGTGAAGATGGGCCGTGCCCGGTCCAAAGCGCGAGATCTCGCCTGGGTTATAGCTGGAGAGAATGAGATAGTAACAATCGCGGAATTTCAGCCCGACGCTGACGGCGCCCACCGCTTCGCCGACGTCCAGCCGGCTGACATGCACAAGATCGCGTGTGTCCAAATCAGTCGCCATGGCCTGGTAAAATGCCGGATAACCACTGCGCTTGAAAATATTTTCAACGCCCATACGCGTGAAGAAGGATGTCTTTTGCTCTACGAGCGTCTCGAGCGCATGGATGGCTTGCGATGGTTCGATAAGCTGCACAAAGTTCAGCTTGCCATGCTCCTCGAGTTGCCGCTGTTTGCGCCGCGCGGTCTTGCGCGTCGAGGCAGAGCGCTTCGCAGCATAATATTCCTCCCAGTTGCACCCGAGCTTGGCGACGTAGGCGCCGCTTCGATTGAGAACTACTTTGAGACGAAGGAACGGATTTTTCTGCTGTCCGACCATCTCCGGCATTTTTTGCAGATCGACAAGGTCGAAGCGGTACCGCGGTTCGGCCTGCAACACCTTCACGATCGATTGCCATACCACGGGAAATTGGTTTGCTGCCGAATGCTCTGCAAACGACTTTGCAAGAAGCGGAGCGTTGTAGTCGCCCAGTTCCGAACCGAGCCAAGTCAGCCGACGAAGACCGCGACGCGTCTCGATCGCAAGCGGCAGGATGAACAGCAACCCTGTGTCCCCAGCGCGCCCGAATACGATCGCCGGGACTGTGCCTTTGCGCGACCCGATATGATGCTGCCACTTTTCCAGCCACGCAAAGGTTTGAAACGGCGTGTGGTCGGCAAGCGCCTCAAACGTTTTCCATTCGGCGGCGGCCGCCGCCAGGTCGTCCGCCACTGTCAGTTGAAGATCCTGCGCGGCCGTTAAACGATCCGGCCCGCAGCCCGGGGGCACACTCGCTTCAAACGAGCGCCTCAATGCCGGGAAAGTTCCTGCGTCCGATGTCTGCAGGTGCTCGCGAGCATGCAGGGTCCCGCTGGTTTCCGACATTCCAACCTATGTGCTGCTTGCATTAACCGTGACGCATCCTTGCAAAGAAGTCTGAATATTCCGTGCGTGAACAGGCAAATTGTCGCGGGTATTAACCATAGGGATGAAGCTTTCACGACGAACAGCCGAAATTTCGTCGATCTCGTTTCGGATTCATTTAGTGCTCCGCTCTATGAATAAAAGTTGCTCCGGGGTAGGTGCCTATGCGGAAAATTGATATTGCCATCATCGGTGGTGGCCTGGCCGGCTCGACGGCCGCAGCGATGCTGGGACGCGCCGGCGTCTCTGCCGTACTGATCGATCCGCACGAAGTTTATCGGCCGGATTTTCGCTGCGAAAAACTCGATGCCTCACAGGTGCAATTGTTGCGCAAGACTGGCCTCGGCCAGGCTGTGTTCGCGGCCGCGGTCCACAATAAAGAAATTTTGGTCATGCGGTCGCGGCGTGCTGTCGAAAGACGGGCTTGCGAGCAATACGGAATTATTTACGACACCCTGGTGAATACGATGCGGGAGCAAATTGCGCCCGGCATTGAACGCGTGACGGCCAAGGCGACCGCCATTTCAACCAGCGCGGTCCGGCAGCTTGTTACTTTGTCGACAGGGGAGACCGTTGACGCGCGCCTCGTCGTGTTGTCCAACGGCTTGAATATCGGGTTGCGCCAGAGTCTCGGCATAGCCCGGGAAACAATCAGCGCCTGCCATTCCATCAGTGTCGGGTTTAATATCGAGCCAGCCGTGGCGTCTCAATTCGATTTCCCGGCCTTGACCTATTTCCCCGAACACGCCTCCGATCGGATGGCTTATCTGACAGTGTTTCCTGTTCAATCCGGCATGCGCGCCAATCTTTTCGTCTACCGCGACATGCACGATCTCTGGCTTCGGCAAATGCGCAATGCGCCGAAAGAGACGCTGGTATCAGCCATGCCGGCGTTACAACACCTGCTCGGAGACTTTTCGGTCCCTGGCGAGGTCCGCATCCGTCCAGTGGATCTCTACCGGACCGCCGGACATCGCCAGCCCGGAGTCGTCTTACTCGGTGACGCCTTCGCGACGTCGTGTCCGGCTGCCGGTACCGGCGTCAACAAGGTGCTCACCGACGTCGAGCGTCTGTGCAACGTGCATATCCCGCACTGGCTGGCCAGCACGGGAATGGGCGCGGAAAAGATTGCCGGGTTCTACGAGGACCCCGTCAAAGTCGCCTGCGACGCCGCTTCACTTAACAAAGCTTTTTATCTGCGGGCGCTGTCGACGGATAGCGGATTATCCTGGCGCGTTCGGCGCTGGGCGCGTTCTTTTGCGCGCTCCAGGATCGGTGCCTGGCGACGGACCGCTGCTCCGCGGCCACCCGGCCGGCAGCGCCTTGCTGCCAGCTAGCCAACGACGTCGAAGACGCAGTCTGTGGGCGGGCGAAATCCAGAGAGCGGTGCGAAGAGCGTTGCCAGAACGCCATTCCACCGCGTTCTGCCGTGCAGAGCATTGGTTTAAGAGCTGAGAAGGCTTGGCTCCCCTTCCTGAATACGTATCGAACGATGTGCGTCACGCCCGAACAGGCTTTTCGGCGACTTTTAGAGGATATCCGAGAGGTGCGCTTCGCCACCCAGACGATGCCGTAGGAAAGCAGGCTGCCCAACGGTTAACTTCCCGATGTGGGGCACCCCTGACATGGATCTGGCTCAGTGGCCAAAGCATCACACGCCCACGATCTGCATTGACGGCGGCAGGCCCAACCAACTGGCGCTGACGCCTCGCGTTGGGGTTACTAGCGCGCCGCTAGCTCGGGTCCACCGGGTAAGGAAGAAAGGCCAGTGTTGGTCATCTCTTCTTCAGTTATTTCCGCTACTCTGGGAGTTGGGATCTGCGGAGGCGGTTCTGGCCGCAGCGTTCCGGCGACCCTGGCGGCAGACGGGCGCGCACACCATTCGCTCGCTGCCCCAGGGGCCGTTCGCCACGCCCCTCTAAGCCCGCACGAGTGCAACGCCAAACAGCGCAACAGCGTCGCGGTTCTCTGATAGCTAATCAGGTGGCCTAAGCGATCAAAGCATTGGTCTAACTAAATAAAGTGTGACAGCAAGCAACATGGGACGAGTATGGGAAGATTAGGCTGGCGTTGCGCTGTTGCGCTCACGCTTCGTTTGTTGCGCTCGCCTCGCCAACTAGTACCCGCAGCAGGAGATCGGCAAGCTACGGCGACAGCTCCCCGCCGGCCCGCTGTCGGTTCCTGATAAGCATGATCGCCATGCCCGCGTCTCGGGCGTCCTGGGTGTTGGTGGCGGCACAGTAGAGGCTGAAGCCAATCCGCCTTGCCTGCTCTACTTCGGTCAACTCCCGCCCATCAACTCGTCGCTGTCTCTTCTCACGCTTGGCTAGTCGGCTGCGTAGGTTGGAAATCGTCATGCCGCTGCGCTCCGGTGTGTGAGCAGCTTAGGTGGCACAGGTGCGGATTTCCGCTCTCCAGTAAGGCTGCCAATCGTTGCTCCATGGCTTCGATGAACAGGCGCATCAATGCAATTGCATCAGCTTCGCGCCCGGACGATTAGCTCTGCCGCGCGGTTTGGTTTTGATACCAGACTAAAGGAAAGTAAGCCGGGTACTTCAATTTAAATCAACCTCGCTATTCGACGAAACGCTTCAATAACTTCCATTCTTGAACGTTCTTTACAGTTCCAGCGTCAGCTTGCCTTATCACTGAAGCGGCTGGAGACAGCAATGATGGGTAGGAAAACGGAACTCTTCATTCGCGAACTGTGCAACAGACTGCAAAAGCTGCGCACATCGGAGCGCGGTAATATTGCAGTGATTTTTTCGCTCGCGCTTGTCCCATTGATGACGGGGCTGGGAGCAGCGGTCGACTTTTCACGCGCAAATGCTACCAAGGAGGACGTACAAGCGGCGCTCGATAGCGCGCTGCTCGCGGGGGCCAGAGACGGTAGTTCAGCCTGGGCACTCTTGCGGCGAACGTTTTCAACAGCAATCTTGCCTCGAAACAATTCTCGGTGCCGACGCCTGCCTTTAGCAAGAACGGAAATTCCATCTATTCCGGCAGTGTGACGGCATCAGTGCCCACCGCGTTGCTTGGGATTATTAGCATTAAGTCATTGGGTGTGACTGCTCACGGGCAGGCAACAGCAGCTGAAGCGGATAATTCCTGCATTCTAACGCTTGATAAGGGACAGCCGAAATCGCATACCTCGCTGTCGCTCAACGGTGCGCCGGTCGTTAACCTGTCTGGCTGTTCGATCAGATCGAACACGAGCCTGGACTGCAATGGCCACGATGGTAACGTGACAAAATCGTATGGTGCAGGCTCGGTGGCGGGCTGCGGCCGGCTCGCTCACTTCCAATGCCCCCGTCGCGCCCGACATGTACGCCGTCTTGGCGAAAAACATCACCAGCGTATGTGGCGGGGCAAGACCTGGCGCCACCTGGAGCCCTGGCGACATCCGAATCGGGCGGGCATAAGATGGTCAATGAATCCGGCTATATCGAATATCACATTTGCGGCGATCTATTGGTGTCCGGATCCTGGTCTCCTCACGAGCAGCGCGCCAGCTACGACGTCGCCATCATCATCGAGAACGGCAGCCTTATCGTTGACGACAAGGCGTCCATCAGTACCGCGCGGACAGCAATCGTCCTCACCGGAGTAACAACGGGCCGGCGACAGTCCAGTTCCGAAGGCGCAGGCAAGAAGGGCACCCTGTCTTCGTCACCCCCAACCAGCGTGGGCAACCCTTGGCAGGCTGGTGTTCTCTATTTGGATCCAAAATTGACCAAAGACGTGAAGAATAAATGGGGTCCGGGTGCCGCTTCATTGGGACGGGCTCGTCTTATTGGTAAATTTCCGACGTTGTCACTGATGGGAAGGACATCAAGTGCCAACTCGAAATGCACCAAATTCGTGATGAACAACTTTGTCACCATGGCTCTGTAAGACTTTATTTTACACAGCAGAATTGTGCCGGCCTGGGCCTGAAGCAGTGGGACGGCGTGGTGGCTCATTGGTCAGGTAATGTCTTCAGGCGGACGCCGGCGTTAAGCCCGACTGCAAATGCTACTATTTCAGTTAGCGGACGGCCACCAATAGCCCCGCAACCCATTCGGTGAAGACTTTCCGGATGAGAAGACTGTACTCGGCAGCGGCCTGGCAAATTGCGGCCGATGAACGGCAACCGGGCCACCTACGCAGCGAGAGAATTTCATTTCGCAAAACATCACCCCGACGCTCGGCGCCATTACGGAACGGCTCCTTAAGGGGGAGTCGCCGACGTAGCTCTTGGCCTCCCGCGCAAACGAAGTTGGAGAAGCAGGGCAAACTACTCGCCGGCAGCCAGACCCGAAATCGCTCGAGTTCGTTACACAGCTGTTCGTGTAAGCAGGGCTCTACCCAAGCCGCACCTTGGCTCGTTGGAGACGCTGAAGACGACTCTCGTAGCAGCCAAATCCATTGCGCTTGGCGATCCGGCTGCTGGCGGTGAGGCGGGGCTCGATCTTGCGGGCATCACGCGAAAAACTGGGGCTTGCGGAGCACATAAAAGCGAAGACAAAGCTGTATCGGTCGGGACCGATGTTGCAGAAGCTGTTGCCAAAGGCGAGGCGAGATTGGAATGGGAATCGCAAGCGACGCCAAAACCATTTCCGGTCTGGATCTGTTGCATTACCCAGCGAGGGGCCAGTAGCTACTCTGTCTATGTCGCCGGGGTCGGTTCGACAGCAAACAGGCTGACGCTGCAAGTGCGTTAATTGTCTTCCTCACGTCGCGTGTGGTAAGCAGGCGTTAAGCGAGAAGAGGTTTGAGCTCTGATTTAGAAGGGCTGGCCTGTTCGCTCGAGAGAAGTACCGCTCTCTGGTTGTGGCCGTCATCACCTGGGCACCGTGTCCTGCAAAGTGCGGATCAGCAGAGGGCGTCTTGCTGTCAGCCCCTAAAAGCGCCTCGCTTAGCGTCCTCCTGGGAGGTCGGAGCTGATTTAGAGGCGGGGGGCAAGCCGAAAGGATTATTATTTAACTGGGCAGGCCGCCGGGCGTTGACCCGGCGGCCCTAACCCCGGGTATTGTGTACTCGTACCCCAGGGCTGAAAGGGAAGAGACAATTTCGAGCGAATTGCATACACATAGATTTGGCGTATGTTAACCCGGCGGTGGGCGAGCACATGGCATCAAAGTCAGAGGTATATATCGAGAGCGGGCGTGCGCACTTCGACAACAAGGCGGCGGCTGACGTCCGATTCTAAGGGCAAGAGGTTTTACTTCGAAGTCGCGCACGTCTACTTTCAGCTTGCAGAATATATGGAGCGTGGCTTGGCCAAAAATCGCGACGCCGAGCAGGCTCATGACCCGGTTTAGAGGTTCCTCCAAGCTCTCGTGGATCATCTAAGGCTCGAGCGGCGGCTCCAGCCATAAAGAAATGGGCATGGAGCAGGGCCTGAGCCGCTTCCGCCGCCGATCCGTGAGAGGCCGCGCACGCGGACTCTGCGACGCACGTGCGCGTCAGCACCACCGCTCCCGCCAAGGTCGCCGCGAGCAACGAGCTGGCGCAGCGTACCCGTCGCTCTGGCTGCTGCAGGCGTGGCTGTGGAGTCAGGGCTCAAACAACAACGTTCCCCCTATTCCGCTGGCTTACGATGCTCGTAGATCGCCTACGGTGCGAGAGCTTGGCAAATCTGCCTAGCCATACGCGAGGGATCGCGGACACACCCAGGGGGAATAATGAAACGGTAATCTGCGCAGCGATTAGCTTCACGCTCCTGAGCAGCGTTGCTTCGGCACAAACTCAGCCCAACACTTGGCAGGGCTCAATAACTATTCGGGCGCTTACTGGTGCTGCTTGCGAGGGTATTGAGGTTCGCGTCGGCCAGTTGGGCGTAGCGATCTACCGCCCGACCATCGGAGCAAGCGGGCCATCAAGGTTGCAATTCCTTTTTAACCGGGCGGCGGTGAATCAGCAAAAAACCACGGGGGTTAAATGAATGGAAGCGGCTCCTACAATGGGATAAAGTTCGGCGGCAGGCAGGTGTAGATGAATTGTCGGCACGTTTAACCTCAGCTCCCAACCAGCTACAGTCGCAGCGAATACTCCGGACTGTGACGCTCTCTGGGACGATAACGAATTTTTTCGAAAACACGGGTTGTACTGCGACCATTACGCCCCCATGACCAAGTCGTCTGGCGGGCGGGGAATAAACATCCAGCCTGCGCCGTTTGGCTAACCCCGGGCAGCCTTAATTGGCGGCCTCGTTTCAGAGGTCGGTCTAGCGACGCCGGTCAGATGCCGGCCGCCGTGGCCTCGATGCGCTTAAGAAAGCTACCGCTGCTGTTTGGGCGGCACCGCCTGCTGATCCCGTGGGCTTCGTCGAAACTGGCGAAGCAACGCCGCAGTCGTGCGGATTAGCCTGCTCGCTTCAAGCAAGCCCGCTGTTCCGGAGTTGTATCATCCCTACCTTTGGCCTTCTGCGGGCCACATCGATGTGGGGTCCTTTTTTCAAGGCACGAAGTCATACTGCTGGTCGTGGAGCAACCTTGTGGCCGGTATGTAGCATTGTCGCCACTTAAATCCACGCAGGGTGCGCTTAGGGGTATCATCGCCTCACTAGGCCAGTTCAATTTGGCTGATGCGACTCCGGGTATGGCAACCAACAACGCTAATGCGAGAAGTTTGGATTTCATGGATGGTTCCCTTTGCCGGCTGGTGCTTACTGCGCATGGCTCGTAGCACCAGAACGGATTATAACACTCCTGCCAACTTAATAGCACGGTGACCATAAAACTAAGCGCGGTGAGGCCATTGAAGTCCGTGGTATCCTCGCGACATGTCCGTTCCCGGCCTATCGTCCTTCGGCCCGACGAGTTCACTGCAGCCCGACTACAGCGTGATCTACAAAGACCCTGACGGGCGGGAGTTGGGGTCGAGGTAATGGATCGGCTTGTTGTTGTCGCGGTCGCGACAGCGCGTCGCACTGAGGCGAATCGACTTCCTGCTTTGTTTGGTTGTAGCCTATGCCTGATGGTAGCCGTGCCACCTTCTTTCGACGCATCTTCTGCTCAGGAGCGGGCTGACAAAGAGCTGCGTCGCGACGTGAAGGAGCTGAGAGCCCAAGTGCACATGATTAAGATGCAAATCGACAATATTAAGATGCAAATCGACAATCTCGCGCCAGCTGAGGCTCTACGTTACCAACTAATCCTCAAGCTGCTTCGCGTCATTTTACTGTTCACATTCGTTATCGGAGCCGGCCTTGCTTTCTTGATTGTGAAAGATTGGTTGGGCAGATAGATTTTTTTCCAGCGGCATCCTAGGCACGGACAAAGCTAACCGCGTTCAAGAAACAGTCCGGCAGGGACTAGGTCTGAACCTTTGTGCTCATGCGGTGTGGTTTGTCACAAATCAACCGCACGTTGACGCGGCAATGCCCAGGCCGCACCCGTCCATCACCTTTGGCCCCAAGCAAGACCGCGACGGCTCAACAATGCCGCCCGGCGGTAATCTCGACGCTCGCGTGATCTGGCCGGCTCTAATACGGTCAGTTCTCGAAACCGCAAAACACGAAAACACGGCGGAGCGCATCGACACAGCCGGCTATGTAACGGTGCGCATCCCGCGATTTAATCCGATGGATTTCATGCTTGCGGCTTTCATCATCGCATCTGTGATCATTGCTACGCCGCAAATCGCAGTGCGGCGGGGCTCAGGTACTTGCGCCTCTTTAGCGCGCGGTCGAATGCGCCTCGGCGGCCAGCATGCTCCAGTCGGAGGGCGGACTATGCGCGCGGGCCCGACCCTTTATCGCATTAATGGGAAATTCGTTTCAGCCGCAGAAAAGACGATACTCCTCTTTTGCCGCAACCACCTGCGCCGTGGGGTCGGAATGCGCCTTTGCGGGGCCAATCGCTAGCAGTTCAGCCGGACTTGGCGCCTTCTCGGGTTCCAAATACGCGCTGTGTGCGAGAAGAAGACCTAGCAACACCGAACCGGTCGTCGCGAAGTACGTGAAGATTGGCATAACTTTTTCGAACCCCCGGCGATGGCTTCGATGATCTTCTTGTCGGGGTTGTCCGCCTCTGGGTTTTCGCTGCTTTGATGCTCGCTCTAGGAAACAGCGATTGATATTGGCCTTTGGTGCAGAGGCTAATGAAGGCCGGACGATTTCCCGATCAGGGCTTGGCAAGCTTCGCGCTCTCGGAACGTTTCGCGTTATCGGCAAGGCTGGCCATTTCGCGAAAGCGGCGCGCGAGCTCTAGAGAACTCACGCGGGATGCTGGTGATTTGTAGAGTGAGCCGCCAAAGCCTCCAGTTCGGAAGCCCGCGCGCGATAATGTTCTGGACCGAACACCACGCCACCCGTATTTACTTGCGTATGCCACCCGAGCCCTCGCTTTTTAGGATGTTATTTGCATTCAGTGGTATTGTCCCTAGGGACAATAGGAAAACTCATGATGACGGGCACGTCGCGCGGCTGTTGGCAAGACGCCGACGACTGAAGTGGCGATCAGTCGTGCCGGGTCTTGCCGTCGTGGCCTTTGCCCGCCAGGGATGAAAACCGCTGATGAGGACAAATCGCGTCGCGATCGCTAGGCCGGTGCCGGCCCAACCGACGTCGCACTAACCCATTGGAGCGGGTTCAATATCGATCCGCACAATCTGTTCGACGTGCAGTGTGGTTTCGCGCCTGGGCACCATTCCTTTCAAAAATAGAGTAATCTCAGGCGGCGGCCCATAGGAGGCACCAACATGGCCGAGCCCGATCACCATGGGATTTCCGCGCGGCTGTGGAGACTCCCTCGCCAGCTGTTGCTGGCATTGATCAATGCCACGGCGATCCTCGTGATCGTCGCTGCGATTCTTGCTCTCGTCGCTATTGCACGCATCGAGCATTTTGCCGGGAACATCGTTGCGACGATGACTGACGCCGTGCTGTCTAAAGTTGATCTGCCGTCGAAAGATGTGCTGGCGAATATCCGGGAATTGACCGGGGAAGTCCGCGCACTTAGCAACGCCCTCCGGGAGATCAGGACAGGAGAAAACCCAGTCCTCCAATCCGAGATTGTGCGACTGAAGGAGAAACTAACCGCCCTAAGTACAAGCGTCGACCGACTTCGAAGCTCGAGATCGATCCTCACCGACGAAGTGGCTGCGCATTTTGGCGATACGATCACCCAGACGCTGATGAACCTGAGGGAGTGCCCCTCCGGCATTGGCGCAAATGGCAGCGTCACTGACCTCAAACACCAGGGGCGAAGACCGTAGAACATGTGAATGGATAAATGTTCGAGCTACTTCTTGGGTGGAGGATTGCATGAACAAAGACATTACGCGGCGGATAGCGGCGGAGTTCTTTGGCACGTTCTGGCTCACGTTTGGTGGCTGTGGCGCTGCCGTGCTGGCCGCGGCGTTTCCAAGTCTCGGCATCGGTTTTCTGGGCGTTTCGCTCGCATTCGGCCTTTCGGTCCTCACCATGGCCTACGCGGTCGGGCATATCTCGGGAGGGCACTTCAACCCGGCCGTTACGGTCGGCCTGTGGTCAGCAGGACGCTGCGCCAACAACCACGTCCTGCCATACATCATCGCCCAGGTCATTGGTGCGATCGCCGCGGCCGGAATGCTGTGGATGATCGCATCCGGTAAGGCAGGCTGGATCCCAGGGGAGCTTTCGCGTCGAACGGCTACGGCGAACTCAGCCCTGGCAAGTATAGCCTCACAGCGTGCTTGGTGACCGAGGTGCTGCTCACTTTCTTTTTCATCTTCATCATCATCGGTACGACGTCGAGAGGTGCCGCGGTGGGCTTTGCTGGCATCCCGATCGGTTTAGCCTTGACATTAATTCACCTGATCTCCATCCCCGTTACTAACACCTCAGTTAATCCGGCGCGCAGCACCGGCCCCGCCCTGTTTGCGGGGGGAGAGTATGTCGGACAGCTCTGGTTGTTCTGGGTGGCTCCGTTGATCGGCGCGGCCATCGGTGGCGTGATTGCGCGGTGGATGTACGAGCCGGCCGACATCACCGAAACACAGGTGGTCGACATCATCGAAACCGAAGTGGTCAAGGAACGGCGAGTTTACTAGGCTTCACGCCTTTCAAAGTGAGCGATCTCGGCGATCTTGCGCAGCGTGTCTGCCAATTTTATTTTGTTTCGAGCATGTATCATCCACTCTCGACTTCGGTAAAGGACGCGACGAGCATGGCATCGCCGTTGATGAAGCCGGCGACGGCGGCCTGTTGCGCCTCCAGACCCAAGCCGCTCCTACCTTGGCGCTCGGTGCTGACGCGGTAGTAAGCGACGGCCGCGCCAGAGCGCGGTTCCCCACCTCGAAAGACGCCGCTTAATCAGCCAATAGTAAGTACGCGAACAGGGAGGGATGAAATCGCCGGAGATATTAAGCCCGTGAAATTGCAGACTTTGTATGTTACTCGGTTGGCGACGTGAACGCGCACTCCGGAGAAGAGCATTCCATCAGGCGCGTCCGCCATCAGTGAAAAGATCACAGCCTCCCCTGGCTCCGCCCCGGGTGCGACTAAGGTGAAGTCTTTGCAACGCCCGTTCGCTACTGCTCCGGCGGCCAAGCTTATCAATGCCCCGTTTCTACGTCTGCGCCCTTGATGTCGACGGCTGTGAGCGAATTATTCGCCACAGTGCCAGACCGCACGGAGTTCGGTGCCAGCTTTGTGAAAGTGACGGCTGCATCAGCGAGGTCCTCCGCGATGATTGAGCCGTTGATAATGTCGCTACTGCCAACAGTGTCCGCCGCATGAACCGCAGGACCAAGCGCGACCAAAAGAGCGATGCACGAAACAATAAGTGCCGGCGAGGGTGTTTTGAGCTTAACTGTCATGTGAGCCTCCTTGGCGAGTTCGCTTGGGTATTCATTAGCACCATGGCGTCCGTTTTGGGCACCGATCGCGACGGCAATGAAACGGCTTCGCCAATCCCTCGGCGATCTGCACCGCGGCAACGTCTTTGCCTGCCACCGTCAGCACTCCGCAGGCTCTCCCTCGATTGCAGGCCGGCGTTCCCTCGGTCCGTCGCTTGGCGCAACGCTCGTTGCCACCCGAGGGCTGGCTTTCCCGATTGTTATATTAAGTAAGTCACTCTTGAAGCGCGGCGGTCGCTTTCTGGTTTCTTAGTTGTGCGATGTCTTGCTGCTGTTGCTTTACCAGGGCGCGCAGTTCTGTGAGCTCGCGCCGCAAATCGCCGCTGTCGTTTGCTGACTGAGCCGACGCAGCTATCATCGATCTTACCTGCCCAACAGTGGCGGCATCGGTATTAGCCGCGCCATGCTGGACATTGACGATGCGCCGCCGTGCCGTGCGGGTGCCAACCGAAAGGGTATTTGCCACGTCGGCGACGGATCCTGCGCCGATCGCAACGGCCACGTTCGCCGTCGCACGTGCAGAGTAGCCGATCGCGACGGTGTTGGATGCGGTGATGTTGGTGCCCGCAGACCCACCAATCGCAATATTGCGATCGCCAGTCACCTTATAACCGGCGTCAAAGCCCAGTGCGGTGTTGTAGTTGCCGGTCACGTCCCGGCCGGCGACATGGCCCAGTGCGGTGTTTCCGAGGCCGTTAACTCCATTACCGGCGATAACGCCGACTGCCATATTGTCATTACCGGTCACTTTCTGACCTGAAGCATAGCCAAACGCGGTATTGCCGGCGTTGGTCCCGCCGGCGTCATTCCCGGCGGCGGCACCGACGGCTGTGGACCCCGCGCCGACCGCGTGGGCATTAAAACCGATCGCCATGCCGTTCCCGCTAGCCGCCGTGGCGTTCGTGCCGACCGCGGTAGCGTTGACGCCCGCCCCGCTGGAGACGCCCACAGCCACACCATTGTTGTTTGCCGTGGCAAACTTCGAGATGGCGGTCGAGCTAGCGCCGGAGGCGTTGGCTTGGCATCCCTCAGTCTGCAACAGTGCGGACTGGGCGACGCTACCGGAGTTACATCCGGCCATCACCGGAGCGGCCGAAAGAGCCAGCGCCCCGGCGGTAAACGCGCAGCTTGCCAACAAGGCGATGGGATAGCGGCGCGCGCGATTGGCGCAAAGGATGTGTGGCATGGTTGCCCCCGGGATGTGACCCCACGGCGCGGGGTCGCGATGCACCGGGATGTTAGGCTTATCGCAGGGCCTGAGTCTTGGCTTTTCCGCCCGTAAGGAAGGTCGTTTGTGAAGCTCAGGACGGCGGCTTTACGGCGGCGTCAACACCACGGCTGCCGTCTCGGGCACCTGTCCCGGCTGCAATGAAACGGCTTCGCTAGTCCATCGGCTATCAGCACCGCCGCAACGTCTTTGCCTGCCGCAGTCAGAACACCGCAGGCTCGCCCTCGATTGCAGGCCGGCGTTCCCTCGGTTCCCGCTGGGCAGAGAGCATCGGACCCCCGGGTGACGGTAGCCGTCCGAACCTCGCTTCTGTTGCAGGAAGGCCGGTAATAGGCGAGTATTCACGCCAGTTCGGGAGTCATCTGGAGAATCCCGGTTCAACGTAAGGTTTCGTTGGGGGGCGCCATGAACCTTCGTCAGTTACTTTTGCCTAGCGCGCGGTTGCTCGCCGGCGTGATCTGCCTCACATTTTTTGGCGGGACCGCATCCAGCCTGGCGGCAGGCCTGTTTGAGCAAGCGACACCGGCCGATATGGCGGCCGTGGCCAAGCGGGCTATTTCGCGAGACGCGGTGACCGTGCGTCAGCGTTTCGTCCGGATCAACCAGACCGAACTCACCCGCCACCTTGCTCCCATCGGAATGGATCGGTCGCCGCAACGGGTCGAGCGGGCGCAGGCGCTTGACGGCAATATCACCCTTGAACTGTTTCCCAATGCGGTCGTGAACCTACGGCGAACCGATGTCACCGCGAATCCGGACGGCGGCTACGTCTGGGAAGGGGCGGACCCGGACAAGGCTTTTTTTGAAGCGCTGCTGATCATCGAGAATGGCGGGGTCTACGGCCGGGTTCAGCTCAAGGACAGGATTTTTCGGATATCGCATCTCGGGGGTCGATTGCACCTTGTGACCGAACTCGATCCGAGACCGCTTCCCGCCGGAAGCGCCACCAATACAATCGCTACCGGACAGCGTCGCCGATCGACCCGATCGAACGCAATCGGAATGAATTGCGCTTGCCGTCCGCTACCGATGCCCCAAGGGCCGCGGCTGCTCCCGACCGGCGTGCCGGTCCGGGTCTTGGTCGCATACACGCGGCCGCCAGCGGCAGACGCCACAGCCAAAGGCTCAAGCATCGCGCAAGAAATCAATAAAGCTATCATGCTTGCAAACCAGGCCTACAAGCGCGGCAACATTCCGATCTTCCTCCAAGCCACGGCACCGACCTTTGTTGCCTACACCGAAACCGGCAATTCCAGACACTGACCTGGACGCCCTCAGGACGGGACCAGCCTTTGCGGCTATCAGGACAAAGCGAAACGACGTAGACGCGGATCTTGTTTCTTTGCTCGTCGCGAACGCGGATTCTTGCGGGCTCGCGCCGCTACCACCGGTCAATAGCGACTCGAAGATGCCGTCGCCCAGCCAAACATCCAGGATGACGCGGCTACTCGGTGGTGTGACTCGATTGCATCGACAATCTCAGTTTCCATCACGAGCTTGCGCACAATATGGGGTTGGACCACGACCGGCATCGTCCTAGCCAGTGGCCATACCAACGCCGTCTACAATTATGGCTATGTCAATCTGCCGAAGCCGCATCCGGACTGTCATGGCTTATCCTAACAAATGCAAGGCAGTCGGCGGCTTCGATTGCACGCGCGTCAACTGGTTCAGCTCGCCGACCGTCAAGGCGCAGCCCGGCAATGTCACCATCGGCGTGGCCCAGAACGAAGCCGGCGCGGCAGACAATACGCGGCGGCTGAAGGAGACCGCGGTTCTCGCGGCGAGCTATACGCCTTGGCCGGTAACAGCCAGTGCCCAAAGTATTCCTACTGTGCCGGGTGCAACCGGTAGCGATGCCATGGGCGTGAGCGCCGATGGTTCCGTGGTGGTCGGCTCTTTCAGCTCCTCCGGCCGCGCGGGCGTTTCGCTGGACCAAAGCGGGGGGCACGGTCGATCTGGGAGTTCTGCCGGGTGGCAACCTAGAGCGTTGCCGCCGGCGTGAGCGCCGATGGTTCCGTGGTGGTTGGCTATTCCACCCCGCGCAGGCGTTTCGCTGGACCAAAGCGGGGGGCATGGTCGGTCTGGGATTTCTGCCGGGTCATGTACCGAGAGCCATCGCCTACGGCGTGAGCGCCGATGGTTCCGTGGTGGTTGGCCGTTCCGATCCCGCCCGGCCAGCCGCGGGCGTTTCGCTGGACCAAAGCGGGGGCATGGTCGGTCTGGGAATTCTGCCGGGTCAGCACCGCAGAGCACAGCCAACGGCGTGAGCGCCGATGGTTCCGTGGTGGTTGGCTCTTCCGTTCCCGCTCGGCCAGACGCAGGCGTTTCGCTGGACCAAAGCGGGCATGGTCGGTCTGGGAGTTCTGCCGGGTCACAGCGATCAGCCATGCGACGGGCGTGAGCGCCGATGGTTCCGTGGTGGTCGGTCTAGTCCGACATCGCAGGCGTTTCGCTGGACCAAAGCGGGGGGCATGGTCGATCTGGGAATCCTGCCGGGTCACGTCATTAGCGCCGCCAAGGGCGTGAGCGCCGACGGCTCCGTGGTGGTTGGCAATTCCAATCCCTCGTCCGGCCCAACGCAGGCGTTTCGCTGGACGGCAGCGACCGGAATGAAGTCGATCAATGCTCAGTTGGCGGCGCGCGGACATCGGTTTCACTGTGAATGATGCCAACGGTGTTTCCGCTGACGGATCGACCTTTGCTGGTAGTGCTGGTGTTTCTCCTGAGAAGCCCTACATCGCAACGCTGCCGGTGCCGCCACCGGGTCCGTAGCAGCAATCGAGGGCGGCTACCCACGCGTTGTGGCCTGGCAGGAATAGGCACAAGCCGAACTTCGCCTGCTGAACCTGCGCAGGGCCTGCACCTTCTTCAATAAACTTGCGACGGGTGGTACCGGGGAACGGAGTGGCTCTTCCGATCGACCGTCGCGAAGGCGCTGTCCCACCTCTGTTTAGTGGATTATTGACAGTGCGGCGCGAATCGCGCTGTAAATAGACACCTAAACAGGTGACGAAAGAGGAAGTCATGGTCAGCGGGAGGGAGAAAGTTCGGGGCGTTCATCCGCCGCGAGCGGGAGGCCAAGGAGATCGGCTTGCGCGAGATGGCGAAGATGATCGGGGTCAGCCCGACCTACCTGTCGAAGGTCGAGCGGGACGAGTTCCCGCCGCCGGCCGAGGACAAGGTGAAGGCGATCGCCAAGATCATCGAGTGCGATCCCGACGATCTGCTGGCGCGGGCCGGGCGGGTGTCCACCGACATCTCGGACATCATCAAGCGCCATCCGGTCGAACTGGCGGCGCTCCTGCGGACCACCAAGGGCCTGACGGCCGACGATATCGCCCGGCTGGCCCGGCAGGCACAGAAGGCGAAGGACGAGTGATGGCGTAGAGCCACGGTTTCGACGATGCAGATGAGAGGATGACGACCTGATGCCGAAGAAAGTGCCCTACCTCCGCGAGGAGCAGATCGAGCGCGATGCGGCGGCGCTGCTGGCCGAGTATGCGCAGGCGCGCAATGTCGTGATCGCGCCGCCGATCCCCATCGAGGACATCGTCGAGAAGCATCTGAAGCTCGGCATCGAGTTCGACGACATGCACCGACTGCTCCGCGTGCCGCGCTCCGGCCTCGGTCTCGATCCCGACATCCTCGGGGCGATTTGGTTCGATGAGCGCCGCATCGTCATCGACGAGAGCCTCGACCCGGAGGAGAACCCGTCGAAGGAAGGCCGCTATCGCTTCACGCTGGCGCACGAGGGCGGCGGCCATTGGCGGCTGCACCGTCACCTGTTCGCCAAGGACCCGGCGCAGGTCTCCTTGTTCAACGAGCCGGCCCCGCCCTCGGTCATCTGCCGTTCGAGCCAGGCGAAAGAACCCGTCGAGTGGCAGGCGGATTTCTATGCGTCGTGCCTGCTGATGCCGCGCAAGCTGGTCATGGCCGCATGGGATGAGATGTTCCCGGACCGCAAGCCCAGAGTGCTACGACCTGAGATGCCGATAGGGCACCCATATGTCGAAATTGAGCGGATGACGGATGAGTTCGGAAATCCGATCGGTGCGGGCGCAGATGACTTCGTTCTGGAGAATTTTGCTCGCCCTCTCGCCGAGCAGTTCATCGTTTCGCCGATCGCCATGCGCATCCGGCTTGGAGAAACTCGGCCTGCTGCATCGCGAGGTCCCGCACCAGCGCATCTTTGCCGGCGGGGCATAGGCCCCTTTTTTGAGGAGACCGTAAAGTGTCAACTGGACAGACAATAGAAATGGCAGGCGACAAAGCCGCGTTCGAGACGCGCGACTTCTACCTCGCCTGCTTTCTGCGCTGCACGGGCTACGACCTCATCGATCTGCGCGCCGAAGGCCGTCGCAAGGTCTTCGTCTTCCGCGACCGACCGACCCGCCGCGACGACGTGCTGGCGTTCTACGGCCAGGGCGCCGCTGTCCCGCCGCTGGCGTTCTCCGCAACCATCAAGGACATGAAGGCGCTGTTGCACAATGCATAACGAACCGAACCAAGCGGACGCCGGGCAGTCCGGTGGACCGCAATTCCGCGAGGCGTTCGATCGCCTCGTGCAGATCGTCCTCGACGGTCTCCGCCACGGTCATTTCCGCTGTGCGATTTCGAGCGGGATCGGGAAGGGTAACCGGCGCGAACTCGTGATCGAGGCCGGCAAGTCGCACAAGTTCACCATCCCCGAGGAAGAACTGCCGCGCTGACGCGGCGCCGATAGCGGCGATCCCTGCGATGGGGACGCCGAGATGCAAATCACGTCAAGGTCCAGCGTCATCGGTGGGATTCCGAGACCGGAGACCAGGAGCACGGAGCGGCGAGGAACCGCCCGTGAGGTCTTCGGTGAAACCATCGCACGCAGCAAACGACAATCTGAAAGATGAACTGATCGGGCGCACCCGCGAGGTCTGGCAACCGCGCCTCGGGCGCGATCTGAGCCGCGAGGACGCCCGGCAGATCGCCGCGAACGTCACCGGCTTCTTCTCCGTCCTGGCCGAATGGTCGCGGGCGGAGATGCCCACCCCAGCGAACGACACCGGCAAGCCCGTCGCCTCCGACGACAAGGAGGTGCGCCATGACCGCTGAGACCATCGCCAAGGCCCTCGGCGGGCGCAAGGCCGGCGGCGGCTGGATGGCGCGCTGCCCGGCCCATGACGATCGCGACGCCGAGCCTTTCGATCCGCGACGCGGACGACGGCAAGGTGCTGGTGCGCTGCCATGCCGGCTGCGACCAGGAGCGCGTCATCGCGGCCCTGCGGGCGCGCGGCCTGTGGGCCGAGAACGGTCCGCGCTCGCTTTCGCGCACGGCGCGCCGCACGTCCGTCGAGCGCAAGCCGGATCACGACGACGCCAGGCGCAGCGAGGCCGCGCTCGCCATCTGGCAGTCCGCGACGCCGGCACGGCGGAACGCCGGTCGAGACCTATCTCGCCTCGCGCGGCCTGCATCTCCCGCCGCCGCCGACGCTCCGCTTCCATGCCGGGCTGAAGCATCCCTCGGGCGGCATCTGGCCGGCGATGGTGGCGCTGGTGACGCGCGGCGCGGACGACACGCCGCTCGCGATCCACCGCACCTTCCTCGCCCGCGACGGCGGCGGCAAGGCGCCGGTCGATCCGCAGAAGATGATGCTCGGCCCGTGCCGTGGCGGCGCGGTGCGCCTCGCCGAGCCGGGCGACGTGCTGATGGTCGGCGAGGGCATCGAGACCTGCCTCGCCGCCATGCAGGCGACCGGCCATCCGGCCTGGGCGGCGCTTTCGACCTCCGGGCTGCGCACCCTCGATCTGCCGGACGACGTGCGCGACGTGATCGTGCTCGCCGATGGCGACGACGCCGGCGAGGCGGCGGCGCGCGATTGCGCCTGGCGCTGGAAGCGGGAGGGCCGCCGCGTGCGCATCGCCCGCCCGCCGCAGGGGATGGATTTCAACGACATGCTGCTGGGCCGCGCGCCCCGCATCGAGGAGGGCGCGCGATGAACGACGACGATCCGAGACGAACCCGAGAACCTGATCGCCGCCGCCATCGACGCGGCCGAGGAGATTCGCGATCCGCTGGACGGACTGGTCGAGAAGACCGCGACCGATCCCGGCGCGCCCTTCGCGCCCGAGGTGCTGGAGCGGCTCGCGGCGCTGAAGAAGGAGGACCGCGCCGCCTTCGAGGCGCTGCGGGCGCAGCTGAAGAAGGCCGGCTGCCGGGTGACGGCGCTCGACGAGGCCATCGCCGAGGAAAGCGGCGACGCCGGCGGGCGCGGCCCGACGCAGGCCGACATCCTGATCGACCTCGCGCAGATCGGCCGAGCTGTTCCACACGCCCGACGGCACCGGCTTCGCCGATCTCGACATCAACGGCCACCGCGAGACCTGGCCGATCCGCGCCAAGGGCTTCCGCCGCTGGCTGGCGCGCCGCTTCTTCGAGGCGACGCAGGGCGCGCCGAGTTCGGAGGCGCTGCAATCGGCGCTCAACGTGATCGAGGCCAAGGCGCATTTCGACGCGCCGGAGCGCGTCGTCCATATCCGCGTCGGCGGACTGGACGAGCGGCTCTACCTCGATCTCGGCGACGAGACCTGGCGGGCGGTCGAGATCGACGCCACCGGCTGGCGGGTGATCGACAATCCGCCGGTGCGCTTCCGCCGCGCCGCCGGGATGCAGCCCTTGCCGGTGCCGGTGGCCGGCGGATCGATCGAGACGCTGCGCTCCTTCCTCAACGTCCAGTCCGATACCGACTTCGTGCTGGTGGTCGCCTGGGCGCTGGCGTGCCTGCGCAATCGCGGTCCCTATCCGGTGATCGTGCTGTCGGGCGAGCAGGGATCGGCCAAGTCCACCTTCTCGGCGATCCTGCGGGCGCTGCTCGATCCCAACACCGCGCCCTTGCGCGCCCTGCCGCGCGAGGATCGCGACCTGTTCATCGCCGCCAGCAACGGCCATGTGCTGGCCTTCGACAACGTGTCGGGCCTGCCGGCGTGGATTTCCGACACGCTCTGCCGGCTGGCGACCGGCGGCGGCTTCGCCGTGCGCCAGCTCTACACCGACCAGGACGAGGTGCTGTTCGACGCCGCCCGGCCGGTGATCCTGAACGGCATCGAGGACATCGTCACCCGGCCCGACCTCGCCGACCGCGCCGTGTTCCTGACGCTGGAGCCGATCCCGGAGGAGCGCCGCCGGCCCGAGGCGGAACTGTGGGCCGCGTTCGAGGCCGAGCGCCCGCGCATCCTGGGCGTGCTGCTCGACGCCGTGGTGGAGGGCCTCAAGCGGCTGCCCGAGACCCGGCTGCGAGAAGCTGCCGCGCATGGCGGACTTCGCGCTGTGGGCGACGGCCTGCGAGACGGCGCTCTGGCCCGCCGGCACCTTCTGGTCGGCCTATTGCGGCAACCGCGACGAGGCGGTCGAGGGCGTGATCGACGCCGACCCGATCGCCGCCGCCGTGCGCGCCGTGATGGCGACGCGGACGGTGTGGACGGGAACGGCCTCGGACCTTCTGGGCGCCCTTGCCGAGGTAGCGGGCGAGCGCGTCGCCAAGTCCAAGACCTGGCCGGACAGCCCTCGGGCGCTGGCGGGCCGGCTGCGCCGGGCGGCGACCTTCCTGCGCAAGATCGGCATCGAGATCGGCTTCGGGCGCGAGGGCCGGGCACGGACCCGCACCATCCGCATCACCACGACCCAGACCTTCTCCGCGCCAGAAAAGCCGGGGGCGCAACCGTCCGCACCGTCCGCATCGTCCGCGCCCACGCCGAAATCCAATCCGGCCAACGGCTTCGCGGCTCAGTCCGTGCGGACGGTCGCCCGCGATGCGGACGGTAGCGGCAATGGCGACGCTCCGACCGTCCGCGCCAACCCCTTGAAAACCAACGCTGGGACCGCTGCGGACGGTGCGGACGCAAATCCCCCGCCCCAATCTGGGCCGGAAAAAACAGGGGCTCCGGGCTGGAGGACACGGCTATGAGCGCGGCCGAGGCTCTGAAGGCGGCCCGCGCCGCCGGCGTCGAACTCGCACTCGACGGCGACGACCTGGTGCTGGAGGCAGCCTCGGCACCGCCGGCCGCCGTGCTCGATGCGCTCTCCGCGTCACAAGGCCGAGATCGTGGCGCTGCTGCGGCCCGGCCGACGACGGCTGGTCGGCCGAGGACTGGCAGGTCTTCTTCGACGAGCGGGCCGGCATCGCCGAGTTCGATGGCGGACTGCCGCGCGCGGAGGCCGAGGCCCGCGCCTTCGCCTGCTGCGTCGTCGAATGGCTGAACCGCAATCCCGAGCGCTCGCCGCCGGGCGCTGCCTCGGCTGCGGCGGTGCGCGAGCACGCCCACGACCCGCTGCTGCCGTACGGCACCGAACCGACCGGCCATGCCTGGCTGCATTCGCGCTGCTGGCCCGCATGGCACGCCGCCACGCAAGGCCGAGGCGGTCGCCGCGCTGGCGGCCATGGGAATCGACCAACCGAGGACAGACCGATGACGGGAAAGAAAATTGCGAAAAAAAGCACGCCGACGACCGTGGTCGCCAACGATCCCGACGACCTGAGAGGCACGCTCAAGACTATCGGCGGATCGCGTTCCGACCATTGGAACAACATTCTCGCCAACCAAGCGGTCCAGGCGCTCTGGCTGAAGCATTCCGACCCGGAGACGCGGGACAAGCAATACAGCGCCACCGTCGCCGCGCTGGTCGGCATCGGGCCGAAGGACGAACTGGAAGGCATGATGGCGGCGCAGCTGATCGCCGCTCACAACGCCGCGATGGAATGCTACCGGCGCGCCATGATCGGCGAGCAGACGTTCGAGGGCCGTCGCGAGAATCTCAACCAAGCGAACAAGCTCTCCCGCACCTATGCGACGCTGCTCGAAGCTCTCAATCGCCACCGCGGCAAGGGCCAGCAGAAGGTCACCGTGGAGCACGTCCACGTCCACGCCGGCGGACAAGCCATCGTCGGCAATGTCGAGAGCCCGGGGGGAGGGGTTCGCAGCAAAATCAGAGGATCAACCCCATGCAAAGCGGATTGCCCATGCACCTCAGCCGACGATGCGGAGCGCGGACACGACGCGGGAGCCCGGTGCCGGTCGCCGGCGATGCCGAACGGCCGGTGCCGAATGCACGGCGGAATGTCGCCGGGAGCACCGAAGGGTAATAAGAACGCCCTCAAGCACGGCCGCTACACGGCCGAAGCCATTGCACGGCGCAAAGAGATTGCCGAGTTAATCCGTCAGGTGCTGCAGTTGGTATCGTGATCGCGACGGTCGATCGGAAGAGCCACTCCTTTCCCGGGCACCATCCATGGCAAGTTTATTGAAGAAGGTGCAGGCCCTGCGCAGGTTCAGCATGCGAAGTTGCGGCTTGTGCTATTCCTGCCAGGCCACAACGCGTGAGCAGCCCCCTCGATTGCTGCTACGGACCTAGTGGCGGCGCCGGCAGCGTTGCGATGTAGGCTTCGCGGAGTGGGCTACATGCCCTCCTGCACGCGCAAAAAGGCAGGGACTTTCTTGTTCTTGACCTTGATCCACGTCCGGCCACGGCCCGAGCGGTCATTAGCGTCTTTTGCATTCCCAATTCGCCGCAAAGCTAGGGGTGGTATCCTGCCGGCCCATGAGCCTGCCGGAAGCTATGAAATTCGGGTTACTGAAGCCGTGACTGACACACAGCTCAACGTTCTTTTCCTTTGCACCGGCAATTCCGCGCGCTCGATCATGGCGGAAGCGATTTTGAACAAGATTGGTAAGGGCCGATTTCGCGCGTTCAGCGCGGGCAGTCAGCCAAAGGGGCAGGTGCACCACCAGATTACCGTCTGCAACAATGCCGCCGGCGAGTCGTGCACGATCATGCCGGGAAACCGGCAAAGGATCACTGGGATATACCAGACCCCGCCGCAGCAACGGGAAGCCGGGACCAGATCGAGGTCGCCTTCCAGCAAGCCTACGACATGCTGCAAGAGCGCATATCCGCCCTGGTGGCGCGACAGCAATGACCGGCGATATTCTTCGGCGCGCCACAGCTGAAGCGCTCGGTACAGCGTTCGTGCTCGCCACGGTGATCGGCTCTGGCGTCATGGCGTTCAATCTGGCTGGCGGCAACGGAGCTATAGCGCTCCTGTGCAACACCATCCCGACTGGTGCGATCCTCGCCGTGTTGATCCTGACTTTTGGGCCGGTATCTGGCGCGCATTTCAACCCGGCTGTATCAGCCGCCTTCGCGCTGCGCGGCGAATTGCCCAGGTCTGTTGTAGCCATATCGCTGAGGGTGTCCCCGTCGATCACTTGGACTGCGCCAGACGCGATGGGCTCCGCCGTCGCTTTCCGCTGTCTGATAGGCTTCAGCGGACGGCCCCTGTACGGGCTTCCTAGAGATCTCCGCTACTAGGCGCGCCCCAAGACCTCACCAACCCGACGATGCGACCAGCTACGACCGCGCGCCGTTGTTAACCCCCGTTCATTGAGCTTGTCGGCGATGGCCGCATGGGTCGCGATACCGTTCGCTGCCGCGCTGCAACGGTCACGGGCAACCGCAGATCAGGAAGCTGGCCGAAGGTCCCGACCAGGCCAAAGCCGCCCTGGCCGCGTCGCGAGCCCGGTCCGTAAGCCGCGCGGCGCCAGTGGACACCCGAAGCAAGCCGCCTGGAACTTTGGAGCGAGCCAATGGAATCGAACCATTGCTTCCACCTTGGAAAGGTGGCGCTCTGCCACTGAGCTAGGCCCGCACCCGGTTACATGTAGCGACGCATGGTGAAAAAACTTTAAATGGCGAACCGGGCGCCTGGCAGTAAGCCGCGTCGCCCGTCTCTGGTTCGTAGTCGGTCTCGTCGGGCTCCCTGCCGTCATGCTCATGTTCTGCGTCGTCGCCCCGGCCCTCGTGCCATAGGGTCTGATCCATCATCTGAGTTGAACCCAGCGAAGGTCGCCGTCGCCAATCTCTTTCGCGGGATCGTCGTCTTCCAGATCGGGGTCTGCAGGTCGCTATTGAGAAACTCGATTAGTTCTTCAACGAGCTGCACGACGGCGGGGCGAAACTCCGGCCCGCTCGTTCGCCACATGATCTTTAGCTTCTCATCTACCGACTCCAGGTGGCGGCCTATCTTTATCGAGCCAGGGCTGTGGTATTCCTCGATCAGCCATTGGCGACTTCTCCTGCTGTTGCCGTGGTCAGGGCCGTCGGGGGTGAGGTAACACCCTCGGCGGCCCGATATCGGAAGCGACGAGTCACGCAGTCCTTGGCGATGCGCCGCAGCTCGAGAGCGTTTGGGAGCCGGTTTTGGCACACGTTCGCCGATGCCGCCTATGCCCGGTTCGGACAAGGAGTGCGATGCTTTCCCATCAAGGCAAGGATCTCGCGCCCTGCGTATTTCTTAGCTGGGATATGACGAAGCACGAATAGCAGACTGGCGCCCATCCTCATGCGCCGTGCCAGCATTGCTGCGCTGAGCCCCCTCCAGGCGACGGCAACCAACACGAGCCGCGAACCGCTCGGCCTTGGCCTTTACCGCAGCAGCGCCCTCGCTATCAGCCCTTTGGTTTGTCTTCCTCCTCGGGGGGTGCTGCGCCTTTTGGAATATCGATTGCACAATTCCAATTGAATTAAGGGGTACTCGCTCCTTGTGTAGGAGTTGCAGGAGTCGGGGATGTTGGACAGGATCAATGCCGTTATAGTTGGTAAAGCGACAGGTGTTGCAGATGTTGATGCGCCAAGTGGGAATGTATTGGCCGTCGTAGACATACCGTCCGAACTGAAACTGGCGCTTACACAGGAAGCACTCATAGAAGAGATTTGGCTTCTCGTTGACCATCATTCAAATAGCGGTGCTCGCTTTAAACATACAACGAAAAAGCCCCGGCCGCCGGCGGGGGGCTGATACTCAGTTTAGACACACAGGTGTACAGTAAATGGGTGGTCTTCCGCCCGAGCCTGTAACCCTCGCAAACTACCGGCCCGCCGTCTGTCGGATTGCGCACTGCTGATTGCCCGGCATGCAGGTCTGCGAGCGCGCTTACCTTTTGGATATGCGAAGATTGCCTCGTCTCTCTCCTCTGCCGCGCGGAAATCCCGGCGCGCATTATCCTTAATTGCGGTGTAAACGCGGGGCTTGCGAACAAAGCAATCGGATAGCGGCGCGCGCAAAGAATATATGGCATTGGTCGTCCCTCGGTTATGTCGCACGGCGCGGGGCCGCGATGCACCGTGATGCTAGATGTATCAGATCTGAGTCTTCGCCCTTCCGCCCATACACACGCACGCATTTCTCCGCCACCAGATCCAGCCGAGGAGGAGAAACCACCACCCGGCAATTCCGGCCCACATGAAGGGAGCCGCCTTTAGGCCGTGAACCCATAAATCTGCTAAGTGGACGGCTTGCCAAAGTCCGCTATGCCCCTATAGCGACCAAATTTCGCAGCACAGCGAACAGACTTGGCGATGTCCGCGCTACCCTCAGAAACGGACATCCGGGCTAGCTTTCGGCACGTCTGCTTAGGGGCCAAGAACCGACGTCGAGCGGCTAAGGCGTGTCCGCCACTTTTGCATCATTCGCTGCACGGCAAAACGATTCTAAATATTGAACCGTGCGGTGCGCCAGGCGATACCGACAACGAGCCGCCATGGCGGTCGATGATCGATTGGCAAATTGCGAGACCTATCCCCATGCCGTTCGATTTCGTGGTGAAGAAGGCGTCGAAAATCTGACCCGCATTCTTCGGATCAATTCCTGTTCCGGAGTCTTCGACCGTTATCTCAATGCCATCCGGAGCCAGGCTCGTCTGACCTGACGGTCAACACGCGAGGCCGATCGTTGACGCCGCGCATCGCATCCATGGCGTTGTTCACCAAGTTCAAGATGACTTGTTGCAACTGAACGTGATGGCCCACGGACCGGGGCGAGTTTCGGTGCCAATCCGAGCTGGATCGTGATCCGCTTCCTCCTCCAGGTCGCGGCGCGCCAGCGCAATCGTCTCCCTGATCAATTCGTTCGGATCGAGCGTGATCTTTGCATATTCGGTGCGCGAAGAGATGGCCCTGACCGATTTTATCACCTCGTTCGCGCGATGCACGTCTCGATCGATGTCCGTGAAACTATCGCGCGCCTTGTTGATATCGGGCGAAGCCCTGTCGAGCTAGAGTAAGCCCGTATCGGCGTTAAGTCCACAATCGCACCCTAGCGGCTGCCTGATTTCGTGTTCAATCGCGGCCGACAGTCGCATCCAGCGTCACCAGTCGGCCTTCGCGTTCGCGGTGGTGCGCCAGCACAGAGATGGCCAGCCGAGCGTAAAGCATCGTCGATTCTGCAAGCAGCACAAACAGGACAAAGCTCGCCGACATGATTGCGAATGTGCGGTTGGCATACCACGCAACATCGAAACGATAGCCGACCATGTTCACCAATATTGAAGACAGCAGCCATGCCAGCGAGGCGACGAGAAGCCACAGGTCGAGCACTGAGCGTCGAAAAAGCCAAAGCAACACAAACGCAGTCGCGCAAATAGTCAGCATGACAGCGGAGACGATTGTTACCGCGCCGCGCGCGATCGGTGACGGTCATCACGATGTCCGGCAACAGGTCTTCATGCACGGTGGACGAACCAAACTATGCCGCACACTAGAGACTGTGACTAGGCAGATACTTGCGAGGATGGCGGTTCGAATCGAACTGCGGGCTAGCTGCGTCCCGCCAGAAACTCTTCCCAGGACCGCATACGCGATGATTGTCGCTGGCAGTCCCAGATGCCAGGCCGAGAATAGCCAAGGCGACGTTTGCAAACCCGCGCCGAGCAGGCCCGGCCGGTGCGAACGCACCCGGAAAGGTGAGCGCATAGGCGACAACAATAAGCGCGGTGTAGAGATATCCGCTAGCGAGCAGCAGCAGCGCGCGGAGTGCGCAAAATGAAGAACTGCGCATACAATAGCGTTGCCGTAATCGTATCGTTAAGAAACATAACCGTCGCAGCGATTGGAAGAAATACGTTGAGCTGCCCCAACCGGATGCCCGCAAAGGGTAAAACAGCGAGAAACAGGGTCAACAAGAGCAAGCCGACAACGAATGCCGTCCGCTCCTGCCGACGGCTGGGTGCGAGAGCAGAGATTAGGACTGGTTGCTGGCTTTCGGGCATAACGCGGCCGGGCTCGGGTTCTCCATGCCTAACCGCATATGGCTAGCGCATTTGGAGGCAAACCGTCAAAGGCGCAGAAGCAATTCCCTGCTGGCAGAACGATGCGTCATGGCACTGTATGTAGTTTTCCAGCAACCGCAACCGCTCCCGCCGTCGCATGTCAGCCCCAAGACCCAAGAGTTGCATTGTATCATTCGATACGCATCACCTTGATTTTGACAGTGCCAAGGAATCTCGACTGGCCTAGAACTGCAATTCTGGCGGTTCTCGCGGCCCCTCGTTTCATTCGGTTTTGATGCCGACTGCGATTAACTACCCGACAACGAAAGGCGCGCGTGATAATCCCCCGGCCATGAGCCTGCCGGGAAACTCTGCGCCCCAACGAGTTCGGCCAGCCGGATTATGCGCTTAATCTGGCTGCAGAAGTTTCTCGCCTCGTTTGCGGGAACGATCGCCGCCCCCTAGCTCGCTGGTACCGTCGGCAATAAATTGCACCCCCAAACCGTCCTTTGAACGCCGAACGACGCGGCATCTCTTAGCCCGGCCGCGAGGTGACATGCGCAGAATGAACTCGTCCGGAACTGTGCTAGGTTCCAGGCCAATAATCTTGGCACCATCATTTGAAAAGTTACTCACGATACATCGCCGGGTGAAACGGCCGTGGCTATCATAGATTTCGGCTGGCGAATTCCATTCGACACGATAGGTCTTTCGGCGTTCGCGCATGTTCGCGGTCTCGAATAAGGTGAAAGTCACGACATTGAAGGCGGCAAACGTGAGAAGCGCTTTAATCGATATTGGAAAAAGCTACATAGTTTTCGATTCAATAATTCATCAAACCGCGCGCGAGGGTCAAGGTGACAGTGGACCGGCGAGTATCACTGTTTCCCCCGCATTGTCGCCCGATCGAGCTTTAACGGTGGGACCCGTAAGCGCCTGCTGGCGGTTATCTTGCTGGAATGAGTCTTCCCGGAACCATCGTCCTGCGGCCCAACGAGTTCACGCAGCCCGACTACAGCATGGTCTACAAAGACCCTAACGGGCGAGAGCTGGAAATTGGCCGAATATATCGCGACACCACCGGCACGGTTAACCGTGCAAAGCCGTGGTTCTGGATGGTGGAGCACCACCTGCGGCGAGGGCGAGCAGGGCCGCATCAAGGGCGATGCGTTACCCTGGACGAAGCGAAGGCCGCATGGTGCAAGTGCTGGGATTCGGCAGACGTGCCGATTAGGTGGCCGCCCACGCTGGTGGGGTAACCTTTCATGCCACCGGGGCAACGCCAACGCATCTATAAGATGGGCCGAATAAATGCCGAAAGGTTCCTGGGCGTGGATTGCCGCTCGAAACCTATCGCATACGCGAGCGTCCTTAGAAATAGACACCCGGCTCGTTCCGCTGGACGAGTTCTATCTCGTCATTCTGTCAGAATACCTAAACCGTAAATGCCGCGTTGCGTGGCGCAAGCCGCAACCGATAGGCGTACGCTTCGTCGTCTAGCGCTACGACCGCAGGTCGCTGGTTTTTCTCCGGCCCGGCGGCCTGCGCCATCGTCTCGATGACGTGGCCGTCGCGGAGCTTGATCGGGAAGGCGAGCGGACGGTGCCAGCTCACAACTTTGGAACGGGTACGCATTTACTGTTTCGCCTGTTGCACATCGTGTTGCGGATGCTTAGCGTGAGAAGCGCCCAATCTGCAAGGCTTGTCGCACTGTTGCACTTGTTTTGCATTTCCCAGGGGGCCGGGCTGGCGCGTTTTTGGAAAGCCACCACTTTTCATAAAAAAAGGTCTGCCTTAATTTGGTTATCCACACGGCGCAAATTTCAGATGCTGAGTTGTTTTTCAGGCAAAGTTCTACTGAAGCGGTTGGATATAACCGTCCCCCCAGTCCTCTAAGGCGTGACATGGCAGCTAGTTCAAAAACCGAACAACAGGACCAAGGAGAACGGCACCCTGCCAAGCAGCCTCATTGCATCATCTGCAATACCCCTATGCGTTTGGAAGGCATCGAACCATCAGCGGACGAGGAATACGACTTGCGGACCTTTGAGTGCCCCAATTGCTCGAATGAGGTAGCCGCCAAGATTAAGCACGGATAACGGAGCGAGTGCTGCGGCTTCTCAGCCGCTGCGCGTGTCGGCGTATCACAGGGCACGGGCGCAGCGCTCCGCTAATGCGCGGAGGTAGTACCTGGCGGTGGCGGGGCGGTGATGTTCATAAGCTGCGCCACGGCGGTTACCAATTGGGCCGGCGCAAAAGGTTTTTGGATCAGGATGCTATTTGGAACGCCGCGAGCGGCCCATTGGGATGGATCCGCCCCGGTTATGTAAATAACCCCGATCTCTGCCGCGATCTCTCTTGCGCGGCGGCCTAATTGCCAGCCATCCATTCCGCCGTGCTTCAACTTCACATCGGTGACGAGCACCCCGTAGGGGGCCTCTTTGGATTGGAGTAGCGCCACGGCTGATTCCGCGGAGTCAGCTGCGGCAATGGAAAAGCCCGCTTCGTCCAAGGCCTCGTCCAGCACTTCGAGAATCTGCTCCTCATCATCGACGATCAGCACAAGGCGCGCTTCCAATCGCGTACTCCTTTGAATTTGCCCAAGCGCGGGCGTAAGAACAGTAGGGAGAAATCGGGGATGGCCTGCCTGTTCCGATGTTGCGGACCCCCGATGGCTAGGGTGATTAAAGACTGGCCTTTTTGCGTAAATTTGTCAGGTCCCAACACGTTCCCGTGTTCCCAATCACGGATATTTGTTTAATATTCACGGATGCTTGTTTGGGAGTCTTAACGTCTCTGGTTAGGTTGCGCGGGATTTTTCAGTAGAGCGTAACATTGCCCGCATATGACCTCAGACGATCAGTACCGCGCAAAAGGCGTAGAATTTTTCACCAAGGCGAGCGCGGCGACCGACCCGCGCTTACAGGTCGAGTACGCGGCAATGGCCGAATGTTATTTCCGACTCGCGATTCTTGCCGAGAAGAACCGGAAAACCAATATCGTGTATGAGCCGCCACCAGACCCGTCAGATGAAACGGCCTGATTTAAAGATGACGCGGCTCTTATCTTAATTCCCTTCTGTTGGGGCTTTAATGGTTTTTCTGGCGAACCTCGGGCAGGCCCTATGCTTTCTGTTGTATGGCATCAATAAACGACCCCCGGAACGCAAGACCTAATGCTCAGTACTATCGAGAGCAGGCAGAGTATTGCCGGCAGCAAGCCGGAAAGGAAGAGCAGGAGCTGGGCATTCGGCAAAAGTATCTCGACTTAGCCGAGAGATGGGAGGGCTTGGCGCGAGCCGCGGAGAGGAGCTAGCGGTCCAACGACGATTTTTACCTTCGAAGTTTGCGCCGGCCCGGTCGTACGCGCCCGGCGCGATCGCCACCTGCAACGCGACGTGTTCTCCCGGCGGCGACTTCACTTTCGCATCCGAGCAGCGCCCACTAATCGACTAGATTTCGCCTGCGGCAGGTCGCTATCAACCAAGTCGCTGAAATGACCACGGGCATAGGGACTTTGATCTTCCAAAAAATCGATGATCTCGACTCTAGCGGGTAGAAGTTTTCCCAGCGCGTCTATTTCGCCGCGACGAAGCTTTAAAAAAACTTCTGTGGCTGGCCATTCCATCGCGGCAGTGACAAGCGGCAGCCATTGTCGCACTGCTGCAGCTTCTTCCATATCCTTCTTCATGTGAAGTTTCTGGGCAGCTTTGAGCATTTTCCATAGTCTCTGCGCTTTAATCGCTCCTGTGTAAGATATTGGGCCCCTCGTCCAAGGCCTTCCGGAACGGGGGGAATGTTCAGGCGTTCACATTCCCAATCTTGCAAACTCTCGAAAACGTTTTTCTCCCTGTAGACGTTAAAGACAGGCACTCGACCAGCCCAAACCCAAAGTAGGCCTTCATTGAGCGAGCAGCGAGACAAGAGGCTGACCGGCTCTAACCATAAGTCCTGATCGGTCATGTGCGACCCTCCTGGTTCGGTGCCATCGACATTCTATCGTCCTAGGGCGTGTACTCATAAAACGAGGGATGTCCGCTTTTGGGGCTAAAGCAGACTGCGCTGGTCAGCCCGGAATTTCGCCTTTTGACCTAACTCGGACACTCGACGCTTTTTTCAGCGGCGCTCCAACCCGAGCTAGAACGCGGGTCGCGCCTCGGTACTTTTCGCACCAAATTCAAGGGGTAATCCCTGATTGTCGCAAATTGCGCCTTCGCTAGCATCGCCAAGGCGCGCCCGACGCCTTGTCTTATTGGATTGCCCCAAAGGGCAATATCGCTGGAGCCGATGGGCGGTCAGGTTGAAGCATTATGCTGCCTGCGAAGGTCACAGTGAGGCCGGCCTCAGGCGCGCGGCCAGAGTGGAACAGCACAAGGGTAACAAACTGAAGCAGTGGACCAACGAGGCTGGCGGCACAACTCCTCTCGCAATCTTCAAGAGGCCGTCCGCCAAATTCCCGCATTCGTAACATCTGTAAGCGATCAAAATGGAGGATACCAAAATGAAGTTTTCGATCGCACTATCTGCGCTGCTGATCACTGGATTCGTGGCCGCAAGCACTGAACCGGCCAATGCCGTGGTGTACTGCCAGTACGTTGAGTACCCTGCCGGGTGCATCGCAAGGGCGGGCGTCGTGCTGCGGCCGCGGCCGGTCGCACGAGCCGCCACGCGAGAAGCAGTACGGCCTGGAACTCCGACAAATTGTGGCGGTCCGGTCGATCGCGCCGGCAGACGCTGAAATAATGCAACGGCAGGTCGGCATTTGAGCTTGCGCTTGGCGCCGCGGAAATGAGGCTCTCGCCAGTCAGCTGACTGGGGAGCGATAGAGATCGGAATTCGCGCGCGGCGCAGGCGCATTTGGCACGAGGCAAGGTAAAGGCGGCCCCCGACGGGCCTCTACTGGCCGAAAGACGAGGCGCTGGAAGGTAAGTGGAAAGCGCCGCCGATCCAGCGGGTGACATGAATGGTAAGTGCGGTCGGCGGCCGGCTTCAGCGAAAGGAGCTCCCGCGCAGAACATCGCGCTGCTGGCTCCGACTACTCGCCCGCCGACGAGGTGATCGAGTGAGGATCGACTTCCGCAGTCGGCCCGAACGCGAAGTGCTGCCGTGTCCGCTATGCCGCTGCTTTCGGAGCATGAGCGGACGTAACGCGGACATCGCCGAACTGGTGCTTTTGACCCAAAGCAGACATTCGCCGGGGCTTCCGGCATCCCTTCCTTGAGTCCCAAGTACATTTATCCGGCGTTTGGGTGTTCATCGCGGAAGCCGCTTGTCATGAGTTACTGCACCGCCTTGCGTTTGGTGTGTGTCGCTTTAGCGGTCTGGATCGGCGGTGTTTTGCCGGCGTCGTCTGCGACGCGACATATCGTTTTGCTTTTCGACGAGCGCGTCGAGTTACCCGGTCTGACGGCTCTTGAAGCTGAATTTGTCCAAACGCTCGCGTCCAATTCCTCAGATCATATCGAGATCTATCGCGAGACGATGGATATCTCTCGGTTTGACTCCGATAGTTACCGAACACTCCTGAAAGATTACCTTCGCGAGAAATATGCGAACAAGAAGATTGACGTGGCAGTCGCCACGTTTGGGCCCTCGCTCGAGTTTCTGCTGAAACATGGGGACTCAATCTTTCCCGGAACTCCCATAGTTTTCTGCGGGATCGACAGAAGAGAACTCGGTGATCGCTCGTTGCCCCCTCATGTCCACGGCGTTCTTCTGAAGCGGGAGTTTGCACCAACGCTTGCGCTTGCGCTCGGCTTGCATCCTGACACCAAGCACATCGCTGTTGTAGCGGGGACATCGGAGTTCGATACTCAGCTTCTCGAACAGGCGAGACAGCAATTTGGTGTTTATGAGAGCCGCCTCGCGTTCAGGTATCTGACGGCGGCGCCACTACAAAAACTGCTTGTCGACCTCGCGGGCCTGCCTCCGCAGACCATCGTGCTGTTCACGACGCTTTTTCAAGACGGCGCTGGCGAGTCTTTCGTTCCACACAATGTCGTACCACTTGTTTCTGCTGCCGCGAATGCGCCTGTTTATGGGTTCCTCGATCAATATGTCGGTCGCGGCATCGTAGGGGGAAGTGTGTACAGCGTTTCTAAACAGGGCGTGGAGGCCGCTAAGCTGGTGTTGCAGCTCTTGGCGGATCCGGAGCCTGCAGGGCCTGCTTTGTTGGAGGTATCCGGGAACAAAGTGCTGTTCGACTGGCGGCAAATGCAGCGCTGGAATATCGCCGAGAGCAGGTTGCCCCCGGGCAGCGAAATACATTTTCGACAACCGTCCGCGTGGGAACAATACCGTTGGCAGTTGAGCGTCACCTTCGCCATCGTATTGTTTCAGGCCGCGCTGATTGCCTGGTTGCTTTTCGAGCGCCAGCGCCGCCACCGGGCGGAGTTGGAATCGAAAGGTCGCCTTCTGGAAGTCATCCATTTGAATCGAATCGCTTCTGCGGGCGTCTTGTCGGCATCCTTCTCGCACGAACTCAACCAACCGTTAGGAGCCATCTTCAGCAATGCAGAAGCGGCAGAAATGCTTCTTAAAGCCGAACCGCCTGACGTCAAACAGCTCACAGAAATTCTCGCGGACATCCGCCTTGCTGACCAACGCGCGGCGGAAATCATCCATCACCTGGGTGGTTTATTAAAGAAGAATAGTCCGGTTGAGTTACAGGAGTTCGACCTTAGTGATGCGGTTCGTGGCGCCGCCAGCCTTCTTGGCCATGAGGCTTTGAGCCGGGACATTGTCCTGGATGTCAGTCAGGCGCAGGCCGTCTTGCCGGTGCGCGCCGACGCGGTTCACCTTCAACAGGTCATCTTGAATCTTGGGCTCAATGCAATGGATGCGATGCTCAACTGCGTTCCAGGGTCACGCAAGGTGATAAAGCTGGAAACCATGTTGGTCGGGCGGACCGAGGTCGAGGTTTCCGTTTATGACACAGGACCGGGAATTCCAAAGGACAAACTGAAGAGCGTGTTCGATACGTTCTATACAACCAAGCCGCATGGCACCGGGCTCGGACTCTCGATCGCGCGCACGATCATCGAGAACCACGGCGGCAAAATCTGGGCGGAGAACAGGCTCGGCGAGGGAGCCGTTTTTCGCTTCACCCTGCCTCTGGCCAGGGTTCAATAACCGCTATTGGCACGAAGCGGACATGCCAGTCGCGCCGAGCGATGTCCAGTTTTTGGGGGTAAAGCGGAAAACATAGGCTCGTTATGAGTATTTCCGCTTTTGACCCAAAGCGGACAGCCGCTGCGCAAGCAGGCAATGACCGCGGCGGGCGCTGATACCGGCTGCACGACCATACAACTCACAGCCACGCCAGCCAGGACGACGCGATCAAGCCGTCCGGGCACGCCCGCTTTAAGCCGGCAGAAAAATCGAGGACAATAGGCACTTTCACGCGATTCGGGACGCCGAAGATGGTCGTGGACGCCCTAGGCGAGATGCGCCGAATACGGCGACGATATACCGACCGGCTGCTCACGCTGCTGGCGGTGCTGCTAGCGCTCCATATGTTTGTCTTTGCACCGCTTCACGCGATGGGTCTGTTTGCATTTCAGGGTTTCACGATTGTCGCCTTGTTCGGCATCATGGTTGCGATGATCGTCATCTCTGAGAACAAGGTGGCAGTCGCCGTGATGTCGGTCTGCCTTGGCGCCAATATTGTCGTCTTCCTGCTGCGTCTGTTTTATCCCCCATGGCCATATAACCTTTATCTGATAGCTGCTTCTTGGCTCGCCATCGCGGTCACGCTTGGAGTGGTCGTCGCACAAGCCGTATTCAGACCTGGCCGGGTCACCTACCATCGAATTATCGGAGCCATCCTGCTGTATCTGCTTATCGCACTCGTCTTTGCGGCCCTGTTCGTGTTTGTCGGGCTGTTGATTCCCCATGCATTCAAGGATTTGCCAATCGAGGACAATTCAGCCCTTGCCAACTCGGTCTATTATTTGAGTTTTGTCACTCTGACGTCGACGGGATATGGCGACCTTGTTCCCGTGCACCCGATTGCACGCAGCTTATGCAATATCGAAAGCATCATTGGTCAACTTTATCCGGCCACGTTATTGGCGAGGCTTGTAACCCTCGAGATGGAGCACAGCAGCTCCTGATGCCGGCAAGAGCCGGCCGCCGCAGCGCCAGCAACCCGCGGGGGCGGTGAGCCGTGGTTCGACAAGACAATGGCGGCCAGGTGAAGAGGTGAAGTAAGCAGAATAGCGGTCTGCAGCGTCCGCTTGTGGCACCAAGCGGACATGCAGTCGCGCCGAGCGCATGGTCGGTTTTTGGGGCGAAAGCGGAAAACATAGGCTCGTTATGAGTATTTCCGTTTTGACCCCAATTCGGACATTCTCCCCGTCGCTCCACACGACCTCAACGGCGGACACGCGCAATTCGAAAATCCCATTTCGGCAGCTGGGTTCCCGAAAATTGACCTGCGACCACTGATCCATGATTATCGTGGAGCAACATCAGGCCTCGATGCATGATTACGCTACCCGAGCTGGCGGCAGAAGCCCTGGGTTCGTTCCTCGCCTCCGATATGAAGGATCGGTTTGGGTCTTCGCATGCGCGCCTGGCTGAACTCATCCCATTTGCCGCCCGGTTGGCGCTTGAATGCATCGGCAACAGCGATGCCCTCTACCACAACGTCGAGCATACGATGCTCGTCACTCTGGCCGGCCACGACATCTTCAAGGGTCGTGCGCTGCTGATGCCGTCGACACCGACCGACTATTCGAACTTCATCGTCGCCTGCCTGACGCATGATATCGGCTACGTCCGTGGCATCGTCAAAGGGGACGGTGATGATGGCTACGTCGTCGATGCGACCGGCCGGAAGGTTTCATTGCCGCGCGGATCCTCCGATGCCGCGCTTGCGCCATATCACGTCGAGCGGTCGCAGCTGTTCGTGCTGGATCGTGTTGCGGCAATCGAGGAACTCGATGGCGCACGGATCGCACGTGCAATCGGATTCACGCGGTTCCCATACTCATCGACCCGCCGACGAGAAGGACATTGACGAGGAAGGGTCACTCTTGCGGGCCGCAGATCTTATCGGTCAGCTTGGCGATCCTCACTATTTGAGAAAAGCCAATGCGCTTTACTACGAATTTGAAGAGATTGGTTTGAACAAGCAGCTCGGGTATGAATCGCCGGCGGACCTCGTCGACAAATATCCCCAATTTTACTGGAACAGCATCTCTCCGCACATCCAGGCCGCTATCCGTTACCTCAATGTTACCTCGAGCGGGCGTCAGTGGATTGCAGGCCTCTACAGCAATGTATTTCGTGCCGAGCGTGAGCTGCACCTTTCGGGGTCACAGCCGTAGCGACGTCTACTCTATCGCGGAGCGGACAGAACTCAAGTTCTTGGCGCTCCCTATTTTGCTGCATTAGACGCGACAGTGGGTTTTTCACCCAGGCAGTCGCTTTCTCTGTGTGGTGTACTCGGGTGCCAAAAAGGGCCTCCGGATCGCAAAAGCGGAGGTCCTTTTTCTGCTGCCGAAACGACGGGGCAGCTTCGCCGCGCCTTAGACGCCGAAGGCTGGGCAGCATAGGGCTGCGCGCATTGCCCCAAAGGACAATTTGCAACCACGGCAAGATTTGTTGAGCTTGGTACGGAACTGTCATGTGGATGGCCCGTGAGGGGGCCGCGCCATGCCGGAAACGACGGAATATTACTTTAAGCGCGCGGACGAGGTTGAGTCCGCCGCCACCACCGCTGTCGATCCCCTCCTAAAGCAGGAATTTCATCATCTTGCGCAGGCGCTTCGCGCAATAGGCAACACACTAAAAGCGCACCAGGCTCGTAGTATAGGTGGAGCATCCGACGCGGAGATCGAGAGGCTTGCCGCGCGTATCATCGACATGAAGCCCCGGCTCTAGAGGCACTCCCCTAAGTCCACTCCTAGGACGGCAGCAAGATTAGGGAGGCTCATCAGCAGCCGGGCCCCTGATGCTCGCCGCGAGCGCGTTGGTATCTTGCTGGGGGATTTCCGTGCAACGGCCAAGCGCCCGAGTTGATCGCATCGTGAGCGCGTAGTGGTCGCTATCTAAATGACAAGTATTGCTTGCATTTCATTCTCAGGCTTTGGGCCATCCTAGTGGTGGCGCTGCTTGGAGGGCGTGGTCCCCGTGCGCGGTCGCCCCGACAGCGTTCGTGGTCTGCCTTTACGGCGGCAAGCTTGACGTTCGAGTGTCTTGAACAGTTTCTAGAATTATATCATCTGCGGACCCGGTTTGGGGCGTTTTTATTTTCCTTTGTTGCCCCCGGCGACATGCAGCCGTGTAGCCGACAGCGGCCGTTCGGCATGGAAGGGGACTGGCACTGGTTCCTGCCTCTTATCCGAGCTCCACATCGGGACGCTCCGCATGCCCTTTCCGCAGGAGTGAGCTCGCGGTGGGCGCATTTTGTCGCGCACGCGCAACATTCTGGCTGCCTTAACAAGACCCTCCTTAGAAGGGCGCGTTACTCTGCCATCTCTGGCGCGACGCCGGGCGCCAAATAACATCGCAGCGGAATTACCGGATCTTGCAAAGCGGGAAGTGATCCGAACAGCCGACGAAGGGACGTCATGAATTTTTCCACAAAAAAACTTATAGCAGTTATCGACGACGACGCCGGCGTGCGGAAGTCGCTGGAAGCACTTTTGCTAGCATTGGAATATGAAGTTGAAACGTTTGACTCCGCCGAGGCATTTCTTAACACCGCTCCGAGGAGCATTGCGAGCTGCCTCGTGCTTGACATAGAACTAGGGCTTGCTTCCGGCATTGAACGCCAACTGGCAGCGGATGGTTTCAAATACCTGATCATATTCATCACTGGGCGCGACGATGACCATGTCCGGAGCCGAGCCAGGGGCGCTGGGGGCGTCGCATTCTTGCTCAAGCCGTTTTCGCCCGGGCAGTTGTATCACGCCATCCTCAAGGCTACGGAAAACGCGTGAGAAGCGAATAAGTTCTAGAGGTTCTAGCTGGCGGGGCTCCTTTTGGCTAGCATAAGGACGCCTAGCGGAAGCCTCTTAATTAGGATGGTGCCGGCTGAGGAACTCGTGGGCACCAACAAGGCGGCCTCAGCGGTCGACCGCAAACGAGTGCTGTCCGACGCAGAGACGGGTAGCAATCTGGAATGCCGCTGCTCCTGACAGCGACTACGGCAAGATTTTCCGGCTGTTGTTGCTCACGGCTTGCCGGCGCGACGAATAGGCGGGCTGCGGCCCGCAGAGATCGCGCTAGGCATCAGCCATGCATGACATAAGTCGCACGGTGGCAACGCGCATGGGCGACTTGGGCGTCCAGCCTCACATTATATCACGCCTATGAGTGTCTGCTTTCGGAGGAATAGCGGACATAGCTGGGACATCGGGGACGTCCGCTTGTGACCCGAAACGGACATTCGGAGTGAACGTCATAAAACAAACCTTTAGAACAGGCACGGCCAAGGGCAGAGAAACAGATGACGCCCTTCGGCTAAGAACTCGCCGAGCCTCTTTCTACAGCTGCGGCCACCTTTTGGAGTGAAGTCGGGCAACCCAATTGGGATGTCCACGCAAAGAACCGACGGGCGCTCGTCGAGTTCCAAAAGCAAGGAGAACGAGGTAACGATGCGCGACTTTAGCTCGCCACTGCCGAGATGCAGCAGTACCAGACACCACTCACAGCGAATTGTTGGCCAGAACAGGCTTTACCACCTCAGCGTGGACGTATTTCGCTATCAACTCGGATCAACCCCTACGCCGCGCTTCTGTCATGCGCCAGCAGCTTCGGTGCCGCCCTGATCGACTTTGGCTGGTGCGCCAGTGGATGTGCAGCCGGCGGAAACGGCGGCGGCTGAGACCGTCTTGACCCGTCCCGCCATATATCGGCTTACTCCTTGCGCTCGTCACGTTGTCGTTTCGCGTCGGCTTCCACCGCCTTCGCCATCAGCTCGCGACCGGCCGTCTGGAGACCTACGGCGATCGAGTTCTTCAGGCCGGGGCAAGCCTGCGCAAGTAAAGCACTCTTCGGCGAGGGTCATGAGTGATTGATGTTGTCGCCACCCAGATTGTCCTCTTGAATTATCTGAACGGCGGCGTTTCGCAGCACCGTTGCGCTCAATAAAGAAGCAAGCTCCTGCAGCCGCCTGTATTGCTCCTTCAATTGCTCGATATCGGCATTCATTTCCCTGTTCCATGCAATCTCGAGCCGGCTGGCGTGACCAGAGCGCCCTCGGCGATGCATGTCGATTAGACGCTGGAGCGCCCCGGCGTCTTGCTATCTGCTGTCAGAGATTTGCGTTATCCCGCCAGCGGGATCCTGACTTCGCTGGGCGTCTTCCCGGTCCAGCGCCGGAATGCATGGGTGGAATGCCGCGATCTCCTTATAGCCGAGCAGCCAGGCGATCTGCGAAACCGGCAGTTCTCGGTCTGCAAGATACCGATGCGCCAAAGCTTGACGTAACTCCCGCGCTACCTCGGAAAACAATAGGCCTTCGGCCGCGAGCCGCCGCGCCAGCGTGCGGGGACTTATGCCGAGCTTTGCCGCCACAATGTCTACTTGCGGCTGCCCATGCGGGAGCAGTTCCGCAAGCGTGTTTTCCACGCGTACTCTGAGCGGACTGCCCTTTGCCTTGCGACGCGAGAGTGCCTCCTCACAATAGCGGACGAGCAGGTTGTGCAGGTACGGGTCTGTCGTCACAACGGGCAGGTCCAGGCAGGCGGAAGGGAATTCGATCTCGTCAACACCGGCGTCTTGATCAATCTCGACGGTTGCAATTTTTTTTAGATCAGCTTGCGCGCCGCTTCTGTGGTGAGCGACGCGCACGGCAAGCAGCTTGAATGCCCGAGAGACCAGCTGGCGGCAAATCCGAATGATAGCGGTTATAACGAACTCGATCTGATGTCGGTCGGTGTGCCGTGCTACTCCGACGTGTTGGAATCTTATCCGAACGGTTTGGTCCTTTTTAAGCCTGAGCTCGATGCCCTCATTGGCCAGACTAGAATAGCGTTCCAGCCGCCGCAGCGCGGTTCCCAAGGTATCCGCCGAGGCGGGGACGTAATACAGAAACTCCAGTCGGCGCAAGTCAAGGTCTTGCGCAAGATGAACGCCAAGCTCGGGTCGGCTATGGCGTCAGCGATGAGCTCGACGAAGTCGATCGGTTCGCAACGCTCAACCTTGCGTTTGAATTTTCAACGTCGGCGAGATCCAGATCGGCCCGGCGCAAGAGATCGCGCTACGTCGCCGAGGTGCGGCAAAGCGCGCGTATAGGCCAGCCGCGAGATCAGTCCGCCACAGGTTTGAACCGAATCTGGTCGCTGAATCTTGGAAGTCGCTACCACGGCTTGCTCTACTTTTCTCAGATCAGCTTTAGCGCCTTCAGTCTGGTTCTGACGTTGGCAGTCTCTCCAGGACCAGAACAGGCTGGACGGTCGGTGCCGGCGTTGAATGGATGTTCGCACCAAACTGGTCGGCATTTCCGGAAGGCAACTACATGGACTTCGGCTCGAACGATCGCAATATAGGCGCCCCGCTCGTCACTGTCTGTGCCTCCGGTTGTGCCTTCAGTACCAAAGCGACCGCTCTTTGGCACGTTTGGCTCACGTTTGGTGGTTGTGGCGCTGCCGTGCTGGCCGCGGCGTTTCCAAGTCTCGGCATCGGTTTTCTGGGCGTTTCGGTCGCATTCGGCCTTTCGGTCCTCACCATTGCCTACGCGGTCGGGCATATCTCGGGAGGGCACTTGGCCGAGACAGGTGAAGTGTTTAGTATGCCGCGCCGCTCGGGGGTTGCGGACGGTTAGCGTGCCTTTCGCCCCGGGGGACATAGAGTATTCCGCTGCAGCCGCTTGCGATCCGAGCTTGTTTAGCTTACACTAAACACCATGAAGAAGACATCAAAGCGCACGACCGTTTGCACCGATCCCGCCCGCAAGCAGGCGGTGATCTATGCCCGCGTCTCTTCGAAGGAGCAGGAGAAGGAAGGCTTCTCGATCCCGGCGCAGCTGAAGCTGCTCAAGGAATACGCGGCGGCGCAACGGCTTCGCGGTGGCGCGGGAGTATGTGGACGTGGAGACCGCCAAGCAGACCGGCCGCGCCGCTTTCGGCGAGATGGTCGCCTATCTGAAGGCGCATCCGTCCGTTCGCGTGATGCTGGTCGAGAAGACCGATCGGCTCTACCGCAACCTCAAGGACTGGGTGACGGTCGACGAGCTGGACGTGGAAATCCACTTCCCGAAGGAAGGCGTGGTGCTGTCGCGCGAGTCGCGCTCCTCGGAAAAGTTCATGCACGGCATCAAGGTGCTGATGGCGAAGAACTACATCGACAATCTGTCGGAGGAAGCGCGCAAGGGGATGCAGGAGAAGGCCGAGCAGGGCATCTGGCCGACCGTCGCGCCGCTCGGCTACCGCAACGTGACGGGCCCCGATGGCAAGAAGATCATCGAGCCTGATCCCGACGTCGGCGCCGATCATCGCCAGGCTGTTCGAATGGTACGCGACCGGCGACGTTTCACTGAAGGAGGCAGCGACGAAGGCGAGGGCAGCCGGCCTCGTTTATCGCAAGAGTGGTGCGACGGTGCCGGTGAGTACGGTGCACACCATCTTGCGCAATCGCATTTACACCGGCGAGTTCGAATGGAACGGCAAGATGATACAAGGCCGGCACGAGCCGCTGGTCTCGGTCGAATTGTGGGAGCGCGTGCAGGCCGTGATGGACGGCCGTTTCGCGAAGAAGCACCGTCGCATGACACACGACTTCGCCTTCTCAGGGCTGATCGCTTGCTCGAAATGCGGCTGCTCGGTGGTCGGCGAGATCAAGAAGCAGCGCTACGTTTATTATCACTGCACCGGCTATTCCGATAAATGCCAAGGCAACCCTGCCACCTGCCGACGAAAGTATGTGCGGGAGGAAGCGCTGGAGCAGCAATTCACCAGTCTGCTTGGCCAGTTGCATTTCGATGATGAGGTTCTCTCGTGGGTGCAGGAAGCGCTTCACTCCAGTCACGCCGACAAACGCCGGGAGCAAGAGGAGGCCATCGCCCGGCTCCGGGCGGAATACGACCGGCTGCAGCGCCGACTCGATGCGATGTACGTGGACAAACTCGACGGGCGCGTTGACGCTGCCTTCTTCGACAAGTTGGCAGCCGAATGGCGCGCCGAGCAGGCGCGGTGCCAGCGTGAGATCGACAGGCACCAGGAAGCCGACAGGTCCTACATGGACGAGGGCATCCAGGTTCTCGAACTGGCGCGAAACGCCCAACGGCTGTTCGAGCGGCAGGAACCGCGCCAAAAACGCCGTCTGCTCAACTTTGTACTATCGAACTGCACGTGGGAGGACGGCGAAGTCGTTGCCACCTTCCGCCAACCGTTTGATCTGTTGGCAGAAACCACCGTCATCGCGGCGCAGGCAGTGCGCGATGGAGGCGCAATTCGACCAAAAGTGAGATTTGGCTCCCCGGGCCGGATTCGAACCAGCGACCAACCGGTTAACAGCCGGTTGCTCTACCACTGAGCTACCGGGGAACGATGCGCGGCATGCCGTGATGCATCCTGGCATATAACAAAGCCGTTACGCCTTTGCAAAGAATGGGCGGACAGCCTTGCTACGCCGAGAATATGTGGAGGCCACGCCCGGAATTGAACCGGGGTACGCGGATTTGCAGTCCGCTGCGTCACCACTCCGCCACGTGGCCCGTGAAGGGGAAATATCTATACGGGCCCAAGCGCTTAAGCAATCCTAACGCCGCCGGCTTTTTTCTCATACTGAACGCGTGCTTAGCGGCCGGCGCTGTGCTTGCCTTTTATGCCCCCTTGCCGCAAAGGTCCGCGCCAATCGGAGATAGCTATGATCGACTTCGCAACGGCGCGACGGATGATGGTCGATGGCCAACTGCGTCCGAACGATGTGACGGATCCACGCATCCTCGGCGCCATGCTCGAAACGCCGCGCGAGCGCTTCTTGCCGCCGGCGAAGGCATCATTGGCCTATCTCGATTTCGACCTTCCGATCCTTGAAAGCGCCGACGGACGGCCGCGCCGGCGCATGCTCAAGCCGATGCTGCTCGGCAAAATGATTCAGATCGCCGGCCTGCGTGAAATGGATGCCGTGCTCGATATCGGCTGCGGCACTGGCTATTCATCGGCGATTATCGCGCAGCTGGCGCGCACGGTGGTGGCGCTGGAAGAGGAAGCGACGCTCGCCCTTGCCGCCAAGGAAAACCTCTATGCCCACGGTATCACTAATGTTTCGGTGGAAACGGGGCCGCTCACCGCCGGATACGCGGCGCGCGCCCCTTACGACGTGATTTTCCTGCAGGGAGCGACCGAGGTTGAGCCCCAGATGCTGTTTCCGCAGCTGCGCGATGGCGGCCGGCTGGTTTGCGTGCGGGACCGCGGCGGCACGGGCACCGTAATGCTATACCGGCGCGCCGGGAACGACGTCAGCGGATGGCCGTCCTTCGATGCAAGCGCCAGCGTCTTGCCAGGCTTTGCTAGCATCCCCGATTTTGTTTTCTGATCGCCGACCGGGCAGGTGTGGCCTGGATGCGGCAATGAGAATGTTTTTGCTTTGCAACCAGGTAGCCGGGTTTCGCAGCCGGCCCCGTCCCGAGTATGGTGGACCAGGGGTAATAAGTTGGGGGTGTCTGCCGCCGCGGCTTTCGGCGGACACGTGGAGTAGTGCGGATGCGGGCGCGGGTGGGGAGTGAGCTGGCGTCCTGTGCCCCGCTGGGCGCGGTTCTCCTTTTCATCGCCGCATCCATTGGCGGCCTCGGGCAGGCTTCGGGGCAAACCCTGCCATCGGCTCTCGTCCACGCCTACCAGAACAATCCGCAGCTCAATGCCCAGCGCGCGCAAGTTCGCGTCACCGATGAGGCCGTACCGCAAGCGCTCTCGGGCTATCGCCCGCAGGTCAGCGTAACCGCCAGCGCGGCGCGGACGTCCACCAGCACAACCAGCAGGTCTTCGCAACCCATCCCCAGTGATCCCTCGCGCTCGGTCGTTGTTGGGGCTCCAACAACGCTATCGGGCGAGTTCACGCCCTACACACTGGGCGTGACCGGCACGCAAACACTTTTCAACGGCTTCCAGACCGCCAACCGGACGCGTCTGGCGGAAGGCCAGGTTTCGGCGGCGCGCGAAGCCCTGCGCGTCATGGAACAGACGGTGCTGCTCGCCGCGGCCACCGTCTACATGGATCTGTTGCGTGACGCCGCGATCGCCGACGTTCAGCGCAGCAACGTGCGGGTGTTGAATGAGACGCTGCGGCAGACGCGCGACCGCTTCAACGTCGGCGAGGTCACCCGCACGGATGTGGCGCAATCCGAAGCTCAGCTTGCCGCGGGCCAGTACCAGCTGTCGAACGCGGAAGCGAATCTGATCACGACGCGGGCGAATTTTCGCCGCGTGATAGGCATCGAAGCCGGCGCCTTGAGGCCGGCCGCTCCGGTCGAACGGCTCGCACCCAGCACCTTGCCGGCAGCCCTGCAGATTGGGCTTGCTGAGAATCCCAACGTCACCTCTGCCATGTATGGGATCGATGTCGCCAATCTCCAGGTCAAGATCAACGAAGGCGCCCTGTTTCCGACCGTTACGCTGAACGCGTCGGCGCAGCGGCTTTGGAATGGCTCCGTGTCACAGGTGGAGCAGACCACCTGGTCAGTGGGATCCTCGGTGACCATTCCGATCTATCAAGGCGGCGATGAATACTCGCTGATCCGCCAGTCGAAGGAAAGTGTGGGGCAACAACAACTCAACCTTGAGCAAGTGCGCGACCAGACCCGCCAGTCGATCGCGCAGGCCTGGGGCTTGGTGCAGGCGACCAAGGCGCAGATCGAATCCGGGCAAGCGCAGGTGCGTTCCAGCGAAACCGCGCTTAACGGCGTACGCGAAGAAGCACGCGTCGGCCAGCGCACCACGCTCGATGTGCTCAACGCACAGCAAGCGCTGGTAAATGCTCGCGTTACGCTGGTCACCGCGCAGCGCGACCGGGTGGTGGCGTCTTACAACCTGCTCAACGCGATCGGGATTCTCTCGCCGCTCACGCTCGGGCTGGCGACGCCTATCTACGATCCACGCATCCATTACTATCAGGTGCGCGACAGCTGGGCGGGTGTCCGCACCCCGGATGGCAAATAGACCTTCCGGTGCTGCGCTGCGCCGGAAAGCGCTTTCTGCCGCAATCGTCCACATGCCCTCTTCGCATCGGCCGTGACGATGCAGATAATGTGTCGGCGAAACCGCAATTCGCGGCGCTGGCGCGAAGGCGTGGGGCAGCCCCAAGCAGGGATACCGAAATGGCTCAAACGGCGAAGGCCCAGGAACCTTCCATGGAGGAGATTCTCGCCTCTATCCGGCGGATCATCGCCGACGACGAAGGCAAGACGCGGCCGCCCGAGGCCTCCAAGCTGGAACCCGCGCCCCCGCCGCTCGAAGCACTGGAGCCCGCGCCTGCTGACGCGCCCGCTCCGCCGCCGCGCCTGGATGCCGGCCCGGAGACCGACGCCATGCCCTCGAGCATGGGCGCCGCCGCGGCCAAGGAAAGCGGGGAGGCAACCGATGACCGCGTGGCTGATTTCCTCGACCTGACCGAATCCATGGCAGCGCCTGCGCCACAGCCGCCGGTGTTCCGCACCATCGAAGGCCAGGCGGATGTGTTCTTCAGCGAGGAGGCCAAACCTGCGCCGCCGCCTCCCCGTAAGGAGGAGCCGGCCCGGTTCCGCAGCGAGCCGGACGAAAGCCCGCTGATGTCTTTCTCCACCAGCGCGGCGGTGGATGCCGCCTTCAACGCGCTTCCCCATACCGTGCTGACGCAAAATGCGCGCGCGCTGGAAGACCTGGTGACGGAAATGATGCGACCCATGCTCAAGGCTTGGCTCGACAATAACCTGCCGGGACTGGTCGAGCGGGTGGTGCGGGCCGAGATCGAGCGCGTTTCCCGTGGTCGCGGCTAACACATTACGGCGGAGCGCCGGGCGGGACCCCTCAGGCCCGAGCCGTTGACTTCGCGGGGGCTGCCGGGTTTCTTGCCCGCCACGCGACCCCGACAATTGATACGGAAATGATCGACAAGACCTATCAGCCTTCCGAGGTGGAAGGCCGCATCTACGCCGCTTGGGAAGGGTCCGGGGCGTTCCGCGCCGGGCGGCCGGAGCGGCGCGACGCCGAGCCGTTCTGCATCGTCATCCCTCCGCCGAACGTCACTGGCTCGCTGCATGTGGGCCACGCACTCGACAACACGCTGCAAGACATTCTGGTGCGCTATCAACGTATGCGCGGCAAGGACGTTCTGTGGCAGCCCGGCACCGACCACGCCGGCATCGCCACGCAGATGGTGGTCGAGCGCCAGCTCATGGAACGGCAGCAGCCCGGCCGGCGTGAAATGGGACGCGAGGCCTTCCTCAAACGCGTTTGGGAATGGAAGGAAGAGTCGGGCGGCACGATTATCAACCAGCTCAAGCGGCTCGGCGCCTCCTGCGACTGGTCGCGCGAACGCTTCACGATGGACGAAGGCCTGTCGCGCGCGGTGATCAAGGTCTTCGTCGAGCTCCATCGCGCCGGACTGATCTACAAGGACAAGCGGCTGGTCAATTGGGACCCCAAACTGCTCACCGGGATTTCAGATCTCGAAGTCGAGCAGGTGGAAAAAAAAGGCCATCTATGGCACTTGAAGTACCCGATAGAGGGCATTGCAAACGAATACATAATTGTCGCCACGACCAGGCCGGAAACGATGCTGGGCGACACCGCCGTGGCGGTGCATCCGGAGAATGAGCGGCTCAAGCATCTGATCGGCCGCAAGGCGATCCTGCCGCTGGTGGGCCGCCGCATCCCGATTATCGCCGACGACTATGCCGATCCGGAGAAGGGCACCGGCGCGGTGAAGATCACGCCTGCCCACGACTTCAACGATTTCGAAGTGGGCAAGCGTCACAAGCTTCCGCTGGTCAATATTTTCACGCCGGAAGCCAAGCTCAATCTCGCCGGCAATCAGGATTTCATGGCCGGCCTTGCCCCGTCGGACGAGCTCGACGCGACGCTGCGCGCTGCACGGCCACGACCGCTTCGCCGCGCGCAAAAAGATCATCGACCGCATGCAAGCGGCGGGCCTGATGGACAAGATCGAGCCCTATGTCCACACGGTGCCGCACGGCGACCGTTCCGGCGTGGTGATCGAGCCTTTCCTCACCGACCAGTGGTATGTCGACGCGAACACCCTGGCGCAGCCGGCGATCGCGGCGGTGCGCGAAGGCCGCACGGAATTCGTGCCGAAGAACTGGGAAAAGACCTTCTTCGAATGGATGGAAAACATCCAGCCCTGGTGCATCTCGCGCCAGCTCTGGTGGGGCCACCAAATTCCGGCCTGGTACGGGCCCGACGGCAAGGTCTTCGTCGCGGAAACAGAAGCCGCGGCGAAAGCCGAAGCCAAAGACGCATTACGGCAAGGAGACCGCGCTCACGCGCGACGAGGACGTGCTCGATACCTGGTTCTCCTCAGGACTCTGGCCTTTCTCCACCCTCGGCTGGCCGGACGACACGGCCGAGCTGAAGCGCTTCTATCCGACCAGCGTGCTGGTCACCGGCTTCGACATCATCTTCTTCTGGGTCGCGCGCATGATGATGATGGGGCTGCACTTCAAAAAAGAGGTGCCGTTCCGCACGGTCTATCTGCACGGCCTGGTCAGCGACGAGCGCGGGCAGAAGATGTCGAAGTCCAAGGGCAACACCATCGACCCGCTGGAACTGATCGACCAGTTCGGCGCCGACGCGCTGCGTTTCACGCTCGCCGCCATGACCTCGCAAGCGCGGCGGGACGTGAAGCTCTCGGCCAAGCTGGTGGAAGGCTATCGCAACTTTGGCACCAAGCTATGGAATGCCGCGCGTTTTGCCGAGATGAATGGCTGTGTGCGGGTGGCGGGCTTCGATCCGCAAAACGTCAAGGAGACGCTGAACCGCTGGATCGTGCACGAAACCGCGAAGGCGAACCGTGAGGTTACCGAAGCGTTGGAAAGTTATCGCTTCAACGACGCGGCGACAGCAACCTACCGCTTCGTTTGGAACGTATTCTGTGACTGGTACGTCGAGTTTTCCAAGCCGCTTTTGACGGGCGCCGATGGCGCCGCCAAGGACGAGACGCGTGCCACCGCCGCTTGGGCGCTCGACCAGATTCTTAAGCTGCTGCATCCCTTCATGCCCTTCCTCACCGAGGAGCTGTGGCAGGTGACCGCGGAGCAGGGGCCGAAGCGTGACACGCTGCTCCTGGTCGCGCCTTGGCCGCAGGACACATTCGAGGATGCCGCGGCGGAAGCCGAGATCGGCTGGGCGATCGACCTGATCACCGCGATCCGCTCGGTGCGCGCGGAGATGAACATTCCGCCGGCCACCAAAATCCCGCTCGTGCTGGCGGGCGTGTCGGCTCCGACCAAGGCGCGCGCCGGGCGGTGGGCGGAATTCTTGCAGCGGCTCGCGCGCGTGCCCGACATCAGCTTTGCGGACGCCGCACCCGCCGGATCGGTGCAGCTGGTGGTGCGCGGCGAGATGGCGGCGCTGCCGCTCAAGGGCGTGATTGATCTTAACGCAGAGCGCACGCGGCTCGACAAGGAGCTCGCCAAGGCCGACGCCGATATCCATCGCGTTGACGTCAAGCTCTCGAACGAGAAATTCGTCGCCAATGCTCCGGAAGAGATCATCGAGGGGGAGAAGGAAAAGCGCCAGGAAGCCGAACGCCGCCGCGCCAAGATTTTGGAAGCGCTGGAACGGCTGAAAGGCGCGGCTTAGTCATCCTTCCTCATTCCGCAAAAGTAACCCCGCCCATGGCGCCCCTCTTTAAGAAGGCGTTTTACCTCGTTGTGATTTCAACGAATCTAGTTTTCCTGGTACGGTTCTGCATCGCCGCTTTTTCGGGGGATGACCGCTTCATTCACGAAACGGCCTGCTGAGAAATGGCGAGCCCCTCAGCCCATAACGCCAGGGCACGTCCGCCGCTTTGGTGATCCCGATGCGCGGTCCGGTGACGATTTCCGGCTCGCCGGCCCGTGCGCGCAATTCGAACGGCGGTTTGTCGAGCGGCAAGCCGTTCTGCTTATGTGAAATTGCTAGCGCTTGCCCCAATTTCCCCGGCCCCGAGCACAGCATCCGCTCGTCCTTCAACTCGCGGCGGCGCCGCATCGCCGGAATGCCAACGGTCGGTTCAAGCGCTCGGATGAGCACCGCGCTGGCGCTGCCTTCCTCCTCGCAGACGAAGTTCAGGCACCAGTGAATGCCGTAGGACCGATAGACATAGGCAAAGCCCGGCGGCCCGAACATCACGGCATTGCGCGAGGTTGGCCCGCCATAGGAATGTGCGGCCGGATCGGTGTGGTGGTAAGCCTCGACCTCGACGATGCGGCCGCCGACGCCGTTCACCACCAGGCTCGTCCCGATCAGTTCGGACGCCACCTGATGGACGCTGCGGGCGAAAAAACTGCTGCGGAGGCGGGCAGGTTGCGGCATGTGCCGCGGTTTCTACCGTGGACAACCCCGGCAGGACACAAGAAGGCCGCGATCAGCCCACGCACGGCCGGAGTCGGCCGGACGATGTGTCCCCGCAGCCACAGGATTCGGGAGTTTTAAGCATACTTGCGTGATGATGATGGCCGCGCCGCGATTTAGCCATACGCTTCGCCGAGATCAATGTCTTCCCAAGCCACCGCGTGCTTTCGGCCGCAAGCTGGGCTGGAAAAGGCTGGACGGGCGGGGGGCCCGGAAGTTTGATGGACGCTAAGACCAAAATCAATCTGAAGGCCAAGCTGCCCAGCCGGCACGTTACCGAAGGTCCCGAGCGCGCTCCGCACCGGTCGTATTATTACGCGATGGGTTTGACCACCGGTCAGATCCACCAGCCCTTCGTGGGCGTGGCGAGCTGCTGGAATGAAGCGGCTCCCTGCAATATCGCTTTGATGCGCCAAGCCCAGGCGGCGAAGAAGGGCGTGGCCGCCGCCGGCGGCACCCCCCGCGAGTTCTGCACCATCACCGTGACCGACGGCATCGCCATGGGGCATGCCGGCATGTATTCGTCGCTGCCCTCGCGCGAGGTCATCGCGGATTCGGTCGAGTTGACCATGCGCGGCCACGGCTATGACGCGCTGATCGGCATCGCCGGGTGCGATAAGTCGCTGCCCGGCATGATGATGGCCATGTGCCGGCTCAACGTCCCCTCGATCTTCATCTATGGCGGCTCGATCCTGCCCGGCACCTTTAAAGGCAAGCAGGTAACGGTGCAGGACGTGTTTGAGGCGGTGGGCAAGCATTCGGTCGGCGATATGTCGGACGAAGATCTGGATTTGCTGGAGCAGGTGGCCTGTCCCTCGGCCGGCGCCTGCGGCGCGCAGTTCACCGCCAACACCATGGCCACGGTTTCCGAGGCCATCGGGCTGGCTTTGCCTTATTCGGCCGGGGCGCCCGCGCCCTACGAAATCCGCGACGCCTTTTGCATGACGGCCGGCGAGCAGGTCATGGCGCTGGTAGCTGAAGGCATCCGGCCGCGCGATATCGTCACCCGCAAGGCGCTGGAGAATGCGGCTGCGGTGGTGGCGGCCTCCGGCGGGTCGACCAATGCAGCGCTGCACCTGCCGGCGATCGCGCATGAATGCGGCATCGAATTCAGCCTGTTCGACGTCGCCGAGATCATGAAGCGCACGCCTTACATCGCCGACCTGAAGCCGGGCGGTAAATACGTCGCCAAGGACATGTTCGAGGTCGGCGGCATTCCACTGCTGATGAAGACGTTGCTCGACCACGGCTACATGCACGGCGACTGCCTAACCGTCACCGGCCGGACCATCGCCGAGAACCTGAAAAGCGTGAAATGGAACCCCGACCAGGACGTGGTTTACCCGGCGAACAAGCCCATGAGCGCGACCGGCGGCGTGGTCGGACTGAGGGGCAATCTGGCTCCGGAAGGAGCCATCGTGAAAGTGGCCGGGATGTCGGTGCTGAAATTCAGCGGACCGGCGCGCTGCTTCGACGGCGAGGAGGCCTGCTTCCAGGCGGTGAAGGACAAGAAATACAAGGAAGGCGAGGTGCTGGTCATCCGCTACGAGGGTCCCAAGGGTGGGCCCGGCATGCGCGAGATGCTTTCCACCACCGCCGCTCTCTATGGTCAGGGCATGGGTAACAAAGTGGCGCTCATCACCGACGGACGTTTTTCCGGCGCGACGCGTGGCTTCTGCGTCGGCCATGTTGGGCCGGAAGCCGCGGCGGGCGGGCCGATCGGGCTTCTGCGCGACGGCGATATCATTGAACTCGATGCTGAGAACGGCACGCTCAACGTGAAGCTCGGCGACGCGCAACTGGAAACGCGCAAGCGTGAATGGAAGCCGCGCGAAAATCATTCGGGCTCGGGGGCCCTGTGGAAATACGCCCAGCAGGTGGGATCGGCGCTGCACGGCGCGGTGACGCATCCTGGCGGCAAGGGCGAAAAGGCAACCTATGCGGATATCTAGCGCCCTTGTCAGTGCTTTGGCGGTCGGCCTTTTGCTCGGAGCGGGGCCGTCGATCGGCTTCGACGGCAATTCGCCGAGCAACAGCCTGTCGCCGCTGGAAGCCTTCCGAAGCGGTGCTCTGGCGCTCAAGGTCGGCGAGACCGACAAGGCCATAACTTCCCTGCAATTCGCGGCTGAGAACGGCCATGCGCTTGCGCAATGGAAGCTTGGGCGCATGTATGCCGATGGCGATGGCGTTCCGCATGACGACCTGCGCGCCTTCGAATATTTCCGCCGTATCGTCAAAAGCCACAGCGATGATGCCGGCAATGCGCCGCAGCCGCGCTTTGTCGCCAATGCCTTCGTCGCGCTCGGCCACTACTATCGCGACGGCATTCCGAATTCTCCGGTGAAGCCGGATCCCAATCGCGCACGCGATATGTTTTCCTACGCGGCGTCGTATTTCGGCGACCCGGATGCGCAATTTCACCTCGGCCGGCTCTATCTGAGAGGCGAGGGCGTGCGGAAAGACCCAAAGCTCGCGGCGCGCTGGCTGGCGCTGGCCGCGGACAAGGGTCAGTACGAGGCGCAGGCGACACTCGGGCAGATTCTGTTCCGCAACGAGAATCCGCGGCAGCGGGCGGCTGGCCTGATGTGGCTGACATTGGCGAGCGATGGCTCGGGCGACCAGGTCTCCTGGATCGCCGATGCGCGGGAAGCCGCCTTTAGGCAGGCAACCGAGGACGAACGCGCGCTCGCGCTGACGTTGATCGAGCGCCGCCTGAATCGCCGCGACTGGTGAGCGCGCGCTGACCGATCGACTTTCGCTAGCGCGGCTCGATCGCCAGATCGATAAAAACCGGCACGTGATCGGACGGCCGCTCCCAGGCCCTTACATGCTTGTCGATGCCCGCGCCGCTTAGCCGGTCAGCAGCCTGCGGCGAGAGGAGCATGTGGTCGATGCGAATGCCACGGTTCTTTTGCCAGGCGCCGGCTTGATAGTCCCAGAAGGTGTAGACCCCGCGGGCGTCGGTGGTGGCCCGCACCGCGTCAATCAATCCCAAATTGGTCAGCGCCCGGAAGTGCTGCCGGGTCTGCGGCAGAAACAGCGCGTCGTTGACCCAAGCTTCGGGATTGGAGACGTCGATCCCTTCCGGAATCACATTGAAATCCCCGGCCAACACCAACGGCTCCTCCAGCGACAGCCGCTCATCTGCAAAGGCAAGAAGCCGCTTCATCCATTTGATTTTATAATCGTATTTCTCAGTTTCAGGCGGATTTCCATTCGGCAGATAGAGGTTGGCAATGCGAATCACGCCGCTCCTTGTGGAAAACTGGGCTTCGAGGAAACGCGCCTGGGCATCGCTTTCGTCGCCGGAAAGGCCCAACTTCACCTCGTCGAAAGGCAATTTGGACAGAAAAGCAACGCCGTTGAAGGCCTTTTGCCCGTGAGTGGCAATGTTGTATCCCAGCGATTCTAAGCTTTCCCGCGGGAAGTCCTGGTCGATGCATTTGGTTTCCTGCAGGCAAACGATGTCCGGCTGCCGGGCGGCAAGCCAGGAGATGAGATTGTCCAGCCGTTGTTTTATGGAATTGACGTTCCAGGTGGCGATCCGCATGGCGGGCTACCTAACCCAAAGCGGCGCCGAGTGTAAGGCAGGCAGGCAAGAACCGGCTAAATGACGCGCGTTATGACGTGCACAGGGCGCCGCCATGTGTTAAAAAGCCCTCCCGCGAAAAGCGAAATAAATGTCGAAGGTGGGCGAACCGGGCGATGGGAGGCTCAAGGCGGACTTCGACATGAAGTCCCGTGCGCACAAGGGATGCAGAAACAGCTTTTATCGCAAGAGACTCAAGGAGCGCAGCGGGTCCGCATGGCTGGTAAAATAAGAAGCCGGGCATTGATGCTGGGGGCCGCTGTCGTGCTTGTCGGCCTGACCGGCATTTGGCTGGCGGGTGGATTTACCAGCTCCAGCGGAGCGGTCGCCCAAGCGCAACGTGAGCGGGGGCAGGGCGCCAGCCGCGGCGTACCGGTCGAGGCCGCGCAGGCGGCGAAAAAGAAGGTTCCGGTCCGGATTGAGTCCTTGGGCACCGTGACGCCGATTGCGAGCGTCGCCGTCAAAACCCGCATCGATACCGAAATCGTCCAGGTGCATTTCGAGGACGGCGCTTTCGTCAAACAGGGCGACCTGCTGTTCACGCTCGACAGCCGCGCGCTGCAAGCCCAACTGAAGGAAAAGGAAGGCACCTCGGCCCGCAACCGCGCGGCGCTGGAAGGCGCCGTGCGCGACGTGCGCCGCTATTCCGAGCTGATCGCCAAGGGCGCCACCACCCAGCTCAACCTCGACAATTCGACCACGGCGGCCGAACGTGCTGCGTGGACAGCTGGCGGCTGACGAATCCGCGGTCGAGAACCTGAAGGTGCAGATCGGTTATTGCACGATGCGCGCACCGATCTCCGGCCGGGCCAGCATGGCGGCTGTGAAGGTCGGCAATTTCGTGCGGTCGGCCGATTCTGTACCGCTCGCCACCATCATCCAGGCGGCGCCGGTCTACGTGAGTTTCCCGGTCCCGCAGCGCAGCCTGCCGGATCTGCGCGACGCCTTGCGCGCAGGGACGGCGACCATTCAGGCGGCTATTCCTGGCGATACGCGCCAGTCCTTGGGGCAGGTGACGATGATCGAGAACACGGTGGACGCGACCACCGGCATGGTCATGGTGCGCGCCACCATGCCCAATACCGACGATCTCTTGTGGCCGGGCACACTGATCACAGTGCGTATGACCGTTCGCGACGAAGATGCGGTGACAGTTCCTTCGGCGGCGGTGCAGGTCAGCCAGACCGGATCCTTCGTCTTCGTGGTGAAGAATGGCGCGGCCACGGTTCAGCCGGTGACCGTGGCGCGCAGCGTTGACGGGGAGAGCGTAATAGCGAGCGGGCTGGCCGGCGACGAGACGGTCGTCACCGCCGGTCATCTGCTGCTGTCGGACGGCACCCGCGTGGCTGCGCGGGAAAGCAAGCCGGGCTCCTGAGCCATGGGTATTTCCGAAACTCTGCATCCGAAGGCCGGTCTTCACATCGCTGGTCACGATGACGATTATCGTGTTCGGCGTCTTTGCCTACCGGCTGCTGCCGGTCGCCGCTTTGCCATCTGTCGAATTCCCGACCATTACCGTCAACGCCAACTTGTCCGGCGCCAGCCCGGAGACGATGGCCGCGTCGGTGGCTGCGGTGATCGAGCGCGAGCTCTCGACCATTTCCGGCATCCGAGCGATTACCTCGACATCTACGCTTGGCCGCACCCGCATCACCGTTCAGTTCGATCTGGAACGCGATATCGATGGAGCTGCGCTCGACGTGCAGTCGGCGCTATCGGTTGCAAATCGGCGCATGCCGCCCGAGATGACGGACGCCGCCGAGTTTTCGCAAGGTCAATCCCGGCGATTTCTCCATCCTGGTGATCAGCCTGCGGTCGGCGACGCTGCCGTTGTCGACGGTGGATGAATACGCGCAGACTCGTGCTGGCCCAGCAGATTTCGCAGCTCCCCGGTGTGGCGCAGGTCGAGGTCAACGGCTCGCAGAAATTCGCGGTGCGCGTGCAGGTGGACCCGATCGCGGCAGCGGCGCGCAATATTTCGCTGGAAGAAATCCGCCGCGTCATCATCCAGACCAATTCCAATTCGCCGGTCGGTACACTGTTCGGCGACAAGCAGAACACCACCTTGGTTGCCACCGGTGCCATGCGCCGGGCGGACGAATACAAACGGGTGGTGGTCGCCTATCGCAATGGCGCGCCGGTCAAGCTCGACGAGATCGCGCGCGTCGTGGACGCGGTTGAGAACGACAAGATCGCGACCTGGTTCAATGATGAGCGCGCCATCGTGCTCGGCATTCAGAAGCAGCCCGGCGCCAACACCATCGCTGTTGTGGATTCCATTCGCGAGCGCCTGGAGCAATTCCGCAAACAGGTGCCCCCGGCGATCTCCATTGAATTCCTCAACGACCGCTCGATTTCCATTCGCGAGTCGGTGCATGACGTGCAGGTCACCCTGGCGATCGCGGTGGCGCTGGTCATCCTCGTGATCTTCCTCTTCCTGCGCTCGATTCCGGCCACCATCATTCCGGCGCTGGCGGTACCGGTATCGCTGATCGGCACATGCGCGATAATGTACGCGCTTGGATTTTCCATCAACAACATGACGCTTCTGGCTTTGACCCTGTCGGTCGGCTTCGTGGTCGACGACGCCATTGTCATGCTGGAGAACATCGTCCGCCATATCGAAAATGGCATGCGGCCGTTCGAGGCGGCGCTAAAGGGCGCGCGCGAAATCGGCTTCACGATCGTGTCGATCACTTTCGCCTTGATCGCGGTGTTCATCCCGGTGTTGTTGATGGGAGGGATCGTCGGCCGCGTTTTCCGAGAATTTGCTGTCACAGTGGCGGTTGCCATTTTCATCTCGGCATTCGTGTCGCTGACGCTGACGCCGATGCTGTGCGCGCGCGTGCTGCGCCACCATCGCCCGGATGAGAAGCAGAACGTCCTCCTGCGCGCCTTCGAAGCGCTCTTCCAAAGCGCCTTCCGCGGTTACGAACGCTCGCTGAAGTGGGTACTGGCGTACAAGCCGTTGATGCTTCTGGTGACCCTCGGGACGCTGGTCGCCACCATCGTGCTCTATATGGCAATCCCGAAGGGTTTCTTTCCGCAGGAAGACACCGGCTTCATTTCCGGCAGCACGGAAGGTAACTCCGATATCGCGTTCCCGGCGATGGCCGAGGTGCAGAGAAAGGTCGCTAAGATCGTCCGAGACGATCCCGCAGTGGAGACGGTGAATTCGACCGTCGGCCCGACCGGCGCCAATGCGGCCGCCAATTCCGGCCGCCTGTTCATCAAGCTGAAGCCGCGGGCGGAGCGAACCGAAACAGCCAACCAGATTATTCAACGGCTGCGGCGGACCGCCAATACGATCCCCGGCATCAAGGTGACGTTCCAGCCGGTCCAAAATCTGAACATCACCGGCCGCTTCTCCAAGAGCCAGTATCAGTACACGCTGCAGTCCAGCGATACCGACGCTCTTTACGCCGCGGCACTGGCGCTGGCCGAGAAGATCGGCAAGATTGACGGGCATCGTCGACGTCGACACCGACCTCGCGATCAAGAATCCGCAGATGACGGTGGAGATCGATCGCGAGCGTGCCGCGATCTACGGCATCTCGATCGAGCAGATCCGGCAGGAGATGTTCAACGCCTTCGGCTCGCGCCAGGTGGCGACGATTTTCACGTCTGACAACGACTATGCGGTCATTCTGGAAACCAAGCCGGAATTCCAGACCGATACATCAGCGCTCTCGCGCATCCACGTCAAGACAGCGAGCGGCACGTCGGTGCCGTTGGAAGCGGTGACACACATTACGCCAACAGTTGGCCCGCTCCTCGTCAACCATCAGGCTTCGCAGCCGGCAGTGACGATCTCTTTCAACCTCGTTCCCGGGATTGCGCTTGGCACTGCGAAAGACGCGATCGATGAAATCGCGCGCGACACAATCCCGGCGACCGTGGTGGGTGGCTTCCAGGGAACGGCGCAGGTCTTCGAAGACTCGCTGAAGGGCCAGCACATCCTGCTGCTGGCGGCTATCTTCGCCGCCTACGTGCTGCTCGGTATTCTGTACGAAAGCTTCATCCATCCGATTGTGATCATCTCCGGCCTGCCATCGGCCGGCGTCGGCGCGCTGCTGACCTTGATGGCCTTCAAGATGGACCTGTCGGTGATCGCGATGATTGGCATCGTAATGCTGGTCGGCATCGTGATGAAGAACGCCATCATGATGATCGATTTCGCGATCGTGCGCCGGAAAGTCGGGATTAGCCGCGGAGGCGGCGATCCGCGAAGCCGCTTCGCTCCGTTTCCGGCCGATCATGATGACGACTTTCTGCGCCATCCTTCGGCACGCTGCCGATCGCGCTCGGTGCCGGCGCCGGCGCCGAGCTGCGCCAGCCGCTCGGTATCGCGGTGGTCGGCGGGCTGTGCGTGTCCCAGCTGCTCACCCTTTACATAACGCCGGTGATCTATACCTACCTCGACGGGGTCGACCGTATGCTCAAGCGCCGTCTCGATCCGCCGAAGGAAGAACTGCCGGAAGAAGAGCCGGCCGAGCCGCGCCCGATCGCCGCCGAGTAGCCCAAGCCGCCGGATTGCGATGCAGCATGCGGCTGACAGGCCGCGCGCCGGACTGGATTGCGCGCGGCAGCGGGGCCGCATAGCATCGGCCACCTTTTTCATCACGGGCAGGTCTTAAGCGATGGCGTACAACATTCTCCTACTGGGCGCGTCCTATGGATCGCTGCTCGCCTCCAAGCTGCTGTTCGGCGGCCATAAGATTCACCTGGTATGCCTGCCGGCCGAAGCCGACCTGATCAACGCTGAAGGCTTCAAGGTGCAGCTGCCGGTGCGCGGCCGAGCCGAGCCCGTCCTGCTGGAATCGCAGAAGTTGCCGGGCAAAGTAACGGCGGGACCCGCGGCTGGGGTCGAGCCGAAGCAATATGACCTCGTCGGCCTGTGCATGCAGGAGCCGCAGTACCGCTCAGCTGGTGTTCGTGAATTGCTCGACGCCGTCGGCCGGTCGCGCGTGCCTTGCATGTCGATCATGAATATGCCGCCGCTTCCCTACATGAAGCGCATCCCGGGGCTGGATCACGCGGCGCTGGAGCCGGCCTACACGGATGCCGCGCGTTTGGGACTCGATCGATCCGAAGAAGATCACGCTCAATAGCCCGGATCCGCAGGCGATCCGCCCGCCCGACGGCAAGGCAAACGAACTGCTGGTCACGCTGCCGACCAACTTCAAATGCGCGCGCTTCGAGGATGCAAACGACACCGCGATCGTGCGCCAGCTCGAGAAGGACGTAGAGGGAGCGCGCTTCGACACGCCCGAGGGCAAGATCGAGCTGCCGGTCAAGCTGAAGCTGCATGATTCGATTTTCGTGCCGCTCGCCAAATGGGCGATGCTGCTGGCCGGCAATTATCGCTGCATCACCAAGGACGGCATGCGCACGGCGCAGGAGGCAGTGCACAGCGACATCGAGACGTCACGCTCGGTTTATAATTTCGTCAACGACCTGGTGGTCAAGCTCGGCGCCGCGCCGGGCGATATGGTGCCGTTCGAGAAATATGCCGCCGCTGCGCAAAGCCTGTCGCGTCCGGCTTCCGCCGCGCGCGCGCTCACCAATGGCGCGCCGAATATCGAGCGCGCCGACAAGCTCGTTCAGCTCGTCGCCAAGCAAAAGGGCCTAAGTCATCCGGTGATCGACCAGATCGTGGCATTGGTTGACTCGCGGCTTGCGGCAAACAGGAAGAAAGCGGCTTAGCTCGCTATCTAAATAGGAGAATGCAGATGGCAATTTCATCACGTGCGACATTGATGTTGGCGGCGACATTGGCGCTGCTACCGCTCTCCGCCCAGGCGCAGGCTCCCGTCACCGGGCTGCCGGACGGTAACGGCAAGGAGCTGGTCGCGGGGATGTGTATCGGCTGCCACCAGATCGAGCAGATCACGCGCAGCTCCGGCTACAGCCGCGAGCACTGGAAAGAGCTGATCGGCACGATGATCGATCTTTCGCCTGATCAGAACACGCAGTCCGCGATCACCGAATATTTGGCCGAAAAATTCCCGCCGAATACGCTGCGCGCGCCAAAAATAGTGCCGGGGCCCGTGCAGGTCGAATTCAAGGAATGGCAGACACCGACGCTTGGACAACGCACGCGCGATCCGGTCGAGGCGCCGGACGGGACGATCTGGTGGGTCGGCCAGTTCGGCAATTTGATCGGTCGGCTCAATCCGGCGACCGGCGAGATGAAGGAATACCCGCTGCCGCCGAACGCCAATGCCCCATACCGTCACGGTCGATGCGCAAGGCAACGCCTGGTACAGCGGCAACAGGAACGGCACGGTCGGCAAGTTCGATCCGGCCACCGGCAAGAGCCACCGAGTACAAGATGCCCGACCCCAAGGCGCGCGATCCGCACACCATCGAGTTCGACCGCCAACGGCATCATGTGGTTCACGCTGCAGCAATGCCAACATGATCGGCCGGCTCGATCCGCGCGACCGGCGATATCAAGCTCGTCAGCACGCCGTACCGGATGCGCAACCCTACGGCGTCAAGATCGACGCCGACGGCATGCCGTGGGTGTCGTGCAACGGCGCGCCTTGCCTGATCAAGGTCGATCCCGCGACATGGCGCTGACGGAAGTCGACTGCCGGTTGCGGGCACGACGGTGCGGCGCCTCGACATCGCTGAGGACGGCATGATCTGGTACGTCAATTCGGGGCAGGGCAAGCTCGGACGCTACGATCCGAAGTACGCGCGAAATCCAAGGAATGGGATTCACCGAGCGGGCCGGAGTTCGCATCCTTATGCCATCGCCGTGGTCAACGGCATCGTCTGGTACAATGAATTCGGGCATGCGGCCGGATCCGCTGGTGCGCTTCGATCCGCAGCACCGAAACCTTCCAGAGCTGGCCGGTACCCTCGGGCAATGTCTATGCCGGCATCATCCGGCATATGCGGGCGACGCGCGACGGCAGTCTCCTGATCCACCAGACGCAGCACCAACCGTATCATGCGGGTGACGGAGAAGCGGCGCGCGGCGAGCCGCTAAATTAGGCGACCTTTCGCACCATCTTCTCCAGATGGGCGACGGCCCGGTCGACACGCTGCCGTTTACTGCGCCCGCACCAGATGGCGCGTGCGTTCCACGATCTTCGGCGGATATTGGTAAAGACGGCGCAGAATGTCTTCCGCTTCTTGCGCCAAAATCGGCTGTATCGGCAGGCCGGACTTTTGCGCGTCCGCCAGTAGCTCCGGATCCTTCAGCATCTTCTCGAAAGCAGTGCGTAATATCGCGAGACGCTCCGGCGGCAGGTCGGGCGGCGCGATAAAGGGACGGCCGAGTGAAAGCCGCGACAGCAAGAGCTCGATCACCTGCCGGTCCTGTTCTTTGGTGACATAGTCCAGCACGCCAGGCACGTCCGGCAGCTTCGGGTCTTTCTGCAGGGTCATCTGCACGATCAGCTTCATCTGGCCTTTGGCTATCTGGTCCTCCACATAGGCGCGGGCGTTGGCGGAATAGCCGGTAATGAACAAGCCGTGCAATTCGCCGCGCTCGATCGCCAGAAAAATCTCCGGCTGCGCCTTGTAGATCGGGATCACCTTGATGCGGGTGCCGAACAGCTCATTGAATAACCGGACATAGGTGGCGGCATCGTTCTCGCTGCCGGTGGAGCCGAAGAACAGCTCGGTCTTTTTGGCATCTTCCACGGTTTGCGCCGGCGCCTTGGTAGAAACCACCCCCATGCCGGCTTCGCGCGCCATGCTGCCGAGCCAAGTGAGCTTGAGCGGATCGAAGCGCGCCTGGGAGTCCTCGCCGTAAAGCAGTGGTGCGGTTGGGATCGCGCGGTCGAACAGGGCGAAGACGGTGCCGTCTCTCGGCGCGATATTGTAGGTGTGATTGGCCGCCACCATTCCGCCGGCGCCCGGCATGTTCTGCACCACGATCAGTGGGCTGGCCGGGGATGTGCTTGCCGATATGGCGCGCGACCATGCGGGCATAAGCGTCGTAGCCGCCGCCCGGTCCGGTGGGTGCGATGATGGTGACCGTCTTGCCGCGCCAGAATTCGGTTTCCTGCGCAACAGCCGGCGACAGGCAGGCGCCGAGCCACAGCGCCGCACCGGCACAATTCATCAGAAAAGCCGACGAAAACAGTCGCAGGATATGACCTCGGGTTTACGGCCGCGCCATGGGCCGCCCCATCATTAGCGGAAGTTTGAAGCTGTCAATGCGGCGAAGGAGGGTAGGGCATGTCCGGCGGCGAACAGGCTCCTACCGAATCAAGCCCGGGACAGGCTTTCGCCGGATCATGCGCTAAAGCGAGAAGCTGGTGCCGCAACCGCAGGAGGCTGTCACGTTCGGGTTATTCACCTTGAACGAGGCGCCGATCAAGTCGTCCACGAAGTCGATCTGCGAACCCGCCAGATATCCGAGCGAGACCGGATCGATCAGCACCGTGGCCGCCTCGCGCGTGATCACGAAATCATCGCTGGCCTGTTCATGTTCAATGTCGAACTTGTATTGGAATCCGGAACAGCCGCCGCCCTCCACGCTCACGCGCAGTTTGGCGCCCGGCGCCTCGCGGCCGAGGATCTCGCCGATTTTGCGTGCCGCATCTTCGGTGACGATGACTGCCGCGCTCATTCCGTGACTCATCTGCTGTTGCGGCCTGATATATAAGGCTTATTTCAGCGGCGGCAAGGCCGGCGGCGGCGGTGCCTATTTGCCGCCCTTCAGCAAATCGCGGACTTTCCTGGCCACGTCCATGCGCACGCGCATTTGCCAATCAATGTCGGTGTAGTCGGAATATTGCACGCCCGGCTTGGGGATGACGCGCGGATCGAGGAAGGATTCGTCGGTATCCGTGCGCATGGTCGCGGCCTGCGCATTTTTCGAATAAAGCTCGAGCGCCTCTTTTCCCGCCATCCAGTTCACGAATACCTTCGCGGCATTCGGATGCGGCGCCTTATTGGCGACGCTGAGCAGGGACGGCGCCGGGGTGACGCGGTTCTGAATACCGTCGAGCTCAAACAGCTCCACAAGTTTGTAGCCCTCGTTCACCAGCGCGCGCATGTCGTCGATATGACAGGTCAGGCAGATCGGAGCGCTGCCGCGCGCGAGCCAGTCGCTCAGCTGGCGGCGGTCGCGCTGCACGATGGCCTGCTGGTCGATATAGAGCTGTTTGACGAATTCCGGGCCGATCTGGGTGTAGAAATGCGCCGCACTGCCGGCGCCGGCTCCGCCTGCAGCGGCCGGGTCCTCGGTGGCGATCTTGCCCTTCCA
>CAVSWC010000011.1:0-264154 GCA_963731585.1 uncultured Alphaproteobacteria bacterium
CCACAAGAGTGCGCGGAACCCTTCCGCGGCTACGCAAATGAGCGTCGTGGATTGCGGTGCTTGGGTGAAGGCGAGATCAGAAACAGTGAATGTGATGTGGACAAGGCCCACGTCCTAGCGAAGCGGGTTTGACGCGGCGGAAGATTTATTTCTTTTGTCTTCCTTCGGCTTTCTTCTTGGCCTTTTCTACGTTTCCGGGTCCGCGTTGCGCCTAGGCGAGATTATCTCCTAGAAGATAGGTCACCGTCTCATTCTAGAAGGTTCTTTTCGCGGCAAAACTCCTAGTTCCTACGTTGGGGTCCCCGGCCCAATCTGAATGGATCGCAGGCGGCGACGGGGCGAGTACGGCCGGTCACATCTCCCGGGGCACAAGACGCTGCTCCGGCCGGATCAGGCGCTAGGACGTAAGCAATGACGACACTGAATCATCGTTGGGGATGCATTCCGGAGTACGGATCTCAAAGACGATCTCGCCCCGGCTGCATGATCCAGTTCTTCATTGAGAAAATTCCCAACGATCCGTTCACACGCCATTAGGGCCGGTAAAGAGGCCGCCGCCGACCGGCCTCTCTTAGATAATACTATGAAACAACTGTGGAAACGTAAGGAACAGCCCCCGGCGTTTCCCCGCCTGGCGGAAGGGAGCTTCGCTGCCATGCAAACGGTCATTGCCAAACGGGCCCCAAAACGACCTGAAGGCCACCATCCGTCTCATGCCAAGGGAGGCGAGTTTCGGCGCCCACTATTGCTGTGTTAGCGTTATTGACAACGCAGGTCCGTCCAACCGGCGTGTCAGAGCCATAGTCGCAAGGTTAGCAACGGTGACCGATTCTTCGACGACGGGGCGTTACAGCGCTGAAGCGCAACAAAGCGAGTTGCCCGCCAATCGGAAGCCGTCAGGCGTCACCGCCGTCGACATTGATGCGAGCGGCATCAAAGACCAGCGCACCGGGTTGGCCGCCCGCTGGCGCGCCTTTACGTCGGCCTCAAAGTCGTCAATTGCTTCCAGCAGCCGGATGCCGGCGCGCTGCGGCATGATGTCGGCGGCGATCTTTGCGGTAAAGCAGTTGGGCGCGCTCATAGTGGTGATAACCGCACCCGCCCGACGTCAACCGCAGGTTTGGGCACCACCGCCCGCCAGGTTGAACCGCGGCTTATTTCATGGCTTGATAACCTTAACGGAGGGCTTCATGGCCTACCGGTGGCTGGTTGGACTTTTGACCCAGCAAACGGTGCTTTAGTCACATGCCAGCAACGCCCGGCCTGCGAAGGTTTAGCGATGAACGAAAGAGCGTCTTTCGAATACGCCTATAGGCATGGCGGCAAGACTTACGAACATGACTATTTGGTGCGCCCCGCGCTCGCCATTTTGACCAAGCACCAACACCGCCGATTATTCGACTTGGGCTGCGGCAACGGAGCAATAGCAGCCGATCTGCAATCAGCAGGCTTTGATGTTACTGGGGTCGATGCTTCCGAGTTTGGAATCGCCAATGCGAACCTCGCCCATCCGGAGATAAAGCTGCACGTTGGATCGGCCTATGACGATCTGGCGGCCCGTTACAATCGCTTCCCTATTGTCGTGTCTTTTGAGGTCGTCTGCTACCTGTACGACCCGCGATCATTTGCCCGTGCGGTGTTTGATCTATTGGAACCGGGCGGACTTGCGCTGATCTCGACACCGTACCACGGCTACCTGAAAAATCTTGTTATTGCTCTCCTTGGCGGCTTTGACGCGCACTGGAATCCGCTGTGGGAGAACATCCCAATCAAGTTCTGGTCCGAGCGGACGATCACGCAGTTACTCACCGAGGCCGGATTTACGGACTTGAAAATCCATCGCGTCGGTAGAATTGCACCCTTGGCGAAATCGATGATTGTCACCGCCAGAAGGCCGCGCCCTTGAGCAAAGAAATGCTTGACCTCGACGCGGCTACGTCCCCGGCCCAGTCGATACTACGCGCCGACAAATCGACCAATCGCTGGGACTTTTGATAACGAAAGGCGCGCGTGATAATCCCCGGCCATGAGCCTACCGGGAGCCATCCTGCTGCGCCCTGACGAGTTCGGCCAGCCGGACTATGCGCTCAAACTGACTGCAGAAGTTTCTTGCCTCGTTTGCGGAACGATCGCCCCCGACCTAGACCTAGCTCGGTGGTAGCGTCGGCAGTAAATTGCACCCCCAAACCGTCCTTTGAACGCCGAACGACGCGGCATCTCTTAGCCCGGCCGCGAGGTGACATGCGGAGAATGAACTCGTCCGGAACTGTGCTAGGTTCCAGACCAATAATCTTGGCACCATCATTTGAAAAGTTACTCACGATACATCGCCGGGTGAAACGGCCGTGGCTATCATAGATTTCGGCTGGCGAGTTCCATTCGACACGAAAGTTCTTTCGGCGTTCGCGCATGTTCGCGGTCTCGAATAAGGTGGAAATCACGACATTGAAGGCGGCAAACGTGAGAAGCGCTTTAATCGATATTGGAAAAAGCTACATAGTTTTCGATTTAATAATTCATCAAACCGCGCGCGAGGGTCAAGGTGACAGTGGACCGGCGAGTATCACTGTTTCCCCCGCATTGTCGCCCGATCGAGCTTTAACGGTGGGACCCTTAAGCGCCTGCTGGCGGTTATCTTGCTGGAATGAGTCTTCCCGGAACCATCGTCCTGCGGCCCAACGAGTTCACGCAGCCCGACTACAGCATGGTCTACAAAGACCCTGACGGGCGAGAGCTGGAAATTGGCCGAATATATCGCGACACCACCGGCACGGTTAACCGTGCAAAGCCGTGGTTCTGGATGGTGGAGCACCACCAGCGGCGAGGGCGAGCAGGGCCGCATCAAGGGCGATGCGTTACCCTGGACGAAGCGAAGGCCGCATGGTGCAAGTGCTGGGATTCGGCAGACGTGCCGATTAGGTGGCCGCCCACGCTGGTGCGGTAACCTTTCATGCCACCGGGGCAACGCCAACGCATCTATAAGATGGGCCGAATAAATGCCGAAAGGTTCCTGGGCGTGGATTGCCGCTCGAACCTATCGCATACCGCGCTAAGCAGCCGCAACACCATCTGCAACAGGCGAAACAGTAATGCGTACCCGTTCTAAAGTCGTGAGCTGGCATCGGGCGCGGTGCGTCCGGCTTTCCCTGAATCAAGCTACAGCGGACACTGCCTAAGTTCACAAGGTGATGGGGACTGGCACAGTCGTCGCACCGTTGGCGGGGAGGGGGATTGACAGGCTTTGCCCTGAACTTCGATTTCCGACGTAGACCGTGACGGACATCTGCACCGGGACTGCGCTGTCGGCCCGGGTCCATTTGTACGGTACGCTGATGATGCAGGTTGCCGTGTCGCCGGTTCGCGTTCCCGTAATCGAGTTATTTTCCGAATACGAACGGCCTGACGTGTAATGATATACGCTGACATAGCAGTTCGGCATCGTTGTCGAAGGCGAAGGGGATTCAATCGTTATGTTGATCCTGAACACAAATTTTCCAGTGCGAGAAACCACCGCAAGCGGCGTTTGACTGCTTTCGCTGGACGGGGCCAACATTTGCACTGGCGCAGGCTGGAATTGACCCGTGCTGGGGTTATGGATGCCGAGAACCCCCGGGATAGACTGGGCGAAGGCAGGACCACCCGCAGTAATGACACCTAACGTCGCCCAAAAAAAAGCTGTGTGATAGTACCGCATTGTCGCCTCCAAGGTCGGGTTGATTGACCGGTCCGTTCCTTCCGGGAAAAGTATAGCCGACGTGCACAAGACTTTGAAGCGATCGCGAGAAAGAACATTTAATCGCGCCTTATTTGCCGGGGGTGCTAATTCAGCTGACTGCGGTCCCTTTGCGGCCTCACCACGTTCGCCTAATCTCCTGCACCAGCATCGGTGCTTGCTGTCACGGCTCAGCCAATGCGGATGTTTTGCTTTTATCAGCGGCGCACCTATTAGGTCATGGTTCGCGCCGGAAGACTTCGACGCGGGGCTCACGATCGAAGAGGGGTTCTGAGGGTGTTAGTTCTACCATTGCCTTCTTTGCCGCGTACTCACCGCCCAACACCACGGCGCTGCGGACCGTCTTTGCTCTGCCCGGATGAGTCGACGTAAATGCGGGTGGCCCTGACTTTATCTTCCTATAGTCTCCCAATGGCTATGGCTGGGAAGATGAAATCGCAGAAACCCTTATTTTACGGTGCCGGCTGAGGGACTCGCATCGATCCGCTTCGACACGATCCCCTCAAACCCGAGTTTACAGGCATGGCGGAACACGGTCGCGCCGCCGCGCTGGCAACCGAAGGCATCGTCGAAACTTGATGCCTAATTAGAGATGCAGGTCGCCACCGCCTGATAAGTGGCCGTGGGTTCGCCGCCGTCGTAGGCGACGCGCACGGTCGCAGTCTGCGGATCGGTGGTGCGATCGATCACGTCAACACCGCTAAAGAAGAGCTCGCTGTGTGGCGTGCTTATCCAAGCGACCGAGACGCTGAGCAGGGTCTCGCCAAGGCCGCAGGCCACGGTGGACGTGCTGGGTGCGTATTGCCCGTCGTGAGCATCGGTCACGTCGGTGATGTAGGTCTCAGGCCCGAAGTGCTCGTGGATTTGTTTCAGCTCGCGTCCTCCGACAACGCCGGGGGCAATCTCTGACGAGCCGAGGCTGTTGGGGGCGATCTGGGCGGCACCGACCGAGTCGGTGGCGAGCTTTTCCGAGGTAACCGCGCCGTGCGCGATCTTATTCGTGGTAACCGCACCGGTCGCGATCCTACTCCCGAGGACCGCGCCCGGCGCGATCTTGGCGGTCGTGACCGCACCGTTCGCGATCTGCGGATTCGGGTAGGTGCCGCTCAAAGCGCCGCCCGCCGGGCCGGTGGGAGGGGCTAGGGGATTTGGGAGTGTCGCGCTCCCGCCCGTGCCGGCCGTCAGCTCGCTGCCGTCCGGTCCTGTTGATCCGGGCTTGCCGTCAGCCCCCCTGCCGGCAAACAGTTGCCAGTCCCCGCTCTTGCCCGGCACCCCCTTCGCTCTATCGCGGATCGCGAGCCAGCTCGCGTCGTCATGACTCACGAGGTCAAGACCCTCGTAAGACGTCTTCTCGTTCCACGCGCCGCGCGGCGTAATCGCCGACGGGGAGCAGTTGGCGATCAGGGCGTCGGTCGCTGTCCCAAGCTGTGAACCCTGCACCTTTTGCAGCGACACGATGCAGTCCTTCGGCAGATAGACGAGGTCGAACCTGAAGGCCCTGTCGCGCCCGGACACGGCGTTGAAGTCTGCCTGCGATCGTCCGTCCAGCCGCACGCGCGTGCCCGCGACTGCCGTCTTGCCGGTAATGACCAGCTTTCCGGCTTCAATCTTGGCATCCGTTACCAGGACGTCTGGTCCGGCGGCCATTGCCATCGCTGCAAACCCGAACGGCGCCAGCGATCCGACGATAATTTTCACGAGTACGCGATGCTTAAGCATTCCAGCCCCTTGTTGCCGCCTCAGCAGAGGCGGGTGAAAATGAAATTGGGCGCGCCCGGACGCGGAGGTTCGAGTCCTCTGCACCATTTCGCTAGATGACTCTCGAATTCGGCGTGAATACTCGCCTATTACTGGCCTTCCTTCAACAGAAGCGAGGTTCTGCGGAGTGCTGACTGCGGGAGGCAAAGACGTTGGCCAGTGTATCGGCGTGTCTGCTGAATACCATCGCTTGCGCCACGCCGCTTTGGCAGCTTTCCAACTCGTCCGCTTGCCCTTGGTGCGGCTCAGCGCGCCCGCCCCGTTGATGGAACTCTACCGACCAGAACCAGGGCGTCTGGCCGCTCACCATCGCGTTGTCCAAAAATATCCGTCCGACGCTCAGCTCTCGTCCGTCGCTGTGGTGGTACCACACGCTGTAATATTAGCTCCTCTCTTTCTTCCCAAAGTCTTCCCAATGGGCTGGGCATGGGAAGACAAACGCTAAAAACCCTTTATTTTATGGTGCCGGCTGAGGGACTCGAACCCCCGACCCCCTGATTACAAATCAGGTGCTCTACCAACTGAGCTAAGCCGGCCTGGCGATTGAAGCGCGTTCCACGCAATATTCTGGCGAACCTGTTTCTACTTCGCCACAATGCGCACCGCCAGAGCTACCAGCGTGCTGCGGCGGGGACAAGCAGCCACATCGTCTACGGACGAGCTCAGCCGGTCACCAGCGAAAACAACAGCGCGAGCACCCACATACCGATGGCGATACCGGCCGTCCATTGCGCGAATTTCAAATAAGTTTCGCGCAGGACGGTGGCGCTGGCCCATTGGGCATAGGCTTGGGGCGGCCGCGATTCTTCAGGGAGATAGAGCCACATCTCGGTTCTGCGATAGTCCTTGGTGCGCGCCTCATAAGCCTTGAAGATCAGCACCAGAACCATCAGGAGGGTAAGCGTGCCGCCGGACTGGAAGGCGATCACCGGAGCGAACGACAAGCCCACCATGAAGCAGAAAATGCCGAGCGAGCCGAAGCCGCAGGCCCGGGCCACCGATTCGAATGCAAGACGCCGCATTTCTTCCATGACAAAGACGCGTCCACCGCGGCCGGAAGTCACCCGGATCATAACCCCAAAAATGGCAAAAACGTTCGAGGCTAAAGGCCAATGGCGAGAAAATTTCCGGCCGCCGACAGCGTGAGCAACGCGGTTCCGGCCAGCCATATCCAAAGCGAAGCGTCGGTCGAATCCTTGGCTCCGATGATGTGCTCATAGATCGCCGCAGGAATGCCGCCGGCGATGATCGTGGCGGTCGAGGCCATCAGCGATGCGAAAATCAGGGAAAGCGATTCCGAACCGAAAAAAAGGGCGGGGGCCAAAACTTTGGCGAATAAATAAGCAAAAGGAACCAGGGCTTGATTGAACAAGCCGTTGACCATCCCGAAGAAGGCGATCCCGATGTAATAGAAGTTGCGATCCATAGCGCGATCTCAATTCACCTTGGGGGTCAGGCCATACATCGTGATCAGAATCAGGAAGCCGACGCGCAGCCAGAACAGCCAGACCACGCCGAACAGCCAGATGACCACGGGCGCGGCCGCCTTGGGCGTGACCAACGCAACTGCCGCTACCACGGGGTCGGTGATGAGGCAGAAAAACCGCCAGATGTAATTTGTCGAGTCGGGCCCGACGATCAGGCCAAGTATTGCGCGGCCCAGCAGCGTGTACATCAGCGCCGCCAGAACGAAATTCGGCAGGTGGTAGTACCAATAGGTGACGAGCGATGCGGCGTTCATGCGGCCCGAATCTTAACACGCTTTACGAGGAGAGCATGCGCACAGAAAAAAGCGGGGCCCCGAAGGACCCCGCCAGCATCTAGGAAGAAGAACGCCTAGACCTTTTCTTCGAGCACGGTGCCGCCGCGCGGCCGCCGGATTTCGTCGACGTAGGCCTGCATTTCCGCGGACGGTTCTTTGGTCATCAGACTGACGACGTAGATGACCAGGAAGCCGAGCGGCATCCCAAGCAGGCCGCAGTTTATGTTGTTGAGGTTGAACCAACCGACTTTGTTGGCCAGCGGATGCGCCAGCGTCGGCAAGGCTTCCATGGCATTGGGCAAGGCCATGGTCGCCGCCAGGTCGGCGATCACCGGCCTGCCGGTCACCGGGTTGAGCAACGAGGTCATCCCTGCGTATTTCACGCCGAAACCAGGGAAGTAGCGGCTGACAACCAGGTAGAACAGGCACAGACCGAACCCGGCAATGATGCCGCAGATGGCGCCTGTGGTCGTCGCGCGCTTCCACCAGATACCCATGACGAGGGCGGGGAAGTTGCCGGCCATCGCCAGCGAGAACGCCCACCCCACCATGGCCAGGATATCTGCCGGTCTGGTCGAGGCCAGGTAGGCCGCGATCACCGCCACTATGAACAACAGCACCCGGGCCACCGTGAGCCGGCGAATGGTCGGCGCCTTTGGGTCGAGCATCTTGTAGTAGACGTCGTGGCTGAGCGCGTTGGCGATGGCGAGCAGGAGCCCGTCGGCGGTCGAAAGCGCGGCGGCAAGACCGCCGGCCGCAACCAGGCCCGAGATCACATAGGGAAGGCCCGCGATCTCCGGAGTGGAGAGCACGATCACGTCCGTATTGATCACGAAGTCCTGCAGCCGGAGCACGCCGGGATGTCCGGCGACGGCTTTACAGGCGTCGATCACAGCCTGCACGCCTGCGGCATTCTTGCCGCAGACCTGGATCAGCCCGAGTTCGCCCCAGGTGAACATCCACGGACGGATGCTCGCCAGATCCCTGCCTATGATGTTGGTGTACACCTCGAGCTTGGAAAAGGCGGCATAAGCCGGCGCCGAGAAGTACAGCAGGAAGATGAAGAGCAGCGACCACGCCACCGACTGGCGCGCCTCACGCACCGACGGGGTCGTGAAGTAGCGCATCAGGATGTGCGGCAGCGACGCGGTGCCGACCATCATGCAGAAGATGATGCCGAAGAAGTTCAACGGGCTGTAGTTGATGAAGGGCTCGATGTGCGGCTTCAGTGCACCCGCCGGGCAGCTGGCTGCAGTGCAGAGGGTTGCGAGATTTTGCTGCACCATCTGGGCTTCGCGTGCTCCGATTTCCGCGATCGCACGGCCGTAGGTGAGCTCAGGGATGGGGATGCCGTAGTACATCGTGGACAGGATTATGATTGGGGTCAGATAAGCGACGATCAGCACGATGTATTGCGCAATCTGCGTCCAAGTCACCGCCCGCATGCCGCCGAGCATCGAGCACAGCAGAATGCCGGCAAGCCCGGCGAATACCGCAAGTTCAAAAGGCATGCCGAGGAAGCGCGAGGCAATGAGGCCGGTGCCGTAGACCTGTGCCGTTACATAAGTAAAGGAGCAACAAACCAGCACGATCACCCCGAGCAAGCGCGCAGTGTTGCCGCCGAAGCGGAACGCCAGGAAGTCCGGCACCGTGTAAGCGCCAAATTTCCGCAGATACGGTCCGATCAGGATCGACACCAGCACGAAGCCGCCGGTCCAGCCGAGAACCCAGGCGAGTCCGTCATAGCCGAGCAGGAACAACGTGCCCGCCATGCCGACGAAGGATGCCGCCGACATCCAGTCGGCTCCGGTGGCCATGCCGTTATAGAAGGCGGGAACGCGGCGCCCGGCCACGTAATATTCCGAAACTTGCGCGGTGCGCGTCATCACGCCGATGACGGCATAGACCACGATCGTGAAGCCCACGAACAGGTAGCCGAGGATCTTGTTCGGCACACCAATTTGCTCGAGAAGGGCAAGCAGCACGATGAAGGCCAGGAAGCCACCCGTGTAGGTGCCGTACATCCGCCCAAGCTGTTTATAAAAGGCGTCTGCACTTGTAGTTGTCTGGGTTGTCATGATCTGTCCCCTTAATCGTCTTCTGCCATGCCGAACTCGCGATCGATCCTGTCCTGCTGCTTGGCGAACATGAACAGCATGACCACGAACACGATCAGCGACCCTTGCGCGGCCATGTAGAAGCCGAGCGGGAAGCCGAGCACCGGAATCACGATCTTGTTAAGCGGGACCACGAACATGTGGATGATGTAACCGAAGAAGAACCAGATCCCGAGATGCGTGAACATCAATCGGGTCGTCTTCCTCCAGTGTGCATCGGTATTGGCCTGACTGGATTGAACCATGGGTCGCGTCCTCCTCCGACACGCCCGCTCTCGCGGACTGAATTTGTTTCAGCGAGGAGAACGGCCAGCGCATCCACGAGCCTTTCCACGCTGCCCACTCCGAATTCTTCTTGGCCGGATTCGGGCAACGAAAAGCTACCACTGGTCATGGAGAGGGCCTTATAAGACTTTCGGCCAAGGGTCCCGCTCAGGCCGATAACCGCGTTATCGTAAGACTGCGCCGGCGAGGTTAGGAAGCCGCTGGCATTTGAGAGTGGCGATGGGTCTTTGGGAAATTTTTCGCCGCCGGCCCCCTGTCCGTGAATTGGGCGAACTCGCGGATTTCATTGATGCGCAGGCCGCTTTCCTGACGCAGAAGGGCATCTTCGAATATTCCCGCGCCCGCGCGGGACATTACGCCAAGGTGCTGTTCGGCGAGATCGGGTTCCAGCACGCGGTCGAGCAATCGCGCTGGCGCGCCTTTCCACTCGGCCTCGCCATGGTGGCGGAGATCACGGAAGGCATTTTGCGCGCGCAGGCGGGTGACGACCGCCGGGCCGTGCTCGATGCACTGAGTTCTCTCGTGCTGTCGATTTTCGACCGCTATCCGATTCCAGCCCAGCTGGCGAAGGCGGAATGGCTGGATGCGCGGCGTGAGCTCGCACGCCGGCTCGATCTGATCGGCATCCACGCGGTGAAATTCGCCAAGGACGTGCCGGAGCCCTTTGTCGAGAGCTATTTCGCGCTGATGCCGATCCATGAAAAGCTGCGCACACATGACTACCAGACCATTCGCAATTACATGCGCGTCACGGCCTGCAACATCCACGACGAATTCGAGAAACGCGCGGATATCGCGGCGCTGGTTGCCGCGTTGCGGACCCAGTCGGAATAACCGCGCCGCCTGCGGTAACGCTCCGCAAGGCGCGCCATGGCTAGTTTAGTGACTGATTAATAATACGCAGCGAATACCCTGCGGCGTGGGTGGCTTTCTTTTAAAATGCTGGCGTATTGAGGAGCAAACGGCATCGTTGCAGCGCCACGCCTGCGCAGCCTGGACTGAGATGTACTGGGGATGAAAAAAATGAAAATGCAGAAACCTGGACTTGTTGCTGGCGGTGCGCTCGCCGCCGCTTTTGCCATGACGTCGCCGGCGGCGGCGCAGCCGATCGCCTGTAGCTATTTGTCGCCGGGCATGCTCGCCGCGGTCCGCCCCGCCGGCCCCTGCGTCTATCAGGGCGACCGCATCGCGCAGCAGGGCCCGGTCTATGACGGCCCGGCGGTGATCGCACCGCAACCGACTTATGCACCATCCCGCACCGCGCGTAGCCTATCCTTATGTGCCTGGGCGCTATCAGTCCGCAGCCGTCATGCAGATGCAGCCGGTGCGCGGCATGCGCGCAGGCACGCCGCAGATCGTGCCTGCGCGTGCGGAAGTGCACATCTACGGCCCAGACCGGATGGACATCCGGCTCTACCGGCCTGATTAATTTTCTCGTCATGGCGCGGGCATCGCCCGCGAAGACGGGCGTAAACGCTCTTATGGCCCGCGAAGACGGGCGTAAACGCCCTTATGGCCCGCGAAGACGGGCGTAAACGCCCGGTCGCGTTGCGACCTTCTATTTCAGCCGCGTGGTGGCGATATAGAGCGCGAGCGCGGCGGCATTCGACACATTCAGGCTCTTGATCGCGCCCGGCAGATCGAGCCGGGCGACCTGATCGCAGGTCTCGCGCGTGAGCTGGCGCAAGCCCTTGCCTTCGGCGCCGAGCACCAGCGCGAGCGGCGCGCGCAACGCCGCCGCCGCCAGGTCGCTGTCGCCGCTGGAATCGAGCCCGACCAGCAGGAAGCCGCGCTCCTTGAGCGCCGCCAGGCCGCGCGACAGATTCTGTACCGTCACCAGCGGCACCAGTTCGAGCGCGCCGGAGGCGGATTTTGCCAGCACGCCGGTCGCTTCCGGTGAGTGGCGCGCGGTGGTGACGATCGCGGAAACGCGCAAAGGCGGCGGCGGAGCGGAAGATCGCCCCGACGTTATGCGGATCGGTGATCTGGTCGAGCACCAGCACGATGCCTTGCGCCGGTATGTCTTCGATCTCGGGCGAGGGCAGGGGATCGGCTTCCGCCATGACGCCCTGATGCACCGCTTCCGGGCCGAGCCGGGCCGCCAGGGCATCGGGCCGCACCATTTCCGGCTCCAGCGAAATCGGCGCGCCATCCTCGCGCAGGCGGCGCAGCGCGTTTTCGGTCGTCAGCAGCCGGCGGATGCGCCGTGCCGGATTTTCCAGCGCCGCCTTGACCGTGTGGATGCCATAGAGGATCGCCGGGCCGTCGGCGAGAGCTGCCGCCATGGAATTTGCCGCGCGGTGGCGGGCGGCGGCCGCGCGGGGCCGCGTTTGCCCCGCGGCCGGAGGATTTTTCGGGCCGCCGATCCCATTCGCCTTTGCGCATCGCCGGTTCTTGTCACGCCGGGGCGGCCTTGGCAATTTGTGCCGCGCCCGTTTCGCCGGTTTCCCATTGACTCTCAAGGGGTCGGACACCATAACCCGCCGGGGGCGGTCGCGGTGTTTTCAGCTGATTTACGCCGGAAAACTCGCGCTAGATTCCCTGGTTCGGATGGGTGCCCGAGTGGTTAAAGGGGACGGACTGTAAATCCGTTGGCTTAGCCTACGTTGGTTCAAATCCAACCCCATCCACCATCTCTTCCGAGGTTGGTAACCGGCAGCTGGTATAGAGACGGCGGCCGTTGCCGAGACCTGATGCGGGTGTAGCTCAATGGTAGAGCAGCAGCCTTCCAAGCTGAATACGAGGGTTCGATTCCCTTCACCCGCTCCAATTTCTTCTGCCGGCGCTGACTAGGCTCCTCACGGGCCTGTGCAATACGGCACGGAATCTTCCGTTTCCTTACCTCTCGACCTGCGCCTAAGATGCCACCAAAATTTGCACAGGGAGGTGTCTTATGCGGCTTCGCCCCGGGCTTCTGCTCGGCGCCTTGCTGGCGTCGTTGGCGTCGCCGTCGTCCCTTCGGGCGCAAGACGCCACGCCCTTCTATAAAGACAAGCAGATCCGCATCATCATCAGCGCCGGCGTGGCCGGGGGCTATATGGAATATGCCCGCACGCTTGCCGATAACATGGGCAAGCATATCGCCGGCAATCCAAGCTTTATCGTGCAGAGCATGCCGGGCGCGGGCGGGCTGCAGGCCACCAATTATCTCTACACGCAGGCGCCGCAGGACGGCACGACGATCGGCATCGTGCATTCGACCATTCCGCTCGCGCCGCTCTGGGGCATGCAGGGGGTGCGCTACGAGACGCTGAAGTTCCACTGGATCGGCGCCTTCGACCGTGCGCCCGGCGTCTGCCTGATGTGGGCGGCCTCGCCGGTGAAGACCTGGCAGGACATCCTGGAGAAGGGCGCAACGGTCGGCAGTTCCGGCGCGGGCTCGCAGATGGATGCCTATCCCGCGCTGCTCAACAAATTATTCGGCGCCAAGATGAAGGTGATCGCCGGCTACAAAGACGGCACCTCGATCTATCTCGCCATGGAGCGCGGAGAAGTGGACGGCCGCTGCGGCGGCCAGATGTCGGCCATCCGGGCGAACCGGCCCGATTGGCTGACCGAAAAGAAGATCATTGCACCGATCGTCATTGCCATGCAGCGCCATCCGGATTTCCCCGACACGCCGACGGTGCTGGAATTCGCCAAGGACGAGGCGACGCGCCAGACGCTGGAATTGATAACCGTCTCACAGGGTCTCGACCGGCCGGTGCTGATGCCGCCCAATACGCCGCCCGCCGCGGGTGAAGGAAATCCGCGACGCCTTCAGGGCGACCCTGGCGGATCCGGAATTTGTTGCCGAAATCAAGCGCAGGAATATGGGTCTTGATCCGGTCTTCGCCGAAGAGATGACGGCGACGCTGGCCAAGGCTTTCGCGTCGCCGCCCGACGTCATCGCGACCGCTCGCGAAGCGCTTGGCGGCAGATAAGACAGAAACGCAACCTAAAACGGAGGAAGCAATGTCAGACACCCAAGATCGCCGCGCCGGATGAGGAATTGCTCAAACGCCATGTGGCGGCCGAAGCCACCGTGAAGAGCTTTCATTATGAGAAGCCGAGCGGCGTCAACAGCGCGAAGGGCCGGGTCAATCTGGGCAAGGCCGACATCGTGCGCGGCGTCGTGCAGATCGTGAAAAAGAACGGTGGCGAAAACAATCTGCATTACCACACCAACGCCGCCAGCTTCTGGATGGTGCTGAAAGGGCGCGTGCGCTTCTACGGACCGGATGACGTGCTGATCGGCGAATTCGGCCCGCATGAAGGCACCATCACGCCGCGCTATGCGCGTTACTGGTTCGAGAATGTGGGCGACGAGGACCTGGAAATCCTGCAGGTCGGCGCCTATGCCGACGCCGGCGCTGACAGCAGCGGACGCACCGATTCCGCTCCGCAGCGCTACCAGGTGCACACCGCAGACCGCTTCGACGGGGTGATCCAGCCGAAGGGGTAAGCCGTCCAGCCCAGCTCCATGGAGAAACTGATGACCGGACTATCGTCACGATCCGTCGCTGCATTCGCCGCCGTCTTGGCTTTGATCACCTGCGGGGTTGCGACTGCGCAGGCGCAGGGCTCGAACTTCCCGCCGCCGAAGTTTGTGCACTTCGGCGGACACGAACAAGCACAGGGCGCCCTCTATATGCCGGATCCTGCCGTGTATCCCAATCCGACGATCGCGATGATCGCGGTCCACCGGGTCAATAACCGGATGCACAATGACGGGATCAGCCCGCTGATCGACCGGGAGATGCCGAAGCGCGGCGTCATCGTTCTCGGCCTGAACACCCACTCGGTCAACAACGAGGCGGCGGTCGACTGGGAAGGGCAGATGCCGAAGGATCTCAAGGCCGCCGTCGAGTATCTGAAGAAAGAGGTCGGCGCCAAGACCATCGTGCTGCTGGGCGGCAGCGGCGGCGGGCCGAACGTCGCCTTCTATCAGGCGCTCGCGGAGAAGGGACTGAGTGTCTGCAAGGGACCGAACAAGATCGTCGAATGCGCGGACGATCCCGATCTGATCGGGCCGCCGGCCGATGCGATCGTGTTTCGCGACACCCACCCCGGCAACCCGATGAACCGTTTGCGCAGCGCCAATCCGGCGGTGCTCAACGAAGCCGACGCCGGCAACACTCGACGACAGCCTGAACCCGTTCCTCGAGAAGAACGGCTACAATCCGAAGGGCTGCTCCACCTTCTCGGCGGAGTTTCAGAAGCGCTATTTCGAAGGCCAGTCCGCGCGCATGAACAAGCTGGTCGACCAGGCCTTGAAGATGAAGGCCGATATGAAGGCCGGAAAGGCCTTCCCGGTCGACGATGCGCCCTTCGTCGCGCACCGCAACGGCGCCCGCCTGACGGTGCTCGACCGCACCGTCGACGGCAAGACCGACAAGCCCCGCAAGCTTGTGAAGGACGATGGATCGATCGTCACCGACATCGTGACCACGGTCCGCCCGTGCTCGCCGAAGGCCAAGGAGGAGGATGCGACCTACGCCGAGTCGATCGACGTGACGGTCAAGTCATTCCTCGGCCCGGGCGCCATCCGGTCGAAGCACGCGATGACCGACATCGATCACTGCTCCACCAACAATTCGACGATCTGCATGGTGCAGTACATCACGGTGCCGACATTGGTTCTGGCCGCGCAGGGCCATTACTTCATCCACGACAACGAGGAGATCTTCGAAAAATCGGCGTCCCGCGCGAAGGACTACGCCGTCATCGCGGGCGCCACCCATGGCATGGGAAATTGCGGGCGTTGCGAGGGCGCGCCCTACAAGAATGCGCGGACGAATTTCTACGACTACATCGCCAAATGGCTGAATACCGGCTACGCGCCGGTCACCGCGCTGCGGTAGGCTCCGGCTCGGGCGGGGCCTGCTCAAGGCGTGTCTCTGCGGCCGTTCCGGGCTTGCAAAGACGCGCCTTATCATGCATGAACAGGCCCGCGGCGGACCTTTGGGCCGCCGCTTCCGCTTCTGGAGGAGTGTAGCTCAATTGGTAGAGCACCGGTCTCCAAAACCGGGGGTTGGGGGTTCGAGTCCCTCCACTCCTGCCAGGGTGATCAGGCTCGGTCGCGAGTTTTGCTTACTGAGGCGCGGCTTGGCCGCCGACACCCCCTCCGGATACGGCGCCGTGAAAAGGCGATAAGAGAGCGACATAACAGATTATGGCTAAGAGCGGCCCATTCAAGTTTTTGCAGGAAGTGCGCGAGGAGACCGAGAAGGTCACCTGGCCGTCGCGGCGTGAAACCTTGGTTACCACCATCATGGTGTTCGTGATGGTGGCGGTCGCATCCGTCTTCTTCCTGATCGTGGACCTGGTTGTGCGCAACATCATTACATTGATCCTGGGCATCGCCAGTTGACAGGAGTTTCCGGAATTTCCGCCATGGCTAAGCGCTGGTACATCGTCCACGCCTACTCGAATTTTGAGAACAAGGTAGCGGATTCTATTCGCGAGCAGGCCAAGCAGCGCGGGCTGTCGGACCTGTTCGACGAGATCATGGTCCCGAAGGAAAAAGTCGTGGAAGTGCGCCGCGGACGCAAAGTCGACGCCGAGCGCAAGTTCTTCCCCGGTTATGTGCTGGTGAAGATGGACCTCACCGACGAGGCCTATCACCTGATCAAGAACACGCCGAAGGTCACCGGCTTTCTCGGTTCGGACAACAAGCCGCAAGCGATCTCGGAGGCGGAGGCGCAGCGCATTCTGCATCAGGTGCAGGAAGGCATTGAGCGGCCGAAGCCGTCGATTTCCTTCGAAACCGGCGAGCAGGTCCGCGTCTCGGATGGCCCCTTCGCCTCGTTCAACGGGGTGGTGGAGGAAGTCGACGAAGCGCGCTCGCGGCTGAAAGTGGCGGTGTCCATCTTCGGACGCGCTACCCCAGTGGAGCTGGAATTCGGCCAGGTCGAGAAGCTATAAGGCACGTGTCCCGGGCGCTGCGCAGCACGAGTGATGCGCTGCAGAACCGGGACCGTTACGGACCGCGAAGGTCCCGGCTCTGCGGTGCACCGCTGCGCGCTGCACCGCGTCCGGGACGACGAACAGAGTAAGCGTGCGTGGGAGGTGAGGGCGGCCGCCAGCCGCCAAGATCCGCACCACGGACCCTGCAACCGCCGGTTATCAGCCCGGCACAGGAGTGAGTTATGGCAAAGAAAGTCACCGGTTATCTCAAGCTGCAAGTACCGGCGGGAGCCGCTAATCCCTCACCGCCCATCGGTCCCGCGCTCGGTCAGCGCGGCCTCAACATCATGGAATTCTGCAAGGCCTTCAACGCGCAAACGCAGCAGCTGGAAAAGGGGGCGCCGACCCCCGTGGTCATCACCATCTATGCCGATCGTTCCTTCACCTTCGAGATGAAGACGCCGCCGGTGTCCCACTTCCTGAAGAAGGCAGCGGGACTCACGGCGGGCTCGAAAACGCCGGGCCGTGACAAGGCCGGCGCCGTGACCAAGGCGCAGGTGCGCGAGATCGCGGAAAAGAAGATGAAGGACCTGAACTGCGGCACGGTCGAAGCGGCCATGCGCATGATCGAGGGTTCCGCCCGCTCCATGGGCCTTGAGGTGAGGGAGTAAGGACCATGGCAAAGATCGGCAAGCGTTTGCAGAAAGCCCGCGAAAATATCGATCGCACTAAGCTTTATCCTCTCGCAGAGGCGGTGAAGATGGTGAAGGCGCGCGCCACGGCGAAGTTCGATGAGACGATCGAGGTCGCGATGAATCTCGGCGTCGATCCGCGCCACTCCGACCAGATGGTCCGCGGCGTCGTCAGTCTGCCGAACGGTTCCGGCCGCACGGTGCGCGTCGGCGTGTTCGCCCGCGGCGCTAAGGCGGACGAGGCCCGTGCCGCCGGCGCCGATATCGTCGGCGCCGAGGATCTGGTGGAGAAGGTCAACGGCGGCGAGATCAATTTCGACCGCTGCATCGCCACGCCCGACATGATGCCGCTGGTCGGCCGCCTGGGTAAGGTGCTCGGTCCGCGCGGCATGATGCCCAACCCGAAGGTGGGCACCGTGACCATGGACATCACCAATGCGGTCAAGGGCGCCAAGGGCGGCTCGGTGGAATTCCGCGTCGAGAAGGCCGGCATCGTCCAGGCCGGCGTCGGCAAGGCCTCCTTCCAGGAGAACCAACTGGTTGAGAACATTAAGGCTTTGGCTGATGCGGTGCAGAAGGCCAAGCCGCCGGGGGCCAAGGGCCACTACATCAACCGGGTGGCGATCTCCTCCTCTCAGGGCCCTGGCGTAAAAATCGAGCTTTCGTCGCTATTTGGGGGCTGACGCGCAGGAAAATTCCTCCTATATAGGGGCCATCACGATAGAGAGGTCTTCACCACGACCGGTAGGTTTGCCGGAAGGAGTTGAAGCTTTGAAGGGATCCGGTCCGGCTGACGCCGGTCCGGAAAGACCGGGGGTTTTCGCCTCCGGTCATCGTCCTGTCCGAGACTGCAGGTGCCTGAATCCTCAGGCTTAATTTCCTGCACAGACGGGTAAGACCGAATTCGGGAATGCTCTCGGGCAGGCCCCAAATCGGTTCGAACCTCGAACGGAAACCGGCGCGGTCAAGTCGCGTCCGGGCAGGGCATGTGAGCGCCGTCCTGCCCTGATTCGTCAGAAACAGGCGGACGGCATGTGCAACCCGGCGGTTGCTCGTGCTGTGCACGTGAACCGCCAACCGGAAAGAGCTTGCTGTGGATCGAGCGGAAAAAAAAGAGGCCGTCGCGGCGTTAAACGAGGCCTTCAAGGCCACGAACGTCGTCGTCGTCGCTCACTATTCCGGCCTCACCGTAGCCCAGATGCAAATTCTGCGTAAGCAGATGAAGCAGGCCGGCGCGCTGGTGAAAGTCGCGAAGAACCGCCTCGCCAAGATTGCTCTAGAGGGTACCGACGTTGCTTCCATCTCGCCCTTGTTGAAGGGGCCGACAGTGATTGCCTTCTCGGGTGATCCGGTGGCTGCGCCGAAGGTCGCCGTCGATTTTGCCAAGGCGAACGAAAAGTTCGTCATCCTCGGCGGATCGATGGGCAAGACCGCCCTAAATCCGGACGGCGTCAAGGCTCTGGCCGCGCTGCCGTCGCTGGATGAACTGCGGGCGAAGATCGTCGGGCTCATTCAGGCCCCGGCGACCAAGATCGCCCAGGTTGTCAACGCTCCGGCCGCGAAGGTCGCGCGTGTTGTTCAGGCTTATGCCTCAAAGAGCGAAGCGGCGTGAGGCCCTTCGCAATCTCGAATGGTTCGAACCTAGAAGGACTGTGTTAATGGCTGATTTGTCCAAGATCGTAGACGACCTGTCGGGCCTCACCGTTATGGAGGCCGCCGAGCTCGCGAAGATGCTGGAAGAGAAGTGGGGCGTGACTGCCGCGGCCGCCGTGGCTGTTGCCGCTGCTCCCGGCGGCGCCGCTGCCGCTCCGGCTGAAGAGAAGACGGAATTCACCGTCGTGCTGACTGCCGCCGGTGACAAGAAGATCGAAGTCATCAAGGAGGTGCGCGTGATTACCGGTCTCGGCCTGAAAGAGGCCAAGGATCTGGTCGAGGGCGCTCCGAAGACCGTCAAGGAAGGCGCCAACAAGGACGACGCCGCCAAGATCAAGGCCCAGCTCGAAAAGGTGGGTGCCAAGGTCGAACTCAAGTAAGCGTTCAAAGTCTTGTGATCTCGGGGCTTTCGCCCCGGGATCGCCACGTTCTGAAAGGTGATCCGCCGCATTCCTGAAGTTGATTTCGCGGACGGCCGGGCCACTCGAGTGATGGCGTAACAAAAGCGCCGCGCAATTCGGATTTCCCCGAAATTGCGCTTTACCCAGACGTCGGAAGCCGCTCCGCGTCCAAGGGTCCCCGGGTCCCGGCAGTTCCTGCCGAGACGGCATGGCGAAGCGAGAGGCCACGATGGCGCAGACTTTTACCGGTCGCAAGCGAGTTCGCAAGTTCTTCGGAAAAATTCAGGAAGTCGCGGAGATGCCGAACCTCATTGAGGTTCAAAAGGCATCCTATGACCAGTTCCTGCTGGTCCAAGAGCCTCCCGGCGGCCGTCCCGACGAAGGATTGCAAGCCGTGTTCCGATCGGTATTCCCGATCTCCGACTTTTCAAATTCCTCCATGCTGGAATTCGTCCGGTACGAATTCGAGCCGCCTAAGTATGACGTCGACGAATGCCGCCAGCGCGGCATGACTTATGCCGCGCCGCTGAAGGTGACGCTGCGCCTCATCGTGTTCGATATCGACGAAGAGACCGGCGCGCGTTCCGTCAAGGACATCAAGGAGCAGGACGTCTACATGGGCGACATTCCGCTCATGACGATGAACGGCACCTTCGTGGTGAACGGAACCGAACGCGTGATCGTGTCGCAGATGCACCGTTCGCCCGGCGTGTTCTTCGACCATGATAAGGGCAAGACGCATTCGTCCGGCAAGCTGCTGTTCGCCGCCCGCATCATCCCGTATCGCGGCTCCTGGCTCGACATCGAATTCGACGCCAAGGACATCGTGCATGCGCGCATCGACCGCCGCCGCAAGATTCCGGTGACTTCGCTGCTGCAGGCGCTCGGCCTCGACGCCGAGGAGATCCTGCGCACTTTCTTCAAGCACGTTGTCTATAAGCGCGCGAAGGAAGGCTGGCGCGTGCCGTTCGACGCCAACCGTCTGCGCGGCTACAAGGCCGTCAACGATCTGGTCGACGCCGACACCGGCAAGGTGGTGGTCGAGGCCGGCAAGAAGATCACCGTGCGTCATGCGCGTCAGCTCTCCGAGAAGGGGCTGAAGGCGCTGCGCATGGCGGACGAAGAGCTGATCAGCCACTACATCGCGGAAGACTTGGTGAACCCGAAGACCGGCGAGATCTATGCCGAGGCGGGTGAAGAGATCACTGAAAAGACGCTGAAGGTGATCAACGAGGCCGGGCTGAAAGAGCTGCCCGTGCTCGACATCGATCACGTCAATGTCGGCGGCTATATCCGCAACACGCTCATGGTCGACAAGAACTCCTCGCGCGAGGAAGCGCTGTTCGACATCTATCGCGTGATGCGTCCGGGCGAACCGCCGACGCTCGATACCGCGCAGGCCATGTTCCAGTCGCTGTTCTTCGACAGCGAGCGCTACGATCTGTCCGCGGTCGGCCGCGTCAAGATGAACATGCGGCTGGACCTCGACGCCGAGGACACCGTTCGCATCCTGCGCAAGGAAGACATTATCTCGGTCATCCGCACGCTGGTTGATCTGCGCGACGGCAAGGGCGAGATCGATGACATCGATCACCTCGGCAACCGCCGGGTGCGCTCGGTCGGCGAGCTGATGGAGAACCAGTACCGCATCGGCCTGCTGCGCATGGAGCGCGCGATCAAGGAGCGCATGTCATCGGTCGATATCGATACGGTGATGCCGCAGGATTTGATCAACGCCAAGCCGGCGGCTGCTGCCGTGCGCGAGTTCTTCGGTTCGTCCCAGCTCTCGCAGTTCATGGACCAGACCAATCCGCTGTCGGAGATCACGCACAAGCGGCGTCTCTCCGCGCTCGGGCCCGGCGGTCTAACCCGCGAGCGCGCGGGCTTCGAGGTGCGCGACGTGCATCCGACGCATTACGGCCGTATCTGCCCGATCGAAACGCCGGAAGGGCCCAATATCGGCCTGATCAACTCGCTCGCGACCTATGCGCGCGTGAACAAATACGGCTTCGTGGAAACTCCCTATCGCAAGGTGAAGGACGGCCGCGTCACCGACGAGGTGGTCTATCTTTCGGCGATGGAGGAAGGCCGCTATTCGGTCGCGCAGGCCAATGTGCCGCTCGACGCCAAGGGCCGCTTCACGGAGGATTTGATCGTATGCCGTGACGGCGGCAATCGCGACGTCCATATGGTGCCGCGCGATAAGGTCGATTTCATGGATGTGTCGCCGAAGCAGCTCGTTTCGGTCGCCGCGGCGCTGATCCCGTTCCTGGAGAACGACGACGCCAACCGCGCGCTCATGGGCTCCAACATGCAGCGCCAGGCGGTGCCGCTTGTTCGCGCCGAGGCGCCGTTTGTCGGCACCGGCATGGAGGGCATTGTCGCTCGGGACTCCGGCGCCGCCATCGCGGCCCGCCGCACCGGCGTGATCGATCAGGTCGACGCCACCCGTATCGTGGTGCGCGCGACCGAGGAGGCCGATCCCTCGAAGTCGGGCGTCGATATCTACCGGCTGATGAAGTACCAGCGCTCCAACCAGAACACCTGCATCAACCAGCGACCGCTGGTGAAGGTGGGCGATCAGGTCAAGAAGGGCGACATCATCGCCGACGGTCCTTCGACCGATCTCGGCGAGCTGGCGCTCGGGCGCAACGTGCTCGTCGCCTTCATGCCGTGGAACGGCTACAACTTCGAGGACTCGATCCTTCTTTCCGAACGCATCGTCAAGGACGACGTCTTCACTTCGATCCATATCGAGGAATTCGAAGTGATGGCGCGCGACACCAAGCTCGGCCCGGAGGAAATCACGCGCGACATTCCGAACGTGTCGGAAGAGGCGCTCAAGAACCTCGACGAAGCCGGCATCGTCTATATCGGCGCGGAAGTGCGCGCCGGGGACATCCTCGTGGGCAAGATCACGCCCAAGGGCGAAAGCCCGATGACGCCGGAAGAAAAGCTCCTGCGCGCCATCTTCGGCGAAAAGGCTTCCGACGTGCGCGACACCTCGTTGCGCGTGCCGCCGGGGGTGCAGGGCACGGTCGTCGAAGTGCGGGTGTTCAACCGCCACGGCGTCGACAAGGACGAGCGCGCGCTTGCCATCGAACGCGAGGAGATCGAGCGGCTCGCCAAGGACCGCGACGACGAACAGGCCATCCTCGACCGCAACGTCTATGGCCGTCTTGCCGAGCTGCTGGAAGGCCGTCAGGGGATTGCCGGCCCGAAAGGCTTCAAGAAGGACTCCAAGATCACCCGCACGGTGCTCGAGGAATATCCGCGCTCGCAGTGGTGGCAGTTCGCCTCGCCGAACGACAAGCTGATGGCCGAGATCGAAGCCATCCGCAAACAGTACGACGAGAGCAAGAAGCGGCTGGAACAGCGCTTCCTCGACAAGGTCGAGAAGCTGCAGCGCGGCGACGAGCTGCCGCCCGGCGTGATGAAGATGGTCAAGGTCTTCGTCGCGGTAAAGCGCAAGATCCAGCCCGGCGACAAGATGGCCGGCCGCCACGGCAACAAGGGCGTGGTGTCACGCATCGTTCCGGCGGAAGACATGCCGTTCCTCGCGGACGGCACGCCGGTCGACGTCGTGCTCAATCCGCTCGGCGTGCCGAGCCGCATGAATGTCGGACAGATCCTGGAAACCCATCTCGGCTGGGCCTGCGCCGGTCTTGGCTTGAAGATCGGCCACGCGGTCGATCTCTACAACGGCAAGAAAGAGATCAAGTCGCTGAAGGACATCTTGAAGAGGGTCTATGGCGACGAGGAGACTATCAAGTCGCTCGGCGACAAGGACCTGGTCGAACTCGGCACCAATCTTCGGCACGGCGTTCCGATCGCGACCCCGGTGTTCGACGGAGCGAAGGAAGCCGACATCGAGCACATGCTCGATCTCGCCGGCCTCGATCACTCGGGGCAGTCGACCGTCTATGACGGCCGCACCGGCGACACCTTCGATCGCAAGGTGACGGTGGGCTACATCTATATGCTCAAGCTGCACCATCTCGTGGACGACAAGATCCACGCCCGTTCGATCGGTCCTTACTCGCTCGTCACCCAGCAACCGTTGGGCGGCAAGGCGCAGTTCGGCGGTCAGCGGTTCGGCGAGATGGAGGTGTGGGCGCTCGAGGCTTATGGCGCCGCCTATACCTTGCAGGAAATGCTGACGGTGAAGTCGGACGACGTGGCCGGCCGCACCAAGGTCTACGAGGCGATCGTGCGCGGCGACGATACTTTCGAAGCCGGCATCCCGGAGTCCTTCAACGTGCTGGTCAAGGAAATGCGTTCGCTCGGCCTCAATGTCGACCTCCACAACTCCAAGCTGGAGCGTGGCGGCGCGGAAGCGGCGGAGTAACGAAACTTACGTCCGCTTGCGGCGGAGGTCGGTCGCGGAGCGATCCGGGTGGCGGGCTACGGCTGCCCCCTCCGCGACCCTGCCCGCGCAGGCGGGGGATGACGAAACAGAAGAATTTTCCGGCCGCCGAGGCGGCCAAGCGGAGATGGCGATGAATCAAGAGATCATGAATCTTTTCAGTCCGCAGGTCCCGGCTCAGGTCTTCGACCAGATCCGGATTTCCATCGCGAGTCCGGAAAAGATTCTGTCCTGGTCATACGGCGAGATCAAAAAGCCGGAGACCATCAACTATCGCACCTTCAAGCCCGAGCGCGACGGCCTGTTCTGCGCGCGCATCTTCGGGCCGATCAAGGATTACGAGTGCTTGTGCGGCAAGTATAAGCGCATGAAGTACAAGGGCATCATCTGCGAGAAGTGCTCGGTCGAGGTGACGCTCAGCCGCGTGCGGCGCGAGCGCATGGGCCACATCGAGCTCGCGGCGCCGGTCGCGCATATCTGGTTCCTGAAGTCGCTGCCCTCGCGCATCGGGCTGTTGCTCGATATGACGCTGAAGGATCTCGAGCGGATTCTGTACTTCGAATATTACGTCGTGCTTGAGCCGGGCCTCACCCCGCTGAAGGACCGTCAGCTGTTGTCCGAGGATGATTACCTGCGGGCGCAGGAGGAATTCGGCGGCGACAGCTTCACCGCGGCGATCGGCGCGGAAGCCATCCGCGAGATGCTCAAGGCGCTCGACCTCGAGAAGATGGCTGCCGACATCCGGGTGGAAATTTCGGAAGCCACCACCGAGCTGAAGCCGAAGAAGCTCGCCAAGCGCCTGAAGCTGATCGAGGCCTTCCTGCAGTCCGGCAACAGGCCGGAATGGATGATCCTCACCCAGGTGCCGGTGATCCCGCCCGACTTGCGGCCGCTGGTGCCGCTTGACGGCGGCCGCTTCGCCACGTCCGACCTCAACGACCTCTACCGCCGCGTCATCAACCGCAACAACCGCCTGAAGCGGCTGATCGAGCTGCGCGCGCCGGACATCATCATCCGCAACGAAAAGCGCATGCTGCAGGAAGCAGTCGATGCGCTGTTCGACAACGGTCGCCGCGGCCGCGTCATCACCGGCGCCAACAAGCGCCCGTTGAAGTCGCTCGCCGACATGCTCAAGGGCAAGCAGGGCCGGTTCCGCCAGAACCTGCTTGGCAAGCGCGTCGACTATTCCGGCCGTTCGGTGATCGTGGTCGGCCCCGAGCTGAAGCTGCATCAGTGCGGGCTGCCGAAGAAGATGGCGCTCGAGCTGTTCAAGCCGTTCATCTATTCGCGGCTTGACGCCAAGGGCCTGTCCACCACCGTGAAGCAGGCGAAGAAGCTGGTCGAGAAGGAAAAGCCCGAAGTCTGGGATATCCTCGACGAAGTCATTCGCGAGCACCCGGTGCTGCTCAACCGCGCGCCGACCTTGCACCGCCTCGGCATTCAGGCTTTCGAGCCGGTGCTGATCGAAGGCAAGGCGATCCAGCTGCATCCGCTGGTCTGCGCCGCCTTCAACGCCGACTTCGACGGCGACCAGATGGCCGTGCACGTTCCGCTGTCGCTGGAAGCGCAGCTGGAAGCGCGCGTCCTGATGATGTCGACCAACAACATCCTGCATCCGGCCAACGGTTCGCCGATCATCGTGCCGTCGCAGGACATCGTGCTCGGCCTCTACTATCTCTCGCTGATGCGCGAGGGCGAGCCGGGCGAAGGCAAGGTCTTCGGCGACATGGCCGAGATCGAGCATGCGCTGCATGCCAGCACCGTCAGCTTGCACAGCAAGATCAAGTACCGCTGGACCAATGTCGACGACAAAGGCAAGCCGGTAATGCAACGCTACGACACCACGCCGGGCCGCCTGCTGCTCGGTCAGGTGCTGCCGCGCAACGCCAAGGTGCCGTTCGACGTCGTCAACAAGCTGATGACCAAGCGCGAAGTGTCGAACATGATCGATGCCGTCTACCGCCATTGCGGTCAGAAGGACACGGTCATTTTCTGCGACCGCATCATGGCGCTCGGATTCTACCACGCCTTCAAGGCCGGCATTTCCTTCGGCAAGGACGACATGGTGGTGCCGGGCGGCAAATGGAAGATCGTCGATCAGACCCGCGAGCTCGCAAAGGAGTTCGAGCAGCAATACAACGACGGCCTGATCACCCAGGGCGAGAAGTATAACAAGGTGGTGGACGCCTGGTCGAAATCCACTGACCAGATCGCCGACGAGATGATGCGGGAGATCTCGTCCGTGAAGAAGGGTGCGGACGGCCGCGAGGCTCAGGTCAACTCGATCTACATGATGGCCCATTCCGGCGCGCGCGGCTCGCCCGCGCAGATGCGTCAGCTCGCCGGCATGCGCGGCCTGATGGCCAAGCCTTCCGGCGAGATCATCGAGACGCCGATCATCTCCAACTTCAAGGAGGGGCTCTCGGTGCTCGAGTATTTCAACTCGACGCACGGCGCGCGCAAAGGCCTTGCCGACACCGCGTTAAAGACCGCCAACTCCGGCTACCTGACGAGGCGTCTGGTCGACGTGGCGCAGGACTGCATCATCACGAGCGAAGACTGCGGCACCAGTGCCGGCATCAAGGTGCGCGCCATCATCAACTCCGGGCAGGTCGTTGCCTCGCTCGGCAGCCGCATCCTGGGCCGCACCACGGCCGAGGACGTGCGCGATCCTGCGACCAACAAGATCGTCGTGAAGAAGAACACGTTGCTCGAGGAGCCGCAGGTCGAGCTGATCACCCAGGCGGGCGTGCAGGAATTGCGCATCCGCTCGGTGCTGACCTGCGAGAACACCAATGGCGTGTGCGGTCACTGCTACGGGCGCGATCTGGCCCGCGGCACCCCGGTCAACATGGGTGAGGCGGTGGGCGTCATCGCCGCCCAGTCGATCGGCGAGCCGGGCACCCAGCTCACCATGCGCACCTTCCATATTGGCGGCGCGGCGCAGATCAATGAGCAGTCCTTCATCGAGTCGAACTTTGAAGGCACCATCAAGATCAAGAACAAGAACATCGCTCGCAACACCGACGGCGACCTGATCGCGATGGGGCGCAATATCTCCGTCGCGGTGACGGACGCCGACGGCACCGAACGTGCGGTGCACCGTCTGCCGCACGGCGCGCGGCTGCGGGTGGACGACGGCGACAAGGTCAAGCGCGGCCAGCGCATGGCCGAGTGGGATCCCTACACCCGGCCGATCATCACCGAAGCAGAAGGCACGGTGGCCTTCGAGGACTTGGTGGAAGGTCAGTCGATGTCGGAAGCGCTCGACAAGTCGACCGGCATCGCCAAGCGCGTTGTCATCGACTGGCGCACATCCGGCCGGGGCGCCGACTTGCGTCCGGCCATCGTCGTCAAGGGCAAGGACGGCAAGGTGATGAAAGTCGCCCGCGGCGGTGAGGCTCGCTACACCCTGGCGGTGGACGCGATCCTCTCGGTCGATCCGGGCGCCAAGGTGAAGGCGGGCGACGTGGTCGCGCGTATCCCGACCGAGAGCGCCAAGACCCGCGACATCACCGGCGGTCTGCCGCGGGTGGCGGAGCTGTTCGAGGCGCGGCGGCCGAAGGAAGCGGCGATCATCGCCGAAATCTCCGGCACCATCCACTTCGGCAAGGACTACAAGAACAAGCGTCGCCTCACCATCGAGCCCACGGCGAAGGGCGAAGAGGCACGCGAATACCTGATCCCGAAGGGCAAGCACATCCATCTGCAGGATGGCGACGTCATCGAGAAGGGCGAATACATCGTCGACGGCAATCCCGCGCCGCACGACATCCTGGCCATCAAGGGCGTCGAGGAGCTCGCCGCCTATCTCGTCAACGAGATTCAGGACGTCTACCGGCTGCAAGGCGTGCTGATCAACGACAAGCATATCGAGGTGATCGTCCGTCAGATGCTGCAGAAGGTGGAAGTCACCGACGCCGGCGAGACCGACGTGATCGTGGGCGATCAGGTCGACAAGCTGGAGCTCGACGAGATTAACGCGGCGGCCAAGGAAGCGGGTAAGAAGCCGGCGAGCGGACACCCCGTGCTGCTCGGCATCACCAAGGCGTCGCTGCAGACGCGCTCCTTCATCTCGGCGGCCTCCTTCCAGGAGACCACGCGGGTGCTGACCGAAGCTGCGGTCAGCGGCAAGATCGACACCCTCGACGGCCTGAAGGAAAACGTCATCGTCGGCCGGCTGATTCCCGCCGGCACCGGCGCCATGATGAACCGGCTGCGCGAAGTGGCCGTCAAACGCGATGCGCTGATCCTGGAAGAGCGGGAAAAGGACGCCGCCAAGGCGGCAGCCAAGGCGGAACAGGCCGAGCAGGCTGCGCTGCCGCGCGGCGGAATAGCAGCCGTCAGTCACAAATGGATGAAAGGGCCGCCTCCGGGCGGCCCTTTTTTCTTTGCCACGCGGAGGGTTCGCCCGGCGTGAATTGCAATCTCTTTGCTGCCGCGCGACAATGACGGCGGCTGAAGAACAAGCCCGAGCTCAACGGGCGAAAAACAAAAAACCGGGACGGAAAAACTGAGGAGTTCGCGATGCTTTCGAAGGAAGACAACGATCGCTCACCCGCGTCGGGCCGGGCACGCCGATGGGCGAGCTGATGCGCCGCTACTGGATTCCGGCGGCGTTCTCGCACCAGATCGCCAAGCCCGACTGGCCCGCCGATCCGCGTCCGGCTCATGGGCGAGAATCTCGTTCTCTTCCGCGACACGCAGGGCCGCGTCGGCCTGCTCGACGAGCGCTGTCCGCACCGCACCGCTTCGCTGTTCTTCGGCCGCAACGAGGAGAGCGGGCTGCGCTGCGTCTATCACGGCCTCAAGTTCGACGTCGACGGCAATTGCGTCGACCTGCCCTGCGTGCCGCAGATTCACGATGCTGCAGCACCAGAGCGTCAAGACTACATGAAGGCGAAGGCCTATCCCTGCATCGAGCGCGGCGGACGTGGTCTGGACCTATATGGGCCCGCCGGAGCTCAAGCCGGAATTCCCCGATCTCGAATGGACGCTGCGTGCCGGCGTCGCAGCGCTTCGCCACGCGCCACATCCAGGAATGCAACTGGCTGCAGGGCCTCGAAGGCGGCTTCGACGCGACGCATCTGACCTTCCTGCATGGCGGCGACGCCGAACACGAGCCGGCGCATCGTGGCGACGCTGCTACGAGGTGATGCCGACCGATTTCGGCTTCGTCGTCGGCACCGGCCGCGAGCCGGCAGAACGGCACCGATGATGTGGAACATCGAACGTGATGCTGATGCCGTTCCACAAGATCATCTCGTCGGTCCCGCATGCCGCGCATGTCTGGGCGCCGATCGATGACGAGAACACGATGCTCTACAGCGTCAATTTCAATCCCGACGCGTCCGCTCACCGACGAGGACCTGGAGCGCTCGAAGGAGTGGCGCGGCATCCACACCGAGAACATTCCCGGCACCGATCACGCCATCCGCAACAAGGCCAACGACTATCTGATCGACCGCGAGCTGCAGGCGAGCGGGCAGTCCTATACCGGCATGAAGGGGCTCGGCACGCAGGATTGCGCCATCCAGGAATCCATGGGGCCGATCGCCGACCGCACGCCGGAGCATCTGCTCGCGAGCGACGCCGCGATCGTCAAGATCCGCCGCTGCTGCTGCAGACGCTGAAGGATCACGCCGCCGGCAAGCCGTTGCCCGGCATCGAACCCGGAAAGCTATCGCGTGCGCTCGACGCGCGCTGAAGCCGAAAGGCGCGCCAGTCGCGAGGCGTGGCGCGCAGCGTGCGGTCGATACGCCGGTCGCTGCGGAATAAGCTGATCGCCGTCGCGCATCGCCGTGCCGCGAACTGCCGTCATCTTCTCCAGTCGAAAGAGCACAATGAAGGGCGCCGACGTCATTGCCGAAATGCTGAAGCGCGAGGGCACCGAGTTTCTCGCCTGCTATCCGCGCAATCCGCTGATCGACGCCTGCGCCGAGATCGACATCCGCCCGATCCTCTGCCGGCAGGAACGCATCGGCGTCGGCATGGCCGACGGCTTCTCGCGCATCCGCAAGGGCAAGCAGAACGGCGTCTTCGCCGCCCAGCACGGACCAGGCATCGAGAACGCCTTTCGCCGGCGTGGCCCAGGCCTTTTCGGAGAACGTCCCGGTGCTGATCATCCCGGCGAGCTTCCCGCCGACCGCCACTATCAGAAGCCGACCTTCCGCGCCGCCGATGTCTACCGCGCCGGTGACCAAATGGTCGGCGCTCGCCTCATCACGTGCAAGGAGCTGCCCGCATGTGATGCGCCGCGCCTATCACGCGATGCGCAGCGGCAAGCCCGGCCCGGTGCTGGTCGAAGTGCCGAACGACGTGTTCGAAGCGGAGTATCGAGGGCAAGCTCGATTACAGCCGGTGCCGGTCGTGCGCAGCGCGCCCGATCCGGACGCGGTCAAGCACGCGGTGAGACTGCTGCTCGCCGCCAAACAGCCGGTGATCTGGGCGGGGCAGGGCGTGCACTACGCCGATGCCGGCGAGAAGCTCGCCGCGCTCGCCGAGCTGATCCCGGCGCCGGTCGCCTGCACCAATCCCGGGCAAGAGCGCGATCGCCGAAACCCATCCGCTTGTCGCTCGGCGCGTCGACGCGTTCGCAGCCCGAAGATGTACGCGAACTTCATGGCGCGCGCCGATCTCGTGCTCGCGATCGGCTCGAGCCTGACCAAGACCTCGTTCGGCCCCGCGCTGCCGAAGGGCAAGACGATCATCCATTCCACCAACGACGCCTCCGACATCAACAAGGATCATCGCGCCGATCTTGCGCTCGTCGGCGATGCGGCGCTCGTGATCGATGCGCTGATCGACGAGATCGGCCGGCGAAGCGGCCGGCGCAGTGCGCGCGACGCGCATCCGCCGCGCTCAAGGACGAGATCGCCGCGATCAAGAAGGCCTGGCTGCACGGAATGGGCGAAGCACCTCGACTCCGACGAGGTGCCGATCAACCAGTACCGCGTCATCCGCGATCTGATGCGCGCGGTGAACCGCGACAACGTCATCATCACCCACGATGCGGGAAGCCCGCGCGAACAGCTGCTTCCCGTTCTGGGAAACGACCATGCCGCATTCCTATCTCGGCTGGGGCAAGTCGACGCAGCTGGGCTACGGCCTCGGGCCTCGTGATGGGCGCCAAGCTGGCCGCGCCCGAAAAGCTCTGCATCAACGTGATGGGCGACTGCTCCTTCGGCATGACCGGGATGGACATCGAGACGGCGTCGCGCAACGGCATCGGCATCCTCACGATCGTCTTCAACAACTCCGTGATGGCGTGCGAGCGCCACGTGCTGGAAACCTCGACCGCGAAATACGGCGCGCTGTCGGTCGGCGGCAATTACACCAAGGTCGCCGAAGGGTTGAATGTCGCTTCGCGCCGCGTGGAGAAACCGGCCGATATCGTGCCGGCGCATCAAGCACGCGATCAAGACGACGGAGACGCGGCAAGCCCTTCCTGCTCGAGATCATCGCCAAGGAAGGCTACGATTTCTCGCGCTATGGATCGCGCGATTAGCGAGATGAGCCGCCAAGGCCGAGCAGAACAAAGCCGCCAAGGCCAGCAAATCGGGAGAAGCACATGCTCCGCGTGATCGTTGCTCTGGCTGCCTGCGCTCTGTCGCCGTGCCGGCGCAGGCGCAGCCGCTTTCTTCGAAGGCAAGACCATCACCATCATCACCAGCACGGGCGCGGGCGGCGGCTATGACGTCACCGCGCGGCTCGTCGCGCGCCACATGCCGAAATACATCCCCGGCAATCCGACGATGATCGTGCAGAACATGCCGGGCGGCGGCAATGTGCTCGCCACCAATCACATGTACACCATCGCGCCGAAGGACGGCACGATGATCGCACGCTGCATCAACGCCGATCCCGCTGCATCAGGTGCTCGACGGCCACGGCGTGCGTTACGACGCCGAGCAAGTTCAACTGGCTCGGCTCGACCGGCTCGGAAAACGAGGTGATCTTCACCTGGCACACCACCGGCGTCACAGACATCGAGGAGGCCAAGAAGAAGGAAGTCATCCTCGGCGGCACCGGCGTCGGCTCCGGCATCGTCATCATCCCGACCGCGATGAACAATCTGCTCGGCACCAAGTTCAAGATGGTGATCGGCTACAAGAGCTCGGAGGACCTGAACCTCGCGATGCAGCGCGGCGAGGTCGAGGCGCGCGCCTTCAGCCTGACCTCGGTGAAAGGCCAACGCGCCGATTGGATGAAGGAGAAGAAGATCAATTTCATCGCGCAGGCCGGCGCGCATCGCGCGCATGAGCTGCCGGACGTGCCGCTCCTGACCGAGCTCGCCAAGAACGACGAGGAGCGCGCAGATCCTCACGCTGATCTCCTCGCCGCCCAGCCTCGGCCGTCCCTTTACGGCGCCGCCCGATATGCCCGCCGAGCGGCTCGCGATCCTGCGCAAGGCCTTCGCGGATACATTGAAGGACAAGGCTTTCCTCGAAGAGGCCGAAAAACTGAAGCTGGACATCGAGCCGATGAGCGCGGAGGAGGTCACCAAGATCGTCCGCGAGGTGGTCAATGCCTCGCCGGAGGTGGTGGCCAAGGCCCGCGCCATGATGGGCAAAGAGGGGAAATAAGTCCAGCTTTCACCCTAACTTGACGGCGTGACGCTGCGTCCTGGCGTCCGCCGGCAAAACCGCAGCCCATTTAGCCTTAGGGTTTGTTCATCGCCCGTCATCCGGCCGGACGAATGGATCCGGCCGCCTTGGCCAGGATGCGGCATCGAGCTGGCACGGAAAGGACAGGGGAGAGGGGTGGCCTGCGAGCGGGCCTTAAAAGACGCCGGAAGCGGACGCTTTAGCGGTGCTCCCGCCGCGCTCAGCCCGAATTCGCGTAAACCTCATTCCTGCCTGATTTTGCGGGCTTTTCTTGCTTGACACCCGGGGGGCGGGCCCGTACAAACCGCCTACTTTCCGGCAGGCGGTGAGCTTTTAAACGGCCGGATCAGGACGCGTCCAAGCGTCTCGATCCAAAAAGCTCAAACGCTGCCTCTGACAGCCTGATGTCAGATACAACCGGCGCAAGACCGCGCGCTTTTCGCGTTGCGGTCCTCTGGAACGAAAGGCGCTCTTCCGCATCCAAGGCGGATGGCGCGATTTCGTTTTGCGCGACGGTCTGCCGGCGAAACGTAACGATGCCGGGGCGCAAGCCCAAACCGCAAGTGAAGGCGAAGAATGCCGACCATTAATCAGTTGATCGCCAATCCGCGGCGCCCGGTGAAGGCGCGCAACAAGGTGCCGGCGCTGCAGGCGAGCCCGCAAAAGCGCGGCGTTTGCACGCGCGTCTACACCACCACCCCGAAGAAGCCGAACTCGGCTCTGCGCAAGGTGGCAAAGGTGCGGCTCACCAATGGTTTCGAGGTGATCGGCTACATCCCGGGTGAAGGCCACAACCTGCAGGAGCACTCGGTGGTGATGATCCGCGGCGGCCGCGTGAAGGATCTGCCGGGCGTGCGCTACCACATCCTGCGCGGCGTGCTCGACACCCAGGGCGTCAAGAACCGCAAACAGCGCCGTTCCAAATACGGCGCCAAGCGACCCAAGTAATTCGGAGCTGATCGATGTCCCGTCGCCACAGTGCGGAAAAGCGAGAGATCATGCCGGACCCGAAATACGGGAACGCGGTGGTCACGAAATTCATGAATTCGGTGATGTATGCGGGCAAGAAGTCCGTCGCCGAATTGATCGTCTATGGCGCGCTCGATCTGATCGAGGCCAAGACCAAGCAGCAGCCGCTGGGCGTATTCCAGCAGGCGCTCGACAATGTGATGCCGTCGATCGAAGTGCGCTCCCGCCGCGTCGGCGGCGCGACCTATCAGGTGCCGGTGGAAGTGCGCACCACGCGCCGCCAGGCGCTTGGCATTCGCTGGATCATTTCGGCCGCGCGCGAGCGCAATGAAAAGACGATGACGGAGCGGCTTTCGGCTGAGCTGCTGGATGCGTCGAATAATCGGGGGAACGCCGTCAAGAAGCGCGAAGACACGCACCGGATGGCGGAAGCCAACCGCGCGTTCTCGCACTATCGCTGGTAACGGCGAACGGAGAAGAGGACAAACCCCCATGCCCCGCGCCCATCCCATCGAGGACTACCGCAATTTCGGCATCATGGCGCACATCGATGCCGGCAAGACCACGACCACCGAGCGGATCCTTTATTACACCGGCAAGAGCCACAAGATCGGCGAAGTGCATGACGGCGCTGCGACCATGGATTTCATGGAGCAGGAGCAGGAACGCGGCATCACCATCACGTCGGCCGCCACCACCGCGTTCTGGCGGGACAAGCGCCTCAACATCATCGACACCCCCGGTCACGTGGACTTCACCATCGAAGTGGAGCGCTCGCTGCGCGTGCTCGACGGCTGCGTTTGCGTGCTCGACGGCAACCAGGGCGTGGAGCCGCAGACCGAGACGGTGTGGCGGCAGGCCGACAAATATGAAGTTCCCCGCATCGTTTTCGTCAATAAGATGGACAAGGTCGGCGCCGATTTCGACAAATGCGTCGACGATCTCGTCACCCGCGTTGCCGGCAACCCGGTCTGCATCCAGCTTCCGATCGGCGCCGAGAATACCTTCAAAGGCATCATCGACCTGGTGCGCATGAAAGCCGTCGTCTGGGATGACGAGGCGCTCGGCGCAAAATATCACGACGAAGAGATTCCCGCCGATCTCAAGGACAAGGCGGTCGAATACCGCATCAAGCTGATCGAAGCCGCCGTCGACCTCGACGACGACGCGATGTCCGCCTATCTCGACGGCAAAGAGCCGGACGAGGCTACGCTGAACCGGCTGATCCGCAAGGCGGTGGTGCAGCGCAAATTCGTGCCCGTTCTCTGCGGCTCCGCCTTCAAGAACAAGGGCGTGCAGCCGCTGCTTGATGCGGTGGTCGATTATCTGCCGTCGCCGGCCGAAGTGCCGCCGATCAAGGGCATCGATCCCGACACCGGCGAGGAAGTCGTCCGCAAGGCCGACGACAACGAGCCGATGTCGTTGCTCGCCTTCAAGATCATGGATGACCCCTTCGTCGGCACCATCACCTTCTGCCGCATCTATTCGGGCAAGCTCGAGAGCGGCACCGGCGTGATCAACTCGACCAAGGAACGCAAAGAGCGCGTCGGCCGCATGCTGCTGATGCATGCGAACAACCGCGAAGATATCAAGGAAGCCTATGCCGGCGACATCGTCGCTCTGGCCGGGCTGAAGGAAGTGCGCACCGGCGACACCCTGTGCGACCCGAAGAAGCCGGTGATCCTGGAAAAAATGGAATTCCCCGATCCGGTCATCGAGATTGCGATCGAGCCGAAGTCGAAGGCCGACCAGGAGAAGCTCGGCGTGGCGCTTGCCAAGCTCGTGGCGGAAGATCCTTCGTTCCGCGTTCACACCGATCCGGAATCCGGACAGACCATCATCAAAGGCATGGGCGAACTGCATCTCGACATCAAGGTCGATATCCTCAAGCGCACCTATAAGGTGGATGCCAATATCGGCGCGCCGCAGGTGGCCTATCGCGAGAAGATCACCAAGCCGGTCACGGTCGACTACCAGCACAAGAAGCAGACTGGCGGCACCGGGCAATTCGCCCAGGTGAAGATCGTCGCCGAGCCGCTGCCGCCCGGCACCGGTTTCCTGTTCGAGAACGAGATCATCGGCGGCGCGGTGCCGAAGGAATACATCCCGGGTGTCGAGAAGGGCCTGCAGTCCGTGCTCGGCGCGGGCATCCTGGCCGGCTTCCCGGTGGTGGACCTGAAGGTCTCGCTGATCGACGGCCGCTATCACGACGTCGACTCCTCGGCGCTGGCGTTCGAGATCGCCTCGCGCGCCGCCTTGCGTGAAGCCTTGCAGAAAGGCGGCTCGGTGCTGCTGGAGCCGATCATGAAGGTCGAGGTGGTGACACCGGAGGATTACACCGGCTCGGTCATCGGCGATCTGAATTCGCGGCGCGGCCAGATCCAGGGCCAGGACATGCGCGGCAACGCCAACGTGGTCAATGCGATGGTGCCGCTCGCCAACATGTTCAGCTACGTCAACAACCTGCGTTCCATGAGTCAGGGACGCGCCACCTTCACGATGCAGTTCGATCACTACGAACAAGTGCCACAGAACGTCGCGCAGGAAGTCCAGGCGAAATACGCCTGAGCTTCGGCGCTTACTGAAGACTAACGGTTTGACCTATTAGAGACCCGCACGGGAGAGCGACATGGCGAAAGAGAAATTCCAGCGCACGAAGCCGCATTGCAATATCGGCACCATTGGTCACGTCGACCATGGCAAGACGTCGCTTACGGCGGCGATTACCAAGGTATTGGCGGAGACCGGCGGCGCGACATTCACCGCCTATGATCAGATCGACAAGGCGCCGGAAGAGAAGGCGCGCGGCATCACGATCTCGACCGCTCACGTGGAATACGAGACCAAGAACCGCCACTACGCCCACGTCGACTGCCCCGGCCACGCCGACTATGTGAAGAACATGATCACCGGCGCGGCGCAGATGGACGGCGCGATTCTTGTCGTCTCCGCCGCCGACGGCCCGATGCCGCAGACCCGCGAGCACATTCTGCTCGCCCGTCAGGTCGGCGTTCCGGCGCTGGTCGTCTATCTGAACAAGGTCGACATGGTCGACGATCCGGAGTTGCTCGAGCTGGTTGAGCTCGAAGTTCGCGAACTGCTGTCGAAGTATAATTTCCCGGGCGACAAGATCCCGGTGATCAAGGGTTCGGCGCTGATGGCGCTGGAGGACAAGGATCCCAAGCTCGGCCACGATTCGGTGCTCGAGCTGATGAAGGCGGTGGACGATTACATTCCGCAACCCGAGCGTCCGATTGACCAGCCGTTCCTGATGCCGGTGGAAGACGTGTTCTCGATCTCCGGCCGCGGCACCGTCTGCACCGGCCGCGTCGAGCGTGGCGTCGTCAAGGTCGGCGAGGAAGTCGAGATCGTTGGCATCCGGCCCACGACCAAGACCACCGTCACCGGCGTCGAGATGTTCCGCAAGCTGCTCGATCAGGGCCAGGCGGGCGACAACATCGGCGCGCTGCTGCGCGGCACCAAGCGCGAGGACGTCGAGCGCGGTCAGGTGCTCTGCAAGCCGGGCTCGGTCAAGCCGCACACCAAGTTCAAGGCGGAAGCCTACATCCTCACCAAGGAAGAGGGGGGCCGGCACACGCCGTTCTTCACCAACTATCGCCCGCAGTTCTACTTCCGCACCACGGACGTGACCGGCGTGGTGCATCTGCCGGAAGGCACGGAGATGGTGATGCCGGGCGACAATATCGCCATGGAAGTTCACCTCATCGTTCCGATCGCCATGGAGGAGAAGCTGCGCTTCGCCATCCGTGAAGGCGGACGCACCGTCGGCGCCGGCGTCGTGGCGAGCATCATCGAGTGAGCGAATAGCGAGTAGCGAGTAGAACTATTCGCTACTCGCTACTCACTAGCAGCGCGTGAGCTGAAGGGATTGAGGAAAAGACCACAATGAACGGCCAGAACATCCGGATCCGGCTCAAAGCCTTCGATCACCGCATCCTCGATGCGTCGACGCGCGAAATCGTCAACACGGCGAAGCGCACCGGCGCGCAGGTGCGTGGGCCGATCCCGCTGCCGACCAAGATCGAGAAATTCACCGTTAACCGCTCGCCGCACATCGACAAGAAGAGCCGCGAGCAGTTCGAGATGCGCACACACAAGCGCCTGCTCGATATCGTCGATCCGACGCCGCAGACGGTGGACGCGCTGATGAAGCTCGACCTGGCCGCCGGCGTGGACGTCGAGATCAAGTTGTAAGAGCAGGACAGAGAGAAGACAGGACAATGCCGATGCGTTCCGGAGTGATCGCACAGAAGGTCGGAATGACGCGGGTCTTCACCGAGGCCGGCGAGCATGTGCCCGTGACGGTGCTGCGCCTTGCGCAGTGCCAGGTCGTGGCGCACCGTACCAAGGATTCGAACGGCTACGTGGCGCTGCAACTCGGCGCCGGCGCGCGCCGGCCTGCGACGCTCAGCAAGGCTCAGCGCGGTCATTTCGCCGTGGCCAAGGTCGAGCCGAAGCGCAAGCTGGCCGAGTTCCGCGTCAGTGACGACGCGGTGATTCCGGTCGGCGCGGAAATCACCGCGGATCATTTCATCGTCGGCCAGTTTGTCGACGTCACCGGGACCTCGATCGGCAAAGGCTTTGCCGGCGGCATGAAGCGCTGGAATTTCGGCGGCCTGCGCGCTTCGCACGGCGTGTCGATCTCGCACCGCTCCATCGGCTCCACCGGCGGCCGGCAGGATCCCGGCAAGACCTTCAAGAACAAGAAGATGCCCGGGCATATGGGCGTCGACCGGATCACCACGCTCAATCTCAAGGTCGTGCAGACCGACGTTGAGCGCGGTCTCATCCTGGTCGAGGGCGCTGTGCCGGGCGCCAAGGGCGGCTGGATCACCGTGCGCGACGCGGTGAAGAAGGCGCTCCCGACGGAGGCTCCGAAGCCCGGTAAATTCCGGTTGGCGGAAGGCGCGGACAAGGCTCCGGCAGAGACGCCCGCCGAGCAGAACGCGGCTCCTGCTGATACGGCGGAGGGCGCGTGATGGAACTGAAAATGACCACGCTCGAGGGCAAGGCGGCCGGTTCGGTCACGCTGTCCGATGAGATTTTCGGTCTCGAGCCGCGCAAGGATCTCATTCACCGCTGCATCAATTGGCAACTCGCCAAGCGCCGTGCCGGCACCCACAAGGTGAAGGGCCGCGCGGAAATCTGGCGCACCGGCAAGAAGATCTCGAACCAGAAGGGCGGCGGCACCGCGCGTCACGGGTCGCACCGCGTCAACCTGTTCCGCGGCGGCGGCCGTTCTTTCGGTCCGGTCGTGCGCAGCCATGAGCATGATCTGCCGAAGAAGGTACGCGCGCTCGCGCTGCGCCACGCGCTCTCGGCCAAGGCCAAGGACGGCGGCGATCATCATCCTGGAAACGGCGACGGTGAAGGACGGCAAGACCAAGGAGCTGCGCACGCGCTTCGGCAAGCTCGGACTGGAGAATGCGCTGATCATCGACGGCGCCCAGGTCGAAGCCACTTTCGCCAATGCCGCGCGCAACATTCCGAATATCGATGTGCTGCCGGTGCAGGGCATCAACGTCTACGACATTCTGCGGCGTCAGAAGCTGGTTCTCACCAAGGCGGCCCTCGATGCGTTGGAGGCGCGCTTCAAATGACAACCAAGGATCCGCGCCACTACGACGTCATCCTTTCTCCGGTGATCACCGAGAAAGCGACCATGGCGTCGGAAAGAAACCAAGTCGTGTTCAAGGTCGCCCGCACGGCGACCAAGCCGCAGATCAAGGAAGCGGTGGAGAAGCTCTTCGACGTCAAGGTCCTGAGCGTCAACACCCACATCCGCAAGGGCAAGGTGAAAGCCGCGCGCGGAAGCCTTGGTGTGCAGTCGGACGTCAAGCGCGCGATCGTGACCCTGGAAGAAGGTCACCGGATCGACGTGACGACGGGTTTGTAGGGAACGTAAGCGATGGCGCTTAAAACATTTAATCCCGTCACGCCGGGCCAGCGTCAGCTGGTGCTCGTCGACCGGTCTGCGCTCTACAAGGGCAAGCCGGTGAAGGCGCTGACCGAGGGCAAGTCGTCTGCCGGAGGCCGTAACAACAACGGCCGCGTCACCGTGCGTTTCCGCGGCGGCGGGCACAAGCAGGCCTATCGCGTCATCGACTTCAAGCGCACGAAGTTCGACGCGCCGGCGGTTGTCGAGCGGCTGGAATATGACCCGAACCGCACCGCCTTCATCGCGCTGGTGAAGTACCAGGACGGCGAACTTGCCTACATCCTGGCGCCGCAGCGCCTCAGCGCCGGCGACAGCGTGGTGGCGGGCGAAAACGTGGACGTGAAGCCGGGCAACGCGATGCCGGCCGGCAATATCCCGGTCGGCACCATCGTGCACAATGTCGAGATCAAGATCGGCAAAGGCGGCCAGATCGCGCGTTCGGCGGGTACCTACGCGCAGATCGTCGGCCGCGACCAGGACTACGTGATCCTGCGGCTGAATTCCGGCGAGCAGCGCCTGGTGCACGGCCGCTGCATGGCCACCATCGGCGCGGTGTCCAACCCGGACGAGATGAACACTTCGATCGGCAAGGCCGGGCGCAAGCGCTGGCTGGGCCGCCGGCCGCATAACCGCGGCGTCACCATGAACCCGATCGACCATCCGCATGGCGGCGGCGAAGGCCGCACCTCCGGCGGCCGTCACCCGGTCACCCCATGGGGCTTCCCCACCAAGGGCAAGAAGACCCGCAAGAACAAAGTCACCGGTAAATTCATCATTGCCAGCCGCCATGCGCGGAAGAAGAAGAAATAGGACGAGCACATGACGCGTTCCGTTTGGAAAGGCCCGTTCGTTGATGGCTACCTGCTGAAGAAGGCGGACGTATCGCGTTCGTCCGGCCGGCACGAAATCATCAAGATGTGGAGCCGGCGTTCGACGATCCTGCCGCAATTCGTCGGACTGACCTTCGGCGTCTACAACGGGCAAAAGCACATCCCGGTGAGCGTCACCGAGGAAATGGTTGGACACAAGTTTGGCGAGTTCGCGCCGACGCGCACCTTCCACGGCCATTCGGCCGACCGGAAGGCCAAGCGCGCGCCAGCGGCCGCACCCGCGTAAGGCACGAGGACGACGATGGGCAAACGCGCACGCGAGAGAGCGCTCTCGGAAAACGAAGCCAAGGCGGTCGCCCGCCTGCTGCGGATCTCACCGCAGAAGCTCAACCTTGTCGCCGGTCTGATCCGCGGCAAGAAGGTTTCGAGCGCGCTCGCGGATCTGGAATTTTCCCGCAAGCGGATCGCGCGGGACGTTCGCAAATGCCTGGAGTTGGCGATCGCCAACGCCGAGAACAATCACGATCTCGACGTCGACGATCTCGTCGTCGCCGAGGCTTACGTCGGCAAGGCCCTGGTCATGAAGCGCTTTCACGCGCGCGGCCGCGGCCGGGCTGGTGGAATTTTGAAGCCTTTTTCGAACCTCACCATCGTGGTGCGTGAGGTCGAGGCGGGCGCTTAAGGAGAACACGACCCATGGGTCAAAAGGTCAATCCGATCGGGCTGCGTCTCGGCGTGAATCGCACCTGGGATTCGCGTTGGTATGCCGGCAAGAGCGAATACGGCACGCTGCTGCATGAAGATATGAAGATCCGCAAGGAGCTTCTGAAGCTTCTCAAGCAGGCGGCGGTGTCCAAGATCGTGATCGAGCGCCCGCACAAGAAGTGCCGGGTGACGATCCATTCGGCGCGCCCCGGCGTGGTGATCGGCAAGAAGGGCGCCGACATCGAGAAGCTGCGCAGGGTCGTTGCCGCGCTCACCCAGTCGGACGTGGTGATCAACATCGTCGAAATCCGCAAGCCGGAGCTCGACGCCCAGCTGGTCGGTGAATTGATTGCGCAGCAGCTCGAGCGGCGTGTCGCCTTCCGTCGCGCCATGAAGCGGGCGGTGCAGTCCGCCATGCGGCTTGGCGCCGAAGGCATCCGCATCAACTGCTCCGGCCGGCTCGGCGGCGCCGAGATCGCGCGCATGGAGTGGTACCGCGAAGGCCGCGTGCCGCTGCACACGCTGCGCGCCGACGTCGACTACGGCGTCGCCACCGGCTTCACGACTTACGGCACCTGCGGGGTCAAGGTCTGGATCTTCAAGGGCGAGATCATGGAACACGACCCGATGGCGCAGGACAAGAAGATGGCCGAGGGCGAGGCGGGGCGTCCGCGCCGCGATTCGGCCTAGCGCGAACCGAATTCAGGAAACGAGAGCAAGACCATGCTGCAACCGATGCGCACCAAGTTCCGCAAGGCGCACAAGGGCCGTATCCACGGCAACTCGAAGGCCGGCACCGAACTCAATTTCGGGCAATTCGGCCTCAAGGCGCTGGAGCCGGACCGCGTCACCGCGCGGCAGATCGAGGCCGCGCGCCGTGCGCTGACCCGGCACATGAAACGCGCGGGCCGTGTCTGGATCCGCGTCTATCCGGACGTGCCGGTTTCAAAAAAGCCGATCGAAGTGCGTATGGGTAAAGGCAAGGGCACGCCGGAATTCTGGGTCTGCCGCGTCAAGCCCGGCCGCATCATGTTTGAAGTCGATGGCGTCTCGGTGCAGGTCGCCAAGGAAGCCTTGGCCCTTGCCGCGGCGAAGCTGTCCGTCAAGACCCGCTTCATCGAGCGCATCGCCGAGTAGGGCAGGAGGAACGATATGAAAACTGCCGACGCCAGGGCGATGACGGTCGATCAGCTCGACGACGAGGTGCTGAAGCTGAAGAAAGAGCAGTTCAACCTGCGCTTTCAGCGCGCCACCGGTCAGCTCGAGAATACCTCGCGGGTGCGCGTGATCCGGCGCGATATCGCCCGCATCAAAACCGTCGCGCAGCAGAAGCGCCTGGGCCAGGCGGCCCCGCAACGCACCGCGGAACCGAAACAGAAGCCTGCAGCTGCGCCGAAGGCGAAGCGCGCGGCGGCAGCGCGGCCGAAGAAGGCCGCGAAGCCGAAGTCGAAGTCGAAGTCGAAGCAAGGGGAATAGGATGCCGAAGCGCACGCTCCAAGGCGTCGTGGTGAGCGACAAGCAGCAGAAGACGGTGGTGGTGCGCGTGGACCGCCGCTTCACCCATCCGACGTTGAAAAAGACCATCCGGCGGTCGAAGAAATATCACGCGCACGACGAGAGCAATGAATACGGCGCCGGCGACGTCGTGTGGATTGAGGAACATCGTCCGATCTCCAAGCTCAAGCGCTGGACCGTGGTTCGCGGCGAAAAGCAGAAGACGGCGAAGTAATCGCGCAAGGCGCGAAGGAAAGTAGACGAGGCGCGGCATGATTCAGATGCAAACCAATCTCGACGTGGCGGACAATTCCGGCGCGCGCCGCGTCATGTGCATCAAGGTGCTGGGCGGCTCGAAGCGGCGCTACGCGACGATCGGCGACATCATCGTCGTGTCTGTCAAGGAAGCCATCCCGCGCGGGCGCGTGAAGAAGGGGGAGGTGATGAAGGCGGTGGTGGTGCGCGTTTCCAAGGACATCAAGCGTCCGGACGGCTCGACCATCCGTTTCGACCGCAACGCCGCGGTGCTGATCAACGCCCAGTCGGAGCCGGTCGGCACCCGCATCTTCGGGCCAGTGCCGCGCGAACTGCGCGCCAAGAACCACATGAAGATCATCTCGCTTGCCCCGGAGGTGCTGTGATGGCTGCCAAGATCCGCAAGGGCGACAAGGTGGTGGTGTTGACCGGGCGCGATAAGGGCCGGTCAGGTGAAGTGCTTGAAGTCCGCCCGAGTGAGAGCCGCGCGCTTGTACGTGGAATTAATATGGTCAAGCGCCATCAGCGCCAGACTGCCAACCAGGAAGGCGGCATCATCTCCAAGGAAGGGACGATCCATCTGTCCAATCTGGCGGTCGCCGATCCGAAGTCGGGCAAGCCGACGCGTATTGGTTTCAAGCTGATGAAGGACGGCGGGCGCGTCCGCGTAGCGAAGCGTTCAGGAGTTGAGATCGATGGCTGAGACAGACAAAACCCAGGCGGCGAAGGCCGAAGCCAAGAAGGCCCAGCAGGCCGAGAAAGCCGATCGCGCCAAGAAGGCCAAAAAGGCCGAGGGTGCGAAGGCTGAAGGCGGCGGCAAGAAGCTGCGCGAAGAGCGCGTGCCGCCGCGGCTGGCGAACTTTTTCGAAGAAACCGTCCGGGCCAAGCTCACCGAGCAGTTCGGCTATACCAACCGCATGCAGGTCCCGACGCTCGACAAGATCGTGCTCAACATGGGCATTGGCGAGGGCGTGAACGACCGTAAGAAGGTCGACCAGGCCGCCTCCGACCTCGCGCTGATTGCCGGTCAGAAGCCGGTCATCACCAAGTCGCGCAAATCGGTCGCCAACTTCAAGCTGCGTGACGGCCAGGCGATCGGCTGCAAGGTCACGCTGCGCCGCGCTCGCATGTACGAGTTCATCGACCGGCTGATCAACATTGCGCTGCCGCGCGTGCGCGACTTTCGCGGGCTCAATCCCAAGAGCTTCGACGGCCGCGGCAATTATTCGATGGGCGTGAAGGAACACATTATTTTCCCGGAGATCGACTACGACAAGGCAGCCGAGGTCTGGGGCATGGACATCACCGTTTGCACGACCGCGCGCAGCGACGACGAAGCGCGCGCCTTGCTTGCGGCATTCAACTTCCCGTTCCGGCAGTGAGGGACAGCGGTCCCTCAGACGCGGAAACCTAGGAGATACGAATGGCGAAGAAGAGTTCGATAGAGAAGAATAATCGGCGTCGGATGATGTCGAAGCAGATGGGGCCTAAGCGCGCCAAGCTGAAGGCGATCGCACGCGACAAGGCCAAGCCGATGGAAGAGCGCTTCGCGGCGACGCTAAAGCTCGCCGAGATGCCGCGCAACTCGTCCGCGACGCGCATTCGAAATCGCTGCGAGCTGACCGGCCGGCCGCGCGCTTACTATCGCAAGCACAAGCTCAGCCGTATCGCGCTGCGGGACTTGGGCTCCAAGGGCCTGATCCCCGGCCTGTTGAAGTCGAGCTGGTGAGGGGGATCGCGACATGTCATTGAACGATCCGATCGGCGATTTGATCACCCGCATCCGCAACGCGCAGATGCGCAACAAGCCCAAGGTCTCGAGCCCGGGCTCGAAACTGCGCGAAAGCGTGCTCGAAGTGCTCAAGAGCGAAGGCTATATCCGTGGCTATGCCTCGGTGGAGCATACCAGCGGCCGCAGCGAGCTCGAGATCGAGCTGAAATATTTCGACGGGGAGCCGGTGATCCGCGAGATCTCCCGGATCTCCAAGCCCGGCCGCCGCGTCTATGCCTCGGTCAAGGCCCTGCCGCGCATCAATAACGGCCTCGGAGTGTCGGTTCTGTCGACGCCGAAGGGCGTGATGGCGGACCACGCCGCGCGCGACGCCAATGTCGGCGGCGAAATCCTGTTCACGGTGTTCTGATCATGTCTCGTATCGGAAAAAAGCCAGTTCCCGTTCCGTCCGGCGTCACCGCCAACGTCGAAGGGCAGACCGTGAAGATGAAGGGCCCGAAAGGCGCGCTTCAGTTCGTGGTGCCTGAAGAGGTGTCAGTGAAGCTGGAAGACGGCAAGGTGCAGGTGGATCCGCGCAATGAGAGCAAGCGCGCGCGCTCGATGTGGGGCACTTCGCGTACGCTGGTGGCCAATCTGGTTACCGGCGTGACCAAGGGCTTCGAGCGCAAGCTCGAAATCACCGGCGTCGGCTATCGCGCCGCGGTGCAGGGCAAGAACCTGCAGCTGGCGCTCGGTTATAGCCACGACGTGGTCTATCCGATCCCCGAGGGGATCCAGATCGTGACGCCGAAGCCGACCGAAATCACCATCACCGGCATCGACAGTCAGAAAGTCGGGCAGGTTGCGGCGGAAATCCGCGGCTTCCGCCCGCCTGAGCCCTACAAGGGCAAGGGCGTGAAATATGCCGGCGAATACATCTTCCGTAAGGAAGGCAAGAAGAAGTAGTAACGGAGCAGGCGATGGCGAAGTTCAAAAGCCCGACCGAGCGGCGCACGGCGAGCGTCCGCAGGAAGGTCAAGCAGGCGGGCGGCGCGCGCAAGCGGCTGTCGGTGTTCCGCTCGTCGCAGCACATCTATGCGCAGATCATCGACGACTTGAAAGGCGAGACCCTGGTCGCGGCCTCGTCGCTGGAAAAGCCGATGCGCGAAAGCCTCAAGGCGGGCGGCAATGTCGATGCGGCCAAGGCGGTCGGCAAGCTGATCGCCGAGCGCGCGCTGGCGAAGGGACTGAAGGACGTCGTGTTCGACCGCGGCGGCTATCTCTACCACGGGCGCGTGAAGGCGCTGGCTGACGCTGCCCGCGAGGGCGGCCTCAATTTCTGATTTGATTGGAACGAAAAATGGCACGTGAGCATAAGCCCCGGGAAGAGCGCGACAGCGAGTTCGTCGACAAGCTCGTCCATATCAACCGGGTAGCCAAGGTGGTGAAGGGCGGACGGCGCTTCGGCTTCGCCGCGCTCGTCATCGTCGGCGACCAGAAAGGCCGGGTCGGTTTCGGTCACGGCAAGGCGCGCGAAGTGCCGGAAGCGATCCGCAAGGCCACTGATTCCGCCAAGCGCAGCCTGATCCGCGTCCCGCTGCGCGAAGGCCGTACGCTGCATCACGACGTGGCGGGCCGCCACGGCGCCGGCAAGGTTTTCCTGCGCGCTGCGCCTCCGGGAACCGGCATCATCGCCGGCGGTCCGATGCGCGCCGTGTTCGAGACGCTCGGCATGCAGGACGTGGTGGCGAAGTCGCTCGGCTCGTCCAATCCCTACAACATGGTGCGGGCGACTTTCGACGCGCTCAAGCACCAGGACTCGCCGCGTTCGGTTGCGGCGCGCCGCAACATCAAGGTATCCGCGCTGCAGGCGCGCCGCCAGGGCGGCGACGCGGAAGCGGCGAGCGAGTGAGTTCCGACATGAGCAAGACCCCCAAGATGCTCAAGGTGAAGCAGATCGGCAGCCCGATCCGCCGTCACCATACCCAGCGCGAGACCTTGATTGGCCTCGGGCCTCAATCGTATCGGCCGCGTATCGGAATTGCCCGACACCGCGCAGACCCGCGGCATGGTCGCCAAGGTCAGGCATCTGGTGAGCGTGGTCGACGGGCAGTAATCGGAGACGTCCGGCCGGCGTGATTCGGCATAGCGAATTGCAAGATCGAGGACTTTGTTATGAAGCTGCACGAACTCTCCGACAACGCGGGCGCGCATAAAGCGCGCATGCGCATCGGCCGCGGCATCGGCTCGGGCAAGGGCAAGACCGGCGGCCGCGGCGGCAAGGGCCAGACCGCGCGCTCCGGCGTGCGCATCAAGGGCTTTGAAGGCGGTCAGATGCCGCTGCATCGCCGCTTGCCCAAGCGCGGCTTCGACAATTCGCCCTTCGCGCTGAAACTGAATGAGATCAATCTCGGCCGTCTGCAGGCGGCGATCGATGCCGGAAAGCTCGATGCCAAGTCGACGATCAATGCCGAGGCACTGGTCAAGGCCGGCGTGATGCGCCGCGCGCGGGCGGGCGTGCGGCTGCTCGGCACTGGCGAGCTGAAGGCCAAAATCACTATCGAGGTCTATGGCGCGTCCAAATCGGCGCAAGCCGCGGTCGAGAAGGCCGGCGGCTCGGTGAAAATCCTGGCGCCGAAAAAGGAACCGTCGGAGCCGAAGGGCAAGAATGCCCTGGCCGCGCTCGGCAAAGGCAAGTCCAAGGGCAAGGCTGCCGAGGGCAAGGCTGGCGAGGGCAAGGCTGCCGAGGGCAAGGCTGCCGAGGGCAAACCTGCCGAGGGCGAGCAGGGCGGGACCGCGGCCTGATTTTTTGCAGCGCCACCGTGGCCGGCCTTGTAGTGGCCATCGGGGTCTTTACCTTGTGGCAGGGGAATGGCCGGCTTACCCGGCCTGACGAAGAAACGGATCGGAGCCGGGCATGGTCTCTGCTGCAGAACAACTAGCGGCAAACCTCAATTTCTCGGCGTTGGCCAAGGCCGATGAGCTGAAGAAGCGCATCTGGTTCACGCTCGGCGCGCTCATCGTCTATCGTTTCGGCACCTATATACCGCTGCCCGGCATCGACCCTTCGGCCTGGGAGCAGATCTTCCGCAGCCAGGCAGGCGGCATCCTCGGCATGTTCAACATGTTCGCGGGAGGCGGCATCCAGCGGATGGCGATCTTCGCGCTGAACATCATGCCTTATATCTCCGCCTCCATCATCATTCAGCTGATGACGACGGTGTCTCCCACGCTCGAGGCGCTGAAGAAGGAAGGCGAGAGCGGCCGCAAGGTCATCAACCAATACACGCGTTATCTCACCGTGGTGCTGGCGATGTTCCAGGCCTACGGTATCGCCATCGGCCTTGAAGGCGCCGGCAACGTCATCAGCGATCCGGGCTGGTTCTTTCGCATCGCGACAGTCATCTCGCTTACCGGCGGCACCATGTTCCTGATGTGGCTGGGCGAGCAGATCACCGCGCGCGGCATCGGCAATGGCATTTCGCTGATCATCATGGCGGGTATCGTGGCGGAACTGCCTTCCGCGATCGCCGGCACCCTCGAGCTTGGCCGCCAGGGCGCGCTGTCCACTGGCTTGATCTTGCTGGTGCTGGTCATGGCGGTGGTGGTCATCGCCTTCATCGTTTTCATGGAGCGCGCGCAGCGCCGGCTGCTGATCCAGTATCCCAAGCGCCAGGTCGGCAACCGCATGTTCGAGGGGCAATCCTCGCATCTGCCGCTCAAGCTCAATACCTCGGGCGTGATCCCGCCGATCTTCGCGTCATCGCTGCTGCTGCTGCCGACCACGGTGGCGAATTTCAACGCCGGCGAAGGCCCCGGCTGGCTGCAATGGATCGTGACCGAATTCAGCCACGGCCGGCCGCTGTTTCTCATCTCCTACATCGCCTTGATCGTGTTCTTCGCCTTTTTCTACACCGCGATCGTGTTCAATCCGACCGAAACCGCCGACAACCTGAAGAAGCACGGCGGCTTCGTTCCCGGCATCCGGCCGGGCGAGCGCACGGCGGAATACATCGACTATGTGCTCACGCGCATCACGGCCGTCGGCGCGCTTTATCTTGCCATCGTGTGCTTGATCCCGGAAATCCTGATTTCCTATGCGGCCGTGCCGTTCTATTTCGGCGGCACGTCGCTGCTGATCGTGGTGAGCGTGACCATGGATACCGTGGCGCAGGTCCAGGGCTATCTGTTGGCGCATCAATACGAAGGTCTGATCAAACGGTCCAAGCTGAGGGGTCGTCGTAGATGAGGTTGATCCTGCTCGGACCCCCGGGGGCGGGGAAGGGCACGCAGGCGCAACGTCTCGTGAACAAGCACAAGATTGTGCAGCTCTCGACCGGCGACATGCTTCGGGCCGCAGCAAAGGCCGGAACTCCCATCGGACTCAAAGCTAAAGACGTCATGGATCGCGGCGAGCTGGTGCCGGACGAGGTGGTCGTCGGTATCGTGGCTGATCGCATCGAGGAACCGGATGCGAAGAAGGGTTTCATCCTCGACGGATTTCCCCGCACCGTGCCGCAGGCCGAAGCGCTCGACCGCATGCTCGAGGAAAAGGGCCTGGCGCTTGACGCCGTGATCGAGCTCAAGATCGATGACGTCATGCTGCTGGATCGCATCGAGAAACGGGTTCATCAAACGCTCGGGCGCAACGAACCGGTCCGGGCGGACGACAATGCCGAAACGCTGAAAAAGCGTCTTGATGCCTATTACGCGCAGACCGCCCCGCTGACGGCCTATTATGCGCAGGAAGGCAGGCTTTCGAGCATCGATGGCATGGCCTCGATTGAGCAGGTCGCGCGGGCGATCGACGCGGTTCTGGGGGCCAAGGCCGAAACAAAAGCCCCGCGCAAGCCGGCATCGAAGGCTTCCTCGCCGGTCAAGGCGCCCCAGGCTAAGGCGCGGTCCAAGACGAAGACCGCCGCCGAAGCGCCGGACAGGCAAAAAAGGCAGTAAAATCAGTGGCGGCCAAGGGCAAAAAGGCCGTCAGGCGCTTGGCGGGAAAAACGCGCTCCGGCCGCCGATAAATGGCAAACAGAATCGTGAGCGGAGTTGACGAAACGCTTTGGAATCCTTTAATAAAGGCCATCAGTCGGAGAACTGCAGAACGATGCCGGGCCCCTGAGGCAGGGGAAGGGCGTCGTCTTAACGTTTGCGTTCCTCTCATATCGGGCTGGACGGACAACGGCGTGGCTTTAGGCCAGCTAACAGGAGTGCTGCGGTGGCTCGTATTGCCGGTGTGAATATTCCGACCAACAAGCGCGTCGTGATCGCGCTTCAATACATCCACGGTATCGGCCAGCGGTCCGCCAAGGACATCATGGCCAAGGTCGGCATTCCGGAAGAGCGCCGGGTATCGCAGCTCACCGACCAGGAAGTGCTGCAGATGCGGGAAGTGATCGACCGCGACTTTGTCGTGGAAGGCGATCTTCGTCGCGAGGTTTCGATGAACATCAAGCGGCTGATGGATCTCGGCTGCTATCGCGGGCTGCGTCATCGCCGTGGACTACCGGTCCGCGGCCAGCGCACTCACACCAACGCTCGCACCCGGAAGGGTCCGGCCAAGGCAATTGCCGGCAAGAAGAAATAATTCTCGCGGCGGCCGCTACTTGGCCGCCTGAGCAGGAGAGAGCGACGGCGCCGGCTCCCGGTGCCGATCCGTGAAAGGATTGATGATGGGTAAGGAAGCCCGCGTCCGTAAACGTGAACGCAAGAATATCGCTTCAGGGGTCGCGCATGTCAGCGCAACGTTCAATAATACGATGATTACGATTACCGACGCGCAGGGCAATGCGATTGCCTGGTCGTCGGCGGGCACTATGGGCTTCAAGGGCTCGCGCAAGTCCACGCCTTACGCGGCGCAGGTCGCCGCCGAGGACGCGGCCAAGAAGGCCATGGAGCACGGCATGCGCACGCTCGAGGTCGAAGTTGCCGGCCCCGGTTCGGGTCGGGAATCGGCATTGCGGGCTTTGCAATCGGCCGGCTTCACGATCACCTCGATCCGTGACGTGACGCCGATACCGCATAACGGCTGCCGGCCGCGCAAGCGCCGGCGTGTGTGATTGAATATCCGGCGGACGCCAGGGCGTCCGCCGCCGCCGAAGTTTCTACCGGCGGGGTGGGATGCGCGGACCGAACCGCGCGCCATATGATAACGGGTGATGATGTGATTCAGAAAAACTGGCAGGAACTGATCCGACCCAACAAGCTGCAGGTCGCCGTGGGCCCCGATGCCAAGCGCGCGGCGACGCTGGTGGCCGAACCGCTCGAGCGCGGCTTCGGCGTGACGCTGGGCAATGCGCTGCGCCGCGTTCTGCTGTCGTCGCTGCAAGGCGCGGCGGTGCAGTCGGTGCATATCGACGGCGTGTTGCACGAATTCTCCTCGATCGCGGGCGTGCGCGAGGACGTCACCGATATCGTGCTCAACATCAAGGACATCTCCATCAAGATGCAGGGCGATGGCCCCAAGCGCATGGTGGTGAAGAAGCAGGGCCCGGGCGTCGTCACCGCCGGCGACATCCAGACCGTCGGCGATGTCGTGATCCTCAATCCGGAGCTCGTGATCTGCCATCTCGACGAAGGCGCCGAGATCCGCATGGAGTTCACGGTCAATACCGGCAAGGGCTACGTCGCGGCCGACCGCAACCGTCCGGAGGATGCGCCGATCGGCCTGATCCCGGTCGACAGCCTCTATTCGCCGGTGCGCAAGGTTTCCTACAAGGTCGAGAATACCCGCGAAGGGCCAGATCCTCGACTACGACAAGCTGACGCTGCAGATCGAGACCAACGGCGCGATCTCGCCGGACGATGCGCTGGCCTATGCCGCGCGCATCCTGCAGGACCAGCTCAACGTCTTCGTCAACTTCGAAGAGCCGCGCAAGGAAGCCGCCGCGGAAGCCATCCCCGATCTCGCTTTCAATCCCGGCCTTCCTCAAGAAGGTGGACGAGCTCGAGCTGTCGGTGCGCTCGGCCAACTGCCTGAAGAACGACAACATCGTTTACATCGGCGACCTGGTGCAGAAGACCGAAGCGGAGATGCTGCGCACGCCGAACTTCGGGCGCAAGTCGCTCAACGAGATCAAGGAAGTGCTGGCCCAGATGGGCCTGCATCTCGGCATGGAAGTGCCGGGCTGGCCGCCGGAGAATATCGACGAATTGGCCAAGCGCTTCGAGGACCATTACTAGAGCATCCCTTGTCATGGCCGGGCTTGTCCCGGCCATCCATGGGGCTCACGGCTCAAGCCCGCCAAGCGGGATGCCCGACAAGCTCGGGCATGACGAATGAAAGCGACGAGGTACGGCGATGCGTCACGGCAAGGTTCACCGCAAGTTCAACCGCACGGCAGAGCATCGCCGCGCCATGTTCGGCAATATGGTGGCCGCGCTGATCAAGCACGAGCAGATCGTCACCACGCTGCCGAAGGCCAAGGATTTGCGTCCGATCGTGGAGAAGCTGGTGACGCTCGGCAAGCGCGGCGGCCTGCATGCACGCCGCCAGGCGGTGGCGGAAATCCGCGATATCGCGATGGTCAAGAAGCTCTTCGATGTGATCGGTCCGCGCTACAAGGATCGTAACGGCGGCTATACGCGCGTCGTGAAGGCCGGCTTCCGCTATGGCGATAATGCCGCCCGCGCCGTCATCGAGTTCGTCGATCGCGATGTCGATGCCAAGGGCCTGGATTCCGGTCCGGTGCAGGAAAAGGCAAGCCAAGAAGCTACCGCCGCGGCGTGATGCAGGCCACAGGCCGAAAGTTTCGAAAGGCGGCGCTCGGCGTCGCCTTTTTTCTCTTCGCTCTCACTGTGATGCCGTTTAGGCCGCAGGCTGCTCCCGCGCAGGACTTGGCGCTCATCGCAGCCGCCGAACGCGGCGACAGCGCTGCCGTTCAGAAACTGCTGCGCGAAGGCGCCAGCATCGGTGCTCGCGACGCGCGGGGCCGCACCGCGCTGCTCGCCGCCACCCAAGCAGACCGGGTCGAGACCGCGCGGCTTCTCATTGCCGCCGGAGCCGACGTCAATGCCAAGGACGCCATCGGGGACAGCCCGTTCCTTTATGCCGGCGCGGAAGGGCGCAACGATATCCTGAAAATGACGCTCGCCGCCGGCGCCGATCTCAACAGCACCAACCGTTATGGGGGCACCGCGCTGATCCCGGCCGCGCATCACGGCCATGTGGAGACGGTGAAGATCCTGCTCGCCACCACGATCGATAAGGATCACGTCAACAAGCTGGGTTGGACTGCACTGCTGGAGGCGGTGATCTTGGGAGACGGCGGCCCCGCGCATACCGAGATCGTCCGGTTGCTGATAGCCGCCGGCGCCAATGTGAATCTCGCCGACCGCGACGGCGTGACTCCGCTGGCGCATGCCCGCCGGCGCGGTTTTGCAGCCGTCGGGCGCATCCTGGAAACCGCTGGCGCGCGGTGACCTGCAAGGCAAGGGCGCGTCTTTTATCGCCGCGGCAGGCAGCCTATATCTTTGCGACGACAAGGGATTCCCGAATGCGCCTAGCCCGACTTCTCGCCCTGATGCTGCCGGCGTTTTTGCTGGCGGCCTGGTCCGTGGCCGCGCAAGAGCGGCGCGTGCCGAACTCACCGGCCGAGGTGAAGCTGTCCTATGCCCCGGTGGTGCAGAAGGCGGCCCCGGCAGTGGTCAATGTCTACGCCGCCAAGCTGGTTGAGAACCGCAACCCGTTTTTCGACGACCCTTTCTTCCGCCGCTTTTTCGGGGGCGAAGGCGGGTTGCCGCGCGAGCGCCGGCAAAGCTCGCTCGGCTCCGGCGTCATCGTCGATCCCGGCGGTTTGGTTGTGACCAACAACCACGTGATCGAGGGCGCCGACGAAGTGAAGGTGGCGCTCGCCGACAAGCGTGAATTCGAGGCGGAGATCGTGCTCAAGGATTCGCGCACCGATCTTGCCGTGCTGCGTATTAAAAATTCGCGTGAGCGTTTTCCGGTCATCGAGCTCGGAGACTCTCGACGGCCTGCAGGTGGGCGACTTGGTGCTGGCGATCGGCAATCCTTTCGCCGTCGGCCAGACCGTGACCCACGGTATCGTCTCGGCGGTGGCACGCACGCAGGTCGGCATCACCGATTATCAGTTCTTCATCCAGACCGACGCCGCGATCAATCCGGGCAATTCCGGCGGCGCCTTGGTCGATCTCAACGGCCGCTTGGTGGGGGTTAATACTGCGATCTTCTCGCGCTCGGGGGGCTCGCAAGGCATCGGCTTCGCGATTCCGGTGAACATGGTGCGGGTGGTGGTCGCCTCCGCGATCGGCGGCGGCAGCAGCGTGAAGCGGCCCTGGCTCGGCGCCAAGCTGCAGGTGGTGACATCGGACATCGCTGAGAGCCTCGCGCTCAAGCGTCCGGCAGGCGCGCTGGTGGCCTCCGTCATCGCCAACAGCCCGGCGGCCAAGGCCGGCCTGCGCACCGGCGATCTGATTGTCGGGATCGACGAGCAGCCGGTCGATGATCCCAACACCTTCGACTACCGGTTCGCGACCAAACCACTGGGCGCCCAGGCGCAACTGAGGGTGGTGCGCGGCGGCAAGGAAGTGCCGGTGGCGATCGCGCTGCAGACCCCGCCGGATACCCCGCGCGATGAGCTTGTTATCGCCGCGACTTCCCCGTTCATGGGCGCGAAGGTCAGCAACCTGTCGCCCGCGCTGGCGGAGGAATTGCGTGTCGATGCCGCCCTGCAGGGCGTGATCATCCTGGATGTGGTGGTTGGGTCGCCCGCGCAACGGCTCGGCTTCCAGCGCGGCGATCTGATCAATGCGGTGAACGGCGAGAAGATCGGCAAGACGCGCGACCTCGACCGTGTCTCCAGTCAATCTGCGCGCGTCTGGCGCATCACGCTCACGCGCGACGGGCGCCAGCGCTCCGTTACTCTGGGCGGATGAGTGTTTGTATGAATGTGTCCCGGGCGCAGCGCAGCATGCAATGATGCGCTGCAGACTCGGGACCGTCAAAATGCGGAACGGTCCGGATCAGCGGTGCAACGTTGCACGCCGCACCGCGTCCGGGACACGGAGGTTGAATATGGTTGCCCGCCGGAAATCCGCAGGACCGAGCCTGTTCTCCGCCGCGGGGCTGGAGCAGGACGCGCCGCGTCCGCTGGCCGACAAGCTCCGCCCGGGCAAGCTGTCGGAGGTGGTCGGTCAGGATCATCTGCTGGGGACCGACGGCGCGCTCACCCGCATGCTGGAGACGCGCTCGCTCGGCTCGCTGGTTTTTTGGGGCCCGCCCGGCACCGGCAAGACCACGGTCGCGCGCTTGCTGGCACAAGCAACCGACCTGCATTTCGAACAGGTTTCCGCGATCTTCACCGGCGTCGCCGACCTGAAGAAGGTCTTCGAGGAGGCGCGGGCGCGGCGCGAAACCGGGCAGGGCACGCTGCTCTTTGTCGACGAGATCCACCGCTTCAACCGCGCGCAGCAGGATTCATTTTTGCCGGTGATGGAAGACGGCACCATCGTCCTGGTCGGCGCCACCACGGAAAATCCGTCCTTCGAGCTCAACGCACCGCTGCTCTCGCGCGCGCGGGTATTAATATTCAAATCTCTTGATGCCGAGGCGATCGAGAAGCTCTATGCCCGCGCCGAGGAGATCGAAGGCAAGACGCTGCCGGTCGACGAGGAAGCCCGCGCCGCGCTGATCCGCATGGCGGATGGTGATGGCCGCGCCGCGTTGACGCTGGCGGAAGAACTCTGGCGCGCCGCGCGCGCCGATGAGGTGTTCGACGCAGCCGCCTTGCAGGAGGTCGTGCAGCGGCGCGCCCCGATCTACGACAAATCGCAGGACGGACATTATAACCTGATCTCGGCGCTGCATAAGTCGGTGCGCGGCTCCGATCCCGATGCCGCCTTGTATTATTTCTGCCGCATGGTCGATGCCGGCGAGGATCCGCTCTATCTCGCGCGCCGCATCGTGCGCATGGCGGTGGAGGATATCGGCCTTGCCGATCCACAGGCGCTGGTGATCGCCAATGCCGCGAAGGAGGCCTACGACTTCCTTGGCAGCCCGGAAGGCGAATTGGCCATTGCCCAGGCGGTGATCTATGTCGCCACCGCACCGAAATCGAACGCGGCCTATACGGCTTATGGCGAGGCGATGCAGACCGCCAAGGCCGCTGGCTCGTTGCTGCCGCCCAAGCACATCCTCAATGCGCCGACCAACCTGATGAAATCGGAGGGCTATGGCCGCGGCTATGCCTACGACCACGACCAGGAGGACGCTTTCTCCGGGCAGAATTATTTCCCCGACGCGCTGCCGCGGCAGAATTTCTACGATCCGCCCGACCGCGGCTTTGAGCGCGAGATCCGCAAGCGGCTGGACTACTGGGCCAAGCTGCGCAAAGAGCGGAGCGGTGAATGAAAGGCCGTGGGCGCGGTCCGCGCCAGCCGGGCGGCGGCAAACAGATTTCCGGGCCGCGGCAAGCCAGTCGCGGGAAACGCGCGTCTGAAGGCGGTCGAGGAAAACATTCTTCGCAATCGCGGCGACAAGCGGAACACCCCCAGCACCGTCACCCTGAGGAGCGAGCGCAGCGAGCCTCGAAGGGCGACGGCCCGGGCCGCATCCTTCGAGGGCCGGGCGTCGCCCGGCCACCTCAGGATGACGGTCCAAAGGCGGTGCCACTTGTTTCCACCGGCGTGCAGAACGTCGCCGTCTCCGCCGACGAATCCGATATGCGCGTTGACCGCTTTCTCGAGACGAGATTTCCCGGGCTGTCGTTCAGCCACATTCAGCGCGTGATCCGCAAAGGCGAGCTGCGCGTCGACGGCAAGCGCGTGCAGCCGAAGGATCGCCTGCAGGCCGGCCAAAAAGTGCGCATCCCGCCGTTCAAGCACGAACCGCCAAAACCGCGCGAGGGCGCGAGCGAGGACGTGAAGACGCGCGCCTTCCTGAAATCCATCACGCTCTACGAGGACGATGACGTGATGGTGCTCGACAAACCCTATGGCCTGGCGGTGCAGGGCGGCTCCGGCACGACGCGGCACATCGACGGCATGCTTGGCGTGCTGCGCAGCCGCGACGGCCAGCGTCCGCGCCTGGTGCATCGACTCGACAAGGACACTTCGGGCTGCCTTCTTGTGGCGAAGAATCGATTTTCTGCCGCGGCGCTGGCAAAGAATTTCCGTCACCGCTCGGCCCGCAAGATCTATTGGGCTCTGGTGGTGGAGGTGCCGAAGCCGAAGCAGGGACGCATCTCCACTTTTCTGGCGAAGGAGCAGATGGAGGAGGATTCCTTCATGCGCGTCGCCCAGCACGGCGACGAGGGGGCGAGCCATGCCGTCACCTATTACGCGGTGGTGGAGACCGCGGCGTCGCGGCTGGCTTGGCTGTCGCTGAAGCCGGTGACCGGCCGTACCCACCAATTGCGCGCCCATCTCGACCATGTCGGCCACCCGATCGTCGGGGATCCTAAATATTTTGCGAAGGAGAATTGGGAGTTGCCGGGCGGCATCCAGAACCGGCTGCATTTGCTGGCGCGGCGTATCGCAATACCGCATCCCCGGGGCGGAACTATCGATGTTACCGCGCCGTTACCCCCGCACATGACCCAGTCCTGGAACCTGCTCGGCTTCGATCTCAGCCGCTACGACCCGATCGAACAGGCTCCGGCGGAGGAATAAAGCGTTCACTTTTGCTTGTTAGGGGTGGTGCGTCGTTCGACGCACCTTATTGATTTGATTCAATATGCGCAGAATATTGCTGACCACGCTGATGACCATGGCCTGGCTCCTGGCGAGCCCGAGCTTGCAGTTGCCTGACTCCGGCTGGCTGGAAGTCGGAGCGCCGCCGGCGACGGCTGAGGAATTCCGCGGGATCATGGTTGAGGAGCCAACCAAGGCGAAGAAGTCCAGCAAGAAGAAAGCCGCCAAGAAAAAGAGCCCGCCGGCGCGGGTCGGCTCGGGCGGGATCGTCACCAGCAATCAGCCGGGCTTCCATCCGATGCGGCCGATCGAGCCGCCGCAGCGCCGCCACCACCGGCACTCGCACGGTGGTGATGCCGGATCGCGATCCGCGCTATCCCGATGTGCCGACCGTTTCCATCATCCCGCGTGGCGCCACCGGAGGCGCCGGGATAGAGACCTCGCAGGACCGGGTGGCGCGTTGCACCCACCAGGGCGCGCTCGGCGGGCTGCCTGCCGGCCAGCAGGGCGCTTACGTCCATAACTGCGCGTTTTGATGCCTCGACCTACACGGTTCGAGACACGCGTCGATTCGCGCCGCGTTCCTCACCATGAGGAATGAAGGTGACGAGCGTCGCGCCCAGTAAATGCCATCATCCTGAGGAGGCCGATCGCCCGCACTTGTGCCGACGGGACGAGCGGGTAAGGTTGACTACCGCAATGCCGCGTTGATCTTCTCCAGCGCCGCCGAGCCCGGGCAGAGCTCTTTTTCGCCCAGCGCATTGAGCGGCTGCTCCACGGTGTTGGTGCTGCTGTGCAAATCGTCGGCCTCGGGCTCGACATAGAGCAGGCCGGTGACGACTTCTCCCGCCGCACCGCGTTCCAGCAGATAATTCATCGCCGCCAGCCGGTCATTGACGTTGTAATCCTTGGCGAGCTTGCGCAAGGCCAGCGTCGAGCCGTCGTGCTGCTTCACCATCTGGACCGTGCCCGGCTCGTAATCGACCTGGATCTGCTCGCGACCGGTGATGAAATCGAGCCGGTTCACCGCTTCATTATGCTCGCGCACATAATCGAAGCTCTTGGTCGAGCCGGTGTGATTGTTGAAGGCGACGCAGGGCGAGATGCAATCGATGAAAGCCGCGCCCTTGTGCTCGATTGCCGCCTTGAGCAGCGGCACCAGCTGGGTCTTGTCGCCGGAGAAGACTGCGCGCGACGAAGCTGGCGCCGAGCTGCAGCGCCAGTGTGGCGAGGTCGATCGGCGCTATCGCTGTTGGTCACGCCGCGCTTGCTCTTGGAGCCGCGGTCGGCGGTGGCGGAGAATTGGCCCTTGGTCAGGCCGTAGACGCCGTTATTCTCGACGATATAGGTCATGTTGACGCCGCGGCGGATGCAATGGGCGAATTGCCCGAGCCCGATCGAGGCACTGTCGCCGTCGCCCGAGACGCCGAGATAGATCAGTTCGCGATTGGCGAGGTTGGCGCCGGTCAGCACCGACGGCATGCGCCCGTGCACCGAATTGAAGCCGTGTGAATTGCCGAGGAAATAATCCGGCGTCTTCGACGAGCAGCCGATGCCGGAAATCTTCGCCACCCGATGCGGTTCGATCGACAGCTCGTAACAGGCTTCGATGATCGAAGCGGTGATCGAGTCATGGCCGCAACCGGCGCAGAGCGTGGAAATCTTCCCTTCGTAATCGCGGTGGGTATAGCCGAGCGCGTTTTTCGGCAGCGCCGGATGCTGGAATTTCGGTTTGGCCAGGTAGGTCATGGGCGTGAATCCAGGTGAGTGTCTCCGACAAGCGCCAGCTTGCCTCGCTGCTTATGGGCCGCATCTGCGCCGTAAGCCTCGAGGTCGCGGGCGTAGAGACGAGCAAGACGTTCCCGCGCAACCGCCGTCAGGAAAGCGCCGTAGGGCGGCCAGGAGCCGTTGCGCGCCGCCTCGCGATTGAAGCGGTGGTCATAGGCGTCGGCAGGGGAGGCGGGCGCCTCGACATGACGGTGCTTGCGATTGATCTTTTGCAGCCATTCGAGCTTGCTGAAGTCGGTGATCGGCAGATCGAAGTCGGCCTCCACCTCATTCAGCCGGCTGAACAGATCTTCGGCCGAGGCATTGATCAGATGCCGCGTCGGCAGGCGGTCTTCGATCGGGTGCCGCTGGACGCGAAAATGCGGATCACAGGTATTGAGATCGCAGCCTTCCAAAAAGTCCAGGAATTCCGAAAACGACAGGCCCGCGGTGCGCATATCGTTGCGGCCCAAAGCCCGGGCGATCTCCTTGTCCACCAGGCCCCCTTTCTGCATATGCCGAAAGCTGCTGACGGCACGCTCGAACGGATCGCGGATGATACGCACCAGCGAGAATTTCGACAGATCGCGCTCATAAGCGCGCCGATACAGCGCGGACTTGTAATAGACCTCGGTCCGGTAGCGGTGCGGCCAGGAGCTGTAGTCGCGCGCCGCTGCCGTATGGCCGAGCTGATGGAAGAACCAAATGACGACGCTGGTGCAGGCGGACTTCGGAGAAAAGACGACGATCATCCGTTTGCGCGGAAAGATCAGGGGGCGCGGATCGGTCCAGAGCAGACGGCCGAGTTCGCTCGCCGCGCCGGGAGGAGGATCATTCCCGGTGAGCTGGTTGAGACCTGTGGCCTGCGACAGGGCCTGCCAGGTGCTGCGCAGCCTGTTGGCGCCGATCATGCCCCAACTCTCCGCAGCGGCGTGATCTTCAAAGTGTTCAGGCGTTCGCCGATGGCGCCGGCAATGAAGCGCGCGGTAATCGGCGTGCCGTCATAATGCAGCACCGGGATCAGCCGGGCCGGGTCGATGCCGCATTCATTGACGATCAAGGAGCGCATCTGCGCGTCGCGGTTCTGCTCCACCACGAATACGAAATCGTGCTCGCTGATGAAATCGTCGACGGTGTGATGGAAAGGAAAGGCGCGCAGGCGCAGCCGGTCCAGATTATGTCCTTGGGCGGTCAGCATGGAGATCGCCTCGTCCATGGCTGGGCTGGTCGAGCCGAAATAGATCACGCCGTAGCGCGTCGGCCGTTCGCAGTTGGCGCGCAGCGGACGCGGCACCAGATCCTTGGCGGTCTCGAACTTGCGCAGCAGCCGCTGCATGTTGTCGACATAAGCCTGGCCATCCTCGGTGTAGCGCGCATAACGATCGCGCGAGGTGCCGCGGGTGAAGAAAGAGCCTTTGGTGGGATGGGTGCCGGGATAGGTGCGATAGGTAACCCCGTCGCCGTCGGTGTCGAGATAGCGGCCGAAATCCTTGCCGCTTTCCAGTTCAGCCGCAGTCATCACCTTGCCGCGGTCATAGACCCGCGAGTCGTCCCAGCGCAGTGGACGCGAAAGGCGGTGGTTCATGCCGATATCGAGATCGAGCATCACAAAGATCGGCGTCTGCAGCCGGTCGGCGAGGTCAAAGGAAGCGGCGCCAAATTCGAAAGCTTCGGCCGGATCTTCCGGCAACAACAGCACGTGCTTGGTGTCGCCATGCGAGGCATAGGCGCAGTTGATCAGGTCGCATTGCTGGGTGCGCGTCGGCATCCCGGTGGAGGGGCCCGCACGCTGCACGTCGAAAATCACCGCCGGGATCTCGGCGAAATAAGCCAGCCCGATGAATTCCTGCATCAGCGAGATGCCCGGGCCGGCGGTGGAGGTGAAGGCGCGCGCGCCGTTCCAGGCAGCGCCGATCACCATGCCGATCGATGCCAGCTCATCCTCGGCCTGCACGATGGCATAGCGGTTCTTCTTGGTCTCCGGATCGAGCCGCAGCCGCTTGCAGTGGCTGGCAAACGCCTCGGCTAATGAGGAAGAGGGTGTGATCGGATACCAGGCGCAGACCGTGGCGCCGCCATAGACCGCGCCGAGCGCCGCGGCCGAGTTGCCCTCGATCAGGATGCGGTCACCGACTCCCTCCGAGCGGCGCAGGCGCAACCCGATCGGGCAGGAGAGGTGCTGCAGCGCATAATCGCGGCCAAGATGCAGCGCATGGATGTTGGGCTGGATCAGCTTTTCTTTGCCCTTGAACTGTTCGCCGATCAGCTTCTCCAGCACCGCCGCATCCATATCGATCAGCGCGGAGAGCGCGCCGACATAGATGATATTCTTGAACAACTGGCGCTGGCGGGGGTCGCTATACTGGCTGTTGCAAATCGCGGTAAGCGGGACGCCGATGACGCTGATGTCGTCGCGGAATTTCGTCGACGGCATCGGCTTGGTGGAATCGTAAAACAGATAGCCGCCGGGATCGATGGAGGCGACGTCGTTGTCCCAGGTCTGCGGGTTCATCGCCACCATCAGATCGGTGCCGCCGCGGGCGCCGAGATGGCCGGCCTCGCTCACCCGCACTTCGTACCAGGTCGGCAAGCCCTGGATATTGGAGGGGAAGATATTGCGCGGCGCGACCGGAATGCCCATGCGCATCACCGCGCGGGCAAACATCTCGTTGGCGCTGGCCGAGCCCGAGCCATTGACGTTGGCGAACCTGATGACGAAATCGTTTATGCTCTCGATCGGCATGTCTCTCCCGCCTGGGCCATTTCCAGGAAGAACTTCTTCATGTCCCATGCGCCGGTGGGGCAGCGTTCCGCGCATAATCCGCAGTGCAGGCAGACGTCTTCGTCCTTGACCATCACCCGCCCGGTCTTGAGCTCATTGGCGACATAGAGGTCCTGCGCGAGATTGTTGGCGGGCGCCTTCAGCCGCTGGCGCAACTCGGCCTCCTCGCCGTTCTCGGTGAAGGTGATGCAGTCCATCGGGCAGATATCGACGCAGGCATCGCATTCGATGCAGAGCGAGGAGGTGAAGATCGTCTGCACGTCGCAATTCAGGCAGCGCCCGGCTTCCGCGAGCGCAAGCTGCGGATCGAAGCCCAGCTCGACTTCGGCCTTGATGTCCTTCAGCGCGATGGCTTTTTCCCGGTGCGGCACCTTGAAGCGCTGGTCGAGCGCGATCTCGTTGTCATAGCTCCATTCGTGAATGCCCATCTTCTGGCTCATCAACTCGACCGCCGGGATGGGGCGGTCGTTGATGTCCTCGCCGTTGAGCATCTTATCGATGGAAACCGCGGCTTCATGGCCATGGGCGACGGCCCAGATGATGTTCTTCGGCCCAAAAGCGCTGTCCCCGCCAAAGAAGACGCGCGGGTTGCTGGAGCGCATGGTCTTGGGATCGACCTTCGGCATGCCCCATTTGTCGAACTCGATCCCGGCGTCGCGTTCGATCCAGGGGAAGGAATTCTCCTGGCCGACCGCGATCAGCACGTCGTCGCAGGGCACATGCTCGTCCGGCTCGCCGCTCGGCGCCAGATTGCGCCGGCCCTTGTCGTCGTATTGCGCCTTCACCTTCTCGAACAGGACGCCCGTGAGCTTGCCGTTCTGGTGGGTGAATTCCTTCGGCACCATGAAATTGAGGATCGGGATGCCTTCGTGGATCGCGTCTTCCTTTTCCCAAGGCGAGGCTTTCATCTCCTCGAAGCCCGAGCGCACGATCACCTTGACGTCTTCGCCGCCGAGCCTGCGCGAGGAACGGCAGCAATCCATCGCGGTGTTGCCGCCGCCGAGCACGATGACGCGCTTGCCGATCTTGCTGATGTGACCGAAGGAAACGCTGGAGAGCCAGTCGATGCCGATGTGAATATTCTTCGCCGCTTCGCTGACGGCCGGGCAGGTCGAGATCGCGGCCGCGCGGCGCGCCGGATCCGACAAAGATCGCGTCCCAGTCTTCCGCCAGCAGCGCCTTCAGGCTGTCGATGCGCTGCCCGCCGCGGAATTCAATGCCGAGGTTGAGGACGTAATCGCATTCCTCATCGATGACGGAATCCGGCAGGCGGAATTTCGGAATCTGCGTGCGCATCATGCCGCCGGCCTTCGGATCGCCATCGAACACCACGCAGTGATAGCCGAGCGGCGCCAGGCCGCGCGCGACCGTCAGTGACGCCGGGCCGGCGCCGACGAGGGCGATACGCTTTCCGTTTTTCGTGGTTGCGGGCTTGGGCAGGCGGGCGCGAATATCGTCTTTGTAGTCGGCCGCCACTCTTTTCAGGCGGCAGATCGCCACCGGTTCCTCCTCCACCCGCACGCGGCGGCAGGCCGGCTCGCACGGCCGGTCGCAGGTGCGCCCCAGAATCCCGGGAAACACGTTGGACTTCCAGTTGATCATGTAGGCGTCGCTGTAGCGGCCTGCGGCGATCAAGCGGATATATTCAGGAACCGGCGTATGCGCCGGACAGGCCCATTGGCAATCGACTACTTTATGGAAGTAATCGGGTGCGGCGACGTCAGTGTCCTTCATTTACGCCTCGGACGCCCCCCGAGTGTATGCAACCAGCAAGAGGACCGCTTCGCATTCATCATCCCCGCTGTATCGGCTTGTTTTGAACGTCGAATCCGGTCGCGATTTTAGGGGAGCAGGGTTACTAAAGCTATCAAAAGCGGACAAAACAACGAGCCGCCACGGCGCTTTGTGATTAACATCATGCCGCCGGAAGGTCATGAAAAAAGGCGCTATTCGGGCGCTGTTGCGGCGCACAATAGGGTGACGGCGCCCGCCACAGGACTTAAAGGGCCGCATGCGCGATATTTTCGAAGAAATCTTCGCCAAAGATCCACTTGATGCCATGGAGGCGGCGAGGCGCTCCATGCGGCCGACCCTGCGCCGCCGCTTTTACGGAAGAGCGACAGTGGAGAGCGGGCCGTTAGGTTTCGCGGTCCTGCTTGACGGCAAGCCGGTGCGGACTCCAGCGCGGCGGCCACTGGCCGCACCGGCATCCGCCTTTGCCGAAGCGCTCGCGGCGGAATGGAACGCACAGAAGGAAGTGGTCGACCCCGCCGCCATGCCGCTCACGCGGCTCGCCAATTCGATCATCGACGGCGTGGCGCAGACCCCGCTGCCGGTGGCGGAGGAGATCGCGCAGTATCTCCGCTCCGACCTTCTGTTTTATCGCGCGGAGGGGCCGCGGGGGCTGGTGGAGCGGCAAGAACGGCACTGGGACCCCGTTCTCGCCTGGGCGCGCGACGTTCTCGGGGCGCGTTTCGCATTGGCAACCGGCGTGATGTTCGTCGATCAGCCGGAGCAAGCTGTGGCCGCGGCCACGGCCGCAATTCCCGAGGATGCATGGCGATTGGGCGCGGTGTCTTCCATCACGACGCTGACCGGCTCCGCGCTGCTGGCGCTCGCGTTGCTGCGCGGAAGGCTGTCGGTGGAGGAAGCCTGGGCAGCGGCGCATGTGGACGAAGACTGGAATATGGAATTCTGGGGCCGCGACGAGCGGGCGCTGGAGCGTCGCGCCTTTCGCCTTGCGGACATGATGGCGGCGGCTGAAGTGCTGCGCCTCGCGCCGGCTTAGTCGCGCCTCAGGCCACGGCCTTGGCTGCCGCCGTCGCCAGCCGCACCATGCTGTAGACGCTGAGGATGGAAATCACGATCGCCACCAGCGTCATCAAGGTGCGCGGCGCCAGGATACGGCTAAGGTAACCAGCGAGCGGCGCCGCGCAGGCGCCGCCGATGATCAGACCAAGCACCACCTGCCAATAGTCGCCGAAATCGAGCGCAAGAACAAAAGTCACCGAGATAGCGACCGTCAGAAAGAATTCGGCCAGCGACGCCGAGCCGATGGTCGAACGCGGATGATCGCCGCGCGCCAGCAGAGTAGAGGTGACGATCGGTCCCCAGCCACCGCCGCCGATCGCATCGAGGAATCCGCCGCCGGCACCGACTACAGGAGTCGGCAGCTTTTGCTCACGTTGCGCCTTGGTGCCTTCCTGCGCTTTCGTGCTTTTGATGATGCGGCGAGTGATCATCAGAGTGATGCCGACCAGATAGATGGTCACCACCACCCTGAGGAAGGTTTCCGGCAGGCCCGTCAGGATGTAGGCGCCAACGATGCCTCCCGCGACGCCTGCCGGAGCGAGCCGTTTGAACAGTTGCCAATCGATGTTCTTGTGCCAGACATGCGAGGAGCCGGCGAGGCCGGTGGTCACCACTTCCGCAGCATGCACGCTGGCGCTGGCAATCGCCGGTGGCGTGCCGAGCGACAGCAGCACGGTCGTGCTGATCAGGCCATACGCCATGCCGAGCGCGCCATCGACCAGTTGCGCGAAAAATCCCACGCCGATGAAGATCAGCAGTTGGTACGAAATCCATTCCGGCATGCAATTATCCTTGGTCGCGCAGGGGACCCAATGCAGCCAAGGCTCTTTGGTTCCACCATCCGAACGGCTAAAAGGCGAGAAACGTATTTCCCACCAACAGTTTGCGCGAATCGTGTCAAGACCTCCGAACGTGCATAGCACAGGCCCAACATGAAGCTGCGCTCGTTTGAAGATGTCCTGATTGTCACAGCGCCCGCACTTTTCGTGGTGCTGTGGAGCTCGGGCTTCATCGGCACCAAGGCGGGCGTACTGGATGCCGAGCCGCTGACCTTTCTGTCGGTGCGCATGGCTTTGGTGGTGCTGGTGCTCGGCGCATTGGTCCTGCTGATGCGTCCAAAATGGCCGTCGGGCGTTTGCATCCTGCACAACATGATTGCGGGTCTTTGCGTGCACGGGCTTTATCTCGGCGGGGTTTCGGTTTCCATCTTTCAGGGCCTGCCGGCCGGCCTCTCGGCCTTGATCGTCGCCCTGCAACCGATCCTCACCTCGACATTGGCGCATCGGTGGCTGGGCGAGCGCGTTGCGTTGCATCAATGGGCCGGTCTTGTCCTCGGCCTCGCCGGAGTCTGGCTGGTCGTGCATGAGCGAACCGGTGTCAGCGGCGACGTCACGTTGATCGGATGGATCGCGATCTTCGTCGGCTTGATTGGGATCACCATCGGCACGCTCTACCAGAAGCGCTTCGCCGGTGGCGTGGACTGGCGCGTCGGGCTTCTGGTGCAATACGCCGCTTCGGGCGCCGTATTCGCGATGGGCGCCTTTGCGTTCGAGACGCGGGTGGTGCACTGGACCCCGCAATTCATCTTCGCGCTCGGCTGGCTGGTCTTCGTGTTGTCACTGGGCGCGATCTGGCTGTTCTATTTCATGATCCGTAGGTCGGCCACTATGCGGGTGACCAGCCTGTTCTATCTGACGCCGCCGGTCACCGCGCTGATGGCATGGTTGATATTCGACGAGAGATTGGCGCCGCTGGCGCTCGTCGGCATGGCGGTCTGCGTCACAGGCGTGTTTCTGGTGAACTGGAGCGGGCGCTGGCGGCGCCGTTGAATTCACGCCGGCAGTGGCGTTTGCGTAGCGAACATCGCTTCCATCTCCCGCCGCACCTTGACCGCGCTGTCGTCCGCGTCATGCGCGACGTCGTCCCAGGTAAGGTGCCGTCCTTGCGCCACGTCGCGTAACAGCTTGACGCCGTGCGCAAGGCCAAGCGGCAGCATGCCATCGCGCAAGGAGTGGGCGGCGGGCGTCTGCTTGCCCCAGACGCAATAGCCGCCTTCGCCGTCGAGCATTTCGCCTTTCTTCAGGTGGCGCTTGGCGGTGGCGACGACATCGGAACGGAAGCCGGTCGGTGCGCCGGTCGGCTCCTTGCGCAACGCGACGCTGGCGACTGAAATGCCCAGTTCCAGCCCGATCATGTGGATCGGGCGATAAAGCGCGGCATAGCGGCCGCTCTCGTCCGGCAGCATCGCGTATTCCTTGAAGCAGCGGCGCGCATAGTCCGATTCGGCTTTGATCACGGCATAAGTGCCAAGCGCGAGGTGATGCGGCACGTCGCGGCCGTCGCGGTAAACCGACGACACCACTTCGGTGACGCCGGCCTTCTCCAACGCGCCGCCCTCGCTCTTGGGCTTGCATATCTCGGCCAGTTCAAAGCGCGATGCGGGCGGGAAGCCAAGCCCATTGCTCTGCGGCACAAGCCCGGTCGCATTGCAGACCGCGGTCATTTCGATGGCGGATTTGCTGCCGTCGATGAAGCTGTTGAACATCTTCGGGTTGATCGAGGCGCGGTCTGTGATCTGCAAATAACGGTCAAGGATGTCCCACAGCGTGTCCGGCGTGGACTGGTGATAATGCGGCTCGTAGCGCGTGCCCTTGCCGGCGGCGACCACCTCGAAGCCGCAGGCGCGCGCCCAATCCACATGCTCGCAGATCAGCGCCGGCTGATCGCCCCAGGCGAGGCTATAGACCACGCCGGCGGCTTTGGCCTTGCGCGCCAGCAGCGGCCCGGCCACCGCGTCCGCCTCCACATTGACCATGATGATGTGCTTGCCATGAGCGATGGCCGCGAGGGCGTGCCGGATACCCGCGGCGGGAACGCCCGTCGCTTCAATGATCACCTCGACGCGCGGGTCGGCGAGCAACGTCTCGGTGTCGTCGCCCACATGTAGCGCGCCGGTCTTCAGCGCCTCATCGAGCGACGCGGCGGAACAAGCTTCCGGCGGCCAGCCCACATCCTTGAGTTGGCGGCGCGCCCGCGTCACGTCGAGATCGGCGAGCCCAGCTATGTGCAAGCCCGGCGTAACGCGCGCCTGCGCGAGAAACATGGCGCCGAACTTACCCGCGCCGATCAGGCCCACGACGACGGGCCTCCCGGCAGCGTGGCGCTGCATGAGCAGGGCGTGCAGGTTCACCGCGCGGTTTCCAGGGCGATCATGGCGCGGATCGAAACACGCGCCTGCAAGAAATACAACGAGGCACCTTCGCGCGCTGCCGCCACGGGTATAACCTGCCGTGAGATTGGGGAGGCAATTGCGATGACCAGCCTGACGTCACGCCTGCTCCCGGCGAGCGGAGCCATGCTCGGTGTAAGCCTGATGGCCGGAGCCGCTTATGCGCAATCCGCGGGGCAGGGGAGCTGGACGTCAAAGACGCCGCTGGATATGGCGCGCAACGAAGTCGTCGCGGCGGCCGCCAATGGCAAGGTCTATGTGCTCGGCGGCAATACCCGCGAAAAATATGACCTCACGCTCAATGAGGAATACGACCCGGCCACTGGCAGATGGCGTTCGCGCGCACCGTTACCGTCCGGCGCCAATCACATGGCCGCCGCCTCGCTTAACGGCAAGATTTACGCGGTCGGCGGCTTCACGGCCTCGGGCCACAAGGGCGCCACCGCCCATGTGTTTGAATTTGACCCGGCCGCCGACGCCTGGCGGACGCTCGCTCCCTTGCCGGTGGAGCGCGGATCGATCGCCGTCGCTGTGCTCGGTGGAAAGATCCATGCAATCGGCGGCCGCAACGACAAGGAAATGACGGCGCTGCATCACGTCTATGATCCGGCGGCCAACAGTTGGAGCGCGGCCGCGCCGATCTCGCGCGGGCGCGACCACATGGTGGCGCAGGCCATCGACGGCAAGATTCACGCTATCGGCGGCCGCTGGGGCGCCAGCACGGAAAGGACCGACACGCACGAAATCTACGACCCGGCGACCAACAGCTGGACTCTGGGCCCGCCGCTTCCGACCGCGCGCAGCGGCGGAACGGGCATCGTATTTCGCGACATGATCCTTGTTGTCGGAGGAGAGAGCGGGTCGGGCGGCACGACCTTTGTCGAAAACGAAGCCTTCGATCCCAAAACCAATAAATGGGTGACGCTCGCGCCGATGCCGGCCGGCCGGCATGCCTTCGGCCTGGCGGTCGCCGGCTCCACTGTCTATCTGGTGGCGGGATCGACTGGCCCGGGCGGAAGCGGCATCACGCCCGACGTGATTGCTTTCACGCTGCAGTAAAATCCTTGCTCAACGCAAAAGGGCGCGCATTGTTTTGCGCGCCCTTTCGATTCACACACTACAACCTACTGCTGCGGGCTCGCCGGCCGGGGTGACGCCTGGCCGGTCGTGTCCGCCGGAGCCGGCGGGTTCACGCTGCCGCGCGGGGCGTTCGCAATGTTGTTGGCCGGCGGGGTATTGACGACCGCCGCGGGCGGCTGGTTGGACGCAGTATTCGTATTATCGGTGGTGCCGCCGAACAGGAATACCAGCATCAGCACCAGAACCACGGCGCCGGCAATCCAGCCCCACATGGCGCTCGAGCCAACATTACGGTCGATCCGCGCGTCGCGATTGAGATTACGGTCGATACGCGCGTCGCGATCGAGATCGCTGTCGCGCAACGGATCGGGATCTTGATAGGTCATAGTATACCTCCGTCAGGATGGGTCCTACGGGTCAACGAGCAGGGGAAAGCACGGTTCCCGGTTAAAAACTAATCGGGGGTTGTTTTTTAGGAATAGACTTCACAGGCGCGCATAGCAGCTACGCGGTAATCGCATCAACGATCCCGGGCCAGCCACGCCTCTGCCGCCGCCATGTCGCGCGCGGATAGATTATGCCCGGCTGGCACGATCTCATGCGTTACCTCGGCGCCGGCGATGCTGAGCATATCCGCAAGCTTCTCGCGGTTCTCCGGTTCCACCAGGGGATCAGCCGCACCGGACAACATCAGCACGGGAATGCCGGTGAGATCGGGCAGCGTCTTCGGCTCGAACGGCGTCATTGCCCGCAGCAGTACGGCGCCCGCCAGAACGTCGGGCCGAGTCAGCAGCAGCGATGCGGCAATGTTGGCGCCGTTGGAGAAGCCGAAGGCAATCGGTTTCGCAAGCCCATAAGTCTGGCGCGCGCGTTCGATAAATTCAGCCAGCTCCCCGGTGCGTGCAGCGAGATCCTCCAGGTCGAAGACGCCTTCAGCCAGGCGGCGGAAGAAACGCGACGCGCCCCGTTCCGACACCTTGCCGCGCGGCGACAGCAGCGCCGCGCCCGGTGCGAGCCGTTGCCCGAACGGCACGAGGTCGTTTTCGTCGCCGCCGGTGCCGTGCAGCAGCAGCAGGGGAGGCCGCGTACGGTCGGACCCCGGGATGTAATTGTGGATGAAACCGAGGTCGGGCAGCGCGCTCATCGCATCCTCACAACAGAACGGGACGCGGTTGGCCCCGCGCCCCGTTCAGTATCCATCCCAGCCTTACCGCGGCTGCGGCACGATGCGGATATAGGGCTTCGGCGATTTCCAGCCCTGCGGATAGGTCTTCTTGGCGTCGTCGTCGGAAACCGAGCCGGCGATGATGACTTCTTCGCCTTGCTTCCAGTTAACCGGCGTCGCGACCTTGTGCTTCGCCGTCAATTGCAGCGAGTCGATCACGCGCAGCACTTCGTCGAAGTTGCGGCCGGTGGTCATCGGATAGATCAGGATCAGCTTGACCTTCTTGTCCGGGCCGACGACGAAGACATTGCGGACAGTCTGGTTGTCCGCAGGCGTGCGCTGGGCGGGATCGCCGCTGACCGCCGCCGGCAGCATGCCGTAGAGCTTCGACACGTTAAAATCGCACGTCGCCGATCATCGGGTAATTCGGCGCGAAGCCCTGGGTTTCCTTGATGTCGTCAGCCCATTTGGAGTGCTTGTCGACCGGGTCGACGGAGAGGCCGATAATCTTGACGCCACGCTTGTCGAATTCCGGCTTGATCTTGGCCATGTAGCCGAGCTCGGTGGTGCAGACCGGGGTGAAATCCTTCGGGTGCGAGAACAGCACCGCCCATTTGTCGCCGATCCACTCATGGAATCGGATCTTGCCTTCTGTGGTTTCCGCCTCGAAATCCGGAGCGGTATCACCAATCGCGAGAGTCATCGAAACCTCCTCGAACTACGCCAAAATTGGGCCGGCTCCCCTCGGGACCGGGCATGACCTGTAAGTAAAGGACGAAGTGCCGAAACGTAAGATGGCCGACATTTCAAAGAAATAGCGGACATTGGAAGAGACGTTACGCCCCGAATGCTGTTCGTAGCATGGCGTTTCGGGGCGGGAAACGGTCCTCTGGGAAGCTTCGCTGCATGAGATTTTCAGGAGCCGGGGCCGCGAAATAGAGACGCCAGCGCCTACGCGTCCTCACCGGCCAGGCGCTTCATCCGAATGGCGGCACCTGGTCGGTGGGTGGCTCCTACTGATTCAGGAGTTGAATCGTTTTCGGATCGGGACCCGCCGGTATCGATGCCACATAGGCATAGATGTCGGCGAGGTCGTTGTTGGACAGGATCTGCTCCGAGTAAGGCGGCATCGCGCGGTTGGTCGTCCGCACGAAGTTCACGAAGGCTTCTTCCGGCATCGGCTTCGGGGCCAGCTTTGAGCCAGCCTGCCCGCCTTGCCCCATAAAGCCATGGCACTGGTAGCAGCCGTTCTGTGACATAGGCGATCTTGCCCTTGGCGGCATCGCCGGCTACCGCGCCACTGGAGAGGACGCCGGCGGCGGTTGCCGCCAGCGCCAAGGTACGGAGGAAAGAATAGTTCATGGCTGGCTCCTCAACGCGGCTGGGTGACAGTGTCGAGGAGGGCCGGCTGGCCGCTCTTCACCACCTCGACCGCTTTCTTCAAGGCCGGCCCAAGTTCCTTCGGATCGGTGATCGGTCCCATCGCCCACACGCCCATCGATTTCGCGAGACTGGCGTAATCGATGTTCGGGTTCTCGATGCAGCATCCGACCGGGCCCATCGTCTTGCCGAGGTTGGCCACGCGGTTGCGCCGGTTGGACAGGCGCTGCAGATGCATGACTTCCTGATGGTAGCCGCGGTTATTGTGCATGATCGTCAGCAGCGGGATGTCATGATGCGCGGCGGTCCACAGCGCGCCCGGCGCGTACATCATGTCGCCGTCGCCCTGGAACGACACGGAGAAGCGGCCAAGCGCCTTGCCGCCATGCGCGGCGCCGACGGAAGCTGGCAGGCCATAGCCGAGGCCGGAACCGCCGGAGGTGCCCAAGAAGCGATAATGCTTGTCCATGTCGAAAATCCGCGCAGCCCATTGGCGGATATTGCCGCCCTGCACGAGTGACCAGTCCTGGTCCTTGATCGCCGCCCAGGTCTCCGCACACACCCGCGAGGTGTTGATGCGGGCTCGCGTCCCAGCCGAGCGCCGCCTGCTCCCGCAGCCGCTCGCGGTCCTTTTTCCAGGCCTCCTTCATGGCCTGCCCACGCTTCTCGAAGGCATCTTTCTTGTCGGCCGGGATCGCAGCCCGTAATGCTTCGATCAATGCAGGCAGCGAGGTCTGCGAGTTGCCCGCCATGGCGATGTCGACCGGCTGATAGCGCTGGAAGTCCTGGAAATTGGATTTGGTCAGGAGGTCGACGCCGCTGATGGTGATCAGCTTGGCGTTCGGCCTGATCCGCTTTTCCTGCAGACCGTGGCCATGATTCTCGCCATTGTCGATCCACTGGTTGACGGTGTTCCAGAAGTCGGAGCATTCCAGCCCGAGGATCACGTCGGCATTGCGGATCAGCTGTCTGGCCGCCCTGACTTTGATTCAGGTGATGCCGATTAGGCATGTTCATGCGGCCGCCCTGGTCGACCACTGGAACCTGGATCAGCTCCGCGAGCGTGACCAGGTTGTTCACGCCTTCCTGGTTGCGCGCCATGCGGTCGACGACGATGACCGGACGTTCGGCATTCACGAGAAGCTTTGCGGCTTCGCGCAGCGCGCCGACATCGGCCTGCGCCGGCGTGGGCGTGGTGTATTTCGGGATAAAGAGGTCGGGGCTTTCCACCGGCGTCTGCTGAATGCCGGCATCGAGCGAAATCAGCACCGGCCCATAAGGCGGCGTCATCATCGCCTTATAGGCGCGCACGAAGGATTGCGCGAAATGCTGTTGCGAGACCGGCGCGTCGTCCCATTTGGTGTAGTCGCGCACCAGAACGCCGATGTCCTGAGCGGAATGGTAGGTCGGCGTCCCGGGCGGGCGCTTGGCGGCATCGAGGTCATTGCCGCCGATGATCATCAGCGGTACGCGATCACACCAGGCATTGTAGACCGCCATGGTCGCGTGCATCAGGCCGACCGTACCGTGGCACATCATCATCTGCGGCTTGCCGGTGGCCTTGAAATAACCGTGGCACATCGCCGTTGAGGATTCTTCATGCATGCAGGTGATGAACTCCGGCATCGTGTTCTTGCCGTAGTTGATCAGCGATTCATGCAAGCCGCGGAAGCTCGAGGCCGGATTGGAATAAACGTAATCGATATTCAGCGATTTGATCACGTCGACCATGAAATCGGAGCCGGGCCGGCCATGGCTCTTTGCGCTGGAGTCGTGCACGGCGCCGGTTTCCACCGCGATCTCATGCGCGGTCGGCGGCAGCACGGCGGGAAGCCGGCCGGCGTTGGCAGGCGTGGGCGCCGCCTTCGCGGTTTTGATGGATGCCGCGCTGGCGCCTGCTACCGCGACGCCGGCGAGAAATTTGCGCCGGTCGACTTTGGTCTCTGAAGCTTTCATGAATGCCTCCCGCGGTGTGTGCTCATTTTAAAGGGCAGCGTTGCAGCGACGTGCTTCCATCGTCGGTTGGGTGCTAGCATCCTGCGATTATTCCGGTGCCGCAATCGAAAAAAGACCTTTGACGCGTTTTCACAGGTGGAAGGGTGACCGAAGGGGAGCAAAACGGCCGCAGGATGCCGTCATGGGCCGCACTTCGGCGGGCGCTACGCTACGGCCACGCCGTTTCTGGCCCCAGTCGTCTTTTTGCTGCGGCGCAGCCGGGAAGTCGCGTATGGGCTTGCTCGATCTTAGGCATGTACTGATCCACGGCCGGGTGCAGGGTGTCGGCTACCGCGCCTGGACGGAAGACGCCGCGCGTGAGCTCGGCCTGCAAGGCTGGGTGCGCAACCGTCGCAACGGAGCGGTGGAAGCGGTGTTCGCCGGTTCCGGCGAAGACGTCGCGAAAATGATCGAGGCCTGCCGGCAAGGGCCCTACGGCGCGCATGTTACCGGGATCGATCAGCGCCCCGGCACATCGGAAGACTTGGCGATGCGCCGGACCGGCGAAGAATTCTCGGTGCTGCCGACGGTTTAAGGCTCAAGCTTGCTCCGCGAACGGAACAGCATGCAGTGCGGCGTCGCGCGTCGTGCCAAACAATGGCTCAAATTCCCGCCGCAGCGCCTCATCCACCTCTGTCATGCTCGCGGTCACGCCGAGATCACGCAGGCTGGTGACGCCGTAGCGCCTGTCGGAGACACCGCAGGCCAGAATGCCGGCGTAATGCGTCAGGTCGGGCGCGACATTGAGCGCGATGCCGTGCAGGCTGACCCAGCGCTTCAGCCGGATGCCGATGGCGGCGATCTTGTCCTCATAGCCGTCGCCCTTATCGGGCCGGGGCACCCAGACGCCGATGCGATCTTCGCGCCGCTCGCCCTGCACACCGAAGCGAAGCCAGCGCGCGGATGATCCATTCTTCCAGCGTCGCCACATAGCGCCGCACGTCGGGCGCGCGGCGGTTGAGGTCGAGCATCAGGTAGGCCACCCGCTGCCCCGGCCCGTGATAGGTGAACTGCCCGCCGCGGCCGGTGGCGTGCACCGGAAAGCGGGGCTCGATCAGCTCCTCCGGCCGCGCGCTGGTGCCGGAAGTATAAAGAGGAGGATGCTCGAGCAGCCAGACCAGCTCCGGCGCCTGGCCGGCCAGAATCGCCGCAGCCCGGGCCTCCATGGCCGCCAGCGCGGCTTCATAGGAAACGAGTGCCGCGCTCAGCCGCCATTCGGCCGCAGGCGATTGCGGGCCGGTTCTCAGGCCCAAAACCAGATCGTTGCGCGCGTCAACCACCCGCCGACCATACCATAGTGACCTAAAAATCCCGCCTTTCTCCGGCCTTGTCGCCCGCAGGCCGATTTGTTACATCGTGCCCGTCACCGAAACGCGAGCCTCACAGGCCAGCGTTCATCCCAGCATGCGGCCATGGCGGAATTGGTAGACGCGCTAGCTTGAGGTGCTAGTGGGGCAACCCGTGGAGGTTCGAGTCCTCTTGGCCGCACCAGCCTGGACGAATTTAGTCCCGGCGCTTTCATCAGTTCCGCGCTGATCAAGCAATCACTGCAGGTCAAGCGGTTGATAACGACCGCTCTCGTCGAGTTGCGTGCCCCACACTTTGTGTACGCCCTGGTGCTCCGAACGACTGAAGCTCACGGGCGTCCCGAGCCCAATGTCGAGGTCCCGGAGATTCTCGAGAGTGTCGACCAGTTTTTCGGTGTCGAGCTCAGAGCCATTTCGTTTCAGCGCTTCGATCAACACGTTGGCCGCCACGTAGCCTTCGAGAGACACGTAGTCCGCTGCCTCCCCCGGCAAGTATTTGGCGAGGGCGGATTTATAACCGAGGACCAACGACGAGTGGCCCTCGAGGGCCGGCACCACCTGCGTCACGATGACTCCTTTTGCAAACCTTTTGCCCAGAAGCATCAGCTCGCTGGCTAACGCGGTGCTGCCCACGAAAGAAACGCTCGCATAAATCATATCTGGGGAGGAATCGCGCGTCTTCTCAATGAATTTAGCCGCGGCTCGATAAGTGGGCACCATGATCACCGCTTTTATCGGGATGCGGCTCTTTCGGAGTTGCTCGACGGCGGCATCCACGTCCACGGTATTGCGCTGGTAATTGAGCCGCAAAATTGCGTTGTCTTTGCCTCCGAGCGAACGGATAGCTTTGGCGGCGCCGGCGAAACCCGAGTTCGCCGTAAGAATCCTGCTGAGCAAACACCGCGATCTGGTCGGTCCTTAGCCGTTTAACCTTGACCAGATAGTGCACCGTGGCGGCGGTCTCTTCAGCGTAGCTGGCGCGGTAGTTGAAAACATAGCGGTCAGGTGGATCGTTCCTAAGCAAGCCGGCGCCGGTAAATGCACCGAAAAACAGCATCTTTCGCTCAAGGGCGTAGGGCAACCCGACCGCCGCCGTGGGTGTTCCCACGTTGCCGACTATTCCGAAAACTTGGTCGTTTTCGTAGAGCTGCTTCATTGTTACGGCTGTCCGAGAGGGCTCATAGCCGTCGTCTGCCGCAATGAGCCGGAGCTGCCGGCCGTGCACCCCGCCATCAGCGTTGGCCACTTTGAACGCAGCCTCGATGCCCAGTCTCATATTCTGTCCGAGTTCCTTGGCCGGACCACTGAATGCTGCGGAAATCCCAAACCGAATTTCACTGTCGGAGACGCCACGAACGAGAGTTCTTGACGGCACTTCGTTCTGGCCCGACCGCCGCTTGCTGCTGCATTGGCCAGCTTGCGAAAGACTGCCCAACAGTAGCCTCTGCGGGTTGCCCCACAGAAGCGGCTGCTGGCTGTGCACCAGGGGTCGATACCAGCGCCGGAAGGTAAGTTGCGGCAACTTGCGCGGCCGGATAGACCCGTTCAGTCGACGGAACGTTGTTCCGCGGCACCACATCAGAGTTAGAAATTTGGACTGTTCGTGACACGGTATCGAATAGCGCGTGGACGTATTGCGATATCGGTTTTGCGAAAATGACCGCCGATGCGCCGACGGCGGTAAACGTGATGACAAGTGCAATCCGGCCAATCAACGTTGACGTTCCATTCTCTACCCGATGCGGAGGCGGCGGCAGCCGAACGGGGTCGGACCGGCCGATCAACGTTGACGTCCCAGTCTCCAACCGGTGCGCAGGCCGCGGCGGCCGGACGGGTTCTTGCCATGAAGCAAAATCGGATGTGGTCCGCCGATCCTGATGCTCCCTGCCGGGCACAGGATCAGTTGGTCCTGAAGCGACATACTGCCTTTCGGCGGGTTTTTCGGCAGAAGACGATGGCGCCGGATCGCGCAACCGTCTGGGGACGTATTTATTATAATCGGGTGCGTCGTCATCCCGTTGTTCATCACTCATGATCCCCTCCCTACGCACGACTACCTGATCAGATTTATCTCCGCCTTCATTTACCCCGTCGTCCGCTGGTACAATTGTGCAGGCGCGATTTAGTCCTAACCATGGCGGTGATGCGCCCTCGGCAAGGCCGCATTCGATTCAGTGTTTCGGAGAGCAACGGGCTACGGGGTTGGCGGCGATGCGGCAGATGAGAACCACCTAGGTCCTCTTTTGCTCGCACGTCGCATAACGGTTTGGAGTTTGGCTAAAACACATTTATGGCCCGCATCCTTCGGCTGCTGTGAGCGGCCGTTCTCATGGGCACGTGGGCTCGCAGGCGTTAGGGTGGAGTTGCACAAGGTTCCCGGAGACCTGTCCGAATCCCCCGTTGTTGCGGATCAGGATATTGCTGCCATAGCCGGTGCTTGCGCCGGTAGCCCCAATTCCTTGGACGCCGTTCCCGACGATCACATTTCCGAGCACCATGCCGCCTCCGTTGTGCACCTGGATGCCTGCGGCGGTGTTTCCGGTAATGACGTTCTGCTCGATCAAGCACGTGAGGAGGCAGATAATGCCGGTGTGGCCGTTTGCGATCGTGCTGTTGCGAACTACGCCGTCCGCCGGGAGGAATACGCCATTCCCACCAGAAAGAATCCGCATGTCCTCGACAACGCTGCGCGCAAGGGAATTGTAAACGCCCCAATTCTTGAAGCCCGTAATCGTGCCATTCACTACCCGGAGCCCGCCTACGCCGCGCCCTATCACGCCAGATAGCGCCTGCCCGGAAACCTCGCTGCTGATGGTAAAGCCGTTGAGATTGACGGTAACGTCATTTGCAGTCGCTTCAATGCCGCTCTGTTCCGCCGGCACTCTGAGATTGCCGGCGAGCTTGTAGCGGCCAGGCCGGCTTAGCGTCGCTGGAAAGCCCGCCGCATCGCCCGGCGTGATACCGCCGGCATTGACTGTCGCCTGATCGATGAGGATCTCGCCGTCCACCGCGGCGGCAGGACATGCGAGCAGAGCGGCACTCAATGCCGCGATAACGACTGAACCTCTTACCGCTTGCGGCCGCTCGCTCATGGTCTTCCTCATGGGCACGCCGGATTACACACATTCGGATGGAGCTGAAAGGCAAGCCCGGACACTTGTCCGGCGGAGCCATTGTTAATGAACATGTTGTTGCCGTAGCCCGTCCAGCCCGAACTCAGTAGCGCGGCCGAGCCGTTGCCCACGATGACGTTCCCGAGCACAGCGCTGCCGTCTGCCTCCATCGAGACTCCGGCGCCAATATTCCCGGTGATGACGTTGTTTTCGATCAGGCACATGCCGAAGCACCTCACGCCGGGATTCGGATCGGGAAATGAGGAGTTGCTGTTTGCGATCGTGCTATTGCGAACCTGGCTCTCGTCAGCAAGCTCCAGGTTGCTGCCATTGGAAATGATCCGCATGTTTTCGATCACGCCGAGCCCCGGAGATTTGATGATACCGCTGCCGGAAAATCCCGTGACCGTGCCGTTCATCACGCGCAGCAAGCCGTCGCCACCCGGGCCCAGCGCGACGATTCCCGAGGCGGCCTCCCCCGGCGGATTGCTCCTGATCGTGAAGCCATTGAGATCAATCGTCACCTCTTTGGCCGTGACCTCGATGCCGTTCACCAGCGCCGGCACGACGAGGTTGCTGCTCAACTTGTAGCGGCCCGGCCGGCTCAGCGTCGCTGGAAAGCCCGCCGCATCGCCCGGCGTGATGCCGCCGGCAACGACCTTCGCCTGATCGATGAGGATTTCGCCGTCCACTGCGGCGACCGGAAACACCGCGAGCGCAAGGGAGGCTACAGCGAGTGCTGCTGCGATCGCATGCGTCGGCGTGATCATTGTTCGCTCCATCGGATGCTCAGCGCACAAGCTACGGACAGGCCGGGTCGCAGTAGTTCGGATGCACGGCATTCTACAGGGCCTATGACAGACGAGCCGCCGAAGGTGCCGTTTCCGGTGATGGTATTGTTCGCAAAGCCCGTCCTTCCTTCCGCATAGATCGCAAACAGGGTGTTGTTGGCGATGACATTTCCGAGCACGAGATGGCCGCCGGCATTGGTGAACAGCCCGATGCCCGACTCCGTCGTGGAGGCTGTAACGACGTTGCTCGCAATCAAGCACCTGCTGACGCAATAAATATTAATGCTTTCGTTTCCGGAGATCGTGCTCCTCAGCACCCGGCCGTTATTGTTGAGCCTCACGCCCATGCCGCCGTTGTTCGTGATTTGCATATCCTGGATGATTGCGAAGCCGCGCGTCCTTATGCCGTCCGAGCTGAAATTTGCAATCGTGCCATTCATCACGGTGAGGCCATTGGCAGCGCCCGCGTTGATGCCAAAGTCTCCCCCGACGATCCTGAAGCCATTGAGATCCAGCGTCACGTTATCGCCGGTGATATTGAAAGCGTTTGTGCCCGCCGGGGCAGCGAGATTGCTGGTCAGCTTGTATTTGCCGCTGCGGTCGATCGTGACGGGAAATCCGGGATTGTCGGCTGGCGTGATGCCGCCTGCCAACGCTGCGGCTTGATTGATCAGCTCTTCGCCATCGAGCGCCGACGCTGAGGAAAGCGGCGTGAGCGCTATCGCTCCGATGATCAGGATGAGCCCAGCGCTTGAACGCGTGATCATTCCGTCCTCCCATCGCCACATGCCGAGAACAGGGAGATTATAAGAATGAGTCATTGCTGCCGCCAGCGAAATTGAACAGCCGCCCGAGGTCAGGGAGTTCCATGCGGCTGACCTGCCCGTCTTTATGGCCGAAGCCGGCTTGCAGAGCGCTTGTCCGGCATTGGCCCAATCCGAGCCGCCCCGCTGGGGCCCACAGCGGTAACCTCCTTCCTTCTCTACTGAATTGACGCTTTGTAGCCGTGAGGCGAAACTGGCCCGCCAGGCGGCGGCTTGCATCGGCCGACAGGCCAAAGGGAGGTGGCGGATGCGTTTGAAGAAGTTGCTGGTTGTGGCGACTGGCTTCGCCTTGACCTTGCCTGCACCTGCCGCAAAGGCCGACGCCGTCGCCGACTTCTATCGCGGAAAAACCGTCGCGATGGTGGTCGGCACGCCAGCCGGCGGCGGCTACGATATCTATGCTCGTTTGCTGGTACGGCATCTGGCGAAACACATCCCCGGCAATCCCACGATCATCGTTCAGAACAAGCCGGGGGCCGGCTCGGTCATTGCCGCCAACTACATCTACGAGGTGGCGCCGCAGGACGGCACCGTCATTCTGGCGGCCACCCGCACCGCGGCATTCGCCCAGCTCCTGGGCCAGTCGGGAACGCGCTACCTCGCCACCAAATTCAACTGGCTGGGCAGCATGAACAATGAGGTCGGCGTGATGGCGGTGTGGCACACCACGCCGGTCAAGACCGTCGAAGACGCCCGCAGGATCCCGGTGATCTTCGGAAGTGCGAGCATGGGCGGTGACGGCGATATCTATCCCGCCCTGATGAACAATACCCTCGACACCAAATTCAAGATCGTTCGCGGCTATGAGGGCAGCGGCGGCATCGATCTCGCCATGCTGCGCGGCGAGGTGCAAGGCCAATCCAATTCCTACACCGCGCTGAAAAAATTCGCTCCGGACTGGCGGCAGAAGACGCATGTTCTTGTGCAGCTTTCGTTCAACAAGCATCCGGAGATGCCGGACATCCCGTTGATCTTTGAGTTTCTGAAGCCGGAATTTCTCAGGCCAGGATTGACGGTGGAACAGGCTGAAACCGTGTGGCGGATCATGCTGATTCAGAAGGCGATGGGCCGGCCTTTCGCGGTCGGGCCGGACGTGCCCGCGGCGCGCGTGCAAGCCCTGCGGGCGGCATTCCTCGCGGTTCTGCGAGATCCGGAATTCCTGGCTGACGCGGAAAAGAGCCAGAGCGAAATCAATCCGGTGGACGGCGACGAAATCCAAAGGATGATTGCGACAATCAGTTCGGCCTCGAAGGCGGACATCGACAGGCTTAACGATGCGATCTCCTACAAGGACGACGCCAGCGCCAACAAAGGCGCGCCGAAGCCCTGACAGGCCAGTGCGATCTGTCCAGCCTCGCGCTGGCACACCTCTAGGCCACCTGTTGACCGGTGTTATCGGCTGAAATATTTCAACGTGCGATGGGTCGATGCGGCGATGACTTCATCGACACTGGCTTGCCCATAGACTCCCCGCTCCAGCTCCTTGCCGATCGTCTCCTCGATATCGACCCAAGTCTCCATCACCGGAACCGCGCGGATATGCGGGATGACGTCCAGGAACACGCGGCTGTTCCTCGGCGCGGCGTCTGGCGTAAGAAAAGCCAGGGAATTCGCGACCGACTTGAGGGAAGGCACCGTCCGTCCGGATTCGGCAACGATCTTCTGGCCTTCGGCCGACATGGCAAACTCGATGAAGGCCCAGGTTGCCGCTTTATTTGCCGTCTTTGCGGACATGCAAAAAGCGTCGGCGTGCAGAATTCCGGCAGCCTGCTTCCCGCGCGGCAGCGGCGCTACGTCCCAATCGAACCCAGTGATCTCGCGGTAAGCTGGGACGCCGCGGCGGCTATTTAGAAACATCGCCAGCCGCCCGTTCTGGAAACGGCTCTCGCTGCTTTCCGACTTTTCATGTACGGCGTCAGGCATGACCTTATGCTTGACCTGAAGATCTACGAACCACTGCAATGCTTCTTTCGCCGCCGGAGTGTCCAGGGTGAGACGGGTCGGCGTCTTTGGGTTGTCGACCAGGTCGCCGCCGTTCTGCCAAATGAAGGGCGCTAGACGGAAGATCGAAGCTTCAGTTCCCAACCCATATTGATCGGCCACGCCGTCGCCGCTGGTATCTTTCGTCAGAGCTTTCGCGGTTTTGAGGAAGTCGTCCCATGTCCAATCGCTCGCCGGATAGGCAATGCCGGCCTGGTCGAACATTTTTTTATTGTAGTAGACCACCAGGCTCGACAAGTTTTGCGGAATGCACATGAGCGATCCCTGCCAATAAAACGGCTCCAGCGCTTCCGGGTAGAAATCCGCTTCCTTGATCATCTTGCTCTGGGCAAGATAAGGCCCAAGCGGAGTAAGCACGCCGCGCGCGGCAAAGCCCGCGTAACGGCGATAGTTGATCAGTGTGATGTCGGCCGGCGAGCCCCCGGCAAAATCAGTAGCGAGCCGCCTGCGATAGGCAGTCTGGCTTGGAATATGGGTTAACTCGACCGTGATCCGAGGATTTTGCTGATGAAATGCTGTTACCAGATGTTGGTAGGCCTCACGTTCGGCCGGATCGCCGAAAATCATAAACGAGACTCGACCGGCGGCGGGGTTGCGGTTTGGGCAGACAGTCCGCTCGCCGCGGCGGAGACCAGCATCGCACCGGCCAATATCGTCAATATTTTGCGCATTTGTAGCCCCCATTCCGATCATGTAGCCGCAGGCATCATAGCCGATGATACTCCGGCCAGAAATACCGCTGGATTAAAAAGAACAATAGAAGTACCGGCATTGTCATGATTACCGCGCCTGCCATAAGCAGCGGCCAGTTGGTTGCATCCATCTGCTGCAGCATCTGAAGACCGACTGGTAACGTGTAAAGTTTTTCGGACTTTAGATAGAGCAGGGGGCTGATGAAGTCGCTCCAGTAAAGAGTGAAGCTGAGGACGGTGACTGCAACGGTCGTCGGCCAAGCCAGCGGCATGGCGATCCGGGCCCAAATTTGCAGCAAATTTGCCCCATCGAGACGCGCCGCCTCGATCAGCTCCGTCGGCAACCGCCGGAATGTCCAATAATACAGCAGCACAAATAGTGGGCTCGATCCCATGAAGGCCGGCGCCACCAGCGCCCATATCGTGTCGATCAACCCGAGATGCTTGAATATGAGAAAGCGCGTCAGCCAGAGCGCCGTGATCGGCACCATCAGCAGCATGACGGCGAGCAGGACGAGACGGTCTCGTGTCGTTTTGCTCGACAGAGCCATCGCCAGGCCGGCCCAAGACGCCGTTATTATCGTCAGCGGCACGGCTATGGCCACGACCAGCAGCGAGTTTCCGATATACGTCGCAAGCGGGACAATCTTGAAGACACTGAGGTAGTTCGACCAGGCAATCGGGTCCGGCACCCATTCGAGCGTTCGTGGCGGCGGCAGGCCGGTACGCCGAAGAGAGGCCGAGAGCACCAAGATGAGCGGCACCACAAATACTGCCGCGACCGACAAGCGGGACAGGTGGTAGGCCACGCCGCGTGCTGCTGCCGTGGCGGCTGCTTGATTGCGATCACGCACTGTCTTCATAACCCCATCCCCTGATCGTTATGAAGACAAGGTACAGCAGCACTGCAACGCTAAAGAAAAGCACGATCATCATGGCGGCGGCATCGCCGAAGCGAAAGCGGTCGAATGCCTCTTCGTATACCAGCAACGGCATGAACAAGGTGGCGTAGTAGGGTCCACCGCCGGTCATTAGATACGCGGCGGTGAAGGTGTTCTGAGCAGTGAGAACGATGTCGCGCACCGTCAGCAAAAGCATCCAAGGCGCGAGCAGAGGGAGCGTGACGAAACGAAATAACTGCCACCGGCCGGCTCCGTCGATCGCGCCGGCATCATAATATTCCTGCGGGATGTGGCGCAGCGCCGTCAGCAGCAGCACAAAACCCTCTCCGATTTGAAAGAGGGACATGATCACCAGTGCCAACAACGCGGTGTTGGGGTTCACGAGCCAGGCAGGCCCGGGCAGCCCCAGAGCGCTCAGCATCAGATTCAACGGCCCATATAGCGGGTTGAATATCCAGAGCCAGATAAGCGCATAGGCGACGTCGGGAACCACGGTCGGCAGGAACACGGAGACGCGATAAAGTCCGGAACCTCGCCGCCGATGGTGCAGCAGCAAGGCTAATGCGAGAGCGCCGAAAATGCGAAGCGGGACTGCCAGGGCGACGAAAAAAAACGAATTGCGCATCGAGACCTGAAACACCCGCTCGCTGGCGATGTCGCTGAAATTCTGCAACCCCTGCCAGACCGGCGGTGAAAGTGCGTCGTAATCGGTGAATGCGAGAGCGACGGTAAATATGACCGGCAAGCCCACCAGAACGGCTGTCCCGATTAAAAAGGGCGACAGCATCAGGGCCAGCCCGGCCCGTAACGGAGCGCCAACAGCGCGCCGGGCCAACGCGATGCGTGTTGTCTTTGTGTTCAACGCCGCAGCCTCAGGCGACTAGAAAACCCGTTCATAAAATTATCATCTCCGGATGCTCGCCCCTGGCGAGGAATGCCCCACAGGGATCAGCGCATCGAACGTTTGTGAATAAGCCGGGTGCCGTTCTCGGCGTCGAACAAATGTATTTGGGCCGGATCGGGAACTATCTTGATGGTTTCACCGGGTCTGACTTTTAGGCGGTCGCGGAAAACGCAGACCAATTCTTCCTTCGCATTGGCCTTCACAACGACCTCAGTCTCCGATCCCGTCGGCTCCACCACCACGACTTCGACCGGAATTCCTTTCGAAGATATTGCCATATGCTCCGGGCGCGCTCCGTAAGTCACCGGCCTTCCGTCGCTCGCGGCGGGCGCACGCGCGGTGGGAAGAACCAGTCCACCTCTGGATTTGAACACCGGTTTGCCCTTCGCGGTGCCAAGGACCCCTTGCAGGAAATTCATTGCCGGTGAACCAATGAAACCGGCAACGAATACATTGGCCGGCTGGTCATAGAGATCAAGCGGAGCCCCGATTTGCTCCACCACGCCGTCGCGCAAGACGACGATCTTGTCGGCCAAGGTCATTGCTTCGATCTGATCATGGGTAACGTAGATCGTGGTGGTGTTCAGGCGCTGGTGCAGTTCCTTGATCTCGACCCGCATCGTCGTCCGGAGTTTCGCATCCAGGTTGGAGAGCGGCTCATCGAACAGAAAGACCTGGGGGTTCCGAACGATGGCGCGTCCCATTGCGACCCGCTGCCGTTGCCCACCCGAAAGTTGCTTCGGGTAGCGTCCGAGCAGTGATGTGAGTCCTAGAATGCGAGCCGCCTTCTGAACGCCGTCGTCAATGGCTGCCTTGGGCGCGCCGCGGAGCTTTAGAGAGAATCCCATATTCTCATAGACGGTCATGTGGGGATAGAGCGCGAAGTTTTGAAACACCATCGCGATGTCACGCTCTTTCGGAGGAATGTCATTGACGACACGGCGGTCAATCTTGATTTCTCCTGCCGTAACGTTTTCCAGTCCTGCGATCATGCGCAACAGTGTGGACTTTCCGCAGCCGGACGGGCCCACAAGGACGACAAACTCGCCGTCCTCGACACTCGCATTTACTTCATTGACGACTTTCGTGACGCCGAACAACTTCGTCACATTAGAAAGTTCCACGCATGCCATAGATTTGCCCCCGGGACCCCGGCTGACTCTGTGCGGCCCCCGTTTCGGAATTAATCGTCTTTCGAGCCTTGGAGCAACCTGCCGGGCTAATGCCGCCGGCGAAGGCGATGACAAGATCGGGCGAAAAACGATCTGTCCAGCCTGACGCTGACGCAGGCGTGAAGCCGCGCCCCGTTGACTGCAACTGTCCGGGGGCGGAAAATCCCTAAATCGGCGCAGAAAACGAAAAGCGCGCCAGATTGACCGGAGAATAGTGCGATGCGCAGGCTTTCCCATGCTTATCTTGCCATAATGCTGGCGGCCGGGTTGGCTGCTCTTTCCCCTTGGCTCGCGCATGCGCAGCAGGTGGGCGAGAAAGACATCGGCGGGGTCGTGACCGGACCGAGCGGGCCGGAAGCCGGGGTCTGGGTGATCGCAGAGACCAGCGATCTGCCGACGCGCTATTCCAAGATCGTCGTTACCGACGATCAGGGCCGCTACCTCGTTCCCGATCTGCCGAAGGCGAATTACCGCGTCTGGGTTCGCGGCTACGGGCTCGTGGATTCGGACAAGACCGCCGGTGAGCCGGGCAAGACCGTCAATATCACAGCAGCCAAGGCGCCGAACCCGACCACCGAGGCGAAGGTTTATCCCGCCGCCTATTGGTACTCGATGATGAAGCTGCCAAACAAAGACGAATTGCCGGAGAAGGTGACGATCGAGCGCTACCTCAACGGCATGAAGAACAATGGCTGCGTCGGCTGCCACCAGATGGGCAACCTCGCCACCCGCACGATCCCATCCGCCCTCGGCGAATTCAAATCTTCGGAAGAGGCCTGGATGCGCCGGCTCGCGTCCGGCCAGGCCGGCGCGAATATGGTCAATGCGATAGCGGGCGAGCTTGGCGGGGTGCCGTTCCGGTTCTTCGCCGACTGGAGCGACCGTATCGCCGCCGGCGAGGTGCCGGAGACAAAGCCGCAGCGTCCGCAGGGTGTGGAGCGCAATGTAGTCGCCACCGTGCGCGACTGGCTCGATGACAAACATTATCTGCACGATTTGAGCGGCACCGACCGGCGCAAACCGACGGTGAACGGCTATGGGCCGTGGTATGGCGCGCCCGAACTCTCTACCGACAACATGCCGATCTTCGATCCGAAGACCAACACCGCGACGATCCACAAATTGCCGGTACGCGACGCCGATACGCCGAGTGAGGACCGCACCGCGCCGGCGCAGCCGTCACCTTATTGGGGCGACGAGCGCATCTGGGACAGCAAAGCCAACGTCCATAATCCGATGCTGGATGACAAAGGGCTGGTCTGGCTGGCCGCGCGTGTGCGCGCAAACAAGAATCCCGATTTCTGCAAGCAGGGTTCGAACCATCCCTCCGCCAAGCTCACGCCAAATGACACCGCTGGCCGTCATCTCTCGGTATTCGATCCCAAAACCAAGGAATACAAATTCGTCGATACCTGCTTCTCCACCCATCACCTGCAATTCGCCTATAACGATCCCAACAACATCTTGTGGACCAGCGGGGGCGGGCCCGTCGTTGGCTGGCTGAACACCAAGATGTTCCTCGAGACCGGCGACGCGGCGAAGTCGCAAGGCTGGACCGCGCTCGTCCTCGACACCAATGGCAACGGCAAGCGCGACGAGGGCTATGTCGAAGGCAATGCGCCGGTGGATCCCACCAAAGACAAGCGCGTGACGACAGGTTTTTACGCTGTCATGCCGAGCCCGATCGATAACTCGGTCTGGGGTTCCTACCGCGCGCACCCCGGCGCGGTGTTGCGTCTCAATCCCGGCGCCAACCCGCCCGCAACGGCGCTGGCTGAGGTTTATAACGTCCCTCTGCCCGGCTATGGCATGCGCGGCGCCGATATCGACCGCAAGGGCGTGGTTTGGTCGTCGCTGGCTAGCGGGCATCTTGGGAGTTTCGATCGCAGCAAATGCAAAGGGCCGCTCAACGGCCCGGCCGCGACCGGCAATCATTGTCCCGAAGGCTGGTCATTTTTCCAGTTCCCCGGACCCGGGTTCAAAGGCATTGGCGAGAACAGCGTGGAGTCGAGTTACTACACCTGGGTCGATCAGTGGAACACGTCCGGGCTCGGCGAGGATGTGCCGATCGCCACCGCCAATCTGTTCGATGGCGTGCATGCGCTGGTCGAGGGCAAATTCGTCACGCTGCGGGTCCCTTATCCGCTTGGCTTCTATGCCAAGGGCCTGGAAGGGCGCATCGATGATTCCAATGCCGGCTGGAAGGGCAGAGGCTTGTGGGTGACGAGCGGCGACCGCACGCCGTGGCACATGGAAGGCGGCAAGGGCAATAAACCCTTGATCGTCCATTTCCAGGTCCGTCCGAATCCGCTGGCAAACTAGAACGAGTAAAGCGAACGCAGCCTGTCCGGCGCGACTTTATCGTTCAGACTTAATTGATGGCCAACCGGCGGCTTCTTGCATCGCGGATAGTATGCGCTCGCGTCAACGGCTCGGCATGCATTTGCACTGCGCTTGGCAGCTTTGCCAGGCGCAGCGGCCTTCTTCCTCATCGGCTCCGCCTCACGCAGCGGCTTGGCGAGCGGCCAGTCCGTATCCTCTGCTGAAGTAAGCGACGCAAGGCGAAACTGGCCCGGCCAGTCCCGGTCCGTGCCGGCTGCCGATCGCGTCATATCATCGGGTACCGCGGCATTGTCTTCTTCCGTCCAGACGCCGGGCGGCAAACGGAAATCCTCGCCGGCCGCCGCCATCACATGCCGCACTTCAGAAGCCGGCGTGAAAGCCGCGATCGGCTTTGCAGCCAAATCCAGGCTAAGCTTGCTCGGCACCGGCCGTTTCGGGTCGATGTCGCCCTCCGCGATGACGACGGGCGAGCGTTTGTAACCATGGGCGGCCCAGTGCCGCGGCTCGCTATAGGTCTTCGGCCGGCCAGGCGTGGCAGGAACCACATGCACCACACGGAAGCCGCGCTCCTTCAGTCCCCTTAATATCTTCGGCATCGCCAGCGCGGTGGCGGGATGAATGTCATGCAGGAGCAGGATGCCCCTGCCTCGGGCCTCGAGACGGCGCAGCGCACGGGTAGCGATATCGTCGGCGGTGATGCCGCGATGCCAGTCGTCGGCGACGAGATCGACGCTCCAGGTCACCAGCGCACGCGAAGCCAGCACGTTTTCTACCGGGCTTGAACGCAAGAGTCCGGGAATACGGAAAAACGGGGCGAGCTGGCCTTGCTCCCCGAGCGCGGCTTTCACCAGGTTGATGCCGCCGTCGATCTCACGTTCCGCGTTCGCGAGCGGCATGCTGTCAAAGGTGAGCGGATGGCTGCGGCTATGGGTGCCGACGGTGTGGCCTTCTCTCTGGATGCGGCGGGTGAGCTCGGGATTGCTCTGCGCCATCGTTCCCACAAGGAAATAGGTCGCCTTCACGCATTCGGCCGCAAGCAGATCGAGGATCCGGTTGGTGTAAGGCCCGAGCGGACCATCGTCGAAGGTGAGCACCACCTCGCGGTCCGCCAGCGGCAGCGTCTCGCTATATTGCTGAGCGCCCAGCCGCGGATGCGACGTATTATCGATCACCAGGGTGCGGCTGGTTCCCAAAACATTCGGTTTTGTGCATTCCGCCGCCAGCGCGGAAGAAACGGTCACGCAAAACGCAAACGCATACGCAATGGCCGTGATCCGGCGCATATCCCGTAATCCCCCTGCGACGGACTTGGGAAATGTTCCCCCCGTGCCCTCAGTCCCCTAAATTACAAACTAGCACCTTAACGACGCGTTAGGCCTCAAGCCCCAGGCCTATTGATTGCCAACTGATTTTTTCACGGGCGGTGTTGCAAATAAGTCAATTAACTGTGGCGGCCGGCACGACATGCACCACGCGGTAGCCGTGGCGCTTTAGCTCGCGCAAGAAGGCTGGCAGCATTGCTGCAGTCTGCGCCTTGGTGTCGTGAAACAGCAAGATCCCGCCGCCGGTAACGTTAAGCCGGCTCATCACCAGCGCAAGCTCGTCGGCGGGGGTCATTGGATTCCAGTCGCTGGCCCAGAGGTCGGCGCCAAAAACCACGATCCCGCGTTGCTTCAGCCGGTCGAGCAGCGCGGGAGATGAGGCAAAGCCGGGAAAGCGGAAGAACGGCGTTACCGGGTACAATCCGGTCCGGCCGGAAACTGCCGTTTCCACCGCCGCGATGCCGCGGTCGATGTCCGCCTCGGCGGCACCGAACGAAAGCCGGGCCAGCACCGGATGAGAAAAGCTGTGATGCGCGACCGTGTGGCCTTCCGCAGCTTCACGGCGCACCAGCTTCGGGTGGCTCGCCGCGTTGCGCCCGAGAAGGAAGAACGTCGCCCTGACGCATTCGTGCCGCAACGCGTCGAGCACGCGTTCGGTGGGGCCGGGCCAGGGGCCATCATCAAAAGTGAGCACAACCTCCTTGCGCGCGAGCGGCAAGGTGGTGCGGAAATGCTTGTGGCCGACGTGCGGCGTGGTTGCCGCCTTCACCGCCAGCACGCGTTCGGTGCCGAGCGCATCGGGGTTGCCTGGGCAGGGCGCTGCTGCAGCGGCAACGCCGGTCGCGGCGAAAAACGCAAGCCACAAGAAGCCTCGAGACAAGCTCCGGAAGACGCTTCGAATCATTGCCCCCGCCCCTCGCAGTGACAGCAATTGACCCCGGACCAGTCCGCCGCGCAAGGGTGCATTCTTGATTGCACCCCTATAGGGCCGGAGCGTACAAACGGCGCGGGACCTTCCATTTTTTTTGGGATACGCGGCATGGATGAGGAGCCTGACAACACAGTCATGCCGGCCGACTCGCTACGCAACGAACGCGGCGAGATCCGTCCAGAATTCGTCGAGCAGGTCACAGCCACGATCGAGGCAGCAGATGCGCCAGGGCTCCGCGCACTCGCGGGCGATCTGCATGAAGCCGACATGGGCGATCTCCTGGAAGCGCTCGACGCTGAGCATCGGCCGCTTCTGATTGAGCTGATGGGGCCGGAGTTCGACTTCACTGCGCTGACGGAAGTCGATGTCACGGTACGCGAGGACATCCTTGAGGAATTGCCGGCGGAGACCGTCGCCGAGGGCGTGCGCGATCTGGATTCTGACGATGCCGTCGAGATCCTGGAGGACCTTGCGAAGGAAGACCAGGCCGAGATCCTGGAGCAACTGCCCGCCGGCGAGCGCGTCGCGATTGCGCGCGGCCTGGATTATCCGGAGGATTCCGCGGGCCGGCGGATGCAGACGGAGATCATCGCCGTGCCGCCATTCTGGACCGTCGGGCAAACCATCGATCACATGCGCGAGACGCCCGACCTGCCGGACCGTTTCTTCGATGTTTATGTCGTCGATCCCGCGCATCGTTTTCTCGGCGCGGTCCCGCTTGACCGGCTGCTGCGCGCCAAGCGGCCCGTGCTTATGTCGGAGTTGATGGAGGAAGACCGCCGCCTGGTGCATGCCAACGACGACCAAGAGGGAGTTGCGCGCCTGTTCGAGCGTTACAATCTTGCCGCGGTGCCGGTAGTCGATGCAGGCGACCGGCTGGTCGGCGTCATCACGCATGACGACATTGTGGACGTGATTGAGGAGGAGGCCGAGGAGGACATCAAGGCGCTCGGCGGCGTCAGCGGTGAAGAAGAATTGTCCGACACGGTCGCCACCATCGCCAAGGGACGGTTTCTCTGGCTGTTTGCCAATCTGTTGACCGCGCTTGCCGCCTCGTGGGTGATCTCCCGCTTCCAAGGCTCGATCGAGAAGATGGTGTCGCTCGCCGTGCTGATGCCGATCGTGGCCAGCATGGGCGGTAATGCCGGAACCCAAACCATGACCGTAGCGGTGCGCGCGCTCGCCACCCGCGAACTAAGCAGTGCCAATGTCGGACGGGTGGTACGGCGCGAACTGCTCGTCGGGCTGATCAACGGGCTCTGCTTCGCAGTTATCCTGGGTGTCGTGGCCGTGGCGTGGTTCCAGGTCGGCGACCTCGGCGTGGTGATCGGGCTCGCCATGATCTGCGTGCTGACCGCGGCAGCGTTCGGCGGCATCATTATTCCGCTGTTGCTGTCGCGACTTGGGGTCGATCCCGCCGTTTCGTCCGGACCCTTTGTAACCACCATCACCGATGTGGTCGGCTTCTTTGCCTTTTTGGGCATCGCCACGCTCTGGTTCGGATTGCGCTAGCAAAAGCGCCCGGTTGGGCAGCCCGAGACATGGCATTAACCCTGTTTCCCCATACGGCATTAACCATTCCCGCCTAGCCTCTGCGTCAAGCGGCTTGCGTTGCGTGTGGTCGGTGCGGGTGTTGCATGGGGCTTGGCCCTGACGAAAAGTACCTGGAAGACTGCGGCTATTTGACGCCGACGGTTCCGGCGCCGTCGCTAGCGCTTCCCGGCCGCCTAAAGATCGCGTCGCGATTAATTCCGCCGCTGTCGTTCGGCTTGCTGGTGGCGTTGATCGCCGGCGGTCTCGTTTTCCTCGCTCACGCTCGCCTGGGGGACGACCACGAGAATGCGCACCATCGCAACGCGCTGCGCAGCGGCATCGAACAATTCAGGGTGGCGCAGGACGCCGGCGTCGTCGATGCGCAAGTGTTGCGGTTCCTGCAGGACCTGTCCGGCGTCAAAAAGCTGCGGTGGGAGACCGAGCCCGACCCTCGCGGCCGCGAGGTCCAGTCGGTGCAGGATGCGAATGGGCGCATCATCGGGTGGCTCACTTGGGAATCCGAGCGTTCGACGACGGCGGCGGCCATGCGGTTCATGCCGTTATGGGCCATCATCGGCGCCGGGTTGCTGCTGCTTGCCGCGCTTGCGACGTGGTATGTGCGCGAACTCACCCGGGAACTGGAAGCGGCGAACGAGCGCACCCGCCGGATCGCAAGCGAGGATCCGATCACCGGTCTGCCCGAGGCAAGCGCCATTCTGGAAACGCTTGAGCAGATGCTGGCACGGCGTGAGCCCGATGAATTCGTTACCGTGTGTTATCTGGATCTCACCGGTTTCCGCGAACTAAGCGATGCTTTTGGACGGCCGTGGAGCAACGATCTGGTGCGCGTCGCCGCCGACCGCATGCGTGAGCTGGATTGGCCGGACGCTGCGCTGGGCCGATTGGGCCGTCATCGCTTCATGTTGATATTGCGCTCCAAGGATCCCGAAGCAGGCATGCGGATGGCGCGTGACGTGGACAAACTCGTCGCCAAGCCGATGACTGTGCAAGGCCAGATCGTGCATGTCAGGGCCAATATCGGCTTGACCCATGCGCCGCGCGACGGCGTGACCTCCGACGATCTGTTTCGCCATGCGACGCTCGCCATGCGCGCGGCCAAGCGCGCCGGGCGCGGCCATATCGTCGCGTTCGAGTCCACGATGGAGACCGATCTGCACGAACGGCGCTTCCTCGAACGCGAGCTCAAGCGCGCGCTTGATGAGGACGTGCTCGAAGTCCATTACCAGCCAATCGTCACGGCGGAAGACTCGCAGATCGTCGGCGTCGAGGCGTTGCTGCGCTGGTCGCATCCGACGCGCGGCAACATCCCTCCCATGGTTTTCGTCTCGGTGGCGGAACAAACCGGCATGATGAGCAGGCTCGGCGAATACGTGCTCTATCGCGCGCTCAACGATGCGAAGCGCTGGCCGAATCTCTATGTGGCGGTCAATCTTTCGCCGATCCAGCTGAAGGACCGCGCATTGTTTGCGCTCGTTTCCGCGATGTTGGAAGAAACCGGCATTGAGGGATCGCGTCTGGTGCTGGAAATCACCGAGGGCATGCTGATCGACAACCCGGAAGAGAGCCGCAAGCGGCTGGAGGAAATCCGCGGGCTGGGGGTGCGTGTCGCGCTGGACGATTTCGGTTCCGGCTATTCCAGCCTCAGCTACTTGCAGCGTCTCCCCTTCGACAAGCTGAAGATCGACGGCAGCTTCGTCGCTCCCTTGGGTAAATCGGAAAACAGCGGCTTCATAATCCAGGCGATTGTGGCGCTGGGCCGCGCGCTCAATCTCAGCGTGCTGGTCGAGGGGGTGGAGACCGAGGAGCAGCGCGTACTGCTGCGGCTCGCGGGCTGCAACGAAATGCAGGGCTTCCTGTTCGCCCGGCCGGCGCCACGGCAAACCATCGACGCGCTGCTGTTGGAAGCGAAGCTGGAAGCCGCGCGGGGCCAAAAGAGCAAGGCGCAAGCCTCCTGATCCCGGATGGCTGCGAAACGGCCAGCTGTTCCACGACATGCGGCGCGGCAGGAGATCAGCCGCGCAACGTGGCCTCGGCACGGCTGGGCCTATGACCGACTAGGCCAGCGGCGCACGAGCGCTACCGTTAACCCGAAATTAACCATGCGCCATCAAGATTCGGCCATTGAACCACAGCGAGGGATCGTCCCATGCGGGTGCGGTTGAAGGCGGACGGGCGTCTGGTTGAGATCATGGCAGACGGCAGCGAGCGCGCCATTGCCGCCGGCGTTCGGTCGATGGCGCCAGCCGAAAGCCAGGCCGCTTATGCACGGCGCGTGCGCGCGGCCACCCGCCTGACGCAAGCGGATTTCGCCGCGCGGCTCGGCGTTCCGGTAGAGACGGTACGTAATTGGGAACAGGGCAAGCGCGCACCGCGTGGGCCGGCACGGGCGCTGCTCAAGCTGATCGAGCGCGCGCCTGATTTCGCCTTCGCCGCATTGGCCTATTGAGATCATCGCAAAAGCCGCCGCGACACGCGGCGGCGGTCCGCGGGATTGGCAAGGGAGATCGGCCCAGGCATTCTGCACAAGCTGCCAAGGAAGCGATCATGCCTGCCGTCACGGCGAAGGATGCGGCTATTCCGGCCATCGGTCTCGGGACCTGGGAGCTACGCGGCCGCGTCTGCGTCGACATCGTCGAGCAGGCGCTGCGGCTGGGCTATCGCCACATCGACACCGCGGAGATGTATGACAATGAACGTGAAGTCGGAGAGGGCCTGCGCGCATCCGGGCTGAAGCGCGACGATGTCTTCGTGACCACCAAAGTTTGGCCGACGCATTTTTCTCCACCGGAACTTGAGCGCGCAGCCAAAGACAGCCTGGGACGCCTGCGTGTGGCCTACGTCGACCTCCTGCTGCTGCATTGGCCGAGTCCGAAGATTCCGCTGTCCGAAACCATCGGCGCCTTATGCAAAGTCAAGCGCGCGGGCTTGGCGCGCCATATCGGGCTGTCGAATTTCACCGGCGAACTCCTGGAGGAGGCAGTGAAGCTGAGTACCGAGCCACTGATCTGCAACCAGATCGAGATCCATCCCTTCCTCGATCAATCCGAGACTGTGGCAGCAAGCCGAGCGCATGGCATGACGGTGGTTGCCTATAGCCCGGTCGCCAAGGGTGCGGTCGGGAGGGATGCCGTACTCGCGCGTATTGGCAAGGCGCACGGCAAGACCGCGGCACAGGTGAGTCTGCGCTTTCTGCTGCAACAGGATTTCGTGGTGATCCCCCGCACCAGCAAAGTGGAGCGGCTATCGGAAAACTTCGCCATCTTCGATTTCGCATTATCGCCGCAGGAGATGGCAGAGATCCAAAAGCTCGCCCGGCTTACCGGCAGCGTACTGACGTCATGATCGCTGAGACCTGAGGCGTCATGTTCTTTCCACTCTCCAAGGTGCTCGGCTTCCTCGCGCTTCCCTCTAACCTGATGATGCTCGTCGGGCTGATCGGCGCGGCCCTGCTCTTGACGCGGCGCAAGCGCCTCGGGCAGGGGATGATGATCGCGAGCCTTCTCACGCTTGCCATCGCGGGCTGGTCGCCGCTCGGCAACTGGCTGATGGCGCCGCTGGAGGATCGTTTTCCGGCGGGGCGAGGCGCAGGCGCGCAGGACAGCGTCGTCGGCATTATCATTCTTGGCGGCGCGATTTCGCCGGAGGTGTCGGGCGCGCGCGGCAGCGTAGCGCTCAATGAAGCCGCCGAGCGCATGACCGTTGCTGCCGATCTCGCCCGGCGCTATCCGGCGGCCCGCATCGTGTTTTCCGGCGGCAGCGGACGACTGTTCGGCGGGCCGGCAGAGGCCGATTTTGTCCTGCCGCTGTTGGAGAGCTTCGGCATCGCGCGTGAACGCATCACGCTGGAAGGCCGCTCGCGCAACACCGCCGAGAATGCGCGGTTCACAAAAGAATTGGTGCAGCCGAAAGCCGGCGAACGCTGGCTGCTGGTCACCTCGGCTTATCACATGCCGCGCTCGATCGGGGTTTTCCGCAACGAGGGTTTTGCTGTCGATCCCTATCCGGTCGATTGGCGCACCGCCGGGGCGGGGGATGCGATCAGGCCCTTTGCCGCCATGTCGGCTGGCCTCGCCCGCACCGACGCCGCGTTGCATGAATGGATCGGGCTCATCGCTTATTGGCTGACGGGGCAGAGCGCGGCGCTGTTGCCCGCGCCGTGACGGGGGGAAAGAAAGACCTCGGGCAATGCCCGAGGTCTGGTTGTGGTTGGTGTCGCTCCCTTGCGCCGTCAGCGAAACTGACTGATTGCGGTTTTGCCTTCCCTGATTGTCCGCGCGGCATCCGCTGCCTTGGGCCGGCCCTTTGCAATGCCGGTTGGTCTGCCGTCTTCCAGGACGGTGGGATTGCTGAACGAACTGAGCTGATTGCAATCGAAGGGATCGCCCTCATTCCCGCAACTGGCCTGGTATGCCATGATGTCGTAGAATGTTCCGGGATCGCTGATAAAACCAAAGTTGTGTTGGCTGTTTGGAAAGACAGTGGGATTGCCGTCGATCTCTTTCGTCGTCTCGCGGTCGTGCCGCAGTCCCATATTGTGTCCGACTTCGTGGGACACAGTGTGCATGCTGATACAAAAGGTGTCTTCGGCGACAGCCACGGCGAAGCCGAACGGATGATCAGCCTGCGTCACATTTTCGTTGAGCCACGCCAATCCACAAAAGCCCTGGAAACCTGTTTGCCTAAGGCGCATCAGAACGACGACATCTGCTTTCACCGTATTGCGCTTGTTGCGGACCGCGTTGAACTTCCCCGCTTGATTGTTGGCCGTGCAACCAAACTCGGGCCGGTTGGTAAAACCGGACACGTCACAAAGCGACTTCGCGATGCTATTACCGGCGGCGGTGTTATCGGGATAGGCGACCTTGGTAACCCCGCCAACGCGTACGATCTTGGCAGTCGTCTTGCTCTTGGTCAAAGCTTGGTTCATGAGGCTGACGGCTTGGGTTTCCAGCTAACTCATCTGGGTCGCGCCCAAGACCGCTTCCACATTGGCCGTGCGGACGATGAGCATCGTGATGGAGGTGGTTACCGCTTTCGGTTCGGCCTCGGTTGTCGGCTCGGCGGCCGCCTTTGGGCGGAACTTCGGATCCACTATCATCTCCACATCGGGGAGAATCTTCGAGCCGTCAACCTCAGTGACGCGGTGAACGGCGCCCGAAACCGGGGTCACGGCATAGGTTTTCCCGCCGATTACAACGTGAGCCAAAACTTGCTTATCGAGGATCACCAGCGTGACGGAGGTGTCTTCATTTGAACCTTTGCCAAGCCAGACATAGCCGCCTTCATCCGGCGTCTCGATGTCAGTGCGTTGTGCCTGCACGGTGAAGCCAGGGAACAGTTCGATCGCAACCGTGCCGCTGAGCTTCTTTGCACGCTCGGCACGATTGGCGGCGCGATCAGCCCCGACCGGCACGATGCGCGCCAGTTCGGCCAGATTGAGGCGAACGAGGCGCTCACGCTTGGCGCCTTCAGCCTTGCCTGGGCCAGCCACCCGCAGATCAGCCTGGGTCGGATTGTCGAACAGTCCGGCCGCCGCGGCAATGCCGGGGGCGACGGCGAGCAATGCGCCAGCAATCACTGTGGAGCAGCACGCACGCGCAGCAACACGCTCGAAGCGACAAAAGGTATTCATAGGTAATCCCCCCTGTGGCGACGTATAGATGCGATTGGACGTAATGTCAGAATACTCCAAAATTGCACTGAGTAGCGATAAAATATAGCGTTGCAGACCTTGTTGGGCGGAATCGTGATTCCGCCAAGTGGTCAAATAAGTTGATGTTTTCACAAATCTTTCTTGAATTAGGGGCAGTTGGGACGCTCCCCCCAAAGATTCGCCGACACGCCTGCGCTCCCGAGCGTGGCGAGCGTGTGGTCACCGCGGCAATGACGGCCGCCGCCGTGCTGCTGGTCTCTTTCTTCGAGCTATGACCGGCACGGCGTGACGGTCAATCCTTGGCAATGGCGCGCTGCGCTACCGAGTTGAATTGCCGCCGCCACATCACCACGACGACTCCGCCCGTGGCGATGATGAACGGCAATGGCCCTACGAACCAGCCGAGATAACCGAGCGCGAAGAAGAAAGCGCGCTGTCCGCGGTTGAATTGCCGGCCGGCATCGGCCAGCACCTGCGCGGCGGTTTGCACATGTTCCTGCGCTTCCGGCGTGTCCTGTTCCGATGCCGGCGGAGCGGCGCCCAGCATGATCGCCACGTAATTGTACAGCCGGTAGGACCAAGCGAACTTGAAAAAAGCATAGGCCAGGATGGTGGCGAGCCCGAGCGTCTTGGCTTCCCATTGCAGGCGCGTCGGCACCACGCCGAAGGGCAGGGCGGCAACCAGTGAAATGATATCGCCGGTGGAATGAAACAGCGTAAGCGAGCCGCCGATCGCGAGCAGCGAGGTGGAAGCGAAGAAAGCGGTGCCATTCTGCAGCGAAGCCGACACCTGGCCGTCGATCATCCGCATTTCTCGGCGCAGCATCTGCTGCATCCAGCGTTCCCGGTAAACGTTCATGCGCCGGTTGAGCGCTCGCTGGCCGTACAGCGTATGATCGAGCGCAAGCGCATAGCCCGCCCAGGCGCCGGCGAACCAGAAAAAGGCAACGTAATCCAGGGTGGAGAATCCGAGCATCGACTCGTTTCTGTAAATTCCGCGTCATGCTGCATCGGCAGCCCACAGCGGGGCAATAGCCGAGTGGAGCCCCGATCAGGTCACCCGGTCGTCGGGCGTCGCGCTGGAGCTCGACTTGCGATTGGCCATCTCGGCGCCGGCATCTTTGTCCAGGCCCAGGAAGATGAAGGCGGCGAAGGCGGAAATCGCGCCGACGAACAGGAAAGCGGGACGGAAATCGTCGGTCGTGAGTGCGGCGCGGTCGCTAAAGTGGAAGGTCAGCTCCACCGCCAGCGCACCAACCGCGACACCGAAAGATATCGAAACCTGCTGCAAAACGCTCACGAGGGACGTTGCCTTGCTCATGCGCTGCGGCGGCACGTCGGCATAGGCGAGAGTATTGATGGCGGTGAATTCCAAGGAGCGGAAAAACCCCCCCACCACCAGGATGATGAACATCACCGCGATCGGCGTGGTTTCGCCAAAGCTGGCGCAGGCCGCCAGCAACGCCCCGCTGATCACCGCGTTCGGCACCAGGATATTCTTGAAGCCGAAACCCTTGAGCAGCGGCGCGATGGCCGGTTTCATCAGCAGCGCGCCGAACGAGCCCGCGAAGGTGATCAGGCCGGACTGGAATGGATTCATCTTCAGCCCGAGCTGCAGCATCAGCGGCATCAGGAAGGGCCAGGCGCCGATGCCGAGCCGGAACAGGAAACCGCCGGTCACGCTGGCGCGGAATGTCGGGATCGACAAAAGCGATAGATCGAGCACCGGCGCCGGCGCGCGCTTCGCGTAGATCACATACAGCACCAGAAATACGGCGCCGAGCGCGGTCACCGCCGAGCACCGGAGCCAGCGGCAGCAGGTCGAGGCCGGCCACCGAGAGACCGAACGCCACTCCGCCCATGCCGAGCCCGGCCAACGCCATGCCGATGAAATCGAAGCGCTCGCGGGTGTCGCCGCGAACGTCATCGATGTAAAGCGTCACCAGCACGATGCCGATGATTCCGATCGGCAGGTTGATCAGAAAGATCCAGTGCCAGGAAGCATAGGTGGTGATGAAGCCGCCGATCGGCGGGCCGACCATCGGTCCGATCAGTGCCGGCATGGTCACCCAGGCCATGGCGCTGAGCAGCGCGCGGCGGTCGATGGTGCGAAGAAGGATGAGGCGGCCCACGGGTGTCATCATCGCCCCGCCGATGCCCTGCACCATGCGCGCGCCGACGAAATCGGCAAGCGAGTCCGCCATGGCGCAGGCGACGGAGCCGAGAACGAAGACCGCGATGGCGGCGCGGAAAACCGTCCGGGTGCCGAAACGGTCCGCCACCCAGCCGCTGGCCGGAATGAAAATCGCGAGCGAGAGAAGATAGGACGTAATCGCGAGCTTCAGCGCCAGCGGATTGGCGCCGATATCGGCCGCGATCGCCGGCAGCGCGGTGGCGATCACGGTCGAATCCATGTTCTCCATGAACAAGCGCGACCGCGACGATCAGCGAAACGAGGCGGTCACGGTTCATCGGCGCGGGCGCGCGCCAAGGCGGGTCAACCCGTCCGCCGGCTCCTTCAGGTTTGCCTCGAGCGCCAGCGCCCGGCGGAAATCGGCGATGGCCTTGTCGCGCTCGCCGAGCTTCTCGTAGATCAAGCCGCGCGTGCTGAAGGCCGGCGCCTTCTTGCCGTCGAGCTGGATCGACTTGTCGATGTCGGCAAGCGCCTCTTTGTCGCGGCCGGCGAAATGCAGCGCCGAGGCGCGGTTGAACAGCGGCAGCGCATTGTCGGGCGCCAGCTCCACCGCCTTGCTGTAATCGGCGATGGCCCGCTCATATTCCTTTTTCTCCAGAAAGGCGTTGCCGCGGTTGTTGAAGGCCTGGAAGTATTGCGGATCGAGCTTCACCGCCTGATCGTAATCCGCGATGGCTCGGTCGTGGTTGGCCTGTTCCGCAAAAGCATTGCCGCGGTTGTTGAAAGCTGCGGCGTTGTTGCGGTCGAGCCCGATGCCGCGGTCGAAGTCGGCAATGGCTCGCTCGAGATCGCCGCGCCGGCGTAGCGCCATGGCGCGGTTATAGTAGGCTGCCGCGTATTTCGGATCCAGCCGGATCGCCTGATCATAGTCGGCCAGCGCGCGGCCGCGGTCGCCTTTTTCGTCATGCGCGTTGCCGCGGTTGTTGTAAGCCGTCGCGCGTTTGGGATCGAGCCGGATCACCTCGCTGAAGTCGGCAATGGCGCGCGCGTAATCGCCCTTGCGGTAGAGCAAAAGGCCGCGCTCTTCACGCGCCTGGAGGTGAGAGGGATCATGGGTGACCGCCTGCTCGAAATCGGCGAGCGCGCGATCGGTCTCGCCCTGCCGCCGCAGCGCGATGCCGCGGTTGAAATAAGCCAGCGCGTCTTTCGCATCCCGCTTGATGGCCTCGGCATAGTCTTGCAGCGCGCGCTTGCTGTCGCCGCTGTCGTCATAGGCATTGCCGCGGTTGACGAAAGCCCGGGCGAAACTGGGGCTGAGCCGGATAGCCTGATCGAAGCTGGCAATGGCGCGGTCGTAATTTTTCTTCTCGTACCAGATCAAGCCACGGTTATTGTGGGCCGGCGCAAAATTCGGATCGAGCTGGATGGCCTTGTCGAAATCCGCCAGCGCGCGGTCCGCGGCGCCGCGATCGCGCCAGACGCTGCCGCGGTTGTTGTAACTTGCAGCGTCCTTCGGATTAGCCCGGATGGCACGGTCGAAATCGGCCAAGGCGCGCTCGCGGTCGCCTTTCTCGGCATAGGTCAGGCCGCGTCGGTTCAGCGCTTCGACATGCCCGTCGTCGAGCTTCAGCACCTGACCATAGTCGTCGATGGCGGCTTGCAGGTCGCGCTTTTCGCGCTGCGCGTCGCCGCGCGCCAGATAAAGGCCGATGACTTCCTCCTTGCGCGTGCCGGATTTGCCAATGAGGGCCGAGCAGGCTGCAATCCGTTTATCAACGCTGACCGCGACTTCGCCGAGACAGTGCCGCTGTTCGGAAACCGGCTCGGAGGTTTTCTGCGCCTGTGCGGGCGGCGCCGTCATTGCGGACGCTAAGGACAGGACGGCCACTGCCAGGAGGACAAGCGGCCGGGCAGCTGGGCGGGGCGAGAGAATCGTCAAGGACAGCATTATTTTCAATCTAGGCGGCAGCGGGCGATCCTGCCAGTTATGGCAGATCATGCCGGAAAACATGGCCTTCGTGAGCTTCCAAGCCGAACGCTCTAGAAATCATCGCGCCGCCATGCTAACGACCTCCGCCAACCCAAAAGCGGGTTTCGACCGGGGCGGGAATCTCATTTCCGCCGCATACGGGGCTTTATCCCCCTGCCGTCGAGCCCGCACATCGGGGCGCCCGTCGGGGGCGCGGGAGCGGAGTTGGCCATGGCCGCGAAATCCAAAGAACCACCGCGCGAGGCGCTGACTTTCGACGACGTGCTGCTGAAGCCGGGGCTGTCGGACACGCTGCCTTCCGAAGCCGATATCCGCTCGCGCATCACCCGCACAATTGCGCTGAATGTTCCGATCATCGCCTCCGCCATGGACACCGTGACGGAAACGCAGATGGCCATCGCCATGGCGCAGGGCGGCGGGCTCGGCGTCCTGCACCGCAACATGGATCCGGAGCAGCAGGCCGCGCAGGTGCGGCAGGTGAAGAAGTTCGAATCCGGAATGGTGGTGAACCCGGTCACCATTCATCCCGAAGCGACGCTGGCGGAAGCGCTCGCGCTGATGAAGGAAAACCGCATCTCCGGCATTCCGGTGGTTGAGCGCGCCACGAATGGCGCACCCGGCAAGCTCGTCGGCATTCTCACCAACCGCGACGTGCGCTTCGCCACGGATCCGCGTCAAAAGATTTCCGAGCTGATGACCAAGGATGGACTGATCACCGTACGCGAGAGCGTCGGGCAAGATGAAGCCAAGCGCTTGCTGCATCAGCACCGGATCGAGAAGCTGCTGGTGGTGGACGCGCAATACCGCTGCGTCGGATTGGTCACCGTCAAGGACATCGAAAAGGCGGTCGCCAATCCGAATGCCTGCAAGGACGATCAGGGCCGGCTGCGCGTCGCCGCCGCCACCACGGTCGGTGACAAAGGTTTTGAGCGGACCGAGCGGCTGATCGAAGCCGGCGTGGACCTGATCGTCGTCGATACAGCCCACGGCCATTCCAGGCATGTGCTGGCTGCCGTCGAGCGCATCAAGCGGCAGTCCAATGCCGTTCAGGTGGTGGCCGGCAATATCGCCACCGGCGAGGGCGCCAAGGCGCTGATCGATTCCGGCGCGGACGCCATCAAGGTCGGCATCGGCCCAGGCTCGATCTGCACCACGCGCATCGTCGCCGGCGTCGGCGTGCCGCAGCTCACGGCGGTGATGGACGCGGTGGAGGCCGCGCGCGCCAGCAACACGCCGGTGATCGCCGACGGCGGCATCAAATATTCCGGCGATCTGGCCAAGGCGCTCGCAGCGGGAGCGGATTGCGTGATGATCGGCTCGCTTCTCGCCGGCACCGATGAGACGCCGGGCGAGGTCTTTCTCTATCAGGGCCGCTCCTACAAGACCTATCGCGGCATGGGCTCGGTGAGCGCGATGGCGCGCGGCTCCGCCGATCGCTATTTCCAGCAGGACATCAAGGACAGCCTGAAGCTGGTGCCGGAAGGCGTGGAAGGGCAGGTGCCTTACAAAGGCGCGGCCTCCACCGTGCTGCACCAGCTCGAGGGCGGCTTGCGCGCGGCGATGGGCTATGTCGGGGCGAAGAATCTCGAGGAATTGCACCAGAAGGCGGAATTCGTGCGCATCTCCAGCGCCGGCCTGCGCGAAAGCCACGTGCATGACGTGACGATCACGCGCGAAAGCCCGAATTATCCAGGGACGCGGGTAGCGAAGCGCCATGTCGCTGCAGATGATCCTTGCGCCGCTCTTCGTGCAGGTCGCGCTCACGCTCGGACTGATGTTCCTGATGGCGGTGCGGCGCGCCAGCGCCTTGCGCGGCGGGCATGCGCGCGAGGACGACATCGCCATGCGCGAGCCGAACTGGCCGCCGAGAGCCTTGCAGGCCGCCTATTCCTACAGCAACCAGTTCGAGCTGCCGGTGCTGTTTTACGTGCTGACCATCCTGGTCATCATCACCAGGAAGGCCGATCTGGCTTTTGTGCTGCTGGCCTGGGTCTTCGTCGTGCTGCGCCTGCTGCAGGCCTTCGTGCATGTCACCAGCAACCGGATCCGCTATCGCGGGCTGTTTTTCGCGGCAAGCGCGATCGTGCTGACGATCATGTGGGTCGTCTTCATGCTGCGCATCCTGCTCGCATGACGCCGGCCGCGCGGCTTTCCGCCGCCATGGAAGTGCTGGCCGATATCGAGTCGCGCCGCCGTCCCGCCGGCGATGCGCTGAAGGATTGGGGCCTGGCGCACCGCTTCGCCGGATCGGGCGACCGCGCGGGCATTGCGGGTCTTGTCTACGACGCGCTGCGCCGCCGCGCCTCCAGCGCTCATGTCATGGGCGAAGCGACCCCGCGCGCGATCCTTATCGGGATGCTGAAGCTGGAGCGCGGCTTTGACCGCGACACCATCGCCGGGCTGTTCGACGGATCGCGCTTTGCGCCGCAACCGCTGACGGAAGCCGAGGCCGCCGCGCTGCAAAGCGCTTCGCTTGCCGGCGCGCCGCCTTACGTCGCGGGCGATTATCCGGAATGGCTCGATCCGCATTTCGCTCGCGTCTTCGGCGAGGAGCGCGCGGAGGAGGGCGCGGCGCTCGCCTCCCGCGCGCCGGTCGATCTGCGCGTCAATACGCTCAAAGCCAGTCGCGATGACGCCGCCGGCGCGCTTGCGGATCTCAAGGCAGAGCCGACGCGCTGGTCGCCGGTCGGGCTGCGGATCACGCTCGACGCCGGCGCCAAGAGCCCGGCGGTCCATGCCGAGCATGCCTTCATCAAAGGGCTGATCGAAATCCAGGACGAAGGCTCGCAGCTGGCCGCGCTATTGGCGGGCGGCAAGCCGGGTGAGCAGGTGGTCGATCTCTGCGCCGGGGCGGGCGGCAAGACCCTGGCGCTGGCGGCTGCGATGCAGAACCACGGACAGATCTACGCCACCGATACCGACAAGCGCCGGCTCGCGCCGATCCACGAGCGGCTCGATCGCTCCGGCGCGCGCAATGTGCAGGTGCGCCCGCCGCAAGTCGGTGGGCAGTGAGCTGGCCGATCTCGAAGGCCGCATCGACCTGGTGCTGATCGACGCGCCCTGCACCGGCACCGGCTCCTGGCGGCGCAATCCGGACGCGAAATGGCGCATGCGGCCGGGCGCACTCGAACTGCGGATGAAGGAGCAGGCGGCCATCCTGGACCGCGCGGTGGGCCTGCTGAAGCCGAAAGGCCGCATCGCCTATGTCACCTGCTCGGTGCTGGACGAGGAGAACGGCGCGCAGATCCGCGGTTTTCTCGCCCGCCACCCCGGCTTCAAGCCGTTGCCGCCGGGCGAGGTGATGAACGCGCTGGGCGAGCGCGCCTTTCTGTTCCGCCGCGCGGTGCTGATCTCCGACGAAGGCCTGTTGATGACGCCGCGGCGCACCGATACCGACGGCTTTTATGTTTCGATCCTGCGGCGCTGAGCGCTAGCGTTTGCCGGCGCCGAATCCCGGCGTTGCGCCGCGCGAAAGGTCGACAGGAGCAAGCCGCTGGGTCGATACTTTTCCCGCGCGGGTGGTCACGTCAGCCGCCGAGATCCAGACCGGCTTGTAATCCACGTCGACTTCGCGCCAGTCACCCGAGACGCCCTGAATGCGCAGGCTGACGACAGCTTCGGGTTTAAGGTCCTTGATCTTCTTGCCGCCCGGCGCGTCGTAGACCGGGATGACCTTCAGGCCAGGCTTGCCCGACACGATGTATTCCTGCGCGGCGGCGGCGGAAATCGACAGCGCCATGCCGGCGACGGCCGATAACCAGAAAAAATAGAGCTTCCCTTTCATGCTGCCTTTTCCCCCCGAAAGCGATGATAGAGCCCAGTCATTGTTGAGCGCACCCTCAAAAAGCCATCACGGAGCAACGCCGGAAGAACAACCGTCGTGAGCGCGGCGCCGACCCAGTTTGAAGGCGCGAGATCAAGTATAGCGAAAGAAAACCAGCAGAACAGAGTGTAAAAACCGATTGTCGAGACCGTCAGGATCGAGGTCAGCGGATCGAAACGGCCCTTGGTGGCGGTTACGCGTGCGTCGCGCGCCACGGCAAGCAGGTACGACAGCAGCATGAACACCACGTTCACCAGGCTGCCCTTGATGGGCAGGCCGCCGATTTCTGTGACGTCGGACTTGTAGCCGTTGCCGTAGGTGAGGAGATTGTCCAGCGCCATGGCATGCATGTGCCCGCCGGGAATGCCGCGTACCGTCGGCGGACGGATCACATCGGGGCTCGGGCCGACGAACCCTCCGTAGACCACGATCTTTCCGCGCATCGCTTCAACAAGCCTGTCGCGCAAGGCGCGGTCGTTTGCTGCGGTCAGAAGTTCGAGCACGGTGATTTGCGGATGATAGGGACAGTCCGCCGCGACCGTTTCCTCATCCGGTCGCATCATTTCCCACCACGGGGTTCGCACGCACGGGCTGCGTTCAGGAATGAAGTCGAAAAGCTCCGATGCGTCCCCGCCCCAGATAATCCGCAGATAGTTGTCTCGGAACGGACGCAGTTCGCGATCCGGCGGGCAAAGCGATGACGGCTGTCCGGCGCCGCAAACGGCGTCGTAAATGGCAAGCGCGGCGGTCGGGCGTACGCGCGGGCCAGTACCGTCGTCGGTGCAGCCAGGAGTTTCTGATGCAGGTATGCCGTTCGTGACACTGTCGCGATGAAAGAAACAGTAAAGGCTGCGCTTTGACAGGCTTAGAAAACGCGGAACTGCGACCAGTGTGCCGGCTTCGAACTTCGGGTGGACTCCGTTCGGACGCTCGACCGTGCTTTCTCCGGTAGCAAGGAAGAGCGGGATGGAATAGCCCTTGAGGAATTCCGCGAAGCGGTTTGAGTCACTCCTTTCGCTTTGCAGCTGCTCGCGTGCAAAAACAAAGTCCACCAGCAACGCTTTTGGTTGCAGCAACTCCAGCCGCGACAGGACCGTTTCATGCAGGCTGTATGAGATCGGAAACTGATCGCCGAAATGGTCTATGTCTGCGTCGGTAGCGACCACAACCACGATGTCGTCGCGCCGTTTGCTTGGATAGAAATTGGCGAACATCAGGTTCAGGATATCGGCAGATACCGCCTGCGTCGCGGATTTAAAGCCCGAAACGTTACTGGTATAAATCGAGAAGCAGATCGCGAAGGCTAAGACGTGGAGGAGGGTGCTCTCAACACCGCGCCGCTTCAGCAGCCGTTCGCCGCGCTCGATCCAGCTCCGGATATGGCGCGGAATGCGGTGGGGGGTGTTTGAGGGCCCATCGGTCAAGCTGCTCATGACTCGCGATTAACGCCAAGACCCCGGCTTCCAAACAAACGGATCAAACAGGCCGCACCCCCCCTTGTCAATTCCGTAACGACGGCATTGAATAGGGCGGGGAAAGAATAAGTAACTACGTCAGGGGGTTGTATGGCGTCTTATTCCAAATTGGTCGGCATATCCTTGGTTGCATCCGCGCTGTCGTTGCCGCTTCCGGCCTGCACGACAACGGACGCCGTATCCGGATTGAATTCCGTCGGCGGCATGGTCATGGGGCAAAAGACCACGGCCGGCGCGGCAAACACGTCGGATTCATCGTCGGGCGCGTTTGCCGGCAGTGGCAGCGGCACGACCGGTTTCGCGACCGCCATGGTTTCCAACGCGGGCACGATTGCCAGCGAACTCGACCAGTCCGTCGAAGCCCAGAAAGCTCAGGCCCGCCAGAAGCTCGAAGAAGTCCGGAAAAAAGGAGACATCGTCGAGAACAGCCCGATGGCGAAGCGACTGACGACAGTGGCCCGCCGTCTGGCGTCGAAGGCGACGGGCGAGCAGCCGTTCGAATTCGAGGTCTACGTGACCCGTGAGAAAGCCATCAACGCGTATACGGCCGGCGGCGGCATCATTTTCGTCACCCAAGGATTGGTCGATCGCGTTCAGAACGAGGCGCAGATCGCGGCGGTGCTCAGCCATGAAATCGCACACGTCCTCAAAGCTCATACCTCGCAGAAGCGCGGCACCAATGTGCTGGCGCGTATCGGTCTCACGGCTACGGAAAAATACGGTCCTGGCGGTTTAACCGGCCAGGTGACGCAAACCGGAGCCTCGGTTGCGGCAAATACGACGCTCAATGTCTATAGCCGCTCCCAAGAGGTGGAAGCCGATAGCATGGGCATTGTCCTGCTGATTGAATCCAACTACGAGCCGGGCGAGATGGTTCGGGTGATTGAGATCTTCGAGCGCGAGAACGGCACCAACCCTGAAATGACGAACTTCTTCTTCGGCTCGCATCCGAGTGACGCCGAGCGCATCAAGACGATGCGCGATATCCTGAAGGAGAAGGCGCCGACGTTTGCCAGCCGCAAGTTCATCAAGGACTCGCGGGAATTTCAGGTGCTGAAAGCCGTCACGCAGGGTCGCTGCCGCGCAGTAACGGGCGTCGCCTAAGTTAGGCCTGTCCGGATGGCGCCGCTCGGGACAGCAGCCTGCAGGGCGCTGTGGAAAAATGCTCCATCCGTGCCCGGATTGCGGCCCGTTTTGTGGGCGTAAGGTGACCCCTTCGGCCTGATTTTACGGCCCCATCTCGACAGACTCGCGTCTGACGGTTTAGAAGCCGCCATGACCCCCCACGATAAAATCCTGATCGTCGATTTCGGCTCGCAGGTGACGCAGCTGATCGCGCGGCGGGTGCGCGAGGAAAAGGTCTATTCCGAGATCGTGCCGTATCAGAAGGCGGAGGAAGCCTTCGCCGCGATGAAGCCGAAGGCCGTCATTCTGTCCGGGGGACCTTCCTCGGTGCTCGAGCCAGGCGCGCCGCTTGCCCCGATGTCGATTTTCAATTCCGGCGTGCCGGTGCTCGGCATCTGCTACGGCGAGCAGGCCATGGCGCATCAGCTCGGCGGCAAGGTGGAGGGCGGGCATCACCGCGAATTCGGCCGCGCCGAGGTCACCGTGACCGAGGACACGCCGCTATTCGACGGCGTCTGGAAGAAGGGTGGGAAGTATCCGGTCTGGATGAGCCATGGCGACCGGGTGACGAAACTGCCGGAAGGCTTTCGCGTGGTCGGCACCTCGCCGAATGCGCCGATCGCGCTGATCGCCGACGACAAACGCAAATTCTACGCCACGCAATTCCATCTCGAGGTCGTGCACACGCCGCAGGGCGCCGCGCTCATCCGCAATTTCGTGCGCAAGATCGCCGGCGCCAAAGGCGACTGGACCATGGGCGCCTTCAAGCAGGAGGCGATGGAGAAGATCCGCAAGCAGGTCGGCAAGGGCCGGGTGATCTGCGGCTTGTCCGGCGGCGTCGATTCGCGGTCGCCGCCGTGCTGCTGCACGAGGCCATCGGCGAGCAGCTCACCTGCGTCTTCGTCGATCACGGCCTGCTTGCGGCTGGCGGAAGCGGAAAAGGTGGTCGCGCTGTTCCGCGAGCATTACAACATCCCGCTGGTGCATGTGCAGGCGGAAGATCTGTTCCTCGATGCGCTTGCCGGCGTCGAGGACCCGGAGATCAAACGCAAGACCATCGGCAAATTGTTCATCGACGTGTTCGAGCAGGAGGCGAAGAAGATCGGCGGCGCCGAGTTTTTGGCGCAAGGCACGCTCTATCCCGACGTGATCGAAAGCGTCTCCTTCACCGGCGGGCCGTCGGTCACCATCAAGTCGCACCACAATGTCGGCGGCTTGCCCGAACGCATGAACATGAAGCTGGTCGAGCCGCTGCGCGAATTGTTCAAGGACGAGGTGAGGGCGCTCGGCCGCGAGCTCGGGCTGCCCGACGCCTTCGTCGGCCGCCATCCGTTTCCCGGCCCAGGGCTCGCCATCCGCTGCCCGGGCGAGATCACCCGGGAGAAGCTCGAGATCCTGCGGCTCGCCGACGAGATTTATATCGAGGAAATTCGCCGCACCGGACTATACGACCAGATCTGGCAGGCCTTTGCGGTGATCCTGCCGGTGAAGACCGTCGGCGTGATGGGCGACTACCGCACCTACGAGCACGTCGTCGGCCTGCGCGCGGTCACGTCCACCGACGGCATGACGGCGGATTTCTATCCCTTCGACATGGCCTTCCTCGGCCATGTGGCGACCCGCATCATCAACGAGGTGAAGGGCGTCAACCGCGTGGTCTACGACGTGACGAGCAAGCCGCCCGGGACGATCGAGTGGGAATGACTATATCTGCTGATGAGCGGCAGGCTCTTCGTAGCCGTAGCCCTTTTCCCCTGTTGCATCACCCTTCCAACTAAGAGGCGCATCGGTGAGCTTCAGCAGAAAGTCGATGCCGTATTTCGTCTTCGTTTCTCTTCCATCTTCCGCGTAAACTTTTCCTCGTTCCTCGGGCCGCCAATCGAGCACAATACCCTGAAGGTATGAAGGCTCCGCGCGCCCCAAATGCAAGCAGACCATGCCACGTATCTTTGCAACATGTTCTGCCTGAAGCCGCCCAACGACCCACGTTCCTGACCACGCCGTACCGTCATTGTTGAAGGTCACGCCCTTGCCGTTTGGTTTACATACAAAATGTAACTCGTTGGCGTTCTGTCGGCTTCGTTTCGGGGGCTGGGTCGGTCTGGGGGCCTTTTTGGCGGCGAGGCGCTCAGAAAGACTCTGATTACAGCGATCAACCAGCTCTTGCACTCCTTGTTGGAGGGCGCGGTCCCGAACCAGTTTGACTTGGTCGATAGACCATCTTGAAATTTGCTCTTGCGTATAGCTGGGTATTTTCATCGCGTCGCGCTCGCAGACCATTGCCATTTGAACTTGATTATACAATGCCCATCACCGTCGAAGGCATCAAGTGCTGCGTCGCTATAAGGAAGGCTGGCCTCAATAACTCAGCTTCGGATACCAGTCCTTGCTGCGGCCGTCGGGCGTCAAATCCAGGATCGACCATAGCGAAGCGATGTCGGGTGCGTCGCGCGGGTCCTGGCCCGGATCGGCCATCTCCGTCTGTCATTTCGCTCGCCCAGAACAGGCGCACCTTGTCGCCGTCGCGCTTGAATACGATGATCGCGGGCCATTCCGAACCGTCGTCCTTCAGCGCGCCGATGTCCCTGGCGTAGTCGTCGCCGACCGTCTGCACGAAAGTCGAGGTCGCGCCAGCCGCGCTCCTGCGCGAAGGCGATCTGCCGCGGCACCGGCGAGCGGCCGAGCACCTTGAACGCGACGCGCTGCTTGATGTCGGCGGCGTTGCCGTTTACCGCGCCGAGCCAGTTGGTGCACATCGGGCAGGGGCGCTCGCGCTGCGGCCCGAACATCCAGAAGTAGGTCACCAGCGCGTCATGCTTGCCGAACAGGTCGATGAGGCCGAGCTCGGCGCCGTTGGCGTCTTTGAAACGATAATTCTTCTCGATCACCGGGCCGGGCGGCAATGCGCGGCGCTGGTCGGTTAGCCGGGTCATGTGGCGGCGGAATTCAATCTCCTCGGCGAGCAGCGCCGCGCGCGCCTTGCGGTACTCTGTGCTCTCGCCGGGAAACGGCGTCTTCGCGTGTTTCGCGAGACTGGACGCTGGTGCCAGAGTGTGGGCGTCCATCATGTCCTCCAAAATATTCCTTCTCGAACGATAATGAGTTGCGCGCTTCCTCGGTTCCGCGGGAACATATGGCGCGAGGACCGATGGTTCCAGTAACAGTCCCGTTCGACTCCGGCAGCGTTTCCGGTCTCTGGCTGGCGCCGCGTTCCGCGCGCGCCTGTCTCGTCCTCGCGCACGGCGCCGGCGCGGGCATGGCGCACAAATCGATGGCCGGGCTGGCGGAAGGCCTCGCGGAGCGCGGCATCGCGACGCTGCGTTATCAGTTTCTCTACATGGAGCGCGGCGCGAAGCGGCCCGATTTGCCGGCGCTTGCGCACAAGGTCGTTCGCGCTGCAGTTGCCGAAGCTACGACGCGCGCCAAGGGCTTGCCGCTGTTTGCCGGCGGGCGTTCTTTCGGCGGCCGCATGACCTCGCAGGCGCAGGCCCTCGCGCCGCTGCCCAATATCCGCGGCCTGCTCTTTTTCGCCTTTCCGCTGCATCCCGCCGGCGCGCCGTCGGAAGAGCGTGCCGCGCATCTGTACGACGTCACTATCCCGATGCTGTTCCTGACAGGCAGCAACGACGCGCTGGCCTCGCTTGACCTGCTCCGTCCGATGATCGCGGATCTCGGCGAACGCGCCACGCTGAAGCTCATCGACGGCGCAGATCACTCCTTCCATGTGCGCACCAAAAGCGGCCGCAAGGACAGCGATATTCTCGCCGAAGTACTTGACGCCGCAGCCGCCTGGACGACACGCGAAGCGCAGCGATGACCGTATGAGGTGACGCAAAGCCGCCGGGCACGATCGAGTGGGAATGAAGGTCACTGCGCCTAGTGGCGGAACGCAGAGAAAATGCCGTTCAACTCCTTGCCGGGTAGGGCGTCCGCGAGACTCCGGAAGGAGCCGTCGTTCATTTCTCTTGCAGCGGCCAGAATTGCGGCCCAACCGACGCGCGCGAGCCCCCCGCCGACGCTGAGGCGCCGTACGCCCAGTTCCGCCATTTCCGAAAGCGTCATGTCCGGATCATGACAAGGACATTGACCGGCTTCGGCGCGACCGCCCGCACCATGCTGCGAATGTGTTCGCGTTTCTTCACGCCGGGTGCGTAGAGACAGTCGCGCGCCCGCTTCTGCGAAGGCAACGAGCTTGTCGATCGCGGCCGAGATAGCGTCGGGCTCGCGCAGCAGAAGCTCCGTCCGGGCGACGAGCACAACGTTTTCACGCGATTCATCGACCGCGCGCCGGGCAGCCTTGAGCCGTTCAAGGGCAGTGGCCTTGTCGTAGAGGCAGTTGTTTTCAAGGTCGCGGTCCTCAATCGAAAGCCCTGCGACGCCTGTATCGATGGCGAGGCGGACGTTCGCGGCCACGCCCTCCGCGTCCGGCGCGAATCCGGATTCGAAGTCGGCGTTGACCGGCAGATCGACGGCCGCGCATATCGCTGACAGGTGCGCCAGCATCTCATCGCGCGTGACGGCGTAATCGGCGCGGCCTGTCGTCCAGGCAAAACCGCTGCTGGTCGACGCCAGTGCCTGGAAGCCAACATGCTGGAACATTCGGGCGCTGCCGATATCCCACGGGTTCGGAAGAACGAAGCAGCCGGATTTATGCATCGCCCGAAAGTGCGCGCGTTTTTCGGCGGCTGTTGGCGCAATCATTTTGTTTTCCATGCTGCCTCCAAGGAATTCGAAGTATCATGAGGCGAAAAGAACAGCGACGTCTTCTTTTAGCAACGGCCGCAATGCGATCTTATTTAAGATTGATGCGCCCGTGCTATGAATTCCCCACTGCTCGAAGGCTACGCAGGATTTGCATTTAACATCGGCGATCTGTACGCTCACATTGACCTCGCAGGAGTAAATTCGCTGGAGATATAAGTATGCCTCAGACTGGTATTCCGTGCGTGTTGATGCGTGGGGGCACCTCTAAAGGTCCATACTTTCTTGCTGATCATTTGCCTCTTGACCCGCAACTGCGGGACCAAGTGCTCCTCGCCGTCATGGGATCGCCTGACGCGAGACAGATCAATGGCCTTGGCGGCGCGGACTCTCTGACGAGCAAGGTCGCCATCATCAGCACCTCGTCCCGTCCAGACGTAGACGTCGATTACCTTTTCGCGCAGGTCAATATTGATCGCGCGTTTGTCGATACGGCGCCGAATTGCGGAAACATGCTTGCTGGCGTCGGCCCATTTGCCATCGAAGCCGGGCTCATTCCGGCGCAAGATGGGGAGACAGTCGTACGTGTGTTCAACGTGAACACACGAGCCGTAATCCATGCCACCGTGCCTACACCTGGAGAGCAGGTGGAATACGAGGGGAGCATTGCGATCGATGGTGTCCCCGGGACCGGCGCGCCGATCTCCTTGAATTTTGTTGAGGCGGTTGGCTCCAAGACTGGCAAGCTCCTTCCGACCGGACGGGTGCTCGATAAGGTCGAAGGTGTAGATGTCTCATGTGTCGATCTTGCAATGCCGATGGTCATTGCGCGTGCCGCAGACTTCGGCAAGACCGGTTTCGAAACGCGGAACGAGCTTGATGCGGATGCCGCTTTGCTCGAGCGCATGGAGCATGTGCGTCGCGTTGCGGGCAACCTAATGGGAATGGGAGACGTCGCCGGACAAGTTGTCCCGAAGTTTTGCCTTGTAGCGCCGCCCAGGAATGGGGGCACTATAACTTCCCGCTACTTTGTCCCGGATGCCTGCCATTCTGCCCACGCGGTTACGGGAACATTGTGTCTCGCCGCTGCCTGCGGTCTACCTGGCTCCGTCACCGAAGGCATTGCTGTGCTTCCGCCAGGGCCACGTCGGATAATCGTGATCGAACATCCCTCAGGGACGATCGCGGCTGAGTTCGAACTGGCAGGCCCGCATGACAGACCTGTGATCCGGCGCGCAGCGCTCGTACGCACAGCTCGTAAACTAATGGCGGGCGCGGTCTTTGTGCCAGCCTCGGTCTGGGCCGGGCACGGGGCGCTTCAAACGTCCGAAGCGGCCTGAGCACCACTCGTCAAATGTCCGCTTACATGCGAAATGGTTGACGTGAAACTTCTGAACGCAGGGGTCGGTCGGATCACGCCGCCATGTGATCCGCAAGAAAAGTGCAGCCGCGTTCGGCACTCTGTTTGCCGAAGATTTATCGAGGAGTGTGTGATGATCTCACGTCGAATTTTCTGTTCAGCCCTCGTAGCTGGAGCCGTCTTCGCGCCAAGCCTTGCTGAAGCGCAAAAATATCCTACCCGCTCAATACGTCTCCTGGTCCCCTATGCCGCAGGCGGTGGGACAGATGCTATCGCACGTCTCGTGGCGAATGGTGTAAGCGAAAAAATCGGCCAGATCCTTGTTATCGAGAATAACGGAGCCGCTGGCGGGAATGTGGCAACACAGCAGGCCGCCAGCGCCGCTCCGGATGGTTATACCGTATTGATGGCTAACCAAGGTCCCATGGTGGTCAATCCACACATCTTCAAGAACATGAAGGTGGATCCGCTTACCGCCTTTGACCCTGTAACTCTGATAGCGGCAGCACCGTTGGTGCTCGTGGTGCCAAACGACTCAAAATTCAAAAGCATCCGCGAACTGATAGACTATGCGCAGAAAAATCCGGGGAAGCTGACCTATGGCTCTGCCGGCAATGGCTCGGCCAGTCACCTCGCAACCGTCCTTCTAGGCCACATCGCCAAGGTTGACATGTTGCATGTCCCATACCGTGGTGCAGGTCCGGCCCTAAACGATCTGCTGGGCGGGCGCACAGACTTCATGATTACGACACTGCCATCAGTCATTGGCCTCATAGACGGCGCTCAAATGCGCCCGCTTGCGGTAACCACGAAGGCGCGAGCGAAGAAGTTCCCTGACGTGCCTTCGATATCTGAGAGCGGCTGGGACGCCTACGAAGCAACAGCATGGTACGGATTTGTTGTGCCGAAAGGCACACCGAAGGAAATCAACGCAAAGCTGCGCGACGCGACTGTTGAGACGATCACGAAGGGCATCGTGCGCGAACGTCTTGAGAGTGAAGGGGCGGAGCCAATAGGAAACACGCCCGAAGAGTTCGCCGCCATGATGAAGGCCGAATTGGCTCGATGGGCAGATGTGGTGAAGCAGGCCGCGATCAAAGTGGAGTAATCCGGTTGCCCCGGTTAACGGAGTGTCCTTACCGGGAGGCGACGGATATCACGAGGCGAACAGGACCAGCGACGTCTTTTTGAGGCGCGGCCGCAAAGCAGACCACGTCGGTTGCTGCAGCAGACGGGCCGCATCGCCGCTCGTTCCTTCGCAGGACTTCGTCCTCACCCCTTCCCATACTCGTCGTGGCGGCGCCACCAGAGGCCGTTCTCGTTGCGGCCCTTGGGCGCGCGGTCGAGCCACTGATACATGCCCCAGAGGCCGTCCAGGCCGCGCGCATAGGCGGAATAGGTGTGATAGACGACGCCGTCTTCGCGCACGAAGGCGCTCATGCCCGGCCGCTCGCGCGTATAGGTGGCCGCATCGGTTCCGGTCATGCGCGCGAACTTTCGTCGGCTTCGGGCATCGCCTCCTCCGGCATCTCGGCCGCTGGCTCGCGCTGGTAGTTGTATTCGATGCCCGCGCGCTGCTGCTCGGCGGTAAATGAGACGTTGAAGTCGAAGTTGAAGTCGCCGCCGAAGCGAGGACGCCCAGGGAAACGTCCACCCCATCCGCCGCTTGTACGTCTGCAGCTTGGCGAGCGGCGCCCGCGACACCGCCCAGAGCATGACGTCGTGGTTGGCCAGATGCACGGCAAAGCCGTTGAACCCGTCCGCGATGGCCGAGCAGGACGGACAGCCTGCCGTGTAGTCGGGCCCGAACATGAAGTGGTAGACGAGGAGCTGCGAGCGTCCTTGGAAGAGATCCGCCAGCGAGGCGCTCCCGTCATCGGTCTCGAAGCGGTACTCCTTGTCGATCCGGACCCAGGGCAGTTCCTGCCGCTGCCGCGCCACCTCGTCGCTGCGCCGCGTCAGCTCCTTCTCCGCCTTGAGCAACCTGAGCCGCGCTGCGAGCCATTCTTCACGTGTTCCGATCTGATGCTCGCATCGTTGTCCTCCTGTTTGGTCGAGGCTTGCAGTCAGCCCGGCCGGCAGGCGCCGGTCGTATTCCTTCTTCAGGCGGCTCCAGCCGTCCCAGAAGGGCTCCGGCTCCTTGCCGCTCGCGCGGGCGACCAGCATGTCGAGATGCATGTGCCAGCCGGCGCCGACCTTCAGCAGGGTTGCGCGGTCGGGCAGGCGGCGATGGATCACGGTGAGCAGCACCTTGTTGCCCTCCGGCTCCAGCTCGAAGGAGACGTCGCCGCTACCTCCCCAGGTGAAGGCGAGCTTGCGCGGCGGATCGAGCTCGGTGATCCGGCTCTGCATCCGGTGCTCGTCGGCGAAGCCGTCCGGCCGCTGGCCGGGCGGATCGGTGAGCTCGTCGTTGCGCCAGACGAGTTCGAACGGCGCGCCGACCTTCATCTCCATCTCGCCCGCCGCCAGCCACTGGCGGCGCAGGTCGCTCTCGCGTGAGATAGGCCCAGACGCGCTCGATCGGGCCGGGCAGAAGGCGCTGGATCTTCAACGTGGCGGGCTCGGTCAGCGCGCCATAGGCGTCCGGGGTCGCGAGTTCGTTCATTGGTCGTCTCCTTTGCGTGCGGGGGGCTTTGCGTGCGTCCTCCTCGCGGAGGAGCCGTTCGAGCGACGTCGAGACGGTCGGTCCAGAAGCGCTCGTAGAAGCTCAGCCACTCGTGGGCGCTGGCGAGCGGCCCGGGATCGAGGCGGCACAGATGGGTGCGGCCGCGCACCTCGCGGCGGATCAGCCCGGCGCTCTCCAGCGCCTTGATGTGCTTGGAGGCGGCCGCGAGCGACATCGCGAAGGGTTCGGCCAGCTGGCCGACCGTTCGTTCGCCGTCGGCGAGTTCGCGCAGCATCCGCCGGCGCGTGGCGTCGCCGAGCGCGTGAAAGATGGTGTCGAGCTGGAGGTGCCTGTAATTCAACCATGCGGTTGAATATACGGGTAAATTTGAGATAGTCAACCGTTTGGTTGAATGATCACGTTTTGCTGTGGTTACAAGGCATTAGCGCCGGATGTTGCCAAGCAACTTTGGGCATCAGTCTACAAAAACCCGATCCACCGGCCGGCCAATAACACCGATAACCAGAGCAGGGCCGACAAAGTCGCCCGGATGCGAACCGGGAGCGCCGATGCTGCCGCCTTCCATTGCCAGCACAAAATCGCGACTGCGATGTTGCAGGATGACATTGGCGAGCGCCGCGGCGAGCAGCGCCATCTTCCAGAGAAAGGCGGTGTTGGCGACATACTCGGATGGCTTCACCGAGAAGAGCCATAATCCCATCAGGACCGCCGTCGCCCCGCCAGCGGCGGCTACACGCATCAGAAACGGCCCGATCACGACGAGCGGCACGCTGCGAAAGCATCCGGCCAGCCGCAGGTCGAGCGGCAGGATGCTGCCGACGAGCAGTCCTATCCCGAGGATGTGCGCGGCGTTGACGAAGAGATAGGCGGTGCCTGAATTCCTGCAGGAGCACCGCTCCCGGCCAGGCACCGATCCATTCGAGGATCTCCATCGGCGCGGTTATCTCGTGGCGCCGATCCGCTCCGGATAGAGGTCGTAGCTCTTGCCGCCGATGGTGATACGCACCGCCTTCATCACCCGCTTGGCTTTATCCTTATGGCGGTTGCCAAGAATAACGATGGAGTCGCCGGACTTGGCGGAATTACCGGTAAATCCAGACCGTTCTGTCTGGCCGGGATTGCTGAGATCGACCTGCCAGACGACACCGTCCGCCGCCTTCACGGTCAAAGAGGGATGCGGGGGCGCCATCGAAACCTTCTGGATGGTGCCTTTCATCTCGGTCTGTTCGGCTTGCGCCCAGTCCCAGCCATGGTGAGCCAGCGCCGGCAGGCTTGCAACCGCAACCGCGGCAATGAGAACAGCGCCGAGCAATCTGCCTCTATTCGGGGCGCGATCGATGCATGAATTGGCCATAAGAATTTCTCCTTGAGACACAGGTCCGATGAAATGGCGCCGTCTACCGACGGGCGATATGTCCCGCCCTTCGTGCAATATAGTTGCAAGGGCATTGGTTGCCAGGTGTGCAGCAACCGCCCGATGGGGTTTCGTACCGCATGTCAGTCCGCTCATTCCCGCGTAAGCGGGAATCCAGAGATGAATGCAAAACTGGGTCCCCGCTTTCGCGGGGACGAGCGGCAGGAGGGTGAGCGATAAGCTGTCAACTCCTATCAAACCGATACGGATCAAAACACGCCAGATCCGGGTCGGGCGATCCGGTCAGCTCGGCGGTGAGCAGCTCGGCCGCGAGCGCCGCAAAGGTAATGCCGTTCCCTCCAAAGCCGCTGGCGAGCCAAACCCGGTCACTGTTGGCGGCTCGGCCGATGGCCGGCAAGCCGTCGGGCGAGGCCCCAAACACCGCCGCCCAGCGCTCGCGCGGCTCTATGGACGCACCGACCAATCCCGCAAGACTGGCTGCAATCGCCTGGGCTTTTTGCGGGATCAGCGCGTCACGCTGGCGCGCGTTGTCGAAGCTCTCGTCGCCGCCCCCGGCTATGACCCGGCCGTCGGCATCGACGCGGGCATAAAGATAGTCCTCCGCGGCTTGCCAGATCATCGCGTTCTCGCGCCAGAGCGGCGCGGTGCCCGGCGCGGTGGCGATGGCGTAAGACGACCTCAGCGCGAACGCGGCGGGAAGAAAAAGGCGCGCGCGCTCGTAACCGCTGGCGAGGATGACGTGACGTGCCCGTAGCTCGCCTTGATCGCTTACCAGCACGACGGCGTCCGCATCGTGCGCGACACGAAGCGCATCGGCGGGATAGGTCACCGTCGCACCGCCTCGACGCGCATTGGCGAGCAGCGCCAGGGTCAGCCGCAGCGGATTGGCCTCGAAGCTGTCGCCCGAGACGATCGCAGGCCGCGGCGCGATTCCGAAGCGTTCGGCCGTCACTTCGGCCGGCAGGAAAATGGAGGGCAGCTCATGCCGGGCGCGCAGTTCTGCCTCCGACCGCAGTCCGTCGGCGTCGAGCACGTCACCATCGAGATAGAGACTCGGGCGCGCTTTCCGTTCGGACGTGATGTCCTCCTGCGCAAGTCTTTCCCACAGTCCAGTCGCCGCACGATACACACGCCGCCACCGCCGCACCGCCTCCTGTTCCCCGAGCTTGCGGGCGAGATGCGTAAGCGGGAGGTCGGCTTCCCAGAGAACGAGCGCGGTGGAGGCCGAGGTGCTGCCCTGTCCGGGATGGCGGCGGTCCAGCAGCGCAACCGCGAGCCCGGCGGCAGTGAAGCGCTCGGCCAGCATCGCGCCCATGATGCCGGCGCCGCAGATGGCGACGTCAACCGCCCGGCTCGGTAGCTTGTCGCTCGGCGCAAATTCGACGACGCCATCGTCCCACGGGACTGCACCGCTCCTGCAGGTCGTGCCGCTCGGTCAGGTCCATGCGCCTTCGCTTATGATAGAGCTAATTTTCAGGGGGAGCAGGCAATGCCCATCACCATCTACGGCATCAAAAACTGCGACACCATGAAGAAGGCGCGTGCCTTTCTCGACAACAAGGGCGTCGCCTACGAGTTCCACGATTACAAGACGAAGGGTATTGAGCGCGGGAAGCTGGAGGGCTGGGCAAAGAAAACGGGCTGGGAGGCATTGCTCAACAAGGCCGGCACTACGTTTCGGAAACTGCCAGATAAGGAAAAAGAAGACCTGACCGAGAAAAAGGCGATTGCGCTGATGTTGGCGCAGCCCTCGATGATCAGGCGTCCGGTGCTTGAGCTTGGCGGCGGCAAGCTCGTGGTCGGCTTCAGAGCCGGAGGACTATGCCGGCCTGAAGTGATGCAAGCGTTCACGTTCGCCCGCGGGTGCAACCGAACGGCTGGGGCGGCTGCTTTATTACAAACGCTTGATCCCGCCGTCTTTCTTTGCCACATCCAGCCCATGAATCAGCCCATCAGCGCAGCGGAAATCAGCGCCAAAACCTCGCCGCTGGCCGCCGAAGTGCAGCGCCGGCGCACCTTCGCCATCATCTCCCACCCGGACGCCGGCAAGACCACGCTGACCGAAAAGCTGCTGCTGTTCGGCGGCGCCATCCAGCTCGCCGGCCAGGTGAAGGCCAAGCGCGACCGCCGCTCCACGCGGTCGGACTGGATGGCGATCGAGCGCGAGCGCGGCATTTCCGTCGCCACCTCGGTGATGACCTTCGAATACGATGGCCGGGTGTTCAACCTTCTGGATACGCCGGGCCACGAGGACTTTTCCGAGGACACCTATCGCACGCTCACCGCCGTCGATTCCGCCGTGATGGTGATCGACGCCGCCAAGGGCATCGAGGCGCGCACCCGCAAGCTGTTCGAGGTCTGCCGGCTGCGCGACATCCCGATCATCACCTTCATCAACAAGATGGACCGCGAAAGCCGCGATCCCTTCCACCTGCTGGACGAGATCGAAAAGACGCTGGCGCTCGATACCGCGCCGGTGACCTGGCCGATCGGGCAGGGGCGCGATTTCGTCGGCACTTTCGATATCGCTTCCGGCAAAGTGCGGCTGCTCGATGCCGACGGCAAGACCGGCGACCTTGCGCGACATGACGCTGGCGGAAATCGCCGCGCTCAATCCGACTTTCGATCCGCCCGCGCTCGCCGAAGAACTGGCGCTGGTGCAGGACGCCTGCGGCGAGTTCGATTTGGCCTCCTTCCGCGAGGGTCATCTGACGCCGGTGTTCTTCGGCTCTGCGCTGAAGAATTTCGGCGTGAAGGACCTGCTCGACGCGATTGCCGCTTATGCGCCGCCGCCGCGTTCGCAGACCGCCGGCAACCGCCGTGTCGAGGCCGAAGAGCCGCACATGAGCGCCTTCGTTTTCAAGATCCAGGCCAACATGGACCCGAACCATCGCGACCGCATCGCCTTCGCGCGTCTTTGTTCCGGCAAGCTTTCCCGCGGCATGAAAGTCAAACAGGTGCGCACCGGCAAGCCGATGACCCTGAGTTCGCCGGTGTTCTTCTTCGCGCAGGACCGCGCCATCGCCGATGAGGCCTTTGCCGGGGACGTGGTCGGGATTCCCAACCACGGCACGCTGCGCATCGGCGACACGCTGACCGAAGGCGAGGAAATGACTTTCATAGGCGTGCCGCATCTTTGCGCCGGAAATCCTGCGCCGCGTGCGGCTGATGGATGCCATGAAGGCGAAGAAGCTGAAACAGGCCTTGCAGGAAATGGCGGAGGAGGGCGTGGTGCAGGTGTTTCGCCCGCTCGACGGCTCGCCCGCCTTGGTCGGCGTGGTGGGACCGCTGCAGCTCGACGTGCTGAAGGTGCGGCTGAAGGACGAATACGGCCTGCCGGTCGATTTCGAGCCGGCGGAATTCCAGATGGCGCGCTGGATCGCCGCGGACGACCGCAAGACGCTGGAGGATTTTGTTTCCGCCAACGGCTCGAGCATCGCCGAGGACCTCGACGGCGACGTGGTCTATCTCGCCAAGAACCAGTTCTATCTCGACTATACGCGCGAGCGCGCACCCGGCATCGCCTTCACCGATATCAAGGACGTGAAGAACCAAGAGGCGAAGTGAGCTAGGGCGCCGGGCAGGATGGCCGATAGTCGATCTGCACGCCCAGGAGATTCAGGTTGACGGTGTCCAATGTGACGTCAACAAAGTAAAAGCCGTCTTTCTCATCGATCACCCGCGAATCGAGCAACGTCGTGGACTTGCGCACGGCAGGGGTACTCCTGGCGCGCTGGTCACGGTGGCGATGAGGATCGGGTTGTTGAATGCATTGCCGCCTTCCTTGAAGGCTTTCCGGAACAGCCGCGCCGTCATGGCATCGTTGTTATTGATGTCCTGGTAGACAAGCGACAAACTGCAAATCCTCTGGCCGTCGGCCGGAAAATCCACCGCAGCGTAAAGCTTGGTAAACGCCATCGGCTCTCAGCACGCCCCGATCGAGCGTAGGCAGGCCGGCACCGGTAGGGCATGCGGGTGCAGTGCTGGATGAAGCCGGATCAGCCGAGTATGGAAAGGATGGCCGCCTTCGCGGCAGGCGCTGCCGCGGTCGCCCCGGCAAACAGCACGATTGTCGCGAGCGCCAGGCGGCTTATGCTCATTCCGCTGCTAAAATCAGATATTGCCACCATGCGTGCTCTCCCCTGTGTAACGGTCTTTTCTTCCGCGGGCGCTATCTTCGGTCTGCATATCCCTCTACTGTTACGCGAAGAGGGCAGCAGCCGATAGAGTTTTAATCGAAAAACATAGAGGGAGGATGCAATGCCAAAACGAGTGTTATTCGGCGTGTTGGGAACCGTGGGCCTGGCGTTTGTCAGCACTTCGGTCCCGGCGTCGGCGCAGATTTTCGGCTCCAAGCTCAACCATGAACCGACCCCGGCCGAGCAGTGCAACGACGCGGCGAACAGAGCTCGTCGCATGTGCACCTGGGTGATGACAATCGCGCAGCAGAATGCCGGCAAGGAGCCGGCGCCGAAAAATGGGACGATAGCGATCTTGCGGCTGCGCGCCTGCGCGCCCGGCGGCTCGTTCGTGCTGCAGCTCGCAAGGCTGAATGCGGCGGGTGACAGGGCGCGCGTAACCCGCACCGGCCCCGCCATCGTTTACAAAGGCAGCCCGGGCTGCAATGTAATCGAGACATTCGCGGTCAACGTGCCCGTGCTTAAGGGCGAGCATCTCGCTGTCGTCGCCCCGGAACTGAGATTCATCTACAACGCCAGCGGTGACGGCACGCATGTGTTCGATCCGATCCTGCCGGATGGCGGGCCGAACCGCATTCCCAGCGATGTCGAAGGCTCCGGCATGCTGCTGCTGCAGGCTGAATACCTGCCATAGCCTAGCGGAAGTTACGCGGCAGGCTGCTGTGAATGGCTGTGGCCGCCACCGCGGCATGGCCTGTGGCAACACTGATCTGGTGCAGGTCGGTGACGACGTCGCCCGCCGCATAGAGGCCTTCCACCGAGGTGCGCTGCTTGTCGTCGACATGCAGGTTGCCGATCTCGGTGCAGCGGGCGCCGAGCGCGGTCGCGAGTTTCGAGCGCACCTCACAGCCGAGCGCGGGATAGAGCACATCGACGGGCAGGCGGCGGCCGCCCTCAAACAGCGCCACGATCTTGTCGCCGCTGCGGTCGACATCGACGACACGTTGTTCGACGACGATGCCGGCATTTTGCAATGATTGCGTCTCCTCGCTGCTCTTGGCCGGATCGTCGGTCGGCAGCAGCACCACATCGCGGCTATAAGTGCGCAGGAACTGCGCCTTGCCAGCCGCCGTTTTCAACGGTCCCAGCACGCCGATGCGTTTGTCGGACGCCTCGAAACCGTCGCAGATCGGGCAGAAGCGCAACGCGCCGCGATAGATCGCATCCTTCATGCCGGGCAGGTCGGGGCTCTCATCCACGATGCCGGTGGCAAGCAGGAGCCGCTTGCTGGGCAGCTCATCGTCGCCGATGCGCGCGACGAATGCGTCGCCAGATTTGCGCAACTCCTCCACGCGGCCTTGCTGCAGACGCGCGCCGTTGCGTTCCGCCTGTTCGCGCAAGCTCGCCAGCAGGTCCGGTCCGGAGATGCCGATGAAGCCCGGATAATTGTGGGATTCCGGAATGAGCCGGGCGCGGCTGTGGCCGTCGTCCACCAGCAGCACGTTGCGGCGGAAGCGGGCGAGATAAATGGCGGCCGTCAGCCCGGCGGGGCCGCCGCCGATGATGAGGCAATCGAGTTCGGATGAAGTCCGCCTGCTCAGGCATGGCGGGTTAACACCGGTAGCCGATTCGGTTCAGGCCGGCGGGCGGAAAGACTGAAGGCCGCGCGAGGGGAAATCGTAGAGCCTGCCGGTCTCGGTGAAGTCAGGCAAGCAAAGCGGCAGGATGCTTTCGGCCACCTGCGCGGGCTTGGGCAGGGTGGCCGGATCCTCGCCCGGCATCACGGTGGCACGCATGCGGGTGCGCGTGGGGCCGGGGTTGAACAAATTCACCCGCACCTTGGTGGCGGCGGTTTCAGCGGCATAGGTCCGTGCCAGCACGTCGAGCGCCGCCTTCGAGACCGAGTAAGGTCCACGATAGGCGCGCGCATTGCTGGCGGCGCCGGAGGTGATGAACACCGCACGCCCCGCGTCCGATTTTTGCAGCAGCGGATCGAGGAAGCGGATGAGGTGCCAGTTGGCGTTGACGTTGATCGCCATCACCTGGTCCCAAATCTTCGGTTCCACATGGCCCAGGGGAGAGGTATCGCCGACGATGGCAGCGTTGCCGATGAGCACATCAAGCCGGCCATAGCGCTTGTCCAGCGCCGCCGCGAGCCGGGCGATGCCGCCAGTATCGGTGACGTCGAGCGGTACCAGCGTGGCGCTGCCGCCCGCCGCGCGGATCTCGTCGTCGAGTTCCTCCAGTGCGCCGGTGGTGCGCGCAATCGCCACCACATGCGCGCCGGCCTTGGCGAGAGCGAGTGCGGTCGCAGCGCCGATGCCGCGCGAGGCGCCGGTGACCAGGGCGATGCGGTTGGCGAGGGGCCTGTCCATTGTTGTCATTCCGGCCTGAGCGAAGCGAAGAGCCGGAACCCATAACCATCAACTTCGCAAATATCAAACGAAAGGCCGGATCCCGGATAGCGCTTCCGGGATGACACCGAGCGAACTGGTTCAGCCTTCGGCGGTAATCACCACCGATTCAGCGGACCGCTTTGCCGGGCCGTGATTGACCGCCTCGATGTTGTTGCCGTCGGGATCGAGCACGAAGGCGGCGTAATAACCCGGATGATATTCTTCGCGCACGCCCGGCGCGCCGTTGTCCTTGCCGCCGGCGGCAAGCGCGGCCTTATAGAAGCGCTGGACGGTATCGTGATCCTTGGCCTGGAAGGCGAGATGCGTGCGGCCGGTGCGCGGTTCGCCCTCGCTGATGACGAATTCATCCCAGAAGAAGAACCCGCCGATTTCGCCCATAGATATCTCGAGCACCTCGAACACCGCGCTATAGAAGCGCTTGCTCGCCTCAAGGTCGCGCACCACGAGCTGGATGTGGTCGATCAGCCGGCCGCGATGCCAAGTGTTCATTTCCATCGGATCATTTCACAGGCGCTTGCGGGATGACGCCTCGCGTCAGCTGGCTTCCGCCAAGAGCGAGAGCTGGCGCGGCGGGCTTTCCTGCGCGGCGCGGTCGGTGAGCGCGGTCGGGTAGTCGCCGGTGAAGCAATGGTCGGTGAACTGCGGCTTGAGCGGATCGCGCTTTTCCTCGCCCATCGCGCGGTAGATGCCTTCCACCGACAGGAACGCGAGCGAGTCCGCTCCGATGATGGTGCGGATTCCCTCGATGTCATGGTTCGCTGCGAGCAGCTTTTCCTTCTCCGGCGTGTCGATGCCGTAATAATCCGGATGGGTGATCGGCGGGGACGAGATGCGAAAATGCACCTCCTTGGCGCCTGCGTCGCGCATCATCTGCACGATCTTCATCGAGGTGGTGCCGCGCACGAGCGAGTTGTCGAGCAGCACGATGCGCTTGCCCTTGACCACGGCGCGGTTGGCCGAATGCTTCAGCCGCACGCCGAGCTCGCGGATCGACTGCGTCGGCTGAATGAATGTGCGGCCGACATAATGGTTGCGGATGATGCCCATCTCGAAAGGAATGCCGGAAGCCTGGGAATAGCCGATGGCGGCGGGCACACCGGAGTCGGGCACCGGGATGATCACGTCGGCGGCGGCGGGCGCTTCGCGCGCCAGCTCCGCGCCCATGGTCTTGCGCACGTCGTAGACCGAGCGGCCGCCGACGATGGAGTCAGGCCGGGAGAAATAGATGTATTCGAAGATGCAGGGCCGTGGCGCCATCGGCGGGAACGGCTTGTATGACTGCATGCCTTCTTCGTCGAACACCACGACTTCGCCGTTCTCGATATCGCGCACATATTGCGCGCCGATGATGTCGAGCGCGCAGGTTTCCGAGGCGAGGATCGGGCAGCCATCCAGCCTGCCGAGCACCAGCGGACGGATGCCGAGCGGATCGCGCGCGCCGACGAGTTTCTTGTTTGTCATGCCAACGAGCGAAAAGGCGCCTTCGATATCCCGCAAGGCATCGACGAAACGGTCGACAAAGCGCGATTTATGCGAGCGGGCGACCAGATGCAGGATCACTTCGGTGTCGGTGGTGGACTGCATCATCGCGCCTTCGCGCACCAGTTGGCGGCGCAGCGTCAGGCCATTGGTCAGATTGCCGTTGTGGCCGATGGCGAAACCGCCGGCATTCAGTTCGGCGAACAGCGGTTGCACGTTGCGGATGATGGTTTCGCCGGTGGTGGAATAGCGCACATGGCCGATCGCGACCTGGCCGGGCAGGCGGTCGATCACTTCGCGCCGGGAGAAAGTATCGCCGACCAGTCCCATGCGGCGTTCGGAATGGAAGCGCTTGCCGTCGAAGCTGACGATCCCGGCGGCTTCCTGGCCGCGATGTTGAAGCGCGTGCAGCCCGAGCGCCGTGATTGCCGCCGCATCGGGATGATTATAGATGCCGAAGACCCCGCATTCTTCCCGCAGCCGATCTCCCTCAAGATCGAGGAGATCGTCGCCGGAAACGTCCATCGACTGGCTCATGGGCCCTCTGAGCGCTATCGCGCGGTTGCCGCCTTATTTTCGATCAACTGCCGCATACCGTCGCGGTCGTTTCGTGCGTAACCGCTCGGATCACTGCCGCGCGTCACGCTGCCGGTTATGGTCCCCAGGTCGGACCGCGTTTCCGGCGGCGGACCATCGGGGGCATCGGTTTCGTCGCCCCTGGGCCGCTTCAGCCTCTTTAAGATGGTGCTTTCGGGGTCATCCGGCAACATGCCTTTCAGCCAGTCCCCCGTGCTTTGCAGCACAACCTTGGATTTGGCGGTTTGCACCCAGTCCGGCTGGGATTTCGATGGCACCAGCCAGTCGAAGAACAGGAAGGCGACCACCACGATAACCAGCCCGCGCCCCAGGCCGAACAGGAAGCCGAGGGTACGGTCGAGCGCGCCCACCCGGCTGTCCAGGATCATGTCCGAGATCCGGACCGTCAGCACCGAAACAATCAGCAAAGTGCCGAGGAAAACGCCGCCGATGACGGCGGCCGCGGCCACAATGTCGTTGTTGAAATACTGCTTCGCCAGCGGCAGCAGGCGGGCATAGGAGTAGACGGTGGCGATGGCGGCAATCGCCCAGGCGGCGATCGACAAGACCTCGCGCATAAAGCCGCGGATCATGGCAAGCAGCGCCGAAACCAGCATGACAACGAGCAGGATGAGATCGAGGAACGTAATCGGCATTCACTGCCCATCGTTTCCGCGGGCGTCCGCGGGTGGCATCGAATTGCGCAGCAGGCGAGCCATTACCTGACGTACGCAAGCGGTGGCGGCAAGGCCCGCCCAGCATCGAGCCAACAGATTAATTTTGTGACTTTTTCCGGCTGCTTGGGTCGCCCGGACAGCCAGAATTTCGCCCGCGCTGTATAGCCGTCCAGGGCGCCGCCGTCACCCGTTTTTCAGCCCATTTTGCGGGCTAAAGTGGCTTTGGTTCAGAAGTCCGCGCGTCGGACTCGCTGATCGGATGATGCGGACTTCTGAACCACACCGGTTTTGCGGCCCGGGACGCCTTCTGCGGCAATATCGGCAACGAGGCCGGCGAGGTTCCCGACGCTGGTCGTTTGCAGGCCGCCATCGGGGGCTCCTTCCGCCCGGGCGGCCTCCGGGATGACGGCCCGCTTGAAGCCGAGCTTGACTGCCTCCTTCAGCCGAGCCGCGGTCTGGGCCACGGGCCGAATCGCGCCGGAAAGGGATACTTCGCCGAAATAGACCGCGTCCGCCGGCAGTGGTGCATTAACCAGTGAAGAGACCAGCGCCGCGGCGGCAGCCATGTCGGCCGCCGGCTCATTGATACGCAGCCCGCCCGCCACATTGAGATACACGTCATGGGCGGACAGCCGCACCCCGCAATGCGCCTCCAGCACCGCCAGCACCATGGCCAGCCGGCTCTGATCCCAGCCGACCACCGCCCGGCGTGGGGTTCCCAAGGTTGTCGGAGCCACCAGCGCCTGGATTTCCACCAGCACAGGCCGTGTGCCCTCGATCCCTGCAAAAACCGCGGTGCCCGGGCTGCCGAGATCGCGCTCGGACAGGAACAGCTCGGATGGGTTGGCGACTTCACGCAACCCGCCGCCGGTCATTTCGAAGACGCCGATCTCGTCCGTCGGCCCGAAACGATTCTTTGCCGCGCGCAGGATGCGGAACTGGTGCGAGCCTTCGCCTTCGAAGGAGAGCACCGCATCCACCATATGCTCGACCACGCGCGGGCCGGCGATTGTGCCTTCCTTGGTGACATGACCCACCAAAATCACCGCGGCGCCGGAGCGCTTGGCGAAACGGATCAGCACCTGGGCAGCGCCGCGCACCTGGGTGACGGTGCCGGGGGCGGAATCCACGACGTCGGTCCACATTGTCTGGATCGAATCCACCACGACAAGGCGAGGGGTCTTGGCTTCCGACAAGGTGGCGATGATGTCCTCGACCGAGGTCTCCGCGGCGAGTTCCACGGCGGCATCGCCGAGCCCCAGCCGTTCGGCCCGCAACCGCACCTGCGCCACCGCTTCCTCGCCCGAGATGTAGACCGCGCGCTGCCCCGCCCGCGCCAGGGCGGCGGCCACCTGGATCAGCAGCGTCGATTTGCCGATGCCGGGATCGCCCGCCATCAGCAGCACCGAGCCGCGCACAAAACCACCGCCGATGACCCGGTCGAATTCAGCGACGCCGGAAGCAAGCCGCGGCGCCTCATGGGCTTCGCCGGCGAGCGGCTCGAGCGCGAACAGACGGCCTTTGCGCGGAGCGCGGCCGGGCATGGGCCCCGCTGCCGCGGCGCCTTCCTCCGCCAGCGTATTCCACTCGCCGCAGGAATTGCATTTGCCTTGCCAGCGCGAGGAAGTCGCGCCGCAATTCTGGCAGACAAAGGTGGGCGTGCGGCGGGCCATGGTCGAATCTACTGTAACACGGAAGTCAACGGCCTTTCTTTTCACAGGGGACGAGCCGGCTGCTGCGTGACCATGTAAACTGAGCATTAGGATTCGAAAGCCGGGTGTGGTTTTAAGGGCGGATGTTCATTGAGGGCGAGCTTGTTGTTCCGGCGACCCATTCTCCTGCTCATGTTGGCCGCATTTCTTCCGCTCGCCGCGCTGTCGGTGGCGCTCGGGATTGCCGCGTTGCGGGCGGAACGTGACAAGATCGAGCGCGATGCCGTCGACCGCGTGCGGCATCTTTCTGCGGCTCTGGCGAGAGATCTAACCGGGCAGCTGGACGTGTTGCGCGTGTTGGCGCAGTCCCGCGATTTCGATCACGGAGTCACGCAAGCGGATTTTGACGAGTTGGCCCGGCGCATCAAGCAGGAGTTGCCGGCATGGCTCGCCATACGCTTCACCGATGCCGATGCGAAGATATTGGCCGATGCTCCGTTGGTTCCAGAAGCCGCCGGCGTGAATCCGGGACGCGCGGTCGAAATCGATAGCCATCGTATTGCCGTCGAGACTGAAGCGGCCGGTGATCGGCAAGATTTTGCGTGGACCGCTTGGTCGACCTGCTTTCGCGTTGCGCGCACCGGTGATCCGCGATGGCGACGTCCAATATGTTATCTCAGCAATACTGTCCCCGGACACCATTCGCGACCGCTTCCTGCTCCCAGACTTGCCGCAGCATTGGATCGCGACGGTGATCGACGGATCGGGCAACGTCGCCGCGCGGAGTGCCGGTCCGCCGACATTGATTGGCGGGCCGGCCAGCGAGGCAGCCCGATTCGCGCGTGCCAGCGGAGGAGAGGAAGGGATTTATCCCGGATTCTTGCTGGAGGGCGTGCCGACAATCTCCGCCTATCGCATGCTTGCAGTCGGGAACTGGTCGGTGCATGTCGGCGTGCCGAGCGATGTCTTCATGGCGCCGCTGCAACGTTCCCTGTGGTTGATCGGCGCCGGGCTGGCGACAACTTTGGCGCTGGCTGCGATATTCCTTTGGCTGCTGTTGCGCGAGGTGAAGCTGCGGCGGCAGGAAGAGCTCGGAATGGAAGGCGCACGGCGGCTGGAAGCGCTCGGGCGGATGACCGGGGGCGTCGCGCATGACTTCAATAACCTGCTGATGATCATGCAGGGCAGCGCCGAGGGCATCAAGCGGCGCGCGGGCGACCAGCAGCGGCAGCAATCCTACGCCGAGGCGATCCTGGCAGCGGTGCAGCGCGGGCAATCCCTGACGCGGCAATTGCTCGCTTTCGCGCAACGCGGCGCGCATGAGCCGGTTAGCTTTCGCATCCAGGATCGCACCTCCGAATTGAAAGGTCTGCTCACCCGATCGGTGCGGGAGAATGTCGAGATACGGCTGACGGTTCCTTCCGACACATGGCCGGTATATGCCGATCCCAATGCGTTGGAAGTCGCCCTGATCAATCTCGCGGTGAATGCGAGCGACGCCATGCCGGAAGGCGGGCCGCTTGCTATCAGCGCCGCGAATTACGTCCTGACCAAGGGCCGGGAAGGCAATCCGGGGCTGGAGGGCAATTTCGTCGCTGTGGCGGTGAAGGATCCCGGCACAGGCATCGCGCCCGACCCACCTCGACCACATCTTCGAGCCGTTCTTCACCACCAAAGCCCTGGGCAAGGGAACCGGCCTCGGCCTGAGCCAGGTCTACGGATTTGCGCAGCAATCCGGCGGCGCCGTCACGGTCAAAAGCAAGCCGGGCGAAGGCACAACCTTCACGCTTTTCCTGCCGCGTGCGTTGCAGGCCCCGGCTGCACCAAGGCCGGAGGCGGCGGTGCAACCGGGCGGCAACAAAGGGCGTATCCTCCTGGTCGAAGACAATCTGGCGGTGGCGGAAGTGACTGCGGCCATGCTCAGCGACGCGGGCTATGACGTTACCAGAATGGCGAGCGCTTCCGCCGGCCTGGATTTGTTGAATCGCGACCGCGATTTCGACGTCCTTCTGTCGGACATCGTCATGGACGAAGGGATCTCCGGGCTGGACCTGGCGCGGCACGTGCGTGCAACGTGGCCGGAATTACCAGTCGTGCTGATGACGGGCTTCAGCGAAGCGCTGAAAGGCCCGGAGTTCGTGGAAATTCCAGTCGTCTTCAAGCCATTCACCCAGCAAGAAATCCTCGAGGCCTTGCAGCAGGTGCAGGGGCGGGAGGCAGTAGCCGACTAGGCGCCGAGATAGACGCGGTGATAGCGGTGGCCGAGCCGCGTGAGCACTTCATAGCCGATGGTGCCGCCGAAACGCGCCACGTCATCGACGCTGATATCGCCACCGATCAGGGTGGCGTAGTCGCCGCGCCGGGCGTTGCTTTCCGCCAGGTCGGTCACATCGATCGCCATCAGATCCATCGAGACGCGGCCGGCGATCGGGCAGCGCTTTCCGGCGACGATCGCTTCGCCACCTGCCGTATCGTCCGCGGTGCTCGCGGCGCGTGGATATCCGTCCGCATAGCCGACGGCGACGACGGCGATGCGCGCGGCGCGTCTGGCGGTCCAGGCGCCGCCATAGCCGACGGTCTCGCCCTTGGCGATCCGCCGCACCTGGATGATGCGCGCCTGCAGGCCGACGACGGGAAGCATCGGATTGGGCTTGCCTGGTGTTGGATTGACGCCATAGAGCGCGACGCCTGGCCGCACCAGGTCGCAATGCGCTCGATCGCCCAGAAAGATGCCGGAAGAATTGGCGAGCGAAGCGGGCACGCCGCGGAATTGCAGGCGAATTTCGCGGAACAGCCTGATCTGCTTTTCGTTGAGCGGGTGCTCCGGCGTTTCCGCACAGGCGAGGTGACTCATCAGCAGCGTGAATCCGTGATTTTCCCTTTGCAGGCGCGGGGTGAGGGCCATCACCTCGTCGACGCTCATGCCGAGGCGGTTCATGCCGGTATCAACATGGATGGCCGCGCTGCCGTGCCACTTCGAGCCGGCGATGAAACGATCCCATTCGGCGAGTTCTACCAGGCTGCTGATCACCGGCCGCGCGTTGACCTCGGCGAAGGCCGGGCCGCTGCCAGGCAGCGCGCCATCCAGCACATAGATCGCGGCGTCGTGCACTGCCGGACGCAGCCGGCGCGCTTCGCCGAGATCGGCGACAAAAAACGTCTTGCAGCCGGCACTGACGAGCGCGGCGCCGACCTGTTCGATGCCGCAGCCGTAGCCGTCGGCCTTCACCACGGCGGCACACTCCACCGGCAGCGCCTGCAGCCCGAGCCGCCGCCAATTCTCCTGCAATGCCGCAAGATCAATCGTAAGCAGTCCGCCCGCTTCGGTCTCGGAAGGACCAGCAGCAACCGGTTCAGGTGAAGGAGAGGCAGGGCTGGTGCGCGAAGGCATGGGGGGATCGCGGGTTGCGGGGCAGCGCATCATGGTGGGGATGACCGCCGCGCCACAAGCCTTTCGGCATGATGTTGTCGACGAACCGGTTGCCATCTCGCAGCAGGTCCCGGGATAGCCTTCGCCGGACGCGCTAGAAACGATCCGGCAACCGCTCGGGTTTGACGAGGTTGGAGAAGCGGGTGACTTCCGCATCGAATTGCAATTCCACCGTGCCGGTCGGGCCGTGGCGCTGTTTGCCGATGATAGCCTCGGCTTTGCCGTGCACCTTCTCGCCTTCCGCCAGCCATTCGGCGAATTTGTCGGCCTGCGATTCCGAGGGCTTGCGCATCTGGTGGTAGTATTCTTCGCGGAAGACGAAGATCACCACGTCGGCGTCCTGTTCGATCGAACCGGATTCACGCAGGTCCGAAAGCTGCGGCCGCTTGTCGTCGCGGCTTTCGACCTGACGCGAGAGTTGCGACAGGGCCAGCACAGGCACATTCAGCTCCTTGGCCAGCGCCTTCAGCTTGGTGGTGATTTCGGTGACTTCCTGCACCCGGTTTTCGGAAGAGCGCCGCGTCGAGCCTTGCAGAAGCTGAATATAATCGATGACGAGGAGATCGAGTCCGCGCTGGCGCTTCAGCCGCCGCGCGCGCGCCGCCAGTTGCGCGATCGAGAGGCCGCCGGTCTCGTCCACATAGAAGGGCAGGTTCTGCAGTTCGATTGAGACGTCCTTGATCTTCTCGAAATCGGCCTCGGTGATGCCGCCGCGGCGGATCTTGTTAGAAGGGATTCCCGTCTGTTCGGCGATGATGCGGGTGGCCAGCTGCTCGGCTGACATTTCCAAAGAGAAGAAGCCGACGATGCCACCATTGACACTGACCATATGGCCGTCGGACTTCACCTCGCCCTGCCAGGCCTTGGCCACGTTATAGGCGATATTGGTGGCGAGCGCGGTCTTGCCCATGCCCGGGCGGCCGGCGAGGATGACGAGGTCCGACTGTTGCAGCCCGCCCATCATGCGGTCGAAATCTTCCAGGCCGGTCGCCAGGCCTGACAGTTTGCCGTCGCGCTGGAAGGCATGCGCCGCCATATCCACGGCGGTGGTGAGGGCCTGGGCGAAACGCTGGAAGCCGCCGTCATAGCGTCCGGTTTCCGCCAGCTCGAACAGCCGGCGCTCGGCGTCGTCGATCTGGTCGCGCGGGGCGAAATCCACCGGCGCGTCGAAGGCGACATTGACCATATCCTCGCCAATCAGGATCAGCAGGCGGCGGATCGAGAGGTCGTAGATGGTGCGGCCATAGTCTTCGGCATTAATGACGGTGGTGGCCTCGGCGGCGAGCCGCGCGAGATATTGGCTGACATTCATGCCGGCGATGTCGATGTCGCCGGGCAGGAAGGTTTTCAGCGTTACCGGGGTGGCGAGCTTGTTGGCGCGGATCAGGCTGCGCGCGATCTCGAAAATTTTCTGGTGGATCGGCTCGAAGAAATGCTGCGGTTCGAGGAAGTCGCCGACCCGGTAAAACGCTTCGTTGTTGACCAGAAGGGCGCCCAGCAGCGCCTGCTCGGCTTCGATATTATGCGGCGCAGTCCGATACATCGGAGCGGCAGGTTCCGGGAGCTTCCGGACGGTCGAATCAGCTTGTGCCATCGGACCGATGCTAGTCTGGGGAATGTGGACGAGCATGGCGCTGCGGGCAGAACGGGACGCGACACTGCTGGAGTGCAGTATGCGGACTCATTCCACACTGTCAAAAGTAACGGTGGCTGTTCTTACTTTAGGGCTTGACGTTGTCCTTAGCAAGCGACTGACAATTTGATCTACTCGCCGGCCAGCCGCAGCGGCGTGCGCTGCCCGCCTTCGGCGGCGCGCAGCCGCCGCTCTTCATGCAGGATATAGTCGCGCGTCATCGGCACGACGCCCTGCCGCTTGGTAAGCTGGATCTGAAACACCATGGCAGCGTGGTCGCGGAAATTCACTTCAGCCGCGGCAAGATAAAATTCCCACATCCGCACGAAGCGCGGGTCGTAAAGCCGTTCCATCTCGTTCTTGTGAGCGAGGAAGCGCTCCCGCCATGCCTTCAGCGTCTCGGCGTAATGCAAGCGAAGGATTTCAATATCAGTTACCAGCAGTCCGGCACGCTCGATATAGGGCAGCACCTCCGAGAGGGCCGGGATATAGCCGCCAGGGAAGATATACTTCGCCACCCAGGGATTGGTGATGCCTGGCCCTTCCGAACGCCCGATGGAATGCAGCAGGAAAACGCCGTCGTCGCTCAGCAAATCCGCGCATTTGCGGAAGAAGGTGTCGTAGAGGCTCAGCCCGACATGCTCGAACATGCCGACCGAGACGATGCGGTCGAAGGGGCCCTTCACGTCGCGGTAGTCTTCCAGCTGGAAATCGACCTGGCCGGAGAGTTGCTTCTCCGCCGCGCGTTGCTGCGCCAGCGCATGCTGCTCTTTGGAAAGCGTGATGCCCTTGACTTGCGCACCGCAGAATTCCGCCAGATAGAGCGCGAGCCCGCCCCAGCCGCAGCCGATGTCTAGAACGCACAGTCCCCTTTGCATCAACAGCTTGGCGGCGAGATGGCGCTTCTTCGCCAGCTGGGCGTCGTCGAGCGACTGGCCGTGCGATTCGAAATAGCCGCAGCTATATTGCCGGTCGGCGTCGAGGAACAGCGAGTAGAGACGCTCGTCCAGGTCATAGTGATGCGCGACGTTGCGCTGCGCCTTCGGCTTCGGATTGCGCTGCTGCCAGCGGCGCTTGAGATAGCGCAAGAGATAAGAGGACGACTCCAGCGTTTCGCCTCGGCGTCGTTCTGGCAGAGGACATGGAGCACGTCGGCGATGGTGCCTTCTTCGACGACCAGCGTGCCGTCCACATAGGCTTCGCCGAATTTCAGTTCGGGATCGAACAGCACCTCACGCAATGTCGAGCGGGTGGTGAAGCGTACGGCGACCGGCTGGCCGGTGCCGTCGCCGAAGGTGAAAACATGACCGTCCGGAGATCGTCACCCGGAAATTGCCGCGACGGATAAATCGTCCCGCAAGAGCCTGAAGCAACCAATGCATTGGCCGCCTCCACCCCGGTTACGCCCGCTCGGAGCCAAGCACCCGCTAGCATCGTCTGGGCGAGCAAACAGTCTCCGAGATGAATTACCAAATTACGGGTTAGGAAAAAACAGGGACCCATTTGAAAAACGAGAATTTGATCAAGCCGCCGATGCCTTTTCAGCAAAGAAAGCGGCTCGCCCTGCCGCAATTTTGGGCTAATGGTTGGTGCGATATACGACTTGGTGGATGCGAGCGATAGGAGGAGGCGGCTTTGTTTGGAAGAAGGCTTGTGCTGGTGTTGGTCGTGGCGGGCGCAGGGTTCGAGCGCGGGCTCCGCGCTGGCGCAGGAAGATCTCAACCGCGGAAAAACGCCGGCGCAGCTCTTTGCGTCCGACTGCGCCGACTGTCACCGCAACCCTCGCACCTTGGCCAAGCGCGAGAATGCCAATGCACTCGCCGAGTTTTTACGCGTGCATTACACCGCGAGCCGGGAAAGCGCCGCCGCCATCGCGGGGTATTTGGTATCGCTCGGTCCCGATCCGGGCGCCGGGTCGGCGCGGCCGACAACGCAGCGCGCCAGACCCGCGGCATCGCAGGATCAGAGCAAGGCCAACCAGACTCAACCAGCGGCGAGACCTGCCGAGCCCGATCCGCCGGTGCCGCCTGAGTCGGTGCCGCCAGCGCCCTCCGGCCCGGCCTGTCAATGAGCCAACTCCTGCCGCGCCGCCCGCGAACCCGCAATAGCTGCCGGCAGGCCGGGCGCAGCTGGCCTTATTTCTTTTCCTCTTCCTTCGCGGCTTCTTCTGTCGCCTCGCGGGCGTGACGGGCTTCGACCGCTTCGGGTTCAAAGAAAGCCTCTTCCGCGACTGCGGGCGTTTCTTCCTCAGCCGCGTCACGGCGCCGCGTCACATCTTCGCCACGCTGCAGCCGCTCGGCTTCGTCCTGGCTGCGTGCCACCGTAACGGTGACAGTGACCTCGACTTCGGGATGCAGCGCGACCGGAATCTTGTACATACCGAGCGTCTTGATCGGTGCATTCAGCACAATCTGCGAGCGATTGACGGTGATGGCATCGTCGCTCAGCAGGCTGGCGATGTCGCGGGCGGAAACCGAGCCGTAGAGGTGGCCGGCTTCACCAGCCTGGCGCAGGACGACGACGCTTTTGCCGGCGACCTTTTTCGAGGCCGTCTCCGCCTCGCCGCGAAGCTCCGTGTTGCGAGCCTCGAGCTCGACCTTCATGCCTTCGAATCGGTCGCGATTTTCTTTGGTGGCGCGCAGCGCCTTGCCGTTTGGCAGCAGATAGTTGCGCGCAAAGCCGTTCTTCACGCGCACGACCTCTCCCATTTGGCCGAGCTTGGCGACGCGTTCGAGCAGAATTACTTCCATGGTCTTTCTCCGTCTTCGTTCGATGTGTTGATCGGGGTATTCAATGCAACGTGGGCGGGCCGCGGGTGCGAGCCTTCCGTCCGCGCAGGTCGAGCGCGGTGTCGGCGAGGCCGAGCAGCGCGAGAATGATCGCCGGCCATCCGAAGATGATGACCGCGGTATAGACCCCGGCCAGCACCAGCGGGCGGCCGCTGGTGCTGCGTGTGACCACATGCAGCACGGCAAATCCGAGGACGGCAAAAGCCATGATCAACGCGGCGGCGAAAACATCAGAAACGATGCCGAGCAGGCCGGGCAAAAAGACCCCCGCCAGGGCAACGGCAAGCAGCAGGGGTGCAAACCGGGGGAAACTGATCGCCGGCAATTCCGGCCACGGCCTGCGCAGTTGTCCTGACAGCTTTACGATGCGCGCGGCGAGCCAGGTATTCATCAGCAATACGACGGTGGCCAGCGATGCCACCATCGGCGGCGCCAGCTTCGTCAGCACGTCGGTATCGATGAGCTTTTCAGGACTGAGCTCGCCGCCGGCGCGGCTACGCAGCCCGAGCGCAGCTTCGATGGCGGATCGCAGATTGTTATGAAAGCTTTGCGCATCGGTGCCGAAATACGGGATCGCGATCGCGATGGCTGCGGCTCCGAGCAGCGCGGTCCAAAGCACGATCCTTCCGGCGGGGTACCATTCCAGCGCGCCGGTGCCCTCGGCGGGGCGGGCAAGCAGCGCAAGATAGCCAAGCCACCAGGCGGGCAGGCCGACGCCGACGACGAAGGCGAGCGCGAAATGACCATCGAGCACGAGGGCAAGGCAGGCGGTGGCGAATAGGGCCGCGATCAAGCCCGCCACGTAATTCCATCCGATCCCCGCAATCAGAATAGGCAAAGGCGAGAGGTAGAAAAGCACAAGCGCAAACAGCGAGCCGGACGCCAGCGATGCGAATAGCAACGCTGCCGCGGCGCCCGCACCAATACCAATGAGAACGATCTGGATCATTCCAGCTGTCCCGCTCCGTCAGGGGCGGTTAGAGGCGAATCGAGGTCCGCCCCAACCATCGGCCGCCGGACCATTCCGGCGGCCCTGGATTTCTTCATCGGGCTTACGCCCGGATAAGATATTACGCTGCTCTAGTGCCGCCGATTTGAAGTTCCTACGCCACCTGCAGCAAACTCGGTTAGGAACTTCAAATCGAAAAGCGGCACTAGGACCGTTTATAACGTTGCAGTGCCCCTTTGCTTCCGAAGTTCGTGTCAGAGGATGCCGCGATGTATCACGAACTTCGGAAGCGGGGCACTAGTGCCGCCGATTTGAAGTTCCTACACCACTTCCGCAGCTTTTGCAGGAACTTCGAATTGTCAGCGGATCACATAAGGCAAGAGCCCGAGGAAGCGGGCGCGTTTGATCGCCTTGGCCATCTCGCGCTGTTTCTTGGCAGAAACCGCGGTGATGCGGCTCGGCACGATCTTGCCGCGTTCGGAAACATAGCGCTGCAACAGACGCGCATCCTTGTAATCGATCTTCTGTGCGCCAGCGCCCGAGAAGGGACAGGTCTTGCGCCGGCGAAAGAACGGCCGCCGCGCGCCGCCGCCACCGCCACCACCTTGAGGAGAGAATGCCATGGTTGCTACTCCTCTGCTGCCGGGCTGTCGTCGCCGTCGCGCGGGCGCCGTTCACGGTCGCGGAAGCTGCCGCGATCACCACCACGATCGCCGCGCGGGCCACCGCCGCCGGGGCGACCGTCATCGCGCTCGCGGTCGCGGTCTACTTTGCGCATCATGGCGGACGGGCCTTCTTCCAGCTCATCGACGCGAATGGTGAGATAACGGATGATGTCTTCGCTCAAGCGCATCTGCCGCTCCATTTCGGCAAGTGCCGGGGCTGGAGCGTCGATATTGAGCAAGGTCATATGCGCCTTGCGGTTCTTGCGGATGCGATAGGAGAGCGACTTCACGCCCCAGTACTCAGTCTTGGCGACCTTGCCGCCCATCCCTTCGATGACGGCTTTGTACTGGTTGGTAAATTCATCCACCTGTTGCGGGCCAAGGTCCTGGCGCGCAAGGAATACGTGCTCGTAAAGCGGCATGCAGTGCCTTTCCTGTTTCAATCCAACGCCCCGGCGCCTAGCCCTTCGAGCCTTTCGGAAAGGCTCGATGCTCAGAAGGCGGAAACTCCGGGACGCCGGGCCAGTAGCCCTGCCGCAAAGCGGCCGTCCGTTCGGTTCCCAACCGGGATCGTGCGAAGTGCGGGCTTATACGCGATGGCGCCCAAAAGGCAAGGCTCTAGGGCAATTAGGCCGCTTTTGGAGGCTCGTTCTCTCGCTTCGCCGCCTGCAGCATATCGGCGAGTTTCACCGCCAGATCAACGCCGTCGCGGATCTGGCGGGCAGCGGTCTTATCCCAGGCACTGCCGGCAGAGCGCATCTTGTTGAGCGTCAATAGCAGGACTTCGAGATGGTTGGAGAGCAGCCTCCGCCGGAAGGAGAGATCCTGCCGGGCCCGCTGCAAATCCTCTTCGGTGACCGCGGCGAAGTCCACCATGGCTCTACCCTGGGCTTGGGCCGGATGCTAAGGCCTGCCACCTTGTCGTTTCGTTACATTACCGGCATAACATCTAGCGAATGTTTTTTACACGACTATTCAAATTGTTAGTGGCTGTTGCGCGCAATATGGTTAAAGCCGGACAGGGTTTGTCAGCAAGAAAAGCCGATTCGCTATCGTGCCGCTTCAAGCGGGATGTGAGCATTACGCACTGGAGTGAAGCTATGTCTGCAGGGTTGCCGCCTGTCCGCCGCGTTGTGACTGGTCACGACGCCAATGGAGTCGCCAAGGTCCTGATAGACGGACCCGCGACCAACGTGCGGTCCTCGCGGCCCGGCTCGGCATCGACGTTGATGTGGTCGACGGACGAGACGCCGGCCGATATCGCAATCGGCGAAGATGTCGAAGACCTCGGAGCCCGGATACTCGGCACGGCGCCGCCCGCCAACGGCACGCGCTTTACGATCAACGATATTCCCGCCGGCCGGCCCGGCCTCATGCATCGGACCGAGACCCTTGACTATGCGATCGTGTTGGCTGGCGAGATCGACATGGTGATGGATGACTCAAGTGTGACCTTGCGGGTCGGGGACGTGGTGATTCAACGCGGCACCAACCATTCCTGGGTCAATCGGGGCACGCAGCCGGCGCGCATCGCCTTCGTGCTGATCGACGCCAAGCCGCTAGGCCTCGGCAACCCGCGCACGCGGGAAAATCCCGACGCGCATTCCTAGGGGGTGCCGGCGCGCTTGACATCGCGCGGAACGCGGTATCTTAGGGCGCGTTTTCGCAAGGTATGACAATGTCCATTGCGTTTGTTTTTCCCGGTCAAGGCAGCCAAACGGTGGGCATGGGCAAAGCGCTTGCCGATGCTTTTGCGCCGGCGCGACAAGTCTTCGCCGAGGTGGACGACGCGCTGGGTGAGAAACTCAGCACCACGATCTGGGAGGGTCCGGCTGATGCGCTGACGCTGACAGAAAACGCGCAGCCGGCGTTGATGGCGGTATCGCTCGCGGTCGTGCGCGTGCTGGAGGGGGAAGCCGGGCTTGATTTGCGGCGCGATGCGAAATTCGTGGCCGGACATTCGCTTGGTGAATATTCGGCGCTTGCCGCTGCCGGCGCTTTTTCGCTCGCCGATACGGCGCGGCTTTTGCGCACCCGCGGGCGTGCGATGCAAAAGGCCGTTCCGCTGGGCACCGGGGCCATGGCGGCGCTGATCGGGCTGGAGCTGGCGCAGGTCGCGGCGATCGCGGCGGAAGCGGCACAAGGCCAAGTTTGTCAGGTGGCAAATGATAACGGCGGCGGGCAGGTGGTGGTTTCGGGCGACAAGGCGGCGGTGGCACGCGCCGCGGAAATCGCCAAGGCCAAAGGCGCCAAGCGCGCGATCATCCTGCCGGTCTCCGCGCCTTTCCATTGCGCGTTGATGCAGCCGGCCGCCGAGGTGATGGCGCAAGCGCTTGCCGCGGTGACCGTTAAAGCACCGGCGGCGCCGCTGGTCGCCAATGTGCTGGCGCGGCCGATCAGCGATCCCTCTGAGATCGTGCGGCGGCTGGTCGAACAGGTCACCGGCACCGTACGTTGGCGCGAATGCGTGTCGTTCATGGCGGACGAGGGGGCTACGGCTTTTTACGAGCTGGGTGCGGGCAAGGTGCTGAGCGGCCTGGTCAAGCGTATTGCCGGGGGCGCCACCGCCATGGCCGTGGGTGCTCCCGCTGACATAGACGCATTCATCAGAGCGCGAAGGATTCAGCATGTTTGATCTCACGGGGAAGACCGCGCTCGTGACCGGCGCGACCGGCGGCCTCGGTGGCGCGATCGCCAAGGCGCTGCAAATGCAGGGCGCCAGCGTGGCGCTGTCCGGCACGCGGCGGGAGGTTTTGGACGCGCTTGCCGCCGAGATCGGCGAGCGCATCCATGTGCTGCCCTGCAATCTCGCCGACAAGAATGAGGTAGAAGCACTGGTGCCAAAGGCGGAACAGGCGATGGGTCAACTCGACATCCTGGTGGCCAATGCCGGCATCACCCGCGACAATCTCTTCGTCCAATTAAAAGACGAAGAGTGGGATCAGGTCATTGACGTAAATTTGACCGCCACCTTCCGGCTGGCGCGCGCGGCGGTGCGCGGGATGATGCGCCGGCGTTTCGGCCGCGTCATTGCCATCACGTCGGTTGTGGGCGTGACAGGCAATCCCGGGCAGGGGAATTATGCCGCCAGCAAGGCCGGCATGATCGGCATGGTGAAATCGGTAGCGGCGGAATATGCCCGCCGCGGCGTCACCGCAAACTGCGTTGCGCCGGGGTTTATCTCGACGCCGATGACCGACAAGCTGAACGAGAAACAGCGTGAGGCGATCCTTGGTCGCGTGCCGGCGGGCCGGCTCGGCAGCGCGGAAGACGTGGCCGCCGCGGTTGTCTTTCTGGCCTCCAACGAGGCCAGTTACATGACGGGCCAGACCCTGCATGTGAACGGCGGGATGGCCATGATATGACTTGGACAACCGCGCTGGCCAAGCCAAATGAAGTATGGTAACCGACACCTCTGGCTCGGCCGGGAGCAACCGGAAGGGCGGCAATGGGCATCGCGCATTCCGCGGGGCGCCGGTTCTTCCGCCTGCGTCACCACGACGAGGGCCACGCACGGCTCGTATCGCTTGGCCGATAGAGCCCCATCCGAAAGGCATGAGGTTTGAACGATGAGTGACATTGGCGAGCGGGTTAAGAAGATCGTCGTGGAACACCTCGGTGTTGAGCCTGAAAAGGTGACCGAAGGCGCCAGCTTTATCGATGATCTCGGCGCCGACAGCCTTGATACGGTCGAGCTGGTCATGGCCTTCGAAGAGGAATTCGGCTGCGAGATTCCCGACGACGCGGCTGAAACCATTCTGACGGTTGGCGACGCCGTAAAATTTCTTGAAAAGAACGCCAAAAGCTAGCGTCGCCGTCCCAGGAATTTGCATAGACAAGCATGGCTTCGGGTGCTTATGCATCCGGAAAAGGCCCGGCCGGGCGCTGGGCCAGAGATCTAGACTATGAGACGCGTCGTTATTACCGGGCTCGGCATGGTTACGCCGCTGGCTTGCGGCGTCGAAGCGACGTGGCAGCGCATCCTCACGAGCAAGAGCGGCATCAAGCGCGTCGATGCATTCGAGGTATCGGACCTTCCATGCAAGATCGCCGGCAGCATCCCGCGCGGCGACGGCACCGACGGCACGTATAATCCAGACCAATGGATGGAGCCGAAGGAACAGCGCAAGGTCGATCACTTCATCGTCTATGCGATGGCCGCTGCCAAGCAGGCGGTAGAAGATTCCGGCTGGCGCCCCACAGAGGATGAAGACAGGTGCGCTACCGGGGTCATGATCGGTTCCGGCATCGGCGGTGTGGAGGGTATTGCCGAGGCGTCGCTGGTGCTGAAGGAAAGGGGACCGCGGCGGATATCGCCTTTCTTCATTCCCGGCCGCCTGATCAATCTCGCTTCCGGCTACGTCTCCATCGAATATGGCTTCAAGGGCCCTAACCATTCGGTCGTGACGGCTTGCTCTACCGGCTCGCATGCGATCGGCGATGCCGGCCGCTTGATCGCCTTGGGCGATGCCGATGTGATGCTGGCGGGCGGCACAGAGTTGCCGATCAATCGTATCTCGCTCGCCGGATTTGCCGCCGCGCGCGCGCTGTCAACGCATTTCAACGATACGCCGGAAAAGGCATCACGGCCCTACGACAAGGATCGCGACGGCTTTGTCATGGGTGAGGGCGCCGGTCTGGTCATGCTCGAAGAATACGAGCATGCGAAAAAGCGAGGCGCCAAAATCTATGGCGAATTGATCGGCTACGGCATGTCAGGCGATGCCTATCACATCACCGCTCCGACGCCGGACGGCAACGGCGCGTTCCGCAGCATGCAGGCGGCGCTGCGGAGCGCGAAGATCACGCCCAGCGACATCGACTACATCAACGCCCATGGCACCTCGACCCCCCTCGGCGACGAGATCGAACTTGGCGCGGTGCAGAGGCTCGTCGGCAACGCCGCCAGCCAGATCTCCATGTCGTCCACCAAATCCAGCATCGGCCATCTGCTCGGCGCGGCGGGCGCGGTGGAGGCGATCTTCTCGGTGCTGGCGATCCGCGACAAGGTGGCGCCGCCGACGATCAATCTCGAGCATCCGTCGGTCGAGACGCCGATCGATCTCGTGCCGAATACGGCGCGGGAGCGCGATATCGACGTGGTGCTGTCCAATTCCTTCGGATTCGGCGGCACCAATGCATCCTTGGTGTTCCGACGGGTTATGGATTAAACGCCGCCGGCCGCAAATTCGGGCGCAAACTCCGGCATTGCAGTGGGACGGCTCTATCGGGCTATATACGGCCTCGGCGTTGGCGCCGAATAGGACAGGCGTGTCGCCTCCGGTGATGGAGCGGCGGCCGCTTTTCCGTCCGGTGCGCGGTGTCGGTGCCGGCGAAGCCTTATGCGACCTGATGGGGGCGGCCACTCAATGGACTTGGCGCATCGCTAATGGAGAAGAACAGGATCAACCCGCGGAGTCCACGCGTCGCGCTCGAGCCGGATCATGTGCCGGCGCCCACGCGCCGCTCCAAGCGGGCACGCCATCCGCTCGTCGTCGTCGGCAATGCCATTCTCACCTTCGTGGTCCTGCTGGCCGTCGGCGCGGGCGCCGCGCTGTTGATCGGCAAGCAGCGCTTCGACGCACCGGGTCCTCTTGCCAGCGAAAAGGTCGTCAATATCCTCCCGCGGAGCGGCATCCGCGACATCGCCGACCAGCTCGAGCGGGATGGCGTGATCAATCAGCCTTATGTGTTTATGGCGGGTGTGCTGGCGCTAAAAGCGCGCGATGAGCTCAAATACGGCGAATATCAATTCCCCCGACAGGCCAGCTTGCGCCAGGTCGTCGACATATTGATCGAGAACCGCGTTGTTCAGCATCCCATCACAATTCCCGAAGGTCTCACCTCCGAGCAGATAGTCCAGCGGTTGGCGGAAAACCCGGTGCTGACCGGCAACATCAAGGAAATCCCCCGCGAGGGCACGCTGTTGCCGGACACCTATCATTTTCCGCGCGGCTTTTCTCGTGAGCGCGTGATTTCACTGATGCAGCAGGCGCAGCAGCGCGTGTTGAAGGACGCATGGGACTATCGCCAGCCGGACCTGCCGCTGCGGTCGCCTGAGCAACTCGTTATCCTTGCTTCCATCATCGAGAAGGAAACCGGCCGGCCGGACGAACGCACGCGTGTCGCTTCTGTCTTCGTCAATCGCCTGAAACAGAAGATGAAGCTGCAATCCGATCCGACCATTATCTATGGCCTGGTTGGCGGCAAAGGGACGCTGGGACGCCCGATCATGCGCAGCGAAATCGAGCAGCCCACCCCGTACAACACCTATGTGATCGATGGCTTGCCGCCGGCGCCGATTGCCAATCCAGGCCGCGCGTCGCTCGAGGCTGCCGCCAAGCCGGCGCGCACCAAGGAACTCTATTTCGTTGCCGACGGTAGCGGCGGACATGTGTTCTCGGAAAATTACGAGCAGCATCAGAAGCATGTCGCGCGCCTGCGCGTTATCGAGCAGCAACAAAAAGCCGCGCCGGTCGATGCGGTGCCTGCCGGCGAAGCGTCGGCGGTGCCGGATGCCGCCCGCACATTGCCGAAGCCTGTCCTGAACGGATCGCGCACCCGTTAGTGCCCGATCCGAAGTTCGCTTATCTTGCGGCACCTCCGGAGCGAACTTCTTAAGAATTCAGTGTCGTTTGGTTGAGAAATTCGTTTGACTGACTCGCAGCAAATTTCTGCACCACGATGCCGACAGCCAAAAGGGCGGAGCCTACTTATGGCGCTTTCCAGCATGACCGGCTTCGCCCGAAGCCATGGCGTCAGCGGTCCCTACGCCTGGGCCTGGGAGCTGAAATCCATCAACGCCAAGGGTCTCGACTTCCGGCTGCGGCTTCCGCCCGGCTGGGATGCCGTGGAAACTCCTGTGCGCGCGAAAGCGGCCGAGCTGCTCTCCCGCGGCACCGTGCAGGGCACGTTGACAGTCACGCGCGAAGGCGTCGTCCCCGTTGTGCGGGTGAACGAAGCAGTGCTGTCGGCAGTGATCGAAACCATGCGCGATCTGGCGGAACGTATTGAAGCTTCTCCGCCGTCCCTTGATGGCATTCTCGCAATGAAGGGCGTGGTCGAGGTTACCGAGCAGGAGGACCGCGAGGATGAGCGTCTGGCTGCCGAGTCCGCGGTGGTCGCTGGCTACGGCAGGACGCTCGAGGCGCTCGCGCAGATGCGCCGGCACGAGGGCGTTGCGCTCGGAACTCTGTTGCACATCCGCCTCGACGAAATCGTGACGCTCACAGCGCGTGCCGAAGCTGCGCCGGGCCGCCGCCCGGAAGCGATCAAGGCGCGTCTCGCCGAGCAGATCGCCACTATCCTCGGCAGCTCCGATCGCTTCGATGCCGACCGCCTGCACCAGGAGGCGCTGCTGATGGCCAGCAAGGCCGATATCCGTGAAGAGCTGGATCGGTTGGTGGCACATGTGGCGCAGGCCCGCAGCCTGCTCAAGCAAGGCGGCGCAGTGGGGCGCCGGCTGGACTTTCTCGCACAGGAGTTGCATCGCGAATCGAATACGCTCTGCGCCAAGGCGAACGATATTGAGCTGACCAATATTGGTCTCGGGCTCAAGAGCGTCGTCGAGCAGTTCCGCGAACAGGTGCAGAATTTGGAGTAGTGGGGATGACGGGGAGCGAAAGGGAGCCGGTCGCGCGCCGCGGCTTGATGCTGGTGCTGTCGTCCCCTTCGGGCGCGGGCAAAAGCACAATCTCCCGCATGCTATTGGAGGCCGATGCGTCGGTGGAACTGTCGGTCTCCGCCACGACGCGGCCGCAGCGGCCGGCTGAAGTGGATGGACGGGACTATCATTTCGTCACGCGGGCTCGCTTCGATGAGATGGTGCGCAACGACGAACTGTTGGAATGGGCGGAAGTATTCGGCAATCGCTATGGTACGCCACGGCCTCCGGTGGAGGCGGCGCTGGCGCGCGGACATGACGTGCTGTTCGATATCGACTGGCAGGGCACGCAGCAGCTCCGCGACAAGGTGGCAAAGGATTTTGTCAGTGTCTTCCTGCTGCCGCCCTCGATTCCCGAGTTGGAGCGACGACTGACGACCCGCGCGCAGGATTCAAACGAGGTGATCCGTGGACGCATGGCCAAGGCATCGGACGAGATGAGTCATTGGGCGGAATACGATTACGTTTTGATCAATCGCGATATCGACGAAACCTTCGCTCAGGTGCAGGCGATCCTGCTGGCCGAACGACTCAAGCGCGAGCGCCAGCCGGGTCTATCCGACGTCGTGCGCGGGCTGCAGGCTAAGCTGTAGCGCCGGTTCGCTCGAATGCGCGCGCCAGCGCGACGAAACCTTCCACCGAAATCTGTTCCGCGCGCTCGGTTGCCGCAATGCCCGCTTCCGCCAGCAATGCGACTGGATCGGCGCCGAGGGATCTCAGGCTTTGCCGCAGCATTTTCCGGCGCTGGCCGAAGGCTGCTTCCGTGACGCGCTCCAGCATCCGGCGGTCGCAGGTCAGCGGCGCGCGGCGGGGCACGAACTGCACCAGTGAAGACGTTACCTTCGGCGGCGGCACGAAAGCCGAAGGTGCGATATCGAACAGGATGCGGCTCTCTGCGCGCCATGCGGTCAGCACCGAGAGCCGGCCATAGGTCTTCGATCCTGGCGGGGCGACGATGCGCTCGGCCACTTCGCGCTGGAACATCAGCACCAGCGAATCATACCAGGGCGGCCAGGGCTCGGCCGACAGCCAGCGGATGAGAAGCGGCGTCGCGATATTGTAGGGAAGATTCGCCACCACCCGCGCCGGCTCGCCGTTCAGCTGTAGCGCCGGCTCGAATCCCAGCGCGTCGCCTGCGATCACCTCGAGACGTCCTGGATAATGCGCGGCGACTTCTGCGAGCGCGGCGACTGCACGCTCATCACGCTCGATGGCAATGACCCGGCGCGCGCCCTGCGCCAGCAGCGCCCGCGTTAGGCCGCCGGGGCCGGGGCCGACTTCCACGACGGTGATATCTTCCAACGGTCCAGCGGCGCGCGCGATCCGGGCGGTGAGATTGAGATCGAGCAGGAAATTCTGGCCAAGCGACTTTTTCGCGCCAAGTCCGTGACGGCGGATGACCTCCCGCAGCGGTGGCAGCGTATCGATGGCGCTCATGCGCCGGCAGCCGCAGGAACCGCCGCCCGTTCCGAAAGCCGTGCAGCAAGTCTAAGCGCGGCGATCAGGCTGGAGGGGTCGGCGCCGCCGCTGCCGGCGATGTCGAAGGCGGTACCGTGATCGGGCGAGGTGCGCACGAAAGGCAGGCCAAGCGTGACGTTGACGGCATTCTCGAATGCCAGCGTCTTGATCGGGATCAGCGCCTGATCGTGATAGGTGCACAAGGCAACGTCGTATTGCGCGCGTGCGGCGGGGTGGAACATGCTGTCGGCAGGTAATGGGCCACGCGCGTCGATGCCTTCCGCCTGCAGCTGTTGGACCGCAGGCCGCACCACCGCGGCGTCTTCACTGCCCATCGCGCCTTCCTCGCCCGCATGGGGATTAAGTCCGGCGACCGCAATGCGCGGCCGCGTAATGCCGAAGCGCGTTTTGAAATCGCGCGCCACGATGCGGCCGGTGCGGACCAGCAGATCGGTCGTCAGCGCGCCGGGCACATCCTTCAGCGGCAGGTGGATGGTGACAGGAACCACCGCCAGATCGGGACACCACAACAGCATCACAGGCTGCACCGCCAGCCCGTGCATTTCTTCGACCAGCTTGGCCAGATATTCGGTGTGCCCCGGCTCCTGGAATCCCGATTGATACAGCACGTTCTTGGCAATCGGATTGGTGACGATCGCTGCCGCGGCACCGCGCAGGACGTCGGCGACGCCGCGGCGGATCGCCTCGATGGCGGCCGGTGCGCTCGAGGCGTCGGGGCGTCCCGGCTCTGCTGTAATCGCCCGCTCGATCGAAACGACGGGCAGGGCGGTTGGAAACATTTCTGCCGCCTTTGACGCCTCAACCGTCGCCACCGGCACGTCGAGTCCGAGCAGTTTCGCACGTCTTGCCAGGAATTGCGCGTCGCCTAGCACATAGAAGGGTGGGAGCGAGAGTTGCGACCGCTGTTGCCAGATCGCGAGCGTCAAATCCGGCCCGATGCCCGCCGGCTCACCTATGGTCAGCGCCAGCGCTTTGGACATCGCCGGACTATTTCATCTCGATCATGGCCTGGCGCCGCAGCTCGCTCAGGTAGCGTTTGGACTGCGCCTCGAAGCGCGTCTTGAAAAGCTCCTGTTGGGCAGAGCGCGTCCGCTGGGTGTCCGTCTTGTTTTCCTGCTTATCGCACACGGCAAAAACCGCGACGCCCTGGGCATTGATCTCGGGCTTGGTGAGCTTACCGACCGGCGTGCTGTTGAGAACATCGCGCAGGTTGTCTGGCAAATCGACAGAACTGCGCCTGACCGGATCGCGCACCGCCACGTCCCGCAACGACCGCGCGAAAGTGAAGCCATCCTGGCAATTCTCAAACCTGCTGCGCAGCGCCTCCGCTTCGCGCGTGCGGCTCTCGAATACCGATTGGGCGGAGCCTTTCGGAACGATGAAAAGGATCTGGCGCAGCTGATATTCATAGGCCGCAGCGTCACCTTCGCCCTTTTTCTCGACGACGTCCCTGATCTCTTTTTCCGCAATCGTGAGCGTCGCGGGAAAGCGGGCGCGCAGCAGTTGGTTCCAGGCAATCTCCGCCCGCATACGCGATCTGATCGTATCGATATTGATGCCCCGGCCGGCCAATGCCTGCGTGAACTGCTCGATGCTCATCCCGGCGCGGCTTGCCATGCCGTTCAGGCCCCGGTCCACGTCAGCTTTTGGCGCATCCATGTTGTAGCGGCCGGCTTCCTGGACCTTAATCCTTTCCTCGATCAGCGTCTGCAGGACTTCCTGTCGCGGCGGCGTCTTGTGGGTGGAGAGTTGCATGAATTTCGAGCGCTGCTCTATGTCATAGGCCGTAATCGGGGAGCCATTCACCATCGCAGCGACTTGCTGGGCCGCGGCCGGAGAAGCCACGGCGAGGCTTGCGGCCATCATCACCGCTGCGATGCAACTACGCCCGCCGATCCGATCACGCATCATCGAAAATCCGTTGTTTCGCCGCGATATCATTCTGAAGTCAGCCGTCTTCCTGGTGAAGCAAGGTAAGGACGCCGATCAGCCCTCCGAACAGCACCGGAAGCCAGGCTGCCGCTGCCGGATCGAGCAACCCGGCCTTGCTGAAATCTTCGAAAAACTTCGACAGAACATACAACAAAAAGCCCGCCGCCACTCCAGCTAAAACCATCTTCGGGACGCCGCCGAAACGGAAAAAACGCAAGGATACGGCCCCTGCCAGAAGCACCATGGAAACGAACAGAAAGGGCAGGGCCAGCAGCTTCTGGTACTGCACGCGGTAGCCGGCCGCGCCCAGCCCGGCACCGTCCGCCAGCTCGATATATAGCGGAAGGCTCCAGAATGGCACGGTCTCCGGGGTGGCGAAGCTTTCGCGGACCTGCTCGGGTGTCAGGTTGGTGCTGAGCAGATAGGTCCGCGCGGGGATAGCGGGAGTGCCCGTGACATAGATGCGGGCGTCTTGCAGGCGCCAGCTGCCGCGTTCCAGCACGGCGGTTTTGGCCTCGATGCGCTCCTTGAATTTTCCGCTGTTGTCGAACGTGAAGGCGGTGATGCCGCCGAGGCGGACGCCTTGTTCGCGGCTGCTCTGCGCATTGATAATCGATTGTCCATCGACGCTGCGCTGGCGCACCCATAATCCGCTGCCGGAACTGGAAAGCAAGCCCCCGAGGTCTTCGCCGAGCAGCTCTGCCTCCAACCGTTTCGATTGTTCCTGCAGGAAAGCCGAAACCGGGTTGTACACGGTGGTTGCGGCGATGCCGATCAGCAGCGCCATGAGGAGCGCGGGACTGATGAATTGCCACGCCGACATGCCTGCGGCCCGGGCGATCACCAGTTCCAGCCGGCGCGAGAGATTGAGAAAAGAGATCATGCCGGCCAGCAATATGCAGAAGGGCAAAAGGCGCTCGGTGATCTGCGGCACACGATAGAGCGAAGCCTTGGCCACCGTCCAGCCGGAGATATTCGGCATGTTGGCGGTGCGGCGCACGAGCTCGACATAGTCCACCATCGCCACCAGGGCGAAGACCCCGATAAAAATCGCCAGCGCTGCGTTGACAAAACGCGCGGCGAAGTAGCGATGCAACGTGGTGACCATGCGCATGAAATCAGGCCGTTGCCGGACGCGGTGCAAAACGTTCTTGCAGCGCGCTCAAGGTGTTGGTGATGAAGGCAGGTGGCTCGATGATGATGCCGCGTCCGATTGCCCAGATGCTCAGCGCCGTGGCCGCGGCTAAAAGGAAATAATGAAACGCGATGATGAGCGGCGCATTGACCGAGATCACCGTGGTCGCGAAGCCGGAAAAGCGCAGCAGCGCTAGCACGCCGATGGTTCCCAGCAGCGACAGGTTGCGGCTTTGGCGCGTCGTTCGAGGGGCTCCGAGATAGGCGTAGGCAACCAGCACGAAGACCAGCGGATAAAGCGGGGCTGACAGCCGATCGTGCAGTTCCGCGCGTAACTGCCCGGGCTGCGATTTCAGCAGAGGATCCTTCGCATCTGGCCACAGCAATTGCCAGAGATAACGTTCACGCACCGACTGATTGAGCGGCGCCGACGAAGCGAACTGCGACAGATCGAAGGCATAGCGGTCGAATTCGACGATGTTGGGCTCGGTCTCGCTGCTCTGGTGCCGTTGCACAGTGCCTCCCTGCAGGACGAGGAAAGTGCCATGCTCGTTCTTCAGGATCTCGCCCCGTTCGGCCAGGACGGAAAGGTGTTCCTTCGGGTTGCGTTTGTCGTCGATCAGCACTCCGAGCAGTTCGCCATTGCTCTGCCGTTCGCGGATGTGGAAGGTGACGCCTTTCTGAACATTGATGAACCGGCCGGGACGGACGACATAAGTCACGAGATCAGTGCGGACTTCCATGAACCAGCTGCGAAAGGCGTGCAGGCTTTGGGGCGCGATGTAGAAACTCAGAAGAGCCACCAGGACGGAGACGAGCGCGGCTACCGCCAGGAAAGGTCGGAACAAGCGCCAGGGCGACATGCCCGAGGCGTTCATCACGATGATCTCTGAGTCCGTGCCGAGCTTGTTGAGCACATAGGCGACCGCTATCAGCAAGCCGACCGGGGCAAGCAGCACCACCAGATTTGGAATAATGAGAGCCGTGATCTGCAGGAAGACGAGGGCGGTCTGGCCCTGGTTGGTCATCAGCTCAATCTCGCGCAACGCCTGGGTAACCCAGATCAGAGCGGTGAGACTGATCATCACGGCGAGAAATGCACCCAGGGTGGTGCGAAAAATATAGCGCCCGATCGACCCCATTTCGCCCGACGCTCCTTACGGCCCGACTCCGCCACGGCCTTGTGACTCTTGCAGGATTCTGTTGATTTCTCCACAAAATGGCTTCGGCAAGGCCGATTTGGGGCGTCAGGATAGAACGCACCTTTACCCTGCTTTCCGCAGCCCTGCTGGCCTTCCGGGTTTTAGCGCTTTGCAGAGGCAACCCAGGCGGTTCATATGAGCCTGGAAAACTTCCCGTAACATTCCCGCTTTCCAAGCGCAGTTAAGAGGTTTCTGACATGTCCGATGCCAGCAAGCTCGGATTTTCCGGTTTTGCCACGCCCGCCAAGGGCGCATTGGTGGTTTTCTGCGACGATAAGCTCGCCCTCGGCGCGGCCTCGAAGCGGTTGCTCGGTGAGTCGGCCGACTTCATCAAGCGCGCAGCAAGCGCGGATAGCTTCACCGGCAAATCAGGCGGGACGCTCGACATTATCGCGCCGCCCGGCTTGCAGGTTTCCCGGCTGGTGGTAATGGGCGTCGGCAAGGCGAAAGATTTGAAGCCGCTCGACATCATCAAGCTCGGCGGCAAGGCGGTGGGCAAGCTTCCGCAATCCTGCACCGAGGTCACCATCCTCGCCGACCTGCCAGCTGGCGCGATGAAGCCGGATCAGGCCGCCGATCTCGCGCTTGGCGCGCAGCTGCGCGCCTATGCGTTCGAGCGTTACAAGACCAAACGCAAAGAAGGGGAAGAAAAGCCAGCCCTCGCCAAGGTGACGGTGGCGGTGGATGACGCGGGCGCGGCGCGCAAGGCCTGGGCATCGCGCGCCGCAATTACTCAAGGCACCGTGATCGCGCGCGACCTCGTCAATGAACCGCCGAATATCCTCTATCCGGAGGAATTCGCCCGCCGCGCCGCCGCGCTGAAAAAACAGGGCGTCGCGGTCGAGGTGCTCGACGTCAAGGCGATGCAAAAGCTCGGCATGAATGCCTTGCTCGGCGTGGGGCAGGGGTCGGTGCGCGACAGCCGCCTCGTGGTGATGCGCTGGAACGGCGGCAAGCCGGGCACGCCGCCGGTCGCCTTCATCGGCAAGGGAGTGTGCTTCGATACCGGCGGCATCTCGATCAAGCCGGCGGGCAGCATGGAGGATATGAAGGGCGACATGGCGGGCGCGGCCTGCGTGGTCGGCCTTATGCATGCGCTGGCCACGCGCAAGGCCAAGGTCAATGTGGTCGGCGCGATCGGGCTGGTCGAGAACATGCCGGACGGCAAGGCCCAGCGCCCGGGCGACATCGTCACCTCCATGTCCGGCCAGACCATCGAGATCATCAACACTGATGCGGAAGGCCGACTGGTGCTGGCCGACGTGCTGCATTACGTCAACAAGCGCTTTAAGCCGAAATTCATGGTCAATCTGGCGACGCTGACGGGCGCGATCATCGTCGCGCTCGGGCATGAATATGCCGGGCTGTTCTCCAATGACGACAAGCTCTCTGAGCGCCTGACCAAGGCCGGCGAAGCCACCGGCGAGCGCGTCTGGCGCATGCCGCTCGGCCCCGAATACGACAAGCTGATCGATTCCAAATTCGCCGACGTGAAGAATACCGGCGGCCGTAACGCGGGCTCGATTACCGCGGCACAGTTCCTACAGCGTTTCGTCGATAAAACCCCGTGGGCGCATCTCGACATCGCTGGTACCGGGATGGGATCGCCGCAGACCGACATCAACAAGAGCTGGGGCTCCGGCTTCGGCGTGCGGTTGCTCGACCGGCTGGTCGCGGATAATTACGAGAAATAACGGCGCGGGGGGAGCGATGACCGAGATCCTTTTCTACCATTTGCAACGCCAGCCGCTGGAAGGAGTGCTGCCGACGTTGTTGGAAAAGTCGTTGGAACGCGGCTGGCGTGTCGTGGTGCAGGCATCATCGGATGAGCGCGTTGAGGCGCTTGATGCGCATCTGTGGACCTACCGCGATGACGGGTTCCTGCCGCACGGCACGCCCAAGGAGGCAGAGGCCGCGGAACAGCCCATCCTGATCACCAGCGGGGACGATAATGCCAACGGCGCCCAGGTTCGTTTTCTGGTCGATGGGGCGCCGTTCCCCGTCGATACGGCGGCATACCAACGCGTGGTCCTCCTGTTCGACGGCGATGATCCGGATGCGGTTTCGGCCGCGCGCGAGCGCTGGACGCAGGCCAAGACGCAGGGCTTTGAGGCCACTTATTGGCAGCCGGATGAGCAGGGCCGCTGGGTCAAACGGGCCTGACCGCATTAATTGTGCGCCGGAGGATGGTTTTTTCGGTTTCTCTAAGGCATTGAAGCCGTCATGATCGCGTCGCAAAATTAGGCTTGGTCGCTTCCGGTTTGGGCGGAGAGGGATTCTCTTGCAGATGCAATATTTTGGGCGGAATCGGATGCGGGGCTTGGCCCTGCCGGTGACGATGCTGGCGCTGACGCTTGGCGCCTGCGGCTCGATGGAGCGCGTCACTGAGAAGGCCGCAGACTTCAGCGTCACCAGCTTCGAATGGAATCCCTATTCGAAAGCATCGATGTCAGTCCCATCTACATTCCAACGCACTCCCGTTACGGCGGCGGATTACGTCAGCGCCGACGGTAGCTGCGGGCGGCGGCCGCCGAAGACAGTTCCGGGCCGAAGGTTGCGGGCGCGGTTGCGTTGCAGATGAGCGAATGCGCGGTTGTGCGGGTGCTTGGCGCGCCGGAAAAGGTTGATATCGGCGCCAATGAACGCGGCGAGCGCTTGACCAAGCTGCTGTATAGCCGCGGCGAACGTGCGGGGCTGTATTCTTTCACGGCCGGGCAATTGACCGAGATCACGCGCGTGGCTGAACCGCCGTCGCCGAAACCGCAAAAGCCCGCAGCGAAACCGCGCCGCGCTGCCACCTAACTCACGCAGTGACCGCCTCGAAGGCGGCGCTCGCTTCCAGCCATTCCTCTTCGGCGCGCGCCAGCGCAGCGGCGGCACTTGCGCGCGCCTTGGCGACGCCTGCGGCTTTCTGCGGGTCCTGCGCGAACAGCCCGCCGGCCAGCGCGGCCTCCAACCGTTCGATCTCAGCCTTGTGCCTGGTGATGGCTTTCTCCGCCGTGGTGATCTTCTGGCGCAAGGGCGCAAGCTCTGCCCGTCTGTCGGCGGCGGCGCGCCGCGCTTCGACCTTTGATATTTGCGGCTCCGCCTTGCCCGCGCCGTTGCCGGAGCGGCCGCGGTCGCCGCGAAGCACCATCCGCCGGTATTGCTCGAGATCGCCGTCAAATGGCGCAACCGAGCCGTTCTCCACCAGCCAAAGCCGGTCGACGCAGGCCTCGAGCAGATAGCGGTCGTGCGACACCAGGATCACCGCGCCCGGATAGTCGTTGATCGCATCCACCAGCGCGGCGCGGCTGTCGATATCGAGATGGTTGGTCGGCTCATCCAGAATGATGAGATGCGGATGCTCGAACGTTGCAAGCCCGAGCAATAGCCGCGCTTTCTCGCCGCCCGAGAGGCTGGAGACTGGCGTGTCGGCTTTGTCGGCGGAAAAGCCGATGGCGCCGGCGCGCGCCCGCACCTGCGCCTCACTCGCTTTCGGCATCAGGGCGCGCACATGGTCGTAGGCGCTTTCGTTGAGATGCAGCTCGTCGAGTTGGTGCTGCGCGAAATAGCCGATCTTGAGCTTGGAGGCGCGGGTGATCTGTCCATCCTGCGGCGAAAGGCGCTCGGCAAGGATCTTGGACAAGGTCGATTTGCCGTTGCCGTTTGAGCCGAGCAGGGCGATGCGGTCGTCGTTGTCGATGCGCAGGCTGAGATCGCGCAACACCGGGCGTCCCGGTTCATAGCCGGCGGCGACGCCCTCCATGGCGATGATCGGCGGCGACAACATTCTTTCCGGCGCCGGGAAAGAGATCGGAACAACATCACGATCGATCATGGCCTCGATCGGCAGCAGCTTGGCCAGCAGCTTGACGCGTGACTGAGCTTGTTTCGCTTTGCTGGCCTTGGCTTTGAAGCGGTCGACGAAGGCCTGCAAATGTTTGCGCTGGGCCTCCTGCTTCTTCGCCGCCTTGGCGTCGAGCTGCTGACGCTCGGCACGCTGGCGCGCGAAGGACGAGTAGCCGCCGCGGTAGAGCGTCAGCTTTTCGTTGCCGAGATGCAGAATGTGATCGACGGAATTGTCGAGCAGGTCGCGGTCGTGGCTGATGACGATCAGACTTTTTGGATAACGGGCGAGGTGGTCCTCCAGCCAGAGCGTGCCTTCGAGGTCGAGATAGTTGGTCGGCTCGTCAAGCAGCAGCAGGTCGGGCTCGGAGAACAGCACGGCAGCGAGCGCCACGCGCATGCGCCAGCCCCCGGAAAATTCGCCGACCGGGCGCTGCTGCGCCTCGGTAGAGAACCCGAGGCCGGCCAGGATGGAAGCCGCCCGCGCCGGAGCGGAATGCGCGTCGATGTCCACGAGACGCGCATGGATTTCCGCGATCCGGTGCGGATCGCGCGCGGTGTCCGCCTCGGCCAGCAGCTGCGCGCGCTCGGCATCTGCCGAAAGCACCACCTCGACCAGACTCTGCGGCCCATCCGGGGCTTCCTGTGCCAGCCGGCCGATACGCGCGCGTGAGGGCAGGACGATGCTGCCGGTTTCCGGCGACAGCTCTCCGGCGATGGTGCGAAACAGCGTGGTCTTGCCGGTACCGTTGCGCCCGACGAAACCGACACGGGAATTCGCGGGAAGCTGGACCGACGTATGGTCAATCAACAGGCGTCCGGCCACGCGGATGGAAAGGTCTCGGATGAGGAGCATGCGCGCTTTGTGGCTATCACCGCAGCCGGATGCAAGTGCTTATAACGCAGCGGGCAGTTTGCGTTCCGGCGGCGTCTGCTATCTCGCCCCTCAGCGCGGCTAGGCGCTTTCGTCACCCGGCGAGATCAAAGGCTGCTTGCGGGCTGCCCTTTTTATGCCTGCGCGCCGGCGTCGTGCCGAGGCCGAGCGTCTGCGTGATCACCTGTCCGAGCGCGAGGAAATCCGCCTTGCGCGGTGAGGTGCGCCGCCAGGCCAGACCGATGCTGCGGCGCGGTTCCGGATCGGTGAAGCGCAAAAGCTTCACGCGCTTGTCGGCAAGTCCGGCATCGACCGCGATGCGCGGCAAGAGCGTCGTCCCATAACCATTGGCGACCATCTGCATCACGGTGGACAAGCTGGTCGCGCCCAGGCCGGCGGGAGTTTCGTTATTCTGCATGGAGCAGAACGCCACCGCCTGATCGCGCAGGCAATGCCCTTCCTCCAACAGCAGCAGCTGGCGCGTGCTGACGTCGCGTGCGCTTACGCGCGTTCTGGCGGGCAGCGGATCATCGGCCGGGACGGCCAGCAGGAAAGGATCTTCGAACAGCTTCAGCGTCTCAATCTCACCGTCGCCGACCGGCAGCGCCAGGAGCAAGACATGCAAGCTGCCGCGGCTGAGCTCATCCAGCAGCACCTTGGTCTGCGTTTCGCGCAGTTCAGGTTTGAGCTCCGGATACTCCTTCTGCAGCGCGGGTAATATGCGCGGCAGGAGAAAGGGCGCGATGGTGGGAATGACACCGAGCCGCAACGCGCCGGACAGAGTCTTCTGCCCATGCCGCGCGTAGTCCACGAGGTCGCTGGCACCGGTGAGCAGTTGCTCGGCCCGGCGGACAATCTCGGCGCCAAGCTCCGTCAACACCACCTCGTGGGGCCGCCGTTCCACGAGCGCGGAGCCGAGCGATTGCTCCAGCTCACGGATTTGCATAGAAAGCGCTGGCTGGCTGATGGCGCAGTCCTCGGCCGCCCGCCCGAAATGCTTGTAGCGCGCCAAAGCCTCGAAATAACGCAACTGTCTCAAGGTGATCACACCATAAGTTAGCCTTATCTCGGCCCATAGGCAATTCGATTAGACCTTATGCGGCGAGGCCGGGAAACTCAGGGCAAACGCGTATGTCCAAAGGAGGAAAAAATGGACGCAAAGACTGACGACACCGCAGGCAAATGCCCATTCACCGGTGGCCGCGGACACCGGAACCGCGACTGGTGGCCGGACGCGCTGGACATCGAGATGCTCCATCGCAACTCCTCGCTTTCCGATCCCATGGACAAGGACTTCGATTATGCCAAGGAGTTCAAGACACTCGACCTGGATGCCGTGATCAAAGACCTCCACGCTCTGATGACGGATTCGCAGGAATGGTGGCCGGCCGACTTCGGACACTATGGTGGGTTGTTCATCCGCTTGGCGTGGCACGCCGCAGGCACTTACCGCACCACCGACGGCCGCGGCGGCGCCGGCACCGGCCAGCAGCGCTTTGCGCCACTCAACTCTTGGCCGGACAACGCGAACCTCGACAAGGCGCGCCGGCTCTTGTGGCCGATCAAGCAGAAGTACGGCCGGAAAATCTCCTGGGCCGACCTTATGGTCCTCGTCGGCAACGTCGCGCTCGAATCGATGGGCTTCAAGACCTTCGGTTTCGCGGGCGGGCGCCCCGACGTTTGGGAGCCCGAAGAGCTCTTTTGGGGTCCCGAAGGGACGTGGCTCGGCGACGAGCGCTACAGTGGCGAACGCCAGCTTTCGGATCCGCTCGGCGCGGTGCAGATGGGCCTGATCTACGTAAATCCGGCGGGGCCGGGTGGTAATCCGGACCCCGTGGCGGCGGCCAAGGACATCCGCGAAACCTTCTTCCGCATGGCGATGAACGACGAGGAAACCGTCGCGCTGATTGCGGGCGGCCACACCTTCGGCAAGACCCACGGCGCAGGCGATCCGTCGCTGGTCGGTCCGGAGCCGGAAGCCGGCGCCCTTGAAGATCAGGGCCTCGGCTGGAAGAGCAAACATAACACCGGCGTGGGATGCGACGCGATCACGGGCGGACCGGAAGTCACCTGGTCGCAGACGCCGACGCGGTGGAGCAACCACTTCTTCAACAACCTGTTCGAAAACGAGTGGGAACTGACCAAGAGCCCGGCCGGTGTGCCGCAGTGGAAAGCAAAAGGCGCCGCTGCCACAATCCCCGATGCCTTCGACAAGTCGAAGAAACATGTGCCGACCATGTTGACCACCGACCTGTCGCTGCGAATGGACCCGGCCTACGAGAAGATCTCGCGGCGCTTCCACGAGCATCCGGAGCAGTTCGCGGATGCATTTGCCCGGGCGTGGTTCAAGCTTACGCATCGCGACATGGGCCCAATCCAGCGCTATCTCGGTCCGCTCGTGCCGAAGGAGACGCTGATCTGGCAGGATCCAATCCCCGCGGTGAATCATCCGCTGATCGATGACAAGGACGCTGCCACGCTGAAGGCGAAAATCCTGTCGTCGGGTCTGACGGTGTCGCAGCTGGTCGCAACCGCCTGGGCGTCGGCTTCGACGTTCCGCGGTTCCGACAAGCGCGGTGGTGCGAACGGCGCGCGCATCCGTCTCGCGCCGCAGAAGGACTGGGAGGTCAACCAGCCGGCGCAGTTGAAGACCGTCCTGCAAAAACTCGAAGCGATCCAGAAGGACTTCGGCAAGAAGGTTTCACTGGCCGACCTGATCGTTCTCGGCGGCTGCGCGGCGGTCGAGAAGGCCGCGAAAGACGCAGGCGTCAACGTGAAGGTTCCCTTCACGCCGGGACGCATGGACGCATCACAGGAGCAGACCGACGTTGAGTCCTTCGTGCCGCTCGAACCGCGCGCCGACGGCTTCCGCAACTATACCAACAGCAAGAAACTTCAGTTCATGGAGCCCACGGAGGCGTTGGTAGACCGGGCGCAATTGCTGCGGCTAACGGCGCCAGAAATGACGGTGCTCATCGCTGGCCTGCGGGTGCTTGGCGCCAACGCCGGCGGTTCCAAGCACGGCGTCCTCACCAAGCAGCCCGAGAAGCTGACGAATGACTTCTTCGTCAACCTGCTCGACATGAGCACGCAATGGCATCAGGCCGGCGACAATGTGTATGAGGGCCGCGACCGCAAGACGAACGCGGTCAAGTGGACCGCCACGAGCGTCGACTTGATCTTCGGCTCGCACTCACAGCTCCGTGCCCTCGTCGAAGCCTATGCGAGCGACGACGCAAGGGAGAAGTTCGTGAAGGACTTCATCGCCGCGTGGACGAAGGTGATGAACCTCGATCGCTTCGACCTCGATAGGCCGAAAGAGGGGATCTCGGGAGCCGTTATGCCGGCATCTCAGGCTGTGCAGTAGCGCGCAACAAACTTCCTCAGCAGAAAGCGCCAGGGCGGCCGCAAGGGCCGCCCTTTTTTCGCCGGGACTCGCCACTGCGCGGTGTCCCTTGGCGGCTTGCGCTCCGCCCAAGGTTTGCCGCTCACCGAATTCGAACCCCGGCGCGCGGCAAGCGGGCAGGGGCTTTACGCATTCCACGATCCGAACTAGCGGCAGACCCGGACGCGCTGCACCCGCCAGCCCCAATGGGTGCGAACCCACCGCTTCTTCAAGAAGCAGGGTCGGGAATAGGCGTAGTACGGCGCGCCGTAGCGCACGCTCACGCCATAGTGCGGGCGGTGATGATGACGCCAGCCGTCGCGCCAATGCGCTGAGGCCGCGGTCGGGATTGCCGCCGTGGCTACGACGGTCGCTGCGGCAAGCGCGAAAGTGATCTTGCGTAACATGGGAGTCTCCCGTTTTTTGGATGCCGCCGCATGGGCTGCGGCCGGACATCACGTGTTAGTCTCTCAGCCATCATAGGCAGCCGCGCTGAACGCGTTCTGAGCGCCGAATTCATAACGGCTTCAGGCAGATGAACCCGGCCGCGCCTGTCCGTTCAGGTCGGGTTCAAACAGTCTTGCCGCTCGGAGGACCTGCCGCTATAAGCGCCGCAGCCCCGCGGCCCCGCAGCCCCACGCCCCGGGGATTTTTTTTGAAGGACGATGTGATGGCGGCCGAACGGACTTTTTCCATCATCAAGCCCGACGCGACCGCTCGAAACCTCACGGGTCCGATCAATGCCATGATCGAGGCGGCGGGACTGCGCATCGTGGCGCAGCGGCGCATCCGCATGAGCCGCCAGCAAGCCGAAAAATTCTACGAAGTTCATAAGGAGCGCCCGTTTTACGGCGAGCTGGTGGATTTCATGACTTCCGGCCCGGTGGTCGTGCAGGTGCTCGAGGGCGACAATGCGGTGGCAAAATACCGTGAAGTGATGGGCGCGACCGACCCAGCGAAAGCGGCGCCAGGCACGATCCGCAAGGTGCATGCGCTCTCGGTCGGGGAAAATTCGGTGCACGGTTCCGACGCGCCGGAAACCGCGGCGCAGGAGATCGCCCAGTTTTTCTCCAAGGAGGAACTCGTCGGCTGACCACCGATGCGACAGACAGCCGCGTATGAGGCTTGTCCGGTTTTGGTGGCGGCGGCCGGGAACACCCCACTAGATTATCGCGACCGATATGGGCATCCTAGGCGGACGGGTTCCCCGTCCACAAATCAACGATATAGGGGATTAGGGTGGAACTGCTGTTGGAAGAGTTCACGCATCCGGCATATTGGCTCGCCGCGCTGCAGATCATCTGGATCAACGTTCTGCTTTCCGGCGACAACGCGGTCGTGATTGCGCTGGCCTGCCGCATGCTGCCGCCGCGTCAGCGGTTTTGGGGCATGATCCTCGGCGCTGGCGTTGCAGTGTTGCTGCGCATCCTCTTCACCATGATCGTCGCGCAGATCATGGCCTTCCCATTCCTCAAGCTGGTCGGCGGCCTGCTGCTCCTGTGGATCGCGATCAAGCTGCTGGTTCCGGAAGAAGATCACGGCGAAGGCAAAGTCAAAGCCGCGGACAGCTTGTGGCCGGCCGTGCGCATCATCGCTATCGCCGACATCGTCATGAGCCTCGACAACGTAATCGCCATCGCCGGCGCGGCCGATTCCGCCGCGGTGAAGATGGCCGTGCTCTATACCGGGCAACAGGCGATCGACCTCGCCTATTACGTCAAGATCTCGCTCATCACCTTCGGCCTTGCCACCAGCATTCCCCTGATCATCGCCGGCAGCGCGCTGCTGATGGCAATGCTCGACCGTTACCCGGTCCTGGTCTGGGCTGGCGCCGGTCTGCTCGGCTGGGTTGCTGGCGAGATCATCATCAAGGATGCCGCAGTCGCCGGCTATCTCGGCGAGGAATTGGTGCACCGCTGGGAGCTCTGGTCGGCGGGCGCCGGGGTGGTCTTTGTGCTCGGGGTCGGCTGGCTCATCCGCCGCAGCAAGCACAAGGCGATGCTGGAGGAACCGCTGATCGTCGATCCGCCGGGACCGGAAGAATTTCCGCATGCCACGGCCGCGCAGAAGCAGGCCGCGGCCGACCAGGCGCGCGGACACTAAGCGCGCGCCGGCATCGTGACGCCAGCGGGGACATGCGCGCCGTCCAGGCGGCATGTCCCTTCGTTTATCCGCAGGCTGCCTTGCGCCAGCCACTTCAGCGCCAGCGGATAGATCTTGTGCTCCACCGTCAGCACGCGCGCGGCGAGCGTTTCGGCGGTGTCGTCCTTCTGAACCGGCACTGCAGCCTGGCAGATGATCGGTCCCGCATCCATGTCGGCGGTGACGAAGTGCACCGTTGCGCCATGCTTCTTTGCGCCGGCTGACAGCGCCTGTTCATGCGTATGCAGGCCTTTGAATTTCGGGAGCAGAGCCGGGTGGATGTTGAGCATCCGCCCTTGCCAACGGTCGATGAACCACGGCGTCAATAGCCGCATGAATCCGGCGAGGCAGACGATCTCGATGCCGCTGCGCTCCAGCACGGCTTGCAGCGCCTGCTCAAAAGCCTTGCGATCTTTTCCATAGCCGGTGTGGTCGATGATTGTGGTGGCGATGCCGGCGCTGCGCGCATAGGCGATGCCTTCCGCCTGCGGGTTATTGGAAACGACCAGCGCGATCTCGGCGGGATAACTGCTGTCTTTGGCGGCTTCAACCAGCGCGGCCATGTTGGAGCCCCGGCCCGAAATCAAAACCGCAACACGCTTGCGCGCCATCTGCGTCACCGTGCGAGGTCGAGGCTTCCAGAATAACGGACTTGCGGGCCGCTCGCGGCTGGGGTGATCTCTCCAAGCTCGACCACGCTTTCACCCTCGCGCTGGAGAATTGCAGTGATCGCCCGCGCGTCTCTCGGCGCGGCCACCAGCACCATGCCGATACCGCAATTAAAGGTGCGCAGCATTTCTTCCTGTGCGACGTTGCCGGCGCGCGCGAGCCACTGGAATACCGGCAGCACTGGCACGCGGGAGAGGTCCACCGTCACGCCCAGGCCTTTCGGCAGCACGCGCGGGATATTGTCGGGGAATCCGCCGCCGGTGATATGCGCCAGAGCCTTCACAGCTTTGCTTTCGCGGATCGCTGCGAGGCAGGATTTCACATAGATACGCGTCGGCGTGAGCACGGCCTCGCCCAGGGTCTTGCCCGGATCGAACGGCGCCGGCGCGTTCCAGTCCAGCCCGGCATGGCCCGCGACTTTGCGCACGAGCGAAAAGCCGTTGGAATGCACGCCGGACGATTTCAGCCCAAGCACGACATCCCCGGCCATGACGTCGCTGCGTGGCAGCAAGGTCCCGCGCTCCGCGGCGCCGACGGCGAAACCCGCCAAGTCATAGTCGCCCGGCTGATATATCCCGGGCATTTCGGCGGTCTCGCCTCCGATCAACGCGCAGCCGGCTTGGCGGCAACCTTCGGCGATGCCTGCGACGACCGTCGCACCGGTTTCTGGGTCCAGCTTGCTGCAGGCAAAATAATCCAGAAAAAACAGCGGCTCCGCACCTTGGACAATCAGGTCATTGACCGACATGGCGACCAGATCGATGCCGATTGTGCCGTGACGCCCAGTTTCGCAGGCAATCTTGACCTTGGTGCCGACGCCATCGGTGGAGGCCACCAGCACCGGATCGCTAAAGCCGGCGCTTTTCAGATCGAAAATACCGCCGAAGCCGCCGATTTCTCCGTCCGCGCCTCGCCGCGCCGTCGCCCGCACGAGCGGCTTGATCAGCTCCACCATGCGATTGCCGGCATCGATATCGACGCCGGCCTCGGCATAAGTGAGGCCGGACACCTTGTCGCCCATGATATTTCCTTGGCTTACGCAGGCCAGCGTGGCGGTTCAGAAATTCCCCGTTCCTTGCGGCCGGGTTCGGGAGGGAACTTCTGAACCAGAGCCAGACTAGCAACTCTATGATTCTTAGTGTCCCTTTGAATCCGAAGTTCGCAAAGGGGGTTCGCAGCACGGTTGTGCGAATTTCGGCTTCGGGACACTAACCTGCGAATTCGGTACTTGGGAATCATACGCTGTGCAATGGCAGGATCGTGGCTATACTGAAAGCCTATGCGGCGCGCTTCCCGGCGTAAGGGCAGGGCGACTGTCGTACCGGGACCCGCAAGACTTCAGATCTCCATGAGTATCCCAAACCTCATTACCCTTGCCCGCATCCTTCTGGTTCCCGTTCTGGTCTGGGCCATCATCGCTGGCGAGATGCAGCTGGCCTTCTTGCTTTTCCTCGCCGCCGGCATCAGCGATGCGGTCGATGGCTTTTTGGCCAAGCGTTTCGGGATGGCGACCGAACTCGGCGCCTATCTCGATCCCCTGGCCGATAAGGTGCTCATCGTCTCCATCTATGTGGCGCTCGGCATCACCGACGTGCTGCCCGCTTGGCTGGTCATCCTGGTGGTCTCGCGCGACATCATGATCGTCGGCGCGGTGATCTTGTCATGGCTGGTGGATAACCCGGTGGCGATGAAGCCGGTGCTCGTCTCAAAACTGAACACCGCGGCACAGATCGTCTTCGCGACGCTCACGCTGGCCTCGCTGGCCCTCAGCGTAAACGCTGAGCCGTTGCTCACTGTGATGATGGGCCTCGTCGTTATCTTGACCCTGCTTTCGATCGGCTTCTATCTGCGCGAATGGGTCCGCCACATGAATTCGGCGGAAGTCCGAAATTGAACGAAGGCAACGCGGCATGGACGCAGATGCGAGGACGATGAATTTCCGGCGACAGATCGGGTTCTGGGCATCGATCTTTGCCCTCACCATCGTCGTGATGTGGCTATTGGGCGACGTGCTGTTGCCTTTCGTGGCGGGCGCGGCAATTGCCTATCTGTGCAATCCGCTGACTAACCGGCTGGAACGCTTGCTCCCGCGCTGGGTCGCGGCGCTGATTGTCATCACGCTGGTCGTCATGTTCTGTGTGCTGCTGATCCTGCTGATCTTGCCGGTGATCGGCGCGCAGCTTGCGGCCTTCATCGAGGACCTGCCGGGGTATCTCCGCAAGCTGCAGGCGTTGATCAGCGATCCGAGCCGCCCCTGGCTGAGCCGCTTTGTCGGCGAACGCTTTGCCGGCGCCGACAAATCGAGCGGTGAGCTGATGACCCAAGCCGCCGCCCTGGGGACGGCTTTTCTCGGCAAAATCTGGTCGGGCGGCGCCGCAGTGGTCTCGCTCTTCGCGCTCCTCATCATAACTCCGGTCGTCGCCTTCTATTTCATCGTCGATTGGGAGCGAATCATCACAAGTCTGGAGCGGCTGGTGCCGCGCTCGCAGCACGACACGGTGGTGAAGCTCGCACGGCAGACCGATGCGGCGATTGCCGGATTTGTGCGCGGCCAGACGCTGGTTTGCGTCCTCCTCGGTATTTTCTACGCAGTGGCGCTGTCGGTGGTCGGGCTGAATTTCGGCCTGCTGATTGGGCTGCTGTCCGGTCTGATCAGCTTTATTCCCTATGTCGGCTCGGTCACCGGCTTCGTACTGGCGACCGTCATCGCGCTGGCGCAATTCTGGCCGGAATGGATCTGGATCGTCGCCGTCATGGGCATATTTCTGTTCGGGCAGTTCATCGAAGGCAATATTCTCGTGCCGAAACTGGTCGGCGATAGCGTCGGCCTGCATCCGCTCTGGTTGATGTTCGCCTTGTTTGTTTTCGGCTACCTCTTCGGATTCCTCGGCTTGCTGCTCGCGGTTCCGCTGGCGGCGGCCGTCGGTGTGCTGGTGCGTTTCGGCGTCGGGCGTTATCTGAAGAGCCCGCTTTATAAGAACGGAGCGCGCTGATGCGCAGCGGGGCGGTTAGCCGGAGTGCACAGCCGCGGCAGCTTGCGCTCGCGCTCGGACACGAAGAGAGCCTGGCGCGCGAAGACTTCCTGGAAGGCCCTTCCAATGCGGCGGCGTTGAAGTTGCTGGAGGCCTGGCCCGATTGGCCAGCCCCGGTGGTGATTTTGACGGGGCCGGAAGGCAGCGGAAAGAGTCATCTCGCCGCGATTTGGGCTGCGGCTTCCGGCGCACGCGTCATCGCCGGACGCGCGCTGACGGAGACTTCGCCGCCGATGGCGCTCGCGACCGGCGCGCTGGTGATCGAGGATATCGGAGCGGGGGAATTCGACGAGGCCTCGCTTTTCCATATGCTCAATCTCGCGCGCGAGGAGCGGGCCTTTATTCTGCTCACCGCGCGCATGCACCCGGCCAGCTGGAATGTCGGCTTGCGCGATTTGGCCTCGCGGCTGCGGGCCGTGCCGGTCGTTGCGCTTGAGGCGCCGGACGACGCCTTGCTGCGCTCGGTCATTGTCAAGCTCTGCGCCGACCGCCAGCTCCCCGTCGATGAGGCCGTGGTGGGCTACCTGGCCAGCCGGATCGAACGGTCATTCGGCGCCGCCCGCTCGGCGGTGGCGCGGCTCGACCGGGAGGCCTTGCGGCAGAAAAGGGCCGTTAACCGCGCGCTTGCAGCGGACCTTTTTCGTGATGCCGGCGCTTGACGAAGGGGACCCCCCAAGCGCGATCATGTCACCGAGCCGACACGATGCGCGGCTAAGTAACCTTTTAATGTTATATTTCAGGCCATGACCGATAGTGCACAAGCTACTGTTTTAGCAGAGAAAAAAACCAGAGCCCCGGCTTCGAATCCGGCGCCGGCGGCGCCTACGCCCACGCCACTCTCTGAAGCCGCGAGCGCGGATCGGTTTATCAACCGGGAATTGTCCTGGCTGCAGTTTAACCGCAGGGTCCTGGAAGAGGCGGAGAACCAGAGCCATCCCCTGCTCGAGCGGGTACGCTTTCTTTCGATCTCGGCCAACAACCTCGACGAATTCTTCATGGTGCGCGTCGCCGGTCTCAAGGGCCATGTGCGCGCGGGCATCGCTACCAAAAGCCCGGAGGGTTTAACGCCCAGCGAACAGCTCGCGCGCATCAACGAGATGGCCTCGCGCCTGGCTTTCGATCAGCAGCAACGCTGGAAGGCATTGCGCGAGGAACTTGCCCAAGAGCGAATTGTCCTGGTCGACAGCCCGGACATCACCAAGCAGGAGCGTAGCGCGCTGGAAGCGCATTTTCTGCTTCACATTTTTCCCTTGCTGACGCCGCTCGCGGTTGATCCCGCGCATCCGTTCCCCTTTATCGCCAATCTTAACTTTTCCATCGCGCTGCAGCTCACCCGCGCCCGCGACGGCAAAGGGATGAATGCGCTCATTCGCATGCCGAACAAGATCGACCGTTTCATCCGGTTGACCGGAAGCGAGGGCGATGCCGTTCGCATGGTGACCATCGAGCAGGCCACCAGCCTGTTCATTGGCCGGCTTTTTCCCGGCTACGCGGTGAAGGGGCAGGGCGCCTTCCGCGTGATCCGCGATTCCGAACTTGAAGTCGAAGAAGAAGCCGAGGATCTGGTGCGGCTGTTCGAAACCGTGCTCAAACGCCGCCGCCGCGGATCAGCGATCCGCCTGGAGATGGAAGCGGCGATGCCGGAGGAGTTGCGGCGTTTCGTCCAGCGCGCGCTGGCGGTAGCCGACGACGAAGTGGTGCGGATTGACGGTGTGCTGGCGCTGAACGAGCTGGCACAGCTCACGAATGTGGACCGGCCCGATTTGCATTTCGTGCCTTACAACCCACGCTATCCGGAGCGCATCCGCGAACAGGGCGGCGACTGCTTTGCCGCCATCCGGCAGAAGGATCTTATCGTTCATCACCCATACGAATCCTTCGACGTGGTGGTGCAGTTCCTGCAGCAGGCCGCGCGCGACCCGAATGTCGTCGCGATCAAGCAGACCCTCTACCGCACCTCGGCCGATTCCCCGATCATCAAGGCGCTGGCGGAAGCCGCCGAAGCGGGAAAATCCGTAACGGCGCTGGTGGAATTGAAGGCGCGCTTCGACGAAGAGGCCAACATCCGCTGGTCTCGCGACCTGGAGCGCGCGGGCGTGCAGGTGGTGTTTGGTTTCATCGAGCTGAAGACCCACAGCAAATTGTCTCTGGTGGTTCGGCGTGAAGGTCCGTCGCTCGCGACCTATGTTCATGTCGGAACGGGGAATTATCATCCAGTAACGGCACGGGTTTACACCGACCTATCCTTCTTCAGCGCCGACCCAGTGATCGCGCGCGACGTTGCGCGCGTGTTTAACTTCATCACAGGCTATGCTGAGCCGGCAGAATTGGAAAAGATGGCTGTGTCGCCGCTCACGCTGCGCAAGCGCATCCAGAAGCACATTGCCGACGAGATCGCGCATGCCAAAGCCGGGCGGCGCGGCGCGATCTGGATGAAGATGAATGCGCTGGTCGATCCCGAGGTCATCGATGCGCTCTATCGGGCCTCGCAAGCGGGCGTGCAGATCGAGCTCATCGTGCGCGGGATGTGCTGCCTTCGGCCGCAGGTCCCCGGGCTTTCCGATAATATCCGCGTGAAATCAATCGTCGGGCGCTTCCTGGAGCACGGCCGCATCTATTGCTTCGGCGCCGGCCTCGGCCTGCCGCATCCCAAGGCGGCAGTCTACATTTCGTCTGCCGATTTGATGCCGCGAAACCTCGACCGACGCGTCGAAGTTTTATGCCCGATTCTTAATCCAACCGTGCATGAGCAGGTCCTCGATCAGATTATGATCGCCAACCTCAAAGATAACGTGCAGAGCTGGAAGCTCTTGCCCGATGGCAGCTCGACGCGCATAAGGGCCGCGGCGGGTGAAGAACCGTTCAATGCGCAAAAATATTTTATGACCAATCCGAGTCTCTCTGGCCGTGGCAAATCGCTCAAGGAATCGTCGCCCCGCCTCTCGCGTCGCCTCGACCGGGCGTAGCCGGTTGCCGGCGGAGAGCGAGGTCGCCCAGGGCCGGCTGGATGCGGGTCCGCCCGTTGCAGTCATCGACATCGGCTCCAATTCGGTCCGCCTCGTGGTGTATGAGGGGCTGACGCGCGCGCCAACGCCGATCTTTAATGAAAAGGAGCTATGCGGGCTTGGACGTCAGGTGCAATCCACCGGCTTGCTCGCCAGAGACGCGGTCGAAGAGGCGTTGCGGGCGTTAAGGCGCTTCCGCGCGCTCTGCGACACCTTATTGGTGAAGCGGCTGTGGGTGATCGCCACCGCCGCCTGTCGCGATGCCAGCAATGGGCCTGCATTTATCGTTGCAGCGGAACGCATCTGCCGGGTCAAGATCGACGTGTTGTCAGGTCCGCGCGAAGCGCAATTGTCTGCCTTGGGGGTGGTATCCGGCATCTATCATCCCAACGGCATCGTCGGCGACTTGGGCGGCGGTTCGCTGGAATGCACTCTTGTCCGCGGCTCACATATCGGCGCCCGGGTTACCCTGCCGCTTGGCGGGCTGGCGCTGCAGGACGCCGCGTCGAAATCTCTCAAGAAAGCGGAAAAGATCGTCAGCAAGGCGTTGCGAAATGTTCCTCATCTGAAATCGATGCGAGGCCGCTCCTTTTACGCCGTGGGCGGGACCTGGCGCGCGCTTGCGCGGTTGCACATGTTTCAGACCGGCTATCCGCTGCATGTGATGCATAATTATATCTTGCCGGCGAAGGAAGCGTTGGAATTCGCCCGGCTCGTGCACCGCGTGAATCCGGAATCACTGTCGCGCATCGAGGTAGTGGCCAAGGCGCGTCGGCCGCTGTTGCCCTATGCCGCGCTGGTGTTGGAGCATCTGATACGGATCGGCAAGCCGCAGGACATCGTGATATCCGTACTCGGGGTGCGCGAGGGCCTGCTCTTCTCGCAACTGAAGGCCAAACAGCGCAAACAGGACGGACTGATCGCCGCGGCTTCCGATCTCAACATCCTGCGCTCGCGCTCACCGCAGCACGGCGAGGAATTGATTGACTGGACCGACCGGTTCATGGCGTCCACCGGTGTGGAGGAGACCGCTCAGGAACGGCGGCTGCGCCATGCGGCCTGCCTTTTGGCGGATATCGGCTGGCGCACGCATCCGGATTACCGCGGCGAACAATCGCTCAACATCATTGCCAATAACGGGTTCTTTGCCACCGACCATGCCGGACGGGCGTTTCTCGCGCTCACGGTCTATTTCCGGCATATGGGTCTGATCGAGGAAGATCTGTCGCCGCGGCTGCGCGAACTGGCTTCCAGCCGGATGCTGGATCATGCCCGTATTCTTGGCCTGGCCATGCGCGTGGCTTACCTGGTTTCCGCCTCGATGCCGGACGTGTTGCCGAACACCCCCCTGCAGGTGCGCCGGCGCAAGCTGACGCTGATGCTGCAACGCAAATACCGTCCGCTGGCGGGCGACCGTGTTTTCGGCCGGCTGAAGCAGCTCGCGCGGCTGATCGGACGCGAGCCGGTGATCGTCACCGACTGAGGCGACCGCGCTCCACCTTGCACCTGACCCCTGTTTCGATCTCCAGTGGCCTTAGGTTGAATTATCGCCTTCTCGCCATGTGCAAGTGTCCCCCATTCACTAATTCTTGCGTGTTGGCGTCAACGCCTAAAGGTTAGCCTTCGCACAAAGGCGGGAAAGCAGATGCAGGACCAAGCTAACCAATACCAGGAACGTGCCCTCGATTACGAGGCGAAGGCGTCGCAAGCCGAAGATCCGCTTATGAAGAAGACTTATGAAGAACTCGCCCGCAGCTATCGAACGCTGGCAACCTACGTTCCCAAGGCCAAGGTGCAAAAGTAGGCCGCCTGCAGCCTCTGTCAGCGAACCGGACGTCGGAGGCTTGTCCTAATCCCATCCCGCCGCCCTGATTTACTTTTCTCATTGCTCTAATTCGGATTGCGGCTCGCTACGGCGCTGATAAGGTAGGCGCCTTGGGGGAGTGCGATGTCAGCCAATTTATTTAAGGACGCGCCCTTTGGGCCGGACGTTGTTCGTGTGCTGAGTGAAGCCTTCGACAGAGCTTGCAGAGCTCTCCAGGACACGGGGCAGCCTGACATTATTAAAGAAGTTCTCGTGAGCAGGATTATTGCCGCTGCACAAAAGGGAACACGCGATCCCACCAAGCTCTGCTTAGAAGCGCTCGCTTCATTCGGTCTAAAAGCGGACTGCGATTAGGCCGTTTTAGTTCGCGGCCACTTTCTTTCACAAGATGCGATGCGCCGTTCCGGAGAAACTCCGGCCCAGGAGCCGCCAGCTTGCGCCGCCCCCGTAAATAGGGCCGCCGGGGTCCTTGAGGACGCCGGCGGCCCGTTCAGTTCGCGATCCGGAGTTAGTTTTTAGCCTCCGCGACGCTCAGTTCGTCTTGGCTCATCTCGAGCGGCTCTTCATCGAAGGGAAGAACGCGCGCAGCAGCGTGGGCCACGACTATCCGGGAACCAACCGGCATCTTGAGTGCGTTCGGCTTGGTGATGATGATCACCATCCCGTTCACCCTGGTCGGTTCACTCGAGCCAGCCGGCGGAATCTTCTGCTCATTGAGCACGACGCGGCCGAACTTGGGCAGCTGGACGACAGTATTCGGCGGAGTTGGGTGCAGGCATGCTGACGCCGTTCACCTTTAGTCCGACAAACCCTGATCCTTTGGCCGAGCGGGTCTTAACACCGTTCTTGATTGTCTCTTGGGCGACGGCAGTTACCGCGTCGGCCGTAACTGCACCGATGAGCAGACTGACGTCTTCCACCTTAGCGGTCGCTTTTGCCACCCTGCCGGTCGGCGTGTTGCCGCCGAACGCCGTGGTCTTGCCGGACCCAAACGCCATTACTTTTTCAACATCGAGCTCTTCTATATTGTTGGTATTTGTCTTTCCGGCCGTTCCTTCACAACCGATATATACGGCAGCCGCCTTGCCGATCTTGCTGGCGAGCCTCTCGCCAATTTTTGTGTTCCCCTCTGCGGCATAAGCGCTGCCTCCGAACACCACTTCAGGCACCGTTCGTGAAAACCCCGCCCTTGCGTGCCCCACGATAATTTCCGAGCCGACTGGCAGGTCAAAATTGTTCTCTTCCTCAACCTTCACGACTAGGGCTTCAACGGTTATGACCTGGAAGGTCGAGTTGCCCGCTCGTTTAACCCTTTTGACGGTGACGGTGCCGATTCCCGGAAGCGCAACATCGGTATTAGGCGCGACGGTGTCGCTGATGGGTTGACCATTAATGCGCAATCCAACGAAGCCCGTCCCCTCCGCATCGGTATCTATGTCGGCGGTAGTCGCGACGACGTTCGCGACGGCCTTGGCCCGCTTGGCTTGGATCCGCCCGTTGAACAGGTTTGGCCGCTCCACCTTGCTGGTATTCGTTACCACAGCCTGGTTCGCCAGCTCGTCTGTGAATACCGTGGTGACCACTCCATCGAGGCGCAACACTCTGCCGTTCTGACCCGCGGACAGGCTCCCGATGCTATTTTGCAAAACCTGGCCGCCAGTGCCGCGGCAGCCACAAGGCTGGAATGCGGACCTTCCCAGCGTGGCGGCGACCGGGCCGGCGTTAGAACTCGCGAACGTACCATAGGCATGGCCGCGATAAGATCCTTCCGGCGCAGCGGCCCAGACGGGGCTAGCGATTGAAAGTCCGGCAAGCAGATATCCGGAAACAAGCAGCGAGCGAGTTCGGCCCTGGAAGGCATCGCTCGAAGTAGCAAACAATTGGCACAACATGGTGCTTCCTCCTGCGTTTGCCCCTGGGGCGGAGTGCAGGTAAGCACCCACTTCATGCCTCTTGAGCAGAAATGGAACGCCGGCCATCAAGAGTTCGTGCCATCGAATTGGAAGAATGCGTTCGCAGGGTAAAGAGATAGCCTTTGCATCAAATTCGCGAGTGTCGGTCTGCACGAGCTGCGAAAATATCGCCGCCGGCGGTGCTCGATCTCTCGCTTGTCCGATAAACCTGTCGATTGGACGCTCGCCCACGGCGCTGTTGTTGGTGCAGAGAAATCGATGGCCACTCCTATATTCGGATGCGATGATCGCGTGATAGCGCGGAGTAATGATCGTCGGCTCCCGCCCGCCTTTGAGTACAATTGTTGTTATCGCAACGTTTTGTGAGGCGGACCGCCGCCGCGCGTTGCTCACTGTCCGGGAAGGGGAAGGCTCGGTTGATCGTATCTTCGCGGCTAGCGGTGTCCGATGCGGAACCGTGTGCTCGGCGAGAAACGCCCGAGCCCGCGGCGGGAGCCGCTGGGCTCGATCACGCTCAAGGTTGCGGCCGCACCCGCATGCTGTGGGGTGAGATCATCAGCGATGAGGTATCCACCGCTTCGAATGCCGAAGCCGGTATTTGCTTCAACTGGTCCAGCAGCGCCACCGGCCAGCGAATATCGGCGGCGCCCTGGAAGTACCAGGGCGAGCCGTTATCGGCGAGTACCAAGCCGTATTTTTTCATCGCCAGCAGGACCGCCTTTGTGTCCGGCCGCAGCGATCCCGCGATGACGTAGGAGGCCTTAAGCCGAAAGCGTGCGCCCATTGGTGGAAAGCGTTGGTCATCAATGGAGCCCGCCTCATGCCTCGCCGGCCACAGAAAACTTTGGTCGGTGATGTTGGTAGTGAAGCGGATGGCATGATCGATATTGCGTGCCGCAACTTCGTCGTAGCGCAAGAGGCCAGGCAGGATCGGCAGGCCAGCCGCGTCGGCAGAGGTCCAGCCCCGGGGGCGCAACTGGTTGCTGTTCAAGTTCCAGGTGGCGCCGCTGCCCGCCGCCCACTTATTGTCCGGCAATTTCCGCGTGGCCCAGGTTTCGTAGAGGCGGCAGGTGTCGCGGTCCACCACAACGGTATGGCGGTCGCCGGATGTCCATTGGCCGCCTTCCACTTTTGTGTCGGCGCCGAGCGGATAGGGGATTCGGTCGCTCTCGCTGGCGTAATCGAACTGCACTCGCACCTTGGAATGCGCGCCGCCCACCACCGTGATCGGAATGCCATAGGGCGCCGGTTGCGCGCCGAAGGAAGGACCAAAATCCGGATGCAGCTTCAGGCTCGGCGACATACGCGCCATCCATTGCGCGCTGCGCGCATGCACCGGCAATTTACTGACATCCGCATGCCACCAGGAATTAGCGGGAAAATTAGGACAGGAAGTGCCAGGAATCGGACGACTGGTCGCTTGAGCGAAGGCAGTCCCGCAGGTTAATGCGGCGACAATGGCGAAGGCTGTAGCGTGGATGATGCTCGTTTCGGCATTGACCATGCTTCGAGAGCTCCGTCTGAAAAATGGCTGGGGTGTTGCCGCGTGATACCTGGGCGGCGTGAAGAGCGCGTTAGTCAGGCGGGACAGTTTGTTTCAAATGTGACGCAACGGAAACCTAACTGCGTTCCACCGGCACCACGCGGCCATTTTCCACCGCCAGCGCCAATTCGCCCCGCTTCAAGGCGAGCGCCTTGTTGCCAAATATCTCGCGCCGCCAGCCCCTGAGCGCCGGCACGTCCGCATCGTCGTCACCCGCGATTGTCTCGAGGTCATCGACCGTGGCGATCACTTTGGCAGCGACCGCATGGCGCTCGGCGGTCATGCGCAGCAGCACTTTTAGCAGTTCGACCGTCGCGCCTCCGTTGGCAACGCCGCGCGAACGCTCCAGCCGTGGCAGTGTTTTTGGATCGCGCGCGATGGCGCGATTGACGGCTTCGACAATAGCGTCTCCCCATTTCGAGCGTTCGAAACCTTTCGGCAGCGAGCGCAGATGGCTGAGCCGTTCCACCGTCGCCGGTGCCTGCACGGCGATGTCGCCCAGAACGTCATCCTTCAGTACGCGGCCGCGCGGAATATCGCGGCTTTGCGCTTCGCGCTCGCGCCAGGCGGCAATTTCAATCAGAACTGCAAGCTCTTTTGGTTTCCGCACTCGGCTTTTTAGCCTTTGCCACGCATTTTCCGGGTCGGCGCGATAAGTATCGGGCGAGGTCAGCACATCCATCTCGGCGCTGACCCACTCGGCGCGCCCGCGCTTTTCCAGATCGGCCGAGAGCGCGCGATAGACTTCCCGCAGATGCGTGACGTCGGATACGGCATAATTCAGCTGGGCCTCGCTCATCGGCCGCCGCGTCCAGTCAGTGAAGCGGCTCGATTTGTCGAGCACGTCGCCGGTAATCCGCTGCACGAGTTGGTCATAGGAGATCGAATCGCCGTAGCCGAGCACCATGGCGGCGACCTGGGTGTCGAAGATCGGATGCGGCAGCTTTCCCGCGCGGTGCCAGCAGATCTCGATGTCTTGGCGCGCCGCATGGAAAACCTTCAGCACCTTGTCGTCGTTCATCAAATCGAAGAAGGGGGCGAGATCGATGCCGGGCGCGATCGCGTCGATCACTACCGCCTCATCCGCGCCGGCCATCTGGATGACGCAGAGGATGGGATAATAGGTGGTCTCGCGCAGGAATTCGGTATCGACGGTGATGAAAGGATAACAGGCGAGGCGGGCGCAGGCCGCCTCCAGTTCCTCGGTTGTCGTGATCGGCTGCATAGCGCCTAGATAGCTCAGCTTTCCGCCCGGGCAAAGCGGCCTTTGCCTTGACAAACAAGGCCATAAATGTGCTTCTCCCGCCACTTTCCAAAACCCGAGCAACCCCACCTTTCCAGGACCATTCATGCATCGCTACCGCACCCATACCTGCGGCGCGCTTCGCGAAGGCGATGTGGGCAAGGATGCGCGTCTGGCCGGTTGGTGCCACCGCATTCGCGATCATGGCGGCCTGCTGTTCATCGACCTGCGCGACCATTATGGCGTGACGCAGGTGGTCGCCGATCCGGATAGTCCGGCCTTCAAGGATGCCGAAAATCTGCGCGCGGAATGGGTGGTGCGAATCGACGGCCTCGTTCGCAACCGCCCTGCCGGTACGGAAAATCCCGACTTGCCCACCGGCATGGTCGAGGTCTTCATCAAGCAGATCGAGGTGCTCGGCGCGGCGGCGGAACTGCCGGTGCCGGTTTTCGGCGAGCAGGACTATCCCGAAGAGCTGCGGCTGAAATACCGCTTCCTCGACCTGCGGCGCGAGCGCTTGCATGGCAACATCATGAAGCGCGGCGCCGTCATCAACTCGCTGCGGCGGCGGATGAAGGAGCAGGGCTTCTTCGAATTCCAGACGCCGATCCTGACCGCTTCCTCGCCGGAAGGCGCGCGCGATTATCTGGTGCCGTCGCGCATTCATCCCGGAAAATTCTATGCGCTGCCGCAGGCGCCGCAGCAGTTCAAGCAGCTCATCATGATCGCGGGCTTCGACCGCTATTTCCAGATCGCGCCTTGCTTTCGCGACGAGGACGCGCGCGCCGACCGCTCGCCGGGCGAATTCTATCAGCTCGATATCGAGATGAGCTTCGTCACCCAGGAAGACGTGTTCGACGCGGTGGAGCCGGTGCTGCGCGGCGTGTTCGAGGAATTCGGCGACGGCAAGCCGGTGACGCCGAAATTCCCGCTGATTCCCTATGCCAGCGCGATGCGCGAGTACGGCACCGACAAGCCGGACCTGCGCAACCCGATCAAAATGCAGAATGTCAGCGAGGCCTTTCGCGGCTCGGGCTTCAAGATCTTCGCCAACATGCTGGCTGGCGATCCGGCGGTCGAGGTCTGGGCGATCCCCGCGCCGAACGGCGGCAACCGTGCTTTCTGCGACCGGATGAATTCCTGGGCGCAGGGCGAAGGACAACCGGGGCTCGGCTATATTTTCTGGCGCGAAGGCGACGAAAGCGGCGCCGGTCCACTTGCCAAAAATATTGGGCCCGATCGCACCAAGCAGATCGCCGACCAGCTCGGTCTCGGCGTGGGCGATGCCGCTTTCTTCGTCGCCGGGAATCCGAAGAATTTTGTGAAATTCGCGGGGCCGGCGCGCACGAAAGTCGGCGAAGAGCTCGGCCTGATCGACAAGGACCAGTTCGCCATGTGCTGGATCGTCGATTTCCCAATGTATGAATGGAACGAGGAGGAGAAGCGGATCGACTTCTCCCACAATCCTTTCTCGATGCCAAACATGCCGCCGGACGAGTTCCTGAAGCTGGACGTCGATGACCAGGAAAAGATTTTGGGCATGAAGGCGATCCAGTACGACATCGTCTGCAACGGCGTGGAGCTGTCGTCCGGCGCCATCCGCAATCACCGCCCGGATGTGATGAGGAAAGCCTTTGCCATCGCGGGTTATGGCGAGGACGTGCTGGAAAAGAAATTCGGCGGCATGCTGCGCGCGTTGCAATACGGCGCTCCGCCGCACGGCGGCATTGCTCCGGGTGTGGACCGCATCGTCATGCTGCTATGCGGGGAGGAGAACCTGCGCGAGGTGGTGCTGTTCCCGATGAATCAGCGCGCGGAGGATTTGCTGATGGGCGCTCCCTCGGAGGTCACGCCCAAGCAGCTGCGCGAACTGCATATCCGGCTCGATCAGCCGAAAAAATAAACTGCGCGTTCGCGGGCGGGCTATTTGCCGCGGAAACTATCCTTCAGACCGCCGACGGCGTTTTGCACCTTGCCTGCGGCCTTGTCGGCCTTGCCTTCGCCCTCCAGTTTCGCGTCGCCCAGAGCCTTACCGGCCTTTTCCTTGATCGAACCTTTCATTTGCTTGGCAGTACCCTTGATGCGGTCTTTGTCCATTTCGCTACTCCTTTGAAAAGCTATGAGCAAATCAAACGTGTGACGCGATGCTTTCGTTCCGGGCCAATCAGCCCGCAATGGTCGAGCGCAACTGCAGCAGCAAGGGCTTCTGGTAAGCGATGATCTTTTTCAGCGCAGTATCGTAATCGAACCAGGCGAGCCGGTCGATTTCGGGAAAGCTCTTGCGCCGTCCCGAGCGCGGCGGCCATTCCATCTCGAATTCGTTACTGCTGAATTTGGCGAGGTCAAAATCGGCTTCGAAAGCCCAGGCGTTCACGGTTTTGCCGCTTCGTTGCCGCACCGCCTTCAGCGGCAGCATTTCGCCGGCTGCAATAAACCCGGTTTCCTCGGTGAATTCCCGCCGCGCGGCAGAGAGCGCGTCGACATCCGCCTCGGCGACGCCCTTCGGGATGGTCCAGGCGCCGTCATCCCTTTTTATCCAGAACGGCCCGCCGGGATGGGCGAGCAACACCTCAAGTCCGTCACTTCGGCGGAACGCCAGCAATCCTGCGCTGATCTGGGATCTACGCGTCATGGATCGAAATTGCCGGTGGTCAGAAGGAGCAATATTCTCGCATGATTTTCCCGGCGGGCGCGATCATTTTGCCGCGGTAAAAACGATTTCCACCAGACTGGCGCCCTCGAGCGCCGCGCCGACGCAGGCGCGCATGGGCGGGTTTTTCACATCAGCCCATTCGTCCCACGCCCGGTTCATCTCCGGCTTTTGTTTCATATCCGCCAGATAGACCATGGCGGAAAGAATGCGCGACTTGTCGGTTCCCGCTTCGGCAAGCGTGGCATCCGCATCCGCCAGTGCCATCCTCGTCTGTTCATACATCGAGCCGACTTTCTCGCCCGCAACCGCGACAGCGAATACGAGCTGGCCATGGATTACGGCACGGCAGCGGGTCGGCCGCTTGCCCGAAAGGCGGACGATCATGGGAGGCTCCTGGCTGTTACGAACTTGACGTCAACCAATTTACCCTTTCCGCCGAAATGAAAAAGGGCGGTCGCTCGACCGCCCTTTTCCGCTGCAAGAGTTTGTTATTTAAACGTCTACGATCGCGATGATCTGGTAGCTGCTTTCATCGATGATGATGATCCGCTCTTCAACGATGACGTAGTGATAGCGGCGCCAATCCGGGTAGATCTCCACGAGCAGGGGCGGCAGCGGAGCTATCCGCACCGTGCGCGGAATAGCGGTCCCGATCGACACCGAGAAGTTGACGTTGGTGACGCGCGGAGCGTTGCTCGAGCGAATGATCGTCTCGCGCACCCTGGTCTTCTGCTCCGTCGACAGGGCCTTGCCACCGCCGCCGGATTTAGCGTCACCCTTCTGGTCACCCTGCTTCTGGGCGTCTTGCTTCTTCTGGTCACCCTGCTTCTGGGTGTCTTGCTTCTTCTGGTCACCCTGCTTCTGGGTGTCTTGCTTCTTCTGGTCGCCCTGCTTCTGAGCGTCCTGCTTCTTCTGGTCGCCCTGCTTCTGAGCGTCCTGCTTCTTCTGGTCGCCCTGCTTCTGAGCGTCCTGACCCTTCTGCTGGTCACCCTGCTTCTGAGCGTCCTGCCCCTTCTGTTGTTGCTGTGCGCCACTACCGCTCTTCTGTTCGGTAGCGCCGCCACCGCCCGCGCCTCCGGGCTGCTGGCCCATCGTGCCTTGCGCGGCTGCGATACTAACGCCCGCCAGAAGCGCACCGGCGGCGACTCCGGTCATGAATGCTCGTTTCATCGTGTTCTCCTGAACTGCGTTGACGGGAAAAGGAATACCGTTTGCCGCGTGGCATAGGTCCCAACGCGTAGGCCTTAACGCGTCAACGACGATTCTCGTTCCTGCTGCTGATGAAGCTTGGCGAAAAATTGATCCGATTAACCGCTGTTCACCCTATAAATTTAACGGCTGTTCACCCTAGAAATATTGAAGTTTTCAGCCTTCGAAGACGAGATAACCGCAGGAACCATTGCGGCGCACAAACGTTTAGTCAGGAGTGTCACAGAGGAGAATTCTAATGCGCAATCACATGCTCGCTTCAGCTGTAGCTATCGCAGTCATGGTGCCGACTCTCGCATGGGCCCAAGCGTCCACTGCCACCGGTGCGGTGGGTGGTGCGGCGGCCGGAGCGATTGTCGGTGGCCCAGTGGGTGCCGTTGTTGGTGGCACGGTGGGTGCGGCGGTCGGTATGGCGGCTGAGCCGCCGGCTGAGGTGCGTACCTATGTCACGCGTGAGCAGGCACCGTCCGTGCGCGTAACCGAAAAGGTCGTGGTCGGTGAGCCGCTTCCCGCAACCGTCGTCTTGCGGCCGGTTCCGAACCACGCTGACTACAGCTTTGCTGTGGTCAACGACAGACGCGTCATCGTCGAGCCGAAGACCCGCAAGGTCATTCAGATCATCGAGTAAAAATACGACTTAATGCAAAAGCCCGCCCGCACGATCCGGGCGGGCTTTTGTTTTGCTAAATCTTCGCACACCGATAACTTCGAAAACACAGCATTTTCCGCACTTGGCGAATAGAGCTGCGGCGGTCGCCATTTTGCGTTGCGGCTGGCCGGTAATTACTTGGCAGCAAGCCTGTCCCATTCGCGACGCACACGTGAGGTGGCGCTTGTCCAATTCGCGTCGACGACATCCCAGTTGACCATCGGTCGGGCGGCCGTCGCAGTGGACGCGCTTGGTGCCGTCCAGCCGTCGTACAGATAAGCGCCGCCGATCGTAAGAGCGATACCGACCATAATCCCCAGCAGAAAGCGCATGTCCCAAATCCCTGTTTAGCGTCCGCTCTAGTCAACCGACGTTTGCAGACCCTGGGAAACGCGGAGGAGGGAAGGGAGTTCCGGTACTCTGTTACGCGGCTTTGGCGCAGTTGCGCATCCCGCACCAGCCATTCATGGCGCTGGGCGCAAGAGGGGCAACGCGCTACCACCACCTTATTGGCGCGGATGCGCAGAAAGGTCTGCAGCTCGCCCTGAATCCCCGCGTCGACGTTTTTTCCCGTCCGCGGGCAGGTAAAGACCAGGCGTTCCATGACGTGTCTCCGTATTGGAGGACCGCTCCTTCTCAATGCGTGCAAACGACATTGGTTCAGTTCTCGCAGACTGGCGGGCTTGTTGCTTCGCAAGCGAGACAAGGGCGGTTGTCGACAACCTGAGGTAGGACTTGAACATCCGTTATGCAAATGCGTCAGGGCAGCACCTTGGTCGTAGTGCTTAAGGCTGGCTTTGACATAAGCCTCTGACTTATCGCAGGATATTTATGAAATCCGACTGGACTTCACTTGCCTTTTTGCCGTCACTTTTCGGCCCTTGCCGCAGGATTAGCTGCTATAGTTCCGCCACCATGAAAAATTCAGCCAAGAAAGCCATTCGCGAAAGTGTCGCCGCGCCCCCTCCCGCACGTGAAACGGGCCCGAGGTCGCATAAATTTCATGTTGGCCAAGCGGTTTATTTCACCGCCGGCACGATGGGCCGCCCCGGTGCCAGCGGCAGCTACAAGATCGTGAAGCTGCTGCCGTCCGAGAGCGACGAACATCAGTACCGGATCAAGAAGTCCCGGCGAGGCCTTCGAGCGCGTCGCCAAGGAAAGCCAGCTCGAACGCGATCGCTAACGGCGTCCCGCGGCGCGCGGGATCAAGATCAAGCTTGCGCGGATTGGGTAAATGCCCGCGGCGGCGAGCTCGCGCCCGGGGTGCCCGCCGGCGGGCCTTTTAACCAGCCTGCGCTTTTCCCGCTTAGCCGATGACAGGGCTTGCGGGCGCTTGTCGCCAGCGTGTTGAATGGAGCTTGCAGGCAAACCGCCGGGGCAGCGGCGGCGAAACTGCCTTATCCGTTTGCGGGAGGGATTGATGCACCTCTTACGGCGTGTTGCCACACTTGCCGTTATTTCCATTCTGGTTGTGATGCCCTGGTCCAGCGCCGGGGCGCAGGATTATCCAAATAAGCCCGTGCGGATCATCGTTCCGTTCGGTGCAGGCGGGCCGGCCGACGTCTACGCACGCGTTCTGGCCCAGCACCTGGGCGACGCATTCAAGCAATCTTTCGTCGTGGAGAACCGGCCGGGCGCCGGCGCGATCATCGGCACGGATGCCGTGGCGAAGGCCGAGCCGGACGGTTACACGCTGCTCTTGATGTCGAATACGCATACGACGAATGAATCGCTGATTCCGAACAGGCCATATGAGTTGATGCGCGATTTCGCCCCGGTATCGCCGATCAACTATTCCGATCTGCTGATGGTCGCGCATCCATCAACAGGGGTGAAGAATCTGCAGGATTTTATCGCGCTGGCAAAAAAAGATCCGGGCAAACTCAATTACGCCTCCTCGGGACCCGGGACGCCGTATCATATGGCGGGTGAGCTTTTCAAAGCGATGAGCGGCACCAATATCATTCACGTCCCGCATAAGAGCTCCGGCGACATGCGCAGCAGCGTTATCGGCGGTCATGTGCACATGATGTTCGACGCCATTACAGTCATGGCGCAGGGCGTGCAGTCGGGCCAGCTGATTGCCCTTGGCACGACCGGCAAGCAGCGCTCCGCGGTCATGCCCAATGTGCCAACGGTGGCGGAAGCCGGCGTGCCCGGCTACGAAGCGACGATCTGGCTCGGCGTCCTGGCGCCGGTGAAGACGCCGAAACCGGTCATCGACAAGCTCAACGCCGAGATCGTAAAGGTCATGAACCGGCCGGATGTGAAGGAAGCCTGGGCCAAGCAGGGTGCGGTGCCGATGTCCATGAGCCCGGCTGAGTTCGATAAATATATCCGCGCGGATATAGAAAAATGGGCGCAGGTGGTCAAAGTATCCGGCGCCAAGCTAGAATGAACGCAGGATTCTCTGCCGTGAAAAGGATTGACGACTGAATGCTGGATGTGGCCGTGACTGCGCTTCAGCCGCTGCCTCTATGGACGGCAGCAGCCCTCTTGGTGCTGTTGCTGGTTGTCTCGATTACAGCAGCGCGCCGCTACGGGTTCCTTGCCACTGTCGGCGCTCTCGTCGGCGTCGCGGCGTTGGTGGTCATTGCCTTTTCGGCCTGGAACTTCGCCGATCATACGATCCTGCAGCAACGGACGGCGGAGCGTGAAGCGCTCAATGGGCGCGCGCTGCAGCTCACGGCCGCCGCCATGGCGCCGGGATCGCCGCTCGCCTGCCTCGATGGCGGCGCGGGCGAGGCGGTGAACGCCGCTTGCGAAGCCTCCATCTTCCGCACGCCGGAAACCGTTGCCGCCGCCGCGGCCTATGTGGAGGCCAAGCTGGGCCTGCTGGCCGATAGTTTGGATTATGTGCATCGAGCCGATCGCCTTTATTACGATGCGCTTATTCCGCTGCGGAGTAGCTTGGAGGCCGACCGCTATGGGGTCGTCGCGCATGTGCTGATGGCCCGCCGAGGCTGCACCGCGGAAGATTGCAGCGTCTTCGGCTGGCTGCTGCTCGACCCCGGCGCGGTGAAGGCCAATATGGCGGCCCGCAAGCTGGAGAACAACATTGCGCGGTATGCAGCCGGCTGGAGCGGGCAGGGTAACGTGGCTGCATCTGCGGTGGTGGCGCCGCCGTTTAGCCCACCCATAGGAGCAACCATGTCATCGATGCCGGGCAGCAGGCTGATCGATTTCCCCTCTGCCGCATCGATCCCGCCGATCAGCATTATGACCCCGCCTGATACGCCGCCGGCGGGCGCTGAAAATGGCATGCGCCGAGCGCCGGCGGGCACCACGCGTTCGCCGACCCCAAATCCGCCGGCCTCTGCGGCCAATCCCGAACGGCCGCAGTAACGGCTGCCGTGGCGTTGCATCTCATCAAGCTTTGCGTCGGCTGCAATTCCGTCAAGGATCTCGAGGACTGGATCCGCGAAAAGCGCAAGCGTCTAAAAAAAAGCGGCAGCGCGCGCGAGCATATCCACACCACGCGTATGACGCCAAAACGCGCGGAGGAGCTGTTGGACGGCGGCTCGCTCTATTGGGTGATCCGGGGCCAGATCATGTGCCGTCAGCGGCTGATGGCCATGCGTCCTTTCGTCGACAAGGAAGGCGTCGGCCGCTGCCGGCTGGCGCTTGAGCCGAAAGTGGTGCTGGTCGAGCCGCGGCCGTTTCGCGCCTTCCAGGGCTGGCGCTATCTCGAGGTGAAAAGCGCGCCGCGCGATCTCGACCGCGCCGCGCCGGGCGCCGCCGCCATGCCGGAACAACTCCGGCGGGAATTGCGCGAACTGGGGTTGCTTTAGTGCGCGGAGGAGGAAAATCGGAAAACCGGTTCCTATCCCCGGATCAAGTCCGGGACAGGCATTTTCGGGACCATGCGTCAGCTACACGGCCAGGTTGTCGATCAGCCGGGTCTTGCCGATCTTCGCCGCTACCAGCAAGCGCAAGGGGGCTTTCCGCCGCAAAGCCACCGGCTGCAAGGTTTCCGCATGGCGAGCCTCCAGGTAATCGAGCGCGAAGCCGGCACGCTTGAGGATATCGCGTCCCTGGGCCAATACGTCCTGTACCGGGCGGCCGTTACGGATTTTCTCCGCGCAGTCTTTCAGCACCCGATGCAGCATGGGTGCGATCAACCGTTCCTCGGGCGACAAGAAGACGTTGCGCGAGGACAAAGCGAGGCCGTCTTTCTCCCGGACGACGGGCGCGCCAATGATTTTAACAGGGATATTGAGATCGCGTGCCAGTTGCGTGACGACCTGGAGCTGCTGGTAGTCTTTTTCGCCAAAAACCGCCGCATCCGGCATGCACTGGGTGAGGAGCTTGGTCACCACGGTGGCTACGCCGGAAAAGAAATGCGCGCGAAACGCATCTTCCAGGCCGACGCTGGCGGCTCCCTGCGGCACGATCCGCGTCGCGAAGCCTTCGGGATACATGACGTTGGCGGGCGGCGCCCAGACCAGGTCGACGCGGTGCTGAGCCAAGGCGGCGATATCCAGCCCCATACGCCGCGGATAGCTCGCCAGGTCCTCGTGCGGCGCAAATTGTGCCGGGTTTACAAAAATCGAAACCACGACCCGGTCGGCTTGGCGTCCGGCGCGGCGCACCAGCGCCAGATGCCCCGCATGCAAGGCGCCCATGGTTGGGACCAGTGCCACCGTTTCTCCGGCGGAGCGAAAGCCGGCGATCACCCGGCGCAGGGCCGGGATGGACCGCGCGACAGGGATTGTGGACGGCATTGCAGCGAGCCTTGGCGAAATATTTCGTGACTGCGTGAAAGGCTACCAAATTTGCGGTCAACTGACCATCGATCGGTGGGTTAATGAACTGCCAAGCGAAACGAACCTTGACCAGCCCCTAGAAAAGAATCGACAATCAAGATGCCTCGGGGAATGCAATGGGTATCCAGTCTGCTGGGCGGGCCAGGTCTGCTCACGTCATTGTACTCGGTAATGAAAAGGGCGGGTCGGGGAAATCAACGACTGCCCTGCATGTTGCGGTTGCGCTGATGAAAAGCGGCCAGCGCGTCGCCACAATAGATCTCGACTTCGCGGCAAAAGAGCTTCACGCATTACATCGAAAATCGCCGCGACTGGGCGAAGCGCGCGAATATCAAGCTCGAAGTGCCAACGCATTACTGCATCGCGCGCGGTACCAGCATCAAGTTGGACGAGAACGAGGCGGTTGAATTCGCCGGTTTTGCCGAAGCGATTACCATCGTGGAGAAGTCGCACGACTTCATCGTGGTGGATACACCGGGCACCGACAACTATCTGATGCGGCTCGCGCACTCGATGGCCGATACGCTGGTCACGCCGCTTAACGACAGCTTCCTGGATTTCGATGTGCTCGGCACGATCGATCCCACCACCTTTACCGTCACCGGCGAGAGCCAATACGCGGAGATGGTATCGGAGAGCCGCCGGCATCGCCGGCTGATCGACGGCGCGTTGCCGGATTGGGTCGTGGTGCGCAATCGTCTTTCCATGCTGGGCTCGCGCAACCGCCGCCTCGTCGGCGAAGGCTTGAACGAACTGGCGCTGCGGTTGGGTTTCCGGTTCACCGACGGCTTCGCCGAACGCGTGATCTATCGCGAATTCTTCCCGCGCGGGCTTACCGCGCTCGACGATCTCGATGAAAATACGCTCGGCACCCGGCCCAATATGTCGCACGTGACCGCGCGCGAAGAGGTCATGCAGCTGCTTGGCCAGTTGAAACTGCCGTTGGATGAACGCGGGCAAAAGCGCGCGGCTGCTCGCGCGGAATGGCGCTCAGTCGCCACCGAGCCACTTGAGGTTCATGACCTGTTGACTTGATCGCCGGAAGGAGCGGCTTTCCTGGCCTCCTGCTCATGCCCCAATCCAACGCCCACAGCCGCGCCGACTTTTTTGTCTTTGAAGCAGCCGCTCAAGCCTATAACGCGTCTTGCCCACGGAACGGCGTTCTCATGGCACGTCACGGCTGCAGGGGTGGGTGCGGTGCCTGACGATTGAATGGCGAGCGCGGGAAATGAGCCCATTGCTTCCGCCCCCTCCGCTCGCCAAGTTAAGGGCGTGGGAGGATATCTCCCCCAGGGCCTCGGAATGAATAATAAGGACCGTCCGCTCGCGCCCACCGGCAGCGAGACTCGCAGCGACCCGGCGACCGCGTCTCCGCGCAATGAAATCGAATCGTTTCTTGCGCAGGTGAAGACGCTCGGCCCGCGTAGCGCGCCCGGCCAGCGTGGCCGTCTGATTTTTGCGCTCGACGCTACCATGAGCCGGCAGCCAACCTGGAATACCGCGCGCCGCCTGCAAGGCGAGATGTTCCGCGAATCCGCCGGGATCGGCGGCCTCGACATCCAGCTTGTGTATTATCGCGGCTTTGGCGAGTGCCGCGCCTCCGGTTGGGTTTCTCAACCGGAAAAACTGGCCGGCTTGATGGAACGCATCAACTGCGTGGGTGGCCACACCCAGATTGAAAAAATCCTCAACCATGCACGGCGCGAATCGCAGGCGAGGAAGGTGCAAGCGCTGGTATTCGTCGGGGACGCCATGGAGGAGGCGGTCGACGACCTGTGCAACGCGGCGGGCGAGCTCGCGCTGCTTGGTGTGCCGGTTTTCATGTTCCAGGAAGGTGACGACCCGGTCGCCGAGCCAGCCTTCCGCGAGATCGCGCGGCTCACGCGCGGCGCCTATTGCCGCTTCGCACCCGGCGCGGCGCAGGAGCTGGCCGAGTTGTTGCGAGCCGTCGCGGCCTATGCCGCCGGCGGACTCAAGGCATTGTCCGACGCCTCGCGCCGGTCCGGTGCCACGCAGAAACTGCTGCGGCAATTGAGATAAGTCATGCCGACGCTAATTTTCGGCGTGGTCGTTTTGGTCCTGCTGCTGTGGGCGGTCAATTTTTTTGCCAAGGCTGATACCGGCAAGCTCGTGCGGGTTATGCGTCCCGCCGGCGGCATCGGGGCGCTTGCGTTGGCTGTTTTCCTCGGCGCGCGCGGCGAGTTAGCAGTCGCAGTGCCCCTGGGTTTTGTCGGCCTCAGTCTGCTCGGGTGGCTGCCGTTCGGCCCTGCCGGTTTCGGCCCGCGCACCAGCAAGACACCGCGGCAGGTTTCCCGCGTGCGCTCGGCTTTCCTGGAAATGGAGCTCGACCACGACACGGGCGCGATGCGCGGGCGCATTCTCGCGGGCGCCAAGGAGGGCGTCCCGCTGGAGGCGCTGGACGTCGCGACGCTGGTCGGCCTGCTTGCTGGTATCGACGAGGAAAGCCGCGCGTTACTGGCCGCTTATCTCGACCGCCGGGACCCCCGCTGGCGTGAGCACGCGGAGGGCGACGCGACAGCGGGGCAGGACGCGCCGTCGCGCTCGGGGAAAATGACGCCACAGGAGGCTTATCAGATCCTTGGCGTGGAGCCGGGGGCGAGCGCCGCCGAAATCGGCCGGGCCCATCGCGCGCTCATGAAAAAACTGCATCCCGACCAAGGGGGGTCGACGTACCTCGCCGCGCGCGTGAACGAGGCCAAGGACATTCTTCTTCGCCGCCATCGCTGAACTCCGTAAGCAACATCACAGCGAGCGGCTCCTGTCGTCGACGCGCGATTTTTTTATTGCGCATGTTCTTTCGGCGGAGCGGGTTCTCACTTCGCCGGGATCATGCGTGGCTAATTTTTGATGGCCATGCAGGCAATTTCGTTTTTCTTCAGATGCTGGCAGGCTGCCTCGGCCTGCTCCTTCTCGAAACCGGCAAAGCGGGCGCGATACAGTGTCTTATCGCCTTTCACCACGCGTTCGGTGAAGCCGTCCGCCTGCCCGAGCAGGGACCTAGCGCGCTCTTGCGCAGCGTTAAGCCGCATTTTGGCTTCGTCCTCCTTGTCGAAGGCTCCAACCTGGATCACCCAGCCGGGACGCTGGGCCGGCCGCTGCAGGTCCACGGCGGGCTCCCGATGGGCTGGCTGCATCGGCATGGCGGATGCCATCTTGGTCGTGATCGTGCCGAGCATACCCGGGTGACGATCGCGGCCGGGGTCGGCGAATGCCAGCTCTCGTCCGTTCACTGCCGCGGGCGCAATGCTGGCCGTAGTAGCCCCGAGCGAAACCGGCACACCAGGCTTGACCGACAAGGTTTTCACGGCAATCGGCTCAAGTGGCTGGCTGGAGCCGGGCACGGCGATGGCCGGGGAACTGGCCGCCGGCAGCGTCTCAATCGAGGCGGCTGCAAGCTGGACCGGGATGCTGGCAACCGGAGTAGGGCGGGGGCGTGGAAGAGCGGCCTCAGGCGCGGCTTCGGCGCGGGCCGGCGTAATGACTGCGGCGGCAATCCGCTGCGCTATGTTGCGCTTCGGCGCTGCCGGCGTCGCTTCCGCGAGTACCGGAGTGGCGATGCGGCGGGGCGGAGGCGACCTTGACATAATCCGTAATCAACTCGCGCATTTTCGCATCGCGCGAACTGGCGCTGCGTCCGCCGAGAACGACGGCAACGACATGACGGCCCGACCGTTTCATCGACGTCACGAGATTGAAGCCGGAGGCATTGGTATAGCCGGTCTTGATGCCATCGACGCCTTCGACCCGTCCCACAAGGCGGTTGTGACCGGAAATGCTCTTGCCGCGGAACGAGAAGCGGGTGGTGGAGAAAAAGCCGTAATACTGCGGAAAATGGTCCTGGATCGCGCGGCCGAGCAGGGCCTGATCGCGCGCCGTGGTGATTTGCGCATCATGGGGCAGGCCCGAAGCATTCTTGTAAACGGTGTTCTGCATGCCGAGACTGCGCGCCTTGGCGGTCATCAGCTTGCTGAAAGTATCCTCGTCTCCACCCAGCGCCTCGGCAATCACCGCCGCCACGTCGTTGGCGGATTTCGTGACGGTGGCCTTGATCGCCTCTTCGACCGTGATGCTCTGGCCCGGTTTTAGCCCCAGCTTCGACGGGGCCTGTGACGCCGCATGAGCCGAGACCGGCAGTTCTGTCTTGAAAGTGATCTTGCCCGCTTCCAATCTCGCAAAGAGCATATAGAGCGTCATGATCTTGGTGAGCGAGGCGGGGTGACGCGGGGCGTCGGCATCGCTGGAATGAAGAATGGCGCCCGTATTGGCGTCGATCACGATGTCCGCATAGGGCGGCGAATAGGAGAGGACGGTTGGGGTCTTGGCGCCGCGCTTACGTTTTGCGCGCGCATCGGCCGGGTCTGCGGTGGCCGAAACAACAGCGACAGCGGTGATTAAACTGAAAATGCTCCAACGCAGCCCGTAACAGGCTTTCGCAGCCTCTTTCTGCATCGATTCCCCTGCCCCCACTCCGCTGGCGCCGGTGAAGACGCCAAATCCCTGCTTGTCCTGATCCGGGGAAGGGGAGGTCGGACGATGTGCCTGATGCGGCGCGCCTACGCAGGCGAGAACGCCGAAATTGCACTCGAAACGGCTTTAACCCCTTACCACGACCGGATCGGCCGTCCGTCCCGACGGAACAGTCGGTCAGCCTAGGCGGATGCCCTTGCCAAAGCGTTAAATGAGCATTCCCCCTCTCGCAACCTCCAAACCGGGGTAATTATGGCACAAGGTATACGTTTTGGGGCAGGAATTTCGCGAGGTGGTTATCGGACGAGGGGCGATACTCTCGGCAAAAGACCAGGCTCGCCAGGGGCTGGCAGCAGCGGTAGTGGACTAAGGCAAATCCGCACAAGACCTAGTCGGTTTAGTGATGGGCCCAGAGAGCCTCTGCCTCAGCCACCGGGTTGCGGGCGGCTTGGCCGTTCCGCATCGCCGGTCCCCGGCCGCATTTTCGCCGCCCATACGTCCAGCCAGCGACGACTTGAACGCGCGCCGCGGAATGCAGACGCCAGCCGCGATGGTCTCGCTGGGGTCATCTTTCAGTATCTGCGGCTTATTTGGCGATGCGGAGATTAGCCAGGTTTTGCGCGATCGCGCTGAAGGCGGCGTTCAACTGGCTCGCCTGCTGCACATCGTAATACATCGAAGGCGTAGTCGCGCAGTTGCGCAGCAGGTTTGCGTTGCCGTCGATAACGCGCACGGTGTAGAGCCGGATATTCGCGGCCTTGGCGTTCGTGCAAGCCTTTTCAGTGCGCGCATCGATCGACGAGCTGCTCGATGGTCCAGCGGTTTCGCGTGTTCTCGCCGTCGGTCAGCAGGATGATGACCTTGTCGAGATCGGTCGCGGCGGCCGACGCATTGAACGGCGCTCCCGTCGACAACGTCTGCCACGCCATCTGCAGGCCGATGGTGACGTTGGTGTTGCCGGTCGGCGTCATGGCGTCGATCTTGGCGTTGAGCGCGGTCCAGTTGCAGGACAGCGGCATCATCGAAGTCGGGCAGGCCGAAGCCTGGTCCGCCGCGGTACATGCGTGGAGGCATTGCCAGGGATTGGGTTGGTGTTCAGCACGTCGTTGTGCTGGTCGCGGTCGTTCACGCAGCCGTTCCAGGTGCTGTGCGCGGTCGGCGTCCAGATCCTGTCGTTCTCGATGCACTCGCTATAGGTCGTCGTAGCGGTCGCGGCTGCAGCTGCCGTTAGCTCTGTTCCAGTCGGTCCAATCGATCCAGTTCGCGTCGACGTTGCCGGTGCCGACATTGACGTCGACGGCGAACGGCACGATCGACACCTGGATGTCGCCCGGCGTGTGCGACGGCGTTCTGCAAGGTCGTGAGCAGGTTATGCGCGGCGGTCTTCAGCGCGGTCATCTTGCCGCTCGAAGGTCATCGAGCCGGTGTTGTCGAGCGCGAGCGCCAGAGTTGGAGCTTCTTGATGCCCCACACGACTTCGGATTTGGCCGACAGGTCGACCTTCGATTTGCCGACGAGATCTGCCGAACAGCGTGTCGACGGTGGCGGTGCCGGTGAGCGCGAGTTTGAAGCTGCCTTCAGACGGCTTGGTCAGCCCGATCGTCACCGCGACGTTCTTGGCTTCCGGGTGAACGAACACGGCCTTGAAGTATTCCGTCGCCTTGGCATTGAGCGCACCGCTGTCGAGATCCTTTGCGTTCTTCGACAGCATCAAGCCGGCCGCATCGAGCGACGACTGCATGGAGCTATGGACCATGGCGGCGCGGCTGTAGTCGACCGACGTGGCGACCGCTCCCATGATCGGGATAATGGACAGCGCAAGCAGCGGCGCAACGCCGCCCCGGCGGTCTTGGAGAAAACGGGCCAGCAACATAATAGATAAGGACCTACGGAACCCCTGTTCCTGCTATCCGCCCAGCATGGAGGGATCGTCTTGAAAAATTGTGAGGATCACGGCGAAAACATGCGTCAAATTTGCCTTAATGGACGGTGATTGGCTTGAGTTCACTCGGCCAATACCCACATGGGGAGGCTGAAGCCGATAGGGGTAACCGCACCGCCCGGAAAGGAACTGGAACCACGCGCGGCGGAACCTTATGATCGCTAGGCCCGGATTGTTACCCAGGCTCTCTGCCGCCACGTCAAGGAAGCGCATTCGCCGCCACGTCCATGCCAACCACGAACAAGAAAACATCCGGTCCTGGAGGTGACCCGCCTGGACGGCCGCACATGGCCGGGGACGAGCGGAAACGCCGCGGGGACACGGGCCCCGGCACCGCGATCATCACCAAGACAAAGCCGCAGACCAAGCGTCCGAACATGTATCGGGTGCTCATCCTCAACGACGACTACACGCCGATGGAGTTCGTGGTTCACGTACTTGAGCGCTTTTTCAATAAGGATAGCGAATCGGCGCACCGCATTATGATGCATGTGCATAACCATGGCGTAGGCGAGTGCGGGGTCTATACTTATGAAGTGGCTGAAACAAAGGTCACGCAGGTGATGGACTTCTCTCGCAAACACCAGCATCCTCTGCAATGCGTGATGGAAAAGAAGTGACTGAGTTAAGTTGTTCTGGAGTTAAGTTGTTCTAAAGGACGGGGGGCCAGGAAAGTGAAGGGACGTTAATGCCAAGTTTTTCCCGCAGCCTCGAGCAGTCTTTGCATCGGGCCTTGGCGCTCGCCAATGAGCGCCATCACGAATACGCGACGCTGGAACATCTGCTGCTGGCGCTGATCGACGATCAGGACGCCGCCGCGGTGATGCGCGCCTGCAACGTCGATCTCGAAAAGCTGCGCCGCAGCCTGATCGCTTATCTCGAATCCGAATTGGAAAACTTGGTTGCCGACGGAGCGGAGGATTCCAAGCCCACGGCGGGCTTCCAGCGCGTGATCCAGCGCGCGGTGATCCACGTGCAGTCTTCCGGCCGCGAGGAGGTGACCGGCGCCAATGTGCTGGTCGCGATCTTCGCCGAACGCGAGAGCCATGCCGCTTACTTCCTGCAAGAGCAGGACATGACCCGCTACGACGCGGTAAATTACATCAGCCATGGGATCGCCAAGCGGCCCGGCCTTTCCGAATCCCGGCCCGTGCGCGGCGTGGAGGAAGAAACCGAAACCAAGACCGGCGACGAGCCGAAGAAAAAGGGCGATGCACTAGAGGCTTATTGCGTCAATCTCAACAAAAAGGCCAAGGACGGAAAGATCGATCCGCTGATCGGCCGCGACACCGAAATCAGCCGCTGCATCCAGGTGCTGTGCCGGCGGCAGAAGAACAATCCCCTGTTCGTCGGCGATGCCGGCGTGGGCAAAACTGCGATCGCGGAAGGCCTCGCGCGCCGCATCGTGCATGGCGAAGTGCCGGACGTGCTGAGGAAGGCCACCGTCTTCGCGCTCGACATGGGCACGCTGCTCGCCGGCACGCGTTACCGTGGCGACTTCGAGGAGCGGCTAAAGCAGGTCATCAAGGAGCTTGAGGCCTATCCCGGCGCTATCATGTTCATCGACGAGATCCATACGGTGATCGGCGCCGGTGCGACTTCGGGCGGCGCCATGGACGCATCGAACCTGCTCAAGCCGGCGCTGGCTGCGGGCACCGTGCGCTGCATCGGTTCCACCACCTACAAGGAATACCGGCAGTATTTCGAGAAGGATCGCGCGCTCGTTCGCCGCTTCCAGAAGATCGATGTCAACGAGCCGACGGTTCCGGATGCGATCGGCATCCTCAAGGGCCTGAAGCCGTATTTCGAGGATTATCACAAGCTGAAATACACCAACGAGGCCATCAAGGCCGCGGTGGAGCTCAGCGCGAAATATATTCATGACCGCAAGCTGCCGGACAAGGCGATCGACGTGATCGACGAGTCGGGTGCGGCGCAGATGCTGCTGCCTGAAAGCCGGCGCAAGAAGACCATCGGCCTGAAGGAGATCGAGACCACCATTGCCACCATGGCTCGGATTCCGCCAAAGGCCGTATCCAAGAACGACGCGGAGGTCCTGCGTCACCTGGAGACCACGCTGAAGCAGGTGGTCTATGGCCAGGACCAGGCGATCGACGCGCTTGCGTCATCGATCAAGCTCGCCCGCGCCGGCCTGCGCGAGCCGGAAAAGCCGATTGGCTGCTACCTGTTCTCGGGTCCCACCGGCGTCGGCAAGACCGAGGTGGCCAAGCAGCTCGCGGCGACACTCGGGGTGGAGATAATCCGCTTCGATATGTCGGAATACATGGAGCGGCATACCGTCTCGCGCCTGATCGGCGCGCCTCCCGGTTATGTCGGCTTCGACCAGGGCGGCTTGCTCACCGATGGCATCGACCAGCATCCCCACAGCGTGCTGTTGCTGGACGAGATCGAGAAGGCGCATCCGGACCTGTTCAACGTGCTGCTGCAGATCATGGATCACGGCAAGCTGACCGATCACAACGGCAAGCAGGTCGATTTCCGCAACGTGATCCTGATCATGACCACGAACGCGGGCGCCTCCGAACTGGCCAAGGCGGCCTATGGCTTCACCCGCAGCAAGCGGGAAGGCGACGATCTCGAGGCGATCAACCGGATGTTCGCGCCGGAATTCCGCAACCGGCTCGACGCGGTCATCACCTTCGCGCATCTCTCGCCGGAAATCATCGCCAAGGTGGTGGAAAAGTTCGTGCTGCAACTCGAGGCGCAGCTCGCCGACCGCGATGTCACCATCGAGCTGGCGGACGACGCTTCGAAGTGGCTGATTGAGCACGGCTACGACCAGCAGATGGGCGCGCGGCCGATGGCCCGCATCATCCAGGAACACATCAAGAAGCCGCTGGCCGATGAGGTGCTGTTCGGCAAGCTCAAGAACGGCGGCCATGTGCGCGTCATCCTGGTAAAGGAAGAAGGCCGCGACAAGGTCAGCTTCGAATATCTCGACGGGCCGGTGACGCCGAAGCCGGAAAAAATCCCGGTGCCGACGAAGCCGAAAAAGCGAGCGGCGCCGAAACGGAAGCCGCCGCGTGGCGGTAGCGACAACGGCCCCCGCGGCTCCGTGCCGAAAGTGCCGCTGGTGAAGGTATAAAACCAGCCTGCCGCAGATCTCTTCACCTCTCCCCGTTCACGGGGAGAGGTCGGACGCGAAGCGTCCGGGTGAGGGGCGCTTTTCCCGATTCTGACCTTTCGAAGATGCCCCTCACCCCAACCCTCTCCCCGTAAGAACGGGGAGAGGGAGATTGTGGAGCATGCGCCGGTGTGAAACATCTCGCGCATGTCCGCGCCGTTTGCCTCCCCATCCGCGCCTTCGGCCTTCCTTCGCGGATTTGCCGTCGCCTGGCGCTCGGTCTTCGCTTATGTGCTGTTCGGCACTTTCGTCGGCATCGGCGCTCTCGGGCACGATTTTGGCTTTTCACTGCTCTGGATGGTGTTGTCGACCGTCCTGATCTGGGCGGCGCCGGCACAGGTTATCCTGATCTCCGCGCTCGGCACCGGCGCCAGTGCCATCGAAGCCGCGATCGCCGTAACGCTGAGTGGCGTGCGGCTGTTGCCGATGGTGGTTGCGCTGTTGCCCATGCTGCGCATGGAAACCACTCGCACGCGCGATCTTTTGCTGCCGGCGCATTTCACCGCCATCAGCATGTGGGTGGAAAACTTGCGGCTGCTGCCATCGATCCCGCGCGATCAGCGTATCGCCTTCTCTAACGGGCTGAGCTTCGGACTGCTGCTGTCGGCGGCGCTTGCGACCGGGGTAGGTTTTTACCTCGCCGGAAGCCTGCCGCAGCTTTATGCAGCCGCCTTGCTGTTTCTCACCCCGCTGTCCTTCACCGTCTCAGTGGTGCGCAACAGCCCTCTGTTGGTGGATCGGCTGGCATTTGCCTTCGGCGTGGTGCTCGCGCCTGTTCTCGCAACGTTGAATGTCGATCTCGATCTTCTCTGGTCTGGCGCTGTCGGCGGCACATTCGCCTACCTGCTTTATCGCTTGCGAAGGGTCGCGCGATGAATCCCGTTTTGGGAGAATTTTGGCCCTATCTGGTGCTCATTTTTGTGGGCTTCCTGCCCAATGAGATCTGGCGGCTGCTGGGTCTCGTGCTGGCGCGACGGCTGCATGAAGACGCGGAGGTTCTGATCTGGGTGCGGGCGGTCGCCACCGCGATCCTGGCGGGCGTGATCGGCAAGTTGATCTTCTTTCCGGCCGGTGCGCTGGCGAGCGTGCCGCTGTCGGTGCGGATCGGTGCGATCATGCTCGGTCTTCTCGCCTTCGTGCTGATCCGCCGCTCGGTGTTTGCCGGCGTGGTGGCAGGGGAGGCGGCGCTGATTGCGGGCGCGATGCTGCTCAGCCCTTGAGTGCGGCGGTGAGCTTGCGGGCATGCTCAGCCAGCACTTCCGGCCTCTCCCTGTGCGTGGCGGGTGGCTTCATCGGCACCCCGTCAAGGCGCGGAATCACGTGCACATGCAGGTGGAACACCACTTGACCGCCGGCGCCCTCGTTGAATTGCTGGATGGTGACCCCTTGGGCGCCGAAAGCCTTAATTGAGGCTTGCGCGACTTTCTGTGCCACTTTCATCACATGGGCGAGATCATCGGCATTGGTGTCGAGGATGTTCCGCGCCGCCGCCTTCGGCAAGACAAGGGCATGGCCCGGCGTCCGCGGCATGATATCGAGAAAAACGAGCGCCTTGTCGTCCTCATAGACTTTGTAGGCGGGCAATTCACCGCGCAGGATTTTGGCAAAGATATTGTTCGGGTCGTAACTCGGCATTGCGCTCTCGCCCCCAAATTATCCTTGAGAAATCGTCCCCATCCTATCACGACTGTCCGGCGGCGAGGTCCTTGCGGAACGGAGTGAACGCTGCGAGTTCCGTGCCTTCCGCCGCCACATAGGCGCGCTCGCGGACGAGATAATCTCCAACCGCGCGGCGAAGGGCGGGATCGGCGATGAAATGCGCGGAATAGGTGGTTTTGGGCAGGTAGCCGCGGGCAAGCTTGTGTTCGCCTTGGGCGCCTGCCTCGACCCGGGCGAGGCCATGGGCGATCGCGTAGTCGATGGCCTGATAATAGCAGACCTCGAAATGCAGCATCGGGTGATGCTCGATCGCACCCCAGTGACGACCATAGAGGGCGTCGGGGCCGATGAAATTGATCGCGCCCGCGATCCATCTGCCGGCGCGCTTGGCCATCACCAGCAGGATGCGGTCCGCCATGCGCTCGCCGACAAGTGAATAGAATTCGCGGGTCAGATACGGCCGGCCCCATTTGCGCGAGCCGGTTTCCATATAGAAGGCGAAGAAGGCATCCCACACGTCTTCGCTCAGGTCCTTTCCGCTCAGCCAGTGCACCGTGACGCCGTTCGCAAACGCCTCGGCGCGTTCGCGCCGGATTGTCTTGCGCTTGCGCGAGGCAAGCGCGGCGAGGAAATCCTGGAACGAGCCATAGCCGGCATTGCTCCAATGGAATTGCTGGTCAGTGCGCAGAAGAAATCCCTGCGTGGCGAGTAAGCGCGCTTGCGCCTCCGGCAGGAAGGTGAGGTGGATCGATGAGGTCGCGAGCTCATCGCACAGCGTGACCAGTCCGCCGGCGAGCGCCGCCCGCACCTGTTCAGGCCGCCGGTCGGGACGCGCCAGCAGCCGCGGCCCGGTCGCGGGTGTGAAGGGCACGGAGACTTGCAGTTTGGGATAATAGCTGCCACCGGCGCGCTCATAAGCCTCTGCCCAGCCGCGATCGAAGACATATTCGCCGCGCGAATGCGATTTCAGATAGCAGGGCACGGCGCCGACTATTTCGCCTTGCGCATTTTCCGCCACCAGATGCCGCGGATCCCAGCCGGCGCGGCGGCCGACCGATTTCGACAATTCCAAGGAATGCAGAAATTCGTGCGATATGAATGGATTGACGCCATCTCCTCGTGTTTTATTGATGGGCACTGAGGCCTGGCCAAAGTCCGGCTTGACTGCCGGGTCCAAGGCGCAGGCGTTCCAGCCGTCGGCGGGAATATCGCCGATGGAAGAAACCATGCGGAGGCGGAGGCTGTCGCTCATGCGGAACGCCAATCCAGTGCCGCCGATTTGAAGTTCCTACAGCACCGGCGGCTAGCTTCGATTAGGAACTTCAAATCGAAAAGCGGCACTAGGAATCATAACGTTTCTAGTGCCCCTTTGCTTCCGAAGTTCGTGGCAGAGGATGCCGCGAAGTATCACGAACTTCGGAAGCGGGGCACTAGCCGGCTTTATGGCCGAAATCCCTCGAAAATCATCTGGTCTGCCCAGCGTCCGGCGCGGGCGCGGTCCTCGTCGCTGCGCACGGTCCAGGTCAGCAGGGGCAGACCGAACAGATGGCGGCTGGTAAGCGGCGCCAGCGAGGGCAGGTCGCGCACTGAATAGGCCAAAAACTGCGGGCGGGCCTCCAACACGGCGGCAAGATAGGCCGCGCTGCTGCGGAACCAGCTCAAGTCCTGGTGTTGCGGCCGGAAGCGATTCTCGGCGACAAGACCACGCCGCAAGCCGGGAGCCGCATGCCGAATTGCCGCGATCTGGGCCGGGGTCGAACGACATGACTGCGACCGGGCCGCTATATCCGCGCAGCACTTCTACCACCCGCATCGGCAGCCGCCGGTCGCCATCGAAATGACTTTTCAATTCCAGCACCAGCGTGACTCGCCCGGCCACAAGCTCGCACAACTCGCCCAGGCTGATCATGTGGTCGGCGGTTGTTTTGAAAGCAACGCGCCGCAGTTCCGCCGCGTCAATCGCCTTCAGCGCCCCGTGGCCGTCCGTCAGCCGCCCGAGCGCCTCGTCGTGGTGGACCATCGCCTCGCCGTCCGCGGTGATCTGTAGATCGACTTCAATGGCGTAGTTCGCGGCGACGGCAGCGGTCACGGAAGATGGGGTGTTTTCGATCACACCGCGCGCGGCATCATGCAATCCGCGATGCGCCACGGGGCGGGCCGTCAGCCAGTCGGGCGCGCTCATGGCAGTTCACTAGGCTCAGGAGACTTCGAAGGCACCCTCGACCTCGACCGCGGCGTCCAGCGGCAGCGCCGCCACGCCGATCGTGGTGCGGGCATGCCGGCCCTTTTCGGCAAATGCCGTCACCATGAGATCGGAGGCGCCGTTCATCACTTTTGGGCCATCGATGAAATCCGGCATGCAGTTGATGAAGCCGCCCAGCCGCACGACGCGCGTGACCTTGTCGAGGTCGCCGAGCGCGGCCTTCAATTGCACAAGGAGATTGACCGCGCAGGCGCGCGCCGCCTTCTGACCGTCCTCGAGGGAAACGTCGCCGCCGAGCTTGCCTTTGGCGATGAGCTTGCCTTCGGCGTCGAGACAAAGCTGGCCGGACACGACGAGAAAATTCCCGGTGCGCACGAAGCCGACATAGTTGGCGACGGGCGAGGCGGCCGTATGCAGCACAATCCCGAGTTCCGCGAGCTTCTTTTCCACCGTTCCCGGCATTCAATCCTCCGTCACAATTTGGCTGCCGCTGCGCGATAACCTTAATCGTTGTCTTCGCCGATCAGGCGGCTGCTGGCAAGCGGCCGCAGCAACATCGCTTGCGGCCCAAAGGCCGTGACCCTATGTATTCTCGCTAGAAGAAAGGGATTCTCATGATCTTGGCCGCCAGAATGGGCTCGCTGTTTTTCGGCGCAGTGGTAGCCGCAGGCGTGGCCTGGGCGGCGCCGGCGGGCAATCCCGACATCGACGTGGCGAAGGTCGAACTCGCGCCGCACCGGGCGATTTATGACTTGCGCCTCGCCCATTCACGCAGCAGCCGTTCGGCCGAGGCGATAACGGGGCGCATCCTCTACGACTTCTCCGGCAATTCCTGCGATGGCTATGCGTTGCAATTCCGTCAAGTTTCCGAGCTGAATACCGGCGAGGGAAAGTCGGCGGTAAGCGATTTGCGCACAATCACCTGGGAAGACGGCATGGCTGCGAGTTACCGCTTCCAGTCGCAGAACCTGATCGACCAGAATCAGGTCGAAACAGTGGACGGACAGGCAGAGCGCCGCTCCGACGGTATTGCGGTGAATTTGACCAAGCCGGGCCAGAAGAAGTTCGATACCGACGCGGAGGTGGTGTTTCCGACCGAGCACATGCGCCGCATCATTGCAGCGGCCCGCGCCGGCAAGACGATTTTGGAACTGCCGGTCTATGACGGCTCGGAGAATGGCGAAAAGATTTTCAACACACTGACGATCATCGGCGCGCCGATCCCGCCGGATCAGCGCGTACCGACGGACGCAGCGGCGGGGCAGGCGGCCCTCGACGGCATGATACGCTGGCCGGTAACCATCAGCTATTTCGAGAGGGATGCAAAAGGCGGCGAGCAGACCCCGATCTATTCCATCGCTTTCGAGCTCTATGACAACGGTATCTCGCGCGCGCTCACGCTCGACTACAACGACTTCGTCCTGCGCGGCGACATGAGCGTGCTGGAGATCAAGGACAGCAAGCCGTGCCGCTGAGGCAGGCTCAGGCTTGGCCGCCGTTTTCGCCGCCTGCCTCCGCCAGCGCCTGCCGCGCGACCGCGATGGTTCCGGGGTCGATGCCGGCATGGCCGGCGAATGCCAGCAGGAGATGCTCATCGCCGCTCACGTAATTCAGGACGCCGACAAGGAAATGGGGGTCACGGGCGGCCTCCCGAATCTCGCCCGGTCCCATGCCGGTCAGGGCCAGGAAGCGTCCCAGCCGCTCCTCATCCTGGGCAATGAAGCCAAGGGCCTGAATGGCCAAGACTTCTGCGACTTCAGCGGCCAGCGGTCCTTGCCTGAAACGGGACATCTGTTTGCGTTTCCGTAACAAATCAAAACTAAACTTGTAGGGAACCATGGCGAACGGGCGCACCCGTCTGCCATGCATCCGTTGCCTAACGCGCCAGCAGCAAAGTGGGTACCGGTTTTGCGTCCGATCGTGCGTTATTGAGGGGCTTGGCGCATGATTTTCTCGGCGAGCCGACGTCCATCTCGCCGGATCATACAGTGTGGGACGCGGCAACAGCCGGGAAAGCACGGGAATGCCAAAAACTGTGATGATCGTGGAGGACAACGAACTCAATATGAAGCTCTTCCACGATCTATTGGAAGCGCATGGTTACCAAACCGTAGGCACGCGCAATGGAATCGAGGCGCTCGATCTTGCGCGCAAGCATAACCCGGACCTCATCCTGATGGATATCCAGCTGCCGGAGGTGTCCGGGCTGGAGGTCACCAAATGGCTGAAGGATGACGCCGAGCTCAAGAATATACCGGTAGTGGCGGTCACTGCCTTCGCCATGAAGGGTGACGAGGAACGAATTCGTGAAGGCGGTTGCGAAGCCTACTTGTCGAAGCCAATTTCGGTCGGCAAGTTCATCGAGACCATCCGCCATTTTCTCGGCACCGCGGATGGAGAGCGGCAATGACCGCGCGTATCCTCGTGGTCGACGACATCGCTGCCAACGTCAAGCTGCTCGACGCCCGGCTGTCGGCGGAATATTTCGACGTTCTCACCGCCATGAACGGCCGCGACGCGCTGGCGATCTGTGAGCGCGGGGAATGCGACGTGGTGCTGCTCGACGTCATGATGCCAGGGCTGAACGGCTTCGAGGTCTGCCGCCAGCTCAAGAGCAACCCTGCTACCCACCATATCCCCGTGGTGATGGTGACGGCTCTCGATCAGGCCTCAGACCGGGTGCGCGGGCTCGATGCCGGCGCCGACGAGTTTCTCACCAAGCCGGTGTCTGACGTGGCGCTGGTCGCGCGCGTGCGCTCACTGGCGCGGCTGAAGATGATGACTGACGAGCTCCGCATGCGCGCTGTCACCTCGAAAGAGATCGGCATTCAGAATCCCGAGCGCGAGGCGGTGTCCGACCGGGGGCGGCAGGGCCGCATCCTGCTGATCGATGACCGCCCGGCCTCGCATGAACGCATCGCGGCGATGCTCAACGATGAGCATGCAATCGAGATTGATAGCGATCCAAACCACGCGTTGTTTCGCGCCGCCGAGGGCACCTACGATCTCGTCATTGTCTCACTCTCGCTGGAGAATTTCGACGGGTTGCGGTTATGCAGCCAACTGCGCTCGCTTGACCGCACGCGCAATGTTCCGATCCTCGCGATTTCCGACGGCGACAGCAACGCACGCCTGGTGCGCGGCTTGGAGATCGGCATCAACGACTATCTGATGCGTCCCCTCGACAAAAACGAGCTGCTTGCGCGCGTGCGCACCCAGATCCGCAAGAAGCGCTACACCGAACGCCTGCGCGACAGCGTGCAGCTATCGATCGAAATGGCCATCACCGATCCGCTGACCGGGCTGCATAACCGCCGTTACATGGAGAGCCATCTCGGCTCGCTGCTGGAGCAGGCAGTCTTGCGCAAAAAGCCGCTCACGGTGCTCGTACTCGACATCGATTATTTCAAGGCAATCAACGATACCCACGGCCACGACGCCGGCGACGACGTGCTGCGTGAATTCTCTTTCCGCATCAAAAAGTCGATCCGCGGCATCGATCTGGCCTGCCGCTACGGCGGAGAGGAATTCGTGGTGATAATGCCGGAAACCGATCTTACGGTGGCGACGATGGTGGCCGAGCGGTTGCGCCGGCGCATCGCGACCGAGCCTTTCCCGATCCAGGACGGCTCGAACTCGATCGAGGTTACAATCTCGATCGGAATTTCAGCGCTCGGCAAAGACGACGCCGCGGCGAATATCCTTAAACGCGCGGATGCCGCGCTCTATCGTGCCAAACGCGACGGCCGTAATCGTGTGGTGCCGGACGCCGCCTGACGACGTCGATCCCGGTCTTTCGCCGCCCGTTGGCTTCGGCCGATACCATCTTGGCGCGAGAACCAAACCATCTGCACAAGCGATTTGTGGGTGTCCTAGTGAAGGAGTAGAAACGCCACGTGTCGTGCGTTGCCGTTGCACGCGCGAACCTTGCGAATGATACCCTTGAATTGCGAGGCTCCCCATGTGGCCAAGCCACCGTCTGCTCGACCTCTTGCGCATTGAGCATCCGATCATCCAGGCGCCGATGGCCGGCGCCATGGACGGCGATCTCGTGGCCGCTGTTTCGGAGGCAGGCGGGTTCGGCTGCCTGCCTTGCGCGATGCTCAACGCCGAAAAGCTGCGCGAGGAGGTCAAAAAGATCCGTGCCCGCACGACAAAGCCCATCGGACTGAATTTTTTCTGTCACACCGCGCCCGTGCCCAATAACGCACGCGAGGCGGCTTGGCGCGAGCGGCTCGCTCCGTATTACCAGGAGCTTGGCATCGATCCGGCGGCGCCGGTGCCGTTTTTCAATCGCGCGCCCTTTGACGAGGCGCTGCTGGACGCGGTGCTCGAAACCAGGCCGGAAGCGGTGACTTTTCATTTCGGGCTGCCAGCGGCCCCGCTCTACGACATGCTCAAGCGCGAAGGTTTCCTGGTCATCAGCTCGGCTACGACGGTGGCGGAGGCGCGCTGGCTGGCCGAGCGCGGGGTCGATGCGATCATAGCGCAGGGCTTCGAGGCCGGCGGCCATCGCGGCATGTTCCTGACCGAGAATGTGGCCGCGCAAGTCGGCACGCTCGCGCTGGTGCCGCAGGTGAGGGATGCCGTATCCGTGCCAGTCATTGCGGCTGGCGGCATCGCCGACGCGCGTGGCATCGCGGCGTGCTTTGCGCTTGGAGCCGACGGCGTACAGATCGGCAGCGCCTATCTGCGCACGCCGGAGGCCAAAATCTCGGCGCCGCATAGGGCCGCGCTCAATACCGCGCGCGACGACGCCACCGTGCTCACCAACGTCTTGACCGGCCGGCCTGCGCGCGGCTTCCTCAATCGCATCATCCGCGAGCAGGGGCCGATATCGGAGGCGCCCCCGCAGTTCCCGCTCGCGGCGGGGGCGGTGCAGCCATTGCGCGCCAAGGCCGAAGCGCAAGGCTCTGGCGATTTCTCGCCGCTCTGGTCTGGTCAGGCGGTGGCGCTGGGCTGCGAGCTTGGCGCGGCAGCGCTGACGCACAAGTTTGCTGCCGAGGCGCTGGACCGGTTGCGCAGTCTCGCGGGCTGACGAAGATTGCCGCCTAGAACATCGCAAACGCGCGGGCGATCGCGTTCACGCCGCTTTTCACGTCGGGATCCTTTATTTGAGTGGCAGCCTCGGCAGCCGCATTCCTCAGCAGTTTGCGATCATCCGGAGCCATGAATTTTGCCGCCTTCGGCGTCATTTTGAGCAACAGAGCGACGCGCAGGAATTGCCACTCATCAGGCAAGCCTTCGAGCACAAAGGCATGGAGCAGTCCGATCACGGACTTCGCCGCACCATCGCTGATGTCGTTTAGCGTCTTTCTGAATTCTGCATCCTTCCGCTGTTCCGGCGTGGCCGCGAGGATCTGCGCCGACGCTGTATCGATCATTGCGGAATGCAGATTGATCTGGGCATCGTAGTAGCGGCCGAATTCCGGAGCGAAAGTTATGGTGTTCTGGTTCGCCTTCTCGGTCAATTTCGGGTCTTTGGCGACCACATTCAGGTCCGTTGTGCCGGTGCCCGCCAGGTAGTAAACCAGCCCGATCTTTGTCGCGGCCTTGCTCCAGTCGTCGAGTTTCTGGACGTCCGACCATGGCAGCGGCTTGCCGCTTTCGATCTGCTTGGTATCAAGCACAGTATCGAGCAACGGCTTGACGGCCGGATCGGAATAGCGCGGAGGCTTGCCGGTTGTATGTGAAATCCTTTGCCAGCGCGAGGAAGGACTCGGTGGCGGTATTGATCTTTGCGATCCTGGCGGCATCCAGCGTCTGCGCCTCGGCCATGCCGTAAGGCGCCGTCAGCGCGGCGATAGCCGTCAGAATTTGTATATGTCGGCGCATGAGGCGGCTTTCCTGTCATATTCAAGCGGGGGTTCGGCCAATTTAACCGCATGGAGGGCGGCTTGGGTAGGGGATTTTAGGTCTCTAAGGTTGCCCGGAGAAATGCCGCCCTGCTATATGCCCACGGTTTCCTGACGAGGATCGCTCATGTCCGTGGACGCTGCTACCGTCCGGCGCATCGCGCATCTCGCGCGCATAGCCGTTGCCGAGGAAGAGGTCGAGCACCTGCGCGGCGAAATCAACGCCATACTCGCCTTCGTTGAGCAACTTTCCGAGGTCGATGTAAGCGGGGTCGAACCGATGACCTCGGTGACACCCATGCAGATGAAGCGCCGTCCCGACCTGGTCACGGCTGGCGGCGACCCGGATTCGGTGTTGCGGAATGCGCCGGCGCGCGAGGGGAATTTCTTTGCCGTCCCCAAAGTGGTCGAATAGGCGATGGCGGGCGAGCTTACCTCCCTGACCATCGCCCAGGCGCGGATCGGTTTGGCAAAGAGGGATTTCACCGCCTCCGAACTGGCCGACGCGCATCTGGCGGCTATGGAACGCGCGCGCGCGCTCAACGCCTTTGTGCTGGAGACGCCAGAGCGCGCCAGCGCCATGGCCAGAGCGGCAGACGCGCGGATTGCTAAAGGCGCGGCCGGGCCGCTCGAAGGCATTCCCTTGGCGGTAAAGGATCTTTTCGCCACAGAAAACGTGCGCACCACCGCCTGTAGCCGCATCCTCGGAGACTTCTCTCCGGCTTACGAATCGAGCGTCACCGAGAGGTTGTGGCGCGATGGCGCGGTGCTGCTGGGAAAGACCAACTGCGACGAATTCGCCATGGGCTCGTCGAACGAGACATCGGCTTTCGGGCCGGTCATTTCACCCTGGCGGCGGAAAGGGAGCCAATACGCCGCTCGTGCCCGGCGGTTCCTCCGGTGGATCGGCCGCGGCGGTGGCCGCGCATCTCGCGCTTGGCGCGACCGGCACCGATACCGGCGGGTCGATCCGGCAGCCCGCCTCCTTTACCGGCATCGTCGGCATGAAGCCGACTTATGGCCGCTGCTCACGTTGGGGCATTGTCGCCTTCGCATCCTCGCTCGACCAGGCCGGCCCCTTTGCGCGCACGGTGCGCGACAGCGCGATCCTGCTGCGCTCGATGGCAGGATACGATCCGAAAGATGCGACGTCAGTCGATACGCCCGTGCCCGACTATGAGGCCGCGGTCAGCAAGTCGGTCAAGGGCATGCGCATCGGCATTCCTAAGGAATACCGTATCGAAGGCATGCCTGCGGAGATCGGGAAGCTATGGCAGCAGGGCGGCGAATGGCTGAAGGCGGCGGGCGCGGAGTTGGTGGAGGTGTCGCTGCCGCATACCAGATACGCGCTGCCGGCTTATTACATTGTCGCCCCGGCGGAAGCTTCCTCCAATCTCGCCCGCTACGATGGCGTACGCTATGGGCTGCGCGTGCCCGGCCAGGACGTGACCGGTATGTATGAGAAGACCCGCGCCGAAGGTTTCGGCTCGGAGGTTCACCGGCGCATCATGATCGGGACTTACGTGCTCTCGGCCGGCTATTACGATGCGTATTATCTGCGCGCGCAAAAGGTGCGTACGCTGATCAAGCAAGATTTCGAACACTGCTTCAGGGCTGGTGTCCACGCGATGTTGACGCCGGCGACGCCCTCGGCGGCATTCGGCATCGGCGAGAAGGGCAAAGCCGATCCGATAGAGATGTACCTAAACGACGTCTTCACAGTGACCGTGAATATGGCAGGCCTTCCGGGGATTTCCGTACCGGCGGGACTTGACGCGCAAGGCCTCCCCCTCGGGTTACAGCTTATCGGCCGTCCTTTTGACGAGGAAAGCTTGCTTTCGCTCGGCCATGTTATTGAAAAGGCGGCAGGTATTTTTTCGCCGAAAACCTGGTGGTAGCCGAAAGGCCGCCTGGCTCGCGTCAGGGCTTTTTCGGCACCGTCGGCTTGGGCATGCCTACCGTCAGGTTTTCCGTATTGCCGCCCGCCGGCATGCCGTAGACGACGAAACCGACGAGCACAGCCAACAGCCCGATGCCACCCAGCACGATGGCGAGGAATGTTTTTTTGCCGCCGCTTTCGGCCATCGTGGGCTCCCCTTCGCCGAAATAACATCCAATACTATTGGCAAAATCGCGACAGGTGCTAGTGACCAATTGCCGCCGCGGCATGGTGGCCCAAGCCGCCCTTGAACGCGGCGGTCGGACCTTCTATCGAAATGGCACGAGGGTACCGCATGGATGCTCCGGCAAAGACCAAGCTGATCAAAGGCGCCGCCGGCGACTGGGAAGTCGTTATCGGCCTGGAAGTGCATGCTCAGGTGACGTCGCATGCCAAGCTGTTTTCCGGCGCCTCGACCGAATTCGGCGGCGCACCCAATTCGCATGTGTCGCTGGTGGATGCGGCAATGCCGGGCATGCTGCCGGTGATCAATGAGGAATGCGTCAAGCAGGCGGTCCGCACCGGTCTCGGCCTCAAGGCTCAGATCAATCTCAAGTCGGTATTCGACCGGAAGAACTATTTCTATCCGGACCTGCCGCAGGGCTACCAGATCAGCCAATACAAATCGCCAATCGTCGGCGAGGGCGAAGTTGTCGTTGACGTGCCGGAAGGCGACACCGTTACGGTCGGGATCGAGCGCCTGCACCTGGAGCAGGACGCCGGCAAGTCGCTGCACGATCAGCATCCTTCGATGTCCTATGTCGATCTTAACCGCTCCGGGGTCGCGCTGATGGAGATCGTCTCAAAGCCGGACCTGCGTTGCTCGGAGGACGCCAAGGCCTTTGTCTCAAAGCTGCGCTCGATCCTGCGCTATCTCGGTACCTGCGACGGCGACATGGAAAAGGGATCGTTGCGCGCGGATGTGAACGTCTCGGTGCGCCGACCCGGCGAACCGCTCGGCACCCGCTGCGAGATCAAGAACGTCAATTCCATCCGTTTCATCGGCCAGGCCATCGAGCATGAGGCGCGCCGCCAGATCGAGATCCTGGAAGAAGGCGGCAGCATCGATCAGGAAACCCGCCTGTTCGACCCCGCCCGGGGGATCACCCGTTCCATGCGCAGCAAGGAAGAGGCGCATGACTATCGCTATTTTCCCGATCCCGACCTGCTGCCGCTCAAATTCGACCAGGCTTACGTCGATGAACTGAAAGCGCATTTGCCCGAGCTGCCGGATGAGAAGAAGGCACGCTTCATGCGCGACTTCGCCCTGTCCGGCTATGACGCCGGCGTGCTGGTGGCCGAACGCGCGACTGCCAAATTCTTCGAGACTGTGGCGAGGGGGCGCGATCCCAAGACGGCGGCTAACTGGGTGATCAACGAGTTGACCGGCCGGCTCAATAAGGAAGGCAAGGACATCGCCGCCTCGCCGGTCTCGGCGGATCAACTTGGCGCGATCCTCGACCTGGTCGCGCAAGGGACCATCTCAGGCAAGATTGCAAAGGACCTGTTCGAGATCGTCTGGAAGGAAGGCGGCGATCCGCGCGCACTGGTGGAAGCTCGCGGGCTTAGACAGGTGACCGATACCGGCGCCATTGAGAAGATGGTGGACGAGCTCATCGCCGGCAATTCCGACAAGGCGGCGCAGGCGAAAGAAAAGCCTGCCGTTATTGGCTGGTTTGTGGGTCAGGTGATGAAATCCTCGGGCGGAAAAGCGAGCCCGCAAGTGGTCAATGAGCTGCTCAAGCGCAAACTTGGACTGTAATCCTCATCCGATCGCTGACCGAAGCGACCACCGCAACGCTCCTGCATTCTTGCCGCGGTGCGAAGACGACATTGCACCCCGATGCGCAATGCGGATGGTTTGCGCCGCCGAAGTTCCTGGCTGCAATGCCGCCCGGCAGGCACGCGCGAACCCCCGGCATGCAAATCACCAAAGCCCGATTCGAGTGAGTGAGAGCGGTCAGGCGCTCTAAAAGCCGCTGGACGGCGCCAACCTGTGAAAAAAAGTTTGGATGGATAAATTGCCGCGGGCGGGCCGATTTTGGGCGCGTTTCCGTTCGCTCTAGCGATTTGCCACGCTTAAATCGATTTACCGAGGAAAACTTTTCACGCGCGAGAAATCCTTATTTCATCGGGCTTTATCGCTTTGCCGGCAAGCGCGTCAGCAAAGTTTTTGTTGACGAGACAATTTCCGCGCTCCGTACCATGCCGCGCGCGTTGCGTCCGCGGCGCGACATCTTTCCACCGGCGCATACACAGTTCGTTAAGCGGAGTCGCTGTTTTTTGCATTGTGCTGTAGTAATCAAAGTGCAGTGCAAGTCGATTCGCGACTGCACTGTTACTACAGCGCCATTTAATCGTGGCTAGGAGGGCAGCATGGCTAAGAGAGCCAAATCGAAGACCAAGTCAGCGGCGAAGAAGACAGCCAAGAAGACACGACGCAAATCCGCTAAGAAGAAGAAGTAAGGCCGCTCGGTCGATCGGCTTCAGGCAGTCGACAGACTGTGTCACACGAGCCGGCGATGCCACAGGGGAGGAGGCGGTGACGTCACCCCCCGAAGCGACGCCGGCTCTAGTCGACAAGAGGGCGTCGGCGAGACAGGGTTCAAGCTTCCCAGGCATTATTGTCTGAGAAGAGGAGGGCGGAGAAATCCGTGCTCCATCCGGCGAAAGCCGGGCAACTTGATCCCCGGATCTCGCCGACGCCCTCAATGCATTCGCCCGACGGAAACCGCCGGGGCGCGGTTCTTCAACTTCCCAAAAGCTTTGATGATGAGCCGGCGGCGAGAGCTCGGTTGCGGTTTACGCGCCGGCAGCCTAGCTCTTGCGGGCACCTCCGCAACAGGAGCCGGTGTTCACCATGGCCCGCGCCAGCAAGTCGAAAGTCACACGTCAGTCCAAAACCGTGCGGCCTGCGCGCGCTACGCGAAAGCCGATCGACCTGTATTACTGGTCGACGCCGAACGGCTACAAGATTTCCATCATGCTGGAGGAATGCCGGCTGCCTTACCGGGTGATCCCGGTAAACATCTCCAAGGGCGATCAGTTCAGACCGGAATTTCTGGCGATCTCGCCCAATAACCGGATACCTGCGATCGTCGATCATCAGGGTCCAGGCGGCAAACCGATCTCGATCTTTGAGTCAGGCGCGATCCTGCAATACCTCGGCCGCAAGACCGGGAAATTTTATCCCTCCTCCGAGCGCGCCCGGGTCGAGGTGGACCAGTGGCTATTTTGGCAAGTGGGCGGGCTCGGCCCCATGGCGGGGCAAGCGCATCACTTTCGTCTCTACGCGCCGGAAAAATTACCCTATGCGATCGAGCGCTACACCAACGAATGCAACCGCCTCTACGGCACGATGAACAAACGCCTCGCCGATCGCGAATTCCTTGCCGGCAAATATTCCATCGCCGACATCGCCTGTGTGGGCTGGACCAACCGGTGGCCGCGGCAAGGCCAGGACATCGAGCAATTCCCGCATGTGAAGCGCTGGCTTGAAACGATGCTGGCGCGTCCGGCGGTCGACCGCGGCATTCACTTGAAGGTGGAAGAGGCCGATAAGGTGGATATGAAGGACCTGCAGGTCCGCAGCATCCTGTTCAATCAGCGCGCGCGCTGAACCAGCTTCTGAAAGTGGTTAGCGGGGCACCAACCGGCACGGTTAGCAAATACTCGCCGAGCATAACGAAAAATACGCGTAAAATGAGAAAAACCCGCTTTTGTCGGGCTTTAGTGGATGAATTGAGCTTTGCCGCGATCCGACAGCGTTAATCGTTACCATTAAATTCATTGCATTCTTTAAACAGCCGTTCAAATTTTCGCTTGAGTATCCCTCATGCGACGGCGAATTCGTCGCGTACATGGCGTGAAGTCCGCGACGCACGTGGCGCGCGCCGACAGGGAGAGTGAGATGGGACGCTACGAACTTCCAGAGCTCGAGATGGCGGTCGCAGGGGCTGCGCCGATGGGTGGGGAAGCGCTGTTCGCGCTCGGCATGATGTACTCGTCGGGCAATTCGGTGCCGGTGGATCTCGTGTCCGCGCACAAGTGGTTCAATCTGGCGGCGATGAATGGCTATGCCGATGCGGCGCGCCTGCGCCGCGAAATTGCCGCTGAGATGACGCGATGCCGAGATCGGCAAGGCCCAGCTCGCTGCCCGCGAGTGGCTGAAGTTGCATCCGAAACCGCAGCAGCCGAGGCCTGCGTCGGCGCCGGGCCGCTTTCGGTTGCCGCGTAGCGGAAGGTTCTTTTGGTTCGCTTGCCAAGCCTCCGTCGCTCGGGCATATCCGACCGGGACGGAGACGTGGCCGAGTGGCTGAAGGCGGCGGTTTGCTAAACCGTTATACGCTCTAAAGGCGTATCGAGGGTTCGAATCCCTCCGTCTCCGCCAGTAGTTTACGCCAGCCCGTTGATCCAAAATGGTAACAACGGATTGCTGATCAGCCGCGGCTGAGCTGCGCATGAGTTCCGCTTCTGCGCTCAGGAACGCAACGAGCGCGACGCCATCTGCCACTTCGCGAATTGCGCGTAAGCTCTCTCTCTCCAGCGAATGAGAAATCCGTCCTTGCGCTGCCAAAATCTCTCACGCGCGATAGCGGCAGCCAGACCAAGCTGCCTTAGCTTTGAACAGCGCGCCCGCAAATCATTTGCTTCCGCGCCGGACAGGCCAAAAATCCGAGCGACCTCTTGCCGCGGGAGTCCATCGATCCAATCCAGGAGTTCACCGGCACGCGCTGGGAGCGGGGCGGCGTAGCCATTGGCCTGATAATTCAGTGGGCGGTCCGGATAAAATAGGGGTTTTCCATGGCCCCACCGCATCGTGCTCCCAAAAGCAAAGTCGAGGTCGATGAACCAGAAGGGGAACTCGCCGCTTTGGTCTGTACTGACCAAAAGATTTCGTCGCAATCCGTGATCCGCAAGGTGGGCGATATAGGACAAGATCGCCCCCAAATGCCGATGTTCGGCGCAAATTCCGCGCAGCACTTTGCGAGCGACTTTGTCCCCCTCCATGTAAGTTGATGGAGCATATTCCGTCACCACAATGTCGGTGTTCGCCGGCACGCCGGAATGACTATGCCTGAAACGCGTGAGGACGGCTGGCGAACTCATCCGCTCCGGGCTCAGGGCGCGCGCCAGGCGGTGAAATGCATTGGTGTGGCGCTCGGAGGCCGCGGGTCTGACGTGGCTCACAACGCGCAGCGCGCTCAGGACGCCGCCGATCTCGGCACGGAAAACCTGTTGAGTGCCCGACCTCAGACGCGCCACCGAGGTGAAATTCTTTCCCAAAATGGCGGAACGGAAGGCTTCGATCTCCTGGTCTGCCAACAGCAACCCGCGCTTGATCGACCAGTCGATCTGCTCAACCATGCCATCGGTCCCCATCATCGTGAAGCGCCTCGCGGGCAGCAGCGCGGACGACGCGGCAAGTCTGCCTGACCTGCTGCCGTTTGCCTTCAGGTTACGGCCAACAACGAATCCGCTGGTTTACCCCGGCGGGTTTTATACTTGCGGCTCTAGAACGGCGTGACCGCCTGCACCGTGCCGCCGACCACGTCGTTGGTGTTGCCGTCCACAACATTGTTGCCGAGCGTGCGAACGGTGCCGGCGTTGTCGATGCCCTTGCTGTTGTTGCCGGTGAAAGTAGAATTGGAAATTCGCGCGGTAGTACCGGTAAGGAGGCGGAGGCCGGCGAATGCGTTCTGAACCGCCATCGTCGCGTTGACTGTGATGATGGACCCATCCACAACTCTGATGCCGTTGCTGCCATTGCCCGAAGCGGTCGAGCGGTTGATCGTGGCATGGCCGCTGCCGTTTCCGACAAGGACACCATCAAGACGGTTGTTCTGAAAATGGGAATTATCGATCGTTAGCCCGGCTGCGGTCGCAACGAGACCGCTATTGTTGTTGTCGCGTGCGATGGTGTCGATGACGAAAAGCTCGCTACTATTGCTATTGATGCCGATTCCGAAAAAGTCGTGGATCACGCAGCGCTCAATATGCACAGCGATGGCTGTAAGGATCACGATGCCGCTCTGAGTCGTGCCCTGGCCGTTCAACACGAGCCCGCGCAGCGCCACGACCGCGTCGCCGTTGATGGTGATCGGATTGCCAAGGATGACGGTGTGGCCATTGGCCGAAATCGTCATCGACCGGTTCACGTTCGCGTTGACCCCGTAGTCGCCCGAGTCGAGGATGCGAAGTTCTCCACCCGTCGGCGTCGTGTTGATGCCACGCTGGAACGTGCGGCACGGCGCCGCCAGCGTGCAGGCGTTGGCGTTGGCACCGGTGGTGCTGACGTAGCGGATGTTGTCCGCCGCCAGTGCATGGGTGGAACAAACGACCGCGACGGCAAGCATGGCAAAGGGCACGCGCATGAACATCGCTTCCTCCTGTCGTGCCGGATTGGCACCGTAAAAAGCTAGCACGGCATGGCGGGGCAGAAAAAGCAGGCCAACGCGCATTCACAGCGCGACGGCCATGGTGCAACGGAGGTCGCCTGGCGTTATAAAGAGGCTGCCTGGGCGGTATAATCCCGCATCTCCGCCAGGCCAGTGAGACCGCCGACATGGACGCGCCAACAGAAACCGCCAGAGAGGCCCGCTTTCCCAAATGGGCCGCAGCGCTGACCAATCAGGACGCTTTCCAACACGAACAGGCGCGTCTCGGGCGCATCTGGACGTTTCTGGGGCTGACTCAGGATCTGCAGAAAGACGGCGACTGGTTCACCGCCGAGCTCGGCGGACGCTCGGTCTTCGTGCAGCGCTTCGGCGAAAAGCTGCGGGGTTTTGAGAACCGCTGCGCGCACCGTTTCTTTCCGCTTCGGACGGCGGAAAAGGGCAACGGCAAGATTAAATGCGGGTTTCACCATTGGACCTACAACCACGAAGGGCGCGCGGTCCATATCCCGCGCTGCGAGCACTTTTACGGCGTCACCGCAAAGGAAATGAACGCCCGCATTGCCCCGATCGAAGTCGCGACTTGCGGTGCACTCGTGTTCGGGCGGTTTCAACATCCGCACGACCGCGAAACGCTTACGCAATTCCTCGGGGAGGGCGCGCCGATCATGCAGGCCATGTGCCGCCCAAAAGCCCGGGCACGCAGGCTTACCTTTGAAGTCGCGGCCAACTGGAAGCTCTGTTATCACATCACTCTGGACGACTATCATTCACCGGCGGTGCATCCGACCACCTTCGGCGTCGCCGGCTATCTGCCGCGTCACGCGATCCGCTATTTCCGTTTCGGCCCGCACAATGCCTTCTTCCCCGCCGCCGACGAAAACGCCCTGCAGACCATGATCCGTGAATGCAAGGACGGAAGCTTTCGTCCGGTGCGCTACCGCATCTTCCAGTTTTTTCCCAACCTGCTGGTCGCGCTGTTTCGCGGGCAGTACCACGTCGAGGGCAAGGACGATAAGCATTGGTACGTCAATATCCAGCATTTCCAGCCGGTCGCGCCGGAACGGACCTTTCTTCGCTCTTGGTATTTCCGGGCGCCTTTTGACATGGGTCGCGGATCGCTTGGCCAGCTATACGACGCCTGTATCGAGCCGTTCCGCAAGGCGGTGATCGAATACAAACTGCGGACGGTCCACAGCGAAGACAATGGCGTGGTAGAGCGGCAGCAGCAATTCGCCTCGCAGCAGGCCGGCTGGCCGCGATTGGGCTATGCGGAAGAACGGATCAAGTGGTTCGAAGAGGCCTACGCCAAAGCCCTGGCCGATTAGGCTGCGGACCGCTCGCATTCGGCAATGAATTGGCCGAGCCGGGCGATGATAGCTTCTTCCATCAAGAGCGGCGCATGCCCCTGGCCGGGCACCTCCACCACCTGCAGGTCGGCTTTGCGCTGGCGCATAGCCGCGACCGTCGCGTGCGAGAGCAAGTCGGAATTCTCCCCCCGCACCACCATTACCGGGACACGCGCCAGCGCCTCGAATTGCTCCCACAGCGGCGGCAGCGGCTGGTCCGATGTCGAAATCTACCAGGGTCTGCGCCAGCGCTGGATCGTAGGAGGGCACGAGCTTGCCGTCGCGCTCCTCGAAGGTGCGCCGGGCAAAAGCCGTCCAGTCGTCGGCCGTGAGGCTGGGGAATTGTACGCCGTGCAGTTGGCGCAGCATCTCGCCGCCGTGCTCGAAACTTTTCGGGCTGGGATAGCTTGCCGACATAGCCCTTGATGCGCATGAGCCCAACCGGCTCGATCACCGGACCGATATCGTTGAGCACGGCGCCCACGATGGCTTGCGGGCGGACGGTGGCCAGCAGCATCGTCAGGATGCCGCCGCGGGAGGTGCCGATGAATACCGCCGGTCGGACATCGAGCGCCGACAGCACCGTCAGCACGTCATTGAGCTCGGTGCCGACATTGTAGTTGGCAGGATTGGGATCGAAGTCGGATCGCCCGCGCCCACGGTAATCGATGGCAATAACCTGCCGGTGATTGGCGGGATGCCCAGACAGCGCGAGCGCCAAGCGATGAAAATCCGCGCTGGTGCGCGCCAGGCCATGCAGGCAGACCACCGGTAGGCTCCGAGCGGTGGGTGGCCCATAAACCCGCACGTGCAGCTTCAGGCCGTCCGGCGTGCTGACAAAACGGCTGACATAGTCGGACATGCGGCGCGCCTGGATAGGACAAACCGAATAGCCCGTGCAAATCGCGGCTATTGCGTGCGGGTGCCGCCGCGCTGCACATCGGCCTCGATCTGCAGCTTGCTATTGCCGCCAAAGCGGATGCGATAGACCTGCAAGGCTTCCAGGATGCGAGGAACGTAATTGCGCGTCTCCGCGAACGGGATGCGCTCCACCCAGTCGACCGGATCGACCTTGGGATCGCGCGGATCGCCGAACCGCTCGATCCAATCCTTTACCCGCCCGCGGCCGGCATTATAGCCGGCAAAGGTCAGGATGTAGGAACCGCGATAAAACTGAAACAGGTCGCCGAGCTCCGCCGCGCCCATCTGCGTATTGTAGACCGGATCCTTCTGCATGCGGCCCCAGTCGAAGATCGCCTTGAATTTCTTGGCGATGTATTTCCCAGCATCCGGCGTCACCTGCATCAGGCCCACCGCCTTGGCGGTCGAGACGACGCGCTGGTTGAAGTGGCTTTCGGTGCGGGCGATCGAATACGCCACGCTCGGATCAATGACGGGTCCGATCGGCGTATAGCCGGGCAGGCCGACGGTCGGATGCGCGTAGTAGTCGAACGGATGACCGCGGCCGAGCGCGGCCTTGCCGAGCAGCAGCATGCCGCGCGCGTCGTTGGCGCGGTGGGCGGCTTCGCCGAGTCCAGCCAGGACGTTGAGGTCGTCACTGTGCTCGCCGATATCCGCCAGCATGATATTTGCGAGGTCGCGCTCATCCAGCGCATAAAGGATCTCCGCCGCCCGGACCACATCCGGCTGCGCGCCGGTGCGCCGCGGCGGCGGGCGTAGCGGCAGATCGGGAAGGCCGAGCTTTGCGCGCGCCAGCTGACCGTAATAAACCGTGGAATGCCGGCCGGCGGCGTCGTAATATTTGCGTGCCTCCTCGCGCCGTCCCTGCGCTTCCAGCGTCCGGCCCAGCCAGTAGTTCGCGCGCGCCAGCGCATGCGGGTTGGAGGCCGTGAGGCCTTCCGGAATACGAGAGAAATGAGTGAGCGCCGTTGCCGGATCGTTGAGAAAGCGCAACGCGATCCAGCCAGCGGTGAACTGATGATCGACCCGATAATTTTCCTTCGGCGGCGGCGAGGCATCGCGCGCGACGAGATAAGCAGTCTTCGGATCTCCGATATCGAGCAACTTGCGCGCCAGATAGCGCCGTTCCATCCACCACTGGTCAAGATCGCCCAGCACGGCCGGGTCGCGCGGCACCGCAAGCATCGCTTTGTCCGGCTTCTGCAATCTGGTCGGCCCGCCGCAAATACTGCGCCAGCGTGAACAGGTAGACGGGGTCGCGGCGTCCCTCCGCGGGAACGGCCTCGAGCAGCGCCTTGACGTTGCCTGCCTTTTTGATCATGGCGATGCGTGCCTTGACGATGGCAAGCTGCGTGGGACCCATCTGCTGCGCCATGCGCATCCCGGCCTCGACATCCTCGTCGTAAAGCCGTTCGTCCATGCGGATCTTATGGTCCGCCGCCGTCAGCATGTCTCCAAAGGCATTGGTGACCGCGATCTCGACGGCGGGGGTGAGGCTCTCGTGCCGCCAAACGTGGCGCACCAGCGGCTCGGCGGATTTGCGGTCGCCTTGGGCCACCATGGCGCGGGCCAATGCCAGGCGGCCCTTGGCGCTCACCGGCGCGCGGCTGGCGAAATAATTGCGAACGGTCCTGGCTTCGCGCTTGTCTTCCCACAGGGCGCCCTCAGCGCGGCGGCGGAATAGTTCCAGGCTTGGCCAGCTGGGATTCTCACTGATGAAGGCGACGTAGCGTTCGAAACTGATGCCGTCGTTGTAGGGCGAGCGCAGGATCGCCCACTCTACCAACTTGGCGGCGGCACGCTCGCTGATGCTGCGAGTCATCGAACCGGCTTCGTCGATTTTGCCACGGCTGACGAGCGCCATGGCCTGTTTGGTGGTGGCAAGGTCGGAAGAAGAAATCGGAGACGCCGCTTTCGGGGAAGGCATTTCGTGCGCAGGAGCGGCAACCGGTGCGGCGGGCGCCACTTGCGGGGAAGGCCGCCAGTCCAATAACGCCACCCCCGGCACCAGCGCCGCAGTATTGGTGCCCGCCGCTGCCGGCCGCGTGCGGGGCAGGGGAACGCGCGTATTTGCGCGCGACGTTTTCGTTGCGGCAGGCCTTGTTGCCGGCTTGGCAACGGATTTCGGCTTCCCCTTCGCTGCAGGTTTCGCCGCGGCTTTGGCGCTGTTCTTGGCCGGCGCGGCATTCACCGCACCGGTACCCAGGCCCAGCAGCAGGGCGAGTCCGATGGCCGCCGCCAGATGTGCGATCGGGAACCTGCGGGGTCGATTCATCGCTCAGGTCATACCTTGTCCACGCCTCCAGCTATAGAGGATTTTTTCGCCGATCTCGGTTGATGCCTTCTAAAACCCGCGATTCAGGGGCTTTTTGCGGCTACAGCGAACCACTGCAGGCGCGGCCTGTCGCCGCGGCTGCCCTCTTTCTTCCATCCGGCCGACCCGATATCAATGGGCTCAGGCTGCCCACCGGGTACCGAAAATCGGGGATTGCTCATGACCGCCAAGACGAGCTTCAGGGGCTCGTTCACTGCGCTCGTCACGCCGTTCAAAAACGGATTGCTCGACGAAAGCGCCTTTCGTGCCCTGGTCGATTGGCAGATCGGCGAAGGCACCAGCGGCCTCGTGCCCGTGGGCACCACGGGCGAAAGCCCGACGCTCACGCATCGTGAGCACATGCAGGCGGTGGAATGGTGCGTGCACCAGGCCAAGGGGCGCGTGCCGGTAATCGCCGGCTCGGGGTCGAATTCAACCCAGGAGGCGGTCGAATTGTCGCGCCACGCGGAGAAGGCGGGGGCCGACGCCGTGTTGATCGTGACACCCTATTACAACAAGCCGACGCAGGAAGGGCTGTACCAGCACTACAAGGCGATCAACGACGCCATCGGCATTCCGATCATCATTTACAACATCCCCGGGCGGTCGGTGGTCGACATGTCCGTGGAGACGATGAAGCGGCTGTTTGCGCTGAAAAACATCGCCGGCGTGAAGGACGCGACCGCCAGCGTGATCCGCGTGTCGCAGCAGCGGGCCGCGCTCGGCCCCGACTTCAATCAGCTCTCCGGCGAAGATGCCTCCGCCCTGGGCTTCATGGCGCATGGCGGCCACGGCTGCATCTCGGTGACGTCTAACGTTGCGCCGCGGCTTTGCGCCGAGTTGCAGCGCGCTTGTTTGAAAGGCGATTACGTCACTGCCCTCAGGCTGCAGGACAAGTTGATGCCGCTGCATCATGCATTGTTCATCGAGACCAATCCCGCGCCAGCGAAATACGCGCTCTCGCTGCTCGGCAAATGCGAAGAAACCGTGCGGCTCCCCATGGTGCCTCTGTCGGAACCGACCAAGGCGGCGGTGCGGGAGGCCATGGTGCATGCCGGCCTGACCAACTAGGCGGCAGGTAACAGGATAGTTCTCTCGTGGGAGGAACATCCCGCGCCGCATCGCGTTGGAATCCAATGGGTAAATTGGATTTTGGTGCCGCGTGTCGCTTTATCGTCCAAAACAGAATAATCGCTTCTGGAAGCCTATCGAATCCGCCCCGCCCGACCGCGAAGTCGAGCTGCAGGTCGCCGATAAATTTGGTTCCTACACCCTGACGTTCCCCTGCCGGCTGACAGAAGCAGGTTGGGTCAATGCCAATTCGCAAGGCCGGCTGGAAGTCGAGCCGACCCATTGGCGTGAGCGCAAGGCCCATTGACTCGCCGCAATCGGAATTGACTCTTCGCCGTCATCCTGACCGATGACCGCGGGGACGGGGCGGCGGTGTGCGCCCGAGCGAGGGGGAGATGGGGGCAATGCTGAAGGAATTCCGGGAATTTGCCGTTCGCGGCAACGTGGCCGATCTGGCCGTCGGCGTCATCATCGGCGCCGCTTTTAATGGGATCGTGCAGTCGCTGGTTGGCGATATCTTCATGCCTGTTATCGGCGCGATCACCGGGGGGTTGGATTTTTCCAACTATTTCACGGGTCTGTCGTCCACCGTAACCTCCGCTTCGCTGGATGAGGCGAAGAAACAAGGCGCGGTGCTGGCCTGGGGCAACTTCATTACGGTGGCGATCAATTTCATGATTGTCGCCTGGGTGCTGTTCTGGGTGGCCAAGGTCATCAATCGCGTGCGGGCGGCCGAAGCAAAAAAGCCGGATCCGGCGCCGACGCGGCAGGAAGCGCTCCTGATCGAAATTCGCGATCTGCTGAAGTCCGGGCATACGCCGCCAACGCAGCCGGCGTAACGGCTCCTAGTCACTTTTCGTCACGAATCCGGCGGCAGGGCTGTTAGGATTATCTCGGGGCGTTCGGGGACGAGGAGCGATGGCGGCGAAAACAGAACGCAAGATCAAAGTCGTCGCCGACAACCGCAAGGCTCGCTTCAATTACGAGATCGGCGAGGTATTCGAGGCCGGCATCATGCTGACCGGCACTGAAGTCAAATCCTTGCGCTCGGGCAAGGCGACGATCGCGGAGTCATACGCGGATTCGCGCGGGGGCGAGATCTGGCTGATCAATTCGAATATCCCGGAATATCTCCAGGCGAGCCAATTCAACCATGAGCCGAAGCGCCGCCGTAAGTTGCTGCTGCACAAGAAGCAGGTGAACAAGCTTGCCGGCGCGGTGGAGCGTGAAGGCATGACACTGGTGCCGCTGCGGCTCTATTTCAACGAACGAGGTCGCGCCAAGCTTGAGCTCGCGCTAGCGCGCGGCAAGAAGCTGCACGACAAGCGCGAGACGTTGAAAAAACGGTCTTGGGATCGCGAGCGCGGGCGGTTGTTAAGGGAGAAGGGATAGCGAGCATGCAGGAAGAGTTGCCTGTTCCGCAGGATGACGGCGCTGCCCGGCATTTGACCGGCGCGCGCATGCCGGACATATCGCTGAGCACCACGGAAGGAAGTTCGGTGAATTTTTCCAAGCTTGCCGGCCGGATCGTCATTTACGCCTATCCACGCACCGGTGAGCCTGGCAAAGCCTTGCCGGAGGGCTGGGCCGCAATCCCGGGCGCCATGGGCTGCACGCCGCAAAGCTGCGCCTTTCGCGATCATTTCGCCGAGCTGCGCCAACATGGCGTGGCGAATGTGTTCGGCCTTTCCACCCAGACACCAGATTATCAGCGCGAGGCCGGGGAGCGGCTGAAACTGCCGTTCCCGCTGGTCTCCAACTCCGAGCTCAGGCTCGCGAAGGCCCTGACGCTGCCGACATTCGATGCCGGCGGAACGACATTGCTCAAACGGCTGACGCTCATCGCCGATGACGGCGTGCTGACCAAGGTATTCTACCCGGTCTTTCCGCCGGACAAGAATGCAGAACAGGTGTTGGGCTGGCTCGCGGCTCAGCCGAGATAAGCGCGCGCCTTGCCGAAAACGTCGCGAAACATTTCCGGCGTCAGCACGCCGGTGTTCGTGTTGTAGCGCGAGCAGTGGTAGCTGTTAAACAGCGCGATTTTGCCGAGCCTGTGCTGGCAACCATGGCTGAACGCGAATCCGGCGCGCCTGCCGCCCAAAGCGACGATGCAGGCGTCATGCGCGATGCGTCCCAGCGAGATCAGCACGTGCAGCTTCGGCATGCCGGTGATTTCCGCTTGCAAGAAATCATTGCAGGTTCTGATCTCTGTCGTGGCCGGCTTGTTCTGCGGCGGTACGCAGCGCACCGCATTGCTGATGCGGGCGTCCACCATCGTCAGCCCGTCGTCGACACGCTCCTCGTATTGTCCTTTGGCAAATCCGTATTCGATCAGCGTCGGGTAAAGCAGATCACCGGCATAGTCGCCGGTGAAAGGCCGTCCGGTGCGGTTGGCTCCCTGCAAGCCGGGAGCAAGCCCGACAATCAGCAGCCGCGCGTCGATCGGGCCGAAGGAGGGAACCGGCGCGTTGTGCCAGCTTGGCTCCTTGACGCGCCAACTCTCGCGGAAGGCGACCAGCCGCGGGCAGCGCGGACAATCGCGCGAGGGTTCAACGCGCTCGACAGGCATGCCGCGGTCTCGGGAGGGGCTAGTCTTCGAAATCGTTATCGTCGGCGCCGGCTCGCTGTGGCACAGCCGGCCGCTGCAAAAATTGCGGCGTATGCTGGCGTGGCTCGCGCAATTCACGTGGCTCTCGCGGCGGACGGTCGCTCCGGTCTCCCGGGTCACGGCCAATCTTGCCCTGCAATTCTACGATGTCGATGAACTGGTCGGCCTGCCGGCGCAACTCGTCGGCCACCATCGGCGGCTGAGTCGAAATCGTGGAAACGACGACCACACGAACGCCCCGCCGCTGCACCGCCTCCACCAGGGAACGGAAATCGCCGTCACCTGAGAACAGCACCATCTGATCCATATGGCCGGCGAGCTCCATGGCATCGACCGCAAGTTCGATGTCCATATTGCCCTTCACTTTGCGGCGGCCGGTCTGATCTACGAATTCCTTGGTTGCTTTGGTCACCACGCTGTAGCCATTGTAGTCGAGCCAATCGATCAGCGGGCGAATGGAGGAATATTCCTGATCCTCGATCACCGCGGTGTAATAAAAGGCTCGCACCAGATAGCCGCGCGACTGAAACTCACGCAACAGGCGCTTGTAGTCTATATCGAAGCCGAGAGCCTTGGCGGTGGCGTAGAGATTGGCGCCGTCGATGAATAGGGCTATTTTGTCGTTGGACACGGGCATTTTGCTCTCTCGTAATAAAACCGTTAGGCCCCATAGTGGGCCCGCATTAAGGCGCGGGATCAAAAACGTCGGATCGTCGCTAGACAGAAACTCCGGCTGGCCAAGCAAAGACCGCAGCGTTCGCCCTAGCTGGCCCTTAAAATGTGGGCGGACCGAACCGGAGTTACAGCTCCGCGAGCGGCAACAGAGCCCAGTTCCCGCGAAAATCGTGCTTGAACTTCGGGCTCAGGATGGATACCTAACGTTCAGGTTTCACCCAATGTTCCATGAGATAGGAGCGCGAGCCGATGGCCCGTGTCACAGTTGAGGACTGCATCGACAAAGTCGACAACCGGTTCGACCTTGTCCTGCTTGCCAGCCACCGCGGACGCATGATTTCGTCAGGTGCGCAGATCACCGTCGAGCGGGATAATGACAAGAATCCGGTGGTGGCACTGCGCGAAATCGCAGACACCACCATCTCGCCCGAGGATCTGCGCGAAGATCTGATCCACTCGCTGCAGAAGTACGTCGAGGTCGACGAGCCGGAGCCCGAGGCGGTCCCGCTGATTGGCGCGGCTGCTGCCGGTGCCGGCATTGAAGCCGACGATACCGAGGTCACCGGCGAGCGGATGACGGAGGAGGAACTGCTCAAGGGCCTCGAAGGTCTGGCGCCTCCTGAAGAACAGCCGGAAGAGGAAGAATAAGCCTCTTACCGGGGATAATTTGAACGGCCCGGAGCTTCGGCTTCGGGCCGTTGCATTTTTGGCAACCCTTTGAGCGGTTTCTTGCGGCGCCGGAGTATCGCCGTGTTATCTTACCTTTAGGGCTCCCATGATGCCGCGAAGTGGGGACCGGTCGCCGATTAAAGATCATGCGCTAGGCTTAGGTGCGCGCGATCGACGCAGACTCGGTACCCCGCTTTTGCCAATCGCGCGCTGGGCCGCCTATATTTGGGTCCAAGCAGCCAGGAACAGTGCATGGCGCGGTCAGGTTCCGAGCTCCCGATAGCCAAGGCCGGTGTGCTGCACCCGCCGCCGGGCGAGCATGCTCCGGTCCGGGCCCGGCAGGGGACGGAAGGCAACCCGCGCCGCAAGCCCTCCCAGATGCGGCAGTATGACCTGATCGAGCGTGTCCGCCGCTACAACCCCAATACCGACGAGGCGCTGCTTAACCGCGCTTATGTCTATGCGATGAAGGCCCATGGGGAGCAAACGCGCGCCTCCGGCGACCCCTATTTTTCGCATCCCCTCGAAGTCGCCGCGATCGTGACGGATCTGAAGCTCGACGATGCCACCATCGCCGCGGCGCTTCTCCACGATACCATCGAGGATACCGAGACCACGCGCGCGGAAATCGATTCGTTGTTTGGTCACGACATTGGGGTGCTGGTCGACGGACTGACCAAGCTGAAGAAACTCGATCTTGTCACCAAGGAAGCCAAGCAGGCGGAGAACCTGCGCAAGCTGCTGCTCGCGATCGCCGATGACGTGCGCGTGCTGCTGGTGAAGCTCGCCGACCGGCTGCACAACATGCGCACGATCGAGCACATGGCGCCTGAGGCGCGCCAGCGCATCGCCGAGGAGACGCTCGACATCTACGCCCCGCTCGCTGGACGCATGGGCATGCATGAGATGCGCGAAGAGCTGGAAGACCTGTCGTTTCGGGAAATCAATCCCGAGGCCTATCATGTCGTCACGGAACGCCTGCTCGCGCTTGCCGACCGCGATAAGGGCTTGATCAGCGAGATCGAAGAACAACTTGCCAGGAAGCTTGCCGAACGCGGCTTGCTGCGTGCCAAGGCACACGGGCGGCGAAAGCGCGCCTATTCGATCTGGGGCAAGATGGAGCGCAAGTCGGTCGGATTCGAGCAGCTTTCCGATATCTACGGTTTCCGCATCGTCCTTAAAACGGTGCACGAGTGCTATCAAGCGCTCGGTATCGTCCATACGACTTGGCCGGTGGTGCCGGGGCGCTTTAAGGATTATATCTCGACGCCGAAGCAGAACGATTATCGCTCGATTCACACGACGGTGGTCGGCCCGGGAAAGCAGCGGGTTGAATTGCAGATCCGCACGCGCGAAATGGATCAGATCGCAGAATACGGCATCGCCGCGCATGCGCTCTACAAGGACAGCGAAGGCTCTCCGACCGAGATGCTATCGCGGGAATCGAGCGCTTATGCGTGGCTGCGCCGCACGATCGAGCTTCTGGCCGAAGGCTCAAATCCCGAGGAATTTCTCGAACACACCAAGCTCGAGCTGTTTCATGACCAGGTCTTCTGCTTCACGCCGAAGGGCAAGCTGATCGCGCTGCCGCGCGGCGGCACGCCGATCGATTTCGCCTACGCGGTACACACCGACGTTGGCAACATGGCCGTGGGCTGCAAGATCAACGGTCAGATCTCGCCTCTCGCCTCGCAACTCAACAACGGCGATGAGGTGGAGATTATCACCTCGAAAGCGCAGGTGGCGCCGCCGGCAGCCTGGGAATCCATTGTGGTCACCGGCAAGGCGCGCGCGGCGATCCGGCGGGCGACGCGCGTGGCCATACGGGCACAATATGCCGGGCTCGGACGGCGCATCGTGGAGCGGCTGTTCCAGCGCGTGAAGATCGAATATTCCGACGACAAGTTGCGCGGCGCGCTGCCGCGCTTGGCACGCGCCTCGATCGACGATGTGATGGCGGCGGTTGGCCGCGGCGAGATGAAAGCAGCAGATGTCGCCCGCGCGATGCATCCGGACTACAAGGAGGAACGCGCAGCGGCACGGGCCGCCCCGCCGGCCAAATCTGAAAGCGGCTGGTTCGGGCTGAAACGCGCGAAGTCGCTGAAGTTCAAGCTGCCAAGCGAGGGCACCCCGCTGCCTATCCGCGGCATCAACAGCGACTTGCCGGTGCGTTTTGCCGCCAATGGCGGCGCGGTGCCGGGCGACCGGATCGTCGGAATTCTCACGCCAGGGCAGGGGATCACGATCTACCCGATCCATTCGCCGGCCCTAAAGGATTTCGAGGAAGCCCCCGAACGCTGGCTTGACGTGCAATGGGACATGGACGCCGAAAGCCCACGGCGCTTTCCCGCGCGTCTGCAGGTGCAATCGGTAAACGAGCCCGGCACGCTGGCGCAGATCACCCAGATCATCGCCGATCACGACGGCAACATCGATAACATCCACATGGCCCGCCGTTCGCCCGATTTCACCGAACTCACCATCGATCTCGAGGTCTATGACCTCAAGCATCTCACTTCGATCATCGGGCAGTTACGGGGCAAGTCGGTGGTGGCCAAGGCCGAGCGGGTGAATGGGTGACCCTTGGCGAAAGCTCCGCAGCTCCGTCTCGGCGTGAACATCGACCACGTCGCCACTATCCGCAACGCGCGCGGTGGCCGGCATCCGGATCCAGTGCGCGCGGCCAAGCTTGCGATTAAGGCAGGCGCTGACGGCATCACCGCCCATCTGCGCGAAGACCGGCGACACATCCTGGATGACGACATTGCGCGGTTGAAGGCGGAAATTTCCAAGCCATTGAATTTCGAAATGGCTGCTACAGCAGAGATGGTGGGCATCGCGCTGCAGATACGGCCGCATGCTGCCTGCCTGGTACCGGAAAAGCGCAGCGAGCGCACGACCGAAGGCGGTCTCGACGTCACCGGCCAGCAAAAAATGCTGGCGCCGGTCGTGGAAAAACTCGGCGGCGCCGGCATCCGCGTCTCCTTGTTTATTGCGCCCGAGCCGCGGCAGATCGAGGCGGCCGCACGCCTGCGCGCCCCGGTGATAGAGATTCATGTCGGTTCCTGGTGCGAGGCGCTGATGCAGGGCCACGCTGAGGCGGCCGAAGCGGAGTGGACACGCATTCGGGAGGGCGCGCGGTTGGCGAGAAGCCTCGGGCTGGAGGTCCATGCCGGTCACGGGTTGGATTATGCCAGTGCGCAGACCATTGCGGTTCTACCGGAAATCGTGGAGCTCAATATCGGCCATTTTCTTATCGGCGAGGCGGTGTTCGACAGCCTTGCCGCGGCGGTGAAATTGATGCGCGCCGCCATGGATCGCGGACGCGCGAAGGCAGGCAGCGCATGATTCTCGGCATTGGCTCGGACATAATTGACATCCGGCGGATCGAGCAGACCATCGCGCGCCACGGCGACCGATTTCTCGACCGCATCTTCACCGAAGTTGAGCGGGCGAAAGCCGAGCGCCGCAAGAATCGGATTGACACCTATGCCAAGCGCTTCGCGGCCAAGGAGGCCTGCGCCAAGGCCCTAGGCACCGGGCTGCGCGCCGGCGTCTTCTGGCGCGACATGGGAGTGGTGAATTTGCCGTCGGGCCGGCCGACCATGCTGCTGACCGGCGGCGCGCTGGCGCGTCTCAGCGCAATCACCCCGGCCGGCTATGAGGCGCGCATCGATGTGACGATCACCGACGAATATCCCACCGCACAGGCCTTTGTGATCATTTCCGCGGAGTCCGCCAAGGGCTGAAAAAGGTCTAACAAAGGTCTCTATCTAGCTAGATACACAAGAAAAAAAGCCTCGACATGGGCGGCTTTACGTTTCGTTGCACGGCTTCCGGCCAACGGCTACAAGGGCCCGGGTTTCGCGAATAAAAGGACGAAAGGCGGATGAGCGTGACGACCGCAAAACGCAAGGAAGGTGGCATCGCCGAAACGGTGCGGGTGATCATTCACGCCCTCCTCATCGCGCTGGTGATCCGCACTTTCCTGTTCCAGCCTTTCAACATTCCTTCCGGGTCCATGAAAGAGACGCTGCTGGTTGGCGACTATCTCTTCGTCTCGAAGTTCAGCTATGGCTACAGCCATTATTCGTTGCCGTTTTCGCCGCCGCTATTCCGCGGCCGCATCTGGTCATCCGATCTGAACCGTGGCGACGTGGTGGTATTCCGTCTGCCGAAGGATGACGCCACCGATTACATCAAGCGCGTGATCGGGCTTCCCGGCGACCGCATCCAAGTCGTTCAGGGCTTGCTGAACATCAATGGCCAGCCGGTAAAGCGCGAACGGATGGGCGATTATCTCGACACCGAGGACGGCTCCGCGACGCGCTCGAAGCGCTGGCGCGAAACGCTGCCGAACGGCGTGACCTATACGACGCTCGACCTTTTGGACTCCGGTTACAGCGACAATACCGAGGTGTTTGTTGTGCCGCCCGGCCATTACTTCATGATGGGCGATAATCGCGACAATTCCACCGACAGCCGCTTCCCACAGGTTGGCTATGTGCCGTTTGAGAACATCGTCGGCCGTGCGCAGATTATTTTCTTCTCCATCGGCGAAGGTGAGCGCGCCTGGCAGGTCTGGCGCTGGCCCTGGGCGGTGCGCTGGAACCGGCTGTTCACGCTGGTCAGATGAAGCGCAAGAAAGAGAGCGCTTCCGCCGCGCCGGGCGGCACGTCCACAGCTTCCGGTCCGGCTCCGGCCGCGGCGCCGCGCAAGCGCCGGCGCAAGGGTACGGGGGCGCTGGAAGACCGCATCGGCTACCGTTTCGAGGACGCCGATCTTCTGGATTGCGCGCTGACCCATATCTCCGCGTTGACTGGTCCGCGCAATCGGGTGGGCAGCTACCAGCGCCTTGAATTTTTGGGTGACCACGTGCTCGGCCTCGTGGTCTCCGACATGCTGTTCCGGCATTTTCCCAAGGCGAACGAAGGCGAGCTGTCGCGGCGGCTGGCCGACCTCGTCCGCAAGGAAACCTGCGCCGAGATGGCCCGCGAACTCGATCTCGGCGCCATCATCCGGATCGGCTTTTCGGATGCCGGATCGGGCGGGCGTTCGCGCGATGCCATCCTGGCGGATGTCTGCGAGTCGCTGATCGGCGCTGTCTTCCTCGACGGCGGCTATCCGGCGGCCGCGGCGCTCGTGGAAAAGTTCTGGAACGAGCGCATGCGCACGCCGGTGCGGCCGCTGCGCGATCCGAAGACCACGTTGCAGGAATGGGCGCAAGGACGCGGCCTTCCTACTCCGACCTACCGCGAAATCGGACGCTCGGGTCCGCACCACAGTCCGGAATTCCGCATTGCGGTCGAACTTCCCCAGCTTCCACCGGCGGAAGGCATCGGCCGCTCCAAGCGCGCCGCGGAGCAGGCTGCCGCCCAAGCGCTTTTGCAGCGCGAGGGCGTGACGGCAGACCTTGGCAATGGCTGACCATCCCACCGGAGACACGCGTGCCGGATTCGTCGCCCTGATCGGCGCGCCCAACGCGGGCAAGTCGACGCTGCTCAATACGCTCGTTGGCTCCAAGGTGACCATCGTCTCGCACAAGGTGCAGACCACGCGCGCGCTGGTGCGCGGCATCGCGGTTGAAGGCAGTGCCCAGCTCATTTTCGTTGACACGCCCGGCATCTTCGCGCCCAAGCGCCGGCTGGACCGCGCGATGGTTACCAGCGCCTGGAGCGGCGCGCATGACGCCGATGTGGTCGCCGTGCTGATCGACGCGCGCAGGGGACTCGAGGAGGAAGCCGAGGTCATCCTGACAGGCCTTGCGGTGGTGCGGCAGCCAAAACTGCTGCTGCTGAACAAGATCGACTTGGTGGAGCGGGAGAAATTGTTGGCGTTAGCCAAGGCTGCCAACGACCGGGTGCCGTTCGCCGCCACGTTCATGATCTCTGCGCTCTCCGGCGACGGCGTCAGCGATGCAAAACGCTGGCTGGCGGAAAAGATGCCGCCGGGACCGTGGCTTTATCCGCCCGACCAGATGTCGGATGCGCCCTTGCGGCAGCTCGCCGCCGAGGTCACGCGCGAAAAGCTCTTCCACCGGCTGCACCAGGAACTTCCTTACCAGTCGACGGTGGAGACCGAGAGCTGGAAAGAGCTGCGGGACGGCTCGGTGCGGATCGAGCAGACGATCTATGTGGAGCGGGAAAGCCAGCGCAAGATCGTGCTCGGCAAAGGTGGCGCCGCCATCAAGGCGATCGGCGCCGCCGCGCGCAAGGAGATTGCCGAGATCGCCGAAAAGCCGGTGCACCTCTTCCTGTTTGTGAAAGTGCGGGCGGGCTGGGGCGACGATCCCGAACGCTACCGGGGCATGGGACTGGAATTCCCGAAGGAGTAGGCTGCGCTCATGCAATGGGCCGATGACGGTATTGTGCTCGGCGTCAAACGCCACGGCGAGGCGAGCGCTATCGTCGAGCTGATGACGCGCGAGCACGGGCGACATCTCGGTCTGGTGCGCGGGGGCACCGGCTCGCGCATGCGCCCGATCCTGCAGCCCGGCAACAGCGTGGCGGCGACCTGGCGGGCCCGGCTGCACGAGCATCTGGGCAATTACACGCTGGAAGGCACGCGGCTGCGCTCCTCGCTTTTCCTGGGCGCCTCGCATGGCGTTTATGGCCTGACGCATCTGGCCGCGCTGACGCGGCTCTTGCCGGAGCGCGATCCGCATCGTGACGTCTATGAGGTGCTGGAGGCCATTCTGGAGCAGCTGGACGACGTCGCGGCAGGCGGGACCGCTGGTCGCGCGCTTCGAGCTCATGCTGCTGGCTGAGCTCGGCTTCGGCCTCGATCTTTCGCAATGCGCGGCGACCGGCGGCACTGCCGATCTGGCCTATGTCTCGCCGAAATCGGGCAGGGCGGTGTCACGCGATGCCGGACAGCCCTGGCAGGACAGGTTGATGCGCCTGCCGGCTTTCCTCACCGCGCAGGATGAAGAAAAGCCATCGGCGACGGATGTCGCCAATGGCTTCGAAATCACGGGCTTCTTTCTTGCCCGGCATTTGTTTGAACCGCGCGGCCTCGAGATGCCGGAAGCGCGGCGACAATTCATCGCCGCGATCCTGCGCGCTCTTCCGAGCGCCGCCTAACGGCTTAGAGCGCCTGCGCGGCCGAAGTGGCTCGCCAATGCTTGGCAAGCTTAACCGGGGCTACTCCGTTCCTCGCCGGCGCTACTAGCGCCGGCCGCGGTGGTGGCCGCCGCCGTGATGGCGGTGGTGATGGCCACCACGGTGGATGACGGTACGATGACCGCCCCAGCCGTAACCGAGCCCGATTCCAACGGTCGGCCCGTAGCCGTAATAGCCGCCGTAATACGGATAGCCGCCGTAACCGTAATACGGATAGCCGCCGCTATAAACCACCCGGCGGTGCGCCTGGCACACCAGCCTGCCACTCCGCGAGCGGTAACAGCGATGCCGGATCGGCTCCGCGAGGTTTACGCCTTCGGTGGCGAGCCGCATGCCCGCCGGAGCCGTCAGTGTCATTGCGTTGGCGCCGCTCGCCAGGAAAGCTCCTGCCGACAAGATCGTCGCTGCCGCTGCTGCAACAAGGGTTTTGCGCATTGTTCTCTCTCCTTGGTTCGGCTCATCCGAACCCGCATGAAAGTCGTCGCCGTAACTATTAATGGCGAAGACCGGAAGTCAGTTCCCTAATCTAGCACTTTTGAGCCTGAACGCGTCCCGATAGGGCTGTTCATCGCTTGTTCAGTTAACGCCTCTGGGTTAACCCAGCCTCTTATGGGCAGAAGATCGATTCCCCCCGAGCACAATGACGTCCAGGAGATTGCGCTACGCGAGGCGCTGGAGGAGCGCTATCTCGCCTACGCGCTGTCCACCATCATGCATCGCGCGTTGCCGGACGCCCGCGATGGGCTGAAACCGGTACACCGGCGCTTGCTGTTCGCCATGCGGCAATTGCGGCTCGACCCCGGCGCGGCGTTCAAGAAATGCGCGCGCGTCGTCGGCGACGTCATCGGCAAATTTCATCCGCACGGCGATCAGGCTGTTTACGACGCGCTGGTTAGGCTGGCGCAGGAATTCGCACAGCGCTATCCGCTGGTCGACGGCCAGGGCAATTTCGGCAATATCGACGGCGATAACCCCGCCGCGATGCGTTACACCGAGGCGCGCCTGACGGAAGTCGCGCGGCTGTTGATCGACGGCATCGACGAGAATGCCGTGGATTTCCGTCCGACCTATGACGGCGGCGACGAAGAGCCGGTGGTGCTGCCGGCGGCCTTTCCCAATCTGCTCGCTAATGGCTCGCAGGGTATTGCCGTCGGCATGGCGACCGCGATCCCGCCGCATAACGCGGCCGAGCTGTGCGACGCGGCGCTGCATCTGGTCGATAACCCGAATACCCGCAGCCGCACGCTTCTGAAATACGTGCCGGGTCCGGACTTCCCGACCGGCGGGGTGATCGTCGATCCACGCGAAGTCATCGCCGAAGCCTATGCAACCGGCCGCGGCTCGTTCCGCGTGCGCGCGCGCTGGAATCAGGAAGACGCCGGTCGCGGCACCTATGTGGTCGTGATCACCGAAATCCCCTGGCTGGTGCAGAAATCGCGCCTGGTGGAGAAGATCGCCGAGCTGCTCAATGCCAAGAAGCTTCCGCTGGTGGCCGACGTGCGTGACGAGTCGACGGAGGACGTCCGGCTGATCATCGAGCCGCGCTCGCGCACGGTCGATCCCGCGCTGCTGATGGAAAGCCTGTTCAAGCTGACGGAACTGGAAAGCCGTGTTCCGCTCAATATGAACGTGCTGTCCAAGGGCCGCGTGCCGAAGGTCATGGGCTTGGCGGAGGTGCTGCGCGAGTGGCTCGATCACCGTCGCGAGGTCTTGCAGCGGCGTTCACGCCATCGCCAAGACGCCATCGAGCATCGGCTGGAAGTGCTGGGCGGCTACCTCATCGCCTATCTGAACCTCGACAAGGTGATCAAGATCATCCGCAATGAGGATGAGCCCAAGCCGGTCTTGATCAAGAGCTTCAAGCTCACCGACGTGCAGGCTGAGGCGATTCTCAACATGCGGCTGCGCAATCTGCGCAAACTCGAGGAGATAGAGATCCGCGCCGAGGACAAGGCGTTGCGCACGGAAAAGAAAGAACTGCAAAAGGTGCTCGGCTCAGAATCCGAGCAGTGGAAGCTTATCGCCGGCCAGATCAAGGAAGTGCGTGCCGCCTTTGGGCCGAAGACAGCGCTTGGCAAGCGCCGCACGCAATTCGCCGAGGCACCCGAGCACGACCTTGCCGCGATCGAGGAGGCGCTGGTCGAACGCGAGCCGATCACCGTCGTGGTCTCGGAAAAGGGCTGGATTCGTGCATTGCGCGGTCATGTGGCCGATCTCTCAGGCGTTGCGTTCAAGGCGGATGACGCGCTGAAATTCGCCTTCCCGGCGGAAACCACGTCCAAGTGTCTGGTGTTCGCGACCAACGGCCGTTTTTACACGCTTGACGCGGCCAAGCTGCCGGGCGGGCGCGGCCATGGCGAGCCGGTCCGGTTGTTTATCGATCTGGAGCAGGAAAGCGATCTGATCTCGGTCGAGCCATTCAAGGGCGGCCGCAAATTTCTGGTCGCGGCCCATGACGGGCGCGGCTTCATCGTTCCCGAAGACGAGTGCCTGGCCAATACCCGCAAGGGCAAGCAGATACTCAATGTCAAAATGCCGAACGAGGCGCGCGCGCTGACACCGATCGAGGGCGAGCTGGTGGCCATTGTCGGCGAGAACCGAAAAACTGTGATCTTTCCGCTGGATCAAGTGCCGGAGATGACGCGTGGCCGCGGCGTGCGGCTGCAGCGTTACAAGGACGGCGGGTTGTCGGACGTGAAGACCTTCAAGGCCGGCGAGGGGCTGACCTGGATAGACAGCGCGGGAAGGAGCTTCACGCTCACGCTGAAGGAATTGGCCGACTGGCGCGGCAACCGCGCCGATGCCGGACGGCTGGCGCCGAAAGGTTTCCCCAAGAGCAACAAGTTCGGCCGCGCGCCAGGCGGCTAAGGCGCGGGCTACACCTTCACGAAGATCGCCGTGACATACATGATCGCGATACCCAGCGTGAGGCCCGCGAGCGTGCTGGGGGTGAACCAGGCTTCGCTCGGTCCAGCGCGCCGCTTCAGGTAGCCGCCGACCTCAACGATCACCTGCAAAATGGCGCCCGCGCCGATGGCCAGGGCGAGCGCCGCCCAATGCGGGGCATAGCTCAGGCTGCCGAGCCAGATTCCCAGGATGGCAGGCGCTCCCGCCAGTAACGCCAGTCCGAGGAAAGCAGGAAGTGTCGGCCTTTCGTCCACCAGCGGCGCAACGATGCCGATCCCTTCGGTCACGTTGTGCAGCGTAAAACCGAGTACGAGAAAGACACCAAGGCCGGCAACGCCGGCAGTAAAGGCGGCGCCGATGGCCAACCCCTCGCCAAAATTATGCAACCCGATGCCAAGCGCAATGTAGGTGGCGAGCGCCAAGCCCGTCGGCGTGCCATGCCGGCGGCCGACCGCGTAAAGCAGCAGAAAGGCGGCGGTCGCGGCCAACACGACCATCGGTATGCCCTGGAATGAATCGGCCGACTTAAGTCCGAATTCGATCGCTTCTTTCAGGGAATCGACGAAGAGGAAGGCGAGCAAACCGATGGTCAGCGCCAGCACGAAATTTATGCCGTTGCGGCCGACGCCGCGCAGCGCGGGATAGCACAACATGCCGATGATGACCGGCACGATGCCGACGAAAGTCCCGAGCAGAGCCTGGGGTCCGAGCTGGCCGATCTGCGACTGCGGGGTCGGCACCGCGACTTCGATTGCATGTTTGAAAACGACACCCGTGCGGGTGAGCACCTTGACCTCGTGTTTTTCGGCCAGCACCCAGGGATAGGGAATATGCAGCCAGGCCGATGACAGTGGGGCAAGCGCCCCGCCGGGCTCCTGTCGGAACGACCAATAAGCATCGTCCACCAGCACCTGCGCGATCGATAATTCCGCAGAGCCGCCGGCACGGATCTGCAGATGAATCCCGTCATTGTCGAGGACCGTGCGCTCGAAAGCGATTTTTTCCACCGGCGGAGCGCCCGTGTCGAAGGCTTTGAGCCAATCGCTGGTAACCAGCCAGACCGAGGCGAGGATCAACGCGAGCAACGGAACGCCGAACCACAAAAGACTGGCGGCGCGCGAGGGACGCGGCTGCAACGCGGCCTTGGCGGCGACGGGAGTGCGGATATTCTTGTTCATGACGTGGCCTCGACGACATCGAACATGCCCATCCATCCGAGCTCGGCGAACTCAGATTGGTGTGCGTGAAACATATAGAGGCCGGTTTCGTGGTCCTTGTAAGTGAATTCCAGGATGCCGCGCTGTCCCTGGCACTGCATGACGGTGTCGACCGTCTTCAGCGTCGGGGTCAGCGTTGTTCCGTGATCGTAGTAATCGAAGAAATTGCCATGCAGATGGAATGAGTTGATCGGGTCGAATTCCGTGACGTTAACGACATAGACGCGGATCGGTTTGCCGCGCGCGATCGGGATGGGATGTTTCGTAAAGTGGTGACCGACGGTATTGACGGCATAAACCTCGTTCTCGTTGTCGAAATCCGTATCGAAGGCGTTCATCACCATCACGAATTCCTGCCACTCCTTGTTCTCGGGCGTACCGAGCAGGCGGGAACTCGCGACCGCGGCTTGTTCGGGATGCCGCGCCGGGTCGGGATCAATGATAAAGGCGCCATACATCCCTTTGTGGATGTGCCGCTTCAGCGGGAGGGCGTGGCAATGATAAAGATGACACCCAAATGGCACCGCATCGAATTCATAAACGAACTCCTCGCCGGGATTGACCATCCCGGCACCTGGAATTCCGTCCATGCGCGCGGAATGAATACCGTGGAAATGCATCGTGTGAGGGTGCGAACCATTATTTCGGAATACGATACGTAAGCGCTCGCCCTCCGTGGCGCGCAATGAGGGCCCGGGCACGCGCCCGTTGTATGTCCAAGCTGGGAAGAATACCCCCGGAATGATCTCGATCTCCTTGTCCTCGCCGGTCACTTCGTAGGTCCGCAACTGCCGCCCATCAGGCAACTGGGAAACAGTTCCGGTCTCCCAATCCGTCAGCATCTTTGATGGGTCAAAACCGTTTTTGGCGTTGTCGACGTCGCCCCCCGAGATCATGTGCCCGTGCGCGTGAGATTTCGGGTCGGAGGCGGATGCCGGTGCCGCCGCATGCGTGCCGTGGCCGCCGTGGCCCGACTGGGCCGCGACGGGGTGCGTGCGCGTCAGTGTCGCAAGCCCCGCGCCGGCAGCGGCCAGCGCGCTTGCTGACAGCAAATTCCGCCGGCTAAGGCTTTTTCGGATCCAATCACGCATGGGGGAGATCTCCGCAGAAACTGCTATTGCAAACTATTTGCAATAAACTGCGGCGCGCTTGGGCTAATGTCAATCGTCATTGCGAGCAAGTCGCACCCCCGGCGCTTCCAGCGTTGTCTGCGTGTCCTGTTGCAACTCTTTGAGATTGCAAGAGGTCAGGTATCGACCCGGCGCCAGCCCTCGGGCATTAGCCGTTCCTGCGGCAGGAACCGGCCCTTGTAGTCCATCTTGCGCGAGCTACGGACCCAATAGCCGAGATAGAGGTAATCCAGCCCCATCCGGCGAGCGCGGGCGATGTGGTCGAGGATCATGAAGGTTCCGAGCGAGCGGTCGGCCTCTTCCGGATCGAAGAACGAATAGACCATGGAAAGCCCGTCACTGAGGATGTCGACCAAAGTCACCGCCAGCAATTGCCCAGCGCCGCGCCCGGTGATGCCGCTGTCGGGGCCTCGCCGGCGGTATTCCACGACACGCGTTTGCACGTGGCTGTCCTCCACCATCATGGCGTAGTCGAGCACGGTCATATCGGCCATGCCGCCGTTGCGGTGACGGGAATCGAGATAAGCGCGGAATACCGAATACTGTTCGGACGAAGGCTGCGGCGCGCGCAGATCGCCGAGCACGTCGTTGTTGCGCTCCATCACCCGGCGCATGTTGCGCGATGGCTCGAACTCGGAGGCGATGACGCGGACCGAAACGCAGGCCCGGCAGGTATCGCACGCAGGCCGGTAGGCAATGGACTGGCTGCGGCGAAATCCGCCGTGGGTCAGGAGATCATTCAGCTCGCCGGCGCGCTCACCGACCAGATGCGTGAACACCTTCCGCTCTTCCTTGCCAGGCAGATAGGGGCAGGGCGAAGGTGCCGTCAGATAGAATTGCGGCGTGTCGCGCGAGTGTCTTGTCACAGGCCCAAAGCTCTCATCAAGTTCCACTGGTGTCCGAATCCGAAGTTTGCTTGCTTTGCGTCACTCTCGGGGGCGAACTTCGGATTCGAAGGATACCAGCAAATTTAACATGCTAGTGTTGTTTTGGTTCAGAAATTCGTTTGCAGGACTCGCGGCAAGAATGAATCGAATTTCTGAACCATTGACACTAGCCGGGGAATCAGCATCGCGCCTGCAAACGGTTCCGTCAAAGGCTTCGGACCTAAAATCAGGGCCCGACGCCATATGTGGGGCTGTCCGCGGAGGGGCGGTGAACGACCACCGTGCCGATCAGCATGTCATGCAACAGCCGCCGGCGGGTATTGAAGAAAGCCACCAGCAGGATGAAGGGCGTGAGCAGGGACACCGTCAGCCAGAACAGAATGGCATGCGCGACGCCGAGCAAAAAATAAGAGGGCGCGCCGTACCAGGTGCGCATCTGGATATTCATCACGCGCATTCCGATCGTGGCGGACTGCGGACTGCCCAGGGTGATGCCGTAATAAATCACCGCCCAGATGACGGCCGCGGGCCACCATAACCAGAACAGGATCCAGCCGAGCCCGAAGGTGATCAAACCGAAGACGAGAATAAACAGCGTGGCCAAAATCACCGGAATCGAGATCACGATGATGTCGATGACGAAAGCCATCATGCGGCGCGCCAGGACGCCGTCGAACAGTTCCGGGTTCGTCAGCGGATCATAGGCATGCGGCCTGCCTTCGGCAGAAAGTCCCGAGTCGCCCGGGCCGGTGGTGGACATGAATCGTGCCTTTCCCTCCACGCAAAGATGTAAAGGAATGTTCCGCAGCGCAAGAGGAAACAATGATTTCCGCGCTGGGGCGCAGGTATAGTGGCGCCCGGGAGGAAATGATGGGCATAACCCTTGCCGACATTCAGGCGGCCCGCGCAACGATCGCGGGGCAGGTGCTGCGCACGCCCATGCTGCCGGCCCCGCGGCTTTCCGAACTGACGCAAGCCTCGATCTTCGTCAAATACGAGAATTTGCAGGTCACCAATTCGTTCAAGGAACGTGGCGCATTCAACAAGCTCGCTTCCCTGACGGCCGCGGAGCGCGCACGCGGCGTTATCGCGATGTCTGCCGGCAATCACGCGCAGGCGGTAGCCTATCACGCCGCGCGCCTCGGCATTGCCGCGACCATCGTCATGCCGGTGACCACGCCCTTGGTGAAAATCGCAGCGACGAAATCGCACGGCGCGGAGGTTGTGCTGGAGGGCGAGACCATTTTCGAGGCACAAGCCCGCGCGGGGCAGCTGGCGCGCGAGCGCAACCTGCTCTGGGTGCATCCTTACGACGATCCAAAAGTGATTGCGGGCCAGGGAACGATCGCGCTGGAAATGTTGGAGGAGGAGCCCGCCCTCGATGTGCTGGTCATTCCGATCGGCGGCGGCGGGCTGATCGCCGGCAATGCCATTGCCGCGCGCGGCATTAACCCGAACATCGAGATTGTCGGCACCGAGGCCGCGCTCTATCCCTCGATGTCGAACGCGCTGCATGGCGAGGACCGGCCGATCGGCGGTCCGACATTGGCCGAAGGCATCGCGGTGAAAACCGTCGGCACGCTGGCACTACCGATCGTGCGCGAACTCGTCTCCGGCATCGTCCTGGTGGACGAGGCGCAGCTCGAACAGGCGGTGAACGCCTATCTTACGTTGCAGAAAACCATGGTGGAAGGTGCCGGCGCGGCAGGGCTCGCGGCGGTGTTGGCGGAGCCGGAGCGCTTCCGCGGGAAAAAGGTCGGACTCTTTCTATCGGGTGGCAATATCGACCCGCGCATTCTCGCCTCTATCATGGTGCGGGAGCTGGAGCGCGGACAGCGCATTGTGTCCTTCCGCCTGACTATTCCGGATCGGCCGGGCGTCCTGGGCATGATCGCCACGCGGCTTGGTGTGCTCGGCGCCAATATCCTCGAGGTCAACCACAAGCGGCTGTTCCTCGACGTTCCTGCCAAAGGCGCGCGGCTCGACATTACCGTGGAGGCGCGCGACCGCGCCCATGTGGAGGAAATCCTCGCCGCGCTTGCCGCCGAGGGCTACCATCCGCAGCGGATCGAAGCCGGCGATATGGAATGATTGGTGTGAGGGAGTCGCTCTGTCTTTCCCTCTCCCTTCGCGAGGAGAGGGTGGCGAGGACAAGCGCAGCGAGAGTGTCGAGCCGGGTGAGGGAGCGCTTCCTGGTTGGCGCTTTCCCCTCACCCGCCCTCGCTTCACGGCTCGGGCTTACGCGCTCTCCCGCGAGGGGAGATTGGGAAGAGCTTACACCCGTCGCGCGGCCTTGGTCCTGGATAGCGCGCCACACGCGTTCCGGCGTCGTCGGCATTTCCAGATGGCGGATGCCGAGCGGAGCGAGCGCATCGGCAATGGCACTCGAGACCGCCGGCATCGCGCCGACGCAGCCGGCTTCGCCCGCGCCTTTGATGCCGAGCGGATTGGTCTTGGTGGGCACCGGGTTGCTCTTGACCTCGACCGGACTGAGGTCGGACGCCCGCGGCATGGCGTAGTCCATGAACGAGCCGCTGACCAATTGGCCGTCGGCATCGAAATGGATGTCTTCCATCAGGATCTGACCGACGCCTTGCACGACACCGCCGACGATCTGTCCTTTCAGCAACAGTGGGTTCATCACCGTGCCGACGTCGTCCACCACGCTGTAACGCACGATCTGGATCGTGCCGGTTTCCGGATCGATCTCGACTTCGCAGACATGGCAACCGTTCGGGTAGTTGGCGGTCTCGGTGCGGAAGACGGAATTGGCGATCAGTCCCGCGTCCAGATCCAGAGGAACGTTCTTCGGGTTGGCCGCCTTGCGTGCCAGCTCCTTCATCGTGACGGTCTGGTTGCTTTTGGTCGAGGAGAAGATGCCCTCGTCGAACTTGATGTCGGCGGCGTCCACATTCCACATGTGCGCGGCGATCTTCTTCGCCTTCTCGACGATACGGTCGGCTGCCTGGTTGAAGGCGGAACCGCAGATCGCCGCGGTGCGTGAGCCGCCGGTGCCGGTGCCGAAAAAGACCTTGTCGGTGTCGCCCTGCAGGTAACGCACATCGTCCGGATGCAGGCCGAGCTTGTCGCAGACGAGCTGCTTGAACACGGTCTCGTGTCCCTGGCCCTGCGTGACGGAGCCGGAAAGCAGCGTCGCCGTGCCGGCGCGGTCGAAGCGGATTTCGGCGCCCTCGATGCCAGCGCCCGCCGCGCGTTCGATGCTGTTGGACACACCGAGCCCGCGCAGCTTGCCGCGCTTCTTGGATTCGGTGCGACGCTTCTCGAAGCCGTCCGCTTCCGCAAGCTTCAGCGCCATATCCATGCTCTTTTCGAACTCACCGTTATCGTAAGTGAAGGTTAGCCCGGTCTTGAACGGCATGGCTTCCGGCGGAATGATGTTTCGGCGGCGGATCTCCACCGGATCCATCTTGAGCTCGGCCGCGGCGAGATCGATCAGCCGCTCGCTGACATACGCCGCCTCGGGGCGGCCGTTGCCGCGATAGGGCCGTGTCGGATGCGTGTTTGTCATGACGGCCGTCAGCTCGACGTGGATCGCGGGCGTCTTGTAGACGCCGGCCAGCGTTCCAAAATTTCCAGGGAAGGCGTCCGACGAAGCCTGTGCGTAGGCACCGATATTGGCGATGGTCTTGAACGCGCATGCCAAGGAAGTTGCCTTTCTTATCGAGAGCCAATTCCGCATCGGTGACATTGTCGCGCGCCTGGGCGTCGCTCAGGAACGCTTCCGAGCGCGTTGAGACCCATTTCACCGGACGGCCGATGAGCTTGGACGCCAGCAGTACCAGCCCGACCTCGGGGGTGACCGACGATTTCATGCCGAAGCTGCCGCCGATGTCGCCGGCGACCACACGTACGTTGCTTTCCGGCACCTTCAGCACTTCTTGCGCCAGCTCTCCACGGTATACATGCGCGCGTTGCAGCGTCGTGTAGCAGGTGTAATGGTTGTCGGCGGCATTGTAGTCGCCGATGCAGGCGCGCGGCTCCATGGTGGCCGCAGTGACCCGGTTGATCACGAAGTGATGCTTGACGATGTGATCGGCTTGCTCGAAAGCCGCGTCGGTGGCCGCTTTGTCGCCCACGCTCATCTCGAAGATGATGTTGTTTTCGCAATCGTCCCAAACCAGCGGCGCGCCAGCCTTGGCGGCCTCCGCGGTGTTGGTGACGGCAGGTAGGGTTTCGTACTCCACTTCGATCAGCTCAGCGGCATCCGCCGCCTGATGGTAGGTTTCCGCCACCACGAAGACGACATAGTCGCCGACCCAGCGCACGCGATCCTTCACGAGGCCCGGGTTGGCCGGTTTGTACATCGGTCGGCCGTCTTTTCGCTGGCGCTGGTTTGCCCTCGGCATGTCGCCAAATCCCGAGGCTTCCCAATCCGCGCCGGTCAACACCGCCAGCACGCCCGGCGCCTCCTTGGCCGCAGCCGTGTCGATAGAGAGAATTTTCGCATGGGCATGCGGCGAGCGCAGCACAAAACCATGCGTTATGCGCGGGAGCGTCATGTCCGCTACATAACGGCCGCCACCGCGCAGGAGCCGTGGATCCTCGAAGCGCGGAACCGACTGACCGATCGCAAACTCACCCATCTTGACCTCTTCCTTAGAGCAATAATGGCGGGGCTATAGCTGCCGCAAACCGTGGCGCCTTGGCAACCATCTCTTTTAGGCAGGCTGGCGCAGAAGGAAAGTCCGGGCGCCGTGCGGTGGTCGGTATCTCAGGCCGATTGCCGGCCCAGCCTTTCCGCCACTTGCGGCGCGAAATAGGTCAACACGCCGTCGGCGCCGGCGCGTTTGAAGGCGATCAGGCTCTCCAGCATCGCCTTCTCGCCGTCGATCCAGCCGTTCTGCGCGGCCGCCAGGATCATCGAATATTCGCCCGACACTTGAAAGGCGAAGGTGGGCATGCCGAAGGTGTCCTTGATGCTGCGCAGGATATCCAGATAGGGCAGGCCGGGCTTCACCATGATCATGTCGGCACCCTCCGCGATGTCGAGTTCGGCCTCGCGCAAGGCCTCCTCGGCATTCGCCGGGTCCATCTGGTAGGTACGCTTGTCGCCGGTCAGCATGGTGTTGGAGCCGATGGCTTCTCGGAAGGGACCGTAGAAGGCGGAAGCGTATTTCGCCGAATAGGCCATGATCTGGACGTCGATCATATTGGCGCGGTCGAGCGCGCCGCGGATCGCGCCGACGCGTCCGTCCATCATGTCCGACGGTGCGATGATGTCGCAGCCCATCTCGGCCTGCAGCAGCGACTGCTTTACCAACAGGGCGACGGTTTCGTCATTGAGGATCACCCCGTCGCGCAAGAGGCCGTCATGGCCGTGGCTGGTGAAGGGATCGAGCGCCACGTCGCAAAGAAGACCGACCTCGGGCACTTCCTTCTTGATCGCGCGCAACGCGCGGCACACGAGATTGTCAGGGTTGAGCGCTTCGGAGCCTTCGGGGTCGCGGCGCGCCGGATCGGTATGCGGAAACAGCGCGACGCAGGGAATGCAAAGCTTGGCCGCGCGTTCGGCGGCGCGCACGGCTTCGTCGACCGACAGCCGCTCCACGCCGGGCATGGATGGCACCGGGGTGCGGCCCTGGGCATCGGTCAGGAAGAGCGGCCAGATCAGATCATCGGTGGTGAGCACGGTTTCGCGCACCAGCCGCCGCGCCCATTCAGCGCGGCGATTGCGGCGCGGCCGGCTTGGCAAATCGAGCCGCGCCGCCGCGGCGTCGGCGACCGCCTCGCTCTCTACCGGCGTGAACCGGGTGCGCGCTTCAATCGGGCGCCCGAACTTGATGGCCATGAAAGCTCCTCCGCAGCGCTTCTTTTTATCTCATTTAGACCGACCACGGCCAGAGGAGAGGGGATGCCACAGTTTCGGCGGCAGCCCGTGGGCATGACAGCCGCTTTCAGGTAAGCTTTGCTCGTATTAGGAAATCCCGTGCCGCTCACCACCCGCCAATCTCCCATCCCATGACCGAACCCTTTATGACCGACCAGGGCCGCGCGCTCGAGCCGGTCCATGCCGGCGAGGAGCGGCAAACTGAGGGCCGCTGGACCGCGCGCTTGGTCTTATTCCTGCGCGTGATAGCCGTGCTGTCGCTGATGAAGGGGCTTTATCATTGGTCCATCGTCTGCGGCATTGGTGACGGGCCGGATGCCACATTCGAAACCGCGCCGCTGCCGTGGCAGGCGGCCACCGTTTTCTTCGCGGTGATCGATCTGGTCGCGGCAGTCGGTTTGTGGCTGACCGCGGCGTGGGGGGCGGTCGTCTGGCTCACCGCCGCCATTTCCATGGTGGCGGTGCAGATCCTGTTTCCGAATATCTATGGCGGCAGTCTAACGCCAGTATTTTTGGAGCTCGGCCTGCTTACCGTCTATCTGGGGCTTGCCTTGCAAGCGGCACGCGAGCAGGGGTCGTGATGTAAAGAGGGCAACGCGAGGCACAGAGTAAACAGACGGTGACGAAAAATCCGCGCAATTGATACGTCAATCAACGATTTACCGTAGAAAAATAACCTTCCCTTTAGCGTGTTGTTTAAGCTGATCTTAGACCGGCTTCGTTAGGTTGCTTTCTGAGCGCGGGGGAAAACAGGGCCTCGCGATATATAAAAACTGGGAAGGCGTCACAATGAAAGCCGTTGCAAAAACGGTCGAACCTGCCGAGCGCGAGGCAGAGACTCGACCAAATCCAGCCGCTGTATCTTGAAGCTTTGACGTTGGTCGAGCGGCTGCACAGGCGCTTGCTCGACGTCATCAAGGACGAGTTTGACCGTCGTGGACGCGCCGACATCAATTCCGTGCAGGCGCTGCTCCTCTACAACGTCGGCGACAAGGAACTGACGGCGGGAGAACTGCGCACCCGCGGCTATTACCTCGGCTCGAACGTTTCCTACAATCTGAAGAAGCTGGTCGAGATGGGCTTCCTGGATCACCAGCGCTCGCGCGTGGACCGCCGCTCGGTACGCATCAAGCTGACAGACAAGGGTCAGGAAGTGCGCAACATCGTCGACACGCTCTATCAGAAGCACGTTCGCACGGTGGAGCAGGTCGGCGGCATCTGTGCCGATGAATTTGTTACTTTGAACAAGTCGCTTCACCGGCTCGAGCGGTTCTGGACCGATCAGATCCTCTATCGCTTGTAACCGGTGTTGTCCGGCGAAACTTCAGCCCTGGCTTTGGCCGGGGCTTTTTCGTTTTTAGGTCGGCCACAAGAATGTAGGTGACTGCTGACTTGGCTGCTCGGCGGTGACCGAAAGGGCGCGCGGCTGGCGCGACCGGTGCCGCTCGACTTGGGTCTATGTCACCCCCTCGGCCACCTCGGATGGCGGAGCACAATTCCGCGATGCTTTTTTGGGGCCGGACGGCCCCAATAGGCTCTATGCCACCCCTCGCGGCTGAACATTTTGCTATTAATCGCTAGATGTTGCGGCTGGAGGCAAATAGGCTCCCAAAGCTTGGCGCGTTCTGCCCGCTATGCTATCGCCAGTTCCTGCCGAAAACGAACCTGCGGGCCGGTTGCTACTTCAAGTGATGTCTTAGGAGTTCACGGAATGCCGCTGACCAATCAGCCTGCGCCGCCGGCCCCGGAAAACCGTTTTTTCGAGGCTTCGCTGGCCGAAACCGACCCCGAGATCGCCGAAGCTATTGACCTCGAGCTTGGCCGGCAGCGCGACGAGGTCGAGCTGATCGCGTCGGAGAATATCGTCAGCCGCGCCGTGCTGGAGGCGCAGGGTTCGGTCCTGACCAACAAATACGCCGAAGGCCTGCCGGGGAAGCGCTATTACGGCGGCTGCCAATTCGTCGACATCGCCGAGCGGCTCGCCATCGATCGCGTGACAAAATTGTTCGGCTGCGGCTTCGCCAATGTGCAGCCGCATTCCGGCGCCTCGGCCAATGCGGAAGCATTCTTCGCGCTGATGCAGCCGGGCGATACGTTCATGGGTTTGAATCTGGCCGCGGGCGGGCATCTCACCCACGGCTCGCCGGTGAACATCTCGGGCAAGTGGTTCAAACCCGTGCCTTACGGTGTGCGGCGCGACGATCACCGCATCGACATGGAGGAGGTGGCGAAGCTCGCCACGGAGCATAAGCCGAAAGTCATCATCGCCGGCGGCTCCGCCTATCCGCGTATCCTCGACTTCCGCCGCTTCCGCGAGATCGCGGATTCCGTCGGCGCCTATCTCATGGTGGACATGGCGCATTTCGCTGGCCTGGTGGCCGGCGGCGCGCATCCCAGCCCGTTTCCGCATGCGCATGTGGTGACGACGACCACGCACAAGACGCTGCGCGGTCCGCGCGGCGGCGTCATCCTCACCAATGATGAGGCCTTGGCGAAGAAGTTCAACTCGGCTGTGTTCCCCGGTCTGCAGGGCGGCCCGCTTGATGCATGTCATCGCCGCCAAGGCGGTGGCGTTCGGCGAAGCGCTGCGCCCCTCCTTCAAGCTTTATGCGAAGAATGTCGTCGAGAACGCTAAGGCGCTGTCGGAAACGCTGAAATCGCGTGGGCTTCGATATCGTCTCCGGCGGAACCGACACCCATCTCATGCTGGTTGACCTGCGGCCCAAGCGCCTGACCGGCAAGGTGGCGGAAGCGGCGCTCGGGCGCGCCCACATCACCTGCAACAAGAACGGCATTCCGTTCGATCCGGAAAAACCGATGATCACTTCGGGTGTCCGGCTCGGCACGCCAGCGGCGACGACGCGCGGCTTCGGCGTCGCCGAATTCCGCCATGTGGGCGAACTGATCGCCGAGGTGCTCGACGTGCTGTCGCAGAAGGGCACCGAGGAGGACTCGTTCATGGAAGGCGCGGTGCGCGAAAAGGTGAAGATGCTGGTGTCTCGCTTCCCGATTTATCAGGGATAGCAGCTGAAAGGGGTGGGGGAATGCGCTGTCCGAGTTGTGCGAGCCTCGATACCCAGGTGAAGAGACTCGCGGCCGACCGAGGATTCCGCGGTAATCCGTCGCCGCCGCGTTTGCCTGGCCTGCAATTTCCGTTTCACCACTTTCGAGCGCGTGCAATTGCGCGAACTCGTCGTGATCAAGCGTAATGGCCGGCGTGTGCCTTTCGATCGCGACAAGCTGATGCGCTCGGTGCAGATTTCGCTCCGCAAGCGGCCGGTCGATCCGGAGCGCATCGAGCAGACGGTCTCCAAGATCGTGCGCGAGCTGGAAAGCCTGGGCGAGACCGAGGTCTCCTCGGAAGCCATCGGCGAGATCGTGATGGAGCATCTGCGCGGGCTCGATGACGTCGCCTATGTGCGCTTTGCCTCGGTGTATCGCAATTTCCGCGAGGCCAAGGATTTCGAGGCGGTGCTCGGCGAATTGTCCGGCGACGAGGAGGCGCGCCCGGCGCCGCGGAAATAGCGATGCCCAAGGCCGACGACGCGAGAATTCATGGCCCTGGCGCTGACGCTGGGACGGCGCGGACTCGGCAATACCTGGCCCAATCCCGCCGTCGGCGCGGTTGTCGTGAAAGATGGAAAGATCATCGGCCGCGGCTGGACCCAGCCAGGCGGCCGCCCGCATGCGGAGACGCAGGCGCTCAAACGCGCGGGCAAGGCAGCGCGCGGCGCCACTCTCTATGTCACGCTCGAGCCCTGCTCCAATGAGGGCAAGACGCCGCCCTGCGCCGATGCCGTCGTTCGCGCCGGCATCGCGCGCGTGGTTTCTGCTATGGAAGACCCCAATCCCGAAGTGGCCGGACAGGGGCATGAACGGCTGCGCAGCAAAAAGATCGCATTAGAGGTCGGGCCGGGCGCGGAGGAGGCGCGGCGCATGCATGCCGGCCACTTACGCCGCATCCGTGACGGTCGCCCGCATGTATTGCTCAAGCTTGCGGTATCGAGCGACGGCAAGGCCGGCGCCGCAGGACGCCAGCCGGTGGAGATCACGGCGGCAGAAGCACGCGAGCAGGCGTTTCTGCTGCGCGCCCACAGCGACGCCATCCTGGTGGGGCTCGGCACGGTGCTAGCGGACAATCCCTCGCTCACAACGCGCCTGTCCGGTATGCGCGAGCGCTCGCCCATCCGCGTCCTGCTCGACTCGCAATTGCGCGTGCCTTTATCCATGAATGTGGTCTCGACCGCGCGTGAGAATCCGACCTGGATATTCTGCGCGCCGCAGGCCTCCGCGATGGCGGAACAGATTTTGCTCCAGAAGGGCGTCGAGGTTTTCCGGGTAGCGGGCAAGGTCGGCCGGCTCGATCTTGCAAAAGTTCTGCACGTCCTGGCGGAGCGCGGCATCACGCGCCTGATGGTGGAAGGCGGCCCGCGCGTGGCAGCGTCTTTCGTTTCCGCCGATCTGGTGGATGAGGCCGTGGTGTTCCATGGCCCCAACAGGATCGGCGAGGATGGCATCGACGCGCTCGAAGGCCTGCCGCTAAAAGCGCTGGGGCACTATCTACAATCAGTGCGCAGCGAGGCGGTCGGCCCTGACAGCGCCGAATATTTCGAGCGGAAGTAAGATGTTCACCGGGATCGTGACAGATATCGGGGAGGTGATAGCCATGCAGCCCGCCGGCGAGGGGCTGCATCGGCTGAAGATCGCCTGCGGCTATGACCGCGCCTCCATTACAGACGGCGCGTCCATCGCCTGCGCGGGCGTTTGCCTCACGGTGGTCGGCGGCGGCGAGGAAAACGGCCGCACCTGGTTTGCCGCCGATGCCGCGGCTGAAACCTTGAAGGTCACCACGGTCGGGCGCTGGCGGACGGGCACCAAAATCAATCTGGAGCGCGCGCTGAAACACGGCGACGAATTAGGCGGGCATATGGTCAGCGGTCATGTGGACGGTTTGGCGCAGCTGCTGAGTCGCGAGGACGGCAGCGAATCCGCCCGTTTCACTCTGCGTGCGCCAAGCGCACTCTCGCGCTTCATTGCCACCAAGGGCTCGGTCACGCTCGACGGGGTCTCGCTCACGGTGAACATGGTGCAAGACCAAGATTTTTCGGTGCTCATCATTCCGCATACGCTGAAAGTGACGACGCTTGGGACGTTGCAGGCGCGCGATGCGGTTAATCTCGAAGTCGACATGCTGGCACGCTATGCTGCGCGTCTGGCAGAGCGCTGACGGGCTTGCTTTCGCCGCTTGCAGCTTGCTACTGACGCGCTGATAACGGGACATCGACACCATGGCCGAGCCGCGGAGACCCGCGAGCGACAAGACCGACGATCTTGCGGACGTGCGCGTCCTCATCGTCGAGGCGCGTTTCTATGACGATATCGCTGATGCGCTCCTGGCGGGAGCCACGCGAGCGCTCGAGCAAGCCGGCGCCAAATTTGACCGGCTGACGGTGCCGGGCTCGCTGGAAATCCCGGCCGCTATCGCTATCGCCGTGGAGGCGGCGGAGAAGCGCAAGCAGCCTTATGACGGGGCGGTCGCGCTCGGCTGCGTCATCCGCGGCGACACCATCCATTTCGAGATCGTTTCGCAGGAATCTGCGCGCGCGCTGATGGATTTTGCGGTCAGCGAGCGCTTTCCCATCGGCAACGGCATCATCACGGTCGATACGGAATCTCAGGCCTGGGCGCGCGCGCGCATGGAAGAGGCCGACAAGGGTGGCGACGCTGTGCGCGCTTGCCTGGCCATGGTGAAGCTCAAGCGCCGCGTCGCGGCCGGTTGACCTCCATGGCCGCCGGAGCCCCCAAGGATAAACGTAAAGCCAATCGCCGCGGCGCCGCGCGGCTGGCGGCGGTGCAGGCGCTTTACCAAATGGATGTGGCGGGCACCCCGCTGCATGAGATCCTGGCGCAATTTGAAAGCCATTGGATCGGGCGTGAGGTGGAGGGGGAGCAATACCTGCCGGCGGAAGCGGCCTTCTTCCGCGACGTCGTCGGCGGCGTGGTGCGGGAGCAGCGCCGGCTCGATCCGCTGATCGACGCGGCCTTGCAGCACGGCTGGCCGCTGAAGCGCGTCGAGGCCGTGCTGCGCGCCGCGTTGCGCGCGGGCGCTTACGAACTCGATCACCGCAGGGATGTGCCGGCGCGCGTCATCGTATCGGAATATGTCGACGTGGCGCATGCCTTTGTCGAAGGCGAAGAAACTGGCATGGTCAATGCGGTGCTCGATCAGCTCGCGCGCGAGATGCGCGCGCCGGAGTTTCCAGCGCGAGGGTGAGCGATGAGCAAAACTCCCGCTGCGGCCGGCGAGGAACGCCTGATCGCGAAATATTTTGCTCCGATCGCGCGGCATCCGGGTGCACTCCAGCTTTCCGATGACGCCGCGATGCTGACGCCGCCGGCCGGCTGCGATCTCGTCCTCACCAAGGATGCGATCGTCGCGGGCGTGCATTTCTTTCCCGGCGACCCGGCCGACGCCATCGCGCGCAAGGCGCTACGGGTGAATCTCTCGGATCTCGCCGCCAAGGGCGCCCTGCCTGCAGGATTCCTTCTGGCCCTGGCGCTGCCGGAAAACGTGACCGACGCCTGGCTCGAAATCCTTCGCAAAGGGCTTGGGCGAAGATGCTGACGCTTATGGTTGTCCGCTCCTCGGGGGCGACACGGTGAAAACCCCGGGGCCGCTGATGGTTTCGATCACCGCCTTCGGCTTCGTGCCGCAGGGCAGGATGGTGCACCGCCGCGGCGCCAAGCCAAGCGACCGGATCGTCGTGACCGGAACGATCGGCGACGCGGCGCTCGGGCTTGAAACTCCGGGGCGACGCCGATGCAGCGCACCGCTGGAATCTCGATGACACGTCACGCGAGCATCTTTTGAACCGCTATCTCTTGCCGCAGCCGCGCAGCGCCCTGGCACAACTTGTGCAGGCGCATGCCTCCGCCGCGATGGATGTTTCCGATGGTCTTGCCGGTGATCTTGCAAAACTTTGCCGCGCCTCGGGCGTCACTGCGCAAATCGACGTTGCACGCATTCCGCTTTCGGGAGGAGCGCGGATTGCTTTGGCCGCGGAACCAGCGCTGCTCGAAACCATTCTTGCTGGCGGCGACGATTACGAGATCCTCTGTACTGTGCCGGCGGCAGAGAGCGGGGCCTTTGTTGCCGCGGCGCAAGCCGCCGGTGTGGCGGCCACCGAGATCGGCCGCGTGCTGGCAGGCGAGGGATCTCCGCGCTTCATCGGCGCGGACGGCACGCCGCTACGCTTAAGCAAAACCTCCTTCAGCCATTTCTGATGGCTGGTGCATAACTCAGTTGATGAAGCAGCTGACTCTTAATCAGCGGGTCGTCGCGCTCTGGCCAGTCCAGATCGGGAGGACTAGAACAAGCCATGCCCCCTGCAGCCGCTTCGATCGACCATCCGGCAGACGACCGCCTCGCGCGCCGCAACGTGCTGGTGCTGGCGGTCGCCCAGGCGTTGGCCGGCGGCAATCAGGTCGTGATAGTCACCACTGGCGGCATTATCGGGACGATGCTCGCGCCGCATAAGGGACTGGCGACGCTGCCGATCAGCGTGATGGTCATCGGCATGTGGCTCGGCACCTTGCCGATCGGCGCGCTGGCGAAGCGCTATGGCCGGCGTCCCGCGTTGCAGATAGGCGCAGCCATGGGTGCGCTGGCGGGCCTCATTTGCGCGGCGGCGATTCTGCAGGGCTCGTTCGGGCTTTTTCTGCTGGGCGCCTTTTGCAGCGGTGTCTACGCAGCTTCGCATCATGCCTATCGCTTCGCGGCGGCCGATACGGCGAGCATCGCATTCCGGCCGAAGGCGGTCTCGTGGGTGCTGGCAGGCGGGGTGGCCTCTGCTGTGGTGGGACCGCAGCTCATCATTTTCACCAAGGACTTCCTGCCGCCCTATATCTTTTCCGTGACCTTCCTCGGCCAGGCGGTCCTCGCGGCAGCGGCGGCGCTGGTTCTCATTCTGGTCAAAATTCCCCGTCCGCCTTCGGGCCCGGAGCAAAGCAGCGGGCGTCCGCTCGCGGAAATCATCCGCGGCCCGCGCTTCATCACGGCCGCCGTCTGCGGCGCTGCAAGCTATGCCATGATGAACTTGGTTATGACCTCGGCGCCGCTGGCCATGCTGGCTTGCGACCACTCGGTGACCGATGCGACGCTTGGCCTGCAATGGCATGTGCTCGCCATGTATGTTCCGAGCTTCTTCACCGGCGCGCTGATCCTGCGCTTCGGCGTCGAACGCATTGTCTTTGTTGGACTCGCGCTCATCGTCGCCAGCGGGCTTGTAGCGATCTCGGGTATCGCCTTGTGGAATTTCTGGACCGGTCTGGTGCTGCTCGGCGTGGGATGGAACTTCGCCTTTATCGGCGCCACCACCATGGTCACCCAGTGTCACACCACCGCAGAACGCAACAAGGTGCAGGCCTTCAACGATTTTCTGGTGTTCGGCAGCATGGCGGTAGCCTCGTTTTCGTCTGGCCAGCTACTGGCGAGCTTTGGTTGGACGGCGGTCAATTATGTGGTGTTCCCGACGATTCTCGCAGCCGCCGTGCTGCTTGCTTGGAGAAAGCTGCAGGATCGGCAGGTAGCGGTCTGATTGGAGGCTAAATCTGCCAAGAAAGGCCTTGTCCGCCGTTGCGCCGGCGCAACCTTTTTGGCAATGTCCGCGCGAATTTGCATCAGGTCGGGTCGATCAGCCCGGCAAAATCCAAAAAATCGGGGTTGAATCTATGTCCGTCTTGAGCGTGATCCTTGCCTGCGGTCTGCTTGCCATTGTCTATGGCATCTGGGCCATCGTTTCTGTCATGCGGGCGGATCCCGGCAGCCCGAAAATGCAGGAGATCGCGGCCGCTGTGCGCGAGGGCGCGCAGGCCTATCTCAAGCGCCAATACACCACCATCGGCATCGTCGGCATCGTGATATTCTTCATCGTCGGCTATTTCCTCGGCTGGCTGGTGGCGGCGGGCTTTGCCGTTGGCGCCGTGCTTTCAGGCGCCGCCGGCTTCATCGGCATGAACGTCTCGGTTCGCGCCAATGTGCGCACCGCGCAGGCGGCCATCGGCTCGCTTGGTGCCGGCCTGGAGATCGCGTTCAAGTCGGGCGCCATCACGGGCATGTTCGTGGCCGGCCTCGCGCTCTTGGGCGTGGCGGGCTATTTCACTTTCCTGACGCAAGGCCTGGGTCTGCAGCCCAATAATCGTCTCGTGATCGATGCACTGGTGGCGCTCGGCTTCGGCGCTTCGCTGATCTCGATCTTCGCCCGTCTCGGCGGCGGCATCTTCACCAAGGGCGCCGACGTCGGCGGCGACCTCGTCGGTAAAGTTGAAGCCGGCATTCCGGAAGACGATCCGCGCAACCCGGCGACCATTGCCGACAATGTCGGCGACAACGTCGGTGACTGTGCCGGCATGGCCGCCGACTTGTTCGAGACCTACGCGGTGACGATCGTCGCCACCATGGTGCTGGCGTCGATCTTCTTTGCCGGCAATAGCGCGCTGCTCATCAGCATGATGACGCTGCCGCTTGCCATCGGTGCGGCCTGCATCATCACCTCGGTCGCCGGCACCTTCTTCGTGAAGCTCGGCGCCAACCAGTCGATCATGGGCGCGCTCTACAAGGGCTTCATCGCATCCGCGGTGCTGTCGCTCGGCGCGATTGGCTTTGTGATCTATGCGTTGATCGGCTTTGGCCCTGTTGCCAATACCGGTTACACGGGGATGGACCTGTTTCTCTGCGGCGTGGTTGGGCTCGCCGTGACCGGCTTGATCATCTGGATCACCGAATACTACACCGGCACCAATTTCCGCCCAGTGCAGTCGATCGCATCGGCCTCGGTGACCGGCCATGGCACGAATATCATCCAGGGTCTTGCGATCTCGATGGAAGCAACAGCGCTTCCCGCGCTCGTCATTATCGCGGGTATCCTCTTCGCCTATGGCCTTGCCGGACTGTTCGGCATTGCCATCGCGGTAACGACGATGCTGGCGCTGGCGGGCATGGTGGTCGCGCTCGACGCCTTCGGCCCGGTGACCGACAACGCCGGCGGCATCGCCGAGATGGCCGGTCTGCCGAAAGAGGTGCGCAAGTCCACGGACGCGTTGGACGCGGTTGGAAACACCACCAAGGCCATCACCAAGGGCTACGCGATCGGCTCCGCCGGTCTTGGCGCGCTGGTGCTGTTCGCCGCCTATAACGAAGATTTGAAATTCTTCATCGCAAATGCCAACACGTACAAATACTTTGCGGGCGTGAATCTGGATTTCGCGCTGACCAACCCGTACGTGGTGGTCGGGCTTTTGTTTGGCGGGCTGTTGCCTTATCTGTTCGGCGCGATGGGCATGACAGCGGTCGGCCGCGCGGCCAGCGCTATTGTCGAGGAAGTGCGGCGGCAATTCCGCGAGCGGCCGGGCATCATGACCTACGCCGAGAAGCCGGATTACGGCCGCGCCGTGGACATGCTCACGAAAGCAGCCATCAAGGAAATGATCATCCCGTCACTGTTGCCGGTGCTGTCGCCGATTGTCGTCTACTATTTGATCTACTTCATCGCCGGCGGCGGGGCGGCGGGCAAGTCTGCAGGCTTCGCGGCCGTGGGCGCCATGCTGCTCGGCGTGATCGTGACCGGCCTTTTCGTCGCCATTTCGATGACCTCAGGCGGCGGCGCCTGGGACAACGCGAAGAAATACATCGAGGACGGGCATTACGGCGGCAAGGGCTCTGAAGCTCATAAGGCCGCGGTCACCGGTGACACCGTCGGCGATCCTTACAAGGACACGGCAGGGCCTGCGGTGAATCCGATGATCAAGATCACCAACATCGTGGCGCTGCTGCTGCTGGCCATTCTCGCGCATTAGCGCGAGATGCCGGCCAATATCTTGGGAGAAGCAGCCCTAACGGCCGAGGCCGGGAATCCCGCCGCCGCCGCCAAGGAAGTTTCCGAAGATGGATTGCACATAATTGGCGTCGCGGCCGCCTGTCGGCGTGGTGCGGCTGACATAATCGAACACCCGGCCGTCCTTGATGCCGTAATCCGCGAGGCGCTCGACCCGGCGGTTCTTGTCAAAATAGATCGCGACCACCCGCTGGTCGGTCGGTCTGTCCGGTATGAAAGCGGCTGCGGATTCCGTGCGCTGCGAGATGTAATAGAAAGTGTCGCCGCTCACGGTGGCGACGGTGGAGGGGGTGCCCATCACGATCAACACCTGTTCCTGGGTGGCGCCGATCGGGACCTGTTGTAGCGCACCTTCGGGAATGACGTAGCCGCGTTGATAAACCTGACCGAGGCAGCCGCCCAGCATGACGCCAAGCGCCAGAATTGCGACAGCCGTCCGCAGCACCGGTGCGCGAGTATTTTTATGACGCGGCATTTTCACTTTCGTTCTGGCATACAAGGAGCCGTTGACGTACCCGCCGGAACCGCGAATTGCAACGCCGGCTGCCCCGCCCTGGGCTTCGGGCGGAGCGCAGCACACGAGCTAAATCTATGATATCCGGCCTGTTCTCCCGCATCCCGAGGCAGAATACCATCCACGCGCTCTATGGCGCGATCGTGGCGCAGGCCCGTTCGCCGGTCTTCTACCGCAGCTACGGCGTACCGGATACGGTTGCCGGTCGGCTGGAAATGATCCTTATCCATGCGTTCCTGTTTTCCCGGCGCGCCCGCAACCGGACGGAAGCTCTGCAGCGGCTTGGACAGGGCGTATTCGACCGATTTTGTGACGATATGGACGCGAACCTGCGCGAGATGGGTGTCGGCGATCTGGCAGTGCCAAAACACATGCAGCGGATTGGCGAAGCCTTTTATGGCCGGGCAGCCGCCTATGACACCGCTTTGGCCGCGGCGCAGGACAGCGCTCTGGCGCAAGCTTTGATTCGAAACGTATTCGCGGGAGCACCGCAATACCCGGAACGCGCCCAATGCCTGGCCGCTTATATCAAGGCGGCTGACTTTCAGCTCGCGCAACAGGAAGACGTCGAACTAACCCAGGGGCGGATCAGCTTTCCTGACCCCGAAACTTTTTTAAATTAGGCGGATGGGAACAAACAAACCGATCAACAAACCTGCGAGCAAGCTGCCCTGGAGCATACCGGTCGCGCTGACCGAGATTCCCGAGGGCGGCAAGCGGTTCGATCTCATTGCCGACGAGGCCACGCGCGCAGAGGTGGCGAAAATCGCCGGGTTGCGTGCGCTGCCCCGATTGCACGCAACGTTTGATCTCGCGCGCCAGGGCTCCGATGGCCTGCGGGTCAACGGTGAAGTGTCCGCCACCGTGGGTCAGAATTGCGTCGTGACCCTCGATCCGCTGGACAACGAAGTGAAGGAGGAGGTCAATCTCGTTTTTGCTCCCCCCAGCGCAACACTTTCCGGAGAAGAAGAGATTGACCAGGCCGATCTTATCGAGCCCGGCGAGCCCGAGCCACTCATGGGCGATAGGATCGATCTCGGCGCGCTCGCCACCGAATTTCTACTTATCGGAATCGACCCCTATCCGCGCAAGCCCGATGCCACATTCGAGGCTCCGGAAGTGGAGGACGATTCTACGCGTCCTTTCGCGGCGCTCGCGGCGCTCAAAAAAGGGCCGGATGCCAAGCAATGAGCTCCTCGCGGCCGCGGTAGGCATCCCCTTTGTGTCGCCGATCCCACACGCTATTGTCGCCACCTTCGCGCCGGCCGGGCCATCCTCCCGCGGCGTTTTCGCATCCAAGGTTATTTGATGCCAAATAAGGTCCGTATCGCGCTCGACGCCATGGGGGGCGACCATGGACCCTCGATCGTAGTCCCGGGAGCCGAGTTGTCGCTGGCGCGGCACCCGAATGCCGAGCTGATCCTGTTCGGCGATGCCGCGCAGATCGAGCCGTTGCTGGCAAAATATCCGCGGGTGAAAGCGGCCTCACGGCTTGTGCATACCACCGTGGCGATCCGAATGGACGACAAGCCGAGCAAGGCGCTGCGCCAAGGCCGCCGGAATTCGTCGATGTGGCTCGCCATCGACGCGGTGAAAAAGCGCGAGGCGGATGTCGCGGTATCCGCCGGCAATACCGGCGCGCTGATGGTGATGTCGAAATTGCATTTAAGGATGATGGCCGGCGTCGACCGGCCGGCGATCGCCTGCCAGTGGCCGACACTGAAAGGCGATTCAATCGTGCTCGATGTCGGGGCTTCGATCGGCGCGGATGCCGAACATCTGGTGCATCTCGCCGCCATGGGCAGCGCCATGGCGCGCGTCCTCCTGGACATCGAGAAGCCCACCGTGGGCCTGCTCAATATCGGCGTGGAAGAGGTGAAGGGACTCGAGCCGGTGCGCGAGGCCGCGCGTATCCTGCGCGAGCAGCCGTGGCCGACATCTGCAGTATGACGGCTTCGTCGAGGCGGACGACATCGGCAAGGGGACCGTGGACGTGGTGGTGACCGAGGGCTTTGCCGGCAACATCGCGCTGAAGGCGGCGGAAGGCACCGCCCGCCAGATCGGCGAATTTCTGCGCGCGGCAGTGAACCGGACGTTGCGTTCGCAAGCTGGGCTATCTGTTCGCCCAACCGGCGTTCGCGCCGTGCGCGAAAAGATGGATCCGGCCAAATCCAATGGCGGCGTGTTTCCTCGGCCTCAACGGCATCGTCATCAAGAGCCACGGCGGCGCCAGCGCCGAGGGCTTCGCGGTCGCCATCGATATCGGATATGACATGGTCCGCCACGATCTGCTCGCCAAGATCGGCGAGGCGCTCGGCCACGACCCAGGGCGCGCGACTTCCGCCCGTCTGGTGGAGGGAGCCGCTTCGTGACCGTCATGCGTTCCGTTGTGCTCGGCTGCGGTTCCTATCTGCCGAGCCGCGTCGTTACCAACGCCGAGCTGGCGCAGACCGTCGACACGTCCGACGAATGGATCGTGCAGCGCACCGGCATCCGCGAGCGGCATATCGCGGCGCAGGGCGAGATACACCTCCGACCTCGCGCATCCATGCGGCGCGCGCGGCACTGGCCGATGCCGGCGTCGATGCGCAATCGATCGACCTGATCCTGCTGGCGACCTCGACGCCCGATCGGTCCTTTCCGGCCAGCGCGGTCACGGTGCAGGCGGCGCTCGGCATCACCCAGGGCGCGGCCTTCGATCTGCAGGCCGTCTGCTCGGGCTTCGTTTATGGGCATGGCCACCGCGGATAGCTTGCTGCAAAGCCGGCCTGTTCAAGCGCGCTCTGGTGATCGGCTCGGAAACCTTCTCACGCCTGGTGGACTGGAAGGACCGCACCACCTGCGTGCTGTTCGGCGACGGCGCCGGCGCGGTGGTGATGGAGTTGCAGCCGCAGCCCGGTGCACGGGAAGGACCGCGGCATTCTCACCGCCCATCTGCGCTCCGACGGCCGCCACATGAGCAAGCTTTATACCGACGGCGGGCGTGTCCACGACCGGCACGGCGGGCGTGGTGAAGATGGAAGGCCGCGCGGTGTTCAAGCACGCGGTGGCGATGATCACCGACGTGATCGAGGCCGCTTCAAGGCGACCGGGCTATACCGCCGCCGACATCGACTGGTTCGTGCCGCACCAGGCCAACAAGCGCATTATCGACGATTCCGCGCATAAACTCGGCATCGCACCCGAAAAGGTCGTCATTACCGTCGATCGGCACGGCAATACCTCGGCCGCCTCGATCCCGCTCGCGCTCTGCGTGGCGGTCAGCGACGGCAGAATCAAGCGCGGGCGACCTGGTTCTGCTGGAAGCGATGGGTGGCGGCTTCACCTGGGGCTCCGTGCTTTTGCGCTGGTAAGCCCCGTTGACCACGCCCGCTTAATGCTAATATCGTCGATATTTCAGTAGACCTATAATCGCCGATAGCGGGGCAGGCGATGACCGGAAAGACAGTGACACGTGCCGACCTGTGCGAGGCGGTCTACCAAAAGGTGGGCCTGTCGCGCACGGAATCGTCGACGCTGGTCGAATTGGTGCTCAAGGAAATCACCGACTGCTTGGAACGCGGCGAGACCGTGAAGCTCTCGTCTTTCGGCTCCTTCGTCGTGCGCAAGAAAGGCCAGCGGATCGGCCGCAATCCCAAGACCGGCAAGGAAGTTCCGATCTCCCCGCGCCGGGTGATGGTGTTCAAGCCGTCCGCCATCCTCAAGCAGCGCATCAACGGCGGCCGAACGAAGCGGCGGATCGACTGAGCCGCGGTGCGCGAGGAGCGCGTGGCTTTGGACAAGGCGCCGGACGCATTTCGCACCATCAGCGAGGTCGCAGACGACCTCGACGTGCCGCAGCACGTGCTGCGTTTCTGGGAAAGCCGTTTCCGCCAGATCCGGCCGATGAAGCGCGGCGGCGGACGGCGCTATTATCGCGCCGACGATGTCGATCTGCTGCGCGGCATCCGCCAGCTGCTCTACGGCGAGGGCTACACCATCCGCGGCGTGCAGCGCATCCTCAAAGAGCAGGCTTCAAATTCGTCCAAACGGTCTGGCAAGAAGGCGCGGCACAGCCGGCGCGCCTGGCGGACGATGATAGCGGAGGACGCAGTCGAACCCACCGGCGGGGAAGCCGCCAGCCCGCGCGGATTCCGCGGGCTGTTGCCGTCCTTGCGCGCCAGGAAATCGAGCGGCGCGAGCCGCGGCTCGACGATCCGGAGCGGCTTCCCGATACGGATAACGATCTGCCTGAGCCGGACGCGGTGAAATCCGCTTCCAAACTCGGGGAGGCAGAGCTGCGCAAGCTGCAGGCGGTGTTGCACGAACTCAGCGAATGCCGCCGCCTGCTGGAAGATGTTCTGCGTTAGAGCAGGATGGAGAGTCGAACCTGGATCGTTCGGCTCCGCTCGTCCCCGCGCAAGCGGGGACCCAGTGTGCTGATCCCGCGCGCGCGGCTGCTGGATTCCCGCTTGCGGGGGAATGAGCGGAGAGAGATTGGCACGCGCGTCAACCGAAACGCATTCCGCGCTAGTCTGCAGTCCGTAGTTTCGTGTCGCTTCCGCACGCAGCGTCGAGCGGATCCGCGGGTCCGGATCGGAGCCGACATATTCGCCGCGTACATAGACATCAAATTCGGGGTTGCTCGAATAAGGCGACGCGCGCCGAGGCTGCGCGTAGGTGGTGACAACCTTTTTCTTCTTGGCTTTCGCTTTCTGCGAGTCGGACGCCGCGTAGCTCTTAAGCCCGGCGCCGCTGCCCTCGCTTTGTATCGACTGTGCGGACGCGGGCGTTGCGATGAATGCGGCCAAAGCCGCGGCTGCCAAAATTTTTGTCATCGCTGTCTCCTTTCTTGTTCAATAAACACCGTACTCCGGAGTTTATTCCGGGGGAGCCGGAAAAAGCCCCGGCGGTTCCGCCGGGGCTTTCTGCTCGGGATGGATCTCCTTTGCTTTAGTCGTCGCGGCTGGAATTCATCTTGAACGAGCCGCCGATGCGCGGATCGGGTCGCTGCCGTTCTCGGGACGTTACGCCGGTCCATAGCTGAAGGTGCTGAGGCCCGGGGGCGTAGCCGTATGCCATGTAGCCGGGCCTCGGCGTGACGACAGGTGCCGCCGGTGCCACGACAGTCGGCGCACGGCGCGTAAGCGTAACCGGGGTGATAGGCGTAGCCTGGGTGATGCCGTAGCCCGGTCCATGATCTCCGGCATGACGCTCGCCGCTGCCGCGCCTAGGAGCGCGCCGGCCACGAAACCGCCAGCCGCATAGCCCCAGCGGTCGTCCGCAAAGGACGACGTAGCGGAAGCCACAGCCGACGCCCGGCGAGAGCCAATGCCGCAGCCGTGAGTGTTCTGAATTCGCATCGCATTTCTCCTATGTGTTATGAGGGATTTCGCTCACGATGCGCAGGGCACCGGAGAAGCAGAGTCCTATAAATAAACGTTTGCTTGCGGCCAACGTTCCGAACCAGCGCCGCTGCCACAGTCGCACCACAATGTGAAAATTGGGGAATTTCGCGCGAAACATTTGGCCGTTGCTGAACGCGCTTCCTTGCCGCACTTGAATCTGGAGAAACCCAGGGCCATCTATTCGCCCGGCCGCCCGCGAAACGAACGGCAGCATGGGCTGAGGTCGCACAAGAATGAACTATTTTCGTACCGCTGTTCTGCTCGCAGGGCTCACCGGCCTTTTTATGGGCGTCGGGTTCCTGATCGGCGGCCGGGAAGGCGCCTTGATCGCGCTTCTGGCCGCCGGAGCCATGAATCTGTTCGCCTATTGGAATTCCGATCGGATGGTGCTGTCCATGCATGGCGCCGCCGAGATCGATGAACGCTCCGCGCCCGAGCTCTTTAGCGTGGTGCGTGACCTCGCGGCGCGGGCGGGGCTGCCGATGCCGCGCGTTTACGTCATGGACAATCCGCAGCCGAACGCATTCGCCACCGGCCGCAATCCGGAGCATTCGGCGGTAGCCGTCACGACGGGGCTGCTCAGCGTACTAAGCCGGGAGGAGCTGGCCGGCGTGGTCGCGCATGAGCTTGCGCATATCAAGAACCGCGACACGCTCATCATGACCGTCACCGCGACGATTGCGGGCGCCATTTCCATGCTGGCGCAATTCGGGATGTTTTTCGGCGGCAATCGCGACAACAATCATGGATACGGAATGATCGGCACCCTTGCGATGGTGATTTTGGCGCCGATTGCGGCGATGCTGGTGCAGATGGCAATCAGCCGGACCCGCGAATACGCCGCCGACGATGCTGGAGCGCGGATTGCTGGCCGTCCCTTGGCGCTCGCTTCGGCGCTCGCCAAAATCTCCAATTATGCAGAGCGCATACCGAACGACACGGCGGAGCAGAATCCGGCAACCGCGCATCTCTTTATCGTCAATCCGCTGGCGGGAGCGCACGGCTGGGACAATCTGTTCGCCACCCATCCGGCTGTGGAGAACCGCATCGCGGCCCTGCAGCAGCTCGCGGGGGAATTCGGCGCGGGCGCCTCGGCCGCCGCTCCGTCCGGGTCTGGCGCGCGGCGCGGGCCATGGGGGCTGCCGCGCAGAGGGCCGTGGGGCTGACGACGCCGCTGCCGCGCGCGGGAACAGATTGAGAGAATTTCCTTTAGTGCCGGCGTCCGTTTTGTACCGGCTTTGTTCCCGTCTTTTCACGCTTGTTGTTAGCAAATCCTAAGAAATTTCGGTCCAACATCTCGCTTATGGAAGAAAAACGCACCCCTGAGCGACGCCGGATGTTGAAGCGTGCCACCATCATGTTTGGCTGGGCAGGCGGTATTTCCTGCGTGATGCGCAATGTCTCGGAAACTGGCGCGTGTTTGCAGGTGGAATCGCATTCGGGAATTCCCGACACATTCGATCTGGTCTTCGACCATGATAAGTCGCGGCGCGCTTGCGAAGTCATTTGGCGAAAACAGCTGCTGATCGGCGTAACGTTTAACAATTAAATTTTTCCGATTATTAAGCAGCGTGGCCGGCTTCGCTAAGGCGGGACCGCGCTTTGCCAAGATCGATGAACGACCGCCCTGACAGCATGCGAACGCGCGCTGCTGCTGAGGCCCGTCACCCGTTGCCGTGCAATCTGCAACTGCGGCGTTAACGTTGCCGTAGAAGGTCGCGCGCTAAACTACAGCTCGCAATGGGGGGTGCTCGGTGGTCTGGTCGCTGCAAGTCCTGCGCTTCGTCGCGGCCTTGATGATCGTCTACGTTCACGCGGCGCAGATCGCCGCGTCCACCACCGGCTCGCCCGGCACGCTCCCGCAGGAATGGGCAATCGCCGGCCGCGCCGGCGTCGACATCTTCTTCGTCCTGTCCGGCATCATCATCACGAAAACCGCGCAGGGGCTCACCGCCGACGAATTCGCTTGGCGGCGGTTTCGCCGCATCATCCCCTTCTATTTCTTCTGCTGTATCCCGGCGCTCGCCATTGCGGCGAAATCCGGTTTCGGCTGGCGAGATCTGCTCGCAACCTTTGCCCTGTGGCCGGCAACCGATCAGATGACAGCTCCGCTCGTGCCGGTGGCATGGACGCTCTGCTTCGAGATGCTGTTCTATGCCGCGGCCGCTCTGGTGCTGGTCGATCGCCGCTGGCTGTATGGGCTTCTGGCGTCGTACGCCGCGGCGATGATGTTTCGCTCGACCGGACCGGTGCTGCAGTTCCTCGGCAACCCGATCATCGCGGAATTTCTGCTCGGGGTGCTGCTGTTCTATGCGCCACGCTGGCGCCCTGCGATCATGGGCATTCCGCTCGGGGCGGCGCTCATCGTCCTGGCTGGACCCTTAGGCATTGCCCCGGACCAGGGCACGGTCGGGGCGCTGGTCGGCGTCGACGGATTTCAAAGGTTGTTCGTCTACGGCATCCCGGCGGCGCTGATCGTCTACGGCGTCATGCAGATCGAGGCCAAGCCGAGCGTCTGGACGTATCTCGGCGATGCATCCTATTCGCTCTATCTGGTCCACGTTTTCATACTGTCAGCGCTTTGGCAGCTCTGGGCCATTTTTCCGATGCCGGCGGATTTCACCATTGCAGTGGGCATGATCGCATCGGTGCTGGCTGCGTGGCGCATCCATGAACGGATTGAGAAGCCTATCCTCAGGGCCCTTGGCCGCCGAGAGATGCACGGCGCAGTGGCTTACCCCCCGGATATTTCATCGGCGGTCATTTCAGCCAAATGACAAGCGGAACTTCGGCGTAAGTGCCTGGTCGGAGATCCACGCAGCGGTATTAGTTTTGCCCTTCCTGCTTCGTCGTTTCGGGCAAGCTTCTTGCCCGCTCCCTCGGTAAGCATAAATGCGAATGACCACCAGCATCGTGGAGGTCATGTGGACGAGCGCCAGGTGATCAACTAGTCTGGTTGTGTGATCCCATGGGGGAGACACAACATGCTGCATCGCATTGGCGCCGCGCTCGTTGTGCTGCTGGCCCTGGCCGGCGGCAGCCCGAAGGCTTGGGCGGAAAAGGTCGGTTTCGAGTTTAAGGTCGATACGACGGTGGCGGGCGATCAGGATAGCCCGTCCGTAGCCGCGCTCAGCGACGGCAGTTTCGTCGTGACCTGGAATTCCTGGGATGGCAATGGGACAGGTGTCTACGCCCAGCGTTACAACGCCGCGGGCGCGCGCGTCGGTGGCGCATTCATTGTTCATCCCGATATAACTGAGAAACAGCAGATGCCGTCCGTTGCGGCGCTCAGCAGCGGCGGCTTTGTCGTCACCTGGCAGTCTTACAATCAGGACGACTACCCTGGGTATGGTATCTACGGTCAGCGTTACGATGCCGCGGGTTCGCTTGTCGGTGGTCAGTTCCCGGTCAATACGAAGAAGACGGACTGGCAGTATTTGCCGTCGGTTGCCGCCCTCGCGAACGGCGGCTTTGTCGTCACCTGGACTTCGCGGGGACAGGATGGCTCTTCCGATGGCGTCTATGGCCAGCGTTACAGCGCCGCAGGAGCGCGCGCCGGCGGCGAGTTCCGAGTCAACACCCATACGACCGGAATTCAACACGACCCCTCCGTCGCCGGGCTGAGCAACGGCGGCTTTGTCGCGACGTGGACCTCGTATGGGGGCCAGGATGGCGATTTGTCCGGTGTTTACGGCCAGCTTTACAGCTCAACAGGCACGCGCGTTGGCGGCGAGTTTCAGGTCAACACGGCGACAACGGGCTATCAGCAGGACCCCTCTGTTGCGAGCCTGAGCAACGGTAGCTTTATCGTGACGTGGACAGGGCGGGATAGCGCTGCGGAGGGTATCTACGCCCAGCGTTACAGTGCCGCGGGATCGCGCGTCGGCAGCGAGTTCCGCGTCAACACCCATACGGCGAACACTCAGCGGCGCCCGTCCGTTGCGGCGCTCGCTAATGGCGGCTTTGTCGTCATCTGGCAATCCTGGGGCCAGGATGGCTTTCAGGGCGGGGGTATCTATGGACAGCGTTACAGCGCCGCGGGAGCGCCCGTCGACGCTGAATTCCGGGTCAACACCCATACGCCGAACACTCAGGACCGCCCGTCGGTGGCCGGCCTCAGCTACGGCGGCTTTGTCGTCACCTGGCAGTCGTTCAACCAGGACGCCGCCGGGACCCAGGGTGTCTTTGGCCAGCTTTTCGACTCAGCTATTGCGCCTACAATCACGCTTGATCCGGTAAGTCAGACGGTCGGAAGCGGACAGACTGCCACCTTCACCGCCGACGCCAGCGGCAGGCCAACCCCTACGGTACAATGGCAAGTCCGGCCGAGTGGTGGCAGAGGTTTTGTAAATATCCCGGGTGCGACAGCAAAAACTCTTAGCTTCGCCACCACGTCCAGGCAAAATGGGAATCAATACCGGGCCGTTTTCTCCAATCCGCTAGGGACCGTGATCACGAAAGCCGCGACCTTGACGGTGCGTCCATTCCGATAAGCAACGTCATTGGCGCGTCGGGTCGCGGCTGTAAGCTTGCGGCCATGGCAAGTTGACGTTGGCCGGCGCGTTACCCCACCGTTTTCGCTCGCGGGGGACATCGGGGGACGTCCGCTTGTGACCCTCTGCAGACACCCAGCCTCGCATCTTAATAGGCAACTGCAGGCATCAGGCCGAACTGATGCGGTTGCAGCATGAGGTCTGGCCGCGGTGCGACATTATCTGAGGCTTTGGAAGCCTCAGATAAGTCTATTCGACGGCTCCTAGCTTCGTGGACTCTAGGGTAGTGACTATAGCGGCATATACGTCATGCGTTATCGCCACTCCATCGCTCTGGAGACGGCTCACCACCTGTAAAATCTCTTCCTTGTCCTCGCTCTTCTCGATTTTGAGACGAATATCCTCCGGCAAATTCATTTGTAACCTCCTACCGAACACGTTGCGCTTGATTTAACCTGATCTATCCGAAAAACGCTATGCCACAGTGATGCTGATGCACCGGGCTCTCATCTTTTTCAAGCCGCCAAGCGATTATGATTGCTGCCTCGTGCAGCCCATAATTTGCGCGTTGAAAAACTAGTCGTGAACAGAGCGAGTGGGAGTCAGGTTAGCCGAAATTACTGGGACTTCGCTCGATGGCGAACCGCACCAGTCCCGCTATGCAAACGGGAAACGAACGACCTGAGCCAACTAGCTGATATCGTTTGGTCGGAGCGCCGAGATTTGAACTCGGGACCCCCAGTCCCCCAGACTGGTGCGCTAACCGGGCTGCGCTACGCTCCGACGGCGCGGACTATAGGCAGGCGGGCAAAACCATGCAACACGCGCGTGTTGCACCTGCCTTCTCAGCAAAAATCGCCGGTGTTGGAGCGCAGGTCGCGCGCGGTTTCGTTCATCGAAGCGACCGCGAGGCCCCAGACCAACCCGAGCGCCAGGAAGTAGTGCCGCCAGTGGTCAGTATCGACGACAAAGCTTTCGAATGCCTCGCCGCAAAAGGTCCCGAGCGCCGCGATGAGATAAGGCTGCCAGGGCGTCGCGACGATGCTTTGGCGAAATCCGATCACGAGCGTGACGACCACCATCAGCAGATAGGCCAGGCCGCCGGTCCAGCCATAGACGAGAAAAGCCTGCAAATACGCGTTGTGCTGCTGGGCGCCGTGGACGCGCCCGAATTCAAATGGACCCATGCCGGCGGGGTTTTCCAGCACCGCCTCGATCGCCTTTTCTTGCAGGCCGAAGCGGCCGCCGCTCCCGACATCATAGTTCTGGGTAAGTTTGGCGCGGTGCTGGAACATCTCTCCAAGGGAGCCGGCGGATAGGGCGCCCGCCAGCAAAGCCGTCAAACCCAGCACGGCGACCGCGCTCAGCACAATCAGCCGCAGCCGTGTGCGGATGTTGGGTGCGGTGAGAAAGGTCAATAGCAACACGACCGCGGCGGACAGCGCGAAATGCGCCCAGGCGCCGCGGGAGAAGCTGACCAGCAGCGCAAATGCCAGCACGCCGAACAACAATAGATGCCGCAGCCGCACCGCAGGGCTGACGATTATCTGCAGCAGCATGACCAGCGGCAGCACGAGGAACGGGCCGAATACGTTCGGATCCTTGAAGGTGGCCCGCGCACGGTCGTACAGCGTGGCGTCGGGAAGGTAACCGAAGTAGCCGCCGATGCCGATCAGCGAGGCGAAGAAGGCGGCAATGAAATAAGCCCGCCGCAGGATGATCAGCCGCCGCAGGCTGTCCTCGCTGAACAGGCAAGCATAAACGACAGCGGTCATGGCAAGATAAAAGGAGATCGCCACGTAGATGGCTGCGTCGCGGCTGCCGGCCTCCTCGCGCGGCAGAATCAAGGCCAGCAGACCGCCGAGATTGAAGATCAGCAGCAGGACGAACAGCGGCAGCAGCTTGCGATCGAGCCTTACGCCTGCCACGAGGCAGGCCAGCGCAAGCAACGCGCAGGCGGCTTCGTAAGGCGATGGCTCGATGAAGACGAGCGGACTGACCAGAATCGTGAGGAACAGCGCGCCATGCAGCAAGGTTGCCGCCGCCGGCGACGCAGTCCGGACCACGCGCGGGGCGTCATACAGATCGGCTGCCGATCTGATCAATAGGCATTCTCGGTGCTGAGCAGCGCAAACGGCGTGCGGGCGAGGATGTATAGATCCAACAGCAGCGACCAGTTCTCGATGTAATAAAGATCATGCTCGACGCGGGCCTGGATTTTCTCGGCGGTGTCGGTTTCGCCGCGCCAGCCATTGATCTGCGCCCAGCCGGTGATGCCGGGCTTCACGCGGTGGCGCGCGAAATAGCCGTCGACGGCTTCGTCGTAGCGCCGCTGCGCGGCTTGCGCATTCACGGCGTGTGGGCGAGGGCCGACGAGTGACAGGTTGCCTTTGAGAACCACATTGAAGAGCTGCGGCAACTCGTCGAAGCTGGTCTTGCGGATGATGCGTCCGACCCGCGTCACGCGCGGATCGTCCCTGGTGACGAGCTTGGACGCCATGGCGTCGGCCTGCTCCGCGTACATCGAACGGAATTTGTAGATTTCGATCAGCTCGTTGTTGAAGCCATAGCGCTTCTGCTTGAACAGCACGGGTCCGCGGCTGTCGAGCTTGATAGCGAGCGCGACCAGCGCCATGACGGGCGCGGCGGCGAGCAGGGTCAGGCCGCCGACGATTTTGTCGAACAGCCATCTCATCACGATGTCCCAATCGGCAATCGGCCGGTCGAACAGGTCGAGCACCGGAACGTTACCGAGGTAGGAATAGGAGCGGGGACGGAACTGCAGCTTGTTGATATGGGCCGCCAGGCGAA
>CAVSWC010000012.1:0-227836 GCA_963731585.1 uncultured Alphaproteobacteria bacterium
CCGGCTTTCTTGCACTTCGGCACCTCGGTTGGGAGCGCCGTCAACCCGCTCCCTGCTGGGGAAATGCAAAACAAGTGAAACAGTGCAACAACCTTTGCAGATTGGGCACTTCCCGCGCTAAGCAGCCGCAACACCATCCGCAACAGGCGAAACAGTTAATGCGTACCCGTTCTAGAAGGTTGTGAGCTGGCATCGTCGTCCTGCCTTCCCGATCAAGCTACGCGACGGCCACGTTATGAGACTTCGGTTTAGGTATTCTGGCAGAATTATACGTAGATAGAACTCGTCTAGCGGAACGAGCCCGGGGTCTCTATTTCTAAGGACGCTCCCATATCCGATAGGTTTCGAATAAGGCAATCCAGGCCCGGGAGCCTTCGGCATTGATGCGGCCCATCTTATAGGTGCGTTGGCGTTGCTCTGATCTACGGTCGACCATGCGGGCTTTCCGAAATGGTTTCACTTCCAGGAAATTTTGGGAAGGAAAGCAAACGAGCTGATGGTCGGGTTTGAGATGATTGAAGGACCTTCCCGATTCCCCAAGCACACCTCTTGGGGGCGCGTGTTAACCGAGTAGCGTTCAATGCACTGGCGTGGTGTCCAGACTTCACCTTCGTATCTCCGTGCCTGCCGACCGTGGCCGAAAGGCCGCCTGGCCAAGCTACTTCGCAGGGCCAAGCCGGGCATTTGGCTCGGTGATTCCTTCAAGGCCAAAAAAAACAGCAACTATTGAATCAATGATGCACCTTTGTCCTTCATCCCGTCCAGTTTCGGCTTGAAGTCCTTATTGTCAACAATGATGCTGGCCTTGGAATTGAGTTCTAGGTTGCGGACAATTAGGGCCAAAGACGAAGGAGAAATTGCCATTGCAGCGCGTGAGTTAAGTTTGAGACCGCTTTTCGGAAGGTAGATCACCCCGCGGAACTTGGACCCGGTATCGGCATTGATCATGAATAAATCCGTGGCGTTGTTTCTATTCTGATAGATCACCATATCAACGAATGGGCCCTCTGTTCTCCCGGTTAGGGCGATCGCGCTCGAGCTGTCCATTTCCATTCGGGTATCTATCCCCGTGAAGAACAACAAGACGTTGTCACCTTTCAATGTCGAGGACGAGTTGACTTTAAGCAGTCCGTCCCGAATGACGTAAATCCCAGGCTGCAGAGTCACTACCGCGCCCGCGTTGATAGTGAGCGTCTTGCAATAGACGCCGGGCGCGAGAGTCGAAGTGCCGCCGTTGATCGTGAAGTCGGTCTTGGTGCAAGCTCCGGCTGCTTGTGCAGGGATAGGAAGATTGGCAAGCGGGTCCGGAATGGCGGGGCATTTTTTTGGAGCCGGGGTGCTGCCGCTGGCCATTATCCATCCACCCGTCACGCATGTTTGCGTTGAGTTGATGGTAGAATTAGCATTGGTGAACACCGCCTCTGAGTTGGTCGAATTTACCTGGACGCCACAGTCCATTTGTAACTTCGACTCTGAATTGAGCATAATTCCATGCTTTCCACTTGGCTCCAACGCAATCACGCAGGGTTTCTTAGGAGATCCACGGGCAGCGACGGCGCGCGCATTTACTGTGGTTTGATCCGCTCCCACCAGATGCACTAAGAAAGTGGGTTGCGAGTAGGTAGCTGTGACGGTAACAGTTTCAGCGTTTGCACTGACCGTTGGCGTCACCTGTAAGCGGTCATTCCCGAGAAAGAAAGCTTTTGCCTCCGCTTCCGCCGCCGCCGTAGTAGCCTCCATCAACGAGGCTCCAGCAAGGGCCGCGGCATCCGCGGTTCTCTGCAAAGTGGCTTTCCTAGAACTTGCGAACGAATAATCGACGGCGGCCGCGACGACAGTGAGTACCGGGAGCAGACAGACCGCAAAGATAATCGTTATGGCGCCGCTCTGATCACGCCTAAATGCTTGTAAGGTTTTCACGTCAGCTCCCATCCGCAGTCCCAAAAGTGATGGCCCCCAATCTGCTTAAAAAGTATTGAAAAATGTCCCACCAGTAGTGCGTTTTATGGAAGATTATTTTTATGGAAGATTATAATGAGGGGGCATTAAGCTTAGTGAAAGGTAAAACCTAGCAGGCGTCCACCGCGCTTCAGGATGCCGCCCAATCTTTATCAGCCGCGTTCCCGCCGCTGGCCGAGTGGACCCGGGGTTCCCTGGTCCGATGCGGTCTGCTCGGCTGCACAAGCTCAGTGACACGCGAACGGGCTAACGGGACTAGTCGCCGTACCATTTAGTAACCAATAGTAAAATAGGATTAGCTAGTTAGAGATGGGATGTGACGTGCCAGCTTTTTCCCCGACCTCGAGAGACAAGCAGAACCTCCTCATGGTGGCGAGTGGCGTCGGAATCGTTGCCGCGCTTGTTGATTTCTATTTCGGCCTGCCTCAGAGCAGTTTCGTTGCTGGTGTATATCGCGCTATTTACCGGCGTTCTTTCCGGGCTGATATGGTTTCGCACCGCGGCCGCGCCCGTCGCACATACTGTAGAACCGCGGACGGAGCCTGCTCCTGCGGGAAATCGGATTGACAGAGATGCACTGGAAAGCCGCGAGATCAGAGCCGCGCGACGCGAAAATCTCCTGCATTTGGCGGACGCCTTCGAAAAGAATTTAGGCGAGGTTTTGGACTTTGTCTCGGCCACAGCTGCACAGACGCGAACAAGTTCCGGTGCATTGACCGAAGCCGCGAAAACGGCTTCTTCCCTGGCGGACATTGCAGCCCAGATCTCGGATGGGAGCTTCCAAACCTTGCGGGGCGTGGTCGCTTCTTCGAACCAGTTATCGGAGCAAGCGGGACAGACCCTCCGCCAAGTTGCCCACTCCGCAGATATCGCCTTCAAGGCGGTCGCTGAGGCTCAAGAGACCAAGAACGCCATGCAAAGCTTGGCCGATACTGCAGCCAGTATATCCAAGGTTCTGGATACAATCGGCAAAATTGCTCGGCAGACGAACTTACTGGCCCTCAATGCAACCATAGAAGCAGCTCGTGCCGGCGCAGCCGGAAAGGGCTTCGCTGTTGTGGCGAGCGAAGTTAAGTCACTAGCCAATCAGACCGCCAAGGCAACAGAAGAAGTCACGCTACAGATTACACGCATTCAATCCGCTACCAACGGCGCAAGTCAGTCTATCGAACGTGTCAGTGGGACCATCGAGGAGATGAGTCGTATCGCCGCGAACGTGACTGAAGCTGTGCGGCTCCAGGACGATGCCACGCGCCAAATTGCTGATGACACAGAAGGTGCAGCCAACCGGGCGCGGGAAGCCGTTAGCATCGTTGCTGGAGTCAAAACTGCAGCGGCTAATACCCGATCGGTTGCTGAGAGCCTGCTTGAGAACTCTACGGAATTGTCTCACAGAGCAGAGATTTTCCGCCACGAAGCAGCTGAAATTTCCAGCGCTGTGCGAAAGGACGCGGAAGACCGCATGCAACGCCGCGCTACGCGCGGGTTTTAAGCCGGCCGAAATCGCAGCCTTTTAGAGCGTGAAGTATCCAGCGGACCATGTTGGGATGGTCTTTAAATCAATGGAACGGACGCGGGCCAAAGGGGTTACCCCGCAGTGCAACATCATTCGGAAACCCGGGGGGTCGTGCACCAAGCCCGTGGTTCCCATGAATTTCCCCCAAGCTCGTGCTTTAAGCCGCAAGACGAGTCCGTTTTCCTTAAACCGCCCAATGAATAAGTCGATTGAAACGGTGAAGGCTCACCCCATCGCCTTCGGGTTGGTGGCAACCTTGGCGGTTGCCGCCATTGCGAACCGCTATCTTGCAAAGCGAGCCGAGCGCGAAAATCCCCCTAGGGGCCGGTTCGTTACGGTCAAGGGTGTTCGGCTTCACTACGTCGATCAGGGGTCGGGAACACCGTTAGTTCTTCTCCACGGCAACGGCATGATGATCCAGGACTTTCAGTCCAGCGGACTTATTGATCTTGCAGCGAAGAAGTACCGCGTTATTGCGTTTGATCGCCCTGGATTTGGCCACAGTGACAGGCCGCGCAGTACCATTTGGACGCCGGAAGCACAGGCCGACCTGATCAACGCCGCGCTCAGGAAGATCGGCATCTCACGCGCCATTGTCCTGGGACATTCCTGGGGAACGTTGGTCGCCGTGGCTCTCGCGCTCAAATACCCACAGAGCGTTCAGAGTTTGATATTAGCTTCTGGATATTATTATCCGACCGTTCGAGCCGATACCCTGATCTTGTCACCTCCCTCTGTGCCGGTGCTCGGCGATGTCCTTAGGTACACCATATCACCAATCCTAAGCAGACTGACGTGGCCGCTGTTGCTACGAAAGCTTTTTGGTCCAAAATCGGTGCCGGCAAAGTTTGAAGGTTTCCCGAAGGAAATGGCGGTACGTCCCTCCCAAATCCGCGCCGGTGCGGCTGAAGCCGCTCTCATGATCCCGAGCGTGTATAACTTGCAAGGGGACTATGCGAAACTCCAGATGCCCGTTGCGATCGTCGTCGGCTCAGCTGATCGCCTGATTGAACCCGAGCAGTCTGTTCATCTGCATCGCGACATATCTCAGAGCACCTTGCAACGTGTGGCTAGTCATGGCCACATGGTTCATCACACGGCGACTGCTCAGATTATGTCGACAATCGATTTGGCCGCAGCCCAAAACCAGCCGCAGGAAACAGTCTCAAACGCTGCATAGAACACCGAGACTTCACAAGCGATCCCCGGTGGGCGGGGTCTGGAACAATCGAGGGGGCTACACGGTTACGAAACTAGGTCTTACCCGCGGCGCGTCCACCCCTGCGACAAAGCCCGGGTGACCGACAGGAGCCCTGCGAACAGGGCTCCTTTCATTTTGATGCGGCATCAAGGACCCGTGCAGCAATGACTCTGACAACCGTTATCGGCCTGATGGCGGCATTCTGCACCACCGCCTCCTACTTCCCGCAGCTCAAAAAATGCTGGGAGACAAAGTCAGCGGGCGACCTTTCTCTGAAAATGTTCTCGACGCTGGCCGTGGGTATCGCTCTCTGGGTCGTGTACGGGGTTCTGCAATCCGATTGGGTCATTGTGCTAGCAAATGCGGTGAGCTTCTGTTGCCTCATGGGGATTTTGTACTACAAATTGCGTGAAGTGTTCGCCGATCAGAACAGCGCAAATTCGAGGGAGGCTACTTCCAGCTGATTTCTCGTGACTTACGCAAGCCCGGCAGACACGCCGCTGCTTTCCACATCCAACGAGCCGGTTGACCAGAAACTCTAAGCTCCTGATCTGCTCAGCCTGGCCGAAAGGCCGCCGAGCGGTGCCGGATGGGTGCATCAAATCAAGCATGACGGCCACCGCCTGCGGGCTCTTTCACCTTCACCGTGCGCAGAGCCGGCGCTCCCGTTTGTTTCGGCAAGCCGAACCCAACCCTTTGAAACCTTTTACGCGTTACCGCATTCCCCGTCAGCGATCGCATTGCTCCAGAGGAGCTCTGCCGGAGCTGCAACGCGCCTGGTCCAGGCACAATCTTGGAGCAGGTAATCTTGAGTTCGGAGAAAATGCGGTGGCGAACAACAACACGATACACAAACTGGAGAATTGAAAAAATGCGTAAAATGATAATCGCCGCAGCTGTTGCAGCAGCGGCCATACCGGCGTGGGCGCAACAATCGCCTTCGGCGGCCCCACCAGCCAATCGCGATGCAAGCACGCCAGCGGTGAACACTCCGAATAGCCCGCCCAACCCTGGTGCGCCCGCTGCCGGCGCGAACAGCTTCACCGAAGGTCAAGCTAAGTCACGGATTGAAGCGAACGGATTTTCGCAAGTGTCAGAGCTCAAGAAGGACGACGCAGGTGTCTGGCGCGGCAAGGCCATGAAAGACGGTAAGACGATGAACGTTACTTTGGATTTCCAAGGCAACGTAGTCAGCAAGTAAACGCGTAAACACCAACTCCTAGGAAAGCTCATGACAACAACGATTTCACGTCTTTACAATGACTACGGCGCTGCGCGCGCCGCTGTTCGCCGGCTAGAAGCAGCTGGCGTTTCACACAATGACATCAGCATAATCGCCAGCAATGCTGATAATTGGTACAACGAGGGTAAGGACACATATCCCGATCGCGATCTCGATGGAAAGGATGATCGCGCTGAGGGCGCACGCACCGGCGCCGGTGTCGGCGCCGCTGCTGGTGGCGCGGCTGGGCTGCTGGCCGGACTGGGCTTGATGGCGATTCCTGGCGTCGGGCCCGTCGTCGCGGCGGGTTGGCTTGTGTCGACCCTGGCAGGTGCTGCGGCTGGTGCGGCAACAGGCGGGGCTATCGGAGCCCTGACGCAGGCCGGTGTCAGCGACGATGAAGCTCCCGTGTATGCCGAGGCGATCCGCCGGGGTGGTGCTGCGGTAAGTGCCCGCGTTGCAGACAATGATGCCACCCGTCTGCAAGCATTGATGGACCAATCCGCGGTCCGGATTGCTGATCGCGCTGATGCCTACCGGAAGTCGGGGTGGAAAACCTTTGATCCGAATGCCGCTCCATATACCAAGGACCAGATCGCTAAAGAACGTTCATTGTATTAGCCACAACGGTGAAAAAGCCGCCCGAGCAGGGCGGCTTTTTTTATTTGGAGAACCCCTTACTATGCCGCTGCAATAGCGGTTTCGGAACCCAGCATCGCAGTTTTTATTTGCGGGAGCCAAACGGTGTCGTAGTGTGGAATGTGCGATCGGGCGAACGGAGACCCGAGGCTTGCAACATGCCGCTTGGGGCAGCCAATTCGGAACTTTGACGAATCCCCGCTACGCTAAGGGGTCCTGAGCCAGTGATGTCAGCAGGTAGGAAGCAACCATGAAAAACCAACAAGACGTGGAGAAAGCGGCTGCCCGAGTCGCCGCAAAGCGACTAGCCGTCAGCCAGGGCAAAAAGTGGGAAGAACTATCGCGAGACGAGAAATCAGCCGAAATACAATCTGCTCGAGGTCAGGCGACCGCAGACGATCGGGCAAAGGCTGTCAATGTGCTCGCCAAGAGGGAGGCCAAGAAAGCCAATCTGGACTGGAAAACGCTTCCAAAAGAAGACCGCCGCTCTTTCCTCAAACGCGTCCGTTCGGGGAAATAATCGCAGCGGCTCCAGCTTCCCGCGTCGCGGCAGGCCGGCAGTGGTCAACCTCGACCATCCGACCTGCTCTGCCGTTGCCCAGCTAGACCGCAACCTTGGCGAGAAAGGTTTCGACCTCACCGCGAAGCCTGTCGATGGTTTTTTGAACCGACTCTGATGCGCCCAACACGATCTGCGACGCATCTTGAGTTTGGGTGGTGGCGGTGGCGACCTCGGTCAATCCTGTTACGGCCAATTTCGCGCTCTCAGCTGCGCTCGCCACATTCGTCAGAATCTCGGCAGTAGCCGCGTCCTGCTGCTGTACGGATTCGGCAACGGCGTTCGAAAGCTCATCGATGTCATGCATGCGGCTGGCGATCAGCTTGATGGCCTCTACCGCTTTGCTGGTGGAGTTCTGCATCCCGGTGATCTGGCTGGAAATATCCTGCGTCGCCTTGGCGGTCTGCACGGCAAGCGACTTCACTTCGGAAGCCACCACAGCGAAGCCCCGCCCCGCCTCGCCTGCGCGCGCCGCCTCAATCGTTGCGTTCAGCGCAAGCAGATTGGTTTGACCCGCGATATTGTGGATCAGCTTGACGACGTCGCCCACATTCTGCGCGGAACGCGCCAGCTCGTCGATGTCCTGGTTTGTCACCTTCGCTTCTTTGGTAGCGAACCGGACCACTTCAGCCGTCTGATCAAGCCGTTGTCCGATTTGCTTGATGGAAGCCCACAGTTCGTTCGCCGCGGATTCCGCTTTTCCTACGTTGAACGAAGCCTGGTTCGACATCTGCAACGCGTTTCCGGAATGCTGGGAGAGATGGCTGAAAGCCTCAAAAAGCCCCAGCGCGGTCGAGCGCACACCGCTTGCGCTGTCGGAAACCATCTTCAACAGAGAACTTGATTGCTCGCGGAAGGCAACGATTGCGCTTTCGATTAAGGCGCGGCGCTCCCCTTGCTGCTGCGTAATAGTGCGTTCCTGCTCAGCTTTCCGCAGGGCAGTGATGTCCTGATGCGTTCCCACCCATCCGCCGCCTTCCACCGGATGATTCATCACCAGCAATTGTCTTCCTTCCGAAGCCATCACCTCATGCGTGGTGGTCTCCCCGTTTCTGACGTGGCTGACCAGTTCTTCCCGGTATTGCACAGGATCTCGCGAGAAGGTGCCCTTCGCCACGCGTCGCGCCAGCACCTGAGACAATGTGGATCCCGGCCGGACATCGGCCAGGATGTCAGGCCATACATTTCGTAATATTTGGAGTTACAGATGACCAGCCGTTCGGAAGCATCGAACATGCAAACGCCCTGCGACATGGCGTCGATCGCGGTGCGCACCTGCTTCTTTTGTTGAATCAGACGGATCATGACAACCGGCTGGCGAGGCTCATTGCGAAGCCGGTGGCTGACGCCGCAAATATGACGATGGCAGAAGTCGGAGAAATCTGACCGCAGGAAATCGGCGATACGGTCGGCTGCCGACGGCAAGCAGGATGCCGAAGCTCAGCAAAAATGAGACGATCCCCAAGAGCAGAGTGAACCCAACGCCGCGGTTCAGGGTCATAAGGAAATCGTTTCGATAATCTCGTGTGAGTATTGGTCGGCCAACGATAGCGCCTCCCTTTTTATGTTTAGTTAACTCTCCGCAACGGCTCAGGGAGCTGGAAGCATATAGTCCTCCGACAACCCACCTAAGCTGCTGATCCAGCTAGGTTTTTGGTACTGCCTCTGGCAACTTCCAAGGATCGGCACTGGCCATTAACGGGTCCGCGGCGACAGATTTGCTACCCGGCCAGGTTTCGGATTGGCCTCTCAGGCAGCGCCAGCATAGCCGGCGTAAATGATTGCGCCGTATGCCGCAGCTACGATGAACAGCAGGCGATAAGCGCTGAACTTCGTGAAGTAGAGGATCGCCGCACACACCGCCAGCGTGGCGAGCTGCAGCAAGTCCATCTGGGCTGCCTGCACCAGCACGAGCAGGCCGGCGAAGATCAACCCGATCGCCACCGGCGCCAAGCCGCGTTCGATCGCGATGCGCAGCGCCGACGCCGCGCTGCGCTGCCACCAGCTCGCCGCGCCATACACCAGGATCGAGGACGGGATATACATCGCCAGCACCGCGACCAGCGCGCCGGGAAATCCGTCCACGTGCCAGCCGATCAGCGCAGCGATCAGCGTGCTCGGCCCCGGCGAGGCGCGCGAGATCGCAAACATGTCGACGAATTCGGAATTCGTCAGCCACTTGTGCACCTCGACGGTCTGATACTGGATGTCGGCGACGATCGCCTGCCCGCCGCCAAAAGACAAAAGCGACAGCGGTGCAAAAACAAGAATAAGTCCGAGGAGGCGGCTACCGTCCATGCCGCCGGTCCATCAGATAAAAAATCAGAATGCTGGCTGGCACGACGACGCAGACCACCGGCACCATCGGCAGGCGCAGCACGCCGACGGCGCCGAAGGTCACCAGCCCAATGAGTATCGTTGCCCAATTGCGATCGAGCCGCTGGGCGATCTTGATCCCCATCGCCAGCGTCGCCGCCACCCCGACCGCGGCGGCGCCAAGCAGGATGAAATGCGTGGCCGGGTAATGCGCGAGCAGGCGATAGGCGTAGCCTGCCAGGAGGATGATGCAGAAGGCCGGCACCACCATGCCGAAGACCGCCGCTGTGGCGCCCAGACCGCCATGCAGCTTTTGTCCGAAATAGAGCGCAAGATTCACCGGATTGGCGCCCGGCAATACCTGTGCAATCGCGAGCCCGGTAACAAAGGCCTTGTCGTCGATCCAGCGCTTTACGTCCACCAGGTCGCGATACATGAAGGCCTGCGAACCGCCGCCGATGGAGAGGGTGCCGAGCTTAAGGAAGACGACGAACAGCTCGAACAGCGGCACCCGCCCAGGCGGTAGCGAAGCGTCGGGCGGCGGCAAGGAGGGGTCAGACATTCTGCTGAAGCGTCTACGGCAATTCAGCCGGTCCGACAATCGGTCTTTTGCCGTTGCCGCGCGGCGTCGGAATGAGCTTTACCGGCCGGCCAGTGCCGTGGTTTTGTGGCGCTGCCCGTCTCGTAGCTCAACCGGATAGAGCACCAGACTTCGAATCTGGGGGTTGGGGGTTCGAATCCCTCCGAGACGGCCACATTTCTTGCGCTTGTCATCCCACCCCGTAACTCTCTTCTTCCCCCCACGCAGCTCGCTGCAAAACTATCTACAACGTTCTGTTTTAGCTGATATTTTCGTTTTGACGCTCAGACATCGCGCCTAACTCAGATACCGCGCCTGACGCTGTGACGCCTCGCGCTTCTGCGCTTCGCAGGTACTGCTCTGTCTCGTTTCGCGTTGTGGCGACTTCGCGGCGGAAGTAATCTGAATTATCCGATTGCTCTGAGGATGGAGGAATGTCGATGCAAATCATAAAGGCTGCAGCGGTGGTTGTGCTCACCGGCGCCTCTTTCATGTCTGTCGCGGAAGCGGCTCCTGTCACCACACAATGCGGCCGTTTGATCAGCAGCGTTACCAAAACGAACATCGATTTTTTCACTAGCGCGTCGGAGCTCCCCCCGGTGTTTATTTCTGGTGCCGGGGTGAACGTAAACATTCCCGCCGGCGTGACGCGGTGCATACGCGTTCGTTTCAGCGCTGTGGCAGCTTGCCCCCACGCCTGCTTCCTGCGGGCAGTTGCGTCGAGCGATGCGGGCACCAACGAATTGAACCCGGCATGGACATCGAACCCGTTGCGATTCAGCTCGGACGGAACCGGCGGCGGCACCGCTCATTCCTTCGAGTGGGTGGACCGCCTCGGTCCAGGCCAGCACCTGGTCAGAATTAGCTTCCAAACAGGCAACGAAATTGCGCCTGCAAACATCGGACCCTGGACCAACACGGTGGAGGTTTTGGAGTAAGTCCGCGAGTGGCGCGATTGCAACCTGCGCACTCCAACTCCTGCTGGGTGAGGCGGTAGTCGCGAACGGCCCTGGAGCAGCGGGCGCGGGGGCTAACCTACCCGTGGCTGCCAGGGCCGCGGGGACTCTGTGAGGGGTTACCTTGCAGGCCCATCCGCAAAGTAGCGGGGCTTTCCTGAACGGGAGATGACTGGCGCGCGGTGCGCTCCCTCTCCCCTGTGGGGAGAGGGTTGGGGTGAGGGGGTTCGGGCCTAAGAAAGTCCATACGCCCTCACCCGCCTCGCTTCGCGAGGCGACCTCTCCCCACGGGAGAGGTGAAGCGGAGTTCGCGGCACTCTCAATTCCACACCGCTGGATCAGACTCTAGTTGGGGTTGATCTGCTGTTTCGAGACGTCCTTCCATGATTCCAGTCTAAGCCGCACGTTGTCGTTGATGGCGATAGCGAGCCAACCGGGGGCCGACTCGATCCGATCCAATCGTATTTCTGTATCGCTAATCTTGTAGGTCAGCGTTGCATCGACAGGCTCGAGACTGTCGGAGCTTCGTCTATTTGCAGCAAGCGCTTCGGCGATGGATGTAAAGCAGCTTTGTTTTCCAGTTGGTTGATTTGCGGCGGTCAGGCCAGTGATCCGGATAACCCCGACCTGAGGGTCCGCGATGCCATTCATTTGTGCCAAGTCGGCGCGCACGTCAGCGCCGCGACGGATAAATCGCGCCCCGTAACAAGCGCCAATTTTCACCGCCAGAAGATGTTCAGCGTAGATCGCCACCCGCCAAGCGGCCTCGATTGCCTGCATTCCTTGAGTGATTTTTTCCTGACGCGAAGCCTGCGGTCGAAGAGCAGGGTCTTGCTCGTTGGTGGAAACGGCTGGCTGGTAGGGGGCCGGGTCTTGCTCTGCCTTGGTGGCGGTATCAGCCTGGCCGGGTGCTGACGCCATGGCGGGCGGTTGTTGCCGTTGCCGCTCGAAAACGACGCCGGCAATAAATGCCGCCACGATCACGGGCACGGATATAGCTGTATAAGCGAGAAACCGCAGTTGCATTTGCCTCTGGCCTGTTTTTAGGGATTTGTCGTCTAACGTTTGCCATGTCCTCTGGATAGCACCAGACCTCGAATCTGGGGGTTGGTGGGTTAAAATACCTCCGAGACGTGATTGAAGATTTGGCGGAAGTGCGCCTTTCTAGCGCAATGTCATCGCTCTCATCTGCAATCACGAATTCGGGCCGGTGGCTGCGGCGGACGCGGCATACCATGACTCATGGGATGGCCTACGCGGCCTTGCGTTTTTACATGAGCGCGCCCACGCCGCTGCATCCCAAATTCACCTGGCAGTATTTCACCCGCAAGCAAGCTCCCTTCATCCAGTCCCTGATCGATACTTATCCGTTTCCATTTCAACGTCGCCTGCTGATGGCGCGCTGGCTCAAGCAGAGCCATGCCAAGGGGATTGAGTATCACTACGACGTCTCCAACGAATTCTACAAATTATTCCTCGACCGCGATTTCATGTTCTATTCCTGCGCGGATTTTGCGTCGGACCAGGACACCCTGGAGACGGCTCAACGGCGCAAGGCCGATCACCTGCTCGGCCTGATCGCGCCGGTCGCCGGCGAGCGCATCCTCGAGCTCGGATGCGGCTGGGGTTCGATGCTCCGTCATATCCATGCGGCCACGGGTGACAAGGAATCGCTGACGGGCATGACACTATCGAAAGAACAGGCACGTCATATCCGGGAGAAATTCGGCTTCAACGTGCGGATCGAGGACTTCATAACCACCGACTACGCGCCTCACTCATACGACAAGATTTATTCCATCGGCGCCATGGAGCACGTGCGGCCGAATGAGATATTGCCGCTGCTGCGCAAGCTGCATGGCGCGCTGAAGCCGAACGGCCGGATGGTGCACCACTTCTTTTCGCTCAATGCCGGATGGCGGCCGACCAGCACGATCGCCGGCCAGCTGGTCTTTCCGGGGTCCGAACTGGCCCCGCATGCGCATCATCTCTGGGCAGCGCGCGAGGCCGGGTTCGACGTGGTGCACGATTCCACGCACGATTACCGGCCGACGCTGAAAGCCTGGTTCAATCGCCTGGCCAAGAACCGCGCTAAGGCAGTGGAGCTCGTAGGGGTTGCGACTTACAATCGCTATCTGGTTTTCTTCCCGGCCGCCTGGGTGATGTTCGATCGAAAGCAGACGACGTTGCATCGGCTGGTGATGGTCAAGCGTTGAGCCGGACAAGGCACAATCGTCGACGTCGTCAGCCGAACCGCGATCCGTGATGGCGCGCCCGCAGCCGCGCATTCGAAGGATGGTTCGCGCGCTGCGGAGTATATCATGGGCGGCGCTTCGCGCCGACCGTTGGCAGCGCTCCTCACCATGAGGGAGAGTTTTGTCGTCCGTCAAACGCTACATCGTAGTCAGAGGTCTACATCTTCGACAGTTTGTTGACGTCCACCGCCTGCGCGTAAGCCAGCTTGGCATCGGCCGGGCCCGATCCCTGCACCGCAACCAGGAACTTGTTGTTGACCACCATCTGCACGTCGCCTTCCTTGGTGACGATGGCGCGCTGGTTGCCGACGCGAACAATTTTTCCCATCGCGCCGGCGAATTGCGGATTAGCAAAAACGGCAGCCAACGGCGCGATCATCGCCGAATCGCCGGTGATTTGGATTTCGATGTCGTCGCCCTTGGCATTGGTGTAACGGCCCGTCGCCATGGACGCGCCGAACATGCTCGTTCCCATCGCGGCGGTGTCGGTCTTTTCCTGTTTCCAGCCCGGCAAGGCCTTTGGCAACAGCAAAGCGAAACCTTCGGCGTTCTTCTGCCCAATCAGCTGCGACGCGAGATCGAGCGATTGCTTCGCCTCGCCGAGATTTCCGGACTGATAGGCCTTGCGCGCCTGCTCGATGGCGTCAATCACCTCATCGGCAGCGGCCGCCGGAAAGACGGCCAGAGCCAGTACCGCGGCCGCGGCAAACATCCGAATGGCAGTCATGAAACTCCCCCCTGTCGAATCTCAGGCAAAGTGTAATGCAGCTCGTGGCAAACCGGAACGCGGACATTTTTGCCGCAGCCGGAGATTTTTTGACCGGCGCCGCCCCGGGCCGTTGACAAGTTCAGCCCTGCCGGTTTCACTTGCCGCACTTGTGTAGGTGTGCCGGTTTCGGCCGGCCAAAAAGGGAATTCGGTGCGGCCCGCTGTATTGCGTCATAGGGCCTAATCCGAAGCTGCCCCCGCAACTGTCAGCGGCGAGCCCTGTTCCAGATTGCCACTGGGTGAAGACCCGGGAAGGCGGAATAAGGGCGGCGACCCGCGAGCCAGGAGACCTGCCTACACAGTCATCCTTCCGACGCGCGGGGCGCGCGTTCGGGGCGGGTCTTTCCGCAGCGATGACGTGTGTAAACCGTCGCGGGGGACCGGCCTATGGCCTGTTGTCTCAACCCTTTGTCTTGGACAGGTGCGCGCCTGCTGGCCCGCGTCTCCGCGATCCGTTTCAGCCAACGCCGCGGAGGCACGTCATGTCATTTTCTGTTTGTCTATCGTTTCGATTGAGTCCCCTACCCCGGGCGGCGACGCTCGGACTGTTTGCTGCCGGTTTGACCTGTGGTGTCGCGCAGGCGCAGACGGAAATTCCCCGCATCGTGATTTACGCCAATCAGGCGCCGACCGATGCGTCCAAGGTGGGCGCCTCCGCCACGGTCATCACCGGCGAAGAACTGCGCGAGAAAGGCTTCACCACCGTCGCCGACGCGCTGCGTACCGTTGCCGGCGTGGCGGTGAGCCAAAGCGGCGGGCGCGGCTCCTTCACGCAGGTGCGCGTGCGCGGCGCCGAGTCCAATCATCTCCAGGTGCTGATCGACGGCGTGCCGGTCAATTCCATCAGCATCGGCGACTTCAATTTCGCCGACTTCGCCATTGAGGACGTCGAGCGCATCGAAGTGATCCGCGGTCCGCAATCCGGCCTTTACGGCGCCAATGCCCATGCCGGCGTGATCTCGGTGGTGACCAAGAGCGGACGCGGCCTCGCCACACCCGAGGCGAGCGTCCGCCTCGAAGGCGGCTCGATGAATACCGTGGCCGGCGGCGCGAGCGCGCGCGGCTCCAACGGGCCGTTCTATGGGGCGGTGAGCGTCGATCACAACAACACGTCGGGCCACAACGTCTCGCGCTTTGGCAACGAGCGCGACGGCAGCCACGCCACCACCGTCACCGGGAAATTCGGCGCCGATCTGTTCCCGAATTTCAATGTCGAAGCCGCGGTGCGTTACGCCGCAGCGGCATGCGCAGCTCGACGCGCAGCCCTTCTTCGGCCCGTTCGAGGGCCTCGCGGCCGACCAGGAGTTCGACTTCAACCGGTTCCGCGCGTTCAACGGCCGCATCGCCGCCACCTGGTCGCTGTTCGATGGCGCCTTCGTGCAGCGTTTCGGCGCCAGCCGCTTACGAGGAAAAGCGCCGCGACGACGACGTGGTCTTCGGCTATTTCAATTCCGACGGTCACCGCGACAATTTCGACTACAAGGCGACGCTGAAGCATTACACGCAGCTGTTCGGCGGCGAGACGCACACGCTCTCATTCTTGGCCGACCATCAGAAGGAATTCCTCACCATGGATTCCGCCTCGCTCAGCGGACCGTTCGGCGATCCCGCCGCCGCGGCGTTCTGGGCGAGCGGCGCGGAGCGCACCCGTAACGGGCTGGCCGGCGAATACGCGCTCGATTTGCCGTTCGGCCTGACGCTGACCTCGGCCCTGCGGCACGATGACAACAGCGGCTTCGCCGACGTCACCACCTGGCGTGAAACGATTTCGCAGCGCTTTCCCTCCTGGGGCACGCGACTGCACGCCAGCATCGGCACCGGCGTCACCAATCCGACCTTCACCGAGCAATACGGCTTCTTTGTCGGCAGCTTCATCGGCAATCCCGACCTGAGGCCGGAGCGCTCGCTTGGGTGGGACGCGGGCGTCGAGCAGGCCTTCTTCGACCGGCGGCTGATAGTCGACGCGACTTATTTCGCTTCCGAGTTTGAAGACAAAATCGTCATGGTTTCCGCCGGCGGCGGCTTTCTTTCTACGGTGGTGAACGATGCAGGCACCAGCCCCCGCCATGGCGTGGAGATCTCCGCCAAGGCGACGCTGGCCGATTGGCTCGCGCTCTCCGGCACCTACACCTACACCATCGCAAAGCTCGCGGACGGCACCCCCGAAATCCGCCGGCCTAAGCACGCGGCCGCGGGGTCGGCAACGATCAACCTGCCCGACCAACGCACGCGCCTGACGGTCAATGTCGTCTACAACGGCAGCATGCCGGATACCTGGTTCCGTTTCCCGCTGACGCCGGTGACGCTCGGCGCCTATACGACCGTGGGCGGCATTCTGTCTTACGACCTCACGCCGACGACCACCGCCTATGTGCGGGCGGAGAACATCTTCAACAACCACTATGAGGAGGTGTTTTCCTATCGCGCGCAGGGTTTTGCCGCCTATGCAGGACTGCGCGCGCAATTCAGGTAACGCGAACCTATTTCCCTCTCCCGATTGCGGGAGAGGACACGTCACATTCCCTTGCCGGCCACGGAATTGCCGCGCTGCACTTCCGGCCATGACGATTGTTACGCTGGGGGCTTTTCGGTCTCCGCCATCATCCAGGCCAAATAAGCCTGATCCACGCTTTCGATCGGCAACACCAGGATGGCCGGCGTTTCGTAGGAATGACGGGCTTTGACCTGCGCGCGGACCTCCTCCGCCAGCGAGCCGCGGGTCTTGATCAGCATCACCACTTCCTCCGCGCGCTCGATCGTTCCCTGCCAGCGGTAATGCGATATCATGCCGGGCAGGATGTTCACGCAGGCCGCCAGATGCTGCTCGATCAGCGCCCTGCCGGCCTCCTCCGCCTCGACAATGGATGGGTAGGTCGTATAGACGAAAACCGCGCGTTCCATTCGGTCATCCTCGATGCGATGGGCCCGCCTCGCCGAAGCCGGTGTCTAACCGAAGTCGGCAATCCACCGATGTCGGTCTGGCCGATACCGGGCATTCATTTGCGTGATAACGTATCGCGTTCGCAAGGCTCACCATGGTTCGCCCCAATCCCAGCTACCAACGAATCGCGTTTGTCGCCAGCTCCAGCCCGGAAGCCGCCGAGGCACGCGAGGCGCTCACCCGCCGCTACGGTGATGTCGATCCCGATTCCGCCGACGTCGTCGTCGCCCTCGGCGGCGACGGCTTGATGCTGCAAACCCTGCATCGCTTCATGCAGTCCGCCAAGCCGATCTACGGCATGCATCGCGGCACCGTCGGGTTCCTGATGAATGAATTCTCCGATGACAAGCTCAAGGAACGGCTGGCGGCGGCGAAAACCGCGGTGATCCATCCGCTGCTGATGTGCGCCCGAGACATGCAGGGAAAGTCGCATGAATCCTATGCCATCAACGAGGTTTCGCTGTTCCGCGAGAGCCATCAGGCGGCGCGGCTGCGGATCCTGATCGACGGCAAGGAGCGCCTGCCCGAGCTCGTCGCCGACGGCGTGCTGGTGTCCACGCCGGCGGGATCGACCGCCTATAATCTCTCCGCCCAGGGACCGATCATTCCGATCAACGCGCCGCTGCTGGCGCTGACCCCGATCAGTCCGTTCCGTCCCAGGCGCTGGCACGGCGCGTTGTTGCCGGACGCGGCGGAGGTGACCGTCGAGGTGCTGGAAGCCGGCAAGCGCCCTTGCGCGGCGGTCGCCGACCATACCGAGGTGCGGTCGGTAAAATCGGTCGATATCCGGATGGACCACGATATTGCCATGCATATGCTGTTTGATCCCGGCCATAGCCTGGACGAGCGGATCATCCGCGAACAGTTCGGATATTGATGCGTCGCGATCGAGAACCCGGAAATAGGCGATCAGTCATCCAGTCCTGCGGAACACGCGGCGGCGCGGCGCATTAGCGTTGGTTCACCCTCGAGTGCTCCACATGTCCCCGACGAAGCCCATCAGGGTGGCCGTGCTCCTCAACAACGCGGCAGGCACTATTGTAGGCGCTGACGGCCGCCCGCTGAACGAAACGCTTGCCGCAGCCTTCACGGGGCATGGGATCACGGCGAGGCTGGATTTTCTTTCGGCTACGGAGCTGACAGCAGGCGCCGAGCGGGCGTTGCAGGAAGCCGAGAATAACCAGATCGACGCCGTCGTGGTCGGCGGCGGCGACGGCAGCATCGCATCCATCGCGAACGTCTTTGCCGGCAGCGACGTCCCCGTCGGTATCTTGCCGCTCGGCACGCTTAATCATTTCGCCAAGGACCTCGGCATCCCGCTTGCGCTCGAGCAGGCGGTAGCGGTCATTGCCGCCGGTCAGGTGCAATCGGTCGATCTCGGCGAGGTCAATGGCGAGATCTTCGTCAACAACTCCTCCATCGGGGTCTATCCGTATCTCGTGCTCGACCGCCAGCGCATGCAGCAACAACATGGCATGCGCAAATGGACGGCGATGGCATTCGCCATCTGGCGCACGCTGCGGAATTTTCCGCTGCGGCGGCTTCGCATTCGCACCGGCGGACGCGCCGAACCTTTTCGCAGCCCCTGCGTGTTCATCGGCAACAACGAATATGGCCTGACCGGGCCGGGCGCCGGAAAACGCGAACGGCTGGACGCCGGCGAATTGTGCGTCTATGTCGCCAAACGGCAGAGCCGCCTGGCGTTGTTCTGGCTCGCCTGTCGCTCGATGCTTGGCTTCCTGGACCAATCGCGCGACCTGCGCGAGTTGAAAGTGCCTGATGTGGAAATCAGCTCGCGCACCAGCCGGCTCCTGGTCGCGCTTGACGGCGAAGTGAAGATGCTGCGCCCGCCCCTGCGCTACCGGACAAGGCCGCATGCGCTGCGGGTATTTGCGCCGTAGTGCGACCCGTGAGATTTAAGCTAAACCGCCCCTCACAAAGGCCGGGGCGAGCTATTACATACGATGTTCACCCCAAAATTTTCAAAGGAATCCTTTTCCATGACCACGAAGAAAATGAACATGCCGCCCAAGGAAGCAGCTATCGAAGAGGCGCCTGTGCGGAAGGGGCAACTGCGCCCCACCCAGGAGCGTTATTTGCTGCAGGTAGACCGGCAGACCAAAAAGAGCTTCGCCGCCGTTGAGGAAGCGCAAAAGGCGGGCGAGAAGGTCAAAAAGGCTTACCCGATGGTCATGGTGAGCATCTATGACACCGCGGAATCGGTCAGCACGCCGATTACCTAAGCGGCGCTAGAGCGGGATGAGTTGAACCTGGATCGCTCGGCTCCGCTCGTCCCCGCGCACGCGGGGACCCAGTGCACTGATCCCGCGCGCGCTGCTGCTGGATTCCCGCTTGCGCGGGAATGAGCGAGAGAGAGAGAGTGGCACGCGCGTCAACCGAAACGCATCACGCACTAAGCCGCGATCAGCCGTTCCCCGGGGACGAAATCGCAATCCGCCGGCGGATGTGGATCGGGCAAGTCGAGAAGTTCGTCACACAACATGCGTGCTTCCTCTCGCGCGGCTTCGGTGGCGAAGCGGCGCAGCAGAGTCATCAGCGGTTCGATGTCGCCCTGCAAACTGCTCTCGCAACGGGTGAGCACGCGCTCCACCATGCGCCGCTTCAACCGGGATGCGTCGCCGGCTTCGCCCAGCAGCGCGTCCTCGTGCATGGCTTCGATCGCCTCGTGGAAGGCCGGATAGGCCAAAGCTGGGAGACCCGCTTTGTCATAAAGCGCGCGGAAACCCGCATTGCCTTTGCCGTGGACGAGCCCGTAGACACGTTTGAGCGACACACCGGACAGTTCGGCCAGCGACTCCTCGAACAAGGCGCAATTGCCGCACAAGAGCGCGCGCAACAGGAGGCCGGCGGTAAGCTGCCCGGTTTCGCGCAGATGCCGCACCAGCGGGCGCACCTCCACGCGTATCGGCCGCGATCGTGACGGTGGCCTTCTCGCAGGCTTCTGTGACGATCCGCAGCGCCCGGTCCTTGGCAAGCCAAGCGCGCGCGGTGACGAAATCGGCCAAAGTCTCCGAGAGTTTCGCAACCAGCGCCTGGCGCGTCGCTACCGGCAGATTGTCGGCGGCAAGGAGTGATTCACGGATGGCGGCGAGATGACCGTAGCGCGCGACGATACGGTCAATGGAAAACGGCGCGATGTCGGCACTGGCATTCTCGATCAGCTCCAGGCAAGCCTGCGCGGGACCGACCTCGGCGATCGCGGCGGCAACCGAACGCTGCAGCATCGGGCGCCGCGCTATCGCCGCGACAATCTCGCGATGACCGGTGGCGACCATGTCAACGAGATCGGCATCGACGAACAGCGGTGAACGCTCCAGGATCGGCACGGCCACAAAGGGCTGGTCGGCGGCAAGCCCATGCACCACCGCGGGCGGCGCGGCCCCGCTTGAGGCAAAAGCCTCCGCCAGCGCGCGGCGCACCAGCGGCGACGGATCGTCGAGCAGCATGAGCATCGCGCCCTCGCCGGCGGCGCGGTCATCCAGCGAAAGCGGAGACAAGAGATAGGCCCGCGCCAGCGCAGTGGCGCCGTCGGCCCGCTCGCCGGCGGACGCGGTACGCAACCATTGCAGGAGCTCGCGGACGATCATGAGATGACTACGCGCTATACGGGACAACCGCTGTTCACGGCGCCGGCGCCACGCGCCAGCAAAGTCATCCTACAGGCGGTGGCTTAACAAAAAGTTCAGCATAACTGTTTACGGGTGTTGCCAAATCGTTAACGCGGTTATCCCACGCTACGCACAGGTTTTTCGCAATAGAAACAAGCTCTTGCACTTGATCCTGGGATATCCCGCGCATGCCGGCTTTTTTCCTCGACGGAGTTCTGTATCCTGTTGCTGCCTGCTCATCCGGGGGCGCCATCATGAGGCGTCTTGATTGGCGGAGCAGGTGCGGCGCCTGCGGATGGTTTCGCAAGCCATCTCCGGGAGCCTCGGGGTTGCTGCCCGGCCCTACTACGAGGGCCCGCCGCGTGGCAGACGCTCCCGGACGAACGCAGGCGGAAGCCTGCGGGATCAGGCCGAAAGGCCGGTCCGGGTGTCGGACGGAGCAGTCCCGTCGGCAAAAACCGCCGCGGTGGAGCGCCGAGAGGCGAGCGTGTCTCGCAAGACACGCGTCCGCGCCTCGCAAGCGTGGAATTGTTGATGCGCCTGTCGGCGCTCCGCTCCCTCGGGTTTGAGGGAAACAGGGATACCAAGACAGGCGCACCCGCCGCCTGACAACAACACGGGCCGATGACGCTTGGCTGTTTGACATTGTGACAGCGCAATACATTCCACCTCATCCAGAGGAGACGCGAAGCGCCGTCTCGAAGGGCCTGCCCCCGGACTTGATCCGGGGGATGGGCAGCGGGTGGCCTGCATGGTTCGAGACGGCCCGCGCCTAAGCGCGGACCTCCTCACCATGAGGGAGAGGTTGTGCGTGTTGAACTCAAGAGACGTGGATGCCCGCAACAAGCGCGGGCATGACGAAAGTGAAAGATGGGGTGGCGGCGCGGCGGCTGGCTCGGCCTGCCCCGCAGGCGGCAACTATGCTAACGAGTGCCAACGTCGATTTTGCGAAATGCCGGAACCGGTCGGGAGGGCGGGATGCAGCAGGAAAATGCGCAGCGACACCCTCGCGGCGGGCTTTATTTCGAGGATTTCGTCGCGGGCAACAAATACCAACACCGGCTCACCCGCACGGTGACGCAAATGGACAACATGCTCTTCTCCAACATGACGCTGAACCCGCAGCCGCTGCACATCGACCGGCATTTCTGCGAGACCGAAACCGAATGGGGCCAGCCGCTGATGAATTCGCTGTTCACGCTCGGGCTGATGATCGGCATTTCCGTCAACGATCTCACCGTCGGCACCACCATCGCCAATCTCGGCATGACCGAAGTGAAATTCCCGAATCCTTTGTTCGAGGGCGACACCGTGCATTGCATGACCGAGATCATCGGCAAGCGGGAATCGAAATCGCATCCCGGCGCAGGCATCGTCGAGCTGCATCACCGCGCCTATAAGCAGGACGGCACCCTGGTGGCGGAATGCCGCCGGCAGGCCTTCATGCGCATGCGGGCGGCGGAGGAATGATGCGCTCGCTTCTGTTCGTTCCGGCCGACAGCCCGCGCAAGCTGGAGAAGTCGCTCGAGAGCGGCGCCGATGCCATCATCATCGATCTCGAAGACGCCATCGCTGCAGATCGGAAGGAAGCCGCGCGCGCCAATGCGGCCGAATTCATCAAGCGGCTTTCGCCTTCCTCGGGGCGGCCGCCGATATTCGTTCGGGTGAACGGCCTGGAAAGCGGGCTGACCGACGCCGATCTCGATGCGGTGCTGATAGCCAGGCCGGATGCCGTGGTGTTGCCGAAGGGCGAAGGCGGCGCGTCCATCATCCACCTCGACGCCAAGCTCACCGCGCGCGAAGCGATGCACGGCATCAGCGAGGGCGCCACCAAGATTTTTGCCTTCGCCATCGAAAGCGCCAGCGCGCTGTTTCTCGCCGGCAGCTACGCGGGCGCAAGTCCGCGGCTGATCGGCTTGACCTGGGGCAGCGAGGACCTGAGCTACGAATTTGGCGGCACCAGCAGCCGCGACGCGCAAGGCCGTTTCCTCGAGCCCTACCGCCTCGCGCGCACGCTCTGCCTTGCCGCTTCCGCCTCGGCGCGCGTGGCCGCGATCGACACCGTCTTTGCCGACTTCCGCAATCCGGAAGGACTGCGCCGGGAGGCCGAGGATGCCGCAAGCCAGGGCTTTACCGGCAAGATGGCGATCCATCCTGCGCAGGTCGCTATCATCAATGAAGTCTTCGCGCCTTCGCCGGAGAAGCTAGCCTGGGCCCGGGCGGTGGCCGAGGCCTTTGCCGCGGCGCCGGACAAAGGCGCGGTGGCGGTCAATGGCGTGATGTATGACCGCCCGCATTTGCTGCATGCCGAGCAATTGCTGGCGCAGATAAAGCTGACATCATCGTCATGCCGGCCATGACGGCGGCTATGCTTTGTCGCCGTAGACCGTGGCCGGGTCGAAGGTCCGTTCTTCCTCGCGAAACTCCAGCGTCGCACCGGCCTTGCCGAGCGGCAGCGCGCGGTAGAAACATGAGCGCCGGCCGGTGTGACAGGCGCCCGGCCCCGCTTGCTCGACCTTCAGCCAGAGCGCGTCCTGATCGCAGTCTACCCGCAGTTCGACGACGCGCTGGCCGTGGCCCGAGCTTTCGCCTTTGCGCCACAGCTGCCTGCGCGAGCGGCTGAAATACCAGGCGTCGCCGCTCTCAATGGTCTTGCGCAGTGCGTCGGCGTTCATGTGCGCCACCATCAACAGCTCGCCGGATCCTGCGTCGGTGACGACGCAGGTCAGCAACCCGTCGGCATCGAATTTGGGCTGGAAGGCCAGCCCTTCTTCGATTTCGCCGCTGGAGCCACGAGCGTCCATCAATCATCTCGCATGCAAATTTGCCCGCCCATAAGGCTTTTTGTCCGGCAGCGGCAGTCTATATAGTTGTTTAGGCCGGCGAGGCAAATCGGCCTACCGCCTCCGGATAGCGATGCTGAACGACATCTATAACAACCGTATTCTGGAGCTGGCCGGGAATATCCCCCGCATCGGCCGCTTGCCCGCGGCCGATGCCACGGCGACCGCCCATTCCAAGCTGTGCGGATCGACCGTCACGATCGACTTGACGATGCAGGACGACACCGTCACCGACTTCGCGCATGAGGTGAAGGCCTGCGCGCTGGGGCAGGCATCGTCATCCATCATGGCGCGCAACGTCATTGGCGCCAAAGCCGTTGAACTGCGCGACCTGCGGGAAACCGTTCGCCGTATGTTGAAGGAAAACGGCGCGCCGCCCTCGGGCAAATGGGCGGACATCGCGGTGCTCGAGCCGGTGCGCGACTACAAGGCGCGCCACGCCTCGACGATGCTGACTTTTGATGCAGTGGTTTCGGCGATCGAGCAGATCGAAAGCAAGCGGCGCGGCGGCTGACGCTACTTCGGGGCGCCCGTGACGCCGACTTCGCTCACCTTGGCCGGCACAAGCTCGGCATGAGCGTCTCCGCGCGCCGCCGGCTGTTCGGCGCAACTCGCGGTAAACTGCGGCAGGTTTTGCGACACGCCGCTGTTGCCCACCCGGATCGTGGTGGCGGCATCGGTACCATTGGAGGTGGTCACCATCAACGAGCGGCTGCCGGATCGAGATAACGTCTCCACCACGCTGACCGGCATCACGCCGCGGGCCAGTGACGCGAGCTCCGTCTCCTTGATCTCGGAGGTGATGATCTTCAACGGAACCAAACGCCGCCCGACGGCTATCTCCACCTGCTTCAGCGGTTCGGCCGGCCGGCGCCGCTCCACATAAGTCACGTCGTAATTGTCCTTGCCGCCGCAGGCCAGGATGATGTCGAAGCTGCCGATCTCGTCGCCCTCGACGGTGAGCGGATGCCGCCGCCGCAGCGAAGCCTGACCGGGTTTGCCGTTCATGACCCAACCGCGCTCGCTCGGTGGCACACGCGGCATCGGCTGCGTCGACATCGAAACTGGAGATCGGCTCGGAGCCGAGATTCTGTAGGCTGTTGGACGTGTCCAATCCCATGCTGCGGATTTCGGACTGCAGCAGCCGTCGCATCGGCTCCCAGGGCGGAATTCGCAGCGAGGTTTCAAGCAGCTCGATCGAGCCGCCCATTTCGATGGTGTATCGTGCGAGACGGCCGATGTCGCGCTGAACGATGACGAGATCCTCCGCGCTATAGCTCGCGGCGGCGGCATCTTCACGCCGGTCGCCGAGCCAGATCTCGTGCACCAGCACCTGTGCTTCCGGCGGCACGGAGCGCTGTTTGCCCGCAAGCAGCAGGTAAGCGCACATCGATTCGCAATCGGCGCGGGGAGAAAGCATGGCGCGGACCACCCCAGCGCCGCCCGGGGGAAGCTTGTTCAGCCTGCCTACGGTCGTGTTGACGCCCAGCCGGCGTACGCTGCGCCCAACCGCCAAGGTGCCGAGCACGGAGCCGCCGCTGGAATCGAGCACCAGCGTCGCGCCGGTCACGTCGCGGCTGCGGGTGAATGCGGTGAAGTCGTTGGGGGTTTCTCTGGTGATCGCACCGACGGCCGAGATGAAGGTTCGGCATTCCGCGCCGCAAGCGCTGGCGGGACCCTCCTCCACCAGCTCAAAGCGCATGGGTAAAGTCCGGACATCACCTGCGGACGTAGCCGATGTCAGGCCCCCCACGGCCAGGACGGTTAAGACAAACGCCGTTACGCCAGCCTGGCGTGGCAGCATTATCATCCCCCTCGCCGCCTCCTGCGTGAAGTTCCTCCTCACGTCCCGGAAACGGCAGTACACTCACCCCGACCATTATGTGTATGTGCGACAACGATTCGGGTCTACCGCAAAAGTGACACAGGCATCATGCAGTGGCGAACCTGTTGCACAATGACCACAAAAGTAGGGTGTCGGCATTGGGCCCGCGCTCTGTCCGACATGGGTGGTGGAATTTCCTCGAAATAACGCGATGGCCGCGCCGGGCGGCGCGCGCAGCGGTGATGACGTACCGTTACCTTTTGTCGCCGCTTATCGGACCCCGTTGCCGTCACCTGCCAAGCTGCTCGGAATATGCCGAGGAGGCTTTTGAACGATTTGGATTCTGGGCCGGCGGGTGGATGACCCTGGCGCGCGTGCTGCGCTGCCAGCCTTGGGGAACATCAGGCCTCGACTTCGTCCCGCGCGAGGTGCCCCCCGCCGCGCGGTGGTGGCTGCCCTGGCGCTATGGTACCTGGCGCGGGACCAATGCCGCGCGGCCGGAAGCCGGCGCTCCCTGACTGCAGCGCCGGGTGAGCGACGAAAGCGCAGAAGCGAGCCCAAGGGTGGAGAGCCTGGTCACGCCCGGTCTGCCCTCGCCCGGGTCGGGCGCAAGCTCGATACGGTCCTCTGCGGCCGCGGACTTAGAAGGCCCGCATCGGCACCGGTGCACGCCGGATGTCATAGCGCTTGCTGACATTGCTGCCGCTCACCGGCTCTGCCGGGGGCGCCAGCTTGAACTCCTGCTTGGCCGCGATGAACGTCAACGGAACGAAGGAATTTTCCTTCGGGCCGACTTCGCGCGCATAGCCCACCATGAACTGATCGGTGCCGAGGCAACTCACCCGCAGCATCGTCTTGCGGTATTCCGCCCCGCCTGCCTCGGTCATGTCGATCGATTTGAAGATGATGCCGCTATCGCTAATGCGCTCGTCGTAAATCCACCCGCTCTCCACCACGCTGCGGGTGTCGATATTGAACCGCACCATCTCCTCGCGGCTGAGCGCGCGGATTGACTCGTGCGGTATTTTGTCGGCGGCGTCGAGCAAGCCAGGTTGGATGCCCATGTCGACCAGATAACGCCTGATCAACTGCTGGTTCTGCGCCTTGAATTGCGCGCGCAGTGCCGCGGGTATGTGCGTGCCCTTTGGCAGATAGCCGACAACCACAGTCTTGGCTGCGTGGATACCGAGATGAGCTTCCGGGGCGACCTCGCGCAGGCGTGCGCCGACGATGGCATAGACGCAGGCTGAGTTGCATTGCGAGGAGGCGCTGGTCAGCCGCGCCGCCAGCGGCCGGCCGGAGCGCTTGGCGCTGGCGCACTCTTTGGCGTCTCCTTCGCAGGCCTGCGGGATGGTGCGGGCCACCCGGGCGGTCATCCCGCGCTCGCGCATCAGCCGGCCCATGGCGAGGGATTCCGTGGTGATCCCGCCTGGCGAATTGAAATAAACCGGAAGCCTGCCGGCTTTGCTCGCCCTGGCGCCGGAGGAAAGCGCGCATGCGTTCGGCGGTGCCGTGAGCGAGGGCGCCTTCGGCGGCGATCCATTGATCGCAGCCCGGGCCGCAGGAATTCGGCTCGCCCTGCGCAAGATAGAAGACCATCGGGTTTTTGAGCGGAATCGCAGCAAAGCGTTTGCCAGCGCTGTTCGTCGGCGCGGCCGCGGCTGGCAGACTGGCCGTCAGCAAAATCACTGCGGCGAAAAGAGATTGTCCGGCTATTTTCATGTCCCCTCCCCGGATTTCCATTTAGCCAGAAAACTTCTCCGGAGTCATGGCGCAAGAATAGCCATTTCCGATGACAGATGCAGATTTTTGTGATTATTCCGCGGTCTGACCACCGCTTACCCGCGCCCGTTCGCGGGAGTGAGCAAAGGAGAGAAGATAATGGTCGCCCTGACCTTTCCCGACGGCGCGCGCCGTGAATTCCCCGACAACATCACCGGGCTCGAGATCGCCAAGGGCATTTCGCCCTCGCTGGCCAAGCGCACGGTCGCCATGGCGCTCGACGGGGGGGTCGTCGACCTCAATGACAAAATCGACCGCGACGCCAAGATCGAATTTCTCACCCGCGATGATCCCCGCAGCCTTGAGCTGATCCGGCACGACGCCGCCCATGTGCTGGCCGAGGCGGTTCAAACCTTGTGGCCGGGCACCCAGGTGACCATCGGCCCGGTGATCGAGAACGGATTTTATTACGACTTCTCCCGCAATGAGCCGTTCACGCCGGAGGACTTCCCGACGATCGAAAAGAAGATGCGCGAGATCATCGCGCGCGACAAACCTTTCAGCAAGGAAGTCTGGTCGCGCGACGAAGCCAAGCGCGTGTTCCGCGATTTAGGCGAGAATTTCAAGGTCGAACTGGTCGATGCGATTCCGGAAGATCAGCAGATCAAGATCTATAAACAGGGCGACTGGTTCGATCTCTGCCGCGGCCCGCACATGACCTCCACCGGCAAGGTCGGCAATGCCTTCAAACTGATGAAGGTGGCGGGCGCCTATTGGCGCGGAGATTCAAACAAGCCGATGCTCACCCGCATTTACGGGACGGCATTCGCCAGGCAGGAAGACCTCGACGCGCATTTGAAGCAGATCGAGGAAGCCGAGAAGCGCGACCACCGCAAGCTCGGCCGCGAGATGGACCTGTTTCATTTCCAGGAAGAAGGCCCCGGCGCTGTTTTTTGGCATGCCGCCGGTTGGACCATCTTCCAGGAAATCGTCGCTTATATGCGCCGGCGGTTGCGCGGAGACTATCGCGAGGTGAACGCGCCGCAGCTGCTCGACAAGTCGCTGTGGGAGACGTCCGGCCACTGGGAATGGTTCCGCGAAAATATGTTCAAGGCACAGTCGGCGGGTGACGAGACCAAGGACGAACGCGTTTTCGCCATCAAGCCGATGAACTGCCCGGGCCACATCCAGATCTTCAAGCACGGGCTGCGCTCATATCGCGAACTGCCGCTGCGCATGGCGGAATTCGGCGTGGTGCATCGATACGAGCCTTCCGGCGCGTTGCATGGACTGCTGCGCGTGCGCGCCTTTACGCAGGACGACGCGCATGTGTTCTGCACGCAGCAGCAGATGGCGGAAGAATGCCTGAAGATCAACGATCTGATCCTGTCGACCTATACCGATTTCGGTTTTGAGGGCGAACTTACGGTCAAGCTCTCAACCCGGCCGGAAAAGCGTGTCGGCTCCGATGCGGCCTGGGATCACGCCGAGGACATCATGCATGAGGTGCTTAAGCAGATCGCGGCGCAAGGGAGCAACCGCATCAAGACCACGATCAATCCGGGCGAAGGCGCATTCTATGGCCCGAAATTCGAATATGTGCTGCGCGATGCGATCGGCCGCGACTGGCAATGCGGCACCACGCAGGTGGATTTCAACCTGCCAGAGCGTTTTCAGGCCTTCTACATCGCCGCGGATGGCTCCAAGCAGACGCCGGTGATGATCCACCGCGCCATCTGCGGATCGATGGAGCGTTTCCTCGGCGTCGTGCTTGAGCACTATGCCGGCCACCTGCCGCTCTGGCTCTCGCCGATGCAGACTATGGTGACCACCATCACCTCCGACGCCGATGCCTATGCCACCGATGTGCTGGCGGCGAGCGCGCCGCGCGGGACTGCGCGCCGAAGTCGACCTGCGCAATGAGAAGATCAATTACAAGGTGCGCGAGCACTCACTTGCGAAGGTGCCGGTGATGCTGGTCGTGGGTAAGAAGGAATCGGCCGAGCGCCTGGTCTCCATCCGCCGCCTTGGCCAGGAGGGCCAGAAGGTGATGCCGCCTGATGAAGCCGCTGGCGATGCTGGTGGAGGAGGCCACTCCGCCGGACGTGAAGCGGGAGCGCCGGGCGGTTTAGCTTTCTTCATCGCTCCCCGTCTCGGGGAGGGATAAGAAGGATTAGCGCGCCATCACCTCGATTTCGCCATCGACGCCGGTGATGACTTTGAAGCCGCGCTCGTAAACCTTGCCCTCGTTGCGGGCAATGGCGCGGTAGTCGCCTTCCGCCAGGATGTAGCGCGGGAAAGCGCCGATTGATTCCTTGATCACGTCGCCCGACGGCGTCATCACCGACCAGGCGGTATTCGCCAGCGCCTCGCCGCCCGGGGCGCTGACCAGCTTCAGCGTCACAATCGCTGCGCGGTGATTGACCGCCACGTCGGTGAGCTTGCCCGACTGCACGCGGATGTCCGAGCGCACGACGGCGTTGGCGTCGCCGTAATTGGAAACGATGTAATAGGTGCCCTCCGGCAAGGGCACCACGTCGCCGGTCACCACGTTCTGCGCGATCGGCCGCCGGTCGGTCGGCTCAAACTGACTGCCTTTGTAGATGTCGAAAGAGACCTGGCTCGGCGGGATGCGCGAGTCCCCTACCCGGCCTTCGACCCGCAATCCACCTGCCTTGATCTCGAAAACCTCGCGCACGGCTTCCGAGCGCAATTGCACCGGCTTCACCGCGCTGGCGAGCCCGAAGCTGACATGCACGACATAACCGCCCGCGGGCAGCAGCAAGGTCGGCGTAGCCGCCTTTTCTTCCTTTATGAGCTTGAACACGCCGTTATGGTCCGGCTTGTCGGAATAGATGCGCCAGAGCAGCCCGCCGGTGATGCCCGGCGGCTCCGGGCCGAAACGTGCGGCCAACATGAGCGGCACCTGACCGGCGGGAATGGCAGGCGCGCCCTGTGCCGGCGCGCCACCTGATGGCGCGACACTGGGGCCGGACGCATTCGGCGGGGAACCGATCACCCCGCCGCCCGGCGGCGTGAGGCTGATCGCCGGTGGCGTCGGAACAGACGGGATGGGAGCGGGCGGAATTGGCGGGCCAAAAATCGAATTGCCCCACTGCGCCGAAGCAGATTGAGGCATCCAAAGCGCACAAATGACTATGGCAGCCTGCACAATCCGGCAGGCTCCGGTACAAAGCCCCGACGTCGTCATGCCTGCCATTTCGACCGCAATCGCGGCGATTTCAAGCCAGTTCCTCCAAGAGCTTTCCGCAGGTGGTATAGGAACTTCAAATCGGCGCCACTAGTGCCCCGCTTCCGAAGTTCGTGATACGCCACTGCACACTCTTACACGAACTTCGGAAGCAAAGGGGCACTAGCACGTTATGATTTCTAGTGGCGCTTTTCGATTTGAAGTTCCTCCAAGAGCTTTCCGCAGGTGGTATAGGAACTTCAAATCGGCGCCACTAGGAGCCCAGAATGCCGGACGCAATCGATCTGCTCAAGACCCGCCGTTCCGTCAAGCCGATGGAACTGGCCGGACCGGGACCTGCTGCCTCCGAGGTCGAGACCATCTTAACCATCGCTTCGCGGGTGCCCGACCACGGCAAGCTCACGCCCTGGCGCTTCATTGTGTTTGAAGGCGATGCGCGCCTTGCCGCAGGCGACAAGATCGCCGCGGCCTTCGTCGCGAAATATCCCGATGCCGCGCAGGATCAGGTGGACAAGGAACGCGACCGGCTGGCGCGCGCGCCGTTGGTGATTGCAGTGGTCAGCCGGGCCGCCGAGCATAAGAAGATTCCGGAATGGGAGCAGGTTCTTTCCGCCGGCGCCGCCGCCATGAGCCTCGTCTTGGCCGCTCATGCGCTCGGCTATGCCGCCAATTGGATCACCGAGTGGTACGCTTACGACCGCCGCGTGCTTGATTCATTTGGAGTGGGTCCGCAGGAACGTCTCGCCGGATTCATTCATATCGGCCGCGCGAAGGGTCCGGCTGAAGACCGCGACCGCCCCCCGCTGGGCGAGATCGTCACGCGATACGCGGGTTAACTCTCAAGTCGAAGCGGTTTCGGATTTTCACCATAGTTACGTGATCCGCTTGTTTGCTGGCCGACGGCGGCCGGATCATAGCGGCCGGTTCGGAGGGTCTTGTCCGTGTTTGAGGTTTTTACTGCGGCGCGCACGAAACGGAGATCAGATGGGCGGGGAAGCTTCCGCGCCCGTGCTCCTAAGCGGCCGAGCGTGGCGCTCGCGCTCGGCGGCGGTGCCGCGCGCGGCTTCGCGCATATCGGTGTGCTGCGCGCGCTGGTCGCCAAGGGCATCACGCCCGACATCATCGTCGGCACATCCATCGGCGCTGTCGCGGGCGGTTGTTTCGCCGGCGGCGTGCTCGATACCATGGAGCAGTGGGCGCGCGGACTCACCGTCGCGCGGCGTGCTCGGCTATCTCGATGTCAGCCTCTCCGGCTCAGGCCTGATCGGCGGCAACCGGCTGGCCAGTCATCTGGAAGCCGCGCTCGCCAAGACCATGATCGAGGATCTGCCGATCCGTTTTGCCGCGATTGCCACCGAGGTGCGCACCGGCCACGAGATCTGGCTCACTCATGGCCGCCTGGTAGAAGCGCTGCGGGCATCCTATGCGCTGCCCGGCATCTTCCCGCCCGTGCGGATCGGCGGCCGCTGGCTGGTCGATGGCGCGCTGGTCAATCCGGTGCCGGTTTCGGCGGCGCGCGCACTCGGCGCCCGCGTGGTCATCGCCGTCAACCTCAACGCCGATCAATTCGGCCGCGGCATCACCATCGTCAGCCACGGCTCCGATGCCAGTGACGATGAGCCGGTCGAACTGCCGAAGCCGGCCAACCGGATCGGCGCCTTCTTCAGCGCCGAACGCGCGCTCAAGCGCCAGTTCCTCGGCGATGCCGGCCGCCCCGGCCTCTCGACCGTGATGGTGGACGCCTTCAATGTAATGCAGGATCGCATCACGCGCTCGCGGCTGGCCGGCGACCCGCCTGACGTTTCAATCAATCCGCGGCTCGGACCCGTCGGCTGGTTCGACTTCCATCGCGCCGAGGAAGCCATCAGGCTAGGCCAGGAAGCCGCCGACAAGGCGAGCGAGACGATCAACGAGGCGATCACCGCGCTGACTTAAACATCGCGGCTTTTTTGGTGCGGGATAATCGTCAGCGGCGAACCGGTTTCCCATCCCGGATCAAGTCCGGGACAGGCTTTCGCCGGATCACGCGGTCTGGATGTAACTCTTCAACGCGTCGGATTCCTGCTCCATCTCCACGATGCGATGCTTTACCACGTCGCCGATCGAGATGATCCCGACGAGCCGGCCCTGCTCGATCACCGGCACATGACGGAATTTGCCGGCGGTCATCCGCTCCATGATGGAGTGGAGGGTTTCGTCCAGCGTGCAGGTGACGACTTTGCGGGTCATCACCTGCGAGACCGGCTCCTGCAACGCAGCGCCGCCGCGCTCGGAGATCGCGCGCACAATGTCACGTTCGGAAAGGATGCCAACGAGCCGGTCGTCAGCGCCGAGCACTACCACCGCTCCGATGCGGCGTTCGGCCAGGAGTTTCGCCGCGGCATCAAGCGACACGCTCGGCTCCAGAGTGACGACGTCGCCGCCTTTGGTCTCAACAATCGATTTGACGATCATCGCGCCCTCCTTGCTTTCCAGTGCTTACGCCATGATCCACCCGCGGCGCTACACCCGCAAGTCGTTTCTCACTGCGGCATGTCCTCGCCGCCCTCTTGCAAGCGCACCGCCCGCGGCACCGGATCAAAGAGCGAAAACAACATCAGGCCCGCGAGAAAGCCGCCGATATGCGCTTCCCATGCCACAGACTGGCCGGCTCCTCCCAGCGGCGTGGCGCCGAGGCCAAAGAGCAGGTTGAGGCCAAACCACACGACAAGAAAGACGAAAATGCGGGGATCACGTAAAGCTGAAAGCAGCGGCAAAGCGCGAACGTGATAGGCGCGCTCGTCTTTCTGCTGCCAGAGCGCAATCGGACCATGCGGCTGGAAGGCAAACCGAATAGCCGCCGCCATCATCCCCGACACCGCGGCTGAAGCGCCGATCACCGGAAATACCTCTCCCACATGCGTGATCAGATGCGCGGCGGCCCCGGCCGCCGCGGTCGCTGCGAAGAACAGCAGAAACCGCGCCGTGCCAAAGCGCCGCGCCACTGCGCTGCCGAAGGGAACGAACCAAAGCGAATTCATGCCGAGATGCGCAATATCGGCGTGAATCAGCGCATAGCTGACGAAGGTCCAGATCTGCGCTCCGAATGCCCCCGGGCCAGGCGCCTTCGAGCAGGAGCGCGGCGTCGTAGCGCGCCGGGATGAAGGCAAACAACATCAGCAGATCGAGATCCTGCCCGGCGTCGAGCACTAAGAATCGGAAGACATGGATGCCGGCGAACACCGCGAGCGCGGCAACGATCACCGCCGGAATGTTGAAGATCGGCTCTGAGGATTGATTCACGGCGGGTCCCTGCGCCTGCCCACATAGGCTTCCGCAGCGCCATCGGCAAGCGAGGCGGCGCGCAAAAAGAAGGAGGGCGCTAAGCCCTCCCTCCCGGAGCCTCTACGTGGTCGATGTGTCAGCTACCCACGATCCGCGGCGCCAGTCACGTCTCCACCCTTCCCGCCGAACTTACGCGCAGAAACTAGCGGATCGCGCATCGCGCGCAAGCGCTAAGCGGAATTAATGCTAACGCGCGAGCAGCGCAGGCGTTAACGCGTGACGTCGTGGCGGCGGCACGGTCCCTGCTCCTCCAATCAATGAAGACGCAACCCGCGCACCGGATGTCCCGACAAGGGACAAGCCAAACCGAAGCATGCGCGACAATAAGACAGGAGCAAGGAATGAAGCATGCATCAAGCCACGACGTGTTCGAATACTGGAATGAACGGCGGGGCCATCGCATCGCTCCCGAGCGCGGAGACATCGAGCCCGGCCGGATCCGGCGCGCGCTCGCCGATACCTTCATCCTCGCCCAGGATGCCCAGGGAACCTATCGCTTTCGCCTTGCCGGCACACGCAGCTGCGCGTTGTTTTGCCGGGAGTTGAAAGGCGCGGAGTTCATTGCGTTGTGGGCCCAGCCGGAACAAGCCGACATGCGAAAGCTGATCACGGCTGCGACCGAGGAATCCGCCGGTTTCATCGCCGGCGTGAGCGGACGCAACACGGACGGCGCAATGATTGACCTCGAATTGCTGCTGCTGCCGCTTCGGCATCGCCCTCGCCCTCAAATGCGGCTCCTTGGCGTGCTGGCCCCACTCGTGCCGCCTTATTGGCTGGGAACGACCCCGGTCGAAGGCTTGACCTGCGGTACGATACGCTACCTCGATCCGGGTTCTGAGCATGTCATAGCGCCGCGTGTTCGTCCTCGGTATGGAAAATGGCCGGGTGCGCCGCGGCTTGACCATCTATAACGGCGGCCGCTCATGACGCAGGGCCTGGGCTCGATAGCGGAGTAAACGCAGCGTTAAGGATAGCTGCCTATCGTGCTTGCGATCGAATTCTGCGGAAGGAGGCGTTGTTGGTGGGGCGTTCACAAGCGAGAAGCCTGCCGTTGAATGAGGAGCGCCGCCGGCATCAACGGGTCAGGATCGATCTGCTTGGCCGCCTGATGCTGGAAAATCGCCAGGAATACCCCTGCCGGATCATTAATATGTCCCCTGGCGGCGCCGCCGTCATGGCCGACACCCCCGGCAAGGTCGGCGAACGTGTGATTGCCTATGTCGACCACCTCGGCCGGCTGGAAGGCAAGATCGCCCGGGAATTCGAAGGCGGCTTCGCCATATCGATCGGAGCAACGCCGCGCAAACGCGAAAAACTCGCCGCCCAGCTGACCTGGCTCGCCAACCGCCAAATCCTGAATCTTCCCGAAGACCGCCGCCACGGCCGTATCGTTCCGCGCAACCCGATGGCCCAACTGATCCTGCCGAGCGGGGTCACGATCACCTGTCGCGTCATCGACATTTCGCTGTCCGGCGCCGCAATCGCGGTCCCGCCCGCGCAATTGCCGCCGGTCGGAACTGCGGTTACGATTGGCAAGACTCCCGGACGCGTGGTTCGCCACATCGACGACGGCTTCGCTATCGAGTTCAGCCGGCTGCTACACCCCGATTCCGTAGAAGAGAACGTCACCGGCGCGTAAACGCCGAGACCGCTGCCGGAGCGATAACCGCCTTTCCCACGTTGTAAGACCGCTTTCCGGGACCTGATCCCTTTTCACACTAAGGTTAAGTCGCGCGCCCACCCAGCGCGTGCGGCCGCGCTGTTGCTATGTGCAGCACCTTAATGTTCGAATTTCATCTAAATTTTATCAGATCGAATTTTGTCGGCATTTGAGTAAAAGAAGAACAGTATTCGACGTGAATTTTAGTCTGCTTGTCTTCAAAGTTACTTGTCAGATTTAGCTGCGATTCAAAGGCTTTGTGCGAAATGTGGTCGCCTCAGGACGGGAGGGGACCACCAATGCGGTGGTGTTCAAAAACAACACTTGCCACCTGCTATCTTCTGGCTGGCATGACTTTGTTGCCGACGCACACAGCCATGGGCGCGTCGGAACGGCCGGTTTTTATTGCCGTCGGGCAGGAGACCAAGCCGCCGATCGGCTGGAGGCAGTTCTGCACCGACAATCCGCGCGACTGCGACGCCCAAGGCGGCGGCGCACGCGACGTGGTGCTCAACGCAAAGGCCTGGAGCGATCTCGTTCGCATCAATCGCTGGGCCAACGACAACATCGAACCAATGACCGACATGGAGCATTGGGGCGTGGGGGAACGTTGGGATTACCCCGACGACGGTTACGGCGACTGCGAAGACTACGTGCTGCTGAAGCGCCAGATGTTGATGAAGGCCGGATGGCCGCGCAGCGCGTTGCTGGTCACCGTGGTGCGCGACAAGAAAGGCGACGGTCACGCCGTGCTGACGGCAAAGACCGACAAGGGCGAGTTCATTCTGGACAATCAAAACGAGAGCGTCGTGCTCTGGTCGGAGAGCGGCTACCGCTTCGTGAAGCGCCAGTCGCAGGCTAATCCGAATGCCTGGGTGGCGCTGGGTGATCCGCCGCCGGCCACCGCCACGGCCAGCGCGCGCTAAATCGAATAGAGGAGATTCGCGGTCCGGTCACGTCCCCACCTCTCCCCGTCCCAGACCGGGTCGCGAGCGGCCGGCCTTCCCCAAAGGCCGGCCGCACCTTTTTCGGGGCCTCCAAGTGAGGAGCCGCGCTAGGCAAAGCGTATCGATCTCATCAATCGATCCGCTTGAGGCCCTTGGCGTAGCGCTTCCATCGCCGGACATAGATGTCGGCGCCTTCGCGGATCATCTGCATGATGCTGTCGTCGACACTGCGGATCGCGCGCGCTGGCGCGCCGACGATCAGCGAATTGTCGGGAAAGACCTTGCCTTCGGTCACCAGCGCGCCGGCGCCAACCAGCGAATTCTTTCCGATCTTCACGCCATTGAGCAGGATCGCGCCCATGCCGATCAGGCTGTTATCGTCTACCGTGCAGCCGTGCATGATGACGTTGTGGCCGATCACGCAATTGCTGCCGATCGTCATCGGGAACCCGAGGTCGGTATGCAGCGTCGCGTTGTCCTGGATCTGCGAGCGCTCGCCAAGCTCGATCCACTCATTATCGCCGCGCACGACGGCGCCGAACCAGACGCTGGCCTCGTGCTTCAGCCGCACCTTGCCGATCAGCACCGCCGTGTCGGCGACCCAGTAAGTGCCCGCCTCAGGAAACTCCGGCGCCTGCCCGTCAAGCGCGTAGATCGTCATTCGCGTCTCCGTGTCGCGCGCATGATATTTTGTTCGGCAAACCGATTCCCTTGCCGGATCATGCGCGGAACAACTTGCCATGCTGCCGAGGGTTTGGCGAGGTCAGGCGCCGAACAAGCCCAGCGCATGCAGGGTCATGATCATCACCGTGCCCGACATCATGCTCCAGAATCCCGCAAGAACCGTGGCGAGCATGACGAACTCGAGACGGCGGCCAACCAGCCGGCGAGCGCGCAACGTGTTGCGCATGATGATGAAGGGCGCGGCAAAAACCAGGACGGGCACTGCGGCGAAGGTGGAAGGAGTCGGCCCGTTATTCAACAGGCGAAAGCTCGCGGGACGCTCTGTGATGTACTGATAGCCTGTCGCGATGAGGCCCGCGAAGGCAAACCCCAACACCAGGGCAAGAAACGGCTCGACCAGCTCGGGAGACACGAAAATCCTCGCGCACCAGGGATAACGATGGGAATTTTCGCCGCCCGGCCGCTCCCACGCCAGCGGATAGTAAATGAAAGGTTAATAGCGCCTTTGACGCGCGGCTGCCTTCGCTCTTTGGCGTCGCGTGCGCCGTGCCATAATCGCCTTTGATTCGTTTGGTGTTTTCCATGCAAAGGACGTGACCATGAGCTACGCGAGGGACGCACGATCCCCGCGTCGCGCGCGTAAAGCCACGCGCAGCCTGCTCCTGCTGCCCTTTCTGATTTTCCTCGGCGTGAGTTCGATCGCGGTGGGCTACGTGGGTTATGTGCTGTGGCCGCGCTGGCCCGGGCCGGCCGTTGCGCCCGATACGCCGTCGCTGCCGATCATCGTGGGCGGCACCGCCTTCAACGTGCCGCCGGCGGCGATCCGGCGTCCGGTACAGCGCAAGCCGGGCACGCAGGAGCGGATCGATCTCGTTTTCGTGTGGCCGTCGCTCGCGCCACCCGCGAACGCCGCGGAAGCGGGACCGCAGGGCCCTTCGGCCGGTGCCGAGGCCGCGCATCCGTTCGAGCGCATTTTCTTTGCCATCGCGGCCAGCGACGGCGGCCCCTCGCCGCTGGAGCGAATGCAGACGATCTACCGGCGCTATCTCGCGCCTGAAACGCTGTCGGCGCCCAGCGGGCTGATCATGCTCGCCTTCAGGAAAGATACGCCCTATCAGGGCGAGGACATGTTCTACACGCCGGACATGCCGGAGCGCTTCATTCTGCGCTGTACGCGCGATGGCTTGGGGCCGACCCCCGGCACCTGCCTGCATGAGCGGCGCATCGGCGGCGCCGATATCACCGTGCGCTTTCCGCGCGCGTGGCTTGCTGACTGGGCCAGCGTGGCCGACGGCATCGATCGCTTGATTTCCCGGCTACAGTCGCACACGCACTAAATCCAAGCAACTGAAACTCGGAAGTTAGGCCGCGCTGTTGGGCTCGAGGTCGATGCCGAGGATCGGCATCTCGAAAATATAAGAGCGTCCGCCTCTCTGGTCGTCCTGGAACAAGACTCCGATGAATTCCTCGCCGAGATAGGCCTCGACGGAATCCTGCTTGCGCGGCCGCGCCACCACGCGCAGCTTCTCGTTGTCGAACTTGCGCTTCAAATAAACGTCCAGACGCTTGGCGTCCTGAGTGCCGCCTTCCGACTCGCCGATGGGAATTTCCATTCGCAGATTGTACGAGCGCTCTTCGTCATCGTCGTCGGTGGTAAGATCGCCGATTGGATCCTCGCCCAAATAAACTTTCGCGGTGTCGCCCTTTTGCGGCGCTATGCGGATGCGCACATTGCCGAACAACCGCTTCAGATAAGATTCAACCTGCTGGGTTTCCTTGACGTCCACGCCTGCTGCTCCTGTTCGATTGCGCGCGCCTTGCGCCACCTCGTTTAGACGGCACATGCACCTTCTTGGCGCCGGGGTCAAATCCCCGCGTCGTACAGCATCTGGTCCATGAAGCGCGACGGCTCGGCGCAGCCAGCGGTGCCGACCACCTTGGCCGGAACCCCGGCGACAGTGACGTTATTCGGCACTGGCTTGACCACCACGGAGCCGGCGGCGACGCGGGCGCAATGGCCCACTTCAATATTGCCGAGGATTTTGGCCCCGGCGCCGATCATCACCCCGCGGCGGATTTTCGGATGGCGGTCTTCGTGTTCCTTGCCGGTACCGCCGAGCGTGACGCCATGCAGCATGGAGACGTCGTCCTCGATGACCGCGGTTTCGCCGACTACCACTCCGGTGGCGTGGTCGAGGAAAATTCCGCGCCCGATGCGGGCGGCCGGATGGATATCGACCTGGAACACCGACGACGAACGGCTTTGCAGATAGAGCGCGAAATCCCTGCGGCTTTTGTTCCAAAGCCAATGCGCTAGACGATGCGCCTGAATGGCATGAAAGCCTTTGTAGTAGAGCACGGGCTCGAGCGGCCGGTGCGTGGCGGGATCGCGATCCATCACCGCGGCGATGTCAGCCCGGAAGGCATCCCCGATGGTGGGATCTTCCCCAATCGCCTCGCTATAAGCTTGGCGGATCACGTCACCCGAGACGTCGGCATGCGCCAGTCGCTCCGAGAGCCGGTGTACGATGGCGGCTTCCAGCGTGTCGTGATGCAACAGCGTCAGATAGATAAAGGTCGCCAGCTCGGGCTCACGCCGGACGACTTCCTCAGCCTCGCGGCGAATACGCGCCCAGACCGGATCGACTTTTTCGATCACGGTCGGCTTGAGCTGCTGCGCCATTCTTGCCTCCACGCCTTATTCCGGGCCGGGCTTTTAGCATAGATCGGGAGCCGCGCCGACCCCGGCAAGGTGAGGGATCAGGGGCGCGCGTTAAGAAAGTCGATCGCGGCAGCCTTGAACACCTTGTCCCCTACTGCAAGCATGTGATCCCGATTAGGAATTTCAAGTGCCTCGCCTTTCGGCAACAGGCTCGCCAGCGGCTGCGGCGCCCCGGCGATGGGATCTTTGCTGCCCACGACGACCAGGGCAGGAACCTGAATGCTGGCCACCTCGTCCCGGCTCAAAAGCTGCCGTGAGCCCCGGATGCAGGCAGCCAGCGCCCGGCGGTCCGAGCCAGTCTGGTCGGCAAAGGCGCGGAACATGCGGCCGACCGGATCGCTTACGTGCTCAAGCGATGGCGCTTCCAACGCTTCGGCAATGGAGTCCGGCAGGCCGACGCCTTCCACCAGCTTGATGCCGAGCCCACCCAGTATCAGAGAGCGCACCCGATCCGGATGCCTCACCGCCAGTAACGCGCTGATCCGCGCACCCATGGAATAGCCCATCACATCCGCCCGCTCGATCTGCAGATGATCGAGCAGCGCGCGTACGTCTTCCGCCATGAGGCTGACGTGATAATCCGCGGGTTCATAGAGCTTGCTGGAGCCGCCATGTCCGCGATCATCGAGCGCGATGACGCGCCGGCCGGCGCCTGTCAGCGTCGCGGTCCAGCCCGGACGCACCCAGTTCACCTCCTTGCTGGAAGCAAAACCATGCACCAGCACGATCGGCTCGCCCTCGCCCTCATCGAGAAAGGCGATCTCGACCGCGCCGTTGCGAAAACTCGGCATGCAAAGGAAGTCCCTGGACGAGAGATCAGAAATCGCCTCTAAGCTGCAACTAACGGTTCGTTTCGTTGCAGCGCGCGCAGCTTGCCTTTTTGCAGATGGCGCCAGGTTATTCGCTCGACCGCGCCCTTGCAGGACGCGACGAACCCCAAGAGGGTAACGATTGCGCCGAGGATCCATAGAGACAAATTCAGCGTCGTAAGGCTCAACGCGATGGCGCCGCGACCCAGCAGCTTCAGTGTCGCCCGTGTCTTGCTGCCCTGCTTTTCGGCGAGTTGCGCCACCCGCGCCATCTCACGCGGATTCTCCGCGATCTTCAGTCCATCGAGCGCGGCCTGGGTTCCGGCCTTGTCCTGCACGCGCCCGACATTGCGCACGAGCTGCATCAGCCCGCCCGCCTTTTCCACCTTCACCGCTTCGCGCGCCGCACGCACCGCCAACGCCGGCTCAGTCAGGCTCGCCCCGGCGATGGCGCGCTTGAGCATGGACCAATCGATCACCTCGCGCAGCGAGCGCCCAATCCAATCGGTAATGCCAGCGCTCATTCGACCGGTTTTGCGGGCGGCTTTCGCCACCGACACGCCGATGCGGGCCGGCGTCGCTGCGCCGAAGCTTGCATAGGTGCCCGCTGTAATCGCCAGCCCGATACAGGCCAGTCCGAGCACCAACTCATCGGCATTTTGACCGCTTGCCAATCGCGAGCCTTCGCGCACCGCATCGCGTACGTCGCCGAAAACGAAAAAGTCGCCGAGCGCGGTGCCAGCCAATCCCACCACATCATCCGGCTCGCCGGTGACAAAGCCGCGCGCAAAGGTTTCCGCCATATGCGTGGTGGAATTGGCTTCCGCCACAGCCGCGTTGACTTTTTCCGCCAGCGGCGGATCCACAAGAATGCCGCGATCCCGCGCGAGGTCGACAAAGCTTTTGGCAAGGTCGGCGTCATTGACCGCGAGCGCGGAGTCGATCTCGCGCCGGATTATATTGGGATTGACCGCTTGATCGAGCCCATAGTCGGCGATCTTCGCAGGATCGTTTTCGGTCGCAAGGATCGATTCCGCTTCGATACCGCGCGGCACCATGATGAGCGCGGCTACGCCGTAGCCGATGGCTGCCAACAAAGTAAGCACAACCGGCCATCGCCGCGGGCGAAGCGCTCCAGCAGGCAGGACGCGGGCAATCGTATCGCTGGGGCGTATGATCATGAAAATGAGCTTGGCGCCATTTATTGACTACTGAGAAAACGCCCAGGATTCGATGCAGTTCCGAAAATTGGCCGGCAGCCTTTATCGCACATGTTTTCACCGTGCGCGGCCAGCAAAAGTGCCTCCCGTTTGCCGCGCCGATCGCGCAGCTGGTGCACGATCTTGTCGGCGAACCGCTCCCCCTTTCGCCCGGATCATGCACTAGGAATCGTCCCGTCAGCTCGTTATGGTGCGGCGCAATCGCAAAAAGCGCAGACAACAGGGCGTATCATGGCGGAAAGAATCGTTCCTCATTTCCATAACCAGTCCGGCGCCGCTGTCATCGAGATCGGCGCGCGTGAATTCATGTGCATTGGCGCGCTGCCGCCTTTCGACCATCCGCACATCTTCCTCGACATGGGAGATGAATCCGAAATCGTCTGTTCCTATTGCTCAACGCTTTACCGGCTCGACCCCGCGCTCGATCCGCATGCGGCGCGGCCCGAAGAATGCGCCTGGCGCGAGGCGGCGACCGCCTGATGCTCGCCGCGACGGAGACCACCGGTTGTCGCGCACCATCCTGATTGCCGGCGGCGGTATCGCCGGCTTGACCGCGGCATTGGCGCTCGCCCAAAAAGGCTTCCGTGCCGTCGTCTTCGAGCAATCGAAGAAACTCGAGCCGATCGGTGCCGGCATCCAGCTGTCGCCCAATGCGATGCATGTGCTGCTGGGGCTCGGCCTCGGGGACGCCCTGCGCCCGCACGTCGTTTCGCCCGCGGATATCCGCATCCGGAAGGCGAGTAATGGCAAGGACATCGTGCGGGTGCCGCTCGGGTCCTACGCGCAGCAGCGCTATGGCGCGCCCTACTGGATGATCCATCGCGGCGACCTGCAGGCCGTGCTGCTGGATGCCGTCCGCGCCCTTCCCGACGTGAGGCTGACGCTTGGCGGCAAGGTGCAGGACTATGCGGTGCACGCCAACGGCGTCACCGCCCAGGTCCGTTTCGAGGCCAAGACTGGCGAGGAACGCTGCGTCGGACTGATCGGCGCCGACGGGCTGTGGTCCACCATCCGCGAACGGCTCGGCTATAACGATCCGCCGCATTTCAGGAAACGGACCGCCTGGCGCGCAGTGATTCCGGCGGACACGGTGGACAGCGAAGCACGCGAGGCTTCGATCAATCTCTGGCTGGGGCGCCACGCGCATCTGGTGCATTATCCGATCCGTGCGGGCAGCGCGATCAATATCGTGGCCATCCTGCGTGATGGCACACCGAAGCCCGGCTGGAACAACGCCGGCGCGCGCGACGAAATCCTGGCGACCTTCCGCAAATGGGCGACGCCCGCGAGCAATATCGTCGCGGCATCGCAAAGCTGGACGACCTGGACGCTCTACGATCGACCGCGTCTGCGCCGCTGGGGCGACGGCCCGATTACCATGATCGGTGATGCGGCGCATCCGATGCTCCCGTTCCTCGCCCAGGGCGCCGCCATGGCGATCGAGGATGCCGCCGTGCTGGCCGATTGCCTGGCCAAAACTCCCGATGACACCGCCGGGGCCATGCGGCGCTATGAATTGCTGCGCAATAGCCGCACCACACGCGCGCAGAAGGCCGCATCGCGAAATGGTTTGCGTTACCACGCCGCCGGCGTAGAAGCTGCGGTGCGCAATACCGCGCTGCGCATGATGGGCGGCGCCGGCCTGCTCAAACGCTACGACTGGCTCTATGGCTGGCGAATGACGCCGCGGCCGCCCAGATAACAGCCCATGGCAACGCATAATCCAGAAGCTCTCACCAGCCATGGCAATCACGGACGCGCTGATCACGGACATGACGGTCACGGACATGGCGGTCACGGACAGCCGCAGGCCGCGGGCGTGATCGATCCGGTCTGCGGCATGACCGTGGACCCGCACAAAACACCGCACCGCGCCGAATATGCGGGTCATCCGTATTACTTCTGCTCCGCCGGCTGCCGCGCGAAATTCGTGGCCGATCCTGCGCGCTATCTCGGCGAGGTAAAGAAGCCAGAGCCGGTGCCGGAGGGCGCGGTCTATACCTGCCCGATGCATCCGGAAATTCGTCAGGTCGGTCCGGGCTCCTGCCCCATTTGCGGCATGGCGCTCGAGCCCGAACTCGTCAGCGCGGAAACAGGCCCCAATCCAGAACTGATCGACATGACCCGCCGCTTCTGGATCGGCACGGCGTTAGGTCTGCCACTGGTCGTTCTGGAAATGGGCGCGCATCTGGCCGGCGCGCATGGCTTCATTTCACAGACGCAATCGAACTGGGTTCAATTCGCCCTGGCGACCCCGGTCGTGCTGTGGGCCGGTTGGCCGTTCTTTGTGCGGGGCTGGCAGTCGCTGCTCACGCGCAATCTCAACATGTTCACGCTGATCGCGCTCGGCGTCGGCGTGGCCTATCTCTACAGCGTTATCGCGACGCTGGCGCCGCAGCTGTTTCCGGACGCCTTCCGCGGCCATGACGGCGCGGTCGCGGTGTATTTCGAGGCCGCCGCGGTCATTACCGTGCTGGTGCTGCTCGGCCAGGTGCTGGAATTGCGTGCGCGCGAGCGTACCTCCGGCGCGATTCGCGCGCTGCTCGATCTTGCACCGAAAATGGCCCGTCGCGTGACGCAAAGCGGCGCAGACGAAGAGATCCCGCTCGAGGCCGTCGCTGTCGACGATCTCCTACGCGTGCCGCCGGGCGAAAAAATCCCGGTCGACGGCGAGGTGACCGAAGGCTCTTCCACCATCGACCAGTCGCATGGTGACCGGTGAATCGATGCCGGTGAGCATAACTGCCGGCGGAAAAGTCATCGCCGGCACCTTGAACCAGCGCGGCAGCTTTATCATGCGCGCGGAAAAAATCGGCCGCGACACGCTCCTTGCCCGCATCGTGCAGATGGTGGCGCAGGCGCAGCGCAGCCGCGCCCCGATCCAGCGCCTTGCCGACCAGGTGGCGGGATGGTTCGTGCCCGCCGTGATCGCTGTTGCCGTGCTGGCTTTCGTTGCCTGGGCGATGTTCGGGCCGGAGCCGCGCCTCGCTTTCGGCCTCGTGGCGGCCGTCAGCGTCCTGATCATCGCCTGCCCCTGCGCGCTCGGGCTCGCCACCCCGATGTCGATCATGGTCGGCGTCGGGCGCGGCGCGGAGGCGGGCGTCTTGATCAAGAATGCCGAAGCGCTGGAGCGAATGGAGAAAATCGACACCCTGGTTGTCGACAAGACCGGCACGCTGACCGAAGGCAAGCCAAAAGTCACACGGGTCATGGCGGCTTCCGGTTTCGATGAAACCGAAGTGCTGCGGCTGGCCGCCAGCGTCGAGCGCGCCAGCGAGCATCCGCTTGCAGCTGCGATTGTTCAGGCGGCGGAAGAAAAGCGGATTCCGCTTGCAGCCGTGCGCGGTTTCGACTCGCCGCTCGGCAAAGGCGCTTTCGGCATGGTGGAGAAACGGCGCGTCGCGCTCGGCAATGCTAAATTCCTGGCCGAGCTGGGCGTGACCACCGGCGCGCTGGAAGCCGAGGCGGACAGTTTGCGCCGCGATGGCGCCACGGCGATCTTTCTGGCCGTCGACGGCAAAATGGCCGGCATCATTGCCATCGCCGATCCAGTGAAGCCAACGACGCCCGAAGCACTGGCTGCACTTACGATGCAAGGCATCCGCGTGATCATGCTCACCGGCGACAACAATACTACCGCGCAGGCGGTGGCGCGCAGGCTCGGCATTGCCGAGGTCGAGGCCGAAGTTCTGCCCGAGCAAAAAAGCGCCGTGGTGGAAAAACTGCGCGCGGAGGGCCGCGTGGTCGCCATGGCTGGTGACGGCGTCAACGACGCGCCGGCGCTTGCGGCCGCCGATGTCGGTATCGCCATGGGCGGCGGTACCGAGGTGGCGATGGAAAGCGCGGGCGTTACCCTGCTCAAGGGTGACCTGAACGGCATTGTGCGCGCGCGGCGGCTGTCACAAGCGACGATGCGCAACATCCGGCAGAATTTGTTCTTCGCTTTTGTCTACAACGCCGCAGGCGTACCGGTCGCGGCCGGTGTGCTCTACCCGGTTTTCGGACTTCTGCTGTCGCCAATCCTCGCCGCCGCTGCCATGGCGTTGTCATCCGTCAGCGTGGTGGCCAACGCATTGCGGCTGCGCGCGGCCAAACTCTGACGCGTCAGTCGCCGGCCGGCTGCGGATCGACCGGCTCGCGCACCGGCTCGCTGTCGGGCGGTGGTTCCGGATCGCGCAAAGGCACGTCCCCGGGATCGCTCGACGGCGGCTCCTTCGGATCGCGAATCGGCCCGTCTGGCGGATCGTCGACCGGCCGCTGGCGCGGGTCCCGCGGCGGCACAATCAGACCCAGATCCCCAGAAGCCGTAACAGCGAAAGGACGCCGATCACGATGACGACGATTTGCAGGATGCGCTTAACGCGTCCATCGACCGGCAGCATGTTGATCAGATAAAGGATCAGGATAACGACAAGGAACGTGACGAGAGCGCTGATGAGCATGAGAAAATCCCTTTCCTGCAATAAAGCGCATTGGCTTTAGGAAACGCCCGCGCGCCGAACCAACGGCGGGTCGAGACTAAAGTTCCTCAAACGAGTCGCTAAGCGCTCGCGCAATCAGCTGCGCGCGGTGGCGCTGCTAGGCCGCGATAGGCCGTCGCGTTGTCGGGACCGGCGCGGCCTTCGCCTCGCATTCCCGCGCAAAAACCTCCAGGATTGCCGCATCGCCGGGCGCCAGCATCAGCGCAACGCGGCGGGCCTGCGCCGCGCGGGCCAGCCAGGCCCGGGCGCCGTCCTGCTTCAATCCATGCGGAAAGAGAATCGCTGTCTGTCCCATCCGCACAGGCTGCGGCGGGCGGAGCAATATTTCAATTCTTGTATTTATTCCGATTCCGAGTTCGTCTGCGGTGATTCCCGACTCACTCCGGCTTGAAATCGAGCGCGACGCCGTTGATGCAGTAGCGTTGATGCGTGGGCGGCGGCCCGTCGGGAAAGACATGCCCGAGATGGCTGCCGCAGCGGCTGCAATGCGCCTCTATGCGGGTCATGCCGAAGCTGCGGTCCTCGGTGGTCTCCACCGACCCCGGCTCCGGATCGTTGAAACTCGGCCAGCCGGTGCCGCTCTCGAATTTCTTTTTCGATGCGAACAAAGGCTGCCCGCAACCCGCGCAGTAAAAGGTGCCGGCGCGCTTCTCGTAATTCAGCGCGCAGCTTCCCGGCCGCTCGGTGCCGTGTCCGCGCATGACCTGATACTGCTCGGGCGTGAGCAGGCGGCGCCATTCTTCGTCGGTATGGGTGACCGGATATTGCTTCTGGTCCATGATGTGTTTTCCTCGCGCTGACCTTACGGCTGCCACATCATATCGGAGCGCGGAAGAGAATTCGCCAGGCCTCAGGCCCCGGTTACATGCTTGTCGAGCAAGGCACGTATTTTGACGCCCAAATCCTCAAATGAAAAAGGCTTGCCGATCATCTCGACGCCGGGATCGAGGCGGCCGTGATGCACGATGGCGTTGCGGGTATAGCCGGTGGTGAACAGCACCTTCAGCCCAGGCCGCCGGCGCACGCGCTTCGTCGGCGAGCTGGCGGCCGTTCATGCCGCCGGGCATGACGATGTCGGTGAACAGCAGGTCGATCGTCGGGTTGCTCTCGAGCATCTCCAGCGCGGCGGCGGCCGTTCGCGCGCCTCCAGCACGCCATAGCCGAGCTCGCGCAGCATCTCCACGGTGTAGGCGCGCAACGGCTCGTCGTCCTCCACCACCAGGATGCATTCAGCGCCGATGGCGCGCTTGCCGCGCCGGCGCGACTGTTCAGCGCGCTCGCGCTGCGTCCTCGTCGACCGGCATAGCGCGGCAGATAGATCTTCACCGTCGTGCCTTCGCCCGGCTCGCTGTAGATGCTTGACGTGGCCGGCGGACTGGCGCACGAAGCCGTAGACCTGGCTGAGCCCCAGCCCGGTGCCCTTGCCGACTTCCTTGGTGGTGAAGAACGGCTCGAACGCCCGCTCTGAGCGTTGCTTTGTCCATGCCGGTGCCGGTGTCGGCGACCGCGATCATGACATATTGGCCGGCCTCCACCGGTTCGGCGAGCGCGGCCGACATAGGCCGTCGTCGAGATAGCAATTGGCGGTTTCGATCGTCAGCTTGCCGCCGTTCGGCATGGCGTCGCGCGCGTTGAGCGCCAGATTGAGCAGCGCGTTTTCGAGCTGGTTGGCATCGGCATGGGTGCGCCATAGTCCGCCCGCCAGCACCGTTTCCAGCGACACCGCCTCGCCAAGCGTCCGGCGCAGCAATTCGCACATGTCGCGCGATCAGCTTGTTGGCGTCGATCGGCTTGGGACGCCAGCGGCTGCTGACGCGAAAAGGCCAGCAGCCGGTTGGTCAGCGTGACGGCGCGCTGCGCGCCCTGCCATGCCATGTCGCGCGCCCGCGAGATGCGCGCGGTCGCCGGCGAGGCGGCAGAGCGCGGGAATTGCCGGCCGATGACTGTCGAGCCCGCCGAGCACGATGGTCAGCAGGTTGTTGAAGTCATGCGCGACGCCGCCGGTGAGCTGGCCGACGGCCTCCATCTTCTGCGCCTGGCGCAGCGATTCCTCGGCCTTCTTGCGCGCTTCGTTCTCCGCTTCCAGCTCGCGCGTGCGCTCCTTGACCGCTTCCTCGAGCGTCTCGGTGAAGGCGCGCATCTGCACCATGGCGCGCTTGCGCTCGGTCACGTCGACCGTTGACGCCGACCACGCGCACCGGCCGTCCGTCCGCGTCGTAGAAGATGAGGCTGCGCGCCTCCATCCATTTCAACGCTTGGTCGCGCTGGGCTGACGATGCGGAATTCGGTCTGCAGATCGCGCGCTCTGCGCCGCAAAGGCGCTTTCGATCAGATCGGCGACGCGCGGCTGGTCCTCGCGGAAGATGCTAGCCAAGCCAGCTCTCGTAGCGCCCGTCGAAATCGGTCAGGCCGTAGAGCGCGAGGAATTTCGGCGACAGCCGCACGATGCCGGTCTGCACCTGCCATTCGAAAATGCCGACGCGCCCCGCCTCCTGGGCGAGCGTCGAGCAGTTCGTCGCTCTCGCTGTAGATTCGCCGATCCTCTGAAGTCCACGTTCAAGCCACTGCCGCCGAGAATACGCTTGGCCTCGGCCATCGCCTTCAGCTTGCCGAAGGCGACGTTGCCGCGGCAGGTGATTGAAGCCGCAGGAGCTCGTGATCGATGGTCTGCTCGGGCGCCAGCCAGGCTTGTGCCTTGACGCGCGCCGCGACCGTCTCTCCGCTCTCGACCTTCGGATCCTGCACGTCGACCGCGCCGACGCCGAGCTGCTTGTTGCCCACGTGACCTTCGTAGTGGTGCGTCATGTCGTATTCGACCAGATAGGACGAAGCATTCGATCTTGCACACGAGATCCGCCTTGTAGCGGCCGGTGTCGAAATAGCGGTGACCGATCTGCGCGTCGTATTCCTTGCCGACCGCATAGTTGCCCTGGCAGATGTGGATCGACACGTGCACGTCCTTCGGCAGGTCCTCGATCGACGTGTTGATCGCATTCGACGGCGGCCTGCACTTCGCTCGTCTTCGCTCATCGTGAACAGCGGCTCGTCGATCTGGATGTTCTTGCAGCCGGCCGCCGCCAGCATGCTTGAAGTTGTGGCGCAGCAGCTTGCCGATATCGTCCATCATCTTCGCGATGTCGTTGTAGTGCTCGTCGTAGGCGACCTTCGCCAGCATATGCGGGCCGGTCATGGTGATCTTCACCGGCTTGCTGGTGAGCGCCGACACCATCTTGAATTCATCCGTCAAGCCCGAGATCGATATTGTCGACGATGCGCGAGCGGCAGGTCGCCGCTGGATGAAACACGTTCGGATCGTGCGTGGTGATCTGCTTCGGGCGCGTGCTGCCCTGGAAGGCGGGAATTTTCTGCCAGAAAAAATTCAGCATCGCGTTGGGCGGCGAATGGCGGTTATGCGTGCGCCGGTGCATCTCGCCGCCGGTGATGACGTCGATCTTGGCGAGTTCCTGGTCGAGCACGGCCGCCTGCATGGCGCGATATTGCGCATCGGCAAAAGCTGCCATCGAAAGCTGGCCGACCGCGACCAGGCGATCGAGCGCCTCGATACCAATCCGGCACGCTATGCGCGCCGACGACGGTGGTTGCGTATTTTGGGTAGTTTGTGCCGTTCTTTGCCATCGGTGCTCTGCCTGAAGCGCCGCACGTTAAGGGCGGCTGCGGTATCTGCCAACCAATTATTGGCCTAGGCAGACGGCGCTTGTCACAATTCGTGGGCAAGAAGACGCTCCCACCCACCGTGCGTGCTGAGTCAATAGCTGCGTAGTGGCCTGAAATGCACCTCGGTGCGCGTTAGCTGAGGCGGCGGCCTCCTTGGAATTCTCGACCGGCCGGGTTCCGTGTCATGAAGCTCGGCCCACCGGTGCCGCTCTCGAATTTCTTTGCCGCCCATTAATCGCGGCCCGGTTTGGGCATTCATGAGTGCCGCTCATGACCGCATCCGGACATAGCCAGCTACTTGCTTCTAAGTTTTCGGCACATATTCATCCGCAGCAGGTCGTTACGCGATGCGGGACCAATTCATATCCAGCGGAGATTTGAAAATGAACACGTCAGCACAGCACACGAACGCATTGGGCGTTAACATGGTCAGACCAAACTTTTTGAAAGCGACCGGCGCCGGCGTTGCCGCGCTCGGCGTCTTATCAGCTCGCCTCTGACCCCGAAGGAACTGTTCATCGTACCGATGCGGACACGTTGACTTGTACGACAAGGTGCAACTCATTCCGTGGAACCAGCTTCAGTCGTTCTTCACCCGGCATCTCACCGGCTTAGCAGCGGTGCCGATATTGAGAGATTGTTTTCGATGAACGGGATAGACCTATGCTGAAAGCAGTTCGTGTAGCCGTCATCCTCATGCTCGGATTTGCAGGACCCGTCATGGCGCAAGAACGTCTTTTGATTTCATCTGACTGGGGCAAGGTCACTGCCGATTTGGCCAACAACGACGCCGCAAAAGCGTTAGTACGGTTGCTGCCGGTCACAATCGAGATGCGTGACCACCTCCGCCAAGAAAAGACGGGCAACCTGCCGTCCCCGCTACCGGAGGTCGCGCGGCAAACGCCTTTCTCGAAAGGCACGCTGGGGTTATGGGATTCCGACCACTTCGTCATCTATTACCGCGCCGGCCGCGTCCCTCAGCCCGGGATCATCGTCCTTGGACAGGTCAATGGCGATGTTTCTATTTTTGACCGGCCCGGTCCCGTCACCGTCCGAATTGAGCGCGCGGAGTAAGTTTCGCCTTGGCATTGGCCCCAAGTTGCGCCAGGCATCGATTTGAGGGTAGGCCGCGCTATTATCCCTCTCACGATTTGCGAAGGATGCATGAGTGCTGCGTGAGAATGTTCAAGACTTGCTGGCGTTTGTGGCTGTCGCGCGTGATAGGAGTTTCACGAAGGCAGCGGCCAAACTCAACGTTTCCCAGTCAGCTTTGAGCCATACCGTGCGTCAGCTCGAAGAGCGGCTGGGAGTCCGTCTTCTCACGCGGACCACCCGCGCCGTTTCTCCCACCGAGGCCGGACAGCGGTTGCTGGATGGCATCAGTTCGCAATTCGAGGAAATCGAGACCCAGCTCGAAGCGCTCGGCGCCATTCGCGACAAACCGGCGGGAACGATACGCATTGCAGCCGCCGACTATGCAATCAGCCATGTGCTGTGGCCGAAGCTGCGCAAGTTTCTTCCGAAATATCCGGATATCAAAGTCGAGCTTTTTCTCGACAATGGGCTGACCGATATCGTCACCGGGCGCTACGACGCCGGCGTTCGCATGGGTGAGCACCTTGCGAAAGACATGATTTCCGCGCGGATCGGTCCCGATTTCTCGCTGGCGGTGGTTGGCGCGCCTGCTTACTTCGAGAACAATCCCAAACCAAAACATCCGAAGGACCTCGTTCGGCATTCCTGCATTAACTTCCGGCTTCCTACATCAGGCGGCCTGTACGCGTGGGAATTCCATGACGAAGGCCGCGAGATAAGGATCCGCGTGGATGGCCCGCTTGTCTTCAACAACATATTCAATGCGCTGCAGGCAACGCTCGATGGCTTCGGCCTCGCTTACATTCCGGAAGAAATCGTTCTTCCGTACATCAAAAGCGGCGAACTTAAGCGTGTTTTGAAAGAGTATTCACCGGAGTGGGACGGCTATCATCTCTACTACCCAAGCCGTCGTCAGTCTTCGCCAGCCTTTGTCGCGCTGGTTGAGGCTCTTCGTTACCGGACTTGAACAACGGTTGCGGATGGGCCCGGGAAGATTTTTCTCGATGGCGCCGGTGACGAAGGCGCGGTTGTCGTCTTACGGCACCAGGTGCGGGCGGCCGGAGTCGAGCCGGCACGGTTTCTCCCGAGGGATTTTCAGTTTGTTTTGGACCGTCCGGCAAGCCTTTGTCGACCTCTCGGGCGGCAAGTTGTTTTCGCTGTATCGAGCGCCATTAAGGGATTTCTGAACAGGAGATCCAGTTTCCCGAGCCGCTTTCGCCGGAAAATCCCGGCCGGAGAACGGAAAATTCCCTCGTCCTGCTTGCTTCAAAGGCGCAGACGCGATTGATTTGTGCCCGAAGAAGATCGAAGGGGAGAACACCAGCCATGACCGCCAATCGCCGCCGCTTTCTCACCCTTGCGGGCGGCGCGCTTGCCGCGCCGGCCCTGCTGCGGGTGGGCTATGCGCAAAGCCCGCAGGTGACGCTCAAGCTGCATCATTTTCTGCCGCCGGTCGCCAATGTTCCGGCGCAGTTCTTGACCCCTTGGGCGAGAAAGGTCGAACAAGAATCGAACGGGCGCATCAAGATCGACATCTTTCCCACCATGCAGCTCGGCGGCGCCCCGCCGCAATTGTACGATCAGGCACGCGACGGGGTGGTGGACCTCGTCTGGACCCTCACCGGCTATACGGCCGGACGGTTCCCGAAGAGCGAGGCCATCGAGAACCCATTCGTGTCGCATCGGACGGCGCTGGTGAATTCGCTCGCCTTCCAGGAATTCTACGAGAACCACATCCGAGACGAATTCAACGAGGTGCATCCGATCTGTGTGTGGGCGCATGACCGCGGCCTTATCCATGTGAACAAGCGCATCGAAAAGCTGGAGGACCTGAAGGGCGTCAAGATCCGCTTCCCGACTCGTCTTGCCGGCGAAGCCCTGAAGGCGCTCGGCGCGACCTCGATCGGCATGCCGGTGCCGCAAGTGCCTGAGTCGATCGCGCAACGCGTCATCGATGGCGCTTTGATTCCGTGGGAGGTCGTGCCCGCGGTCAAGCTCGACGAGCTTGTCAAGTTCCACACCGACATTCCCGGTCCGAAATCGCTCTACACCAGCGTGATGGCGTTGGTGATGAACAAGGCCAGATACGAGGGCCTGCCCGCGGATTTGAAGGCAGTCGTCGACAAGAATTCCGGCGCGCTTGCCGCGCGCATGGCATCTGTGCCGTTCGATAAGATGGCCGCCGAGCTTCCCGATCTCGTGAAGAAAAAAGGCGGCACCATCGTCACGATCTCGGACGAGGAGGCACAGCGCTGGGAAAAGACCACGCAGCCGGTGATCGAAGCCTGGATCAAGCAGATGAAGGAGCGCAACATCGACGGCGGCAAGCTCGTGGAAACGGTGCGCGGCCTTATCGCCAAACACGAGAAGGCGGCATGAAGGAACCGGCACCGTTTACGCCCGACCCTGAAGCGCATCGCAGCTTTCTCGGTCCCCGCCTGACCGCGGCGACCGAGATCTTGGCGATCGCCGGCGGCGCATTGATGCTCGCGGTCGCCACGCTGGTCACGGCGAGCGTACTGATGCGGTGGCTGGCGGGGGACGGCATTTCCGGCGATTTCGAGCTGGTGCAGATCGCGACGGCGCTGGGCGCCTTCGCCTTCCTGCCGTTCTGCCAGGCCCGCCGCGGCAATGTCGTCGTCGACACCTTCACCCGCGACCTTCCCCGGCGCGCCACGCTCTTGCTCGATGCCACGTGGGACCTGCTGTACGCGGCAATCATCGCGGTCCTGTCGTGGCGGCTGGTGCTGGGCGCGCACGATGCCTTCGCCAGCCAGACCACCTCCATGGTGCTCGGGATCCCGCAAGGTTACGCCATTGCCGCTTGCGCCATCATGGGCGTTTTCCTCACCCTTATCGCCGCCGTGACGGCGGCCCGTCTGGCAAAGAGCGGCAGGTGAGCGGCTTCGCGGCAGCCGGCCTCGGCTTCCTCGTTATGCTAGGACTGATCGGGCTGCGCATGCCGGTCGGTCTCGCCATGCTCTCCGTCGGCAGCGCCGGCTACATCTACCTCAGCAGCTTGCCGGCGTTCCTCAGCTATATGAACGCGACGCCGTTCTTCCTGTTCTCTAACTACACGCTATCGGTCATCCCGCTTTTCATACTGATGGGCGCTTTCGCAGAGCGCTCGGGGCTAGCCACCGATCTATTTCGCGCCGCAAGCGCGTGGGTCGGCCATTGGCGCGGCGGCTTGGCCATGGCCGTGATCGCCGCGTGCACGGGGTTCGGCGCTATTTGCGGCTCCTCGGTGGCGACCACCGCCACCTTCGGTCGCGCCGCATTGCCGGAGCTGCGCCGCTACCGCTACGGCGACGGATTCCGCACCGGCGTCATCGCCGTCGGCGGCACCCTTGGCATCTTGGTCCCACCCTCGATCATTCTCGTCGTCTACGCCATCTCGACCGAGCAGAATATCGCCAAGCTGTTTCAGGCCGCGCTCGTTCCGGCTCTTCTTGCCAGCTTGTTCTATTGCATTGTGATCGCCATTGTCGTGCGGCGCGATCCCGACGCCGGACCGGCGCACGCGTCCGTGCCGAAGGAGGAACGCTGGCGCGCGTTGCTTCTCGTATGGCCGGCGCTGGCGGTGGCGATCATTGTTATCGGCGGCATCTATGGCGGCATCTTCACGCCAACGGAGGGCGCCTCGGTCGGGGCGGTAAGCATGTTCGCCATCGGCCTGTTGCGCCGCTCCCTGCCCTGGCGCGAGATCCGGACAAGTCTTCTGCAATCGGCGGAGACGTCAGCGCTCATCTTCGCCATCCTGCTCGGCGCGGAGGTGTTCAACGCTTTTCTCGCGCTGTCGCAAGTGCCGAGCCAGGCCGCGAGCTTCCTCGGACAGCTCGGTTTGCCACCCTATGCCGTCCTCATCGCTCTCCTCGCCTTTTATATCCTGCTTGGCGCGGTCATGGACGAGCTGGCGATGATCCTGCTCACGCTGCCGGTCTTCTTCCCGATCGTGTCGGCGCTCGATTTCGGCATGCCCCCAGACGAGGTGGCGATCTGGTTCGGCATTCTCGTCCTCATTGTCGTCGGCATCGGCCTCACGGCGCCGCCGATCGGGCTCAACGTGTTCGTGGTCAGCGCCATCGCCCGCGATGTGCCGATCGCCAAGACCTATCGCGGTGTGTTGCCCTTTATCGCCGCCGACGTGATCCGCCTCGCCTTATGCGTCCTCTTCCCGACCCTCAGCCTCGCCCTCGTGCGCTGGTTGGCGTGATTTGCCTCATTCTGTCGGCGGGCGAAGCGCAGCGGCCTTTAAATTTGCCTGGAATTTCAAGGAAGTATCGCTTGCTGGCGCGACACCAGATAGAACGCATTCCGCTATTTGCTAAAGTCGAAATGAAGCTTCCCCACAGCTCTCCCAAACGACGTGAGGCTTTTGGGCACGATCCCTGCTGGAGCTTCTTTTTTGGTGGTTGGTGCGGGCGGCCGGAGTCGAACCGGCACGGGGTTTCCCCCAAGGGATTTTAAGTCCCTTGCGTCTACCAATTCCGCCACGTCCGCATCAGGCGGTTCTAGCATCGCGCCTGCGATAACTGGAAGCGCTCGTTCACGCCCCGCCCTCGCGGATCGGCGGCAGGAAGGCGAGCCCGGTGTCCCAGGGAAAATGAATCCAGGTGTCCTGCGACACCTCGGTGATGAAGGTATCGACCATCGGCCGGCCCATGGGCTTGGCATAAACCGCGGCGAAATGCGCCTTTGGCAGTGACTCGCGCATAACCTTGGCGGTCTGTCCGGTATCCACCAGATCGTCGATCACGAGGATGCCTGCGCCACCGCCGCCGCCGAGCTTGCGGATCGCCTCCCCCACGTCCTTGAGCACTTGCAGCTCGGCGGGAGCGCCGGGGCCGGAATAACTCGCTACGCAGAAGGTTTCGATCACCCGGATATTCAGCTCGCGCGCCACGATCGCCGCCGGCACGAGACCGCCGCGGGTGATGCAGACGATCGCCGCGAAAGGCCCCGCCTCGACCAGCCGCCAGGCGAGCGCGCGCGCATCGCGGTGGAACTGATCCCAGGAAACCGGAAACGGTTTTTGCGACGGCTGCGCCACGTCCCTGCTCACGTCATGTCAGCACGAAGGAGAACTGCGCGGCCAATCCGTCGCCGCTTTGCCCAACGCGCATCAGCAATGCGCGTTGGAAAAGCCCGTCGCGCGCGTTGCCCGGCTCGTTTGGGAAGTAAAGCTGCGTCGTCAGCGAGCGGACGGCCCGGCGCCGCCACCTTCACATGGTAGTGGCGGGTGCGGCCCGGATAGAGCGCGGGCATGATGGTGCGGAACTGATACCGCCCCGCCTCGTCGGTGAGCACATGCCCGCGGCAGCGGAAGCCGCGATTGTCGTAATCGCCTTTATCGTCGGCGTGCCACAAATCGACCAGCGCGCGCGCGACGGGCGTGCAACGGCGCGTCAACACCAGCCCCGTCAGTACGACCGGCCGTCCGCCTAATCCGGGCTCGCGCAGGTCGGCACGCTGCGGCGAGCTCGGCTTATAGAAGGGTCCTTCAGTCTGCGCCGCGGTCGGCTCGCCGCCGTCTTTGCACTCCGGTGTCGGCGGCAATGGCTGCTGCGCCAGCGCGGTCTCGGCGTAGCCGAGCGCGCCGGCGGCGAGCGCGGCAACCTTGATCAGATCGCGTCGGCTAGGATCCTGTGTCATCGGCGTATTCCCTTCGCTTTCACCTGTATCAGCATGGCTTCGACCGCGGCTTTCGCCTCGGCCAGCCGCGCCGGGTCCCGTGAGCGGATCACGACATTGGTATTCGGCCCGAATTTTTCGTCGAAATAAGGATAGCTGCCGATGGTCACCTCGGGGATGGTTTTGGCGATTTCGCCGAGCTCGGTGCCGATGTCGCCCTCGCGCGCATTGGCGCACACGGTTTCCGACAGCATCTTCACGCCGGTCTTCAGCTTCGGCGCAACCTCGTCCAGCATGGCTTGCATGATGGCGGGAACCCCGGCCATGACGATGACATTGCCAAGCCAGAATCCCGGCGCGGTGGAGATTTTGTTCTTTACCAGCGCAGCGCCCTTCGGGATGCGCGCCATGCGCATGCGCGCCTCGTTCATGTCGGTGCCGCGCTCGGCAAAACGCGCGCGCAGCATTTCCACCACCTCCGGCTCGTAATCGATCGGCACGCCGAAGGCCTTGGCGACGCTGTCGGCCGTGATGTCGTCGTGGGTGGGGCCGATGCCGCCGGTGGTAAAAACGTAACTGAAACGCGCACGCAGCGCGTTCAGCGCTTCGATAATGGCTTTCTCATCGTCTGACACCACCCGCACTTCCTTCAGGTCGACGCCAAGCGCGGTGAGATATTCGGCAATATAGCCGATGTTTTTGTCCTTGGTCCGACCCGAGAGGATCTCATCGCCGATAACCAGCAGCGCGGCGGTGACGATGCCCTGTCCGGCTGGGACGCTCGCGTCAGTCATGTCCTGGCTCGGCGGGATCGTAAGGAAGGTTGGGTCACGGGCTCCGCAGGGTGCACCGGATGCCAGGCCGCAGCAAGCTACCCGGGCCGAGGCCAAATGGCAGCACAGCAGCCCTTCCCGCCCCGTTATGTAAACTGGAAGTTAACGGCTGCCAGGAAAAGCCCCTGCCCAAACTTCCACCCGTTGCGCAAGTCATTTGCAACCTTTTCCTCCGTATGATGCCTGCATGGCTCACGGGCCATAACGGGAGTATGGCGTTTGCCGGCCGAGGGTCACTGGAACATCGGCAGCCTGGCCAAGCCGGGCAGCCGGGAGCGCACCCACCTCAGCGTCGTGGCGCGCGTCGGCATGATCGTCGCCGTCGCGATCGTCTGCGTCATCGTGGCGGTGATGACCTCGGCCTATCGCGCTGACGAGGTCGCCCTCGAACAGGAGCGCCGGTTATTTACCCGCGCCATCGCCGACCACGGCAGGCGCGTGTTGCGCGAAGTTGAAAGCGTCACCGCCACCGACCGCGCGGCCCACAATATTCGCGTCGAGCGCAACCTGCCCTGGGTCCAGGAGCGCGTCGGTCAGTGGCTGGAAACCTATTTCGACCATGAATTCGTCTTTGTGGTCGATGAGCAGGACCGCTTCCTGGACTCCCTCGCCAATCTCAATCGCGGGCTGATGAGCCCGGAGCAACGGGACGCCGTCTACGACGATCTGAAACCTCTCGCCGCCTACCTTCACGCACGCATTGTGGAAATTCCGAGCGGCACGATGACCATCCTGCGCACCGATCGGATCGCCGATATCGGACACGGCAAGCGCATGGCTATCGTGCAGAGCGTCGGCGGCAAGCCGGCCTTCGTCGCCGTCGCCGAGGTCAGGCTGCCTGGTCAGGATCCCGCCACACTCGCGCCTTTGGTCATGGCGGTGAAATTTCTCGATGCCGCCGTGTTGTCGGAGATCTCCGGCCAGCTCCAGCTGCCCAACCTGCGAGCAATCGGCAGTGAGGAAGTAAGTTTGCCGGGCCCGCCATTCGAGTTGCTGGATGATTTCGGCCAAACGCTCGCCCGCTTTGCCTGGACGCCGAAACAGCCCGGCTCGCGCATTATGCGCAGCGTGATCCCGTTTGTGTTGTTTGCGGTCGCGGGCTTCGCGGTGCTGGCCTTGTTCCTCCTGCGCTATATGCGCCGCACTGCGGCAGCCATCGCCGCCGGCGAGGACCGGCTGCGCCATCTCGCCCTGCACGATCCGCTCTGCGGGCTGCCGAACCGCACCTTCTTCGGCGAACGGCTGGAAGCCGTCATTAACGAGGTGAAGGCCGGCGGTCCGCATGCCGCGGTTTTCTACATTGACCTCGACCACTTCAAGGACGTCAACGACACCCTCGGCCACCCCGTCGGCGACGAACTGATCCGCAGCGTCACCCTGCGGCTCAACCGCATCCTGCGCGGCACGGACGTGGTCGCGCGGCTGGGCGGGGATGAATTTGCGATCATTACCTCATCGGGGCCTGACGCCTACAAGCTGCAGGGCGTCGCCGGACGCATCATCTCCAGCATCTCCGCGCCCTACTCCATCAACGGCCAGAATATCGTGATCGGCGCCAGCGTCGGTATCGCGGTGATCGATCAGCGCACGCAAGGCGCCGCCGATATCATGCGTTACGCCGACATCGCGCTCTACCGGGCGAAGAATGAAGGCCGCAAGCGTGCCTGCGTCTACGACGCTGCGATGGACGAGGATCTGACGAGCCGCAAGCTGCTGGAAGCCGATCTGCGCGAGGCCATCGAGAATGGCGAAATCTATCTTGCGTATCAGCCGGTCGTCAACAATAGCGGCGAGAAGATCGTCGGGGTCGAGGCGCTGGCGCGCTGGAAACATCCCGAGCGCGGCGACATTTGCCCTGCCGAATTCATACCGGTCGCGGAAGACTCCGGCCTGATCACCGCACTGGGCGAATGGGTGCTGCGTCGCGCCTGTCTAGATGGAAGATCCTGGCCGGGCACCACCGTGGCGGTTAACGTCTCGCCGCTGCAGTTCCGCCGCACCGATTTCGTCGAGATGGTCAAGCGCATCCTGGCGGAGACGCAGTTCGAAGCGGCGCGGCTGGAACTTGAAGTCACCGAAAGCACCTTCCTTGGCAATGTGGCTACCGCTGAGGCCGCCATGAAGCAGTTGAAGAATATCGGCGTGCAGCTCGCGCTCGACGATTTCGGCACCGGCTATTCTTCTTTGCTCTATCTGCGCCACTTCCCATTCGACAAGCTTAAGATCGACCAGAGCTTCACCGCCAGCATCGAAACGGCCGCCGATGCCGCCGCGATCGTGCACGCCATCGTCAGTCTCGGACGCGGTCTCGGCATGAAGGTCACCGCCGAAGGCGTGGAGACCGCCGAGCAGGCGCTGTTCCTGCGCGCAGCCGGCGTTCACACGATGCAGGGTTATCGTTACGGCAAACCGATGTCGGCCGCTGCCATCAGCGTGCGGCTGGCAAGCCCGCGGCCGCAGCCGCGCCCCGAGCGACATAGCCCTGGCGGGCTGATAGTCTTCTCTTGCAGCCGTTTTCCGGGCCGCTGTCGCGGCGCCGCTCGTCATTTATGTTGAATCAATCTGGCGCCTTGGATGAAAGCAGCACAACAATTCGACCTCGCGGTCATTGGCGCCGGCATCCTTGGGCTGGCGCATGCGCTTGCGGCGAGCCGCCTGGGTCTCAGGGTTGTCGTGATCGACCGCGACGCGCAGGCCAATGGCGCCTCGATCCGCAATTTCGGCTTCGTTGTCGTTAGCGGCGAGGAGCGCGGAACGGTCTGGCGGCGCGCGATGCGCTCGCGGGATGTATGGCTGGAACTGGCCGAACCGGCCGGCATCGATGTCATTCATCGTGGCATGACCGTCGCTGCGCGCAGACCAGAGGCGCTTGCCGTGGTCGACGCCTTCCTGAAGACCGAGATGGGCCAAGGCTGCGAATTGCTGTCGCCCGCCGGGTTGGCCAAACGCCAGCCGCAGCTCGATCCCGGACGCTTTGCAGGCGGGTTGTGGAGCCCGCACGAATTGCGGGTGGAATCGAAGGAGGCGATCCCACGCCTCGCCGCCTGGCTCGCGACGCATCACGGGGTCGAATTTCGCCGCGAGACCGCAGTGCAGGCAATCGAACCGCCGCTGATCGAGACCAGCCGCGGCGCGATCCGCGCCGGCAAGGTGATCGTCTGCCCGGGCGACGACTTCGCCACGCTCTTCCCTGAACGGATCGCTGCCTACACGCGTCACGCGCTGCAAGCTGCACATGATGCGGCTGGCCTATCCGGGCTTTCGTCTGCGTGCCACCGTGATCTCCGATCTCAGTCTCACACGTTACGCAGGATTTGCCGCGCTGCCGGAAGCCGCTGCACTGCGCCGGCGCCTCGAAGCAGAAGAGAAGCCGGCGCTGGACAATGGTGTGCATCTCATCGTGGTGCAAAGCGCCGACGGTTCGCTCGTCGTCGGCGATTCCCACCACTACGGCACCGACCCCCGACCCATTCGCGCCCGACGATGTCGATGAAATCATCCTCGGCGAATACCGCAACGTGTTCACCGGCGCAGACCCGAAAGTGATTGTCCGTTGGACCGGCACTTATGCGTCCGGCTGACCGGACTATGTTCGCCGACACACCCAGCCCGGATATCCGCCTGGTGATGGTCACCGGCGGCAACGGCGCCAGCACCTCTTTCGCCATCGCCGAGGAGGTTATCGCCGATTTGTTCGGCGCTAGTGCCGCCGATTTGAAGTTCCTATAGAGCTGCGGCAAAGTCAGTAGGAACTTCAAATCGAAAAGCGGCACTAGATCATAAACGTGCTAGTGCCCTTTGCTTCCGAAGTTCGTGTAGAGATGCAGCGACGTATCACGAGCTTCGGAAGCGGGCACTAGCCTCGAAGACCTCAGGAGATCCGCATGACCGCAGCCTCGAAAATCGCCATGGTCACCGGCGCCGGCACCGGCATCGGCAAGGCGGTGTCGCTCGCCTTGCTCAACGCGGGTTACGCGGTCGTGTTGACCGGACGCCGCAAGGAAATGCTCGACGGCACCGCCAAGGAAGCGCCCGCCGGCGCCAAGACGCTGGTATTTCCTGCCGATGTCAGCGATCCCGGCGCAGGTGAAAGCGCTGTTCGCCAAGACCCAGGAGGTCTTCGGCCGCCTCGACGTGCTGTTCAACAATGCCGGCATCGGCGCGCCGCCCTCGACGCCTGACGAACTGCCCTATGAGAAATGGAAGGCAGCCGTCGACATCAACCTGAACGGCACCTTCCTTTGCGCTGCAGGAGGCTTTCCGCATGATGCGCCACCAGAGCGCCGCAGGGCGGGCGCATCATCAACAACGGCTCGCTGGCGGCGCATGCGCCGCGGCCGCTGTCGATCGCCTATACCGCCACCAAGCACGCGATCACCGGCCTGACGCGTCAGGTCGCGCTCGACGGGCGGCCATTCGACATCGCCTGCGGGCAGATCGATATCGGCAACGCGGCGACGCCAATGACCGCGCATACGCCGACCGGCGCGCTGCAGCCCAACGGCACCATGATGCCGGAGAAGCAGATGCAGACCGCGCAGGTCGGCCAGGCGGTGGTCTACATGGCCGGGCTGCCGCTCGATACCAATGTGCTGTTCATGACCGTGATGGCGACCAAGATGCCGTTCGTCGGCCGCGGTTAGCCTATGGCGACGTTGCAGTCCGCCTTCGGCATCTTCGCGCTGCTCGCGATCTGCTGGATCATCAGCGAGAACCGCTGGGCGGTCTCGTGGCGGCGCGTGGCGCACGAGCCTGCTGCTCACGCTCGTGCTTGCGGTGCTGCTGCTCAAGATTCCGGCGCTCAAGCAAGTCCTTGCTGCGGTCAATGACGCCGTCAACGCGATTGCCGCAGCGACGCGGGCGGGAACATCCTTCGTCTTCGGCTATCTCGGCGGCGCGCCGCTCCCGTTCGAGCCCAGTATTCCGGGAAGCGAATTCATTCTTGCCTTCCAGGCGCTGCCGGTGGTGCTGGTGGTCAGCGTGCTCACCACGCTGCTGTTCTACTGGGGTATCCTGCCGCCGATCGTGCGCGGCTTTTCCTGGGTTCTGGAACGCACGCTCGGCGTCGGCGGAGCGGTCGGACTTCTCGACCGCAGCCAATATCTTTCTTGGCATGGTGGAGGCGCCGCTGTTCATCCGGCCTTATCTCGCGCAGCTTTCGCGCGCCGAGCTTGTTCATCGTGATGACTGGCGGCATGGCGGGCATCGCCGGTACGGTTTTCGTGATTTACGCCACGATCCTTGCGCCCGTGATTCCCGACATAGCCGGGCCATTTGCTGACCGCCTCCGTGCTGGGCGCGCCGGCAGCCATTCTGGTCAGCGAATTGATGGTGCCGGATGCGACACAAGCAGCGCACCCAGGCGCCGGTCGCCAATCCTTATCAGACTCGCAACGAGCCCCATGGACGCGATCGTGAAGGGTGCGGCGATCGGCCTCGAACTGCTGCTCAACATTTGCGCCATGCTGATCGTGCTGCTTGCGCTAGTTCATCTCGCCAACGCGATCCTCAGCCTCTTGCCGGACATCGGCCGCGCGCCGGTCACGCTGGAGCGGCTGCTCGGCTACGTCATGGCGCCGATCTGCTGGCTGATGGGGATCCCCTGGGCGCAGGCGATCGAGGCCGGCGCCCTGATGGGGATCAAGACCGTGCTCAATGAGTTTGTCGCCTATTTCCGGCTGGCCGCGCTTCCGGCGGAGGCTCTAGATCCGCGCTCGCGGCTGGTCATGGTCTATGCGCTTTGCGGCTTCGCCAATTTCGGCAGCCTCGGCATCATGATCGCCGGATTGAGCGTGATGGCGCCGGAACGACGCGATGACATCGTTTCGCTCGGCTGGAAATCGATCGTCTCGGGCACGCTCTCGACCTGCCTGCTCGGGGCGGTCGTTGGAATTCTGAGCTAGGTGCGCCGATGAAGCGGCTGGCGTCAGTGCAAGCGGAAGACGCCGTCTACCGAACGGATCTCGGTCGGATGGATCAGGCGAGAATGCGCCACCGTCACCGAGTGCAGAGGGCCTTCCAGCTGTTGTTGCCAGAAATCCAGGAAGCGCTGCAGCTCCGGAAAATCGGGGAACAGATCGTAGGCCTGCCAAACATAGGTTTGCAGAAGCCAGCGGTGATCTGGCCGCCGGTATAGAATTTGCGCCGTGGTCAAACCGTAGCCTTTGACCTGCTTCCGAAAGTCCTCCGAAACCATCATTCGTCCTCCAGCCAAATCAGCAACGAGTTTCGGTTCCGATACGGCTATTGCAAGCGGAAACGGTGAACAAACCGTTGAAAATAGACGCATTAGCAGCAGCTTAGAGGGCCTGCTAACAACCCGCGAGCCTCGTTTCCGCGGTCGGCGAATAGAAAGCGAGCGCAGTGGAAACGGTTCCCTGGCACCGCTAACCCGGGCCGTTGGCAGACGCATTTAAAAGACTTGGCACTCACCTGGTTTGAGTGCTAATAAATCCCCGCCAGCCCCTTGCGGCTCTCAGCGCGCGTCCTATTTCGTGCTTAGACCGATTCGCAGCGGGGTTTCCGGTGCATCGTTCATCAAAATTCGACATCTTTCCAGTTACTTAGGAGGACCGCATGAAATTTCGTCCGCTTCACGATCGTGTTGTCGTCGAGCGCGTCTCCGCCGAGGAAAAGTCCGCCGGCGGAATCATCATCCCCGACACCGTCCAGGAGAAGCCGCAGCAGGGCAAGATCATTGCCGTCGGCCCGGGCGGACGCGACGAGAATGGCAAGCTCATTCCGATCGATTTGAAGGTTGGCGAGCGCGTGCTGTTCGGCAAGTGGTCGGGCACCGAGGTCAAGATCGATGGCCACGACTACCTGATCATGAAAGAGAGCGACATCATGGGCGTCCTCACCGACGTCGAAACGTCGCGCAAGAAAGCCGCTTAACGGCGCTTCCCCAGGAATTGAATCGGAGAAATAACAATGGCTGCCAAGGAAGTTAGATTTTCCGTCGATGCGCGCGACAAGATGCTGCGCGGCATCGACATTCTCGCCAACGCGGTGAGGGTTACCCTCGGTCCCAAGGGCCGCAACGTGGTGCTCGACAAGTCGTTCGGCGCTCCCCGCATCACCAAGGACGGCGTCACCGTCGCCAAGGAGATCGAGCTCGAGGACAAGTTCGAGAACATGGGCGCCCAGATGGTGCGCGAAGTCGCTTCGAAGTCGTCTGATTTTGCCGGCGACGGGACTACCACCGCCACCGTGCTGGCCCAGGCGATCGTGAAGGAAGGGTCCAAGTCGGTTGCCGCCGGCATGAACCCGATGGATCTGAAGCGCGGCATCGACCTGGCTGTCGAAGCCATCGTCGAGCACCTGAAGACCAACTCCAAGAAGGTCACCTCGAACGAAGAAATCGCCCAGGTCGGCACCATTTCGGCCAACGGCGACACCGAGATCGGCAAGTTCCTCGCCGACGCCATGAAGAAGGTCGGCAATGAGGGCGTCATCACGGTCGAGGAAGCCAAGTCGCTGGAGACCGAGCTGGAAGTGGTCGAAGGCATGCAGTTCGACCGCGGCTATATCTCTCCCTACTTCGTCACCAACGCCGAGAAGATGCGCGTGGAGATGGAAGATCCCTACGTCCTGATCTACGAAAAGAAGCTCTCCGGCCTGCAAGAGCTGCTTCCGCTGCTCGAAGCCGTCGTGCAGACCGGCAAGCCGCTGGTCATCATTGCCGAAGACGTGGAAGGCGAAGCGCTCGCCACCTTGGTGGTCAACAAGCTGCGCGGCGGCCTGAAGGTCGCGGCGGTGAAGGCTCCCGGCTTCGGCGATCGCCGCAAGGCCATGCTGCAGGACATCGCGATCCTGACCGGCGGCCAGGCGATTTCGGAAGACCTCGGCATCAAGCTTGAGAACGTCACGCTGCAGATGCTGGGCCGCGCCAAGAAGGTGATGATCGAGAAGGAGAACACCACCATCGTCAACGGCGCCGGCAAGAAAGCCGAGATCGAAGCGCGCATTTCGCAGATCAAGGCGCAGATCGAGGAGACCACCTCGGACTACGACAAGGAGAAGCTGCAGGAGCGTCTCGCCAAGCTCGCGGGCGGCGTCGCGGTGATCCGCGTCGGCGGCGCGACCGAGGTTGAGGTGAAGGAGCGCAAGGATCGCGTCGACGATGCGATGCATGCAACCCGCGCTGCGGTCGAGGAAGGCATCCTGCCGGGCGGCGGCGTCGCGCTGCTGCGCGCCAGCGAAGCCCTCAAGAAAGTGCGTACGCAGAATGACGACCAGAAAACCGGCGTCGAGATCGTCCGCAAGGCGATCACCTGGCCGGTTCGCCAGATCGCCATCAATGCAGGCGCGGACGGCTCGGTCGTCGTCGGCAAGATCCTGGAAAAGGATCAATACGCCTACGGCTACGACGCGCAGAACGACGAATACGGCAACCTGGTCAGCAAAGGCATCATCGACCCGACCAAGGTCGTGCGTGCCGCGCTGCAGAACGCCGCCTCCGTCGCCGGCCTCCTGATCACCACCGAGGCCATGGTCGCGGAAATGCCGAAGAAGAAAGACGCAGCCCCCGCGATGCCGGGCGGCGGCATGGGCGGGATGGACTTCTAAGCTTGTCCCCGGGCTTGACCCGGGGAACCATCTGCCACGGAAAAGAAAAGGCCCGGGAGAAATCCCGGGCCTTTTTGAATCAGCAGGGCCGGCCGCCGTCGAGCGTCGCTTTAATCAGATCGACGGCGCGCAGATCTACCAATACGTTCGCGGCAGCATCGCTGCCTCCCAGTGCAAACCGTAGTGAGGTCCCATCCTACGGACAGGTCGCCCGCACATCGATCTGGAAACCGATCGGATTGAGGTTCACGGTCGGCGCCGCAAGCTCAATGTAATAGAACGAGTTGACCGTGCTGATCAGCGGGCTTGTGATCGTCGTATCGATGGCCTTGCGAATTGTATCAGGTGTTCCGGCGGCGGTGGTGACCGACGCCATTGTTGTGGGTGGATCAAAAGGCGGATCGCCGACCACCACAACTTTACGCTTCAGGTGGGCGCTCATCGAATTTCCGGCGTTGATGTCGTGGTAAAACATGCTGAAGCGGCAAACGTTCTGCCCGTGCGGCAAAGCGACCGGCATGAAGTAGCGCATATTCACGTCCTTCAGCTTGAGGACGCCGTTATCCGCCTCCGCCGCGTCGGCTTCATCGCCCATGCCGCAGGGACATTGTCTTTCCAAGCCCAGTGCGGAAAATTGCAGAACTTCGGCAAGCGCCGGTGATGCGGCGATTATGACAGAGCCCCCGATCGAGAGCCCAAAGGCAGCGCCTGTTACTCGCAGAACGTGTAAAAATTTTCGCATATCGCCCTCCTTGAAGGTAAAAAAAGCGCGCAGCGACGCCCAACGGATCGCGCTCGGGCGCAGTCTAGGTCACAGGGGCAATGCTACTAGGAAAACGACGCGCCGTCAGCGCGGAGGTGGGATCGCTAAAATGCTAACGACCACGAATGGAGCAAGGTGTGCGTACATCCGGCAACACCCGCTGCATTTCGTGGCCGTCACGCGACAGAGCCTCGCAGCTCAACGTCGCTTCCGGACTAATGTAGAAATTCACAAAAGGTTCCGCAAGCACGCGGCAGCCGAAGTGGTTTGCAATTTTGCGTCCGGCCGCGCCCCAACGTAAGACACAGGCCATGGGCAAATCCGGCAAAATTTACTGCGGTATCGGCGGGTGGAGTTTCGCCCCCTGGCGGGGCGTCTTCTATCCGAAGGGCCTGCCGCAGGCGAAGGAGCTCTCGTATGCCGGCCGGCAGCTGACCTCAATCGAGATCAATTCCACCTATTACGGCGCGCAGAAGCCGGAAACGTTTCGCAAATGGGCGCGCGAGGTGCCGGACGGCTTCATCTTCTCGGTGAAGGGCTCGCGCTTCACCACCAATCGCCGGGTGCTTGCGGAAGCCGGCGACTCGCTCAAGCGTTTCTTCGATTCCGGCGTGCTGGAATTGGGCGACCGGCTAGGCCCGTTGCTGTGGCAATTCGCGCCGACGAAGAAATTCGACCAGGCTGATTTCGGCGGCTTTCTGGAATTGCTGCCGCGGCAGCTTGGCGGCAGAAACCTGCGGCATGTGGTGGAAGTCCGCCACGACAGCTTTCGCACGCCGGCCTTTACCGCCCTCCTGCGCGAATTCGGCGTGGCTGTGGTTTATGCCGATCATCACAAATATCCGGGCATCGCCGATATCACCGCGGACTTCGTTTATGCCCGCCTGCAAAAAGGCGAAGACGATATTCCGACGGCTTATCCGCCGAAGGCGATCGACGCCTGGGCCAAACGATTGCGGCTATGGGCGGAAGGCGAGGAGCCAGACGATCTGCCGCGCGTCGATGGTCATCATCGGCCAAACGCCGAGCCGCGCGACGTCTTTGCCTATATTATCCATGACGGAAAAATCCGTGCGCCCGCTGGCGCGATGGCGCTGATCGAGCGGCTGCAAAAGTGATGGCGAAACAAGCAAAGTCCACGCTCTTCACCATCGGCTACGAGCAAGCCCGATCCGCTGCCGTGCTGGCCGAATTGAAGGCGGCAAACGTCGAGCTGCTGGTGGATGTGCGCGCGGTGGCGGCATCGCGCCGGCCCGGCTTTTCCAAGCGCCAGCTCGCCGCCGGCCTCGACGAACAGGGCATCGGCTATCTGCATCTGCGCGCGCTCGGCACGCCGAAGGAAGGCCGCCTCGCCGCCCGCAGTGGCGACCTGAAGGCGCTATGGCGCATTTTCGAGAAACATCTGAAGACACCGCAGGCGAAGGAAGCGCTGGACGAGCTTGCATCCCTTGTCAGCTCCGGCCGCCGCGTCTGCCTGCTCTGCTATGAGCGCGACGTCAATCATTGCCATCGCCGCCGCGTGGCGGAAGTTGTTCAGGAACGGACGGGCGTCAGAGTGGAAAACCTGGTGGCGCCGCTGTTCGGATAGCGCGCCTATTCCGCCGGCTGCGGGTATATCTTGCCCGGACTTGGCGCCAGCGATGCAATCACTGCGACGCCAATCGCGGCCACCAGGAACAGCGCCGTCACCCCCGCCGTGACCATCAGCACCAGCTGGAATCCGCCTTCCTGATGGAAGCGCGCGATCATCGCCACGGCCGCGCCGGCGCTGAGGAACAGCAGGAAATAGCGCACGGCATAGACGCGGCCGCGCCAGGCGTCGGCGGTGTAGCGCGCGATCACCATGTCGTTGACGGTGACCTGGCCGTAGATCGAGACCATCACCAGCGCGAGCGCCAGCATCAGCACGGGCCCGCTCGCCATCGCGGCCCAGACGATGCCGACCAACCCGATGGCCACGATCACGATGAGCAACAGATGCGGCGCGATCTTTTCCACCAGCCGCCCCACCGCGAGCTGCGCCAGCGCGCCGCACATGAACACCGCCGTCGCCAGACCGCCGACCGCGACCAGCGGCACGTCCTGCCCCAGCCGTTCTTCCAGGATCTTCGGCAGCGCCACCGTCACGGCATTGAAGATGAGGCCGGCGGTGAGCGCGATCAGGATGAAAAACCCGAACATCGTCGCGGCGAGCGCCGGGGAGAGCCGCACGCCCGGCCGGGATTCGCGTCTCGCCGCGTGGCGCCGGTCATCCGGAACGCTCAACAAGAACAGCGGCGCGGTCGCGAGGCACAGCGCTGCCGGCAGCAGGAAAGCCGCGCGCCAGCCGAGCCAATAGGCGAGGAAAGCGGTGATGCCGGCGGCCAGCGCCGCGCCGAGATTGCCGCAGACGCCGTTGAACGCCAAAGTGCGCCCGCGCGCCTGCGAGGCCTCGATCAGCATCGCCATGCCGACCGGGATGGTAGATCGCGGCGAATACCCCGAGCAAGAACAGCGCAACCGCCAGCATGATCAGATTGGGCGCGAAGGCCGCCGCGATCAGCGACAGGCCGCAGCCGGCATAGAACACCACCATCATGTTGCGCCGGCTCCAGCGGTCGGCGAGCCAGCCGGCCGGCAGCGAGAACACACCGAAGGCGACGAAGCATGGCGTGCTCAGCGCGATCAGTTCGGCGTAGGGCCGGCCGTAAAAAGCCTCCAGGCTCAGCACCACGGTAGGAAAAATCAGCAGGACGTAATGATCGATGGCATGCGCCCAATTGAGGAACCCGATGGCGCGCCGCGTTGCTGCTGTTTCGGACGGACTCATGCAGGCTTTTTATGCCGTTCTTTTCCGCGAGTCACGGGGGCGCGCGCGATCAGCAAAATGCGGACTTGGTGGGCTATTTCGCCGGCGCGCTTTGCATTTTTAGCGCCTGCAGCGCTTCTGGCGTGTCCACATCGACAAAAGCCGCCTGGCCATCCACCGGCACCTCGGTGGCGGCTTCGGCATAACGCGAGATCAAATGGCGGGCGCCCACATCGCCCTCGATAGCCATCAGATCCGGAAAGAAGCGCCGCGACCACAACACCGGGTTGCCGCGTGTGCCCTCGAATGTCGGCAACACCATCAGCGCGCCCTTCTCCGGGTCGAAGGCGGCGATCAGCTTGTCGATCAGCGCAGCATTCACCTGCGGCATGTCGGCGAGACAGATGATGGCGCCGTCATTCTCCGCCGGCACTGCGGCCACCCCGGCTTTCAATGAGGTGCCCAGTCCCTGCGCGAAATCCGGATTGTGCACGATCTTTACGTCGAGCCCGGCAATCGCAGCTTCGACGTCCTTGCGTTGATGGCCGGTCACCACGATGACCGGGCTGGCGCGCGACGCCAGGGCCTGCTCGGCGACGATGCGGACGAGCGGCTTGCCGTCGACTTCAGCCAACAGTTTGTTCGGCCCGCCCATGCGGGTAGAGCGGCCCGGCGGCGAGAACGACCGCGGCAACGCGCCCCGCTGCGACGGCCGGCTCGTCGCGCGGCTGCGGCCGGGTGACAATCTCCATCAACAGCCCGCCGACGCCCATCCCGGTGATGTCGTCGCGCGTGACCGGAATGCCGGCCAGCAGGCGCATCAGCACCCAGTCGAAGCCATTGTCCTTGGGGCTGCGCGCACAGCCCGGCGCGCCCAGCACCAGGCGATCATGCGCGCGGCCCACCAGCATCAGGTTGCCGGGATCCACCGGCATGCCGAAATGCTCGATAGCGCCCCCCACTTTTTCGATCGCGCTCGGGATCACGTCCCGCCGGTCGGCGATGGCGGAGGCGCCGAAGATGACGACAAGCTCCGCGCCTTCCTGCAGCACGGCGTCGAGCGCCTGCGCGAGCGCCGCTTCGTCGTGCGGCACGCGGCGTTCGGCGATGATTTCGGCACCGGCGGGCGCCAAACGCTCGCGCGTCACCTTGATCGTCTTGTCGATGATCTTTTCCGCCAGGCCCGGCAGCTGGGTCGAGATCACCCCGATCTTGCGGAGCTTGTAGGGTGCGATCGCGGATCAGCGGCTTGCCTTGCGCGACAGCCAGCGCCGCGTCGCGATGCGCGCCCGCGACCGCGAAGGGAATGATCTTCACCGTGGCGATCATCTCCCCTGCCACCACCGGCTTATGTGCCGGCAAAGTGGCGAGCGTGATCGCCTCGTCGATGCGGTTGAGGCGGTCGATGCCTTCCTTGTCGACCACCAGGACGCCGGCCTGCTCGGCGAACAGATTGCAGCGCCCGGTGAAGGCGCGGTCGGTGCGCGTGCCCTCGCCGGCAACCGCGCGCGCGATTTCGGCCGCGGCGGCGTCTTCCGACACGTCGCCGGATTCCAGCCGCACGACCACGATTTCATTAACGCCGGCGGCTTCCAGCGCCGCCACTTCCGCATTACCGATGACCGTGCCTTTCTTCAGCACCAGGGAGCCCTGCCGCAGGGTGTGGACGGCGGTGGCGCCGAGCGCGTCCTTCGGTGCGACCGGACCGAATTTCATTTCGCAGCCCCGGCGGGCTGGCGCAGCCGCGCGGTGATCTGCGCCATGATGGCGACGGCGATTTCCGCCGGCGACACGGCGCCGATCGAAAGGCCGATGGGCGCATGGATGCGGGCGATGTCCGCCTCGCCCACGCCCTGCTCCAGCAGCCGCCCGATGCGCCGCGCATGCGTCTTCTTCGAGCCGAGCGCGCCGATATAGAAGCAGTCGCACGCAAGCGCATGCAGCAGCGCCGGATCATCGATCTTCGGATCATGCGTGAGCGCGACAAAAGCTGTGTAATGGTCGATGCCAAGCGGCGGCAATGCCACATCCGGCCAATCCGGGATCACTTTGACCTCGGGAAAGCGATCGGCCGTGGCAAAGGCGGTACGCGGATCGACGATGGTGACATCGTAGCCGAGCATACGCGCCATCGGCGCCAGCACCTGACTGATATGAACGGCGCCGGTGATGACGAGACGCGGCGGCGGCACATGCACGGTGATGAAAACCCGATCGCCGGCCGCCTCCTCCATGCCGCTCTTGCCGCTGTGCAGATGCTTTTCCAGCATGTCGCGCAGGGGATCGGCGGAAATTTCCGCGGCTTTCACCAGCCGCTGCGCGCCGCTGGCGATATCGGTAACGACGGCGACCGCGCGGCGGGCCGCGCGTTCGGCGTTCAGTGCGGAGAGGATGTCGAGGCGCAAGAAGCGTTACTCCACCTTCTCCACGAAGACCCGGATGGTGCCGCCGCAGGACAGGCCGACTTTCCAAGCCGTCTCGTCGGCGACGCCAAATTCCAGCACCCGCGGCTTGCCGCTGCCGATCACCTCCATCGCCTCGGTCACCACCGCGCCTTCGACGCAGCCGCCTGAAACCGAGCCGAGGAAATTGCCCTCGTCATCGATCACCAGATTGGAGCCGACCGGGCGCGGGGCCGAGCCCCAGGTCTCGACCACGGTGGCAAGCGCCACACCGCGGCCGGCCTTGCGCCAGTCTTCGGCGGCTTTAAGGATGTCTTCGTCACGCGCCAGCATTCGCGCCTCCATTGCCCATTATAGCGGGCTTCCTACATGTAAGGCGACGCACCTTCCCACGAAAGCCGGGGCCGACCATGAGCGACAGCAAATCCGACAAGACCATCGATCCCGGCGTGCGGATCGGCCATGTCCATCTGAAAGTCGCCGATCTCGACCGCGCGCTCGATTTCTATGTCGGGGTGCTCGGCTTCGAGCTGACCCAGCGCATGCCGGGCGCGGCTTTCATGTCGGCCGGCGGTTATCACCACCATATCGCGCTGAATACCTGGGAGAGCGAAGGCGCTTCGCCGCCGCCGCCGCGCACCACCGGGCTTTATCATCTCGCCATCCTCTATCCGAGCGCGCGCGCTGCTGGCGGATGCGCTGCGGCGTGTGGCCGAGGCGAAGATCCCGCTCGACGGCGCGAGCGACCACGGCGTCAGCGAGGCGCTGTACCTGCGCGATCCCGACAACAATGGCGTCGAGCTTTACTGGGACAAGCCGAAGGAAAAATGGCCGCGCTCGCCGGACGGCACGCTGGCGATGGTGACGCGCCGGCTCGATCTGCAGGATCTGCTGGGCGAACTGGAGCGTCCGGCGGCCTAGCTCACGCTGTCGCCTTGGCGACCGCGCGCCTGGCTATCACGCCGATCAGGTGGGCGCGATATTCCGCGCTGCCGTGGATGTCGCCGTTGAGGCCATCCGGGGAGACCGTGAGCCCCTCGAGCGACTTCGGCGAGAAGCGCTTCTTCAACGCCTCTTCGAAATGCGTCACCCGGAACACGCCGTTGCCGCCCGCGCCGGTAACGGCAACGCGGATTTCCGATGAGCGTTTCGAGACGAAGACGCCGACCAGCGCATAGCGCGAAGCCTGGTTGCGGAATTTCTCGTAAGCCGCCTTCTGCACCAGCGGAAAGCTGATCCGCACGATGATCTCGTCAGGCTCGAGCGCGGTCTGGAACATGCCCTGGAAGAATTCATCGGCATGGATGCGGCGCTTGGAGGTGATGATGGTCGCGCCGAGCCCGAGGCAGGCGGCCGGATAGTCCGCGGTCGGATCGTTGTTGGCAACCGAGCCGCCGATGGTCCCGCGATGGCGCACGGCGGGATCGCCGATCACGCCGGCAAGGTATGCCAGCGCCGGCAGGTTTTCCTTCACCACCGGAGAGTTCGCCACTTCGGAATGACGCGTCATCGCACCGATCACGATGGAGCGGCCTTTCAGCTCGATGCCGGAGAGGCCTTCGATCTGCGACAGATCGACGAGCTGCGAGGGCGAGGCCAGCCGCAGCTTCATGGTCGGGATCAGTGTGTGGCCGCCGGCCAAAAGCTTGGCCTCCTCATTCTTGGCGAGGAGATTGGCGGCCTGCCGCACCGTGGTCGGGCGATGATAGGTGAAAGCGTACATGGAGGTGTCCCTTGGAAGTCCCTTGCCTGCCCTACGCCGCAGCTTTCGTGCCGCCCATGGCAGCCGCGCCGGAGGCAATCGCCTTCACGATATTATGGTAGCCGGTGCAGCGGCAGATGTTGCCTTCGAGCTCTTCGCGGATGACGTGATCTTCCAGCGCAAAACCTTTGCGGTTCACGATATCGATCGCCGACATGATCATGCCCGGGGTGCAGTAGCCGCATTGCAGGCCGTGATGCTCGCGGAAGGCCTCCTGCATCGGATGCAGCGGCTCGTCGGGCGCGGCCAGGCCTTCGATCGTCGTGACGCTCGCACCCTCGACCTGCCACGCGAAGGTGGTGCAGGACTTCAGCGCCTTGCCGTTCACATGCACGACGCAGGCGCCGCATTGCGAGGTGTCGCACCCGACATGCGTGCCGGTCAGGCGCAGATGCTCGCGCAGGAATTCGACCAACAGCGTGCGCGGATCGACATCAGCGGTGACGGCTTTGCCGTTCACCGTCATCGCGACGGCGGGCATTCATCCCTCCTTGGAACTTAAGTCCGTGAGCCTGGAAAGGCGGTTTCCGGCGGGACTTTAGCGACCCGCCGGGCGTGGTCAAGATGCGCAAGCTGCACGCTCAGGCGGCGGGCATCGCGGCCGCGGCGGCGAATTTCTCGAAAAACTCGTCGGCCATTTTCTTCGCGGCGCCGTTGACCAGGCGCTGGCCGATCTGCGCCAGTTTGCCGCCGATCTGCGCCTCCACATTATAGGTGAGCAAGGTGCCGCCATCCTTGGGGATGAGCGCGACCACCGCCCCGCCCTTGGCGAAGCCGGCGATCCCGCCATCCCCCGTGCCGGAAATCTTGTAGCCGTTGGGAGGATCGAGGTCGGTGAGATTGACCTTGCCTTTGAACTTGGCCTTCACCGGGCCGATCTTGGTCACGGCCACGGCCTGGAATTCGGTATCGGAAAGCTTGTCCAGGCTCTCGCAGCCCGGGATGCAGGCTTTCAGCACGTCCGGGTCGTTGAGCTTGACCCAGACCACCTCGCGCGGGGCCGCGATCTGGTATTCGCCGCTCATCGTCATCGCCATGGTGTTCCCCGCGCCTTTGCTGAACCGGTGGCCGGAGTTAGTCCGAATATCCCGTGAGCGTCAAACAACACTCGGATGACGAGCCATCCATGAATATAGTCCCAACTGAATAACGGGGAAAGCCGCGCCCACTCGCGCCGGTCAGGCAAATCGGGCTAACTGCGCACCCGCGAGTCTCAACCATGGCCAACCTGTCATCCTCCTCCCTGCTCGGGCCGCTGTTTTCCAGCGCGGCCATGCGCGCCGTGGTGGATGACAAGATGCGGCTGCAGCGGATGCTGGATTTCGAGGCCGCGCTGGCAAAGGCGGAAGCCGACGCCGGCGTCATTCCCGCCAAGGCCGCAGGTCCGATCGCGGCCGCCTGCCGCGCCGATCGCTTCGATCTTGGCTCAGATCGCCGAGGAGGCGGTCGCCGCCGGCAATATCGCCATTCCGCTGGTGAAAATGCTGACGGCCGAAGTGGCCAAGGCTGACCGCGAGGCTTCAGGCTTCGTGCATTGGGGCGCCACCAGCCAGGACGTGATCGACACCGCGCTGGTGCTGGAACTGCGCGACGCCATCGATGCGCTCACGGCCGATCTCGACCGCGCGGTGGCCGCTTTCACGGCGCAGGCCAGGCAGCACAAGGAAACGCCGGCAGTGGCGCGCACCTGGATGCAGCAGGCGCTGCCGATGCCCTTCGGGCTCAAGCTCGCGGGCTACGCCGCGGCGCTGGCGCGCGCGAAAGACCGGCTGCTGCGGCTGCGTGAGAGCGCTTTGGTGGTGCAATTCGGCGGCGCGGCCGGCACGCTGGCTGCGCTCGGCAGCAAGGGCCTCGACGTCACCGAAAGGCTTGCGAGGGAACTGCGGCTCGACGTGCCGCCCGCGCCCTGGCACAGCCACCGTGACCGGCTGGCCGAAGTCGCGGGCGCTTGCGCGATCCTCGCCGGCACCTGCGGCAAGATCGCCCGCGATGTATCACTCCTGATGCAGACCGAGGTGGGCGAAGCTTTTGAGCCGGCGGAGGCCGGGCGCGGCGGTTCGTCTTCCATGCCGCACAAGCGCAACCCGACGGCGGCAGCCTCGGCGCTGGCCTGCGCGGCCATGGCGCCGCAACTGGCGGCCACCATCTTCGCCGCGCAGGTGCAGGAGCACGAACGCGCGCTCGGCGGATGGCAGGCGGAATGGCCGACTTTCCCGGCACTTCTGCTCGTCACCTCCGGCGCGTTGCGCGCCGTTGCCGATATCGCCGAAGGCCTCGAGGTCGATGCCGAGCGCATGCGCGCCAATCTCGATATCAGCCAGGGGCTGATCATGGCCGAAGCGGTTTCGGTCGCGCTCGCCAAAAAAATCGGCAAGCAGGAGGCGCACAAACTGGTGGAGGAAGCCTGCAAGAAAGCAGCGCAAGGAAAAGCGCCACCTGCGCGACGTGCTAAGCGCGAACAAGCGCGTGACCGAGCACCTTCCTGTTGATGAAATCGCCAAACTGGTCGCGCCCGAACATTACACCGGCATGGCGGGCGATTTCATCGACCGCCTGCTGGGCTCCATCAAGAACGCATAAGCATGACCGGACGCGTAGTCGATGCCGATGGTTGTCCGCTCTATGTGCGGGTCGATGGCCATGCGACGCGCCCCTGCGCTGATGCTTTCCAATTCGCTCGGCACCGACCTGCATTTGTGGGACGCGCAGGCGGCGCAATGGGCACGCGACTTTCACGTGGTGCGTTACGACCGGCGCGGGCATGGCCGTTCCGGCCTGGGCCATGCCCCGCACAGCCTGGAGCGCTTCGGGCGCGATGCGCTGGCAATCATGGATTCCCTGGGACTCGACAAGGTGCACTGGTGCGGTCTCTCCATGGGCGGCATGGTCGGGCCAATGGCTCGCGGCGAACGCGCCGGATCGGATCGACAAGCTGATCCTGTCCAACACCTCGTCCTATTTCGCCGACAAGGTGCGCTGGAACGACCGCATCAAAACAGTGCGTGAAAAGGGCGTCGGCGCCGTCGCCGACGCGGTGATGAAGCTGTGGTTCACCGCCGATTTCCGCGCGCGCGAGCCCGAGACCATTGCCGCATGACGGAAATGCTTTCTGCCACGCCGGTGCAGGGTTACATCGCCGCCTGCGAGGCGATCCGCGACATGGACCACCGCGACCTGCTGCAGCGGATCACTGCACCGACCCTGATCATCGCCGGAAAGCACGATCAATCGACGCCGCTGGACGGCGCGCAATTCATGCAGACGCGGATTGCAGGCTCCGCCCTCACCGTGCTCGACGCCGCGCACATCGCCAATGTCGAGCAGCCGGCGATCTATGCTGACACGGTATCGAAATTTCTGGCTCAGCCCGCGCGCTAGGAGATAGGCATGGATGACCGCGAACGGCACGAAAAAGGCATGGCCCGCCGGCGCAAGGTGTTGGGCAATGCCTGGGTCGACAAGGCCAATACCGCCAAGACACCGTTCAACGAGGATTTCCAGGAATTCATCACCCGCTATGCCTGGGGCGAGATCTGGTCGCGCCCGCATTTCGACGAGCGCACAAGGCGCGTGCTCGTCATCGGAACCATGATCGCGCTCGGCGCGTGGGAAGAATTCCGCATGCATGTGCGCAGCGCGATGACCGAAGGCGGCTTCACCACTGAGGACATCAAGGAAGTGATCATGCAGCAGGCGATCTATTGCGGCTTGCCGGCGGCCAATCATGCCTTCAAGGAAGCCGCCGCGGTGATGAAGGAAATCGGGAAGTCACCTTGAGTGTCACGCTGCGGTTTGTTGGTCCGTCCGCCGAAAGGGCGAGGGTCAGGGAGGGGGCCATCCGCTGGCCTGATTCTCTCCCGGTTGCTCCGCAACGCGGATGCCCGGCACAAGGCCGGGCATGACGGTGAAGAACCTCGACAGCCCTGGCGCCTACCCGCTCCGTCCCCGCCCGAAATTCCTGCGGCGTGGTGCCGGTCTGCCCGCGGAAGAAGCGGGCAAAATGCGACGGATCGGAAAAGGACAGCTCGTAGGAGATTTCCTGGATCGCCTGGTTGGTGAAGACCAGCTGGCGCTTGGCCTCGGTCAGCACACGCTGGCGGATCAGATGGCCGGCGGTGACGCCGGTGGCGCGTTTGACGTGATCATTCAGCCGGTCGGGCGTCATCGCCAGCTTCTCGGCATAGAAGGATAGCCGCCGCTCCCGGCGGAAATTCTGCTCGATCAGGTCGCGCAACGCGTCAACGGTCGGATCGGCGGGCGCAAGCGTCACCGCGCCCGAGCGCGCGCGGCTGGCGGCAAGCCGGACCACTTCCACCGCGATCAGGGCCAAAAGGCCGCGCATGGCGACGCGAAAACCTTCGCGCGCCAAAAAGCGCTCCTGGTGCAATTCGGCGCAAAGCTCGGCGACGCGTTTTCCTTCCGCCGGCGTTGCCAGCGGCACCACCGGATCGGCCGCGAGCGTGCGCAGCCGCGACCAGGCGGCATCCGAGTGGTTGCCCAAGGCGGAGGCGACGTCGTCGGTGAAGCTCACCACCCAGCCGTCGGTCACCTCCGGCTCGAAGCGGAAGCCATGCGCGATGGTCGAAGGCACCAGGATGGCGGCCGGCGCCGTGAAGGGAATTGTGGCGGCCTCGAACGTCATTTCCCCGCCGCCGCGCTCGACGAACAGGATCTGCGACAGATTGGCGTGGCGATGCGCGCGGATCACCCAATCATGGATCGAGGCGCGCGAGGCAATGGTTTCGACATGGATGAAGTCGAACGCCTGATTGTCCGGGGAATTGCCGTAGAGGTGGAACAGCGGGAGCGCGGGTGCTGGGGCGGGCATGGCGGAGCATAGCGCAGCGCGGCAGCCGGTCAACAGCCGCATCGCCTGCGGCTGTGAGCAACGTTGCCGCGCATTCCAGCCCCTGCTAAGAAACGTGAGGCAAGTCAGCGCCAAACGAGGCGGCAGGAGCCAAGCGGACGCATGGAAGTCTTCGTCCAACAGCTCATCAACGGCCTCACCCTCGGCTCGATCTATGGCCTGATCGCCATCGGCTACACGATGGTGTACGGCATCCTCAACATGGTGAACTTTGCCCATAGCGGCGTGTTCATGGTGTCCTCCTTCATCGCGCTCACCACGCTGCTCATCCTGACCAGCTGGCTCGGCGTTTCCTCCATGGTGCTGGCGCTGATGATCATCATGGTGGTCGCGATGGTGCTGACCTCAGTGCTGAACTGGACCATCGAGCGCGTGGCCTATCGTCCGTTGCGGCATTCCTTCCGGCTCGCGCCGCTGATCTCATCCATCGGAATGTCGATCTTCCTGACCAATTTCGTGCAGGTTTCGCAGGGCCAGCGCAACAAGTCGATTCCGCCGATGTTCGGCGAGACGGTCACGCTGATACAAGGCCGCGGCTACGACGTGGCGATATCCTACGAGCAGATCACGATCTGGGCGGTGACCGCCGTGCTGCTGCTCGCCTTCTGGTATCTTGTGGCCAAGACCTCGCTCGGCCGCGCGCAGCGCGCCTGCGAGCAGGACCAGAAAATGGCCGCGCTGGTCGGCGTCAATGTCGATCGCACCGTCGCCATCACCTTCGTGATTGCCGCCTCGCTCGCCGCCGTCGCAGGCTCGATGTATCTGATGTATTACGGCGTGGTGAATTTCTCCGATGGATTTGTGCCCGGCATCAAGGCTTTCACCGCCGCGGTGCTCGGCGGCATCGGCTCGCTGCCCGGCGCCGTAATCGGCGGATTGCTGATCGGGCTGATCGAAACCATGTGGTCGGCCTATTTCTCTATCGACTACAAGGATGTCGCGGTTTTCTCTCTGCTGGCCATCACGCTGATTTTCCTGCCGCAGGGTCTTCTCGGCAAGCCGGACGTCGAAAAGGTGTGAGATGCCGGCCGAGCCGTCCGCGCGGGCGTCCCAATCACGTGTGGTTCGCGCGCTGAAGGAGGCCGCACTTACGGGGCTGCTCGCCGTCGGGCTGTTCCTGCCGCTTGTGGCCTTCACCACCGTACAGAGCATGCGCAACGAGCTGGTGCTGGAGACGCGCTGGGGATTGTTCTTCGCCGTCGTCGCACTCGTCGTGCTCGCGCGCTTCTTCTATGTCGTGGTCCTGACGCCCTGGCTGGAGCGCCGCCCCGCCAAGCCGACCGCTGGGAGCGCGCCGCTGGCGGGGTGGCGCACGGCCCTGAAGACATGGTTCACGCCCTTCGCGCTCGGCTTCGTCGCCGTCTATCCGGTGCTGGTGATCGCGCTGACCGGCTGGGGCGGCGCGCTGAAGTGGATCGACAATTTCGGCATCCAGATTCTCATCTACGTCATGCTCGGCTGGGGCCTGAACATCGTTGTCGGCCTCGCGGGACTGCTCGACCTCGGCTATGTCGCCTTTTACGCCGTTGGGGCTTATTCCTACGCGCTGCTGTCGAAGACGCTCGGCTTCTCCTTCTGGATGCTGCTGCCGCTTTCCGGCATCCTGGCAGCCTTCTGGGGGGTCCTGCTCGGCTTCCCGGTGCTGCGCTTGCGCGGCGACTATCTCGCGCTCGTCACGCTGGCCTTCGGCGAGATCATCCGGCTGGTGCTGGTCAATTGGGTACCGGTGACCGGCGGCTATGCCGGCATCAGCGGCATCCCGCGCCCGAGCTTTTTCGGAATCCCGTTCAACGCGTCGGAGGAAGGCTTCGCCGCGGTGTTTGGGCTGGAATTCACCCCGCTCTACCGCACCATCTTTCTTTATTACGTCATCCTCGCGCTGGCGCTGTTCACCGCCTTCATCACCGTGCGGCTGCGGCGCTTGCCGGTCGGGCGCGCCTGGGAAGCCTTGCGCGAGGACGAGATCGCCTGCCGCTCGCTCGGCATCAACACCACTAATACCAAGCTCACCGCCTTCGCCATGGGGGCGATGCTGGCGGGCTTCGCCGGCTCCTTCTTCTCCGCGCGGCAGGGCTTCATCTCGCCGGAGTCCTTCACCTTCATCGAGTCCGCCACCATTCTGTCGATCGTCGTGCTCGGCGGCATGGGCAGCCAGGTCGGCGTCGCCATTGCTGCGATCCTGCTCGTCGGCGGCACGGAAATCATGCGCGAACTCGATTTCCTCAAGCAGATTTTCGGCCAGGATTTCGAGCCGATCCGCTACCGCATGCTGCTGTTCGGGCTGGCGATGGTGCTGATCATGATCTGGAAGCCGCGCGGGCTGATCTCCACGCGCGAGCCGTCGGTCTTCCTCGCGGAGCGCAAGACGATTCCCGCCGACCTGTTGAAAGAGAACCGCGGATGATCGATGCGCGCGACACCGTGTTGCGGCTGGAGCATCTGACCATGCGCTTCGGCGGCCTGGTCGCCGTGCAGGATTTGTCCTTCGAGGCCAAGCGCCGCGCCATCACCGCGCTGATCGGGCCGAACGGCGCCGGCAAGACCACGGTGTTCAACTGCATCACCGGCTTCTACAAGCCGAGCGAAGGACGCATCGCGCTGCAGCACGGCGAGGGGCGGCTGTGGAACGAGCTCGATGCGCTGACCGCGCGCGGCTCGCGCAGCCTGCACCGGCCGGAGGGCGCGCTGTTCCTGCTCGAGCGCATGCCGGATTACCTGGTGACGCAGAAGGCGCGCGTGACGCGCACCTTCCAGAACATCCGCCTGTTCCAAGGCATGAGCGTGCTGGAGAATCTTTTGGTCGCGCAGCACAACCCGCTGATGATGGCGTCCGGACTTCACCGCGCTCGGCATTCTTGGCTGGCGCACCTATGCGCGCGCCCAGCGCGACGCCATCGAGCGCGCCGTCCACTGGCTGGAAAAAATCAATCTGCTCGACCGCGCCGACGACGCCGCCGGCGAACTGCCCTATGGCGCGCAGCGCCGGCTGGAAGTGGCGCGCGCGATGTGCACCGATCCGGTGCTGCTCTGCCTCGACGAGCCGGCAGCCGGGCTCAATCCGCACGAAAGCGCCGATCTCAATGAATTGCTGCTCTCGATCCGCAACGAAGGCGCAACCTCGATCCTGCTGATCGAGCATGACATGTCGGTGGTGATGCAGATTTCCGACCACATCGTCGTGCTGGATCACGGCGTCAAGATCGCCGACGACACGCCCGAGGCCGTGCGCAACGATCCCAACGTTATCGCAGCCTATCTCGGCGTCGAGGACCACGAGGTCGAGGACGCAACGGCGGAGGCGGGGCTATGATCGCGCCGAAGCCCGGCACATCAAGCCCATTGCTCGTCGTGCGCGGGGTGGAAACCTATTACGGCCGCATCCCGGCGCTCAAGGGTGTTGACGTTGAAGTGCGCGAAGGCGAGATCGTGGCGCTGATCGGCGCCAATGGCGCCGGCAAGTCGACCCTGATGATGACGATTTGCGGCAATCCGCGCGCGCGCGAAGGCCAGATCGAGTTCGACGGCCGCGATATCACCGAGCTTCCCACCCACGAGATCGCCGAATTGAAGATCGCGCAGTCGCCGGAAGGCCGCCGCATCTTCGCCCGCATGACGGTGATGGAAAATCTGCAGATGGGCGCCATCGTCGCCCCGCCCGAGCATTTTGCCGCCGATCTGGAGCGCGTGCTATCGCTGTTCCCGCGCCTGCGCGAGCGCCTTGGCCAGCGCGGCGGCACGCTATCGGGCGGCGAACAGCAGATGCTCTCCATCGCGCGCGCGCTGATGAGCCGCCCGCGCCTGCTGCTGCTCGACGAGCCCTCCCTCGGCCTCGCGCCGCTGGTTGCGAAACTGATCTTCGATGCCATCCGCGACCTCAACCAGCGCGAGGGCCTCACCGTGTTCCTGGTGGAGCAGAACGCCTTCCATGCGCTGAAGCTGGCGCACCGCGGCTATGTGATGGTCAATGGCCGCATTACGCTATCGGGCACCGGACTGGAGCTTCTGGCACGGCCGGAGGTGAAAGCCGCCTACCTGGAAGGCGGGCGGCAGCAGGCGAGGCCATGATGCAGGGCTATTTCTACGAGGAAGATTCGCTTGGCGTGTTCATGCTGGTCACGCTCTTTCTGGGTGGCGGCGCGTCCTGGTTGACCGGCCGTGCGATCGCGATCACCTGGCGGCCCTGGTGGCAGCTTGTCGGATATACGCTGATCCTCGGCATGACCGTGCGCTTCCTGCATTTTTCCTTGTTCGGCGGCACGTTGCTCTCGCCTTATTATTACGCGGTCGACACCGCGCTGTGTTTCATCATCAGCTTGCTGGGCTATGCGGTGACACGGACGAACCAGATGGTCACGCAATATCACTGGATCGCCAGACGCGCCGGGCTGGTTTCCTGGCGCCATCGCTAGCGCTTGGGATCGAGCGCTTAACCGATGCGTCCGAGCGCCGGAAACGTCTCCAGCAGCCAGAAGCTCGCACTGGTGATGAAGCCGGTGAGGAAGGCGATGCCGGTCAGCACCAGAAGCGCGCCCATCACCTTCTCGACCTTGCCGAGATGCGCGCGGAAGCGCGCGAGGAAGGCCGCGAACGGCTCGACCGCGAACGCCGCCAGCAGGAACGGAATGCCGAGCCCGAGCGAATAGACCGCGAGCAGGCCCGCGCCCTTCGCCACCGTCGCCTCCGACGCCGCGACCGCGAGGATGGCGGCCAGGATCGGCCCGATGCAGGGCGTCCAGCCGAAGGCGAAAGCGAGCCCCATCACATAGGCGCCCCACAGCCCGACCGGCTTCGCCATCGTCGGCGCGCTTCTCGCGCATCAGGAAGCCGATGCGGAAGACACCGAGGAAATGCAGGCCCATGACGATGATGGCGATGCCGGCGACGTTCGCGAGAATGTCCGAATAGACGCGCATCAGGCCGCCGATCGCGCTGGCGCTGGCGCCGAGCGCGACAAACACGGTGGAGAAGCCGAGCACGAACAGGCAGGCGCGCCGATGCACGGTCTCGCGCTTGACGCGCGGCTCCGGCTCGCGCGTCGGCGAAGCGCTCCAGCGACAGTGCCGGCGAGATAGACGAGATAAGGCGGCACCAGCGGCAGCACGCAGGGCGACAGGAAACTGATCAGCCCGGCAAGCAGGGCGGCGAGGATGGAGACGTCGGCGTCATGGCGCTTACATGCACCGGATCGCGGCGGGCGCAAGCGCCGATCGGCGCACGCCCGCGCGGGAGATGTGATGGCGCGTGAACTTGATGCCAGCGCTGCGTCATCCTGATCGCGCATCGGAACGACGCATGCGCAATCTGATCACCGATGTCGCCGGCGTCCGCGTCGGCCATGCCGAGGACGCCAAGCTCGGCTCCGGCGTCACCGCCATCGTGTTCGACGAGCCGGCGGTCGCCAGCGTCGATCTGCGCGGCGGCGGACCCGGCACGCGCGAGACCGACCTGCTCGATCCGGCGCAGACGGTCGAGCGGCATCGACGCCATCGCGCTGTCGGGCGGCTCGGCCTTCGGGCTCGACACCGCCTCGGGCGTGCAGGCCTGGCTTGCCGAACAGGGCCGCGGCTTTGCCGTGCGCACCGCGCGGGTGCCGATCGTGCCGGGCGCGATCCTGTTCGATCTGCTGAACGGCGGCGACAAGGAATGGGGCCGCTATCCGCCTTATCGCGAGCTCGGCTATGACGGCGGCGCAAAGGCGCAGGCGCCGATTTCGCGCTCGGCAGCGCCGGCGCGGGACTCGGCGCGACCACCGTCAATCTGAAAGGCGGCATCGGCTCGGCCTCGGCCGTGACGCCGGACGGCATCACCGTCGGCGCCATCGCGGCGGTGAATGCCGCCGGCAGCGTCACGATCGGCGACGGCCGACATTTCTGGGCGGCGCCGTTCGAGCAGGACAAGGAATTCGGCGGCGCCGGACTGCCCTCCGCCACTTCCGCCGGACGCGCTTGGAGCCGCATACCAAAGGCCAGCGCGCGCACCAGCACCACGCTCGCCGTGGTCGCGACCGACGCGATCCTGACCAAGGCGCAGGCCAAGCGGCTCGCGGTGATGGCGCAGACCGGCGTCGCGCGCGCGATCTATCCGGTGCATACGCCGCTCGACGGCGACGTGCGTGTTCGCCGCCGCGACCGGCAAGAAGCCGCTGGCCGATCCGCTGCTCGCGCTTGTCGCGCTCGGCGCCCTCGCCGCCAATGTGACTGGCCCGCGCGATCGCCCGCGGCGTCTACGAGGCGACGGCGCTGCCCTTTCCCGGCGCCTTGCCAAGTTGGAAGGACAAATTCAGCCGTTGAACGAATGGCGGCGAGGTACGTTGATCAGCCATGCCGTCCACCGTGATCCGCGACTTTTCCTACAATGTCGCCACCCGGCAGCTGGTGGTGACCTTTGTCACCGGCCGCGTCTACGCCTATGCCGATGTGCCGCCGGACGTGCACAATGCCTTCCGCGCTTCAGGCTCGAAAGGGCGTTTCTTCAACCAGGAGATCCGCGACCGCTACGATTGCCGCGAGCTCGCGCCTAAAGAAACCGCTCCGCTGCGTATGGGGCCGGATCACAAAACGGCGTCGCGCCGGTAACCAGATCGGCCACCAGACGTCCCGTCGTGGGCCCGAGCGTCAGGCCCCAATGCGCATGCCCGTAAGCGAGCCATAGCCCCTTCTGTCCGGGCGCCCGCCCGATCACCGGCCGGGAATCCGGGAAGCACGGCCGCTTGCCGAGCCAGGTCTGCTCCTTCGACTGTTCACCGAGCGGATAGACCTCGCGCGCCTTCGGCATCAGGCGATCGAACTGCACCGGCGTCGGGCCAGCGTCGCGGTCGGCGAATTCCGCGCCGGTGGTAAGCCGGATTCCCTGCTGCATCGGGGTGACGCAATAGCCGTTGTCGGCATCGACCACCGGGCGGGTCATCGGCACGTTGCCGGCCAGCTCGAAGTGGCGGTGATAGCCGCGCTTGATGCCGAGCGGCAGATGGATGCCCATCGGCTCCAGCACGTCGGGCGCCCAGGGCCCGAGCGAAATGATCGCCTGCCCGGCGTCGAGCGGCCCTTCCGCGGTGTCGACGCGCCAGGCCGCGCCGTTGCGATGCAAGCGTGCGCGCGTCGCCGACCAGCATGACGCCGCCGAGCGCCTGGTAGCGCGCGACATAGGCCCGCGTCACTGCCAGCGGATTGCTCAGGCTCGCCGCGCCCGGCCAGAACATCGCGCGCTTGAAATGCGGCTTCAGCGCGGGCTCGAGCTCGAGCATCCCGCGAGTGTCCATGGCGCGATACGGAATGCCGAGTTCGTCGGCCAGGTTGCAGCTCGGGCGCCGATCTCGGCGAAGGTCTTCTCGCTGCGGTAGATCTTGGCCCAGCCGGTCTTGCGCAAGTATTCCAGCGCGCCGGCCTCCGTCATCAGCGCTTCGTGCTCGGCCACTGCGCGGGAAAACAGCGGCCGCATCGCATAGGCGAATTCCAACAAGCTTCTTCGGCCGCGAAGCCAACCAGAAGGAGAACAGCCAGGGCGCCACCTTCGGCAGGAAGGCGATGTGATAATTCGCCTCCGGCGAGCGCTTGATCCCGACCCGCAGCAGCGACCACAATTTGGGCGGAAAGGACGGCGGAAACACCGTCTCGCCCTCGATCACCCCGGCATTGCCGTAGGAGGTTTCCTCGCCCGGCCCGCCGCGGTCCACCAGCGCGACCGAAAGGCCGCGTTTGACGAGGTGGAGAGCGATGGAAGTGCCGACAATGCCGGCGCCCAGCACGACCGCGTCCGTTCGAGCCATGGGGTGATTCCGTTCGTTGCGGTTACTTCCTGCCGCGCAAGCACGGCGAAAGCACGACAGTAATAGGCAGCGCCTAGCGCGCATATAGGCAGCGCTAACGCTGTGCGAAACTCCCGTTCTGCCGGCGTTGCTTGGGCTTCTGTGGCGTGTTACCCGAACATTCCTAGTGTCCCGATTCCGAAGTTCGCCTCACTCTGCGGCATGTTCCTTTGCGAACTTCGGAATCGAAGGGACACTAGGGGAGACTTGCATGCGCCGTCCGCTCCTTGTCGCGCCATCCATTCTGGCCTCGGATTTCGCCAAACTGGGCGAGGAAATCCGCGCGGTCGAAGCCGCCGGCGCCGACTGGATCCATGTCGACGTGATGGACGGGCATTTCGTCCCCAACATCACCATCGGGCCCGGACGTGGTGAAGGCGCTGCGCCCGCACACGCAACAAGATCTTCGACGTGCATCTGATGATCGCGCCCTGCGATCCCTATCTCGAAGCCTTCGCCAAGGCCGGCTCCGACATCATCACCGTGCATGTGGAGGCCGGGCCCGCATCTGCACCGCTCGCTGCAGGCGATCCGCGCGCTCGGCAAGAAGGCCGGCGTCTCGATCAATCCCGGCACGCCGGAATCGACCATCGAATATGTGCTCGACATGGTCGATCTCATACTGGTGATGTCGGTGAACCCGGGCTTCGGCGGCCAGGCTTTCATCCAATCGGCGGTGGAAAAGATTTCGCGCATCCAGGCGATGGTCGGCGGCCGCCCCATCGACATCGAGGTGGACGGCGGCATCACGCCGGAAACCGCGCCGCTGGTCACCGCCGCCGGCGCCAACGTGCTGGTGGCAGGCTCCGCCGTGTTCAAGGGCGGCGCGGCAGCCTACCGCAACAACATTTCTGCGATCCGCCACGCGGCCGCGCTGGCGCGCGGCGAAGCGGCATAGACATGAAACGCATCGGCGTGATGATCCTGCTGGTGCTGGCGGCCGGGACGCAGGCGACCATGGGCCCGCGATGCCGCCGAGCTGAAGGTGCTCGGCTTTTCGCCTGAGGGACGCTATTTCGCCTTCGAGCAACGCGGCACCAGCGAGGACGCAAGTTATTCCGTCACAACCGTCATCGACGTGGAGACCGGCCGGCAAATAAAGGGAAGCCGCACCAGCTTTAGCAACGAGGAAGGCAAACGGCTGGCGAAAACCGGCAAAGCCACTGCCAAGCAGATCAAGCGGCTGAAGATTTCGGCGCGGGATTTGATGACAATCTCGGTCCGCGGATTTGACACCGAGCCGTTCGACGAGGCCTCGATTAAATCCTTCGCGCTGCCCGCTAAATGGTTCGGGCCAGAAAGCTGGCTGGTGCTGCGCCAGTTCAAGATGGTGACGCGCTGTCAGAACAAGGATGCAAGCCCGGTAGGCTTCGGGCTAGCGCTCGAGCGCAAAGGCGCCGCGACCCGGCTCAGCCACGATGTGTCGATCCCGCTGATGCGCGGCTGCCCGACGCAGTATCGCATCGCCGATGCGCATGCGCGGCGGTCGCCGGACGGGGCGGTTGCACTGGCGGTGATTGTGCAGGATTCCACGCCGGGAGTGAACGCCCAGAACCGCTTCATACCGGTGACGGCCCGCATCCCGCCGCCGAAAGAGTGAAGTCATGATCCCGCGTTACTCCCGTCCCGAGATGGCGGCGATCTGGTCGCCCGAGACGCGCTTTCGCATCTGGTTCGAGATCGAGGCGCATGCCGCCGACGCCATGGCCGAGCTCGGCATCATCCCGAAGGAGGCCGCCAGGAAGGTTTGGGAAAAGGGCAAGAACGCCAAGTTCGACGTGGCGCGCATCGACGCCATCGAGGCCGAGGTCAAGCACGACGTCATCGCCTTCCTGACGCATCTCTCCGAAATCGTCGGGCCGGAGGCGCGCTTCGTGCATTCCGGCATGACCTCCTCCGACGTGCTCGATACCTGCCTGAATGTGCAGCTCGTGCGCGCGGCGGAATTGCTGATCGCCGATGTCGATAAGCTGCTGGCCGCGCTGAAGCGCCGGGCCATCGAACACAAGCTCACGCCCACCATCGGCCGTTCGCATGGCGTGCATGCCGAACCCACCACCTTTGGCCTGAAGCTCGCGCAAGCTTATGCCGAATTCATCCGCGCCAAGGAGCGGCTGATCTGCGCGCGCACGGAGGTCGCCACCTGCGCGATCTCCGGCGCGGTCGGCACCTTCGCGCAGGTTGACCCGCGGGTCGAAGAGCATGTCGCCAAGGCGATGGGGCTCGGCGTCGAGCCGGTATCGACGCAGGTGATCCCGCGCGACCGGCACGCGATGTATTTCGCGACCCTCGGCGTCGTCGCCTCCTCGGTGGAGCGGCTGGCGACTGAAATGCGCCATCTGCAGCGCACCGAAGTGCTGGAGGCCGAGGAATATTTCTCCGCCGGGCAGAAGGGTTCCTCCGCCATGCCGCACAAGCGCAACCCGGTGCTGAGCGAGAACCTCACCGGCCTCGCCCGCATGGTGCGCGCCTATGTCCTGCCCGCGATGGAGAATGTCGCGCTCTGGCACGAACGCGACATCTCGCATTCCTCCGTCGAGCGCATGATCGGCACCGGATGCCACGGTGACGCTCGATTTCGCGCTGACGCGGCTCGCGGGGGTGATCGACAAGCTCGTGGTCTATCCCGAGAACATGCGGAAAAATCTGGATCGCCTCGGCGGGCTGGTGCATTCGCAGCGCGTGCTGATCGCGCTGACGCAAAAGGGCGTCGCGCGCGAGGACGCCTATCGTCTGGTGCAGCGTAATGCCATGAAGGTCTGGAACGGCGAAGGCGATTTCCTGACGCTCCTGAAAGCCGATCCCGAGGTGAGCGCGAAGCTGAGCGCGCCAGGAGATCGAGACCAATTTCGATCTCGGCTATCACTTCAAGCACGTCGACACGATCTTCAAGCGGGTATTCGAGGATTGATGCTTTGGCGCAAATGCTCTGGCTGCGGAGTGAGCACGCTTGGAACGTTTCGGTTGATCAGGCGGTTAACCTCTATTCCGCACGAATGTGGGAGCCGCCCATGAGACCGTCACAAACTCTTCCCGTTACCGCAGCTTTCCTGCTTACCCTTTCCGGCCTTGCCTTCGCGCAAACGAGCGGCGGTGCCGGCGGCAGCTCAGGCGCAGGAACCGGCGGCAGCGTCAAGCACCGGCGCCGCGATCGGCGCTTCCGGTCTTACCGGCAGCAATGCACGCGCCATCGCCTCCCCGCCCGCCAGCGCAGCCATCACGGGTACCGGCACCGCGGGTACCGGGACAAGTCCAGGCACACTCGGCACCGGCAGCACGGTTCCAGGCACAGGGACCACAGGCCCTGCTGCAACAGGCAGCGCGGGAAGCAGTGCCGGCACGGCCTCACCCTGCCCGCCCGGCACGATGACGGAAGGCGTGGGCGAAACCCGCCGCTGCCGGCCGCTATCCGGGCAGACGGCGGCCGATTCCACCGGGATCGCTGCGCCGCCCTCCATCATGGCGCCCCCGGCAGTATCGGGCGCGCGGTAGCGCTAAATTGGAAATTGGCTGCGCACGGGCTGCGGCAGGCAACAGCCTGCGCTAAAGTCACACTCCTCGCGCGCGCGGCCGATTCGTGTCACCGACCATTCTCATCTTCGATTCCGGCCTTGGCGGCCTCACCGTCCACCGCGAAGTGGCGGCGGCGCGGCCCGACGCGCGTCTGGTCTACGCCGCCGATGACGCGGCCTTTCCTTACGGACCGATGGAGGAGAGCAAGCTGGTCGCGCGCGTCATCGCCGTCATCGGCGCGCTGCTCGGGCAATACAAGCCGGACCTGGCAGTGATCGCCTGCAACACCGCGTCCACCATCGTGCTGCCGGAACTGCGCGCGCGCTTCACCCTGCCCTTTGTCGGCACCGTGCCCGCGATCAAGCCCGCCTGCGCTGCCTCGGCCAGCAAGCGCGTTTCGGTGCTGGGCACCGAGGCAACCGTCAAGCGCGAATATACCCGCAGCCTTATCCGGCAATTTGCCAATGGCGTCGACGTGACGCTTATCGGCTCGGCCCGGCTCGCGGGTTACGCCGAAGCCGAACTGCGTGGCCGTGCGGTAGAGGACAATGCGATCGCGGAAGAGATCGCCGGCTGCTTCATCGACAGCGAGGGCCGGCGCACGGATACGGTGGTGCTGGCCTGCACGCATTATCCCTTGCTGCAGCATCGCTTCCGGCAGAGCCAGCCCTGGCCGGTGACCTATCTCGACCCGGCGCCAGCGATCGCCCGCCGCGTCGGGCAATTGCTGGGACCGCCAAGGGCGATGGAAATCGCCGCGTCCGGCCAAATGGTCACGACGCTCGGCCAGAAGCCGCCGCCGGAACTGGAAACGGCCTTGTTTTCATTCGGAATCAAGGACTTTGGCACGATCGAAGTTTGACTCGAGCGCCTTTTCCCCTTAAAAACCCCGCGTTGGCTGGGCCTTGCGGCCCAGTCGGCGTTTCTGCGACCCGTGGCTCCTGCCGACGCTTTCGGTGACGAGCCTGTCGGCTTTGGGAAAACCCCGAAGCAGTAGGAGGGCGCGGTTCCTCACAATACGACATCGACAACCAAGAGGACGCGATGACAAAGCGTAGCGAAGCCAAGTACAAACTCGACCGCCGCATGGGCGAGAATATCTGGGGCCGCCCGAAGTCCCCGGTGAACCGCCGCGAATACGGTCCCGGCCAGCACGGCCAGCGCCGCAAGGGCAAGCTCTCCGACTACGGCGTGCAGTTGCGCGCAAAGCAGAAGCTGCGCGGCTACTACGGCAACATTTCCGAGAAGCAGTTCCGCGGCATCTACGATGAAGCCATCCGCATGCGCGGCGACTCTGGCGCCAACATGATTGGCCTGCTGGAGCGCCGGCTTGATGCGCTGATTTTCCGCGCGAAGTTCGTACCAACCGTGTTTGCCGCGCGCCAATTCATCAACCACGGCCATGTCAAGGTGAACGGCCGCCGTGTCAACATCCCGAGCTACCGGGTGAAGGTCGGCGATGCGATCGAGGTGAAGGAATCTTCCAAGCAGCTTGCTATCGTCCTGGAAGCTGCGCAGCTGGCCGAGCGCGACGTGCCGGATTACATCGAAGCCGACCACAATAAGATGGCCGCGAAGCTCGCGCGCATTCCGTTGATCAGCGATGTGCCCTATGCGGTGATGATGGAGCCGCATCTGGTGGTGGAATATTACTCGCGCTGATCCGTTTTTCGAATCACTGCTGATTCGTTTTTCGCGAAAAACCCCGGCTGCAAGGCCGGGTTTATTGTTTGTACGGTGCAGCGAGGTCAGGCACAGTGCAGGACGGCGCCGTGCGATATCGAATTGGTATTACCCGACGCCGATGTCTCTTGTGCGGTTACGCGGCTTTACGCCGAAACAGGTTTGCCGGCGACGTCCTTCAGCACTTCCTGCAATTCGCCGGCCTGGAACATCTCGCGGATGATGTCGCAGCCGCCGACGAACTCACCCTTCACATAGAGCTGCGGGATGGTCGGCCATTGCGCATAGGCTTTGATGCCTTCGCGGATCTCGTCGGACTCCAGGACATTGATGCCCTTATAAGCAACGCCGAGGTGGTCGAGGATTTGCACCACCTGACCGGAGAAGCCGCATTGCGGAAATTGCGGCGTTCCCTTCATGAAGAGCACCACGTCGTTGCTCTTCACTTCATTGTCGATGAACTGCTGGATGCTCATGGTTCTCCTTCGCAGACGCCGTCGCGCCTAGTTGTTCGGTATTCCGGTTTGCAGGGCAAGCGCATGCAGTGCGCCGCCCATCTGTCCCTTCAAAGCCTCGTAGACCAACTGGTGCTGCTGCACGCGCGATTTGCCGCGGAACGACTCCGCAATCACGGTGGCGGCGTAGTGGTCGCCGTCGCCAGCGAGATCGCGGATGGTCACGCTGGCGTCAGGAATGCGGCTTTTAATCAGCTGTTCGATTTCGTTGGCGTCCATCGGCATTGCATTCGTCCGTCAGGCCGCATTTCCCGCCATATAGCCCGGCAGCCATCCCTCAAATCGGCGCACAAGAGTCGTTATAAGAATGGGGCGTTCGGGCGGCAAAATCAATGCGTTACCAGCAGTCCTGCCAAGCCTTTGCGCCGGAATTGCGCCTTTAGTTGCCTTTTCCAGCACCGCCGCGGCTTGGGCGGCTGCGACCGTCACCAGATAGCGGCCCTGGTCCTCGCCGAACCAGAAGGCATGCGGGAGCTGTCCCGACGACGCCTCCAGTTCAGCGCCGATGCCGGACGCCATGGCCATTTCCGCCAGAGCCACCAGCAGGCCGCCGTCGGACAGATCATGCACAGCCGTCGCCTGGCCGGCGGCGATCAAGCCCCGCACAAAATCTCCGTGCCGGCGCTCGGCGGCGAGGTCGACCGGCGGCGGGGCACCCTCCTCCCGCCCGCAGACGTCGCGCAGGTAGAGCGACTGGCCGAGCCAGCCGGGAGCGCCGCCGATCAGCAGGATCGCCTCGCCTTCCGCCTTGAAGGCGAGCGTCGCGGATTTGGAGAAATCGTCGAGCAGCCCGACGCCGCCGATGGTGGGCGTGGGCAGGATCGCGCGGCCCTGGGTCTCGTTGTAAAGCGACACATTGCCGGAGACGACCGGGAAATCCAGCGCCTGGCAGGCTTCCGCGATGCCGCGCACGCAGCCGACGAACTGGCCCATGATCTCCGGCTTCTCCGGATTGCCGAAATTCAGATTGTCCGTGAGCGCGAGCGGCTTTGCCCCCACGGCCGTGAGATTGCGCCAGGCTTCCGCCACCGCCTGCTTGCCGCCCTCGAAGGGATCGGCCTCGCAGTAGCGCGGCGTCACGTCGGTGGTGAGCGCGAGCCCTTTCGGTCCGTCCAGCACGCGCACCACCGCGGCGTCGCCGCCCGGGCGCTGGAAGGTGTTGCCTCCGATGATGTGGTCGTATTGCTCCCAGACCCAGCGCTTGGACGAAAGATCCGGTGTCCCGATCAGCTGTTCCAGCGCATCGGCAAGGCCGACGGGCGGCTTAACCGATGTAGCGTCGAGAACGGCCTGCTTCGGAGTGTCGACGAACGGCCGATGATAAACCGGCGCTTCGCTTGCGAGCTCCTTGATCGGCAGATTGGCCATGACGTCGCCGCGATGCTTGACGATGAAGCGCTTGGTCGAGGTGGTTTCGCCGACCACGGCAAAATCCAGCCCCCATTTGCGGAAGATCGCCTCCGCTTCGGCTTCTTTCTCGGGCTTGAGCACCATGAGCATGCGCTCCTGGCTCTCCGACAGCATCATTTCGTAGGCCGTCATCCCGGTTTCGCGCGTCGGTACTTTGTCGAGATCGAGCGTGACGCCGAGATCGCCCTTCGCGCCCATCTCGGTGGCGGATGACGTCAAGCCGGCCGCGCCCATGTCCTGGATGGCGATGACGCAACCCTTGGCCATGATTTCAAGGCAGGCTTCCAGCAACAGCTTCTCGGAAAACGGATCGCCGACTTGCACCGTCGGGCGTTTCTCTTCCGAGTCCTCGTCGAATTCCGCCGACGCCATGCTGGCGCCGTGGATGCCGTCGCGCCCGGTCTTTGATCCGAGGTAGACGATGGGCATGCCGACGCCCGAGGCCGCTGCATAGAAAATTTTGTCGGTCTGCGCGAGACCGACCGCCATGGCGTTGACCAGAATATTGCCGTCATAGCGGGTGTGGAAACGCACCGAGCCGCCCACCGTGGGCACGCCGAAGGAATTGCCGTAACCGCCGATGCCGGCAACCACGCCGGACACCAGATGCCGCGTCTTCGGATGTGAGGGATCGCCGAAGCTGAAGCGCGTTCAGGCAGGCGATCGGCCGGGCGCCCATGGTGAAGACGTCGCGCAAAATGCCGCCGACGCCGGTCGCGGCGCCCTGGTAGGGCTCGATATAGCTCGGGTGGTTATGGCTCTCCATCTTGAAGACGACCGCCAACCCGTCGCCGATGTCGATGACGCCGGCATTCTCTCCCGGCCCCTGGATCACCCAGGGCGCTTTCGTCGGCAGCCCGCGCAGATGCACCTTCGAGGATTTGTAGGAACAATGCTCGTTCCACATGGCTGAGAAGATGCCGAGCTCGGTCAGCGTCGGCTCGCGTCCGATCAGGTCGAGGATGCGCTGATACTCGTCGGGCTTGAGCCCGTGTTCGGCGACCAGTTCGGGGGTGATGCGGGGCTCGTTGGCGATCATTTTTTTCTTCTCCCTCCCCCTACTCCCGACCGGCCTAAAGCCGCTCGACCTACCCCGCAAGGGGGAGGTGAAGAAAGAGTGGCGCTCATTCATGCAGCCTTATTGAGATGCTCCACCAGCCCGGCGAAGAGCCCGCGCCCTTCCGTGCAGCCGAGCGCCGCTTCGACGTGGTTCTCCGGATGCGGCATCATGCCGAGCACGTTGCCGCGCTGATTGAGAATGCCGGCGATGCCGTTGATCGCGCCGTTGTGGTTCCAGTTCGGGTCGATCAGGCCGTCGGGCGAGGAATAGCGGAACAGCACGCGCCCCTCGCCTTCGAGCTTGGCGATGGTTTCGCTGTCGGCGATGTAATTGCCCTCGCCATGCGCGACCGGCACGCGGATCACCTGGCCCGCGTTGTAGCCGCGGGTGAAGGGCGTGTCGGAACGTTCCACCCGCAAATAAACCTCGCGGCAGATGAAGCGCAGATTCTGGTTGCGCATCAGCACGCCCGGCAGCAGCGCGGCTTCGCAGAGGATCTGGAAACCGTTGCAGACGCCGAGCACCAGCCCGCCCTTGGCGGCGAATTCCTTCACCGCCGCCATGATCGGCGAGCGGGCGGCGATCGCGCCGCAGCGCAGGTAATCGCCGTAGCTGAAGCCGCCGGGGATGACCACGAGATCGGTGCCCGCCGGCAGCGCGGTGTCCGCATGCCAGAGCATCGCCGGCTCGCGGCCGGACACGAGCTTGAGCGTGCGCGCCATGTCGCGCTCGCGATTGATGCCGGGGAAAACGACGACGGCGGATTTCATGGCAGTGATATGGAATGAGCGGCCGAAACGGGCAAGCTCATTCCGCCACCTCGATGCGGTAATTCTCGATCACGGTATTGGCGAGGAGCTTGTCGGCCGCCTGCTTCAAGGCGGCTTCGCGCCTGCGCTTTGTCGCCGCCTTCAATTTCGATGTCGAACACCTTGCCCTGGCGGACGCTGGTCACGCCGTTGACGCCGAGCGAGCGCAGCGCGCCTTCGATGGCCTTGCCCTGCGGATCGAGCACGCCGGCTTTCAGGGTGACGGTGACATGCGCCTTCATAATCTATCCGTTGTCATCCCGGCCGAGCCAACGGGTCCGCGCGGCAGCGGGCCCGATGACAGGCCTGCGTCGAGATCCGGGACGACAGCGAACATTATCCCTTCACCAGCACCGGGCCGGTACCCTGCGGGCGCTCGCCCTCGCTCATGATGCCGAGCCGCTTGGCGACTTCGGTATAGGCCTCGATCAGGCCGCCCATGTCGCGGCGGAAGCGGTCCTTGTCCATCTTGTCGTTCGACTTGATGTCCCACAGCCGGCAGGAGTCCGGCGAGATCTCGTCGGCGACGACGATCCGCATCATCTCGTTTTCCCACAGCCGGCCGCATTCCATCTTGAAGTCGACCAGACGGATGCCGACGCCGAGGAAGAGCCCGGAGAGGAAATCGTTGACCCGGATGGCGAGCGCCATGATGTCGTCGATTTCCTGCGGCGTGGCCCAGCCAAAGGCGGTGATGTGCTCTTCCGATACCATCGGATCGTTGAGCGCATCGTTCTTGTAATAGAATTCGATGATCGAGCGCGGCAGCTGGGTGCCTTCCTCGATGCCGAGCTTCGTCGACAGCGAGCCGGCGGCGACATTGCGCACGACCACTTCCAAGCGGGACGATCTCGACCTCGCGGATCAACTGCTCGCGCATGTTGAGCCGGCGGATGAAATGCGTCGGCACCCCAATGTCGTTGAGGTGCTGGAAAATGTACTCCGAGATGCGATTATTGAGGACGCCCTTGCCCTCGATAATCTCGTGCTTTTTGGCATTGAAGGCGGTCGCGTCGTCCTTGAAATGCTGGATCAGCGTTCCGGCTTCGGGTCCTTCGTAAAGGATCTTGGCCTTGCCTTCGTAAATGCGACGGCGGCGGCTCATCGGAGTGTACCGTGGTTTGTGAAAGTCCATGTGCCGTGGCTCCATTTCAGTTCGAGTGGTCCGCGGCGGCGGAACCGGATGGCACGACTCGCTTAAGTGAATAGCCTATCCGGCCACAGCGCAACCTAGCCGATGGCAATCCGCAGCACAATCGACAGGTCTGTGGAAGGATCACAACGGTGCGCGAATCGGCATGGTTGCCTTGACGCTATCGGGCCGATATGCAAGGCGCGGAACTGCCTGGCGCAGAGCAGCGTTCCATCCGCGACGAGGAAAAAACATGACGACGTTCGACAAGCGTGAGGAAGGTTTTGAGAAGCAATTCGCGCATGACGAGGATTTGCGCTTCAAGGCTATCGCTCGCCGCAACAGGATGCTGGGCAAATGGGCGGCGGAAAAGCAGGGCCTCAGCGACTCGGAAGCCGATGCCTATGCCAAGGAAGTGGTGATAGCCGATTTCGAGGAAGCCGGCGAGGACGACGTTTTTCGCAAAATCCGCGCGGATTTTGACGCCAAAGGCATCAATCTGCCGGACGAGGACATCCGCCGCCAAATGCATGACCTGCTGGCGCGGGCGGTTACCGAAATCAAAGCCTCGGGCTGATCACGCCTTTGTGCCCATATGCCGCATGGGCGCCCGGCCCGGGGGGAATATCTCCCGGCCCAAACGGTTTATCCTCCTAGCCAGGACGGCAGCCTCAAAAGCCATCCAGAGAAAGCAAAGCCATGGCCCGAATCGCTCACGTATCCCTGCTCGCGTCGGCCGCGCTGCTGGCGCTGGGCACTCCCCTCCGGGCGCAACAAAATGCGATGACGTTTTTCGTCACCAGCGTCGGTATCGGCAAGGGCGCCGATCTCGGCGGGCTGGAAGGCGCGGACCGGCATTGCCAGTCGCTCGCCCAGGCGGTGGGCGCCGGAGGGAAAACCTGGCGCGCCTATCTGAGCACGCAGGGCGCCGGCGCGGTGAATGCGCGCGACCGCATCGGCAAGGGCCCCTGGCAGAACGCCAAAGGCGTCGTCATCGCCAAGGATGTGGCTGAACTGCACGGCGAGAACAATCTTACCAAGCAGACCGCGCTCACCGAGAAAGGCGATATGGTGCCCAGCCCGCCCGAGGACACGACCAATCAACACGACATCCTTACCGGGTCGCAGCCCGACGGCACCGCCCTTTCCGGCGACAAGGACATGACCTGCGGCAACTGGACCAAGAGCGGCGAAGGCGCGGCCATGCTTGGCCATGCCAACCGCCGCGGCCTCGACGATTCGCCCGCGGCAAAATCGTGGAATTCGTCGCACACCTCGCGCGGACCGAGCGGCGGATGTAGCCAAATGGATCTCAACAGCACCGGCGGCGCCGGACTGTTATACTGCTTCGCGGCGAACTAAAATCTTTACGCCAATATTGGGTCGTGCGCTGGCGCGCAGGCATCCGCTCGGCTCACCGGCATCGCCCGCCAAGCAATGACAACGGAGTGCTCGATGAAAAAACTACATGTATTGGGTGTTCTTGGTCTGCTGATGTCACCGCAGGCCGAAGCTCAGCCGATGACAAAATGCGAAGGCTCAGATGCTCGCGCTTGTCATCAGCAGAATTTGAAAGCGGCGCGCAAGGCCCTCGACCGGACAATCACCGATGCCTGCAGAAAACAGGGTGCCAAACGCGGGGACATGCTGGCCTGCCGGGCCGAGCTGATGACCAAGGCTGCCGAAGGCTTGCGCGCTAATTGATCAGCTGGCCGTTTCTCACAGCGTAGTTCGCGCGTGATCTTGTCGGAAAGCCAATTCCCACCCCGGATCAGTCCGGGGCTCTTTCTGGATCCTGCGCTAAGACATCGGTTCGGGCTCGGGCTGACGTTTCGGCTCGTCCGGCAGCGGGATGAATTCCTTGTCGTCATGCGCGGGCAGCTTGAAGCGGCCGGCCTGCCAATCCGCCTTCGCCTGCTCGATGCGCTCCTTGCGCGAGGAGACGAAATTCCACCAGATGTGGCGCGGGCCGAGCGGCTCGCCGCCGAGCAGCATCACCGTTGTCGGCTCGAGCGCGCACGATCGCGGCGTCGCCGGAGCTGAACACCAGCAGCTGCGCCGGCCTTATAAGTGCGCGCCATCGTGCTCGACGCTGCCGCGCACGACATAGGCCGCGCGCTCGGCATGCTCGCCGGGCAGCTCGCAGGTCGGCGCCCGGCTGCATCTCGGCATGCAGGTAGAACAGCGGCGAATGCGTCTTCACCCGGTTGCTCAGGCCATAGGCCGAGCCGGCGATCAGCCGCGCCTCGACACCGCGGTCGGGGAAGGTCGGCAATTCGGTCTGCGCGTGATGGGCAAAGTCCGGCGCGGATTCCTCGTCGCGCTCCGGCATCGCAACCCAGGCCTGCAAGCCATGCAGCGGGCCGCCCTGCTGGCGCAATCCGTCGAAGCGCTCGGAATGGCTGATGCCCTGCGCCCGCCGTCATCCAGTTGACCGCGCCCGGGACGGATCACCTGCTCGACGCCAAGGCTGTCGCGATGGGTGATCTCGCCCTCGAACAGATAGGTGACGGTGGAGAGCCCGATATGCGGATGCGGCCGCACGTCGGTCTCGCGCGGCAGGTCGGGCGGAAGCGCGAGCGGGCCCATGTGGTCGAGGAAGATGAAGGGCCCGACCATCCGCCGCTGCGCAAACGGCAGGATGCGCCCGACCTCGAGCAGGCCGATGCTGCGGCGGCGCGCGGGGATGACGAGAGAGAGCATGGCCTTCCTATGTTGCTATTGCCGGGCTTGACCCGGCACTCGATCATGCCAGAGAAGTCAAGCTCGTGCATGACGAAGGAAACGGAATGGACCAACTGATCGAAGGCTATCGCCGGTTTCGCGCGAAGGTCTGGCCCGCCGAGCGCGCGCGCTATGAGCGCCTCGCCGAAAGCGGTCAGCGCCCGGAGGCGATGGTGATCGCCTGTTCGGATTCCCGGGTCGATCCGCAGACCGTGTTCGGTGCCGTGCCGGGCCAGCTCTTCATGGTGCGCAGCGTGGCCGGTCTCGTGCCGCCTTACGGCCCGGACATGGGCTATCACGGCACCAGCGCGGCGCTGGAATACGGCGTGCGCGTGCTGAAAGTCTCGCGCGTGGTGGTGCTCGGCCATGCCCAATGCGGCGGCGTGCGCGCCATGCTGGAAGGCGCGGCCGAGGCGACGGACTTCGTCGCGCAATGGATGGCGATCGCCGAGCCGGCGCTGCGCTCTGCGCGGGAAGCGGCACCGGGCGAGGACGTCCTGAGCCGGTGCGAGACCGAGGTGTTGCGGCTGTCGCTGCGCAACCTGCTCACCTTTCCGTGGATCGCCGACGAAGTGAAGGCAGGACGGCTGCAGGTGCAGGGCTTCCATTTCGGTATCCAGAGCGGCGTTCTGGCGCGGCTCGACGGCGAGAAGCTCGTTCCGGTTATGTGAGGTGTTCTTCCCCTCCCCCTTGCGGGGAGGGTGGCGAGCGACATAGTCGCGAGCCGGGTGGGGTGACACACGAAAAACCCCACCCTGCTGCTCGCACGCAGTCAAGCTTACGCAGACTGCGTCGACTTGTCTGCGTGCTCGCAGCTTCCCTCCCCGCACGGGGGAGGGAAAGAAAAGGAGCCACGCATGCGCTACGAACTTTATTATTGGGCCGAGATCCAGGGCCGCGGCGAATTCGTGCGGCTGGCGCTGGAAGAAGCCGGCGCCGACTACGTCGATGTCGTCCGGCGCAAGGGCGGCATGGAGAAGATGACGCGCTTGCTGGAAAGCGCGCACGTCACGCATCCGCCTTTCGCTCCTCCCTTCCTGAAGGCAGGCAAGCTGATCATCGGCCAGACCGCGAACATCCTTCTTTTCCTCGGCGCGCGCGAAGGTCTGGCGCCGAAAAGCGAAGAAGGCCGGCTCTGGACGCATCAATTGCAGCTCACGCTCGCCGATCTGGTGGTGGAAGCGCATGACACCCATCATCCGGTCGGCGTCGGGCTGTATTACGAGGACCAGAAGCAAGAGGCCAAGCGCCGCGCGGCGGAATTTTTGAAAGAGCGCGCCCCGAAATTCCTCGGCTATTTCGAAGGGGTGTTGAAACGCAACAAGACCGGATGGCTGGTCGGCCGCTCCCTCACCTACGCGGACCTCAGCCTGTTCCAGGTGGTGGCCGGCCTGCGCTATGCCTTTCCCAAATCGATGCAGAAGCTCTCGCGCAAGCATCCGCGGGTGATCGAGCTGCACGACCGCGTGATGCTGCGTTCGCGCATCGACGCCTATGTCGCGTCGAAGCGGCGGATACCCTTCAACGAATACGGGATATTCCGGCGCTACCCGGAACTGGACCGCTAGCGTAACTCAACGCCCGTTCGCCTTGCGCCTGCGTTTCTTTCGCGCCGTCGGACGGCCCCGCCCCCGGGTCGTTCTGCATACAGTGGGCGCATTTGCAGACCGGTATATAGTTGTCGAGATAATCGCGGCCGTAGTTGTAGGTCAGCTCGTCCCCCGGCTCGATGCGGCGGATCGTGCGCAGCAGAACGCGTTTCTTGACGATCTCGACTTCCATATTCGGTTTGCAGGAATGGTTGGCGTAGCGCGCGATATTCGAGCGCGGAAAGCCGTCGATGGTCCAACGGCTGTTGATTTCAAACAGATACCGGGAGCCTTGGTCTTCCTTCTTCTTGGCTTGCGCATTGCTCAAAAGCGGCCCGGTATATTCCAGCAGCCACGTGCGCTTCCGGATGAACATCGTGGCGAACAGGCCAAGGCCTGTGCGTGCGCGGGCGATGCGATAGGGAACGAAAAACGGCACGGCGCGCTAATCCCCCGCCGATAGTGGCCGGTGCCACATGTTCCAAGGCCCGCCGCTCCGCCGCGACGCCGTAGATCAGCGCAATGAGCGCGGCGGCCATCATCAGCGCGGCGGCAAACAGGTAGCCGTAGAAGAGGTTAAAGCGCGAGCCGGTGCCGATCAGCGTGCCGAACAGCCAGGGCGCGGCAACCCCGCCCACCCCGGTGCCGACCGAATAGAAGAAAGCGATGGCGAGCGCGCGCGTCTCCAGCGGAAAGATTTCGCTCACGGTGAGATAGGCGGCGCTTGCGGCGGGCGAGGCGAAGAAGAAGATCAGCGTCCACATCAATGTGAGCGTCACGGCCGTCAGCACATCCTGGGCAAACAGCCACCCGGTGACCAGCAGCAGCAGCGCGGAGGCGAGATAGGTCGCCGCGATCATCTGCCGCCGTCCCACGGTATCGAAATAGTGCCCGAGGAAGACCACGCCGAGGAAATTTCCAACCGCGAAAGGCAAGAGGTAAAGTCCGGTCTGCGCCGACGGCACTGCGTAGAACTGCGTCAGCACCAGCGCATAAGTGAAGAAGATCGCGTTGTAAAGAAAAGCCTGCGAGATCATCAGCGCCAGTCCGAGCATGGCGCGGCTGCGGTATTCGCCAAGCGCGGCGCGCAGGATCAGCCCGAAGCCGAAATGCCGGCGCGGATGCAGCGTGATGGCATGCGCCTCGTCCGGCGCGGGCAGCGGACCGCATTCGGCTTCCACCCGCCGTTCGATCTGCTGCCATCATTGCTTCGGCCTGATCGCAGCGACCGTGGGTGACCTCCCAGCGCAGGCTTTCCGGCACATGCCGGCGCACCAGGAGAATGAACAGGCTCAGCAGCGCGCCGACGAAGAAACCGACGCGCCAGCCGAGATCAACGTGGAACAGGTCCGGGTCGAGGAACACCACGGTGGAAAGCGCCCCGAGCGCCGCCCCGATCCAATAGGAGCCGTTGATGTAGAGCGCGATGCGGCCGCGCAGCCGCGCCGGGACCAGTTCATCGATAGCCGAATTGATCGCGGCATATTCGCCGCCGATGCCCGCGCCGGTCAGCATGCGGAAGGCGATGAAGCTCCACAAATCCCAGGCGAAGGCGGTGAGCAGCGCGCCGACCAGATAGACCGACAGCGTGACGAAGAAGAACAGCCGCCGCCCATAGCGGTCGGTGAGATAACCGAAGATGAGAGAGCCGCTCGACCGCGCCGATCAGATAACAGGTGGCGGCAAAGCCCACTTCCGCCGGCGTGAAGCCGAGCGTGCGCTGGTCCTGCAGCACGCCGCTGACCGCGCCGACGAGCGTGACCTCCAGCCCGTCGAGGATCCAGGTGATGCCGAGCGCCAGCACCAGCATCAGATGAAAGCGGCTCCACGGCAGGCGATCGAGCCGGGCCGGGAATAAGCGTGCGGATGCGAGGGGGCCGGATTGGCTTCCGGGGAACGGGCGGCGTCCAACGGGGGCTCCCGAAGCTGGGCGCGCGATTAGACATGCGCTTGCCGGACAACGGCAGCGCTGGCCGCGGGTTCCCTGCCCCGCAGCAAGACGACGGCAGTCCAAACCGGATTACGTCGCGGGAGACGGGCAGCTTCAGCTGCACGCGAGTACCGAGCGCATCGGAGTCGAAACGGACGGTGGCGCCGAGCTGCGATGCCAGCGAACGCACGATGCGAAAGCCCAGACCGCCATCAGTCAGGGGGTCGAAATTCTCCGGCAGGCCGATGCCATCGTCGGCGATCTCGATGATCAGATCGCGGGCGGTTTGCCGGCATACCACCTCGATCTGCGCCGGCAGACCGGTAGGATGCGCATATTTCACCGCATTGGTCACCAGTTCGCTCATCAGCATGCCGACGGTCAGCACCTCATCGGGCGGCAGCATGCAAGCATCGCCGATAGAATGCTGCACGTTCACCCGGGCGCCCGGCGACAAGGCTGCGGTCAAAGAGGCGCAGAGCTCGCGCAAATAGGCGCCAAGATCGACCTGCGCGTTGCGGTAAGACTGCGACAGCATGCGATGCAGCCGCGCCACCGTCTCCACCCGCGCCGAGATGTCTTCCAGCAGGACGCCGCACCTCGGCGCGCTCCATCGTTCCGGCCTGCGCGCTGACCGCCCGTGCGCGCAGCCGCAACATGCCGACGATGAGGCCGAGGTTATTGGCGATGCGATGATCGGCTTCGCCGTCGAGGGCGACGCCGTCCCGAAGCGGAAACGCCTGGGGCTGGGTGGGGAACTGGAGAACGGACATAGCTGGATCTTCCATTGTGGAGTCCAACCCTGCGCCGTTTTCGGATCGCTCGCAAATCACGCTTCCATGACTAAGCTATTGATTAAACAGGCTTTTTATTAGCAGAATGAGACTTAGCCTTCCTTGCAGCAGAGGTCGAAAATGACTGGAATGAGTAAGGAACTAATTGAGCTGTTATGACTTGTTATGCGTACTTGACGACTTTGACGGCTGCAGTAAGTGTAAGCCGCACCTTTTGAAGGGGGCTACCATGTCAACCGACCTGACCCGGGGCGAACGTCTCCAGATCATGCTCACTGAAGAGGAGTTGCGGGCACTGGACGACTGGCGCTTTACCCGCCGCATGCCGAGCCGGGCTGCCGCGGTGCGCGAATTGCTCAAGCGCGGTCTGGCTGCCGAAGGCGTTGTGATGATGGATGGGCGGTCCAAATCCGAGGATTTCGGCATCACCGATGGCGATGCGAAATCCAAGCACGACGGGGACGGCAAATCCTCGGCTAAGCAGGCCTAACCCACCGGTTCGGTCCCAGCTTTCCACGATTTTCCCGATCGTCTAGCTTCGGCGGGGCCGCGCGTGGGGCGGCCTGCTGAGGACCGTTGATGAACGATATGGAAGACCGCGTGAGCGCGGCCTGCGCTTTTCTCGGCTGCGTGCTGCTGGGTATCGGCACTTCGATGCATCCCATGGAGGCGGACCCCAACAACGCTGCGGCGGCCTTCGCCGAATACGCCGCCGACGGCAACTGGGTCGCCGGCCATCTTTTGCAGTTCGCCGGCGCCGCTCTGCTGGTGGCCTTCCTGTTGCTGCTCGGCCGGCAGCTACGGGGAAGCATGGCGGTGCTGCAGCCGCTCGCTAGTGGCGGCGCGATCGCCAGCCTGGCGGTGGCGGCGGCATTGCAGGCGGTGGACGGGATCGCGCTGAAGGCGGCGGTGGATGCCTGGGCCGCGGCGCCGCGGCGGAAAAGGCGGCGGCGTTTTCGGCGGCCTTCGCCGTGCGCCAGATCGAGATCGGGCTCGCCAGCCTGCTCAGCATTTTGTTCGGCGCGACCGCGGCGCTCTATGGCCTGCTGCTCTATGGCGACGGCCGCTATCCCACCTGGATCGGCAGCATCGCGGTGGCGGGCGGCATCGGCTTCGCCGCGGGCGGCGTGGCCCTGGCCTATGGCGGCTTCTCGCCGACCGCGATGAACATTCAGATGCCGGCCAGCCTGTTGGTGCTCACCTGGATCGTGGCGGTGGCGGCCATTCTCTGGCGGCGGAGCGGGCAGCCGGCGGGTTAGCGGCCCCGCTTTCAATCGCTCCCTAAAACCAACTTAAAAACCCGCGCAGCCAGACCCATCGTCAGCGCAGCCAGGACTGCCATGAACGCCCCCGTTTCCCCCTCACCCCGCCCTACAAGCACACGCCGCTGTTCCCGCTCGGCAAGGATTCCACGGCCTACCGCAAGCTCGACGTCGAGGGCATCCGGGTCGAGACCGTGATGGGGCGCGAGACGGTGGTGGTGCCGGCCGAGGCGCTGCGCGTGCTGGCGGAGGCGGCCTATGTCGACATCAATCACCTGCTGCGCCCCGGCCATCTCGCCAGCCTGCGCGGCATCCTCGACGATCCGGAGGCGACCTCGAACGACAAGTTCGTCGCCTATGACCTCCTGAAGAACGCCAACATCTCCGCCGGCGGCGTGCTGCCGATGTGCCAGGACACCGGCACCGCCATCATCATGGGCAAGAAGGGCCGGCTGATCTGGACCGAGGGCGACGACGAAGCCGCCCTCGCCGAGGGCGCGCGCGATGCTTATGCGAAAAAGAACCTGCGCTATTCGCAGCTCGCGCCGATCTCGATGTTCGAGGAGAAGAACACCAAATCCAACATGCCGGCGCAGATCGAGATCTATGCCGAAGGCGAGGACGCCTACAAATTCCTGTTCGTCGCCAAGGGCGGCGGCTCGGCCAACAAGAGCTTCCTGTTCCAGGCGACGCCGTCGATCCTCACCCACGACCGCATGCTGGCTTTCCTGAAGGAGAAAATCCTCACCCTCGGCACCGCGGCCTGCCCGCCCTATCACCTCGCCATCGTGATCGGCGGCACCTCGGCCGAGCTCACGATGAAGACGGTGAAGCTCGCCTCCTGCCGCTATCTCGACGACCTGCCGACGCAAGGCTCGGAGGACGGCAATGCTTTCCGCGATCTCGAGATGGAAAAGGAAGTGCACAAGCTGACGCAGTCGCTCGGCGTCGGCGCGCAATTCGGCGGCAAGTATTTCTGCCATGACGTGCGCGTGATCCGTCTGCCGCGCCACGGCGCTTCGCTGCCGATCGGGCTCGGCGTCTCCTGCTCGGCCGACCGCCAGGCGCTCGGCAAGATCACCCGCGACGGCGTGTTTCTCGAGGCGCTGGAGGCGAACCCGGCGAAATATCTGCCCGAGGTGGCGGACGCTTCGCTGGGCGGCGACGTGGTCTCGATCGACCTGACCAAGCCGATGCAGGAAATCCGCGCGACGCTGAGCAAATATCCGGTGAAGACGCGGCTCAAGCTCACCGGCCCGATGATCGTGGCGCGCGATCTCGCGCATGCCAAGCTGCGCGAGCGGCTGGAGCGGGGCGAAGGCCTGCCGGATTATTTCAAGAACCATCCGGTCTATTACGCCGGTCCCGCCAAGACGCCGCAGGGTTACGCCTCCGGCTCCTTCGGCCCGACCACCGCCGGACGCATGGATTCATTCGTGCATGATTTCCAGGCCGCCGGCGGCTCGATGGTGATGCTGGCGAAAGGCAACCGCTCCTCGGCGGTGCGCGAGGCCTGCCAGAAACACGGCGGCTTCTATCTCGGCTCGATCGGCGGCGCCGCGGCCAATCTGGCCGAGCACCACATCAAGAAGGTCGAGCTGTTGGAATATCCCGAGCTCGGGATGGAAGCGATCTGGCGCATCGAGGTGGTCGACTTCCCCGCCTTCATCGTGATGGACGACAAGGGCAACGACTTCTTCAAGGAATTGAATTTGGGGTAGCAACCTTCTTCCCCTCTCCCTTTGTGGGAGAGGGTGGATCGCCGAACGAAGTGAGGCGAGCCGGGTGAGGGGTCAGCCTCTCATCATGTGTAGCGCCGTTGACCCCCTCACCCGCCTCGCAGCCTGCGGCTGCTCGGCACTCTCTCCCACACTGTTCTCGGATATATCCGAGATCAGCACTATCGAGTGGCACAAGTCGGATACATCCGACTTGTGCTGGGAGAGGGGAAAAAGGAAACTACGGGCGCTGTTATTCCCGCGCTATCAACAGGTTTTTCCGAATAGAACCAAGCGCTTGCACTTTTCCTCGCATATCTCGCGTATGCACGCCTTTTTCCTCGACGAATTCTGTATCCTGTTGCTGCCTGCTCATCCGGGGGCGCCATCATGAGGCGTCTTGATTGGCGGAGCGGGTGCGGCGCCTGCGGATGGTTTCGCAAGCCATCTCCGGGAGCCTCGGGGTTGCTGCCCGGCCCTACTACGAGGGCCCGCCGCGTGGCAGACGCTCCCGGACGAACGCAGGCGGAAGCCTGCGGGATCAGGCCGAAAGGCCGGTCCGGGTGTCGAACGGAGCAGTCCCGACGGCAAAAACCGCCGCGGTGGAGCGCCGAGAGGCGAGCGTGTCTCGTGGACGTTTGCGCAGACTGCGTAAACTTGTCTGCGGCGCAAGACACGCTCCGCGCCTCGCAAGCGTGGAATTGTTGATGCGCCTGTCGGCGCTCCGCTCCCTCGGGTTTGAGGGATCCAGAGATACGAAGACAGGTGCACCCGCCGCCTGACAACAACACGGGCCGGCTGACGTTTGGCTTGCTTGACAGATCGAATCAGGAAATCGACGCGGACTGATCCGGCGAACTCGCATCCCTCTTCGGTGAAAGATGGATGCCACCGCGAATGCGAGGCAAGCCGGGATTGCGCACGGTCATCATCACGCAAGTCGGGTACACCCGACTTGCGATCGTCAAGCCGGGCATGACGAGGAAAAAGGCGTGGGCTGTTTGAAGATTTGAATCGGATGATATGGCGAGCGCGGCGCGCTCTCTTTCCCTCTCCCCGCACAAGTCGGATGTATCCGACTTGTGCCACTCAATAGTGCCGATCTCGGGTAAACCCGAGATCGGATGCGGGGAGAGGTCGACGTGCGAAGCACGTCGGGTGAGGGGGCGTTACAGCGAGGATGAGGACGGAATGAGCATTGTGAACCGCCCTTTCGCCGCCAAACTACGGACAGGTGATCCCGTTCGCCTCCTTGGAGCCGTCGATGAACTCGATGGTGCAGGTCGACGCCGGGCTTGAGCTCGGTGCGCGCGACCTTCTTGCCGCCGATGTTCACGTTGGTGCGGCTGTTGCTGACGTCGATCTTCTTGTTCGCGCCGCCCACCGCGAATTCGATGTCGCGTCCCCCTCGCCCACCTTGAGCAGCACGGCTTCCACCTTCGGGATTTCCATTTTGTCGAGACCCCTGGCCTTGGCCAAGCGCCGCGAGCTCCTCCTCCGACAGCGGCTCGGCCGGCAGGCCGTGCTTGGTCTTCAGCTGATCCATGAAGGCGACGATCTCGGCCTTCGGATAAGCGGTTTTTTTCACATGGTCGGTTATGATGTCGCCACTGACGGGCGCGAAATCGGCGCTGAACAGAATCTTGCCCTGCCTGATGAATTCGGGGTCCTTGACCATCTTGGCCCAGGCCGCGCGGTAGGTGTCGACGATTTCCTTCGGCGTGCCCGGCGGCAAGCCGTACCATTTGTCCATATCGTTGAGTGCGGTCCAGAAATCGAAGGCCTCCGCCGGCAGGCCGGTCAATTTTCCCTGCATCAGCGTGTTGAAAATCGGAATGGTCCCGAACTCGGAGCGCTTCTCGATGTCCTCTCCCACGCTCGCACCGCCGCCCAATTGGGCGACGCCGATGAACTCGCCGGTGGCAAACATGTCTTTCAGGATGAACAGATTGGAAGTGCCCATCATGTGCGTCTCGCTGCGCCGGATCGCGAGCAGCATCATGGCGGAGCCCGGATAGCCGACGACGAAGCGGACATTCCAGCCCAGGAACTCCGCGCCCCAGGTGATCATCTGCTCCCAGCTGCGGTCGCCATCGATCACGCCGACCACCACGGGCGGCTTGGACTTGTCGGTCAGGTTGGCCTTGTGATCGGAACGCATGAAGACGACGGAGCCGCCGCGCTGCACGCCGCCGAAGATATGAAACTTGGTCGGGTCGTATTCCACCACGGGTTTGCGCAGCGAATTGGGATCGACATGCGATGAGCCGCCGCCCGCCCAGGTCAGTCCGTCCGGCTTGACCTTCATGAAATAGTTGAGCGCCTTGGCCCCGTGGCCGCCCGGCAGGTTGCGATAGCGCATCGACGGATTGCCGGGGAGATGTTTCTCCAGAAAGCTGCCGACCAGCCGCGTGGTGCCGTCGGTGCCGCCGCCGGCGGCGGAGCCGAGGATGACCTCGATCGTCTTGCCCTTGAAGCTGACTTGGGCTTCGGCTTTGCCTCCTGCCGCGAGCAAGAATGCTCCACACCAGAACGCAAGCGCGGCGCGCAGTAATGACCGCATGACTGCCTCTCCCTGGTTCGTCCCTTCACGTATCTGGCGTATCGACGCGCCATATTTTTGTTCAGCCAGTTTACAATAGAATAGCCGCTCTGGCAGGCTCCACCCTGTGCCTTCCGCCCCTATTTTGCAGAGGTCCCCATGAATCCCGCTGCCCCCGGCCGCCCGCGCGCCAAAGGTCCCCTCGTCTGGCTCGACATGGACCAGCAGGAACTCGACGACGCCTATGACCAGACGGTCTATGCGCCCAACCGCGAGGAGATCCGCACCCGCCGCGCCGCCAATAACGCGATCACGCTTGGCATCCTCGGCCAGCCCGACCGCGTGGCCTATGGCGCGGCCGCGGCCGAGAAGGCTCGACATCTACAAGACCAAGGCGCCGAACGCGCCGGTCATGATCTATATCCACGGCGGCGCCTGGCGCGGCGGCAGTTCATCGCAGGTCGCCTATATGGCGGAAGTCTTCATCAACGCCGGGGCCCATTTCATCGCGGTCGATTTCAACAACGTGACGGAAACCGACGGCAGCATCTTCCCGATGGTCGATCAGGTGCGCCGCGCGGTCGCCTGGGTTTACCAGAACGCGAAAAGCTTCGGCGGCGATCCCGACCGGCTCTATCTCACCGGCCATTCCTCCGGCGGACACCTCGCCGGCTGCATCGTCATCACCGACTGGGAAAAGATCGGACTGCCGCGCGACATCGTGAAAGGCGCCGTGCTCGGCAGCGGCATGTATGACCTGAAAGGCCCCCGGCTTTCCAAGCGCAGCCAATACGTGAAATTCACCGACGCGATGGAGCACGAGCTGAGCCCGCAGCGGCACATCGAAAAGATCCACACCCCGCTGGTGATCACCTATGGCAGCCTGGAGACGCCGGAATTCCAGCGTCAGGCGCGCGACTTCCATGCGGCACTGACTGCGGCGGGCAAGCCGGCGAAGCTGCTGGTCGGCAAGAGCTACAATCACTTCGAGACGCAGGAGACCATGGGCAACCCTTATGGCTTCATGGGCCGCGCCGCGCTGGAGATGATGGGACTGTCGCGTTAACGCTTGCGGTAAGATTCGTTATCTTTACCACGCCGGTTTTCGTAAAATGCCGCTCGGGAACCTGCGCGCATTCATCATCGTTGGTCCTCGGATGAATTGGGTCTTGGCATGAGAAAATTCGGCATCATTCTGCTCACGGCGACCTGTCTCGCGACGCCCGCTTTCGCCATCACCTATCCAGTGAGCGGACGCTGGGGATTGAGCAACGAGACCGAGCCGGGGCCGATCGATTGCGAGGGCAAGCGTGTGATCCGCTTCGATCCCTACCGCCGCTTCGATAGCGGCGGCGGCGTGCCCGATTATCGCGTGATCGATCTCGTGAACGAGGCCGATACCAGCTTTCCGTATCACCGAGGAATTTAATACCGGCCAGATCAGGGCGCAGATCCGCTATACCTTGCGCCTGATCGATCCCGACCGGATCGAGCTTGAGATGTCGCGGGGAGGCACGCTGAAACTCAAGCGCTGCGTTTAGGCTTCGCCCGCTGGCGCCGGATTGCGATTCCGATTTTTGTCTCGCGCTGGGAGCAGGCAGGGACTAACGGTCCTCTTCGCCGTCACCGTCCCCATTTGAAACGCCGTTTTATTGGGCGACTGGTCGGGTCTCTGTATTACTGGGGAGCGGCCATGCAGTTCTTCACGAAACTCTTTAACTCCCGGCGGGAGAGCCATTGCTGCCTGCCTTGCGCACGGCAATCCCCACGGGCGGCCACCCGCTGAGCCTTCCTTTCCGCTTTCAACTGCTGCCGGTCGTCAGCTTTCGCCTGGTCGCGGGCCGGCGGCCGCGTCGCACCATCGAAAGGTGACGGAGAGGATTGCACCGCCGGCGGCGGCATCGTTTGCGCGAAACTGGCCCCGCTCATGCAGACCGCTGCCACACCTGCCAAAGCCAACGTAAAAAGCCTCATCATAAGGATTCCTCCGATTTATCGCGAAGATTGAAAGCCGGACATGTGGCGGCAATGGGCCCTCGCAGAACGGCCCGATAATAAATTTCTGCAAACTGCGCATCAAAGGCAGCGGGTTTCGGGGTTGCCCGGCAGCCTTCAGGCAGCACTGGAGGCTTTCCCGACCATGCGCTCGGCAAAGCGCGCGATTTCGACGCCGGATTGCATAGGCGACTAGCGAGACTGCAACAGAGCGTCGCGTTTTCCGATCAGCCGGTCGAGCTGTCTTGTCGCATCCGTCACTTCGTGACCTTCAGCGGCCAGTGCAGCGATGGTGGCTTGTTGCCGCTTTATTTCTTTTTGTATTTGATCGATTTGCGGATCGGATGGACGCGTTGATTCACTGAAATCTATATGAGAAAATAACATGACACTCTCCGCTACACAGTTAGGCGGGGTGCACTATCGGCCCTCTTTGTCCAATTGGACGCCAATTGGACGCCTGGCGCAGCAGATTGCTGCGGACCTAAAATTAGAACCGCAAACCGCTCCGGTAGCCAATCATTAGTTTGTGAGCGTTGCTGACGCCGGGCTGACGGCCTGTGTGCCTTGTTCGCGATTGCCATCAAACCGACGCAGTGTGCTCGAGTTTGCCGACCGAGAGAAAGAAGATAATGGGAAGGGGCTGTTAAGAGGCCGCCAACTGAGGCGGCCTCCTACCTCGCCAAGAACTTTGCACTAATACCAGCGTCCCCGGCCGTACCAGCCACCACCGAAAAGAACCAATACGACGAGAATGATGATGAGGAGAGTCGTGTTGTCCATAACGGGCTCCTAGGTTCACTCTGTGGTTAGATGAAGCTCCTGATTCGGTTGCAAAACAAGCCACCTGTTATTTCAAATCGAGGCCGCTATGGGTCGAAACAGGCCGACACCGCTGAAGCGGGTACTGGCGGTTTTGCAGGACAGCACCCCCGAACGGTATTGTCCTATGTCCATGCCCACTGTCTAATTTGCGGAATGCGGTGTCTAATTCGGTGTTTCGGAAGCGGCGCGGCGTTGGAGGGAAGACTTTGACCGCGGTCCGTGCCCCCTCTAGGCTTCCCTCGGCAAAGGGAAAAATCCGAGAGAGGCGTTCATGAAGACTCATTATGCTATTGCAGTGGCAATTGGGGCCTTTATGGCAGGTGGACTCGCCGTCCAAAGTCTCAATGCTCAAGCCAAGCCACCGGTCTATTTCGTCGCTGAGATCGATGTGTCCGATCCGGAAGGCTACGGCAAGGAGTACGCACCGAAGGCTCAAGCTATCATCAGAGCCGCCGGTGGCCAGGTCCTTGCCTCCGCTGGCGCAGCCGCATCTGGCCCGAAAGTGACAGCGATCGCTGGTGAGCCTCCCAAGCGCGTCGTCCTTCAGAAATGGGAGAGCTTGGAAAAATTGAGGGCATGGTACGATTCACCCGAACATCAAGAGGTACGAAAGATCGGCGAGAAGTATGCCAAGTTCCGCAGCTTTGCCTTCGACGGACTACCTCAACAATAGTTCAATTCCCCAGGTTCAAAAATGACCGATCGCCAGCGACAGATGGCGATGAAGGCGAGCATGTTCCTGTGCCCAATAACGAGGCCGCCAACTGAGGCGGCCTATGGCGTGTCATCGATACTTGACCAAGAACGTTTCGGTGAGGCCGCATTTGCCGCAATCGAAGATGCGACGATCAATTCCCGGCCCTTCCGGCTCGATGCCTGAAAGCGTCATCCGCCCATGGCACTGAGGGCAAAGGCGCTTTTCGGTAGACATGGGTTGCGGAATAGGTCGCAGATGAATTTCAGTCATAGCAACTCTCCTTACAGGCGGGAGCGCGGTCGCGTCGCTCAGCCACCGACGCCTGGCTCGGGGCCAAGTTGGTAATGCGACACTGTACGCTCACCGTCCCAAAAGAGCGCATTAATTCGCGGCCACAAATTAGGACACTGCAAAAGCTAATTAGGACAGCGGCCTCGGACGAACCACCCGACGCCTTCTCGGGCCAGGACTACATCCCCGAGGCGCTCGGCCGCCAGCAGTTCTACGATCCGCCCGAGCGCGGCTTCGAGCGTGAGATCCGGAAGCGGCTGGAGTATTGGGCGAGGCTCCGGCGGGAGCGCCGGCAAGACTGAGCGATGCTCCTGTTGTCATGTGAGCCCCTACGGCGTCAACAGCGTTCCGGTCAGCTTGCAGGTCAAAGTCAAACCGGCGCTCGGGTCAGGGTCGGCGCCGATCGCCATTCTTGGTCGCGCTCCCGTCTCGAAGAAACTCAGGATCGTCTCGTTTACTGAGAAGCGAGACGGGTTGTCTTTTTCAACAACAAAGTAGTCAAACGGGTCTCCAGCACCAAGAGGTCCAGTGAACAAGAGAAAGGTCACTCGCGTGCGGTTAGATGCCCCGCCATGACAGTTTATGTTCGTCGCATGAATAGGCCACTGCGGCTTTCAAAACGGCCCACCCGAATGGCCCCTTTTATCGGTGGGGCATCAGGGCTGGCCTATTCCTGCCAGACAAAGTTCTCGGTTACCTTCTGCCTCCCAAAAGGTACGCGACATGTATATCCGAGAGCAGAGGCAGCAAAATCGTGTCGCCGATGAGGTTTCAGCTTTAACTGCCGTTGTTCGCCCCATCCTGACAGGCACTCTGTACGCCCTTAAGACCGAGGTTGTCGCTGAGGCAGGGGGTTATAATGGCGTCAAACTTCTGATGCTCCCCCGGCTTTACAAGGCCAGGCGATGGAGTATTGCCCGCTTGAAGCAGGTTCTCGATAAGTACGAAGAGATTTTGAAACTCTTGCAGTGAAGAGGCCGCCAACAGAGGCGGCCTAAACAAAGCTGACGCCAATCCTTTTCGGCTTGCGCCACGCGACGTGACATCTGCGGTTTAAGTATTCTGGCAAAATGACGAGATTAAACTCGTCCAGCGGAACAAGCGCGCTGGCGACCTCTAAGCACGCGCCTGTATCTGAAAGGTTCCGAATAAGGCAATCAATGCCCGGAAGCCGTTCGGCATTGATCCGCCCACTCTTATAGACGCGGTGACGTTGATCTGACCGGAGGTCTGCCATGCTGACTAACCTGGGCCTAACGAATTACCTCCCGGTAAACAGAACGAGAAACTCCGCGACGCTAATTAGGACACTCCGTTCAGCAAATTAGGACAGTGGCCTTGGACTTAGGACAGTACCCCCCCGAGCGCAAAAGAACGTATTGCGAACCGAGAACAAAACGTGTACAGTAGGGCTTCATCCAGGCAGACAGGCGGCGGAACCCGCGTTGTCGGCCCAGCGAATACCGGCCATAAGGAGCGGAAAATGAGTCCAGCAGCCCTGCGCGTCGTCGAAGGAAAATCCATGGACAAAAACAAGGCCCTTGATGCCGCGCTCTCGCAAATCGAGCGCGCCTTCGGCAAGGGGTCGATCATGCGGCTCGGCAAGAGCAAGCTTTCGATCGAGGTGGACACCGTCTCCACCGGCTCGCTCGGGCTCGATATCGCGCTTGGCATCGGCGGCCTGCCGCGCGGCCGCGTGGTGGAGATCTACGGGCCGGAATCCTCCGGCAAGACCACGCTCGCTACCCATTGCATCGCCGAGGCGCAGAAGAAGGGCGGCACCTGCGCCTTCATTGACGCCGAACACGCCTTCGATCCTGCTTATGCGCGCAAGCTCGGCGTCAATATCGACGAGCTGTTGATCTCGCAGCCCGATACCGGCGAGCAGGCGCTGGAAATCTGCGACACGCTGGTGCGTTCCGGCTCGATCGACGTGCTGGTGATCGATTCGGTCGCGGCGCTGGTGCCACGCGCCGAGCTGGAAGGCGAAATGGGCGACAGCCTGCCGGGCCTGCATGCGCGGCTGATGAGCCAGGCGCTGCGCAAGCTTACCGCCTCGATCTCGCGTTCCCAAACCATGGTGATCTTCATCAACCAGATCCGCATGAAGATCGGCGTGATGTATGGCTCGCCGGAAACCACCACCGGCGGCAACGCCCTCAAGTTCTACGCCTCGGTGCGTCTCGACATCCGCCGCATCGGCGGCATCAAGGATCGCGACGAGGTGGTCGGCAACCAGACCCGCGTCAAAGTGGTGAAGAACAAGCTTGCACCGCCGTTCAAGCAGGTGGAATTCGACATCATGTATGGCGAGGGCATCTCCAAAATGGGCGAGCTGGTCGACCTCGGCGTCAAGGCCGGGGTGGTGGAGAAGTCCGGCGCCTGGTTTTCCTACGACAGCCAGCGAATCGGCCAGGGCCGCGAGAACGCAAAAACCTTCCTGCGGGCGAATCCCGAGATGGCCGCCAAGATCGAAGCAGCGGTGCGGCAGAATTCCGGCGTCATTGCCGAGAAAATTCTCGCCGGCGAAACCGAGAAGGACGATGACGAGGCGGAAGAGGCATAGCCGTTCTGTAGCGTAGCGTAGCGTAGAGTAAGCGTCCTGCGTGCTGCCAAGACCCCGGGGGCTCTCTCCCCGGGGTTTCCTTTTCATCGCTCCCGCTCGTACGCCGTTATCCCTGCCTCCGGGGGAGGGATCAAAACCGCTTTCCATGGACTCAGGGACACCCCGCCGCTACAAACGCCGCTGGAAATACCAAGCCAAACCGGCGGTTAGCGCCAGGCTTGCAATCTGTCATGCTCCGCGCAAGCGGAGCATCCAGTATTCCGAAACATGGCAATGGGGCACGGGTCGTGCGTCATCTCGTCTTCCGGGATACTGGATCGTCCGCCTGCGCCGACGATGACTGCGGCAGATTGGGCCATTGGAAGCTGATACGGATAAGCGAATGAGCGGCGTCAACGAAATCCGATCGGGCTTTATCGATTATTTTGCCAAGGCCGGCCACGAGGTCGTTGCCTCCTCTCCGCTCGTGCCGCGCAACGACCCGACGCTGATGTTCACCAATGCGGGCATGGTTCAGTTCAAGAATGTCTTCACCGGCGTCGAAAAGCGTCCCTATAGCCGCGCCGTGACCTCGCAGAAATGCGTGCGCGCCGGCGGCAAGCACAACGATCTGGACAACGTCGGCTATACCGCGCGGCATCACACGTTTTTCGAGATGCTCGGCAACTTCTCCTTCGGCGATTATTTCAAGGATCGCGCGATCGAGCTGGCCTGGAATCTCGTCACCAAGGAATTCGGCCTGCCGAAGGACAGGCTGACGGCGACCGTCTATATCGACGACGACGAAGCCTTTGACCTGTGGAAAAAAATCGCCGGGCTTCCCGACTCCAGGATCATCCGCATCGCCGGCTCGGACAACTTCTGGGCCATGGGCGACACCGGCCCCTGCGGTCCCTGTTCGGAGATTTTCTACGACCACGGCGACAAGATCCCGGGCGGGCCGCCCGGCTCGCCGGATTCCGAAGGCGACCGCTTCATCGAGATCTGGAATCTCGTCTTCATGCAGTATGAGCAGACAGCGGATGGGCGCGTGAACCTGCCGCGCCCGTCGATCGACACCGGCATGGGGCTGGAACGCATCGCCGCCGTGCTGCAAGGCACCCACGACAATTACGGCATCGATCTGTTCCGCGCGATCATCAGCGAGATCGCCGCGCTGACCAAGGTTTCCTCCGAGGGGCCGCAAAAAGCCTCCCATCGCGTCATCGCCGATCACCTGCGCGCCTCCTCCTTCCTGATCGCCGACGGCGTGCTGCCTTCCAATGAGGGCCGCGGCTATGTGCTCCGCCGCATCATGCGCCGCGCCATGCGGCACGCTGAGCTGCTGGGCGCGCGCGAGCCGCTGATGTGGAAGCTGGTTCCTTCGCTCACCCAGCAGATGGGCCAGGCGTTTCCCGAACTGATCCGCGCGCAGGCGCTGATCAGCGAGACGCTGAAACTGGAAGAAACCCGCTTCCGCAGAACACTGGAGCGCGGGCTCGCCATCCTCGACGAGGCCAGCAAGCCGCTCAAGCAGGGCGACATGTTCGACGGCGAGACCGCCTTCACGCTCTACGATACTTACGGCTTTCCGCTCGACCTGACGCAGGATGCGCTGCGCAATCGCGGCATCGGCGTTGATCTCGCCTCTTTCACCGATGCGATGAACCGCCAGCGCGAAAAGGCGCGGGCTTCCTGGTCCGGCTCCGGCGATGCCGCGCAAGAAGCGGTGTGGTTTGGCGTGCGCGAGCGCGTCGGCGCGACCGAATTCCTCGGCTACGAAACCGAGCAAGCCGAAGGCATCGTCGCCGCCCTCGTGCGCGACGGCAAGGAGGTCGCCGAGCTGAAGAAGGGCGAGACCGGCGCCGTGGTGCTGAACCAGACGCCGTTCTATGCAGAGTCCGGCGGCCAGGTCGGCGATACCGGAAGCATGAGCGCCGAGGGCGTCCGTTTCCGCGTCACGGATACCCAGAAGAAAGCCGGCGGCGACCTCTTCGTGCATCTCGGCACCGTCGAAGAAGGCAGCGTGAAGCCCGGTGCCGCGCTGGCGCTGGGGGTCGATCACGTCCGCCGCAGCACCATCCGCTCCAATCATTCCGCCACACACCTGTTGCATGAGGCGCTGCGCGAGGTGCTGGGCGATCACGTCGCGCAAAAGGGCTCGCTGGTCGCGCCCGACCGGCTGCGCTTCGACTTCGCCCACCCCAAGCCCGTGAGCGCGGAAGAGATCAACCGCGTCGAGGATATTGCCAACGACATCGTGCTGCAGAACGCGCCGGTGATCACGCGCCTGATGGCGGTGGATGACGCCATCGCCTCGGGCGCGCGCGCGCTGTTCGGCGAGAAATACGGTGACGAGGTGCGCGTGGTGGCGATGGGCGAAGGCGGCAATGCCATGGGCTGGTCGGTCGAGCTCTGCGGCGGCACGCATGTACGGCGCACCGGCGACATCGGCCTCATCACCGTGATCGGCGAAAGCGCGGTCGGCGCCGGCGTGCGCCGCCTCGAGGCGCTCACCGGCCGCGCGGCGCGCAAGAGCGCCAATGCCGTGATCCAGGTCGCGAAATCGGCGGCCGCTGAATTGCGCGCGCCGCTGGAAGAAATGCCGCAGCGGCTCGCTGGGCTGCTCGACGACCGCAAGCGCCTGGAGCGTGAACTCACGGAAACCAGGAAGAAGCTCGCCATGGGCGGCGGCGCCGGCGCCGGCGCGGCAGACGCTCTGCGCACAGTCGGTGACATCAAGCTGCTCGCACGCGCGGTCAGCGGGATCGAGATCAAGGACCTCAAGAGCCTGGTCGACGAAGGCAAAAAGCAGGTCGGCTCCGGCATCGTCGCCATCGTCGGCGTCACCGGAGACGGCAAAGCCGGCATCGTGGTCGGCGTCACGCCCGATCTCACCGCGCGCTACAGCGCCGTCGATCTGGTGCGCAAAGGGGCGGAAGCGCTCGGCGGCAAGGGCGGCGGCGGACGGCCCGATATGGCGCAGGCCGGCGGGCCTGATGGCTCGAAGGCGGATGCCGCGCTCGCGGCGGTGGAAGCCGCACTCGGCGGGTAATCACGCATGGCGCAGGTGCATTTCACCGCCTGGCTGCGCGCATGGGCGCCGCCCGAGCCGGTGAACGCCCCCGGCGCGACCGTCGGCGAAACCCTCGGCGCCCTGTTCCAGCAGCAGCCGCAGCTGCGCGGCTACCTGCTCGATGAGCGCGGAGCGCTGCGCAAGCATGTCTGCATCTTTGCCGACGGCCAGCGGCTGGCGCGCGAGGCGACGATGAGCCATCCTGTTGGGCCAGACAGCAAGCTCTATGTAATGCAGGCTTTGTCGGGAGGCTGAGCATGAGCGAGCGCATCCTGATCGCGACCCGCAAGGGACTTATCACGTTGGCGCGTGAGGGCGGCGAATGGTCGGTTCTCGCGCGGGAATTTCCCGGGGTGGCCGTGACTGCCGCGCTGCATGATCCGCGCGATGGCGCGCTCTACGCCGTTTTGCGGCACGGACATTTCGGCAGCAAGCTGCATCGCTCCGATGATGCAGGTACATCCTGGAAGGAGCTGCCGGCGCCCGCATTCCCCGCCGATGCCGCCGGCGCGCCGACGCTGTTTCAGATCTGGACGCTGGAGCCGGGCACGCCAGAGCAGCCCGGCAGGCTCTGGGCCGGAGCCATTCCCGCCGGCTTATTCCGCTCCGACGACCGCGGCGAAAGCTGGCAGTTCGAGGACGCGTTATGGGACGTGCCGGAGCGCGCCAAATGGTTCGGCGGCGGCTATGACGACGCCGGCATCCATACCATCTTGCCCGACCCGCGCGACCCGGAGCAGTTGTTCGTGGCGATTTCCTGCGGCGGCGTCTGGGATTCCGGCAATGACGGCAAGAGCTGGTTTCTGCGCGGCGATGGCCTGGTCGCCGCCTATATGCCGCCCGAACAGGCGGGCACGCTTGAAGTGCAGGATCCGCATCGCGTGGCGCGCTGCGCCGGCGCGCCCGACGTAATGTGGATGCAGCATCACAATGGCATTTTCCGTTCCACCGACGCCGGCGTGTCCTGGACGCAGCTCAAGCTGCCTGCCGACGATTTCGGTTTCGCGGTCGCCGCGCATCCCAAGGATCCGCAGACCGCCTGGTTCGTGCCAGCCGTCAAGGACGAGATCCGCATTCCGCGTGACGGCGCGCTCTCGGTCACGCGCACGCGCGACGGCGGAAAGACCTGGGAAAGCCTGCGCGATGGCCTGCCGCAGCGCGACGCCTATGACCTGGTCTACCGCCACGGCCTCGACGTGGACGAGACCGGCACGCGGCTTGCGATGGGCTCGACCACCGGCGCGCTCTGGCTCAGCGAGAACGGCGGCGACCGCTGGCAGTTGCTCAATGCCCATCTGCCGCCGATCTATGCCGTGCGGTTCGCGTAGCATGCGTGTCCCGGGCGCAGCGCAGCACACGCGCAGATAAGTTTACGCAATCTGCGCAAGCTGGATTGCGTGTGTGGTGCGCTGCCGACCCGGGATCGTTACGAATACAGGGTGTGGGATGGTCCCGGATCTGCGGTGCACCGCTCACGCGCTGCACCGCGTCCGGGACACGGCCTAAGCCGCCATCGCCTTTTTCAAATTCTCGTCGATCTTATCCAGGAAACCGGTGGTGGAGAGCCACTTCTGATCGGCGCCCACCAGCAGTGCGAGATCTTTTGTCATGAACCCGGATTCGACGGTATCGATGCAGACCTTTTCCAGCGTGGCGCAGAACTTGATGAGTTGCGGATTGTCGTCGAGCTTGCCGCGATGCGCGAGGCCGCGGGTCCAGGCGAAGATCGAGGCGATGGAATTGGTCGAGGTCTCCTTGCCTTTCTGATGCTCGCGATAGTGGCGCGTCACCGTGCCATGCGCGGCCTCTGCTTCCACGGTCTTGCCGTCCGGCGTCATGAGCACCGAAGTCATCAGGCCGAGCGAGCCGAAGCCCTGCGCCACCGTGTCGGACTGCACGTCGCCATCGTAGTTCTTGCAGGCCCAGACATAGCCGCCCGACCACTTCATCGAAGCCGCCACCATGTCGTCGATCAGGCGGTGCTCGTAGACTATTTTCTTCTCGGCGAACTTATCCTTGAACTCCTTGTCGAACTCTTCCTGGAACAGCTCCTTGAAGCGGCCGTCATACTGCTTGAGGATGGTGTCCTTGGTGGAGAGATAGACCGAGTAGCTGCGCGAGAGGCCGTAGTTGAACGAGGCCTTGGCGAAATCGCGGATCGATGAGTCGAGATTATACATCGCCATGGTGACGCCGCTCTCTGGCGCCTTGAATACTTCCTTCTCGATCACCTTGCCGTCGTTGCCGGTGAATTTGATCGAGATGGTGCCCGCGGTCGGAAATTTGAAATCGGTGGCGCGGTACTGGTCGCCATAGGCATGGCGCCCGATGATGATCGGCTTGGTCCAGCCCGGCACGAGGCGCGGCACGTTCTTGCAGATGATCGGCTCGCGGAAGATGGTGCCGCCGAGAATGTTGCGGATGGTGCCGTTGGGCGAGCGCCACATCTCCTTCAGGTTGAATTCCTTCACGCGGCCCACGTCCGGCGTGATGGTGGCGCATTTCACCGCGACGCCGACTTCCCTGGTTTTCTCGGCGGCATCGATGGTGACCTGATCGTTGGTCTTGTCGCGATATTCGACCCCGAGATCGTAATAGAGCAGGTTCACGTCGAGGTAGGGATGGATCAGCTTGTCCTTGATGAGCTGCCAGATAATGCGGGTCATCTCGTCGCCGTCCATTTCGACGACCGGGTTTGCCACCTTGATTTTCGCCATAGCGTTTCAGAACCTTTGTCGGGGAAGAAAGCGGCGGAAAAGCCCTAGCAAAGCTGGAGCGGCGGCACTTATGGCCCGGCGAGGCGCGTCCTGCAAGCCAGCTTGCGCCAATGCGCCCCGGGATGCTTCCGCCCGCGCCGCAGCGCGGCTATAGGAGGGCGCGGGCTCACCCCGCCAAAGGATAAAGTAAGCGTGCATTTTCCGATATTTGCCAGAACGCGGGGCGCGCCGCTCGCGATGAAATATGCGCCGAAGCGTTACCCGCGGGCTGATGCCGGGCGCAGGCACGACGTGCTGCAGCAATATGACACCAGCCTGCACCGGCTCGGACGGCAGCCGCAGCCGGACGCGCCGGTCGCCGCTTTTGCTTGCATCGGCGGCATCACAGATATCCCGGTGCTCTAGCAGATGCCCGGCGCCGGAACCGACAAGACCAGGGCCTGGGCCGACTTGCCGGGACCGATCGTCGTCTTGGTCGAGCCCCAGCTGGGCGAGAATATCGGCGCCGCGGCCCGCGCCATGGGCAATTTCGGATTGAAGCGGTTGCGTCTGGTGAAGCCGCGGCAGGGATGGCCCAACCCCAAAGCGACGGTGATGGCGGCGGGCGCCGACGCCGTGCTCGAATCCGCGCAACTGTTCGAGACAGTGGAAGCGGCCATCGCCGACTGCACCATCGTGCTGGCGGCGACTGCGCGCGCGCATGATCAGGCCAAGCCGGTTGTTGCCGCCGAGGAGGCCGCGCGCCTGATGGCCGAAGACATCGGGCGCGGCGAGCAAGTCGCCATCCTGTTCGGCCGCGAACGCAACGGGCTTGAGAACGAGGAGGTCGCGCTCGCCGACCGCATCATTACGCTGCCGGTCAATCCTGCCTTCGCCTCGCTCAACCTCGCGCAAGCGGTGGTGATCATCGGCTATGAATACTTCAAGCACGTCACGGGCGGCGCCCTGCCCTTCGACACGCCGAAAAAATCACCGCAGGCGGGCAAGCATCAGCTTGCGGCCTTCTTCGCCACCCTCGAGCGCGAACTGGAGAAGGTGGAGTTTTTCCGCCCGCCGGAAAAGCGCGCCACCATGACCATTAACCTGCGCAACATCTTCAACCGCATGAAGCCGAGCCAGCAGGACGTCCAGACGCTGCACGGCGTCGTCACCGCGCTGGTGGAAGGCCGCAAGGGTCCGGCCAAGGGCGGCATCCTCACCGGCGACGAGGCGCAGATGCTGCGCACGCTGCTGGCGGAACGCGGCGGGCAGCCGGCCCCGATCCAAGGCGGACCCGCGCGCGGATTGGCGCGGCTTCTGCGCCGCAACCCGACCGACATCGAACGCGCTTTCTGGGAGGCGCTGGTGAAGGACCGCCGTTTCGCCGGTCACAGCTTCAAGCGCCAAATACCCATCGGCCCGCATATTTGCGATTTCGTTTCTTTCCCATTGCGTACCGTGATTGAGCTTGTACCGAAGGACGAGACTGCGGAGGCTAGCGCCGCCCGCGCCGAACGCCGGGCGTGGTTGGAGGAGCGCGACTATACGGTGATCGACATAGCTGCGGCGGAAGCCGGATCAAGCACTGCCGGCGCACTCGATCGGCTGACGCTGGCGATTTCGAAATGCTAAATTTAGCCCGCCATCGTTTCCTTCACCGCCGCTACCAGCTGCTTGAGGGTGAAGGGCTTGGGCAGGAAGGCGAACTGTCCGTGCTCGGGTAGATGCTTCTGAAATACGTCTTCGGCATAGCCGGAAACGAAGATGATCTTTAATTCCGGATTACGCTTTCGCATTTCCTTCAAAAGCGTAGGGCCGTCCATTTCAGGCATGACGACATCCGACACCACAAGATCGACCGCGCCGCCGGTTTTCTCCAGCACCGCCATGGCCTCGACGCCATTGGCGGCTTCCAGCACGGTATAGCCGCGTGACATCAGGCCGCGCGCATTGAGCGAGCGCAGGCCATCCTCATCCTCAACCAGCAGGATGGTGCCATGGCCAGTGTGGTCGGTGGTTCGCGCGCGCACCACTTCATCGGTCGCGGCTAGCGCCCCGGCGATGGCGGGAGACTCCACCGTGTCCGGCTGATCAACGTCCTCCGCGCCCGGCACGTGGCGTGGCAGGAAAATGCGGAACGTACTGCCGCGGCCGATCTCCGAATCGACATAGATGAAGCCGCCGGTCTGCTTGACGATGCCGTAGACCGTCGAGAGGCCGAGGCCGGTGCCTTTGCCCACGTCCTTGGTCGAAAAGAACGGTTCAAAGATTTTCTCGATGATTTCGGGGGCGATGCCGACGCCGTTGTCGGAAACTTCCACCAGCACATAGTCGGCCGGCGGCATGCCCTTGAAGGGTAAGTCCTTGCTCTCGTCGGTCGATACATTGGCGGTGCGCACAATGAGCTTGCCGCCTTCCGGCATGGCATCGCGCGCATTGACCGCCAGGTTCACGATCACCTGCTCGAACTGGGAAATATCCACCTTCACCGGCCACAGGTCGCGCCCATGCACGACTTCGAGCTGCACCTTTTCGCCGATCAGCCGGCGCAGCAGCATGGTGAGATCGGATAGCGCGTCGCCGAGGCTGAGCACTTGCGGACGCAGCGTCTGCCGGCGCGAGAAGGCCAAAAGCTGCCGCACCAGGCTGGCGGCGCGGTTGGCGTTCTGCTTGATCTGCATGATGTCCTGGAAGGACGGATCGGTTGGCTTATGGGCATTAAGCAGGAAGTCGGTCGCCATCATGATGGCGGAGAGCACGTTGTTGAAATCGTGCGCGATGCCGCCGGCGAGCTTGCCCACCATTTCCATCTTCTGCGATTGGGCGAACTGGCTTTCCAGCTTACGGCGGTCGGTGGTTTCGAGCGCATAGACGATCGCCGCTTCGCCGTCGCGTTCTTCTTTTTCCTCGATCGCCGAGATAAAGAAATGCGCGAAGCGCTCCGACTCGCCTTCCAGCGCGGTTTCCACCGGCGCAATCTCGCCCTGCCCTTCCGCGGCTTGGCGGAATGCGGCCTCCAGTGCCGGGCGGTCGCGCTCGCCCACGACGGAAAGGATGGACGGCTGCTCGCCCTGCGACCCCTGACCTTTGAGTACATTCTGGAACATGCGCGCGAACAGACCGTTGCTGCGCGCGATCTTGCCCGCCTTATCGACAGTGGCGATGGCCATCGGCGTATTGTGGAAGAAGCGCATGAAGCGCACTTCCGCCGCGCGCTGCGGATCGGTGCCGTCATCCCGCGCGCGGTTGAGCACGAGCGTGCGTGAAGCCCCGGCCGCGCCGTCGGCCCCGAACGCGACCTTGTGAAAGAGCCGCACCGGCAGCGTGCGCCCGCCGCGGGTTTTTAGGTCTAGATCGAAGACCTCGGTCTTCACATCGCCGGGCGCGGCCGAGAGCGCGGTGAGCAGCGCCGCGCCTTCACCCGACACAACATCCGCGATCGTTAATCCGCCGGAGCCTACCTGCGCCAGGTCGTGGTCGAGCCAATTCGCCAGCGTGGCATTAAGGTAGACGATGTCGCCCTGCGCATCGACGGAGAAGAAGCCCGCCGGCGCATGATCAAGGTAATCGATGGCGTGCTGCAATTCCTGAAAGATATTTTCCTGCCGCTCGCGATCGCGCGTCACCTCGGCGATGGTCCAGACCGCAAGATTGAAGCCGCTATTGCTATCGCCGAGCGGGCGCACCCGCAGGCGAAGCCAGCGGGCCGGGACGTCATTCAGTCCCGGGATACGGACCTCCTCCTGCAGCCTGCGGCCTTCGCGCGCGGCCTTCAGCAGGCGGTAGACGGATTCGGAGACATCGGGATCGCCGATAAAGACGCGCTCGACAGGGCGCACATCGTTGGCATCGGCCGCGTCAGTAAGATCGAGATAGGCGCCATTGGCGTAGAGAACGTGACCGTTTTGATCAGTCACCAGAAGACCGTCGGAAGCACCATCGAGGATGGCCTTGGCGATGGGATTCCCGGACGTCTTGCCCGGAAAACGCAGGATGCCGGCGGCAAGCGCAAACAACGAAAAAACCCCGACGCTCGCCAAAATGGCCAAGAGCGCGGTGATGTATTGCCCGGCGATATTGCGTTCGACGAAGAGAAGCCCGGTCGCGGCACCGACCAGCGCAAGCGCCACGACAAGAACCAGCCCGATACTGCCGCCGCGGGCGGTGGCCGGACTGCGGTCGACGGCCATGCGCTCCGAACGTCCGATGGTTTCCTGCGTAGCCATATTCGGCTCGAATCCCGTTCCGGTGCGCTCGAAGCAGCGCCCTTCTTGAGTGCCCCAGCCAGGGCCGTCCGCGCAAGGGTTTCGCTGGCAAGCAGCCTGATAATCAACGGGAAATCACCCGGGACAGGCGCATCTCGCAGCCGATGGCCTCGGCTGCCGCTTGTAAAGGCTCAATTGAATCTGGGCCGATGTCGTCTGCTGTATGCGCGCGTGCGCGACATGGCAGGAACCGGATATTGGACGGGCATGTGCCCACTCGTCGTTCCGCAGGCCCGCGGAAACGACACCCCTACCATGGTAAGCAGATATTGCCAGAGCCGGGGATGCCGGTTAACGGTCGTAGCACACAACAGGGCCTTAAATTGCCGGTCCCTTGAAGCGACGGGCATTGACGACCAACCGAAGTCCAAATGTAATGATTTTGTCACTATCGCAGTAAGCAATTATTACCGCAGCCGTTACCAAGTCGGGCGATCCCGCCGCATCTGGTCCGAGTAACCTGAAAGACGAAAAGCCCATGTTCGACACGCTGTTCGGCGCGGACGTCTCGCCCGCTTTGAAATTCTTCATTCTCTTCGTGATCGTGCTGGCTCTGATCGGCGTTATTGCATGGCTCGTGCGCCGCTTCGGCGCGAATCCCTTCGGCGGTTCTTCCGCGCGCGGACGGCAGCCCCGGCTCGCGGTAGTCGACGCCGCAGAGGTGGACGCCCGCCGGAAGCTCGTCATCATCCGGCGCGACAATGTCGAGCATCTGCTGATGATCGGCGGCCCCACCGATGTCGTGGTCGAGCAGAATATTGTCCGCGCCAGCAGCGCGCCGCGCGACAAAGGCGGCGGAGCCAACCATCGGCCGCGCCCAGCCTGTTCCCGATACTCCCCCACGTCCGGCGTCCGTCGCCGAAGGCGCCATGTGGCCGCTGCAGCCGCAAGCGGAAACCGATGGACGCACGACGCCGCGCGCTGCCCCGGAAGAGCCGATGCAATGGACTTGGCCGGCGCATTCGGAACCGCAGCGCCCGCCGCCCCGGCCCGAGCCTCGGCTCGAGAAGCCGGATACAATGACGAACTTGGCGGATGAGCTCCCCGCGCGGCCTACGCCACCGCGTGAGCCGCATTTCACACGGCCGGCCACGCCGCCGATGAGCCGCCCCACTCCGATCGCGCCTGCACCTGCCGCTTCGGCGGCAAAGATCGAGAAAGTCGAAAAGATCACCGCTGCCACCGCGCCGGATCAGAATCTGGCTGAGAAGGCGAACCGGATGGAACCCTCGCTGCGCCACTCAAATGAGCCACGCATCGCCCCCGAGGCTCCTGGGCCCGCTACGGATGAACCGCCCGGGCCGCCCCTGGAGCAACGTGGCACGCCTTTGCAGCCGCAACCGGTTCGAACCGAAGCCAAGCCGGCACCATCGAAAGCGCTGTATGACAGCCTCGAAGAAGAGATGGCGAGCTTGCTCGGTCGTCCCCCGGGAAAGACCTAATGACGCTTTCTTCCGACTGCCGAGTTGGGTGACGGTGGTGATCTCGCAGAAGCTCTCGTTGTCGGACTCACCGAGCGGTGATCCACATCACGCTCTGCTCAGGTGTCGGCACAAGGCCGTCTTCGGCAGCGTCCCTTGCGGGACGCGCTTTTTCCAGATGCAGTCTCCTGCCCGCCGGAATGCTATTCGTCCCGGTATACACGCTCACGGCGTTCGTGCCGCTCCTGCGCCTCCACCGACATCGTTGCGATCGGCCGGGCTTCAAGGCGCTTGACCGAGATCGGCTCGCCGGTTTCCTCGCAATACCCGTAGGTGCCATCGTCGATGCGCTGCAACGCAGCGTCGATCTTGGCGATGAGCTTGCGCTGGCGGTCACGCGCCCGCAACTCGATCGCCCGGTCGGTTTCCGATGAGGCGCGATCGGCCAGATCGGGATGGTTTTGGTTTTCGTCCTGCAGATGTTGCAGGGTGTCCTTGGCCTCCTTGAGGATTTCCTCCTTCCAGGCGAGCAGTTTGTTGCGGAAATGTTCCCGCTGCCGCTCGTTCATGAAAGGCTCTTTATCGGATGGCCGGTAGTTTTTAGTTTTCTCCGCAGTCACCTGCACCTTGGTCGCTCCGTGCATTTTGTTTTCCTAGGCGAGTTTCCTCCTCGCGGGCACGCTTATATAGCGGGGCGGAAGCCCGGACAATCACTGAATAGTGGCCGCAGCCGTCGCCCGGCGGATGAAATAACAAATTGAAATACTTAGGATTTTTGAGAAAATGGGCACGCCTCGGTTGTGGCGTGGCGGCCGGTGCGCGGAGCAATTTGACGCCTAGTGGACTTGGCAGTTCCGCTTCCATGCGCAAATTGATCTCCGGCCACACAGGGCCGAATCAGCGACGCCCAGCCGCGAACTGTGCCGCGACCGGTTTAGGCGGCCTGAGATCAATGTGTTAGCCGATCGGCGCGCCGATGCCGGCCTACGCCGGCCCTGCGTCGGCGGCAGGCGTGAATTTCAGCGCCACGCCGTTCATGCAATACCGCAGGCCCGTCGGTTTCGGTCCATCCTCGAAGACATGGCCGAGATGACCCCCGCAGCGTCGGCAATGCACTTCGGTGCGGGTCATAAATAGCGATCTGTCAACCTTGGTTCCGATCGCGTTCGGCAGCGGCTGCCAGAAGCTCGGCCAGCCGGTGTGACTTCTCATATTTCGTCTCCGCAGAGAACAGCGGCAGATCGCAGCCGGCGCAGGCGTAAATACCCTTGCGCTTCTCGCGATTGAGCGGGCTGGACCCTGGATATTCGGTGCCGTGCTTGCGCAGCACGTCGAACTGCTGCTTGCTAAGGAGTTTGCGCCATTCCTCTTCGGCTTTCTGCACTTCGAAATTCCCCTCGGTCAGCGCGCTTGCCGCGTTGGGCCACCGCACGACCGCGAGCGCCGCGAGGCCGGCGCCTGCGAGCAAATAACGACGGGTGCATTTCATTGTCATGGCTTGCCTGCCTTTGTGCATCAAAGCGTCATTCCTGAGCTATATACGGACGGCCAGGACTTCCAGTTACATCCGATCGGTTCAGCTGTCGGCCGGGAGTTTGCCGGCCGCGGGTGTCGCCTCCGCATCCAGCGCAATCTTAGATTCCGCCTCGTCTTTGCGCCTATCACCGCCAGCTGCATTCGGTTTTTTCGGTGCCCCCGGCTTTGTGGCGGCGCGCCCGCTTTTGTCGGTGTTGGGGCATGATCGTGTCGCGGGTAGCCTGGGGCGCGGAAGCCTGATTGGCCGGGGCTGCCGCCAGTTCTGAAAAAGCAATTTTCGGCGCAGTCGGCTTAGCCGGCGTCAATGGATTTTCCGCGACGGGCAGCGCGCCGTCAGTTTTCTCGGCAATCGTGGGTGCCACTGCGTCAGCGGGAAACGTGGGCTCCTCGCGCAAATCGGCCGGGCGGCTGAACTGCGCGTTCAGGCGCTCGTGAATGCGGCGCGTCCAATAGAGCCCCTGAGCCGCGGCGCGGCCGCCTACGCCGCCCGCCCAGACCAGGTCATAGGGCGAGAACAACCGCCAGGTTCGGTCGCCCTCGACCATGCCGCGCGCGATCAGATCGCCCGCCATGGCAGTGGTGTTGAAGCCGTGGCCGCCGAAACCGCTGGCGACCCAGACCCCGCGCGCCATTTCGCCAATCTGCGGCATTTTGTGCACGGCGCGTCCCAGCGTCCCTGACCAGACACGATCCACCGTGACGCGGCCGAGCTGCGGAAAGGCGCGGCGGATATCGGCCGCAAGCCGCCTGGCGTAGCGTTTAGGGTCCGCGGCCCACATGGTCATGCCGCCCGCCCACATCAGGCGGTCGCCGTCAATAATGCGATAATGGCTGTCGGCAAAGACGCTGTCGCTGACGCCGCCCTTGTAGATGATGGCTTTCTTCAGCTTGTCGCCGAGTGGGGCGGTGGTCGCCACAAAGGTCGTGATCGGCAGAAGACTATCCGCCAGCCGGGGCATCAACGCGCCAAGTCCGGTATTGCCCGCCAGCACAATTCGCGCCGCGCGCACGCGCCCCGACGGGGTACCGACACGCTTGCGGATACCAGCCGGATCGAGCGAAAGCGCCGGCGTATGTTCGAAGATGCGCACGCCCGCCTGCTCGGCGGCCACCGCCAGCCCAATCGCGTAGTTCATCGGATGGATATGGAAGGCGCGCGGGAAATGAATGGCGTTCTGGTAGAGCGGACTCTTGAGCTGTTCCCGTACCTGTTCCGCAGACCAGGCGTCCGCTTGCGCGCCGAAATCCTCGCGCAACAACCTCGCCTCCTCGCTTAGCCTGGGATTTTCGCGAAATTTCGCGACCGAGAGCCATCCGTTCACCGGATCGACCCCGGGCATGTTGGTTTCGCGGATGGTCTCGCGCACGTAATCCAGGCCGCGTTCGGACAACGCCCAGAGCTCCTTGGCTTGCTCCAGCCCGACCCGCTCGATGATCCGCTCGAGGCTTTCGAGATATCCCGGCAGCACGAAACCCAAATTGCGTCCGGAAGCGCCGGACGCCACGGTCTGAGCCTCCAGCACCGCGACCGACCATCCGCGTCGCGCAATCTCGCGCGCGGTGGTCAGGCCGGCGAGGCCGCCGCCAATCACGCAGACATCCACATCGAGATCGAAGGTCAGCCGGGGGCGTTCCGGTGCCGGTACCGTCGCTTCCGCGTACCAGCTTGCCCCGTCGGAGATCGAATCGTCCGAGTGCATTCAGATCCTTTTGTAAATTTCACGCAGCCACTTCACGCTGGCTACGTAGGCTTTGCGAGCAGCCCGAGCCGAATTTAGACCGGATTACTCGGAAAATCGACGGTAGTACGGCCTTTCGCGAAACTGACGCAATACGGTTGCATTCTGCGGCGAGGCAGACACAATCATGTGAACATCGCCAAAGGGCTGACATGCGCACTCTCATGCTGCTGCGTCACGCCAAGGCGGTCCCCGCGGACGGCAAAGTCCGCGACCACGACCGTCCGCTCGCCTCCCGCGGCCAGAAGGATGCGCCGAAAATCGGCGCCTACATGGTCCGGCATCAGCTTCTGCCCGACCGCGCGCTTGTGTCGCCCTCCAGACGCACGCGGGAAACCTGGGAGCTCCTGGGCCCCGCGCTCGGCAAGCGGACGCGCGCAACCTATGAGCAGCGGTTGTTTGACGCCTCACCGCAAACCATCCTCGACCTCATCCAGGAAACTGGCACCGCCGGCGAAACGCTGCTGGTCATCGGGCATAACCCCAGCCTGCATCGCGCAGCAGTGGGACTGATCGCGACCGGCGACCTCGACGCGCGTGAACAGCTGCGCGAAAACCTGCCGACCAGCGGCTTGGTGATCATCGAATTCCCCTTTGATGACTGGCGGAAGCTGCACGCGCAGGCCGGACGGCTCAGTCATTTTGTGACACCAAACCTGCTCAAGGCTGCAACCGACTAACGCGGAGTGCGGAAACCTCCCGCAAGACCGCGGCGATTTTCGCCATAAGGCCTTCCGACACCGGCATTTTTCCGGCTTGCACACCGGTTAGCGTGAATAACAATCGAATTGTTCTTTATCCGGAATGCCCTTGCATTACAGTCACGGGCGATGAGGGGCCTCAAATGAGCAAAATCTCCGATTTTCTGGCGCGCAAAACGTCGCTTGGCGACAAGGATCCGATTTTCTTGCCTCCCACGCAGGACGCGGCCCCGCCGGCGAGCGCGCTTGAAGGTGAGGTCGCCGCGGCCGGCGGCACGCGCCTCGGCGCGGAAAACGAAGCGTTGCGCAGTCTGGTGATCGATGCGGCGCGCAAGATCGAAGATCTCGACAATCTCAAGCTGGCATTCGGACGGATCATCGATCCGCTGCAACGGACCCTCCAGGCACTCGAGCAAGAGACCGCCCGCAACGCCAGCCTGCTCAGCACCGTGAGTGAAAGCCGCGCAGCGGCCGACGGGCTGCGGGAGAATTTGCAGCAGAGCGAGAAGGCAGTCGCTTCGCTGTCGGCGATCAATGAAAGGTTGCAGCTGGAACTCGAACAGGTCGGGAAATCGGCGTCCACCCTCGAAAGCACGCGGATCGAGCTCGCTAACGAAAACACGCAGAAGAACACGCAGATTGTCGAGCTTGAGAGCCGGCTATTGGCGGAAAGCATCGCCCGTCAGGCCATGGCCGACGAGCATCGGATCGTCACTGGCCAGGCACAGGCCGCCACCAGTCGGCTCGGGACGGTCGAGGCTGAAATCGTTGCGGCGCGGCAGAAGCTTGCGCTGTCGGACGACGAAAGGCGTTCGTTGCAAACTGCGCTGGACCAGACGCTGGCCGAAGTCAGCCGCATCTCCCGCCAATTGACCGACAGCAATCACGCACTGGCCACCGCGCAGACCCGGCGGACGCAGCTCGAAAACAGCTTCGCGGATGCTGAGGGCGAGCGCAGGCGGCTGGTTACTGCCCTGGATGAGGCTAACGAGCGACACCGCGCCGAAAGCAGCACCCAGACCATGCGGCTTGATGCGCTGCAGTCACGCGCTGCCATGGCGGAGAAACTGCTGGCGGAGGCGCGGACCAATCTGACGGCGCGCGCCGACGAGATCAGGTCGTTCGAGCGCAAGATGACGGACGCCACCATTGCCCGCAGCGCGACCGAAAAGAAGCTGGCGCAGATCGAAAGCACGCAGCAGGCGCAGGAGCGGCAGACCAACGACCTCGAACAGGCGCGCGCGGCACTGCTGGAGCGCAACACGGCGCTTGGCAAGAACATGCGGACGCGCGAAATGGAACTGGCGCGGGCGGAAGAGAAGATCCAGTCCTTGAGCGACCTGATTGCCCGGCTGGAAACCGACATCCAGACAGGCCGCTCCCGCATGGACAAACGCGTCGAAGAGCTGAATGCGCTGCTGGAACACGAGCGCATGGACCGCGCCGTGGCGGAAGGCGCGCTGGAAGCCACCCGCAAGGACAATGCCCGGCTGCAGCGGGAGAATTCCAGGCTGGAAGCTTTGACGCGTCAGGGCGACGACGCGCTGGCCGGCAAACGCGGCAAGAGCAACGTCGAGCCGATCATCAAGAGCTAGCGCGCGACGCGGTCGTCTTTCTCCGGCACCACGCTCTGCACGCGCCAGAGTTCCGGGAACAGTTTTATCCATAATAGCGCGATGGCGATGGCGCCGAATCCGCCGATCAACACCGACGGCACCACGCCGAATATCGCCGCCATCACCCCGGACTCGAATTGTCCGAGCGTGCTGGCCGAACTGGTGAACATCGAACTCACCGACATCACCCGCCCCAGCTTATCGTTGGGGGTGCGCGACTGGATCATCGACTGGCGGATGACGGCATTGAGTGTATCCATCGCGCCGTAAACCATCAGCGCGGCAAGCGACAGCGGCAGCCAGCTGGAGATGCCGAACACCAAGACCGTGAACCCGTAGATGCAGAGCGCGCATATTATGAGCTTGCCTGAATTTCTGCGGAGCGTGACGCGGGTCAGGAAGATGGTCGCAATCAATGCGCCAACGGCGGGCGCGGAACGCAGCAGACCGAGACCCCAGGGACCGGTCTGCAGGATGTCCCGCGCATAGACCGGCAACAACGCGATCACGCCACCAAGCATAATGACGCAGAGGTCGAGCGAGATCGCTCCGAAAATGATCCGGTTCTCGACGTAGATAGGTGAAGCCGGCGAATACGGTCTCGAAAGTGATTGGTTTCTTTTCGCGTGGCGGATAACTCAGCCGGATGAAGCCCACCAGAATGCTCGCCGCAAGGAAGGCAAGGAAGCAAAGCCCGTAAACGATTTCAGGACCGAAGATATAGAGGATGCCGCCAAGCGCCGGCCCGCTGATGGTCGCGACTTGGTTCGCCATCGCACCGCCGGCGACCGCGCGCGAAATCATCTCCTTCGGCACGATACCGGGCACCAGCGTGTTTAAGGTCGGCGTATCGAAGGCGCGGCAGAAGCCGATTGCCAGCACGGTTGAAAAGATGACGTATACGCTCAGCGTTTCAGTGAAACTTCCGACCGTGAGCACCCCTGCGCATATCGCCTTGCCTATCTGCGCGAGGCGTATCACCCAGCGGCGGTCATAATGATCCGCCACATGGCCGACCAGCAGCGTGCCGGGCACTGAAGGGATAAACAGAAGCAGGCCGACGAGGCCGAGATCGAGCGCGCTATTGGTCAGGTCATAAACCTGCCAGCCGACCGCCACGAACAACATCTGATAGGCGAGCGCAGTGGCGACGCGGGTCGCAAAATAAATCCGATACTGCCCGTGGCGCAGCAGCGAGAACTGGTCGTCGGGAGTCATTTCTCCGGAATGATGCTCTGTACCCGCCAGAAGTCGGGGAAGAGCCTTATCCAGAGCACCGCGAGCCCGGCGGCGCCCAGGCCGCCGACCACAACGGCAGGGCCGGCGCCGATCAGCGCCGCGACCACGCCGGACTCGAATTGTCCGAGGTTCGAGGTTGTGCCGGTGAAGGTCGAGTTCACCGCCATCACCCGGCCCAGCATCTCGTTAGGCGTGCGGGTTTGCACCAGCGAATGACGCACCACGACACTGACGGCGTCCGCGGCGCCTGTGATCGCGAGCATAATCATCGACAGCCAGAGCCAGGACGAGAAGCCGAAGGCCGCGGTCGCCAGGCCGTAAATGACCACCGCGCCGATCATGATACGACCGGCGTGCTTGTCGATCCGGATATTGGAGAGATAGCCCGACATCATCAGCGCGCCGGCGGCGGGCGCGGAACGCAGCAAACCAAGGCCCTCGGGCCCGGTCTGTAGAATATCGCGCGCGAAGATCGGCAGCAGCGCGGTCACCCCGCCGATCAGCACGGCGGCAAGGTCGAGCGTGATGGCGCCGAAGATAACCTTTCGGGTGCGGATAAAGTGAAAGCCGGCAAAGACCGATTTCCAGCGTCACGGCCTTCTTCACTTTCGCCGGGCGCTGGATGCGAACCAGGCCGATCAGCGTGGCCGCGATCACAAATAGCACGAAGCAGATCACGTAGACGAAATTCGCTCCCCACGCGAGAAGGAAACCGCCGAGCGCGGGACCGCCGATCACTGCCACCTGTTGCGCAGTGGCGCCGGCGGCGATGGCGCGGGAAAGAACCTCCTGCGGCATGATGCTCGCCGGGATGGTATGCAGCGTCGGGCCTTCGAAGGCGCGGCCGATACCGACGATGAAGACGACGAAATAAATTACACCGACGCTGAGATATCCGGTGTAGTCGGCGAGCAACAGGATCAGCGCCCCGAGGCCCTTGCTGACCTGACAGATGGCGATCACCCATCGACGATCATAGTGGTCCGCCACATGGCCGATGATGAAGGTGCCGGCGATGACCGGGACGAAAAGCACAAGCCCGACCAGGCCGAGGTGGAAAGCGCTGTTGGTGATTTCATAGATCTGCCAGGTGACCGCAACATGGAACATCTGGTAGCCGACTGTCGTCAGAACCCGGGTCCACCAATAGAGCGCAAATTGTTTATGGCGCAGGAGCGAAATTTGAGCGGCGGCGGACTCGGCGGACTCAGTCGTCATGCGGGGGGCAAACCACGTTATCGGGCGGGTAAGCTTCCTTACGCGGTAATTTTGTCATCACACAAGCCCCTCCGCGGCCAGGGGGAAAACGGCGCTGCGGGGCCGCGCCGCTATGGCCGAAAAACCCGTCAGCGCCTATATCCGCTGCATGCGAAAGACCGCTGTCATCCTGCCTCTCCTCGCCTTCCTGGCCGCTTCGATCTGGTTTGCCTATTATGTCTGGGCCAGCGATGCCGGCCCCCCGATGCCGGCTTCCGGCTATGTGGCAATGGCGCTTGGCGTATTATTCTCCCTGGTGGTCGGAATTGGTCTGATGGCGCTTGTCTTTTACAGTCACCGGCACGGGTATGACGAGCGCGGCCACGGGGAACAGGGCGGTTTCAAGGATTGAGCAATGCAAGAGGCTGGGGCATCGACGCCTTCTGAATCGCCGCCCGTCCTGATCTATACGATGGCCCTGGCCTGCGGCCTGTTCCTGGCACTGGCGGTGCATATCGGGCTGACCGCTGCGGGCCTCGGTCTCGGCACCGCGGCGCGCGGCGTGCTTTTCTCCGACAAGGACCAGATCAATACCGCGCTCGCCTGGTGGGCGATCGGGATCGCCGGCTGTTCCGGCAGTCTTGCGGCCATCGTCGTAGCCCGCCGGCTCAACCGTCCGGGTTTGAAAATCTTGCGCATAACGCTCGCCCTCGCCTTCTTTTGTTTATTGGCGGTGGCCGGACGCAAAGCCGCAGCCCCGCCCGGAAGCGGAGCTGCGATAACCACGGCGGTGAATCTCGCTGCTATGACGCTCGGTGGATTTATGGCGTTCTTTGCCGCGCATTTCGCGGCACGGCGCTGAGTTGATTTCTGCCAACGCCCTCCCAACCGCACAACCCAAGGGTCAGACCAGCCTTCTGATTGCAATCGCCCCGCAAATGCCGTGAAAACCGAAGAGCGGCCTCCGCATTAGCGGGAGCCACCCAATCTATCCTGGTGCGCTGAAAGCAGACCCCGGTCAGGAAAGCTGGCCGGAGCCTCAGTTTTTTTCTCTTCGTTTGGCCAGGCAGTGCCGGGCGTCAGCTTGCCGCCTTGCGATTGATCTTGCGTTCGGCCAAGCTGGTCAGCTTCTTGTCGGTGGCTTTTTCCTCATCCAATGTGCGCTGCAGCAGCGCTGCGCAGTCATCGCGGCCAAGCTGCTGCGCCCAGGCTACCAGCGTGCCATAGCGCGTGATCTCGTAATGCTCCACACCCTGCGCCGCGCTGATCAGGGCGGCATCAAGCACTTCCTTGTCGGCGACCTCGCTGGCGATGTGATTAGCTTCCTTGATAATTCCGTCGATGCTGGGGCAGTCCTGTCCCTTCGGCGCCGAGCCGAGCATCTTGAACACCTGTTCCAATCGCGAGACATGCGTTTCGGTCTCCTCGAGATGTTTCTTGAAGCCCGCGGTGAGGTCGCGGTTCGTCGCCTTTTTGATCATATCCGGCAGCGCTTTCAGGATTTGCTTCTCGGCATAATAGATGTCCTGCAATGTGTGCAGGAATAGGTCATCCATCGTTTTAATGTCTTTCGAAAACAGGCCCATGACGTGATCCTTCTGCTGGTAAAGGGGAATGCGGAGACGTGCGTCCCTGCTCTTGAAACCAACGTGCGATGAAGGATGGAGTTCCGCGCTTTTGTCAGCGCGCCTCAGCTTGTGCAATCTTAGACTAAGCGTCACGCCGGACTCACTCAAGTCTTGACTCCGGCGGATTCGATCACCTTGCGCCAGCGGGCGACTTCCTCGCGCATATAGGTCGCCGTCTCGGCGGGCGTGCCGCCGATCGGTTCGGCGGAGAATTCCACAAAGCGGGCTAAAATTGCAGGCTCGCGCAGCGCTTCATTGATGTCGGCATTGATCTTGTTGACAATGGCGCTCGGCGTCTGCGCGGGAGCCATCACCGCATACCACGCCGCGGAGTCGAATCCCGGCAGTGTCTCCGCGATGGTCGGCACGTCCGGCAGCGAAGCCATGCGCTTGGGCGTCGCCACCGCAAGCAGCTTGAGATTGCCGGCTTTCACCAGCGCAAGCGAAACACCGAGATTGTCGAACATCACATCGACCGTGCCGGCTACCAGGTCCTGCAATGCGGGAGCGGAGCCGCGATAGGGCACTTGCTGGAACTTCACCTGCGCCATCAACTGGAACATCTCGGACGTCAGATGCGAGGTGGTGCCGTTGCCCTGCGTCGCCGAGGTGATCTTGCCCGGAGCGGCTTTCGCCATGGCGATGAATTCCGCGACGTTCTTTGCCGTCACTTTGGGATGCACGACCAGCGAATTCGGCACCCGGCTGATGATGATGATCGGCGCGAAGGTCGAAGGGTCGAAATTCAGCTTCGGATAAAGCGACTGGTTGATGACGAGCGGCGGCGGCGGGGCGGACAGTAGCGTGTAGCCGTCGGGATCGGCCCTGGAGAATTCGGTGGTGCCGATATTGCCGGCGGCACCAGGCTTATTTTCAATGACGACCGGCTGGCCCCATTTGCGCGAAAGCCAATCACCAATCAGCCGCGGCATCACATCGGCTGTGCCCCCGGCGGGAAAGGGCACGATGATCTTGACCGGCCGGCTGGGGTAATCCTGCGCCCGCGCGGGCGTTGAAACCGCGAAGAGCGTTGCCGACAGAATGAGAATGCTTCCGAGCAGGATCCGCGACTTGGTTTGTTTTTTGCCGCCCTCGCCCAAGTCCATGCCCATATCCAGATCCCTGCTCAAGGAGCAACCTAGCCGGTCCCATGCAACCTTTCCAGGGCATGCAAGTTCGCATGGCGATTATCTGCAATTCTGGTTTTCCTCAAATGATCATCGCGCGCGGACTGAGGTGTTTCACTTGGTTTGTGACGCGCGACGGAATTTCTCCCCTCATGGTGAGGAGCGGCGCACGCAGTGCGACGCGTCTCGAACCATGCAGGCCACCCGCTGCCCATCCCCCGGATCAGTCGGGCAGGCTCTTCGAGACGCGGCTTCGCCGCTCCTCAGGATGAGGTGTAGTTTGTTGCGCGCTCACAGTTTCAAACAGCCAAGCGTCATCGGCCCGTGTTTTGTCAGGCGACGGGCGCGCCTGTCTTTTTCTTCCCCGAAAAATATCCGAGGGAGCGGAGCGCCGAAAGGCGCGTCAACAATTCCACGCTTGCGAGGCGCGGCGCGTGTCGTGCGAGACACGATCGCCTCTCGGCGCTCCACCGCGGCGGTTTTTGCCGTCGGGACTGCTCCGTTCGACACCCGGACCGGCCTTTCGGCCTGATCCCGCAGGCTTCCGCCTGCGTTCGTCCGGGAGCGTCTGCCACGCGGCGGGCCCTCGTAGTAGGGCCGGGCAGCAACCCCGAGGCTCCCGGAGATGGCTTGCGAAACCATCCGCAGGCGCCGCACCTGCTCCGCCAATCAAGACGCCTCATGATGGCGCCCTCGGATGAGCAGGCAGCAACAGGATACAGAACTTCTCGAGGAAAAAAGGCCGGCCTGCGCGGGATATCCCACGACATGTGCAAGGGCTTGCTCCTATTGCGAAAAACCTGTGCAAAAGCGTGGGATAACATCGCCTATGCGTTGGCCCGCGTTGAGCAGGTCATCAGGCGCTCCACCGAAAACCTTCGAGCTTGTAGTTCGGAAGAGCCGAAACCATGGGCTGATTAAGATCGAGCCGCTGGCGTGAGGATCGGCGGCCGCTGCTGCGCCTTGCATGGCCCCCGCGTCGTAGACCGGATCAAAAATGCGAATCGGATCGAGACCGTCTCACGGTCACACGCGCGCGCGGCGCGAGATCTCGGGCGTGGATAGCAGTGGGTTATCCGCGAGCCGGCCGTCTTTTGCCACAAGACGATGAACCTTTCCGCAGTGGCGGCAGAACAGGCTGACGGGAAGCTGGCGGACGTGAGACAGGCTTTCCAGATCGGTATTGATGCCGCTGATGATATCGCGACCGGTAGATGGACATGTGAAGACCAGTGCACTCATGGCCCACTCGGCTTACGACCAAGGTTGTCCCTTATTTTGCGTCCAGGTCGTCGTTCGTCTGTACGTTGGCGCACAAATCCAGCTTAAATTAGCTCCACCCCGGAAACGCTTCTTCACAATTCTGTGACTTGTTGATAACAATCGCCGGCGAGACACGTAACATCGTGTCAGCACAAAGCCCGCATTTCCGCCGTAAGCGCGCAAACTTCCGCAGCCATGCAAAAAGCGTGATATCGCTTCGCGCTCCCTCTCCTGATATGCCCCGCGCCACTGCCCAGGCCCGACCATGCGCCGCCTCTGGAGTTTCCTCACCGTTGTGTTTTTGCTGGGTGCCGCCGAGCCCGTTCCGGCGCAGCCGGGTAGCGGCCTGACCCTGCGTGTCGACTGGGAGGTGAAGAACCGCTTCCGTCTGTTCCGCAACGAAGCCGATTTTCAGCACCATCTGGCGGCGTATCGCGGCGACGGCATTCTGGCGGCCGAGGCGCGGCTCGAGCAACGCAGCGACGGGCGCGGATGGGCGCGCGACATGGTCGACCGGCTTTGCGCCGATGGCGCCGGCCGGCTGACCGAAACCTGCCAGCGCGACGGCGCGCGCGAAGTCCTATCTGGCGCCGGCAGATCACCGCATCGGCGCGACGCTGGCCGGCATGGTGCCGCCCGGCTCGCGCTGCGTCTGGAATTTCGACGACGGCACGATCCCGCCGCAGGAGGTCGCGGCCGACTGCGGCGAGGAGGTGCGGCTGCGCGTGCGCTATGGCAAGCCAACCATCGCCAGCGTCGGCATCACGGCGCCGGACGGCAGCATCCAGCAGGCAGCGGCCGAGATCGTGGTGCGGGATTTTCTGATCGCGGGGCTCGGGGACTCCATCGCCGCGGGCGAAGGCAATCCCGATAAGCCCGTTGCGCTCTCCGATATCGGCTTCTGCTTTCGCGATTTCCTCGGCGGCCCCGGAAGCCAGTATTATCGACCCGGGCGCGCGCGCTATCCCGGCGACAAGAGCTGCGGCACCGCCACGGACGAATCCAAAGCCGAGGCGTTGCGTGAATGGCAACGCCATGCCGCCGGTTGGATGAGCGCCGCCTGTCATCGCTCCATGTATGGCTATCAGATGCGCGCAGCGCTCGAACTGGCAGTGGAAAATCCGCACGCCGCGGTGACGTTCATCCCGCTCGCCTGCGCCGGCGCCACGATCGAACGCGGGCTGCTCGCATCCCAGCGCATCCGCGAATGTCCACCCGCGACGCGCGCGACCTGCGCCGGCACCGCACCCGGTCAGATTGCGCAGCTCACCGAATTACTGGCGCAGGCGCAGAAGCAGCAACCGGGGCGCAAGCTCGATCTCCTCCTGCTCACAGTGGGTGCCAACGACATCCAGTTTTCCGGTTTGGTTGCCGACGTGATCCTCGAGCAAGGCGCCGAACGCGTGCTGTTCAACCGTGGCGGCTTTATCGCCACGCCGGACGATGCCGCGAAGATCGCGGATGTTGCATTACCCGGCGCCTTCGCCAAGCTGCGCGCCGCGCTCAAGCCATTGGTTGGGGGAAATCTCGGCCGCGTGGTCTTCGTCACCTACGGCCATCTCGCGCTTGCGCCCGACGGCACGCCCTGCCCCGGCGGCCGCGACGGCTTCGACGTGCATCCCGCCTTCAACCCGGACGGCAGCCGGCTGCGCCGGGTGGCGAATTTGTTCACGGAAAAATTCTTGCCGAAGATCAAATCTCTCGCGGCCTGCGAGGGCAGCACCCTTTGTAGTCAGCCGCTTGCGGACCGCATGACCTTCGTGGACACCCACCAGCCCGCCTTCGAGGCGCATGGCTTTTGCGCGCGCTCGAACACCGATCCGGATTTTGACCGGCGATGTTTCTCGGCCACCGGCGAGAGCTTCGAGAGCGACGTCGTCCAGGCGCAGGACTCGCCTCTTGCCTGTGGGGTGAAGCCGAGCGAGTTCCGCCCCTATGCCTCGCGCGCGCGCTGGGTGCGTACCGCGAATGACAGCTATTTCACCGCCATGACCTATCCGGACGGTTTTCCCGCGGTGCTGCAGCCGGCCGATATCCATGACGCGATCTGGGGGATTCTCAGTGCGGTCTATGGCGGGGCGGTCCATCCTACCGCCGAAGGCCATGCCGCCATGGCCGACGCCGCCCTGCCCGCCATGCGCAGCCTGCTGGAAATAACGCCGCCGCCGGCGGTGAGCGCGCAACCGCTGCCGCCGGCGCGGTAGTCACATCGTGGCGAGAATCTGAAAGCCCGGCCGCCGAAGGCGCCGGGCTCATCAATACCGGGCACAAATGCCCCTCGCCGCTCCACGGCGATCAATTGCGGCACACGCCGCCTGACTCAACTCAGTATTGGGAGACGCGATACGGAAGCTCCTCTTGCTGGTTGATCCTGCATGAACAATGCGTCGTGAACCCGCCTGGTTCCCTGCAAGTGCGCAAGTGCGGCGCAAATAAACCTCACTCCGCCGCCCGCACGCCGCCCGTGCGCGCATCGTGACGCAGCAGATGCCCGAGGCCGGGGACGGCGTCGTAGATGCCGGCGAGCCGAAGCGATTTCCAGATCGCCGCCTGGTTGCTGGTGACCACCGGCTTATTCAGCACCTTTTCCAGATCCTCGATGGCGTCGATGCTGTGGATGTTGGCGCAGCTGATGAAATAGGCGTCGGCGTCATCGCGCTTGAGCGCGACGGTGGTATCGAACCAGAGTTTAGGCGGCATCGTGCAGTATTCATCGCTGCCGGCGAGACCGACCGCCTTGTCGGCGACGATGTCGTAACCCGCCTCGCGCAGATAGCGCAGCTTCTTCTCGTGATCGGGCTGCTTGGTTTCCGACACGAAGACCAGCTTCTTGGCGCCGAGCGCGGCGAAGGCGGAGGTGAGCGAAGAGGCCGCGGTCGAGCACGGCACGCCGGCGGCCTTTTCCATCGCCTCGATCACGCGCTTTTCCATGTCGAGCCCGCCCGACATCGAGGTGCCGGTGCATTGCAGGATGATGGCGTCCATTTTCGATTCAGCCAGCATCTCGGCGGCGGCGGCGATCTTCGGCAGCTGCTGTTCCAGCGGCGCCTTGTGCTTGTTGGTCATCCCGATGCGGGTGAAATGCGGGATCACGCCGGCCGGCATGTAACGCTGCACCTGCGGCTCCACCATCCGGTTGGAGGTAGGGATGATGAAACCCAAGCGGGCGCGCGGGATAATCGGTTGGTATGACATCTGCCTTCTCTTCCGCTGGAAGCGCTGCGCCTGTCTATATATGGTTTCGCCAACGGATCACAGCAGGGACGAGCATTGATGGAGACCGGAATCTACGGCTATCGCGCACGCATCGGCTATACCGTGGCGGCGGTCACGACCGAGGTTTTCCCTATCGACTTCTACAAGATCGTGCCCGACGGCGTATCACTGATGATGGTGATGCTGCCGCTCGGCGAGCGCAGCGCCGAAGACGTGGAGAAATGCTACGACGCCAGCATCGAGGGCGCGAAGACCTTGGCGGCCTGCGGCGCCAGTATCGTGCTGCTCGGCGGGCTGCCGATCAACATGTCGCGCGGCGATCCCGACCGAATTGATGAAGCGGCTGCAGGAGGAGATCGGCGTGCCGGTCACCAGCTCAACCACCGCGCAGCAGAAGGCCTATCAGGCACTGGGCTCGCGCAAGGTCGGCACCGTGCATCCCTTCAAGCCCGACCAGAGTTTTCGGCACGACAAGCAGCTGAAGGATTTCTTCGGCCTGGAGCCCTGCGGCGTCTACGCCGGCGGCTATGACCTGAAGACCGTCGGCTCGATCCCGCTCGACTCCGTCATGCAATGGGCGCGGGCGTTGAAGAAAGAAAACCCCGATCTCGATACCATCAACTTCGCCCAGCCGCATTGGCGCGTGGCCGACGCCATCGAGCCGCTGGAGCAGGAGCTGAAGGTCAACGTGATGACCTCGCTGCAGGCGATCGCCTGGGAAGCCATGCGCGTCGCGGGCATCGAGGACCGGATCGAAGGCTACGGCCGGCTGCTGCGCGAGCATTGAATTTGTTCATCAACAATTGCGCAATTTTATGCGTTGCCAGCGGCGTTTGGTTTCGCTAGCTTTGACGCGCAACTTTTTTGACATATCCGACGACCGGAGCTGGCGACGACGCGGCTCCAGGAAGGGGGGAATATGCGAAAGCTTTGCCCCGCGCTGGCCGGCGCCGCGCTATCCTGTCTTGCTTTCTTTAACCTGAGCGGGACGACCAAGGCGGACAATACCATCACCGTCAATGCCTCACCTGCCGCTCTCGGCACCGTGACAGGCGGCGGCACCTTCCCGACCGGAAGCACGCGCACGGTCACCGCGACACCCAAACCTAACAGTAAATTCCTGCGCTGGGAGGAAGGCAGATTCCGGGTTTCAGGGACACGGCGCTACACCTTCACCCTCGATGCCGACCGTGTCCTGACCGCGATGTTCAAGCCGAGGCGGCCCAAAAACGATCTCGTCGTCGATCGCGGCGCGCAGGGCCTGTGGAAGTTACTGAACGAAACGACCTGGAAGAGGGTCCACACCGGAAATCCGACCGCCATCGCAGCCGCCGATCTCACCGGCGACGGCAAGGAAGAGATCATCTTCGGATTGACCTCGCCTGCCGGTACTTTCGTCAACACAACGGCGGTCGCGAATAGAATTTATCCGAATCCCGCCACCAGAATCGTCGTCGGAGATTTCGACGCCGACGGCAAGGACGACCTGGTCGCGACCTTCCAGGGCCAGGCCGGAACCTTCGGCAGGTTCGGCAGCGGCGGTAGCTTCTTCTCGATTGACACCGTCACCTCGCAGGGGCTGGCCGTGGGCGATATCGATGGCGACGGCATTCTCGATATCATCAGCAGGCGGGGGACGGGCTTGTTTACCTGCTACAGGTTCCAGGCGCCCTGGATGAACCTCAACTTCACCGGCGGGGTTAACATCGCGGCCGGAGATGTCAACGGCGACGGTCAAGCCGACTTGATAACAGGCCGCGCCTCGGGGGGTGCGAGCCAGATTGGCGTATGGAGGTCGATGGATAACGGCATGACCTGGACCAGGATCAACAATAACAATCCCAGCGTGCTGGCTATTGGCGACGCGGACAACAACGCCACGGACGGCGTCTTTGCCTCGTTTCCTACAGGACTTTGGACGTCTCCAAACGGCAATATGAACTGGCTCAGGATTGACCCGTCAACTCCCACCGCCATTGCCGTCGCTGACTTCGACAATAATGGCAAGGATGACATCGTGGGCATTTTCCCTCCGGGCACCAATCTCGAAGTGAGGATGAATAATGCGGGTCCCTTCAAGACGATGCTGGCGCCGCCGGGACCGCAAATTGTCCCGCAAAACGTGATCGGCGCCGCACTCGACTAACGGGCAACCTGCTGCGGAAGCAAAAAGGGGAGCCGGCGGCTCCCCTTTTCTCTGTGCCGCCGCGATCGCTACTCCCCCTTCAGCTTGGCCGCTTGCTCGATCAGCGGCTTCGGCGTCTCGTAGGCTTTCCTGATAATTGCCTCCATCTGCGCGCCGGTGAGCGGATCGACCTCGAGCCGGGCCTTCTCCGCCTCGGCAAGGAAAGCCGGATCCTTCAGCGTGGCGTCGAAAGCCTTGCGCATCATTGCGACGTATTCTTTTGGGGTGCCTGCCGGCATGTAATAAGGCCGTCCCATCTCTTCAGGGGCAGCGAGTATCTCGAGCACCTTCTTGGTTTCGGCGTCGGAAACCAGGTTGATCAGGAGCGGCACGTTTTCGAGACCGGCTTGCGCGCTGGCGCCGGTCTGCACCAGCACATTGATGCGCTTGTTGAGGATCCAATCCGGGTTGGAGGCCTTCAACGTGGAATAGGACAGCCCGCAGACGCCTTCCGCCTCGCCGCGCTCGACCGCGAGGCGGGATTCCGGCGTGGTGTAGCCGGTCACCACCTTGAATTTGGTGCCGAGCATGGTGTTGAGCATCTTCGGCATGGTAGCGGCGTTGCCGGTGACCCCGGTCGCGGACACGATGATCTCGCGCTGCTTCGCCTGCTCGATGCTTTTGATCGGGCTGGCGTGCCAGGTCACGCATATCTGCTGCTGCTTGCCGATGCTGCCGATCCATTCGAACTTGCGCGGGTCGAATTTCGCCTGGTCATTGCCGAACAGCGGCTCGAGCAGCAACCCGTTATAGGTCGCCACGATGACGCTGCCGTCGCGCGGCGCCGCCTCGCTCGCCGCCCAGTTGGTCGCGATCATGCCGCTCGCGCCCGGCATGTTCTGGTTGATGATGTTCGGCTTGCCGGGCAGATGCTTTTCCAGGTGCGCCGCGAGCACGCGCGCATAAGTATCGTAGCCGCCCCCCGCGCCCGAGGGGATGATCATGCGTAGCGTCTTGCCTTCATAGGACGGCGTCTGCGCCGCCGCGGCGCCTGCCAACAAGATGCCCGCCAGCGTCCCGGCGAAAATGCCGAAGATGCGTTTCGTATGACTTTCCTTGTTCATCCATAACCCCTGCAGGTGCGAAAGCCGGAAAACAGGCCCATGCTAGCAGAATGCTTTTGCTTTGCGAGTGACCCGATCCGGCTTGGGTTGCCCCGGAATTTGTCCTAGGATCGAGCAAACAGAACGCGGCGGATGTGCCGCGCCCGCCAAAAATACACCGTCGTCGAAAAACCGCATCCGGTTCAGGAGTAGCCGACTGCTGGCCTGCCACACTGGCTGGTCGCTCAAAGTCCCAAGGGAGGAGACTATGACTATATTCAAGAAGCTCGCGGCAATTTCGGCGATCGCCGTGCTTACAAGCATCTCGGCACTTGCCCAACAGGCGACGCCACCTTACGGCGCGCCGATCTCGCTCGATCAGGCCAAAAAAGTGCTTTCGGCCGGGGAAGCTGAAGCTCAGAAGAACAACTGGCCTGTGGTCATCACCGTCGTGGATTCCGGCGGGTTCGTAGTGGCCGTGCATCGGCTGGACAATACCCAGCTCGGATCGATTGCCGCTGCCGAAGATAAGGCACGCACGGCGATATTGTTTCGCCGGCCGTCCAAGGGTTTTGAGGACGCTGTGGCAAGTGGTGGGATCGGATTGCGTGTACTGGGGTTGCGTGGAGCCACGCCATACGATGGCGGCGTGCCATTGTTCGTCGATGGCAAGCTTATCGGCGCGGTCGGAGTTTCGGGCGTACTCCCAGCGCAGGATGGGCAGGTCGCCAACGCCGCGGCCAGTGGCTTGAAATAATCCATCGCGATTTGGCTGCATAAGAGCAACATATGTATCCGGAGGCCGCCTCAGTTGGCGGCCTCTTTCGTTCCTGCAGGCTGGTTGACGACCGGCGCCGCAATGCTGGATGCCCCGCTTTCGCCGAGCGTGACAAGCGCTTTCCGCCTGGGGTTATCGAGTTATGGCCGGTATGCTAACCGGCGCACCCGCCCCTTGAGAGCGACCATGGATTTGCCACTGAGCATCGCGATGGCCGACAACCCGCGCACACAGCCGATTCTCGACGGCAAGGTGAAGGCGGATGGCATCGACTTCACCTGCACCTGCATGCATCCATCCGAGCTGTTCTGGCGGCAACTGCGCTTTGCCGAATTCGACGTCTCCGAGATGTCGCTGTCCTCGCTGATGATGGCGGTTGCCGGCGGCGACGAGCGCTGGGTGGGCATCCCGGTCTTCACGACGCGAAAGATGTTTCAGGTCGGCGTTCTTGTGCGCAAGGATCGCGGCATCGAGGTGCCGGCCGATCTCAAAGGCAAGAAGATGGGCGTGCCTGAATATCAGCAGACTGCTGCGCTGTGGACGCGCGGCTATCTGCAGCACGAATACGACGTGCATCCGCGCGACATGGAATTCTGGATGGAGCGCAATGACGACTTCAGCCAGGGCGCCGTTGTCGGCTTTCGTCCACCCAAGGACGTGAAGCTCAACTACATCCCCAACAGCACGAATCTCGGCGAAATGCTGCTCGACGGGAAGCTCGACGGCGCCTTGCGCTATCTCGCCAACACCAACAACCAGGTCGACCGGTCAAACCTCGACCTCTATCGCCACCCGGACTTCAAGACCCTGTTCCCCGACCCGCATGCCGAGGGCGTGCGCTTCTACCGCAAGACCGGCATCTATCCGATCAACCACGGGATGGTGATCAAGCGCGCGATCGCCGACAAGCATCCTTGGACCGTGCCGCACATCTTCAACGCCTTCCAGAAGGCGAATGCACTGGCCGAAAAGGCGCGCAAGGAGGCCGTCGCCTACCATATGGAGCTTGGGCTGCTGCCTCCCGAAGCAGGCAAGGCCCTGGCCACGCCGGTGATCCAGTATGGCGTGCAGGCCAACCGCAAGGTGCTGGAGACGGCGGCGCAGTATTCCTACGAACAGGGCCTGACGCCGCGGCTGGTGAAGTTGGAAGAGCTGTTCGCCCCGTCGGTGATGGAGCAGTAGCAGGCCCGGCCTATTCCCAGGTCGCGAAAGCCATCCCGCAGCCGGTACCCGCTTCCGAGCGGCAGGACGGAACATAGTCGATCAGGTTCATCTGCAGATCGGTTTCCGACAGGATGCCGGCCACGGTAATCCAGTTCTTGGTCTCGGACGTACCGGACAGGAACATATTCTCCGGCTCGGCGAAGATCGTCCTGACGTCGCGGTTCTTCATGGCGGTCAGCATGCGGGTGTCGAAAGCCTCGTCGACGACGAAATGGCTGATGCCGCCGGAGGCGCAGATCGCCACCCGCTTGTTCGCATTTGGACCGTTCCAGTTCGCGATCGCGCGGCCGATGGAGACGCCGAACTCGTAACACCGCTTCGCGGTCGGCCGGTTGGGCGGGAAATAGGTGTTAAGCAGGATCGGCAGCACCGGCACGGGACGGTCCTTGACGATACGCCGGTAGATGAAGCCGACTGCATGGCCGATGCCGACCGGCCCCTTCTCGTTCGCCCGCTGCTTCATCGAAACCGCGATGTCGAACTCGTCGGCGACGACGCCCTCGATAATCGCATGCGCGAGTTCCACCGGCACCGGATAGGCCTGGTCCTGCGGCGGATGGTGGGCCGACATAAAAGCCTGAATCCCGGGACTCTTCGTCTTCATCTTTTCCGGGTCGATCGCGGTATTGATGACCTGTTCGCCGCAATAGACTGTGAAGGACGGCTGCACGTCCTCCTGAAACCATTCGTGCTGGTCGTCGCCGACCACCACGATGATGTCCGGATTGACCTCGGCGACCTTCTCGACCAGTTTGTCCATGGCGCGGTTGTTGCGCTGGTAACGCTCCGTCCGCGTCTCCAGGCTGGATTCCTTTTCGAAATCCTTCTCGCCTTTTCGCGCCTCCACCAAGTCCTGAAAGTTGTAGATGCGTCCGCGAAAGGGGTGCTCGGGGTTCTTGCGGTCATCGGCGGCCCGCAAGTCCCAGCGTTCCGGCGGCGTCGCCAGCAGCGGTCCATGCGATGAACCGAATCCGAAAACAATCTTGGCCATGCCTGTCCCCTATTGCCCGCCCTTGCCGCCGCTGGCGGAACCCCAATAGCTGTCCCACAGCTCGCCCATTTTCTTGTTGGTGTCGCTGACGAGGATGGCGTCGTCACGCACATTGGCCTTCTTGCCGACGATGGTTTCGGCGAAGGGCACGAATTGCGGCAATTGCAGCGCCTTATGCACAGGCACGGCGAAGGTCGAGGCGTATTGCACGAGTTGGCCTTCGCGGCTCACCATCCAGTTGATGAAGAGCCGCGCGGCGTTCTTGCGCGGCGACTTGTCCAGCATCGCGATCTGCGAGACCGTGATCGGTACCGGCTCCGGGCAGTGATAGCCGACCGGCGCACCTTTCACCGCATAGCGTTTGGCGACCCATTCCGGCGACGGCAGGCTGGCGTGAAACTCACCCGCGACGGTCAGCGCGGTCAGCGCGGTCAAACCTTCCTTGCGACGCTGCGGCTGCAATTTCTCGAATAGCGCCTTGGTAAAGTCCGTGCCCCATTGCTCGCCTTTGTCGCCCCACAGGGTCAGCAGCCAGCTGCTGGGATTATTGCTGAGCGCGAGATTGCCGCCGCCCCAGCGCGGGCCTTTCACCAAGTCGTCCCAGGTCTTCGGCAGATCTTCCTTTTTCACCTTTTCGGTGTTGTAGGCCATGCAGCGGAAGGACAGCTTGTGGCTGAGCCAGGTGCCGTCGGTCGCGACATAGTCGGGCGACAGGTTCTTGAAGCCCGGAAGGTCGCGCAGATCGGCCAGCGCCTTCATGTCGATGAAATAGAAGATGGCGTCGGCGATGGCGGTCATGACGTCGGCGGTGACCCGGCCTTCGCCGAGCGCAACCAGCACCTGCATGCCGCGCCCGCTCGTGCTGGCGCGTTCATATTTCAGGTTGATGAAGGGATAGCGCTCGCGGAAGGCCGCGGTCATGTCGCGGAATTCGCGCGCGTCCCATGTGCCGGAGACGATGACTTCCTTTTCCTCTTTCGCGCCGTCGAGCCACGCCTTGGGCACATCGAGCTCGGCATCGAGGCCGTCGAGCAGGCTGGCATCGAGCTTGAGATCGGTCAGCGCCTTTTGCGTCGATTTCGGCAACTCCGCCGCCGCGCATGCCGCGCCAAGCGCCAGCATCGACGCCAGGGCCGTCACGGCCCCGATAACCCGCCTTCTGCATTCTCACATTTCCCTGATTTTTATTCTGTGCTTCGAGCCCGCGCTTTGCCGGCAGCCTCTGCGCTTCCAGGTTGCGCCGCACCGGCGGCGATCAGTCTAGCCACCCGCCTTGAGCGTGGCGCGGACCTTGTCGCCGCCATAGAGGCCCATATGCTCCTGGCGACCGACCTTGCCGCGTTCCATCACCGCGTCGGCCTCCTCCTTGGTGGCAAACCGCGCCTCGATCTCGACGCGGTAATTGTCGGGGTCAAGGAAAAACCAGTTCAGGATACCGATCTCCCGCTTGTGGCCGACCGGCCCTTCGACCTTGATACCCTGCGATTTGATGTATTCGATGGTCTCTTCGGCCTTGGCCGGATCGACACGATAAGCCCAGTGGATCGCATGCGGAATCTCGAACTTCGGAATGTTCGGCGGCCACTTGATGATCGAGAGGCCGAAATCGCCGATGTAGATCTTCATCAGCGGATTTTCGGATTTGTCGTTGCGCCATTCCAGGCGCGCACCGAGCAGCTTGGTGTAGAACTCGAGCGTGCGATCCAGATCCTGCACGTAGAAGCCGCTGTGGCTGATGCCCGTGATGCTTTCGGGAAGTGACGCCTGATCCATGAGAGTCTCCTACTGGAAGCGTGTGATTGCGATAACGTTCAGCACCAGCGCTATTCCGCCGCCGCCCTGCCGGCGAGCACGCGGCGACAGAAGGCCGGCCCGTCCTCGCCTTCCTGGAGATCGCCGGAAGCGCAGACGAAATCGGCAAAGGCATTCTCATTGGGATTGCGGTGAACCCAGGGCGCCTCGCCGCCCTCCTGCATCTGCTTGATCGCTTTCAGGAGCGCCTTACGCACCTCGATGATGACGACGTCGGTCGAGCCGAGATGTTCCTTGGTGCGGTCCTGGATCGCGCCCTGGGTCTCGATCGCGAAGGCGTCCTGCGAGGGAAAATGCAATCCCATGCCGCCGTAGCTCTCGCCGCGTTTCAATTCTTCGCGGTCCTGCAGATAGCGGTTCTCCGGCCGCCGGACATGGCGCAGGTCGGGCGCTACATTCGCCGCGCGATTCTTGCGCAGCCGTTCTTTGTCCAGCGGCTCGGGATAGCTGTAGAAGAATTCAAACCGGCAATGGCTGTGGTCATCGATCGGGACATACCAGCGCCCCTGGTAGCCGCCCTCGCCGGCGGAAGTCGATGGCGTGGCACTCGCCGGATAGACGTAGTTGTTGACGCGGAGATATTTGCGGCCGTTCGGCGCATTATGCAGCGCGAAGATGCGTGTGCCATAGGCGGTATGTTCGATCGATATCTTTGGCGGTTCGGTCCCGCGCAGCGCGCTGATGTCGGCGCCCGAACGCTCGCTCGCTTTGCCGGGCGGCCGGCGGTGCAGATAAGTGGTATGCGCCGGGTCGGTTGAGCTTTCCAGCCCCTGCAGCCAATTGCACATCTGGATGACGCGGAAGGTCAGCCGGTTGGGTCCTGGCCCGGTGAGGAATTCGAAATCCGGAATGAGCGGCGGCGCGCCTTTGCCCATGTAGCACCAGATCGCACCGCCCTTTTCCTGCACCGGATAGGCGACGTGGCGGACCTTGTGACAAAACTTCTTGTCCGCGGGCTCCGCCGGCTGATCAATGCACTTGCCCTGCTTGTCGAACAGCCAGCCGTGATAGAGGCACCGCAAGCCCCCGTCCTCGACCCGGCCGTAGGACAGGTCGGTACCCCGATGCGGGCAGAATTGGCCGATCAGTCCCAGCTCGCCGTCGTCGGATCGGAACAGCACGAGATCTTCGCTCATGATCCGGATCGGCGTCGGTGCACCGCCGGCGGGCATCTCTTCCGCCGCCGCAATCGGCTGCCAGTAGCTGCGCAGAAATTCGCCGCACGGCGTTCCCGGCCCGGTCTGGGTGAGCAGGTCGTTATTGGCCCTGGACAACATGGTGAATTCCTCCAGTCGCTTTTTTTCTTGTGGCCGCTTGGGGCTGATAGTGCATTCAAAATTTTCCCGAGACAACATGCAATTTCGTGATCGCTTTGCCCGCAACTGCTTGCCATAACTCGCTTTCTGCGTTCAAACTAGAACCGCGTGAAACGACCCGCTTACACGAGGAATGATGACTGTCACGACCGCCAGTTTCGTGCGCTCGTCGCTTCGGCCGCCAAGGATAACGGCCTCCTCGTTCTGGGAATTCGCGGTCTTTCTCGTCGTCTTCGTGGCGGTGCTGACGCCGCTCCTCTTTCTCGTGCTCGGCAGCTTTAGCCAGGCCCGGCTGCCTTCGGAATTCTCCTTCTCGCGTCTTGGGCTCGACAATTACATCAAGGTGTGGAGCGATCCCGGCACCTATGCGGTGCTGTCGAACACCTTATGGTTCGGGCTGGGCAGCACGGCCTATGGCATCGCCATCGCCGCCTGTCTCGCCTGGCTGGTCGAGCGCACCAACATCCCCGGGAAGATCTGGATCTATGCCGGCGTGCCGATGACGCTGGCCATGCCGGGCATGCTGCAGGCGATGGCCTGGGTGCTGCTCGCCAGCCCGCGCATCGGTTTCATCAATAAGGGGCTGATGGATGCGTTCGGCCTCTCGGCCCCGCCGTTCAACATCTACACCCTGCAAGGGATGATCTTCGTCGAAGGCTTGCGCATGGTGCCGACGGCCTTCCTGATGCTGGTGCCGCTTCTGCGCAGCATGGACCCCGCGCTGGAGGAAGCAGCCGCCATGTCGGGCGCGCGGCCGGCTTCGGCGCTGCGCAAGGTGACGCTCGGCCTGATGCTTCCCGGCCTGCTCGCCGTCACCATCTACCAGTTCACCAGCGCGCTCGAGCAGTTCGAGGTGCCGGGCATTCTCGGCCTGCCCGCCAGCATCTATGTGTTCAGCACCAAGATCTATTCCGTGCTGCACCAGACATCAACGCCTGCCGGCCTATGGCGAGGCCAATGCTCTTGCCATGCTCTATCTCGTCGTCGCGGTCGTGAGCATCTATGCCTATGGCCGGGTGATAGCGAAATCCGAACGCTTCTCGGTCATCACCGGCAAGGGCTATCGCCCGCGCCTGCTCCCACTCGGCAGGTGGCGCTGGCCGGCATTCGGTCTGGTGTTGTTCTATCTCGCGATGTCCACGATCATCCCATTCCTGGTGCTGGCCTATGTGTCGTTCCTGCCATTCCTGCAGGCGCCTTCGGCGCGCGCCTTCGCCGTCATGAACTGGGACAATTACCTGACGGTGTTCGAGACCGAGCGCATCGGCAACACGTTGTGGAATACCTTCGTGATGACCGTGACCGTCGCCGCCGGCGTGGTCGTGATCTCCTTCCTGATTTCCGTTGTGGTGGTGCGATCGAAATTCTGGGGCCGCAAGATCCTCGATCAGCTGGCGTTCCTGCCGCATGCGATTCCCGGCATGGTGCTGGGCCTGGCGCTGCTCTGGGCTTTCCTGCAGATCGATAAGCTCGGCACCGGCCTGTTCGGCTCGCTCACCTCGCTCATCATCGCCTTCATCATCGGCTACATGTCCTATGGCACGCGCGTGATGAACGCCGCGGTGCTGCAAGTCCACAAGGAGCTGGAGGAAGCCGCCAAGGTGAGCGGCGCGCCGCAATGGCGCGTCTTCTGGCGGATATTTTTTCCGCTATTGCAGCCGGCCTTTGTCGGCATCTTTATCTGGACCGTGCTGCACGTGGTGCGGTCCGCCGGCAAACCGCTGATCCTGACAAGCGGCGCCGAGAATGAGGTTTTGGCGATATTGATCTGGAACATGTGGGATCATGGCGATATGGGCGCAGTTGGCGCCATCGGCACGCTCATGATGCTGGCGCTTCTCGCCATCAGCCTCCTGCTGCGGCATTTCGGATTCGGGCGCGGTTCGCATATTCAGGCGGCAGGGTGATTCGATTTCGGACTTGCATGTCCGTTATCGGGGCGCGGCACCCAGTTCCGGTTTCTCGCAATTTACGCGAGCCCGCCTCGCTCCTCAAGGAAGCGCACGATCTTGTCCAGGCCTTCGCCCGTGCGCAGGTTGCTGAGCACGAACGGCCGCGTGCCGCGCATGCGCCTCGTCTCCCGTTCCATGTTTTCCAGCGAGGCGCCGACATAAGGCGCGAGATCGATCTTATTGATCACCAGCAGGTCGGAACGGGTGATCCCCGGGCCGCCCTTGGTTGGGATCTTCTCGCCGCCCGCCACGTCGATCACATAGATCGTGAGGTCGGCCAGTTCGGGCGAGAAGGTGGCCGCGAGGTTGTCGCCGCCCGAACTCGATCAGGATCAGATCGAGCTTCGGGAATTTCTTCATCATGTCTGCCACCGCCGCCAGATTGATCGAGGCGTCCTCGCGGATAGCAGTGTGCGGGCAGCCGCCGGTTTCCACGCCGGCGATGCGCTCCGGCGCCAGCGCGCCCGAGCGGGTGAGGTATTCCGCATCCCACTTCGTATAGATGTCGTTGGTGATGGCGGCGATCTCGTATTGCTCGCGCAGGCGCTTGCATAAAGCGTCCATCAAAGAGGTCTTTCCCGAACCCACCGGGCCGCCCACTCCCACGCGCAACGGACCATTCACTTGTTTCATCGGATCACTCAACTTCTGAACAACCGGGTGTATTGGGCTTCGTGACGCATGCTGGCGATATCGGCACGAAACGCCGCGCTGCCGAGGTCGTCCAGCGTTGCTGCCAATGCGCGATCACAGGTTTTTTCGATCACGTCCTGCAGAGCGGCGAGCAACCGCTGGCCATCGGTTTGTCCGAGTGGAACGAGCCGCACAGCGGCGGAAATAAGATTGGCGATAACGGCGTGCAGATAGGCATGCAGTGCCGGCTCCAGCGGAATGCCATGGCCGGCGGCCGCCACCGCGACGGCGACCGGATAGGCAACGGCGCCCTGCGATCGCTCGGAAAACCGCTGCAAGGCCTCGCATGACCACGCGGCCCGCGCGGTCTGAATAAAAGCCTGCCCCTGCGCGGTAGTTTCGAGCTGGCGCTCCTTCGACGGCGTAAAGGCCGCGGCCAGCTCTGCCACTTTGTGCAGCAATGCATCGTCGCCGCTCGCAACGGCGCGATAGCTTTGGACAAAGAAGACGCCGTCGCAAAACCCGTTGCCATGCGCGATGACCGTTTGCAGCCAGCGTTGCAAAGTCGCGGCGTCGGTGATGTCGCCGGCCTCCACCGCCCATTCGAGCCCGCTGGAGTAGGAAAAGGCGCCAACCGGAAAGGATGGCGAAAGCCATGCCATCAGCCGGTAAAGCTGCGCGGGCGTCAGCGCAACGCCGGTCCCATTAGGCTTTGGCATGGCCATCGCGCTCTTCATAGGCGCCGCCTTCCGGATAGAAGGCCGCTTCAAGCGGCGTCAGTTCCGCGCCAAGCCGCAGCAGCATGTCCTCCAGCACATGATCGCGCCGAATGCGCAACTCATTCCCTACCACCTGCATATCAACGTGCCGGTTGCCGATATGCCAGGCCAGCCTCGCCAATTTTTCGGGCGAGGCAGCGGTAATCGCGACCAGCAACTCCGGCCGGCCGATCACCTGCACCATGCGGGAATCCTCCAGCACCAGCCCGTCGCCGTCCTTCAGCACCACCGGGCGCGGCAGATCGAGCAGGAAGATGGTGCCGCCCTCGCCAGTCAGCACGACGCGGCGCCGATGGCGCTGGTCGGCGTCGAGCACGACACGGTCCACCGCCAAGGCGGGGTCCCAGTTATCGGCAGGCTTGACGGCGAATGCGCGTTGCATGGTCAGAACAGGAAATAGCGCTGCGCCATCGGCAGCACATCCGCCGGGGCGCACGTGAGCAATTCGCCATCGGCGCGGACTTCGTAGGTTTCCGCGTCGACCTCGATCTTCGGCGTGGCGGCATTATGCACCATGCTCTTCTTCGAGATGCTGCGGGTTTTCTCCACCGCTACCAGTTCTTTCTCGATGCCGAGCTTGTCGCGCAGGCCGCCCTTCAAGGCCGCTTTCGAGACGAAAACCACGGAGCTCGCGGTCAGCGCCTTGCCGAACGCGCCGAACATCGGCCGGTAATGCACCGGCTGCGGCGTCGGGATCGAGGCATTCGGATCCCCCATCAGCGCGGCGACGATGCTGCCGCCCTTGATGATCATGTCCGGCTTCACGCCGAAGAAGGCCGGCGTCCACAACACGAGATCGGCCAGCTTGCCTTTCTCCACGGAGCCGATGTGCTTCGACACGCCATGCGCGATGGCGGGGTTGATGGTGTATTTGGCGATGTATCGCTTGGCGCGCGCATTGTCGTTGTCGCCCTTCTCCTCCTTCAGTCGTCCGCGCTGCCGCTTCATCTTGTCCGCGGTCTGCCAGGTGCGGATGATGACTTCGCCGACCCGGCCCATAGCCTGGCTGTCGGACGACATCATCGAGAGCGCGCCGAGGTCGTGCAGGATGTCTTCCGCGGCGATGGTTTCCTTGCGGATGCGGCTCTCTGCGAAAGCCAGATCCTCCGCGATCGACGGATCGAGATGGTGGCACACCATCAGCATGTCGAGATGCTCGTCGATGGTATTGACCGTGAAGGGCCGCGTCGGATTGGTGGAAGACGGCAACACGTTCTTGAGCCCCGCCACCTTGATGATGTCGGGGGCATGCCCGCCGCCGGCACCCTCGGTGTGGAATGCATGAATGGTGCGGCCCTTGAATGCCTTGATGGTGTCCTCGACAAAGCCCGAACTCGTTGAGCGTGTCGGTGTGGATCATCACCTGGATGTCGTAATCGTCAGCCACCGACAGGCAGCAGTCGATCGCGGCCGGCGTGGTGCCCCAGTCCTCGTGCAGCTTCAGGGCGCAGGCGCCCGCCTTGATCTGCTCCTCCAGCGCGGCGGGCAGCGAGGCGTTGCCCTTGCCGGCGAAACCGAGATTTACCGGAAATGCGTCGGCGGCCTGGATCATGCGGCCGATATGCCAGGGACCGGGCGTGCAAGTGGTGGCATTGGTGCCGGCCGCGGGGCCGGTGCCGCCGCCTAAGAGCGAAGTGACGCCGGACATCAGCGCGTCGTCCACCTGCTGCGGACAGATGAAATGAATGTGGGTATCGAAGCCGCCGGCGGTGAGGATCTTTCCCTCGCCAGCAATAATTTCAGTCCCCGGGCCGATGATGATGGTCACGCCCGGCTGAATATCCGGATTGCCGGCCTTGCCGATGGCGGCAATGCGGCCGTCCTTCAGACCGACATCGGCCTTCACGATGCCCCAGTGGTCGAGGATCAATGCATTGGTGATGACGGTGTCGACCGCGCCCTTCTTGTTGGTGATCTGGCTCTGCCCCATGCCGTCGCGGATCACCTTGCCGCCGCCGAACTTCACCTCCTCCCCGTAGGTGGTGAAATCCTTTTCCACCTCGATGATGAGGTCGGTGTCGGCCAGCCGAACGCGGTCGCCGGTGGTCGGGCCGAACATGCCGGCATAAACAGAACGTTTGATCTTCAATGACATAGCAGCCTCGCGTCTCAATTCGTCCCCAGTATTATCCCCAGGCGCAGACGTGATCGCATTTCAGTTGCCTTGCATCACGCGCGCGATACTCTGGTTGCAGACCTCTCGCGGACGGCTCACGCTGAACACGAGGGTCACCTTGACCAGATTGGCCAGGGGCGTGGATACCGCTACCGGTGTTACGTTCTGTGACCGATTTGATCCTGGTTTTTGGCTGCTGGTAGCAGCGCTGAAAAACGTGACGGGCGGGCGCAAGCTCGCCCGTCATGTTTTTGCGAGCCTCCCCATCACATCCTGGCGAAATCCATAGATCGCGCGCTTGCCGGCGAGCGCGACCAGCGTGACTTCGCGCGACTGCCCCGGCTCGAAACGCACGGCGGTGCCGGCCGGAATATTCAGCCGCATGCCCCTCGCCTTCTTGCGGTCGAACCGCAACGCCGGGTTGGTTTCGAAGAAATGATAATGCGAGCCGACCTGGATCGGCCGGTCGCCGGTGTTGGCGACCGTGAGCGTCACCGTCTTGCGGCCGGCGTTGAGCGTCAGCTCGCCATCCTTGATGAATAGTTCGCCGGGGATCATGGCTTGACCTCTCTTGTTGTCATTCCGGGGCGCGCCAAGGCGCGAACCCGGAATCCAGAAGCAGGCGCAGAAATGACATCTGGATTCCGGGTCCGGCGCTGTGCGCCGTCCCGGAATGACAAAGGGCGAAGTCACCGTATCGGGTCATGCACCGTCACCAATTTGGTGCCGTCCGGAAAAGTCGCTTCGACCTGGATGTCATGGATCATCTCAGAAATGCCGTCCATCACATCTGCCCGCGTGAGCACCGAGGCGCCCGCCTGCATCAGCTCGGCCACGCTCTTGCCGTCGCGCGCGCCTTCGAGCACGAAATCGGTGATCAGCGCGACCGCTTCGGGATGGTTGAGCTTCACCCCGCGCTCCAACCGCCGGCGCGCCACGATCGCCGCCATGGCGACCAGCAACTTGTCTTTCTCGCGCGGGGTGAGGTTCATCGCCGTCTCACGTCGACCACAGCCGCGGCAAGGTCTCGCGGCCGAGCGCGCCCAGCACCGCCACCAGATCGTGCCGCAGCGCGGCGCCGTCGGGCGCGCAAAGCCGCGCCAGCACAAAGCCGTTCCAGGCCGACGCTCCGACCTCGCCGCGGAATTGGTCGCCCTTGGCGCGGATCGCCTCGACCTGCGCGTCGCAGCCTGGCGCCATCAGCACGGTAGCAAGCGCGATGTTGCCGCCCGCGACCGCCGGCTCGGCAAGACGCGCGGCGATTTTCCCATCCAGCCGGACCGTTTCCGCGAAAACGAGCTTTTCCCCCCGCTGCACGCGCCAGCGGTCGGTAAAACTGCCCGTGCGCACCGCTTCGCCCATGGCCGAACGGCCAAATACAATGGCCTCCGCAATCAGCACCGAAGCGTCTTCCGCCAGCGTCACGTCGATCCGGCGGGAGAGCCGTGCATCGTCGAAGAAAATCGTTTCCTGCGGCAGCCAGGCCAGGGCGGCGCCCGCTTCGGCAGTCAATTTGATGGAAACTTCGGCATCCGCGCCGATGGATCGGTAAATCTTCTCCGCCGCCGCCGTGCTCACGGTCAGGTCCGCGCCGGCACCCGCATGGCAGGCAATGTCGTAGCGGTCGCCGCCCGCCGTTCCGCCGGCGGTATTGACGATCACCGCCTGCAAGGCCGGCGCGACGGGGCCGGGAAAGCGCACACGCAGCGAGCCTTCCTCGCGCACCATCGTGCGCCGGGTGACGCCCGCCGCGGCTTGCGTCCCGATGGCGATGACGCCACGGGCGCGGTTGGCCGCAAAGATTTCCGGCTGCTGCAATAGCGCCGCGTTACTTACGTCCATCCCTAGATCGCCAATGCACGCTTGAGCGCGCCTTCATTGAGTTCGGCGCGGCTGGCGGAATAGACGATGGCGCCGCGGTCCATCACGGCGAAATGGTCGCCGAGTTCCTGCGCGAAGTCCAGATATTGTTCGACCAGAATGATGGCGATCTGCCCAAGGCTGCGGAGGTAAGCAATGGCCCGGCCGATATCCTTGATGATTGAAGGCTGAATGCCCTCGGTCGGCTCGTCCAGCAGCAGAAGCCGCGGCCGCATCACGAGCGCGCGGCCAATTGCGAGCTGCTGCTGTTGGCCGCCGGAAAGATCGCCGCCGCGGCGGCCGAGCATGTCCTTCAGCACCGGAAACAGCGAAAACACGTCGTCCGGGATTCTACGCTGGCCGCGCTTCAATGGCGCGAAGCCGGTTTCCAGGTTCTCCCCTACGCTAAGCAGCGGAAAAATTTCGCGCCCCTGCGGCACATAGGCGATACCGCGGCGCGCACGCTCGACCGGCCGCAAGCTGGTGATGTCCGCGCCGCCGAAGCGGATGCTGCCTTTGCTCACTGCATGCTGCCCCACCAAGGCGCGCAGCAGGCTGGTCTTACCGACGCCGTTGCGTCCGAGCACGCAGGTGACCTTGCCGGCCTCCGCGGTGAGCGAAACCCCGCGCAGCGCGCTTGCCGCGCCGTAACGCAGGTCGATGGCGTTGACTTCCAGCATGCTCATCTCCCGAGATAAACCTCGACCACGCGCTCATTGGCGGAAACGTCGTCGATCGTGCCTTCGGCGATGACGCCGCCCTCATGCAGCACGGTGACCTTCACGCCGAGATCGCGCACAAAGGCCATGTCGTGCTCGACCACAACCACGGTGCGGTCGCGGTTGATCTCTTTCAGAAGTTCGGCGGTCTGGCGGGTTTCCGCGTCGGTCATGCCGGCCACCGGCTCGTCGACCAACAGCAGTTTCGGCTCTTGCGCCAGCAGCATGCCTATTTCCAGCCATTGCTTCTGGCCGTGCGAGAGGCTGCCAGCCAGCCGGTCGCGTACCGCCCGAAGACGAATGACGTCGAGCAATTCATCAATGCGACGTCTTTGGGAGGAGGTTTCGCGCCAGAGCAGGCTTGCGCGCACGCCGCGGTCGCCGCGCAGGGCGAGAAAGAGGTTGTCCTCCACCGTATGCATCTCGAACACGGTCGGTTTCTGGAATTTCCGACCAATGCCGAGCTCGGCGATCTGCGCTTCATCCAGTTTGGTGAGGTCGAAGCCTCCGCCGTCGAAATACACATCGCCGCTATCCGGCCGGGTCTTCCCGGTGATCACGTCCATCATGGTGGTCTTGCCCGCTCCATTCGGACCGATGATGGCGCGCATCTCGCCCGGCTCGACGGCAAGCGAAAGCTGGTTCAAGTGCACGGAAACCGTCGAAGGAAACGCTGACGCCGTCGAGATAGAGCAGAGCCGTGGTGGTTTGCGCGATCATCGGCCTACTCCGCTGGCGCCGGCGACGGCACGGGCGCCTCGCCCTCGGGCAGGCGCCGCTGCCGGCGTTCCGCCCAGTAATGTTGAAGGGTGCCGACGATGCCGCGCGGCAGCAGCAGCGTAACCGCCACGAACAGCCCGCCCAGCAGGAATAGCCAGTAAGGCGCCAGCATGCCGGTGGTGAAAGTGGTCTTGGCGTAGTTGACCAGGATGGCGCCGACGATTGGCCCGATCAGCGTGCCACGGCCGCCCACCGCCACCCAGATCACCGCCTCGATGGAATTGGCCGGCGCGAATTCGCTTGGATTGATGATGCCGACCTGTGGCACGTAAAGCGCGCCCGCCACGCCTGCCATGCAGGCCGAGACCGTGAAGACAAACAGCTTGTAGGATTCCACCCGGTAGCCGAGGAAGCGCGTGCGCGATTCCGCATCGCGGATTGCGATCAACACCTTACCGAATTTCGAGGTGATGATGGCGCGGCAGATCACGAAGCCGAGCGCCAGCGCCACGCAGGAAGCCGCGAACAGCGCCGCCCGCGTGCCCGCCGCCTGCACGTTGAATCCGAGAATCTCCTTGAAATCGGTGAGGCCGTTGTTGCCGCCAAAGCCAAAATTGTTGCGGAAGAAGCCGAGCATCAGCGCAAACGTCATCGCCTGGGTGATGATCGAGAGATAAACGCCGGTGACGCGGCTGCGGAAGGCGAACCAGCCGAACAGGAAGGCCAGCAGTCCCGGCACCGCCACGATCATGAAGGCGGCATAGGCGAAGTGCTGAAAACCGTACCAATAGACCGGCAGCTCCGGCCAGTTCAGGAACACCATGAAATCCGGCAACTCCGGATTGGCATAAACCCCGCGCGTGCCGATCTGCCGCATCAGATACATGCCCATGGCATAGCCGCCGAGGGCGAAGAAGGCGCCGTGGCCAAGCGAAAGGATGCCGCAATAGCCCCAGATCAAATCGATCGAGACCGCCAGCAGCGCGTAGCAGATGTATTTTCCAAACAGCGCGACCAGATAGCTCGGCACGTGCAGCGGAGATTCCGGCGGGAAAAACAGATTCAGCACCGGCACCACGACGCTTATCAGCAGGATCGCAGCGACGACAACGGTTCCTGCTCTCCCCAGGGTGCGGTCGGCGAAAGCGTGCATCATGCTTCCACCGCCCTTCCGCGCAGCGCGAACAGCCCGCGCGGCCGCTTTTGGATGAACAGGATGATCAGGACGAGGATCGCGATCTTGCCCAGCACGGCTCCGGCATAGGGCTCGAGGAATTTGTTGGCGATCCCAAGGGTGAAGGCGCCGACCAGGGTGCCCCACAGATTTCCCACTCCGCCGAACACCACCACCATAAAGCTGTCGATGATATAGCCCTGGCCGAGGTTCGGGCTGACATTGTCGATTTGCGACAACGCTACGCCGGCGATGCCGGCAATGCCGGAACCGAGCCCGAAGGTCAGCGCGTCGATGCGCGCGGTGCGGATGCCCATCGATGCCGCCATGGTGCGGTTCTGCGTGACCGCGCGCATCTCCAGGCCCAGCCGCGTGAAGCGCAGCATCGCCAGCAGAGCGGCGAAGGTCACCAGCGCGAAGCAGATGATCCAAAGCCGGTTATAGGTGATGGTAATTTGACCGACCTCAAAGGCGCCGCTCATCCAAGACGGGGCGCCCACTTCGCGATTGGTCGGCCCGAAGATCGTGCGCACCGCCTGCTGCAGGATCAGCGAAATGCCCCAGGTGGCGAGCAAAGTCTCCAACGGTCGGCCGTACAGGAAACGGATGACGGTGCGCTCAATCAGGATGCCGACCGCGCCGACAACCATGAAAGCAAGCGGCACGGCAAATACCAGCGAAAGGTCGAACAGGTGCGGATAACGCGTACGGATGACTTCCTGCACCACGAAGGTCGTGTAGGCGCCCAGCATCACCATCTCGCCATGCGCCATATTGATGACGCCCATGACGCCGAAGGTGATGGCAAGCCCGATGGCCGCGAGCAGCAGGACCGAGCCGAGGGAAAGGCCGTACCAGGCATTTTGCGCGCCGGACCAAGCCGCCAGATTGTTCTGAATCGCCGTGATCGCCGCCTGTGCGGCGCGGGAAACCGCGGGCGGCGCATCGGCAGGCAGACCCGAGAGCAGTGCCACCGCCTCTTGGTCGTTGCGCAGGCGGATCACGGACACCGCTTCGATTTTGTCGGCCTCGGCGGCGTCCGGTTTGTAGAGCACGACCGCCGCACGCGCGACCATCAAGGCGCGCGTCACTTCGGAATCCTGCTCCTTCGCAATCGCGGCATCGAGCGTCGGCAGGGTGGCGGCGTCACGCGATCTGAAAACGGATTGCGCCGCTCCCAGCCGGGTAACGCGATCCGGCGACAGCAGCGTCAGGCCGCCGAGCGCCGCCTCCACGCGAACGGCGCAGGCGATTATTCAGCCGCACCGGCGCAAAACTCGTGGCAGGCTCGCTCACGCGCTCGCCGGTCGCTGCGTCGATCAGGTTCGATCCATCCTTGATGACGACCCGGCGCGAGGCGGCATCGAACAGCAGCTGGCCCTGCTGCAAGGCGCCGATGACGCGCGACGCCATGGGATGGCCGCTCGCAGCGACCGCGGCAATCGCCGCCTCGGTATCCGCGAAGAAGTCGTTGGTGAATTGGCTGATCGCATCGTCAAAGCTTGCCGCCTGCGCAACCGTGGTCGCGCCTGTAAACAGGCACAGGACGACGAATAGCGCAGCGATGCTATCGTAAAATCGAGCCATTTCTGCAGTTCCCCGGCGGCACGGAGGCGGCGTGAGCCGCCTCCGCTCATCGTTGACGGAACTTGGTCGCTACGACCCCTGACCACCGCACTTATTGGTCTTGGTGTTGTAGTTGCCGCACTTCAGCTTCACCCAGTCGGCCACCAGGTCCTTGGAGCCGTCGAGCTCCTTCGACCATGCATCGCCCGGACACGAGGCCGGGCGTCTTCCACACCACGTCGAACTGACCGTCGGCCCGTACCTCGCCGATGAAGACTGGCTTGGTGATGTGATGGTTCGGAAGCATCTCCGACATGCCGCCCGTCAGGTTCGGCGCCTTGGTGCCTGGCAAGGCTTCGATCACCTTGTCCGGATCGACCGTGCCGGCCTTCTCCACCGCCTTCACCCACATGGCGAAGCCGACGACATGGGCTTCCATCGGGTCGTTGCTGACCCGCTTGGGATTCTTGGTATAGGCCTTCCACTTCTTGGTGAACTCGTCGTTTTCCGAAGTCTTGATCGACTCGAAGTAGTTCCAGGCCGCGAGATGGCCGAGCAGCGGCTTGGTGTCGAGGCCGGCGAGCTCTTCTTCACCGACCGAGAAGGCGACGACCGGAATATCGGTCGCTTTCACGCCGGCGTTGCCGAGCTCCTTGTAGAAGGGAACGTTGGCGTCGCCGTTGATGGTGGAGACGACGGCGGTCTTCTTGCCGGCGGAGCCGAACTTCTTGATGTCGGCCACGATGGTCTGCCAGTCGGAATGTCCGAACGGCGTGTAGTTGATCATGATGTCTTCTTGCTTGACGCCCTTCGACTTCAGATAGGCCTCAAGGATCTTGTTGGTGGTGCGCGGATAGACGTAGTCGGTGCCGGCGAGAACCCAGCGCTGCACCTTCTCTTCCTTCATAGATAGTCGACCGCGGGGATCGCCTGCTGATTGGGCGCCGCGCCGGTGTAGAACACGTTACGCTCGCTCTCCTCGCCTTCGTACTGCACCGGATAGAACAGGATGCTGTTCAGCTCCTTGAACACCGGCAGCACGGACTTACGCGATACAGAGGTCCAGCAGCCGAACACCACGGACACCTTGTCCTTGGTGATCAGCTCGCGCGCTTTCTCGGCGAAGAGCGGCCAGTTTGAGGCCGGATCGACGACCACCGCTTCGAGCTTCTTGCCGAGAACACCCCCTTTCTTGTTCTGTTCGTCGATGAGCATGAGCATCACGTCCTTCAGCGTGGTCTCGCTGATGGCCATGGTGCCGGATAACGAATGCAGGATGCCAACCTTGATGGTGTCTTGCGCCGCCGCCGATGTCGCGGCTGCGGCGGTCATGGTCAGACCGGTGATGGCGGCGAGCCATCGCCGGGCAACCGGCCTCTCTGTGGCCTTATGGAAGTACTTGAGCATCTGAATCCCCTGTTTGACGCGCGCATAAGCCCGGCGCTTTACGCGCGCTCAGGACTTCGCAAGGGACGTGCCAAGCGGACCGAACTATTAAGCCGTCGAAATCATGGGAGATTTAGCAAGACCCAAGCCCCGTCAGCAGCATATCCGCCCATAAAATAGGCAAGTGCCCGATTCTCGTTCTTGCAAGGCGGAACTCAATTTGAGGACTTCTGGGCTGATCGCTTTACGCTTGGGATCGACCACCGAGCCAGATCGCGAACAGTGGCGGCGCCAGGCAATGACATCCGTCTATCGGAAATTCCGACGAAACTGTCTCGCAGTTTCGCGAAGCTGCGCTGGCGCATCGAAACGACGTTCAGCAGATTGAAGCACTTCAGGCGTATCGCAACGCGCTATGGCAGGCTGGCAAGAAACTACCTGGCCTCTGTCTGCTTGGCAGCCGCACTTGTATGGTGGATTTAATGAGTCCGGACCCTAACGCCTGATAGCAGATGACGAGCATCCAGGCTTTCTCCTGATGGAAGTTCACACCGCACTGATGCTGCTGGCGGCCGGCGTTGTCGGAGGCACCATGTCGGCGCTGGCGGGCGGCGCCTCGCTCGTGCTTTTCCCCGCGATGCTTGCAGCCGGGGTGCCGCCGCTTATGGCAGTCGCATCGAACAGCACGGGGATGATGCTTGGCACCTTTCTCGCGGCTATGGCAGATCGATCGCAACTTCCAAAGATGGATCGGTCGTTTATTGTGCTGCTCGCGGTTTCGCTCGTCGCAGCCACGGGCGGTGCGATACTTTTGATCGTAACGCCGGAACGGGTCTTCGAGCTGTTGGTGCCTCTGCTGCTCGGTTTGGGGACTTTGCTGGTCGCCTATGCACAGCCGATCGGGATCTGGTTAGGCCAACTCTCCTTCGGAAAGAGCAAGACCACGCTGCATCCCAACCTCATCGGACTGGTGATGATGGTCCCGATATCGATTTATGCCGGGTACTTTGGCGCCGGTGTCGGCGTGCTGATGCTCGCCGCGCTGACCGTCGCCAACAGCGGCGACTACCGATCGGCGAATGTCACTAAAAACCTTATCAACAGTCTCAGCTGCCTTGTCGCCGGAATCGTATTCGGCATCCAGGGGATTGTCGCCTGGGTGCCGACCTTGCTTGTCGGTACGGGCGCGATCGCCGGCAGCCTCGCCGGGGCATATGTGGCGCGCATACTGCCGGTCGCGGCCGCGCGCGTGATGGTCGTCGCCTTCGGCACGCTGCTGACCGCGGTTTATACCTGGCGCTACTGGTTTTGAACGGGATGCCGGTTCAATCGGTGCCGACGAACTTCCGTACGGCTTCAACCACTGCGGCAGGCGCCATGCGGGAGACATCGTGCTCGGAGTCGACCGGCGCCTGCTGAATGTGCGGATATTCGCGTGTCAGGCGCTCGATCACCGGCGCCGGATAGCGGGAGGACTGCGTGCCACGTATCAGCAAGGTGGGTGTGCGAACCATGGCAAGTTCTTCCCACATTTCGCGGATGGGGCGGCGCGGCGTGTAGTCGGGCTTGCCCAGCGGTATCGTGTTGGCGTTGTCAGGATCACGCTTGAGCATGTAACCGTCTGCTACCTTTTTCAGGGCTTGCAGGGCGCGGGCGCGGTCGAGTGCAAAGCGCGGCGGGTTATCAAGCTTGACGAATTGCGCCATCGCCGCCTCGACTGTCGGAAAAATCGGCAGCGGATTGCCGACTGAAGTGCGGCGCCGCCTTGTCGCGATTCATCTGTGTATCCACGAGTATCAGTTTGGACAGCAACTCGGGATGATTCACCGCAAAGGAAATAATCACCGGCCCCGCCGCGGAATGCCCCATGACGATCGGCTTCTCCCATTTCATGAAGGCAATCATCGCCTGCATGTCGTCGAGGAAGGCGTCGCGGGAATAATTTTTGCTCGGGCTCCAGGTCGATTCCCCCCAGCCGCGTTTGTCGGGCACGACCACTTCCCGGTCGTTCGCGAGCGCCGACGCGACCTCGATCCAGTCATAGGAATCATAGTAATTGGACCCGTGAATGATCAGGATCGGCGTGCGTCCGGGCGCGCCAAAGGCGCGATAGAACAGCGTCACGTCGTCGACATCGATTGTCCCGGTGCGTTGTTGAACAGCGGGCATCACGTCCTCATCCCTTCCAAGTCCGATCCCTCTCCCACTCAGCGCTTCTCGACGCCGGCCTATGGGGACAACGAGGTGCCCAGGGGCGCGCCCCCAGACTCCATTAGATAATTCGAGCAGTCAGGTTGCAACGGGCTCAACGGGCGGGTTTTTGACAATCCGAAAAATCGCTAGCATTCCACGAGGGTTGAAGAGACAACTGCGCTAGACTGATGGACGGCTAAGCGTAAAGGACGTGATCCATGATCTTCGAACGACGAATCCGCGTTTCGCGCGCTGCGGGGCTGCATGCGCATCCCGAGCGTGCGCGCCGCCATCATCCCGATTTCGACAGGCTGGCCAGCGAAGGCTGGAAGTCATTGGAGGCGGAAGGCAAGGCTTTCCGAACAGGGCTGGCGCAAGGAGCAGAAATGGGCGCTCGACATGGGCCTGCCCGGGGCGGAATGCCTCACCGACAAGAGCATTCCCACCTTTGCGCGCGGGGAGCTGCCGCATTTTGCCGGGATCAATACCTTCCTGAAGGCGCCTTATGTGGAGAATGTGCGCGACGTGGCAAAATACGATGCCGCGGTGATCGGGATTCCGTTCGACAGCGGCACCACCTACCGTCCCGGCACGCGTTTCGGGCCGCAGGGCATCCGCCGCATCTCGGCGCTCTACACGCCCTATAATTATGAGCTCGGCGTCGATCTGCGCGAGCAGATGACTTTGTGCGACGTAGGCGACGTCTTCACCATCCCCGCCAATCTGGAAAAAAGCTTCGACCAGATCACGCGTGGCGTGGCCCATGTGGCCTCCTCCGGCGCGCTGCCGCTGATGCTCGGCGGCGACCACTCGATCGGCTTTCCTTGCGTGCGCGGGATCGCGCAATGCACCTCGAAGCGTATTGGCATTATCCATTTCGACCGCCATATCGACATCCAGGAAAAGGACCTCGACGAGCGCATGCATACGACGCCCTGGTACTGGGCGACGAACCTGCCGAACGTGCCGGCGAGTAATCTGGTGCAGCTTGGCATCGGCGGCTGGCAGGTGCCGCGCGATGGGGTCAAGGAAGCGCGCAAGCGCGGCACCAATGTGCTGACCATCGCCGACATCGAGAAGATCGGCCTGGACAAGACCGCCGAGATCGCGCTGGAACTGGCGTGGAAAGACGCCGACGCGGTCTACATTTCCTTCGACGTCGACTCCATCGACTGCGGCTTCGTGCCGGGCACCGGCTGGCCGGAGCCGGGCGGATTTCTCCCGCGCGAGGCCCTCAAGCTGCTCGGACTCGTCGCCGCTGAAGGGCTCTGCGGCCTGGAAGTGGTGGAAGTCTCCCCGCCTTACGACACCTCTGACATTACGGCACTCGTCGGCGTACGCGTCGTGGTGGAAGCGCTCGGCTCGATGCTCGCCCATGGCAAACTCGGCTCGCACAAGCACATCATCGACAAACCCGTCACTTATTGAGAGGAATGCAGCGATGCATCGCGAGCACGATCAGTCCGGGCCTCAGAACGGCGCGGCGGCCGGCGTCGGCCATAACCTGCCGGGACCCGGTCCGCTGCAATGGCAGCGCCCGCATGCGGCCGGCGAAACCGCCGCGAAAGAGGCGCCGCCCGCCGAGCCGGATCTCGATCTGGTGGAGGCGGCCTTCAGCGAGGGTTTTTCGATCGCCCGCGATCCCACGAGCTTTTTGCGACTGGCACAGGTGCCGTTCGATGCCATTGCCCCGGACGGCAAACGGCTGGTGCTGCTTCGGGTCGAAATCGATGCGGTGGCGGACGTCGGCGGCGTGACGCCCCATCTCGGCGGCGGCTCGTTTCGCTACGACCCACTGCCGGCGCAGATGGTTTCAAATCGCCGCAGACTGCGCTTCATCTATTTCGACGGGCAGAGCGCCCGCGCGCTCAAGCTTGCAGAGGTACGTGCGCTGAAGGCCGCAGCTGCGCCTTAGGGCGCCATCTCGCCGCGCTGCCAGTCATAAATATCGACGCGCTCATAAATGCCGCCGGTGCAATACGGCTCATGGCTGAAGAACTGCTCGAGCATGGCGCGGTTGGGAAATTCGTACACCATCGCGCTGCCAAACCATTCCGTGCCGGTCTTTTCGGTCAGACCGCCGCGCGCGAGGCAATGCGTGTTGTCTTTAGGACCGAGATGCGCCCGGTGAGCATCGACGAGCGCGTTTCGGCGCTCGGTTGTGTTCGGCTTAGCTAGGCCGTGAAAGAAAAAACCCTGCCAGCCCGGCCGCACCGGCGCCGTCGGCTGGCGGTGAGGGAGCGCGCAGCGCCAGCCGCTGACCGTGAGAGATCGATAAAGGCCCGCTTTGGCGAAAGGATCTTCGCCCAGGAACTGGCTAATGCCTTCGGCCTCGGTGCCGGGGAAGTCGGTCTGGTAGGCGTACCCGGCGGGGGTCTGGTCGGGATGCCGGACCTGCCCGAAGGTAACCATGACGTCCTTATGCTTGGCCAGAAAACGCGCGTGTTCGTCTCGCAGTGACGGCGCAACGGTGCTGAAATCCACCGTCGCATGCTGAAGCGCAAACTGGCCCACGATCGCTACCGGCTTTCGGGCTAGCTCCGATAGGACGGATCGATGCGGTCGAGCTTGCGGAACAGGGCCGGCCAATCCGCCAGGCCGCGGCCGTGGTCATGATGCTCGGTCTGCGCCGCAACCTTCTCGCAAATCGCGTCGGGAATTTCGATCAGTTCGGAGCCGGTCGCTTCCATCCGCAGCTGGATCGCAGCAGCGGACATCAGATACCGCATGAGCACGTAGGCTTCGCGCGCGGTCTTCCCAACCGTCAGCAGCCCATGGTTGTTTAGGATCAGCGCACGGTTCATCCCGAGGTCGGCATTAATGCGTTCGCGCTCGCCGAAATCTTCCGTGATCCCCTCATAGGGATGATAGCCGATCCGTTTGTAGAAGCGCATCGCCTGCTGGGAAACCATGCGCAGGCCATGCTTCAGCCCGGCCAGCGCCATGCCGGTCTCGGTATGAATGTGGATAGCGCAGTTGACGTCGGGGCGAGCGCGCAAGACGCCGCCGTGCAACGTGAAGCCCGGCCGATTGACGCCGGCTGACTCATCCAGATCGGCATGCATGTCGACCTTGACGAGGTTCGATGCCGTCACCTCATCCCAAAGCGATTCGTGTCGCTTCATCAAGAACTTGGTCGGTTCCTCTGGAACCCGCGCTGCGCAATGGTTGTAAATAATGTCGTCCCAGCCATTCAGCGCGCAAAGCCGATAGACCGCGGCCAGGTCCACCCGTGTTTGCCACTCCTGCGTCGACATGCCGGCGGGAGCTTCGGTCGAAATCGAGGAGTGAATGTTCATGTCGAACTCCCTTTAGCTGTTCGGTTGCCGGCTGAAAACAAACGATCCCATTGATTGATCACGGCTTATGCCGCGATTGAGCACGGCCTATGCAGTGTTTGATCATTGCTTAAGCAGCATCCCGCCGCAAGTCTTCTCTAGGAAAATATTACCAGCAGCCGCCCGACTTATTCGCTGATACGCCCAGGATGCAGGCGAATTGTATTGCAATGCTAACTGACAGGAGCATTATTTGATTAACGACAATTGGGGGGCATGGTCATGTCGAACAAATACAGCAAGGTTCAGTTAACAACGAAGTTCACGCGCAGGAGCACGCTCAAGGGCGGGCTCGCGGTTGGCGCCGGTTTCGCATTCGGCACGTTTAACATCATCGGGAAAGCTTCAGCCGCAGCGCTCACAATGCGCTTCGGCAGCGACAGCCCGATCGGCGCGCCTCATACCAAGTCGGCGCTGGTTATGAAGGACCTGATTGAAAAGGGCACGTCAGGACCGTGTCGAGGTTACGATCTTCCCCGACAGCCAGCTCGGCAACAATCAGACGATGACGAACGGCATCAAGGCGGGGACGCTTGATGGCGTTGTCACCGACGTCGGCGCACCTCAGCGCCGCCGTGGCCGAAACAGACGTTTTCAACCTTCCCTTCGTCTTCAAGGACACGCCGCATGTCCTGCGATTTGCCAATAGCGTCTTGCCCAAGCTGAAGCCGAAAGTGGATCAAGCTTACGCCTGCGAACTGGTCGGTTTCGCCTCGGACGGCTCGCGTAACCTGTGGAATAGCAAGCGGCTGATCAAGGCGCCGGCCGACGTGAACGGGCTCAAGTTCGGCGTGCAGAACAGCAAGATTCAGCGCGATACCATCCTGGCGTTCGGCGGTATCCCGACCGTCGTGGGCTTAAAGGATTTGTACACGTCGCTGCAGACCGGCCTGATCGACGGCAGCGACAAGACCATGGCCGACATCATGCAGATCAAGCTGTATCAGGTCTCGAAATACCTGACGCTCACCAACCACTACAGCATTGTCAGTGCGATGATCGTCTCCAAGCAGTTCATGGATAAGCTAGACAAGAAAGACCAGGAGATCGTCCGGGAAGCCGCAAAGCCTGCGGTGAAAGCCCAGGTCGACGATGTCCTCCAGAGCGAGCAGGAAACGATCGCCTTCCTGAAGGACAAGGGCGGAATGCAGATCATTCCCCTGGAAAATCCGAAGGCCTTCTCCGACAAGCTCGATGTCGTCTACAAAGAGGCCAGCGATCGCATCGGAGCGCGACCTGGTCGACGCGGCGCGCAAGGCTTCATAAGGCGCGCCGCCGGTAGCCAACCTGCCAAATAGATTTCTGCTTCGAAACCGCTTACCACGAGGCACCGTTAGTGGTTCAGGCTCAAATTTATTTGGCAGAGATTGGCCGTTGGATTGAAAATATATTGACCGCGATCTGCGCGGTGCTGCTCTGCTTTCTGGTCATAAGCGTCTTTACGGAAGTTCTGATCCGTTACGTCATTCACGCGCCCTCGGCGTGGACCGAAGAAGTCGCGCAATTCATCCTCGTCTGGTTCGGCTTGCTTGCCGCGGCAGTAGCCGCTCGCCGGGGAATGCATTTCGCCATCCGGTTCGGCGTCATGTACTTCGAGCCGCGCATACGCTGGATCATCCGACAGACCTGTAATGTCGCTGGTCGTCGTGTTGCTCGCGATCATCCTGAAGCAGGCGGTCGCGTATCTCGCCATCGTCGGCAATCAGTACTCCATGGCGACGGAAATCAATCTGCGCGATCCCCTATGCGAGGGATTCCGGTCGGCATCGCAATGATCATGGTGATTTACATTCTCGAAGTGGCGGACGCCCTCCTCTCGCTCCGGACCGGCCGGGTGTTCAGCATCGTTGAGGCGCGAGAGGAAAAAGTCTACCGCGAATTGCGGGGCGAAATCCCACCACCGGCGCCCGATGCCCCGCCTCCCACGCCCGTAACAACCGTGTCGCCGCCGCATTGAGCGATCATGGGAAGCGCAAGCATCATTCTGGGTATCGCCTTTGTCGTCTTCATGGCTATCGGGATACCCGTTGCGTTTGTTCTCGGCGCCGCGGCTTTGGTCGGCCTGTTTTTCGCTCCGCATGGCCTCGTGCTGCTGCCGGGACTGCCGCAGCAGATGTACGACGCGCTCAGTTCCTTCAACTTCCTGGCCATTCCGCTGTTCATTTTCGCCGGCGCATTGCTGTCCGAAGGCGGCGTCGCAAAAAATCTGATGGATCTGGCGTCGGCGACCATCGGCCGCGGGCGCGGCGGGCTGGGCGTGTCGGTGATCGCCTCGACGATGCTGTTCAGCGGCATCTCGGGCTCGTCGTCGGCCGATACCGCCGCCATCAGCAAGGTGTCGAACCCGGCGCTCAAGGAGCAAGGTTACCCGGCGCCGTTCCGCGCCGCGCTGTTCGGATCCGCAGGCTGCGCCGGCACGCTGATTCCGCCGACCAACGATCTCATCCTGATCGGGATCGTCGGCAACATGTCGATCGCCGGCCTGTTCGCCGCAGGCATACTGCCGGCGATCGTGAATGGTCTCGGGCTCATGGCCTGGGCCGTCTACATCTCGCGCCGCAACGGCTATGGCAACGTCACCATTCCATTTTCCCTGAAGGCGATCGCTCTGGTCCTTCGTCAAGGCGGGCCCGGCGATCATGTTGATCCTGATCATTCTGGGCGGGATTCTCGGCGGCGTGTTCACGCCCACCGAAGCCGCATCCGTCGCCGTGGTTTATGGGCTCTTCCTGGCGGGCTTCGTGTATCGCACGCTCACCATACCCAAGCTGATCGCGATCTTCCGCAACACCATCGAGATCAGCGGGATGGTGCTGCTGGTGATCGGCATGTGCGCCCTTCTCGGCTACGTGCTCACCATTTTCCAGGTGCCGGGCATGCTTGGAAAGCTGCTCGACGTGGTGGCTCCCGACAAGTTTCTCTTCCTTCTTCTCGTGCAGATCCTGTTTTTCGTCATCGGCATCGTCATGGACACCGTTCCGGCGATTCTGATCCTCGTTCCGATGCTGACCCCGATGGCCGTTGCGCGCGGTATCGAGCCGATCCATTTCGGAATCCTGATCGAATGCAACGTCGCGCTGGGCTTCATAACCCCACCCATCGGCAACGTGCTGTTCACCGCCTGTGCCGTGGTGGACGTCCCGCTCGAGCGCGTGATGAAGCCGCTTCTGCCGATGATCGCTGTCCTGGCGGTGACCATGATGATCATCACCTATGTTCCAGACAGTTTCGATGTTCCTGCCGAGGCTGCTCAATCTGGTAGACTGATCAGCCGTGCGCGGCATCGGCTATCCGCGACGCCCGGTGCCTTTGGGAAGCGGCTTCGATAAGGTGAGATTGATTGCATGAGAGAACGCGTTTTTGTCGCTCAACCGATTCCCGAGGTTGCCCTCGAAGTGCTGCGGGAAGTTGCCGACGTCACCGTCTATCCCTACCTGGACCGGCAGATCACGGTGGATGAACTGGTCGCCAACGCCAAGCGTTCCGACTGGCTGTTCGTCCTGCACGAGACGAACGTGACCGCCGAAGTCATCAACGCCAACCCGAACCTGAAAGGGATTGGCGCCATGTGCTCGGCCAATCCGCTGGTGGACATGAAGGCGGCAACGGCGCGCAAGCTTCCGGTCATCGTGGAGAATCGAGAGGATACCTTCCCCGGCGTATCGCCGACGACCGCCGACCTGACCATGGCCATGCTGCTCAGCTTGGCCTACCGCCTGCCGGAAGCCGACCGTTTCACGAAGGCCGGCAAGTTTCGCCAGGAACAGACATTGGCGCTGATGGGCATCGGCTGTCCGGGCAAGACGGTCGGCCTGATCGGCATGGGCAAAGTCGCCATCTACATGGTGCCGCGCATCCGCGCCTTCGACATGCACCCGATCTATACCAAGCGCACCCGGCTTGCCGCCGAGCGGGAAAAGGAACTCGGTGTCGAGTGGGTAGCCCGATCTGGACGATCTGCTGAAGCGCAGCGACTTCGTTTGCGTCGCCTGCGACTATAATGAAAGCACGCACAAGCTGATCGGTAAGCGCGAACTTGGCTTGATGAAGCCCGAGGCCTATCTGATCAACACGGCACGCGGCCGGATCGTCGACGAGCCGGAGCTCATCAAGGCATTACAGGACAAACGGATTGCCGGCGCGGGCCTGGACGTCTTCTGGAACGAACCGCCGGAAAGTCCCGATCCTTTCGTCCCGGAGGAACTCTGCAAGCTCGATAATGTCGTCCTTGCGCCGCATAACGGGGGCGCGACTTGGGATGTCCGTGGCCGCAAGGCGAAATCTGTTGCTAAAGGTTTGGTTCAGATGATGAAAGGCGAACGTCCCAAGTCGCTGCTCAATCCGGAAATCTATAGCTAGCGAGCCTGTTGCTCTGCGCCGCAACCGCAGGCAAAAGAAAATATCGGGAGTTGACGTTCATGGCTGACATCGTCGCTGGCATCGCTGTTCCGCATGATCCGGGGTATCCGGCGCGCGCGAAACGCGAGGGCCCGGATGGCGAAATCGCCAAGCTTTACGGCGAAGTCTTGCACCACCTGCAAGCGGCGCGGCCGGACGTGCTGGTCGTTTTCACCAACGATCACTTCAACACTTTCTTCTTCGACAACTTCCCGACTTTTGCCATTGGTGTCGCCGAAGCAAGTTCCGGCCCGCTCGACGCCACCGACATGCCGGTGCTCGACGTCATCATTCATGAGCGGCTAGCCGAACACATACGCCGTCAAACGATCGCCGATGGCTTTGACCTGTCGCTGACGCAGAATTTCGGGATGGACCACGGATTCATGGTGCCGCTGTCCTTCCTCAATCCCGGCATGAAGATTCCGGTGGTTCCGATCTGGGTGAATGCCTTCGTGAAGCCGTTGCCGAACGCGGCGCGCGCACGGGCGCTCGGCCGCTCGGTGCGCGCCGGCATCGAGAGCTGGCCCACGAGCCTGCGCGTGGCCGTCATGGCCGCTGGCAGCATTTCGCTGGAAATCGGCGGGCCGATGGTCAATCCCGGCATGCGGCGCGGCATTCCCGGCGTCGACTGGGTGGCGCATGTGCACAAGCGATGGGCGGCCGCGGAAATCGATCAACTCGTCGCGGAGGCAACCGAGGAGAAGATGCTGGCCGCTGGCAATGTGGGCGGCGAGCTGCTGAATTTCATCGCCATGCTGGGCGCCATCGGCGATCGTCGGCCGGATTTCATCGAGATGCAGGCCGCCGAAGGCCACATCGCTGCCACCTGGAATCTGGAGCGCGCATGAGCCTCTACGCCGTCCAACAACTGTGCAGCCGCACCCTCAAGGACAAGGAATTCCGCGAGGCGATCAAGCGCGATCCGGCAGCGGCAATCGCGCCGCTAGACTTGTCGGCGAAGGAACGCGAAGCCTTCCTGGCCGGGGACGTCGCCACGCTCTACGAGATGGGCACGCATCCCTATTTGCTCGCCCATCTCTGCCGCTGGGATTTGTTCGGATTGACGGTCCCGGTCTACAGCGAGCGCATCCGCCAGGCGAAAGAACCGGTACCGCCTGCCGAACGCGCAACTTAGCCACCTTGGCGCCTTGGATCCGAAATCGTCGATGTCAACAAAGATACGGCCAATGCGTCCACGCTGGAAAGCAACAGGCGCGCGACGCAACCGAGGAAATTCAAATTTCAATTAAGGAACGGCCCGCTTTTGCCGGTACGCCAAGCGTCGCCTTCACGCAATGAGTGCGCGGCAGCGGTCGGCCGGGAGCCCGATCGATACCTTGTCGCCGGGAACGAGCGTTACCTTTGGATGCAGCTTGAGCCGCACGACGGCATCTTTTAATGAGATCAGGAATTCCGTCGCATCGCCCATGAACAGCACCGAAAGCACTTGGCCCTCGATCACGTTGTCCGAAGCCTCGCCCGGCCGCACCACGGTCATGTCTTCGGGGCGAACCACCAGGACCACGCCGTCGCCGGTTGCGACATTTTCCGGCAGCACGCAATGCACCACTCCAGAAGCCGTTTCGACCGCACCAATCCCGGCGCCGTTTTTCGGCAGTTCCCTGACACGCCCGTCAATGAAGTTGCTCAACCCAATGAAGGCCGCGACGAACCGGGCGTTGGGGCGGCTGTAGATTTCCTCTGGCGAGCCCTCTTGCACAATCCGGCCCTCCTGCATCACCGCGACCACGTCCGACATGGTGAGCGCTTCGAGTTGATCGTGCGTCACATAGACGGTGGTGATGCCAAGGCGCTTCACCAGATCCCGAATTTCGGTTCGCGTCTCCTCGCGAAGCTTGGCATCCAAGTTCGACAGCGGCTCATCTAACAGCAAGACACGGGGCTCCCGCACCAGCGCGCGCGCCAATGCCAGGCGCTGTTGCTGCCCGCCCGACAAGAACGGCGCCGGCCGATCGGCGTATCCGTTGAGCTGCACCAGCGCCAGCGCCTTCAACACTTTGTCGCGAATCTGGCTTTTGGAGAAGCGGCCCCGCATCTCCCGCAGCGGAAACGCCACGTTCTCAAACACATTCATGTGCGGCCAGATCGCGTAGCTCTGGAATACCATGCCGATGTCGCGCTTATGCGCAGGGACCATCACACGCTCGGCCGCCGAAAACACCACCTGGCCGTCAATGATAACGACTCCCTGCGATGCCTGTTCGAGACCCGCCAGGCAACGCAAAGTGGTCGTCTTCCCGCATCCGGACGGTCCCAATAAGGTATAAAACTGACCCTCAGCGATTCTGATATTGACGCCGCGAACGGCGTGTACGTTCCCTTCCGAGCTTTGGTAGTGAACGTGCAAATTCTCGATCGCGATCATTTTCCGACCTGGACCATTGCGGAACCGGTTATGACGGTGCCTGCTGGATGTGTTTTCCGGAACCGAAGCCAAAAATGCGGAACATGAGGGGATGAGCATCATCACCAGGATCATCATGACGCCGAACCTCCTGCAATTTCCCCCTGGTCCCACATGTTCCAGATCAGCACCGCAAGCACCTGGTTCTCCGGGCACTGCCGATCCAATTAGTTTTTATCGGATAAGACGCAGCAGCGCGCAACTATGCTGCGGTTTCGTCCTGCGTTTATTCGTGAATACCGGACTATAGCAATTCTCCCAAGCCCGTCCATGTGCATTTGGCTGAGGTTTGGGGAACTGCTCCACGCGACTTACTGACGTAAACGCGAGCTTTATCCACATGGGACTCAGGCGACGGCTTTGGAGGAGGAGCAACGGCGAAGCGGCAAAACAGTGCCGGGATCTGAAAAATCTAATCCATAGTCTCGCGGAGTGTAAGACTTATCGCGCGATTGGCTGACACACCTGGCGATGCACAACCCGATATTGACCTGCAACGTAAATTCGACAACGCTCTCAGAGTCGGGCCCGGTAGTTCGATCGAGTCCACCAGTAAGAACATCGGGCATTGTCGGTCGTGGGTTTCGCGTCGCCGGCTACAGCATCAATGGCAGCGTTCACTTCATCTGTGTGGATTGGAGCCACATCGGTGAGACGCTCCTCGTCGGCAAGGCGGTGTCAAACAATAAACTGCTGACGCTGTTGATAGCGATGCGGTCGGATGTACTCGATAGCTGGGTCGTGGTCAAAGGCGGGTTCTTGAATGCGCATCCGTCGCAGTAACACATGTAAAGTGGTGCGGACAAGTTATCGACAGACATCGTAGTATTGCGACCATTAACCGTGAGGCAGTGTATTCGCTGTATAGGCTCTTCGAAAATTGTTGGTCCTGGCGCGCGTATCGCCGCAGGAATCGCCCCGGCATGCAAGTCGCTCAAAGCGCCTTGGATGAGAGCGTTAACCGCGAGGCCACCGTCGCCTCCATCCGAAGCAGACGGCGGCACGGAATAGATCGTGGCGACTGCGTAGGTCTGCGCGAGAGCCGCGCAGCCGATGAGGGATAGGAGTCCAGCCAGCAACAATGGGCGCATGACAACTCACTTCTGTTTCAGAAGGCCTCATTGTTAGGCTGATTTAGGCAGCCGCAGCGTACAAGCTCCTTTCTGGCTGGCGGCTGATTTTGCTCTAACACTGTCTCGACAAATCTAAACAGGTTATCGTCGACATCACCGCGAATGCCATGCGCCTAGCGCATTAACCAACCGAGCTTGGGGTATCAATTCCGCAGTTTTTGAACGAGTAGATTCGGCCACAAGAGAAGCTGCCGCGCACCGCGCGAACAGAGCCTCCGGCTTCGCGACTCCAGAAAAAACGGGAATTTCCCAATGCTTACGTAGGGACTTTGGGCGCAAATCGGGAGTGTGAGTGCTAGGGCGATTTCGTTTCAACGACGGTACCCCCGCGCTGTGTAATTTTCTTGGCGAGCTCTACAGCTGCAGGCGAGGCTTTCGCTACCTCTGCCACCAGTCTCTCCAGCGTTTCGCCGTCCATGAAAGAAATATCCAGCTTCATTTTCGCAACGGCAGACTGGAATTCAGGGTCATTAGCCAAATTCTTAAAAGCAGCGCGCAGCATTCGCCCCGTTTCGGCTGAAACTCCCGGTGGAGCAAAGAACGGCCGGCCGAGAGCGTCGGGAGAAAAGACCAGTTGCAGAGCCTGGCGCGTTTCGTCGCTCTTTGCGAAATCGAAGATCGACGGAACATCACCAAGCTGGGGTACCTTGTCTAGGCCAAGCTGCAACACAGGAACGATGGTCTTGTCGCCGAGCCAATGCGGGCGCTGCGCCATAATGCTGGAGTACGCCCACCCGCCGATGCCTTGGACCTCACCCCGCTCCAGGGCCAAAACCACAGAACTCGTTCCCGGATAGCCGGTGACTACCTTGAGCTGCGTGCCTATGAGATTATTCATCACATAGGGGTAGACGGCGTTGTTCGCGGTCAGACCCGTAGAGCCGACGATAATGGGTTTTTTCTTGAGATCCTCTACCGATCCAACTCCAGCGTCCGCGCGGAATACAGCTATGCTGACTTCGGAATTTAAGTTAGCGATCCAAACGAATTTTTGTGGATCATACCTGGTTTCAACCATACCGAGGAAAGGAGCCACCGCTATGTTGCGGTTGGTAAGAGCGATGACGGTTCCATCCTTCGGGGCCTGAAGAAACATATACTCGGCGACTTTGAGGCCATCCGCGCCAGGCATGTTTTGGACAATGACAGTTGGATTTCCCGGAATAAATTTCGCCAAGTGAGGTGCTACTGCGCGTGCATAGATGTCGTAGCCGCCCCCCACGTCGTAACCCACGAGGATCCGCAGCTCTTTCCCTTTGAACGCATCTCCACCCGTTTGTGAAAATGCCGGAAAGGTAGCGATGAGGGAAACGGCAATAATCGAAATCAGGTAGACTACGGCGAACCTGAATCTCTCTCGTCGCGTGAAGATCATGTTTTCCTCCCGGTAACTCGTTCTTTATGTGTCGAGACAAGCTTAGTCGCGGATGTCCTGAACAAACCACTCCGTTGGCATGTTGCGTCCGAGGCCGAGTTCTTTAGCCTTTCGCCAAACGAGCCCGCCGACAGCTGCAAACTGTAGCCCCTGATTTCCCATGTTATGGTAGTAAGTGATCTGCGAGGCAGAGGTGCGTCCCTCTGCCCTTCCAAACGCCAGGTCACAGAAGTCTGGAAATTCTCCGCCAAAGCCGCTGCCAGAGTTCTTGCCTGGTAGTCGTTTCATTTCATCTTCTGTTCCGGCAATCCATGCCACCGGGCTCCCGCCAATTTCCGAGCGGATGCGGTTAGTCTCAGGCAGCCGGAGCCCGCCGATCCCTTGCCGAATTTTCACGTCAAAACGCTTCTCAGCAGCGCTGGAAATCTCGTGCGGTCCCAACATAGCGACGTGCATGCCTGGTTCCAGCCAGTCGGGTTCGAACGTCGGTTGCATGCTATCGGTCGCGGTGGACAGAATGTCGGAACCGCGCACTGCCTCGCGCGCCGAGTTCCACCGGGACAACCTCGATGCCCAGTTTTGCGCTCATTTCAGCGGCATAGGCTTCGCGATTTTTCTTCGTGAGGCTATACACTTTACACCGTTGAATCGGTCTTACTTCGCATATTGCTTGCAGGAACGTCCGCGCCATTCCTCCCGAGCCGATCATACCAACCGTCTTTGCGTCCGCTCGGGCCAAATGCTTGACCCCCAACCCCGCCCCTGCCCCGACGCGCATGTGCTGCAATACGCCATCATTGATGATGGCAAGTGGTTCGCCATTGCTTGAGGAAAAAAGCATGATGAGCCCGCAGAAGGTTCCCGGAGCGATGCAATACTTCTCCTCGGTATGGCCGCCGTTGCTCATCTTCGGCCAGGTGATAACGTCGGATTTCATGCGTATGGCGAAAACCTCGTTATACCAACCCTCCATCGTGCCCCACCGATAGTAACCGTCCGTGCGCTCCGTCGGCGTGTACATGTCGATGCGGGGGCGGTGGATCGCAGATCCAGATTCCAGGCCTTTGAAAGCCTCCTCCTGAATATCAATGCATTCCTTCATCGAGAGGATGCGATCAACAACATCATTGTGTATGAACAGCACGGTAACCCCCAGTAGTGAGAACCGATCTCGGTTGGCAGTAGCGCCTCATTTCCCAACCTAGTGACAGTCTAACCTCACTCTTTGCGCTGGTTGCAACTGCCTGCAGAGAGGCAGAGAATGGTCGTGAAACTAGAACTGGCGTCGCGAGCGCGAGGAGGGCCTCATGTTCAACATCACCAGTAACCGCGCCGGCATCCGCGCGTGTACGATCGTACGATCGCGATCGCGAGTTTAGGGCAGTTCGGTGATGCCCTGGCTGTCGAGGGCCTGAACGCCGACTCCACCCCTGGTCCCATTACCATCTACACCCAAGACGCCGCCGCCCGAGGGCCCAGCCGTTTGGCCGACCAGCTTCTGCAGCGCGCCCAAGCTCAGGGTCAGATCCGGGTCATCGTCGGCCTGCGCATGACAATGCAGATGGAGCACACGCTGTCCTCAGAGCAGGCGGCAGCCCAGCTTCGCGCTCTGCAAACGGTGCAGAGTGGCGTGGCGGCGCGCGTGCTCGGCTCCGCCGCCGCCCAAAGCGCGGATCGCTTCACCTTCATTCCCTACATGTCGATGTTCGTGAACACCGCGCAGCTCCGCCGGCTGCTTGCCGACCCGCAGTGGTGAGCATCCAGGAGGACGTGCCCGAACCGCCGACGCTTGCCCAGAGCGCCCGGTTGATTCACGCAAACGACGTGTGGGCCAAGGGCTTCAACGGAAACAATCAGGTGGTTGCGGTGCTGGATACGGGGGTCGCCAGAGACGCACCCGATGTTTGCCGGCAAGATCGTGTCCGAAGCCTGTTACTCGACCACGCAAGCGGCGAGCAACTTCATCTCGGTTTGTCCAGGCGGTGCTGCTTCGTCAACGGCGCCGGGGTCTGGCAAAAATTGCCCAACGTCGGTGACAGGCTGCAACCACGGCACGCACGTCGCTGGCATCGCCGTGGGGAATTCGTCGACTCTGGACGGCATCGCGCGGAACGCCAAGCTGATTGCAGTCCAGGTCTTTTCCCGCAACACCAGCACCAATGAAGCCGGAAGCTTCAAAACGGATCAGATTAAGGGTCTGGAGCGGGTTTACGCTTTGCGGACCACGTACACTATCGCCGCCGTGAACATGAGCCTCGGTGCCGGTAAGCACGCGGCGGCTTGCGACGCGCTGGAACCTGCTCGAACAACCGCCATAACCAATCTGCGCAGTGCCGGTATCGCGACCATCATCGCGTCCGGAAATGACGGCTTCACGGGCTTCATCAGCACGCCGGCATGCATCTCCACCGCCATCGCGGTCGGCAACACGATGAAGAACGATTTGATCGCGAAAACCTCGAACCACTCCGCGCTGGTGAAGCTCATGGCGCCGGGAACCGCCATCAACTCGGCGGTGCCCGGTGGCGCTTACCGTCTCATGACTGGAACCTCAATGGCGGCGCCGCATGTGGCCGGCGCCTTCGCATTGCTTCGGAACGTCAAGACGACAGCGACGGTGGACGAGATGCTGCAAGCGTTGACCTGCAGCGGCAAGATCGTTGATCAGCGATCGTCACCGGCGGCGTCCAGTCGAGCTGGACCCGCAGCGACCGCGCATCGATATGCTCGGCGCCTACAACCATCTGAAGAAACCCCCGGACGTGATCCGCAGCTGGCCATTCAACGCCGCCGCCGAGCTCAGCGACTGGTCCCCAATGCGCGGCAAATGGACGCTGAATTCGGGGACCTATGCGCAGACGCCGATAGCAACCGGATGGGTCGGAACCCAGGTCGCCAACTGCAATTCGCGATTAATAGTGACCGCCAGATTGCGTCGCGTTGATCCCCAAGCCGACCCGGCGGGACAGCATTACAACAGTGGTATCTTTATCAAGACTACAGCGAATTATACCGATGAGACGGTCTCGGGATACTGGCTCGCCTACAACAAGTGCCCAACCAACAGTGCCGGTATGTGCACAGGCGCCGCGACCGATCCGCCAGGGCAAGCGGTCTTCTGGTATGTGAACGCGTTGAATCTTGAGACAGGATCAGCCGCAAACAGTGTTCTCTTTTGTCAGGCGCAGGCTGCCGTAAATGTCAACGGATACAACACCATCAAAGTCATAAGCTCCGGCGCTTCCCACGCTTACTTTCTCAACGACGTCCAGCTTTGCACAGCAAACGACTTCAGTTTTTTCACGGGCGGCGTCATGCTCAACGGCTTCATGCCAACCCCTGCGACCGGTCACAGCCTGGCTTTTGATTCTGTGACGATCCAGTCGATCGGTAGCAATGACCCCATTATTGCCGAAGTCGACACATCGATGGACCCATCATCTTTGGCACCGGTCGCGACGCCGGCCCACATGAGCATCATGAGCTCTGGTAGCCGGTAGAGAAGCTATAGCCACTACGCAGCGACTGGGCTTTTGCTTGCACGCGGTGACTGCGTGCTTCCGCGATGCACCAGTGCCGCTTCCTCCCAAGCAACATTCCACCGGCGATTGGCTGCTAGTTTTCCATCGCCGCGTGCGTTCCAGCCAAACGTCCGAAAACCGCATTGCGCGTCTGACCGGTAAAGGACGGATAGTTGTGAAAGAACAGCCCGAGAATATCTCCCGAGGCATACAAGCCCTTTATCGGCTCGTGCATCGCATTCAGCACCTGCGCTTTGGGATTCACCTTGAGGCCGCCGAAAGTGAAGGTGATGCCGCAGGTGACCGGATACGCACGATAAGGCGGCGCATTAATCGGTACCGCCCAATTCGATTTTGGAATGGCCAGGCCGTTCGTCTTCTTCCCGTCAGGCCGCGTCGGATCGAAAGCAATATCGTTGGGACAAGCGGCGTTAAATTCATCAATCGTGTGCATCAGCACTTCCGGCGCCAGCCCGATTTTGCGCGCCAGCTCGGAAATGTCGGCTGCCTCTTCGAACGTTGCCGCGTGGTGCGGATAGCGATGCTGCCGGATGCCGGTCTGATCGTAGATCTGCCACGCCTGCGCGCCCGGCTGCGCCAGCACTGCCCGCCCGGTTTTGGCATAGGTATATGAGTGCTGGGCCTCGCCTTCGTCAAAGAAGCGCAGCCCGAGCGAATTGACGGTGATGCCGAAAGGATAATCGTATCGGCTTTGCGTGTTGCCGCGCCCATCCGCGTGTTGGGGTGTTTCGAAGTCGGGCGCCTGCGCGTCGATCGGCGACATGTGACCGCTCTGCCAGTGACCGCCGGTCGATGCGCCGAGCGCAATAAGCTGGGTCAAGACTTCGCCGGTGTCGTGCTTGGAGCCCCTCACCTTGACCATGTCGGCGTTGCCGGAAAGATAACGCGCCCGCATCTCCGCGCTGGCCTGGAAACCGCCGGCGCAGGCGATGATCGCGCGGGCGCGGATGTCGTATTCGGCCTGCGCGCCGCATACGCGCACACCCTCGATACGATGCATGTTGCCGTGGAATGCGCTCACCGGCGACGAGAAACGGATTTCGATACCCATCCCCTCCGCAATCCGGCGCCATTGCTCCAACTGGCCGATGCCTCCGCCTGCCACATGAATGGCGATCCCGCGCTCGAAATACCGCTTGTTGCCGACCTTGGCATGCTCCTTAAGCAGCTCCCATCGGATGCCGATTTGCTGCATCCAGTGCACCGCGGCGTTCGATTCGTTCACCAGGGTTTGCGCCAACACCGGGTCCATACGTCCCTGCGTCATGCGCTTTAGATCGGAGGCGAAGTCCTCTTTTGCATAGGGAGAAATCTGCAGGCTTTTGAAATATTCTGCATCGACGTCCGGAACGAACCCGCGAATCTCGTCGATGCCCGCGTGCCAGAAGCGAAAGCCGGTCCCGGAAAAGCGGGCATTGCCGCCATATTCGGATTCCGGCGCCTTTTCGAGCATGACGACCCGCTCGGCGCCGCCCTCCCTTGCGGCAATCGCCGCTTCGAACGCTGCGCTTCCCCCGCCAATAACGATAACGTCGTATGTCTCCACCTTTATCTCCGTCGTTTCTATTTCTGTGAGCACGTGGTGCGATCCGCGCGGGTTTCGGCCTTTTTGTACCCGTGCGCGGAAACGTCGAGCAGATTTCCATCCGGGTCCATCGCGCGGGATCGGTTCATTATTCCTTCCGCTTTATTAAATTTTCTGAGTTGACAACTATAGAAGGAACCAGCGGCGGCCGAAAGTCGGCAATGACGATTAGCCTGATGTTCACATCCCAACGTTCGCTTGTGCTTACTGCTAAATCGTCGTGTACTAAAAGCTTGGAACGGGCGCCATCCGCGCACACACTAATGACGCCGCCCATCGGGAGGAACGCGGGTGATTCAGCCGCTGCAGGAGATTAGCGCCACCACGGCCCGGCTGAGTGCTTACATTTCCGGCGCATTGGCTCATCCGCTTCCGCAGGCCGTGATCGAAAAGGGACGCCAGCACGTCCTCGATACCGTCGCCGCGATGATTTCGGGCACCCTTCTTCGTCCCGGGCAGATGGCGATTGCCTACGCCGCGAAACTCGGAGGCGCGCGCCAGGCATCCATCGTCGGAACGCGGCTCCTCACCTCTCATGTGAACGCCGCGCTTGCGAACGGAATGCTGGCGCATGCCGACGAAACCGACGATTCCCATGCGCCGTCGCGCACGCATCCCGGCTGTTCGGTCATTCCGTCCGCGTTGGCCGTCGCCGAAAGCGTTCATGCCACCGGCGAGCATCTGCTCAAGGCGGTCGTTCTCGGTTACGACATCGCCGCGCGCATGAACTTTGCACTTGGCCCGGAGGAATTCGCCGGCACCTCCCGCAGCACGCATAGCTTCGGAGGCACTTTCGGGGCCGGCGCCGCCGCGGGCGCGCTGCTGCGACTCGATGAGCTACAGACGCGACACCTGCTCTCGTTCTGCGCGCAGCAGGCATCCGGCATCGGCTGCAGCGTGCGCGACTCCGAGCATATCGAGAAGGCCTTCGACTTCGGCGGGATGCCGGCACGCAATGGCGCGACGGCCGCGACCATGGCTGCCGCGGGCTTCACCGGCGTGGACGATGTTTTCAGCGGGGAACGGAATTTTTTCGAAGCCTACGGGCCCGCCGGTGCCCACCCGGAGCGCCTGTGCGAAGCGCTCGGACAGCGCTTCGAGATCATGGACACCAACATAAAGAAATGGTCGGTCGGCTCACCCGCCCAGTCCGCACTCGATGCGATGACCGCATTGATGCAGGAAGAACGGATCGGGCCCGGCGATATCGACTCCATTCAGGTTCATTTGCCGACGCGCTCGGCCCGAACCGTTGACAACGCCCCGATGCCGGACGTCAACGTCCAGCATCTGCTGGCCATGCTCCTGATCGATGGACAGCTCTCTTTCCACACGATCCATGATCTGGAACGGATGCAGGCTCCCGAAATTCTGGCGTTGCGGCGGCGCATTACGATAATTGCTAGCGAAGAACTGATGCATGCGAGGCCGCGGCGGCAGGCTATCGTGGACGCGAAGACGCGCGACGGCCGCAGTCTCTCCCGGCGGACGCTCGCCGTTCGCGGTTCTGCCGATAATCCGATGGACCAGGCCGAGGTCGAGGCCAAGGCCCTCGATCTTATCGGCAGCGTGCTTGGAATGCGCCGTGCGCGCGCGATTGTCCGCGCGGTGGCGCAGCTTGAAACTATTCCCGATGTCACCGCACTGCGCCGCTTGTGGCGACCTCCGGCAAAATCGCGTGCCGCTCAAGGAACCGCCGGATGACCCTGTTGCTCTCGAACGACGATGTTGATCAGGCTCTCAGCATGCCCGATTGTCTGGAAGCCATGGAGATCGCCTATCGCGATCTCGGCGAGATGCGGGGCGCAAATGGCCTTCGCTCGGAAGTCCTTACGCCAACCACGCGGGATGATGCGCTCCACTCCTTGCTGACGATGAGCGGCGTGGTGCCGCGCTTCGGGGTCGGCGCGGTGCGTATCAATTCCGATATTCTCACCTGGCCGAACTCGCCCGGCGGGCTGCGGCGCGTCAAGGTGCCGGCGGCTCCGAACGATCGCTATGTCGGCCTGGTGCTGCTGTTCAGCACGAAAACAGGGGAGCCGCTCGCGATTTATCCCGACGGCATCGTCCAGCGCATGCGCGTCGGGGCGTGTTGCGGATTGGGGGCGAAGTATCTCGCGCGCGCCGACGCCAGCGAGGTTGCCATTCTCGGCACCGGCTGGCAGGCCGGCGGTCAGGCGATGGCGATCTGCGCGGTTCGAAAGGTCAGGCGGATCCGGTGTTTCAGCCCGACCCGCGAACGGCGCGAGACATTCGCCCGCGAGATGAGCGCCAAGCTCGGCGTCGAGGTCGTTCCGGCCGCGGCGGCACGCGACGCGGTCGCGGGCGCCGACGCTGTCATGTGCGCGACCAACAGCATGGAACCGATATTTTCCGCGGAATGGCTGGAGCCCGGCATGCATGTCAGCAGCCTGAAGCGTCTTGAGCTCGACGCGAGCGTGGTTGCGGGTGCCGACGTGACTTTCATCCACATGCGCGATGCTGGTTCGAAAACCATCCGCTCCGCCGGCGCGGAGCTTTCGAGCGACACGGAGGAAAAGAAGGCCGCGTTGAGCGGCAAGATCGGGCGCGACAGCTTGCCCGAGTTGACCGACCTTCTGCTCAAGCGGAAGCCGGGACGTCGTTCCGACCGTGATGTGACGCTTTTCCTCAACTATACCGGCGTAGGATATCAATTCGCCGCCACCGGCCATGTGATCTATACTCGGGCGCGCGAGCGCGGGCTCGGGCGCGAGATCGACACCGACTTGCTGACAAGTGCGTTGCCGTCCTAGATGAAATGAATGCCTCCGGCGCCTGCTCCTTGGGGCAGGTGGAGGAAATAGACCGCGGGGAGGAAATCATGCGTCTTGAAATGAAAGGTGCGTCCCGGAGCCTCTGCGTCCTGGCCTGGCTTGCGGCGCTTTCCATTGGTCCCGCTGCCGCTGCGGATGACTTCTACAAGGGCAAGACCGTCGCGTTCATCATCGGGTCAGCTCCCGGCGGCGGCTACGACCTGTATAGCCGTTTGGTCGCCGGTCATATCGGGCGCCACCTTGCAGGCCAGCCGTCGGTCATACCGCAGAACATGCCCGGCGCAGCCAGCATCAAGGCCTCGTTCTATCTCTACAATTCCGCACCAAAGGACGGCACCGCGATCGGCATGGTCGATGAGGCCATTTATCTCAATCAGATTCTGGACCCGCAGGAGGCGAAAACCGATGCCACCAAGTTCAATTGGATCGGACGCATTCTCCCAAACAGCGCCGTGCTGTTCGCCCGCAGCGACGCTCAGGTGCAGAAGATCGATGATGTCTACACCAAGGAACTAATTGTTTCCGCGTCGGGGGCGGCATCCAAATTGAACTGGACCGTCCTGAAAAACCTGCTTGGCGTAAAGTTCACGATCCTGTCCGGTTACCAGGGAAGTAACGACAGCATGCTGGCCATGCTGCGCGGCGAGGTGGATGGTCTCAGTCAGCCGTGGTCGATCCTGAAGATCAACGGAGCTGACCTGCTCCGGGACAAGAAGATCAATCTCCTGCTCCAGACGGGAGCCGAAAAGGACGCGGACCTTCCGCAAGTTCCCCGCATGATCGATCTGGCGCGAAACGATGAGGAGCGAAAGCTTCTTGAGCTGTTTGCGTCGCCGTCATTGATCGGACGTTCCGTCCTCGCACCTCCGGGCTTGCCGCCGGAGCGCGTTGCTGAACTGCGGCGTGCGTTCACGGCGATGATGCAGGATCCGGCATTCCTTGCCGACGTCAAGAAGGCCAAGCTGGACCTCAATCCGATGTCGGGCGAAGAACTCCAGGCGGCCATCGGCAAGATGGGCGATGTCCCGGACTCCCTGGTCCGGCAGGCCCGGCGGGTTGCGGGCATGAAGGAAAACTGACCCAAGGCACCTGAGAATATCGCGATGGGGACGATGACGCAGATCCGTGTGCAGGACAGCACGATGGATGTGTATGTGGATGGACCGGCGCGCAAAAAGCCCGGTCCGGCTATCATCCTGATGTATCACCGCGGCGGGATCGACGAATTTACGAAATACGTCGTCGGACGTCTTGTGACCGCCGGATATCTCGTGGCCGCTCCCGAAATCTCCCACCGTTGCCCGCAGGAAATCCCGATCGCAGATCGCAAGGCCCTATTGAAAGACATAGAAGTCGTCGCCGACATTCAGGCGACACTCGAATATCTGCGCTCCCGGCCTGATGTCGCCCCCGATCAGGTTGCCATCATGGGCCACTGCATGGGCGGGCGGGTGGTGCTGCTGGCCGCCGGCAGCCTGCCGGATTTTCGCGCCGCCATCGCCTACTACGGCGGAAGCGTCGAGAAATCGTGGGGCAACGAAGGGCCGACCCCGATGGAGTTGCTTCGCAACATCCGCTGCCCCGTGATCGGCTTTTATGGCAACAAGGATGTGCATCCGTCTCCGCAAATTGTCGATCAAATAGATGCCGAGCTGACCAGGCACGGCGTCGCGCATGAATTCCATCGCTACCCTGACGTAGGCCACGGATTCCAAAATCCGGCCCGTAAGACCCTCGAAGAGCGTCAGGCCGCCGAGGACAGCTGGGAAAAGACATTCGCCTTTCTGCGCAAGGTCTTACCCGCCTGATTCTGGTGCTGCAGGTCGCAGCCGTTGACGATCCAGAACCACCTATACGCTGTATTTGTTGCTCCGACACTTGTCGGTTGCGGGGAAACGTGTGAGCATCCTCCAAACTAAAATCATCCAGGAGCCAATCCTCGGAAATCGCGCAGGAGACAATCCTCGGGAGGCGATCATGCAATTCCGGATTCTGCTGACAGGTACGGTTCTCGTCGGTGCACTCGCGTGGCTGACCTTGGTTTCTGTGCGGGCGCAGACTTCGGTTGCACTGAGCGGTCAAGTCTCCTCGGCCGAGGAAGGCGCGATGGAAGGCGTGCTGGTCAGCGCCAAAAAGGACGGCACGAACGTCACCACCACGGTGGTGAGCAACGATAAGGGCCAGTTCAGCTTCCCGGCCGGCAAGATCGAGCCGGGAAAATACACAATCACGCATCCGCGCGGCGGGCTACAGCCCTGGTGCGGGCCGAAGACCGTCGAGGTTGCGGCCGGTGCGGACACCAAGACCGACGTCAAGCTCGCCAAAGCCCGCGGCATTCCCCAGCTCTCCAACGCGGAATGGCTGATCAGCGTTCCGGGCGACGAAAAGCTTCAAGCTGGCGTGGATGACCGACTGCATCAACTGCCACACCTTGCAGCGCGTCTTCACATCGCCGCACACGCCGGATGAATGGGAGCAGGTATTCAAGCGCATGGGCCTCTACGCGCCGATGACCGTGGCCGCGCGTCCGCAGATGATCGTTACCGGCGGCACGCGCAGCGAGCGTATGCGTGTCCCTGAGCCTCTGATCAAACAGGCGGCTCAATACCTGGTCGATGTCAGTCTTCACAATCCGGACCGCGACTACGAGTTCAAGTATCTGCCGCGTCCGAAGGGCCGCGCCACCAAGGTCGTGATCACGGAATGGGACCTGCCGCGCAAAGAGGCGATGGTGCATGACGTGGTGCTCGATCCCGACGGGTAACGCGTGGTATTGCGACTTCGGCGCGCAGATCGTCGGCGAGCTCAATCCGAAGACCGGCGAAGTGAAGGATTACCAGCTTCCGATCTACCGGCCGGAACAGCCGAAGGGCTCGCTCGATCTCGAGATCGACCCGGACGGCAACATGTGGGTCGGGATGTCGTATCAGGCCGGTGCTGCCAAGATTAATACCAAGACCAAGGAGATCACGCCCTATCCCCTGGACAAGGAATGGGTTGGGGTCACCAGCCAGACCAACCACATCACGCCGACGCACATGCATGTCGACGGCAAGGTCTGGATGAAAGACTCCGAGACCCGCAACCATTACCGCCTGGATATCCATACCGGGAAATGGGAGAACATGGGTAACCCGCAAACTCCCGACGGGAAAAATATCAACGGCTACGGAATCCCATCCGACAAGGACAACCACGTCTACATGCTGGAATACGGTAACACCCGTATCGGACGGCAAGACAAAAATACCAAGGTTGCCAAGGCATGGGCGACGCCGTCCCCGCGCTCCCGGCCGCGGCGCGGCCGGTTCGACGACCAGGGCCTTTTGTGGTTCGGCGAATACGGCGCCAACGCCATCGGCATGTTCGACCCGACCACTGAGAAGATCAAAGAATGGTTGATGCCGACGCCCTGGAGCCAGCCTTACGATGCCGCGCCGACCAAAGGCGGGGCGGAGGTATGGACCGGCTCGATGCTGACCGACCAGGTGGGCCGGCTCATTACCAAGACCGACGAGATCGTGGAATACCTGCTGCCACGCACGACCAATATCCGGCGCGTCTTCGTCGAAGAGACCACCGGGAAGCCCGTGCTGTGGGTCGGCAGCAACCACGGCGCATCGATCATCCGGGTAGAACCGCTCGACTAACTGCTCGGTTTCGGCGAAACCAGCTTGCGGCGCGGGGCCACTCATCTGGCATGAGTGGTCCCCACCGTATCGCTGATGACTTTGCCCTTTTCCAGGAAATCCGGATTCTCCGCCTTTGTCAGAAAAGCGCGCACGGAGGATTCTGTTCGGTTGCTAGTGGGAACACTTCGATTATCGTGACGCTGAATCTGGGCCTCATCGGGGGAAGTCAACAAATGTTCACAAGCAATCCTTTCGCGGAGCTTTCGGCGTTCGTATCACCCAGCGGTCATGCAGACGTACGTCGTCGTCATGATACTCCTGGTCGCGGGCGGCACGCTGTTCGACATCATGCACAAGAAGAGCGCCAGGTACTTCTTCAACAATTGGCGGAATGCGAAGAGCAAAGGCGACGCGGCAGGTCGGCGGCGGAGAGATGGTGTCAATCGCGATCCAGACCGCTGCGGTGGATGTCCTGACGTCCGGCGAATTCTGCAACAGCAGCGCAGAATTGCCCACCTCCTGACGATGTACGGCTTCCTGGCTCTACGTCGTCACCACCGTCGATCATGGTGTTCTGCGTATCCGACGCCGCGCCACGCCTACGCCCGCCATTCTGCCGGCACTCTGGTACATCGGCGCCCTGATGGTTTGCGTCGGCGGCTACTGGTTCTGGTTCTTCATCCGGGTCGACGTCGCCGCAGAGGGCAACTCACCGTTTCGCCTGGTGCGCGCCGACCTGTTCATCGTTTCGCTGTCTGGCGAGCGTGACGCTGGGCCTGATCTGGGCGTACGTGCAGTCGACGGGCAACACGACCTGGGCAAACGTGTTCCTGGCTCTGTATCTCCTCGCCACGACGGTGCTGTTCGGATCAATTCCGTGGTCCAAGTTCTCGCACATGTTCTACAAGCCCGCGGCGGCCTTCCAGAAGCGGGTCGAGCCGAAGCAAACGGCACGCGGCGCAACCTGCCCGCCCCCGCCGACACGCCCGCAACCTATGGCAGCGCCCGCCGACAGCCCCGAAATTACTGATCGGCCCAGCATTGGTCTTCGATACAGGAGACAACGGATCTCATGCCCACATTTGTCTACATGACGAGCTGCGACGGCTGCGGACACTGCGTGGATATCTGTCCGTCCGACATCATGCACATCGATACCACCTACCGCCGCGCCTACAACATCGAGCCCAATTTCTGCTGGGAGTGCTATTCGTGCGTGAAGGCGTGCCCGCAGCATGCGATCGACGTGCCGCGGCTATGCGGACTTCGCGCCGCTCGGCCACAGCGTTCGGGTGCTGCGGGAAGAGGAGAAGGCGACCATTTCGTGGAAGATCAAGTTCCGGGACGGCCGCGAAAAGAATTTCGTTTCCCCGATCAGGACCACGCCATGGGGATCGATCAAGTCCCCGTCCGATTACGCAGCCGCCGACCGCGGAGGCGATGAAGTCCCAGGAGCTCGCGCACGAGCCTGAGGCACTCAAGATCGCTGCGCTGCCGGCGCTCACTCCCGGTCAACTCAAGCAAGGATTGGTGTGATGGGCCTGTTCACACGCCGAAAAACCGTGTTCGTGGATTCGCGACATCCTCGTCATCGGCGGCGGCATGGGCGGATGCGGCGCCACTTACGAATCCAGGTACTGGGGGCGCGACCTGAAGATCGTGTGCGTCGAGAAGGCCAACATCGAGCGCAGCGGCGCGGTCGCGCAAGGCCTGTATGCGATCAACTGCTACATGGGCATGCAGTGGAACGAGAACCAGCCCGAAGACCATGTCCGCTACGCGCGCAATGACCTCATGGGTCTGGTGCGGGAGGATCTGGGCTACGACATCGCCCGGCATGTCGACTCCACGGTGCACAAGTTCGAGGAGTGGGGCCTGCCCATCATGAGGGACCCGGAGACCGGGAGGTATCTGCGCGAAGGCAAGTGGCAGATCATGATCCACGGCGAGAGCTACAAGCCGATCGTCGCCGAGGCCGCGCGCAAGGCCGCCACCGAAGTCTACAACCGGATCATGGTGACCCACCTGCTGATGGACGCGACGCGGCCCAACCGGGTCGCCGGCGCCGTCGGCTTCAACGTCCGCAACGGAAATTTCTACGTGTTCCGCGCCAAGGCGGTCATCGTGGCGGCCGGCGGCGCATCGCACATCTTCAAGCCGCGCGCGGTCGGCGAAGGCATGGGACGGACCTGGTACGCGCCGTGGAGCAGCGCCTCTGCCTACGCGCTGCCGATCCTGGTGGGCGCCAAGATGACGCAGATGGAGAACCGGATCGTTCTCACCCGATTCAAGGACGGCTATGGTCCGGTCGGCGCCTACTTCCTGCATCTCAAGACCTACACGCGAAAACGCCTATGGGCAGGATTACGAGGCCTTCTGGCGCGATTCTATCGAGAAGATGGTCGGCGACTACGTCAATCGGCACCCGGTGCCGACCTGCTTGCGCAACCACGCGCTGCTCGAGGAGGTCAAGGCCGGCACGGGGCCCGATCCGCATGGTGACGAAGGAGGCCTTCCAGGATCCGCACAAGGAGACGGTCGGCTGGGAGAACTTCCTCGGCATGACGATCGGGCAGGCGGTGGTCTGGGCGTCGCAGAACATCGATCCCAAAGAAACCAATCCCGAGCTGACCACGTCCGAGCCCTACGTCATGGGCTCCCACGCCACCTGTTCAGGCGCCTGGGCGAGCGGTCCGGAGGACTACGCGCCCTCGGAGTACCAGTGGGGCTACAACCGCATGATGACCGTCGAGGGACTGTTCGGCGCCGGCGACACCATCGGCGGCACCGCGCACAAGTTCTCGTCGGGCTCGTTCACGGAAGGCCGGATCGCCGGCAAGGCGGCGGTCAAGTACGTCAATGACATGGGCAACGAACAGCCTCAGGTCAGCGAGGCGGAGTACGAAGATCTCAAGAAGACCATCTACAAGCCCCTGGAAACCTACGAAGTCGGACGCAACGAGATCGTCGCCGGGACTGTTTCGCCAAGCTATCTCCTGCCGCTTCATGGACTTCAGCGTCTCGAGAAGATCATGGACGAATATGTCGGCGGCATCAGCGCCCACTACACGACCAACGAACCGCTGCTCACCCGCGGGATCGAGTTGCTGACCATGCTGAAGGAAGATCTCGCCTATCTCGGGGCCGAAGACCTTCACCAGCTTCAGCGGGCGTGGGAGCTTCAGCACCGGGTCTTGGCTTCAGAGGCAGTGACGCAGCACACCTTGTTCCGGACCGAAACGCGGTGGCCGGGATATTACTACCGGGCGGATCATCCGAAGCTGGACGACAAGGATTGGCATTGCTTCACCCTGTCCCGCTACGACCGGGAATCCGGGACGTGGGCAGATGGAGAAGGCTCCGGTGTATCACATCATCGACTGATCGCCCGAGCGCTCGGAACGTCGCGTCTCACGGATCCTGCATTCTCTGGGTTTGTGTTCATGAGCGCTGGCCCCGCAATCCGATGCGATCCGCAACGGTCGTCCGATCCGAGACGGTTTGATTCACGAAGGAATCGCAATGCCGCAACTCGTACCGCCGCACGGTTCGGAGTCAGTCAAGCCACTGCTCCTGCCCGAGACGGAGCGGGCCGAGGAACGCAAGCGGGCGGAGAGACTCAGGAAGATTCCTCTCGATTCGCGTGCCGTCTCCGACGTGTTCATGCTGGCGATGGGAGCCTATACGCCGCTCGATGGGTTCATGGGGCACGACGACTGGCGCGGTTCGTGCCTGGACATGAAACTGACCAGCGGCGTCTTCTGGCCGATCCCGATCACGCTTCCCGTCGACAAGGATCTTGCCGATAGCATCCATGCCGAAGAGGAGGTCGCGCTCATCGACGCGGAGACCGGTGAAATACTCGCCGTCATGCAGGTTCGCGAAAAATATTCAATCGACAAGCAAATCGAGGCCGAGCACGTCTATCGCACCGCCGATCCGAAGCATCCAGGCGTGGCGAAGGTGCTGGATCAGGGCGATGTCAACCTGGCCGGGCGGGTCATGGTGCTGAGCGAAGGCGAATATCCTGTCAAATACGCGGACCTCTATATCCGCCCTGCCGAGTCGCGGGCCATGTTTCTTGAAAAGGGCTGGTCGCGTGTCGCTGCCTTCCAGACCCGAAATCCCATGCACCGCAGCCACGAGCATCTGGTGAAAATCGCGGTCGAGGTGATCAGACGGTGTTTTCATCCATCAGGTGCTTGGGAAGCTGAAAGCGGGCGACATTCCAGCCGACGTTCGCACCCGGACGATCCAGGCGATGATCGACAATTATTTCCGCCCCGGAACAGTCATTCAGGCAGGCTATCCAATCGAGATGCGCTATGCGGGTCCGCGCGAGGCGCTGCTTCATGCCCTCATTCGCCAGAACTTCGGCTGCTCGCACCTTATCGTCGGGCGCGACCATGCCGGCGTCGGCGACTACTACGGTCCCTTCGATGCGCATCACATCTTCGATCAGCTGTGGGACGGCGCACTTCGACACCAAGCCGCTGAAGATCGACGTCACTTTCTTACTGCCGGAAGTGTTACGGAATGGCGACGGCGAAGACCTGTCCGCACGATCCGGAGCATCACATTTCGATTTCCGGCACGCAGCAGCGTGAAATGCTCTCGACCGATGCGGACATACCGCCCGAGTTCAGCCGGCCGGAGGTGGTGGCGATCCTCAAGGAGTATTATGCGAGTCTGCGATCGACAGGCTTGGGTCCGGCATCATGATCATCGCGCAGATCTCCGATACCCATATCGCTCTGGATACACCCGACGCCGATCAGAGAATGTCGGACTCGCCACCTCGATCAAACCATCAGTGCGCCGCCGTTCACATGCAGTGTCTGACCGGTGATGTAGCGCCCGTCGGGACCGCACAGCAGCCGCACCATGGCGGCTATATCCTGCGTCCGGCCCTTCCTTCCAAGTGCGTTGGTGCGCTTGGTGTGAGGCACCACGTCGACGCGCTGTGTCTCGATCAGGCCGGGCGCGACGCAGTTGACCGTGATGCCCTCCGCGCCGAACTCGGTGGCGAGCGCCTTGGTCAGACCGACAAGGCCGGCTTTCGCCGTGATGACGTGGGCGCGATGGCTGCCGCCGGAATGCGCCGACAGGCCTCCAAGCAGGACGATAGCCGCCCGGTCGCTGCGGCGCAGAGATTGTATCGCCGCCTTGACCAGCAGGAAGACGCTATCGAGCGATAGCGCCATGACATAGCGCCATTCTTCATAGGTCATCTCGGCAAGCGGCGATTCCGGCCGGGTGCCAGCGTTGGCGACGACGAAATCGAGCCTTCCGAAGGCGGCGAGCGCCTCCTCGACCAGCCTGGCGGGCACGGCTGGATCGGTCAGGTCTCCGATAGCCACAGCCGCTTTGCCGCCGGCTTCCTGCACCAGTCCCGCGGTGGTTTCGACCTCGGCTCGGGCGCCGTTGGCATGAACCAGAACGGATGCGCCCGCGCTGCCGAGAGCCACCGCAATCGCGCGACCAATATTGCGAGAGGCGCCTGTGACAATCGCCGCGCATCCCGAAAGTTCTCCATGTCCCGTCACGCTCATGTCAGTAAGCCTCCTCGCATCAAGCCGACCCGCGGCCGAAGTTGTTGCCGTTTCAAAAAATACCCTCGCGGTGAGGCGTGATCGCCGCCATCGTGTCGGGGCGGAGCCGGATCCCGAGCTGGTTGATCCCGGCGGCATCCAGGCGCGGCAGGTCGTGGGCCAGCGCCAGAAACCTGTCGGCCTCGCCCTCCGGCAGGATCTTTTCGGTCAGTTGCCGGAACTTGCCGACGTAGTCGGCCCGGCCGAAGGGTGCCGCACCGCGCGGATGGGCGTCCGGGACGGCGATCTCTTCCACGATCTCACGTCCGTCGCGGAAGCGGATGACGGCGCGGCAGCCATGATCCTTATCAAGCGATGCCGGCTCCTCGTAGCGGCGTGTCCACTCCGGGTCTTCCCTGGTCTCGACCTTGCGCCATAGCCGCACCGTGTCGGGCCGGCGGACGCGCTCCGGCTCGTAACTACGTTCATGATGCCATTGCCCGTCCTGCAGCGCGATCGCAAAGACGAACGGCAGGCTATGGTCGAGCGTCTCGCGCGAGGCGTTGGGATCCCATTTCTCTGGATCGTTGGCGCCGGAACCCATCACCCTGTGAGCGCGCCGCGTCACATGCAGGACGATGCTCTCGATCGCCTCGAGATCGTCGATGCGTCGGCGCAGCCGGCAGGCGAGATCGATCGCCGATTGGCCGTGATAGCCGGCCGAGTGCTGCTTGGTGTAGGTCTCCAGTATGGCCCGTTTCGGCTCATTGGCTTTGGGCAGGACGACCGTGTAGACGCTGTCCTCGCCGCCTAGGAAAGCCGCCACGATGCCCTGGTCGCCCTCATAGGTCGGCGTCGGGCTCTTTTCGCCGCGCATCGCGCGATCCGTCGCCTCGATGGCGAGCTTGCCGACATGGCCCGGTGCATTCGCTTTCCAACTCGAAAGCGCCCCTTTGCGGCCCTGCCGCGGATAAAAGCCGACATGCGCCGCGTACTGGACCGCTTGGTAGACGGTCTCCGCTGGCAGGCCAAGCAGCGCGCCGACACCCGCCGCGACCGCAGGGCCGAGATGCCCGATATGGTCGATGTTGAAGCGCTGCAGCGGGATGCTCTTGGCCAAAGCGATCTGTACCTCGTAGGCGGCGGCCACCCCGCGCAGGACGTCGGCGCCTGACCGGCCGCATTGCTGGGCAACGGCAATGATGGACGGGATGCTGTCGCCCGGATGACACGATTCGATCGCGAAGAAGCTGTCGTGAAAGTCGAGTTCGCGCACTGCCGCGGTGTTGGCCCAGGCCGCCCATTCGCAGTGGACGCGTACCTCGCCGGGCATTCCATGGACAAGCGCGCCGCCCGGCCGCGGATGCGCCAGCGCCTGGCTGCGGGCGGACGCCACTGGCGCACGATCCGTGGCCGCCGACGCCACGGCGGCGTTGTCGATGATCCGGTTGACGATCATCTCGGCCACGTCCTGATTGACTGGAGCGGAATCCGCCGCCAGTTCCGCGATCATCCAGGCCAGTTGGCGCTCGCGCGGAACGTTCCTGTCAACGCGTATTTCCTGTCGGCGCATCCCGTTCCCCCTCACTCGAACGGCCAGGGCAGCGGCAAGATCTCCTGCAGCAGGCCGGAGGGAAATTCGAGCACCAGGAAATAGGAGAACGCGGAAAACACGGCCAGCATGCTGGCGGTCATCAACCCGATCGCCCACCAGCGCGCGTCCGACTTGGTGCGCAGGAACACCACGAAGAAAAGCACCAGCGCCAGAACGAAGCCCATCAGATAGATGCCGGCCATCAGGCCGGCGATCCAGTAGACATAGTAGAGCAGCGAGGTCTGGTAGCCTTCGTCCCGCCCGCGCCATCCGATCTCGGAATCGAAGGCGAAGGGATGGCCGCTCCGGCCGCGCAGCAGGATGTTGAGGCCGAGCGCCACACAGATGAAGGTGATGGCACTCACGGTGATCGGAAACACCTTGCTCAGCATCGACAGACGCGAAGCGTCGACGATGCAATAGACCGCCATCAGCATGACCAGACCGATGAAGATCACCTGCGGCATGACCTGGCTGCGCGAAGTCGGCAATGATGTTCCTTCCACCGCGATGACCGGGCGGTTGCGCAGCCCGAACCACAGCGACAGCACATTGAGCGCCAGCAGCACCCATATCAGGGGCCGCGCGGCCAGCTCTTGCAACGTGTAGATCTGCACGACCTGGTAGAGCAGGATCTCGATATGCTCCTGCAGGACGAAGCCGATGACGAAGGCGGGGCGCGGGAAACCGAACCGCTTCATGTAGACGGCAAAGACGCCAACCAGGAAAAGCACAACCAAGTCGCCCCACTGGCGCGACGACTGGAACGCCCCGAAGAAGATCACGGCAAGCAGGAACGGCGCCATGTAGACGAAGCGGATCGCCGTCACCTTGGCCATGGCGCCGGAGATCATGAAGCAGATCCCCGCTCCGACGATGTTGGCGAGCGCCAGCGACCAGATGACGGTGTAGGTCAGGCCGAGATAGGTATCGACCATCGACGGTCCGGGTTTGACGCCGAGCAGAATGAGGCCGCCGAGGAATACCGCTGTCGAACTCGACCCGGGGATGCCGAAGATCAGCGTCGGCACCAATGCGCCGCCGGTGTTGGCGTTGTTGGCGGCTTCCGGCGCGATCACGCCGCGCACGTCGCCCTTGCCGAAGTTTTCGCGCGGCTTGCAGGTCTGCACGGCGTGGCCGTAGGCAAACCAGTCGGCGCCGCCGATGGGCAGGGCGCCAATGATGCAACCCAAGATCGAGCAGCGGAAGACCAGCCAACGGTTCTGCCAGGTGTCGATCAGACCCCTGAGCCAGCCGCCGCGTATTGGCGGCCGGTCGGAGATCGCTTGTCCGCGCCGCAGCAGGTCGACCACCTCGGGAATGGCGAAGACGGCGAGCGCCACGGCGGCCAGCGGCAGCCCGTCGCCAAGATAATACCAGTTGCCGATGATCATCCTGAACTGGCCGGTCGCGGGCGAACTGCCGATCGACGCCAGCATCATGCCGATCCCGCAAGCGATCAGCCCCTTCAGCAGGCTTGCGCCGGAAAGCACGCTGACCATGGTGATGCCGATGATGGTGAGCAGCAGAAGCTCGCCCGTACCGAAAGCCAGCACCAGCGGCCGCGCGATCAGGATGGCGCCCGTCAGCACGATCGCGCCGAACACGCCGCCGAGGAGCGAGGAGGCGTAGGCCGCACTCAGCGCGCGGCCGGCCTCGCCCTTCTTGGCCATGGGGAAGCCGTCCAGGACAGTGGCCTGCGAGGACCCGCCACCCGGAATTCCGATCAGCACCGACATCACCGTGTCGCCGGTCGGCACGACGGCCAGCAGGCCGGTCATCACGGCGATGCCGTGCTTCATTTCCATGCCGTAGACGAAGGGAATCAGCAGCGCCATGCCGGCGGTCGTGCCGAGTGACGGCAGGATGCCGATAACAAGACCCAGGAAAACGCCGAGAAGCAGATAGAACAGCGTCCATCCGAAAAGGAGGTCGCTCAAAGTCGTGGCAATCAGTTCAAGCATGCTCCGCAGACGCTTCCCTGACGGCGCTTTCCGGCGTGACGCGGGATGGCCGGACAGGCCGGCCATCCTTTCATTCGATCATCGCGATGATCAAGCGGCGGTGAGTGCGCCGTCACATGCGCGCGGAGCGGAACCAGCAACCTCAAGGTCTACAGATCGGCGTTGTACTTCGCCTTGAGCCACTCCGCGACCCACTTGCGCGTCTCGGGCGCCATGGTCAGCGCCGACTTAAAGCTCGCGCGCGACTTGTCGCCTATGAGCGGCTGATAGTCACCCATCTCGGCCTTCGCCGCGGCCTGAAATTCCGGATCGGCGAGCATCGCTTTGGCGGCCTTGTCATAAGCGGCCACGACGTCCGGCGGCGTTCCGGCCGGCAGCACGAGCTGCTTCGAATTCATGACGCCGATATGGAAGAAGCTCATCCATGCGGCCAGCTCGGGCCCGGAAGGATCCTTGCCCTGGATGGTGCGATAGAGTTCAAGAAAATGCGGCACGTTCGGGAAGGTTGGATCGCGAACGATCTGGCCGCTGTCGCCAAGGAAGCCGAAGGTGAAGATCGGTGTCGCTTTGCCCTGATCCACCAGCGGCTTCATCATTAACAGGTAGCCGCCGGATGTATCGCGACCGACATGGACCTCGCCGCGTTCGAAGGCGAGCTGCGCCTTTCCGCCATCAAGTCCAAAAACCGGCTTAATGTTGATCCCCAGCATTTCGAGCGACAGAAGCGTGCGGATGTCGCTGCCAGTCGCATTGGAAACGCCTATGCGCAGCTCCTGCTTCGACGCAACATTCTTCAGGCTGGCGGCATCCTTGATCCCATGGCCCGTGCTTGCATAGACCATGCTGCCGACCGGCGAGGACATGACCGGGATCCAGTTCTCGGCCTTGAACTTGATGCGCGGATCGGAGGGATTGAGCACATAGCTCAGGGACAGCGAGGTTGAGAGCGCCAAGATGGTCTTGCCATCGGGCTTCGCCCTCTGCTCGAAGCTGTTCGACCCGGTGATCGAGCCGCCGCCCGGCACGTTTCTCAGAACCAGCGTGGGGGAGCCAGGCAGATGTTTGGCGAGATAGGGCGCGATGATCCGAGCCCATGTGTCGGTGCCGCCGCCCTCGGAGAACGGAATGATCATCTCGATCCGCTGGCCGGCAAAATCGGTTTCTGCAGCGGCGGGACTGCCCATCGTCAACGCAGTCGCTAACGTCGCGGACGCGGCCAATGAGCCAAGCACACGGGTGATCAATGCAACCTTCATCGGTTTTTCCTTCCTGTCAGGCCTTTAGCGGCTTCTGTAAGCTGTCGACAGTATTTTGCGCTGCGTTTTCTGTTGTTGTAAAGAGCACCACAGCGGCGATGTGACGCGACTAGGATGGGGGACAGAGATGCTCGAATACAGCGCTGCGAATCTGCATCTGGGGATCACCAGTTCCCTCGCGAAATTTCTGTCCGAAGCGCAGTTTTCCGATCTCGACCAGGCCGCCGTTCACGCTGGCAAGCGGGGTGTGCTCGACTGGCTCGGCTGCGCGATCGCCGGCAGCGGCCATCCGACCCTCGGCAAGCTGATCGACACGCTCGTCGATCTTGGCGGCGCGCGCAACGCGACCGTGATCTGCCGCGATCTCAAGCTCGGCACCATCGAGGCCGCGCTCGTCAACGGCCAGATGGGCCACGTGCTGGACTATGACGATACGCATATGGGCGGGGTCGTGCTGCACACCAGTTCGCCGACCCTTCCCGCGATCCTCGCGCTCGCGGAGCGGCAGGTCGTCACCGGCCGCGATCTTCTCACCGCCTACGCGCTCGCCTTCGAGGCGGGCGTGCGCGCCGGCCAGGCCGCGCCGGGTCACCGGAAATGCGGCTGGCATCTGACGGGCACGTTGGGCACCTTCGCCGCCGCGGCCGCCACTGGGCGGCTGCTCGGGCTGAACGCCAAGCAGATGACCTTTGCTCTAGGGATCGCCGGGACCCAGGCGGCGGGCATGCAGCAGAATCGCGGAACGAGCTGCAAGTCTTTCCATGCGGGGCGGGCTGCCTCGAACGGGTTGCTCGCCGCGCTCCTGGCGCAGCGAGGCTTCGACAGTTCCGAAGAGATCATCGAAGGTAAACGAGGCTTCGCCCGCATCTACAGCGATACCGCGCGGCCGGATCTGGTCCTCGATGGCCTCGGGACACGCTGGGAGATCAGCCGCAACGGCCACAAGCCTTATGCCTGCGGCGTCCTGCTGCATGCCGCGATCGACGCCGTCATCAAGGTCAGCCGCGAATCCGCCATCGAGCCGAACCAAGTCGACGCGATCGAGCTCAAGGCGCACCCGGACGCCGTGCTGATCACCGGACTGGTCGACCCCAAGACCGGGCTGCAATCGAAATTCAGCATTTCCCACACTGCCGCCGTCGCCTTCATCGACCGCGCCGCCGGCATCACGCAATATTCCGACAAGCGCGCGCTCAGCCCGGACGTTGCGGCATTGCGCCAGAAAGTGTCCGTCAGCACCGACGAGACGTTCGGCAAGGATCAAGCCTGGGCGACCGTCAGGAGCGGCGGCCGCAGCTTCGAAGCGCGCATCGAACACGCCACCGGGACGATCGACAATCCGATATCGGACAAGGATCTCGAAGCGAAATTCCTTGGCAACGCCATTCCGACGGTCGGCGCCGAGCGGGCGCAAGCCATCTGCGAACAGGTCTGGCAGCTTGATCGCCTCGCCGATGTCCGCGAGATCATCCACCTCTGCGCCTGAACCTTTTAGCGACGATCCGAAGAGCAATCCATGCAAGCAAATTCCGTCGAGATCAGTCCGGTCATGGACACGCTCAGCGCCTACATCGCGCGGGCGTTGACAACAGAACTTCCGCCCGAAGTCATCGAAAAAGCCAAGCTCCACATCCTCGACACGATCGCCGCCATCATCTCAGGGTCCCGGCTGCTTCCCGGAATCAAGGCCGCCGAATATGCCCGCACGCAGGGAGGCGCACCCGAGGCCCTCGTGCTCGGCAGCGATTTGCTCACCAACGTGGTTACCGCGGCACTCGCCAATGGCATGGCCGCGCACGCCGATGAGACCGACGATTCGCACAAGGCGTCGCGCTCGCATCCTGGCTGCGGGGTCGTGCCCGCAGCGCTGGCGCTGGCGGAGCGGAACGATATCGGTGGCGCAGCCCTGATCAAGGCGGTCGTGCTCGGCTACGACATCGCCTGCCGCGCAACCCCGGCCCTCGTGACCATGGCGCTCTATGAGAAAGGACACGCAACACACAGCTTCGCCTCGCTGTTCGGATCCGTCTCTACAGCCAGCGCCTTGTGCGGGCTGAACCAGACGCAGGTGCGCTGGGCCTTGTCCTACGCCGCCCAGCAGGCGTCGGGACTGACTTGCTGGCGCCGCGATCGCGACCACATCGAGAAGGCCTTCGATTTTGGCGGCATGCCGGCGCGCAACGGCGTTGCCGCCGCGACGATGGTCGCCGCCGGTTTCACCGGAGTCGACGACGTGCTTTCCGGTCCGCGCAATTTCTTCATGGCGTTCAGCAGCGATCCCCAGCCCGAGATCCTGATCGACGGCCTCGGAAGCCGCTTCGAGATCCTCAACACCAACATCAAGAAATGGACAACCGGCACGCCGTGCCAGGCGGTTCTGGACTCGGTGCAAGCTCTGGCCCGCGAATCGGGAATCACAGCGGGGACCGTGCAGAAGATCCGGGTCCGCATGTCGAATCTGGAAGCCGACACGGTCAACAATCGCGACATGCCGGATATCTGCCTGCAGCATCTCACGTCAGTGCTGCTGCTCGACGGCGATCTGACATTCCATTCGGCGCACGACCTCGAACGCATGCGCGACCCGGCGGTGCTGGAAATGCGCACCAGGATCGAGCTGACCTCCGATCCCGCCGTGCCGCGGCGCAAGCCCATAATCGAGGTGACAACCACGGCGGGCCGAGTGCTGACGCACACCACAGAGGCCGTGCGCGGCACGCCGGAGAACCCGATGACCCGCGAGGAAGTCGAGAACAAAGCCTACGGCTTGATAGAGCCTATCATCGGAGACGGCCGCACCCGTCATTTGCTCGACACGATCAGGTCGCTCGAGAGCGTCGGATCGGCGCGCGACCTGCGCCCGCTATTGACGGCTTGACCCCGCCGGCCTGGCGAAGACCCCAGGCAGGCACGTCTGTCGGGGCCTGATGCGCTTCGCGTTGGTGGATCGATGCCGGCCATTGCGCCATCCTCTTCGGTCAGCGCGCAAACAGCGTGGAAACGTCCTTGCAGTCGTTAAGGCGCTGCAAGCCATCCAGCAGACGGCGGCTCTTTTGCTCGCCCATGGCCTCTGACAGCGCCAGGAACTTGGCGTCGAGCTCGGCATCCGACATCGGCGTGTCAGGCGCGCCGCGGAAGCCGTCGCCCGAGGCCGACAAGGTGCGCCCATCGCGCAGCACAACGTCGAGCTCCGTCGCCCAGGCCTTGCCCGGCTCCGCGCTCTTCGGATTCAATCGCAGCTTCACGCGCGTCGCGAGGTCCCTGATCGCCTTGTCCTCGTGCGGCGCATCGAGGAACGAATTCGGCTGCCGCGGATCGCGATAAGCAGCGATGGAGAGGCAGAACGGCAGGCTGTATTGCGCCGTCGCCACGTCCTGCGCGTCCGTGATGTTGTGGTGGCTTAGAACCTTCTCGCTGGTCGCGGCACGGATCTCGACGATGTCGCCGCCGGTGAAGCCGTGCTCGCGCTTCAGGTCCTCGAGCAGGCGCACCGGTGTATGGGCCGTGATGTGCGCGGCATAACATTTCACGCAGATGCGGAGCGTCTCCCAGCGGGTGCCGAGGCCGTCGAGCAGCCGCTCCATCTTCGCGCCGCGGGTGAAGGCCTCGAACACGCCGAACTTGCCTTCCAGGATCGTGTCCGGCCCGGTGAATCCGCTCTTGGCCAAGCGCGCCGCCAGCACACCGCTCTCGGAAGCGCGGCCGGTATGGAGACGTTTCACCATGCCGCCATTACCGGCCTTGCTGAAGGCGAGCAGGCCGCTGCAGAGCGAGCCGGCGATGCCGAAGGCCTGCACCATCTGCTCCTTAGTCAGACCGAGTAAACGGCCCGCAGCGACGGTCGAGGCATAGGTGCCAGTGATGCCCGGCGAGTGGAAGCCGACCTTCTCGGCCGTGTTCTCGGCGGCAAGTCCTATGCGGCACATCACCTCGGAACCGGCGACGAAGGCCGCGAGGATATCATTTCCGCTGGCATGGACCTCCTCACCGACCGCGAACAAAGCCGGGACCAGCGTGGAACCGTAATGCACGCCCATGCTCGGCTGGCGCAGGTTATCCAATTCAAACGCATGGCCGAGGACTCCGTTGGCGAGCGCGGCGAACGGGGTAACCACTTTGATGTCGGTGCCGATGATCGTTCCGGTGCCGCCCGCTCCGTAGAGCTGCGCATACTTAATGACCATGCGGCCCCATGGCAGGCCAGCGCCAAAGATGCAGACACCCACGGTGTCGACGATCGCCTCTTTCGCCTTCTGCATGACGTTCGCCGGTATCTCCTCGAGCGTCAGGCCATGGCCGAAGGCAGCGAGTTCGCGCGTCGCCGATACTGCCTTGTTCATGCGGGCACCAACAGCGTCGTCAGATCGCGAACATCGCGGTCTTCAATGGTCATGATGAATTGCTCGATCTCGCGGGCGCGCGCGGGTGGCAGGACCGCAGCCGACGCGGCGGAAAATTTCGCACGCAGTGCCTCCTCGGTCATCGGGTTAGCCGGGCTTCCCGGGCGGTTCAACACTTCGCGGTGAAACGACTGGCCATTCTGCGTGACAATCTCAACCCGTGCGCCATGACGAGACGCGTCGCCGCCACGATCATAGGCTTCGTCGGGCTCGACGTGCAGCAGGCCGATTATGTCCAGGATGCGCGGATCGGCAATACGCGCTTCGTCGAACTGATCGGGGCCAACGGCGCGATCGAGGATCATCGCAGCCGCGGTGTATAGCATATTCATCTGCGCCGCCGTGACCCCGGCGGGCACATAGGACCAGGCGCAATGGCGATGCGCCATGGTGCTGCAACGAATCCGGACCGAGCAGATGTCAGCGGCTGTCAGCCCGTTCTCAGTCATCAATGTGTCGATGGCGAACAGAACCGACTGTACGCTGGCAGCGGTCGGGTAAGGCTTGAAGCCGACGTCGCGGATCACGCAGACTTCGCCGAGCCCGGCGGTGAGCTGGTCGAGATCCGGCTCGCCACTCAAAGTAGAGAGGAAGCCGCCGTACGGCGCTTCTAAAATGTTGGCGATGCCGGTGAAGCCGCGGCGGGCGAGATAGGCGCCGGTAACCGCCATTTGCGCGGCATGCCCCGCGTGAAGCCTTTTCGTCATCGCCCCTTCCTGCGCCGCCATCAGGCCGGCTCCGAAAGAACCGGCGATGCCAAAGGCGTGCCGCGCTACCTGCGGCGACAGCCGCAGCGCGTTTGCCGCGGTTGCCACGGCGACGAAGGTGCCGCAGGTACCCTGGAAATGATGGCCTCGCATGAAGAGTTTGCCGGTCGCAGCGATCCCTACCCGCAGCCCGACCTCATAGCCCGCCACGACGGCGGCGATCATATCGCGTCCCAGCATGCTGCTTTCGGCATCAGCGATCGCGAGCGCCACCGGAACTGCAAGCGAGCCGGCGTGCAGGTGCGCGACGACATGAATGTCGTCCATCTCGAAGCCGTGGCCGGCAGTCGAGCCGACGAGAACGGCCTGAGCAACCCCGCTGCGAACAGATGTCCCGATAATGCGGGAACGCGGTCGCCCGCCCTCTTCTTCCACGAAGGCAAGGACGTCCTGTGTCCAAACCTGCCCGATTCCAGCGAGGCAGCAGCCCAGCGCGTCGAGGATACAGGCCTTCGCCTTGTCGACGACGTCGGACGGAAGGTCGTCATACCGCAGGTTCGCCGCGAAAGCGGCAAGGCGCTGCGTCGGACCCTCGCCGTCGGCGTGCGAAATCGGCGATCCGCTCATTTCGCCTTTTTGCCGCCTTTGCTATCTCTTGCGAAGTTTGCCGCATTCCGCCCGGCGATGCGCCGGCCGGAAAAATCCCCATCCTCACGGTGGCGGTGGTCTAGGTTTGCAATTGTCCACGCTGAGCGTGTATTTCGCAAAGACAACAGCCTTCGACGTGGCTCCCGGATCCCAGTGCTCAGTTGTAGTGGATTGGTACCGAGGCATTCTCGCCGATCCAGGGCACTGCAGCCGTGTTATTGTCCCGTTCGATCCGGACCATGCGGTTTATGCGATTGTGGCGATCGCACTGTTCAAGCTCGTCGGCGGGGACAGACAACTATCCGACCTGCCTGCCGCCCGAAGTCGACCTCGAGGATCCGTGTGCCCGTCAGATTGATGGTTCTGGCAAACTCGTTCTCACTATCAACCACCGCTACGCGGGAGACGCTCGTGGTCGGCTGGACAGACTTCACCTGATAGCCGGTGATGCATAGGAAGCGGCCGGATACTGAGAAGGCGACGTTTTCGATCGGAAATCCGGCGTCGTAGGTCGCCGTCTTTTCGTCCGCTACCCGGAAGACCTCGATCTTCGATTCCTTGTACGGCCAGGAGACCACCACTTCCCCGGTCGGGGATATCCGATGCTCCGTGCCGGACACGATGGGGGGAAACGTCGCGGGGCAGATGATGCTTGGCGCACTAGGCCAAACACACAGGCAACCGCAAATGTTGCACCAATGAGATTTCGAGAGAGATCGCTCATTGCACAATCCTTTCCCTCGCTTTTCTTATGAGCCGCAATCCAAAAAATGTAAAGGCGCCAACAACGCCAAATCCCGCGGAGTTAGGATGCTACAGAGCGGCGACCCAGCGTCCTGCGCCTCCTCGCCTCTCGCCCGAAACTGCCGCGAAGCCCGCGCTGGAACAGGGCGCGGTCGCGAAGACGCGCGCCAAAGGAGGCGCTGGGTCGCACCTTCGCCGTCGGTGTGTGAGGTGAGCGATCCGCTCATTTCGCCGTTGCCGTCTCTCTTGCGAAGCCTGCCGCATTCCGCCCGGCGATGCGCCCAAAAGTGCCGCCCGACATGAGACCGGTGCCGCTTGCATAATTAAAGTAGTAGAGCCCGCCGACCATTTCACCGGCAGCGAACAGACCCGGAATTTTTCTGCCGTAGAGATCGATGACCTCGGCGCCATTGCCGACTCTTGAGCCCGCCGAAGGTAAAGGTGACGCCGGTGGTGACATGATAGGCGTGATAAGGCGGGGTATCGAGCGGGTTTGCCCAGTTTGTTTTGTCGAGGGCAAGGCCATTGGTCCGCCTGCCGTCAAGGATATTGGGATTGAACGGAACGTCGTCGCTGCAGGCGGCATTGAACTCACGCACGGTGCGCAGGAACGCTTCCGGATCGACGCCGGTGAGCTTCGGCGCTAGCTCCTCCAGCGTATTCGCCTCTGCTTTGGTGACTCGCCGGATGCGATACTCGCCGCGCAGCAGATGCGTCACCTTGGAATCGAAGACCTGCCAGGCAAACATGCCGGGCTGCTGCATGATCTCGCCGCCGTATTTCGCATAAGTGTGGCTATGGAAGTTGGCGCCTTCGTCGACATAGCGCTCGCCGCGTGCGTTGACGATGATACCGAACGGATAATTGTGCTTCTGGAATTGGTCGCCGACCGTGAGATCGCCATACGGGGGTGCGTTGATGTCCCAGGCCACGGAATGGCAGCCGGACCAATTGCCGTAGGGCTGCGCGCCGGCCGCAAGGGCCATGGTCAGTCCGGCGCCCATATTGAAGCGGGTTCCGCGGATCTTCGCCAGGTCCCACCCCGGCCCGAGATAGCGAGCCCGTAACTCCGGATTGGATTCGAAGCCACCGCAGGCCAGCACGACTGCCCCGGCGCGTACTTCGACACGCTCTCCGCGTTGCTCGGCGACGACGCCGGCGATGCGTCCTTCTTCACGGATGAGCGCGACCGCGGGCGTTTCGTAGTGGATCGGGATGCCGCATTGCTCTTGCTTGCGATAAAGAGCCGCGAGCATTTCCGGCCCCCCGCCGTTGATATGGAGCGGGAGCCCGCCCCAGACTTTGAATTTGCCGTCGACCTTGTAGGCCTGCCGTCCCAGTCCCGGGTACAGCTTGACGCCAAGCCCCGTCATCCATTTCGCGGTTTCGAAGCTCGATCGGACCAGTATTTCGCAAAGGTCCGGATCGGTTCGGTAGCCGGTGAGTTCGAACATGTCGTCGAAATACTGGTCTTCGGTATAGGTGCCGAAATCGACGGTCTCTAGTTGCTCGTCGGTAATCTCAGTAAGCTGACGCAGATCGTCGGTGCTGCTATAGGCGAAACGGAAAGCGCCGCCAGTATAATGAGAGTTGCCTCCCCGCTCCTCGTATGGAGCGGCTTCCAGCATCACGACCTTCGCCCCATTCTCGTGCGCAGAGATTGCCGTGCAGAGAGCCGCATTGCCCGCTCCGACGACAAGGACGTCCGGGCGATCCGTCAAATTCAGTGGTTGCATAGTTTTCCTTCGGGAATGGCTGACGCTAGATGGCGATCGCGCGGCGGGAAGCCCGTTCTTCGGGGGCGCCAGGCTTCATCCCGTCCGCGATGATATTGGAGAGCAGCGCGATCGGACCGGCGGTGTCGAGGGTGAGCAGTCGTTCAAGCAGAAGGGCCGCCGCCACGTCAGTGAGAACCTGTCCGGCGCAGTCGCGAAATTTTGCTTCGAGGGTTCCGGCAGGCAGCGGATGCGCCCGGTCGCGGCCAACCGGCCGATCCACGAACGTCTCGACCTGTTCGCCCGAACGCAACGTGATGCGCACGCGCGCGTAGAAGTGGTCGGTCGTTTCCATCGTCGCCTGGGGATCCGGGGCCGCCCGTACCCTGCCCAGGAGCTCCCGGATCGCCGGATCGAAGACGGCGGCGTCCGAGAAATGATCAAGACTGACGATGCCCTCCGCGAGCGCGCGCGCCAGCACGTATTGAACGCTGAATTTGCCGTCCAGTCCGTTCTGCGGATTCGGCCGATTAGTGTGTTTCAGCCGTCTCGGATGGGTCCAGGATTCGACCAGCGCAACTGAATCAGGTGTGAGACCGTAGCGACTGCGCAATTCGAGCATGGCATCAACCGCCGGATGGGTACTGGCGCAGCAGGGATGCCGCTTGAAGGCGATGCCTGGGTCCATAACGTCGAGTGGATTGCACCACTCCTGCATGATGCGCTCGGCGGCGAACGTTCCCGCCCCGTTATAGACAAGGAAAAATCCCTGCGCGTCTTCGAGCGCTGCAGGGTTCGCCTTCATGCCGTTGCGGGCAAGCATTGCCGCGAGCAAACCGTTGCGGGCTGCGTGTCCGACATGAAAGGGCTTTGTCATGGTGCCGAAATTCGCCTTCAAGCCGGAAGCCATTGATGCGGCCAGCGCCAGCGCATGCGCGAGGCGCTCGGGATCGAGGCCGAGGAGATGACCGCACGCCGCCGTGCTCCCGAAGGTCCCGAGCGTCCCTGTCGGGTGCCAACCCTTCTCATAATGATGAAAATTCACCGCCCGTCCGATTTTGCACTCGCATTCCACACCGGCGACGTAGGCGGCGATGAAAGCCTCTCCGTCGCTGCCGAGCTCCTCCGCCAGCGCCCAGATGGCCGGAACGACGGGCGCCGAAGGATGTCCGCCCATGGTGTTGCTGCAGTCGTCGAAATCAAGGACATGTGAAGCCATGCCGTTAATGAGCGCGGCGCTGAGGGCGTCGGTCCGGCGGTTGTCGCCGAAGATCAGCGAGCTGCCCGCTCCTGCGGTATGAAGAACAGTGCTACTCACCGGCGCTGTAGCCTCGGCGTGAGCACCGGCGATCGTTACGCCGATCGTATCAAGAATGGCTTCCTTGGCAGTCTCGACGGCCTGCGCAGGCAAAGTCTGGAACTGGATATCGAGAACCGCGGCAGCGATCTCACGCAGTAACATGGCGGCCAACTCTCCAAAGGGCTTGGCGACGAAGTGACAATTTGGTGACTCCTGGAGCCAGGTTGTCAACTGTAGACGACCGGCTCAGCTATCAGAGCCGCTCATACCTCCATCTGCGCCTTGCCAGCAAGCCAACGCAAGGCCGCGACTGACAGAATGCTCATGACGATGAGCACGACGGATACAGCCGCCGCCATTTCGAAGGTACCGTTGTCGACGAAATTGAAGATCGCGATCGGCAGGGTCTCGGTACCGCGCACGTTAAGCAGCATCGCCATGCTGAGTTCGCGCAAGGTGACGGCGAATACCATCATCCAGGCGGCCAAGATGCCGCTCTTCAGGAGCGGCACCGAGATGTCGACAAGGGTGCGCGTCCAGGAGGCGCCGGACATCCGGCCGGCCTCTTCGAGTTCGCTCGACAATTGTTTGACGCCGTTGCGCACGAACTGAAGGCGAAAGGGAAGCGGTGCGCGGTGAAGGCGACGAAGAACAGCCAGATCGTGCCGTAGAGCGCCAGCGTCGGATCGCGATAGCCGAGCACGAAGCCGACCGCGAGCGCGACGCCGGGAAAGGCGAATGTCACCGTGCTGAGGAAGGTGAGGAGCGCCCGGCCGGGCAAGGCCGTTCGCTCCACCAGCCAGACGATGATCAGCGCCAGCACGACGCAGATGCTCGCGGTCACCGCCGAGATGAGCGAGGCTGTTGAACACCGCGCCGGGCAGGATGGTCGCCGGATCGAACATCGCGGCGTAGTTCTTCAGCGTCAGGTTCTGCCAGGTCGTCGGCCGACCCCAGCGCTGCACAGAAGGAGGTGCGAATGAGGACGATGAGCGGCAGCACGACGCTGGCGAAGATCACCAGCATGGAAAAGCCGAAGAGCAGCCAGCGTGCCGCCAGCCGATCTCGACCGCCCGCGCAGCCTTCGGCTTGCCGCCGATCACGTGAAGCGGCGCCTTCCGAGTGACGTAGCGCTGCAGCATCAGGCCGAGCACCGTGAAGCCGATGATCGGCGTCGCCGCGGCGGCGGCGAGCTCGAAGCGCGGCGGATAGGAGAACAGCTCGTAGATCTTGGTCGTGAGCGTGTGGAAATAGCGCGGCGTTGCCGATCGCCGCCGGCGCGCCGAAGGCGCCCATGGCCTCGAGGAACACGAACACCGACGAGGACACGATCGCGGGCAGGACGAGCGGAAGCGCGATGCCGAGCGAGCCGCGCCAGGACCGGCGCCCCGGACCATCTGCGCGGCCTCTTCGTAGGACGGGTCCATGTTGTCGAGCGCCGCGGTGATGGCGAAGAAGACCAGCGGATAGAAGCTGAAAGTCAGGACCAGGATCAGTCCTCCATGCTGTAGATGTTCCAGCCCCGGGCGATGCCGAAGATGTCGCGCAGAAACACGTTGATCAGGCCGGCATTGGGTCCGAGCAGCAGTATCCAGGCGATCACCGAGATGAAGTTCGGGATCACGAAGGCGACCAGCACCGCGACCCGCATGAACTGCCGTCCCGGCATGTTGGTGCGCGAGACCGCCCACGCCATCGGCAGCGCGAGCACGAGCGAGAAGACGGTGGTCGCGATGCTGATGACGATCGAATTGACGAGCGCCGAGACAAGGCCCGGCTCGGTGAACACCGCCGATAGTTCGCGAGCGTGAACGCGCCGTCGCTCGGCGCGAAGCCCCATCTCGAAGATGATGCCGAGCGGATAGAAGAACGAGCCAGGCCAACAGAACGACGGCGGCGCCGACGATGATGCTGCGCAGCCATTCCTGGCGCAGATCTTCGAGCGCAGCCGCGGCCCGGCTGTACCCGGAGACGATCATTCCGCTGTAAGTTGCGTCGGCCACGTGCGGTACCCCACCCTATTCTGCTTGGCAGGTTTTAGAGCGCGGCACGGGCCTTACTCCGCGCAGTTCCGGATGTCGCTATTTCAGGCCGACCGCCTTGTCGAACTCGACCGCCAGCGCGTGACCTTCGTTGAGCAGGCGATCTTGCTGAAATAGTTGATCTTCAGCGTCGACAGCGGCGGCTGCTTGAGCGGCGTCGACCGTCGACGTCCTTGCGCGGCCGAATAGAGGTTGGCGTTGCGTGACCAGCAGTTCCTGGCCTTCCGGCGTCATCAGCCAGCGGTAGAACAGCCGCGCCGGCGTTGGGATGCGGCGCCTTGGCCGGCACCACGCCGATGAACTGCGCGAGCGCGACGCCCTCGTCCCAGACGATGAGCTCGATCGGCGAGCCGTCGGCCCTCGCCTCGATGGCGCGATAGCCGCTGACGCCCCAGCTGACCGGCCGCTCGCCGGAAACGACCGCGTTGATCGCCGCCTCGTTGCCGAGCGTCAGCAGGATGTCGCGGTCGCGCGCGTTCTTGAGGAAATCGCGCCCGACCGCATCGACGACGTTCATCAGCGCGCCGCTGCCGTGCCGCCGCGCGGTCGGCCGCGAGATCGCGACCTTGCCCTTCCACTTCGGATCGGTCACCAGCGCCTTGAGCGACTTCGGCGCCTCGCTCGGCTTCAGCACCTTGGTGTTGTAGATGCCGAGCATCGGCGTGACACTGATCGCGACATAGAAGCCGTTCGGGTCGAAGGTCTCCGGCAGCATCTTGTCGGTGTCCGGGATCGGCACCGGCGGCAAGGAAATTCTCCTTCTTGTCCAGCGCACCACGTCGCCCGGCTCGGTGAGATTGAGCAGGTCGAAGCTCACGCGGTTGGCGCGGCGCTCGGCTTCGATGAGCTGCACCATCGGCTCGGTCGAGCGCCGGGTGTATTTGACCGCGATGCCGGGATAGCGCTTCGTTGAAGGCGGCGGCGAGCTTGCTGCACGTGCTCCTCCTTGATGGCGCCGCCGAACACGACCTGGACCCTCCTTCTTGGCGGCCGCATAGAGCTCGTCCATGCTCTGAAGGCGCCTGCGCCTGCGGCCACCTGCACGAAGGCGAACGGCGTGCCAAGACGCCGGCCAGCAGCCACCTGGTTCCGTTGTGCATGATCTTCCTCCCTGTTGTTTTAAGTCGCCGAGCAGCAGGCAATCCGCCGGCGCGAAGCTGACCAGCACGTCCTGGCTCAATTGAAAGTCGGCGTGCCCGGCTCGGGCTGATGACCCGCAGCGCACGCCGTTGACGTCGATGACATAGTCGGTCTGGGCGCCGACGAAAGCTGCGCCGCGCGAACGCGGCCCTTGAGCGTGTTCATGCCCGTGGATCGGCGTCGCCGTGAGCTCGATCTGCTCCGGCCGCACGCAGAGGCGCGCCGGCTGCCGTCGGCAGTTGTGCGCGCATTTCGCGCGCGACGAGCTCGCCGACGCCGGTCGACCTGCACCGTGATGCGATCCGGCGTCCGCCGCGGCCGATCACCTTCGCCGTCGAGCACATTGGCGAGCCCGATGAACTGCGGCGACGAAGTCGGTCTTCGAGCGGTAGTAGACGTCCTCGGGCGAGCCGATCTGCTCGATGCGGCCGCGGTTCATCACCGCGACGCGGTCGGCGATCACCATCGCCTCGTTCTGGTCGTGGGTGACGTAGATCGCGGTGATCTTGAGCTTGTCGAGCAGCGCCTTGATCTCGAAGCGCATGTGCTCGCGCAGCGTCGCGTCGAGATTGCTCAGCGGCTCGTCGAACAAGCAGGATTTCGGGCTCGAGCACCAGCGCGCGCGCGACCGCGACGCGCTGCTGCTGGCCGCCCGACAGTTCGCTCGGATAGCGCGCGCGCGTAGCCCTCCATCCGCACCGTGGCGAGCGCCTCCGCGACCTTGGCGGCGATCGGTCTTGCCGATCGAGGCGGCGCAGGCGCAGGCCATAGGCGAGGTTCTCGAACACGGTCTTGTGCGGCCACACCGCGTAGCTCTGGAACACCATCGAGAGCGAACGCTTTTCCGGCGGCACCATCACGGTCGGCGACGCCACGGCTTGCCGTTGATGCGGATCGCGCCCGCGTTCGGGCGGTAGAAACCCGGCGATCGAGGCGCAGCAGCGTCGTCTTGCCGCAACCGCTCGGGCCGAGCAGCACGACCGTCTCGCCGTCGGCGACCGTGCAGCGACACATCGTCGACGGCCCGCAAGGAGCCGAAAGACATCGTGAGGCCTTGGATATCGAGCTTCCTCATGATCCTCCCGGACTCAGCCGGCCTGCTCCGGTCAACTACGTGATCCTCAGCTTGAATGCGACGCGGCAGCCCCGGCGGTGCCGGGTTCTGAGTACCCGGGTTCTACGCGGACATCCACGACCGCAACTTTACCCGCATCAACAGCAGAAATCGCCTGCTGCAGAGTTGGGAGAAGCTCGCCTAACGCCGCGACTTGACCAAATCCAAGAGCTCCTTGCCCGCGAGCCAACATCGGAATGTCAAGTTCAGGCCCAAGCATCTGCTGTCCGATCCATTTATTCTCGGGCGGCCGGCCACGGGCTATCGCGAGATGCTCCTGGTGAAGTTCGTCATTGTAGTACGAGCGATTGTTAACGATCACGAACAGGATCGGTATCTCGTAACGTACTGCGGTCCAAATCGCGGTTAAGCCCATGAGGAAGTCGCCGTCCCCGCAAACCGAAATCGGCAACCGCCCTGTCCCTCGCAAGGCGAGTGCGGCTCCAATGGACTGACCTGGACCTCCACCAACGCCACCACCCCCGTCGGAGCCAAGAAAATCGAAGGGGTCGCGAATTGGCCAAAGAGACCCGGCCCAGGACAGCGGCGGATGCGTCAGGCAGCTTTTACGATTGGCAGTCGCCCGTTGCAACGCGGCAGCGACATGAGGAACTGTGATAGCACCGCTGCCGTCCAGCGAAGGCAAAGCTTTTGGCTTGTGCGGCGTACGCCCGGGCCATGCCGCCGTTTTCCGAGGACCTAATTTTGCGAGTTCGCGATTCAGAGCCGAGACCGTGGGCTCTGGCTCAGCCAGAATGTAGTGATCAACCGGCGCAAGCGACAGATAGTCCATGCTCCAGCCGTTGTGGAGATGTTGGTCGACAGCGACACGGATGATCTTTGACGTGATAGGCGCACCTTTGTGCGCGGCTTGCAGCACCCCCGCGAGGTCCCGCGCCTCCAAGCTTAAGACCACGTCAGCATTTTTGAGCGCTTCCACTCCTGGAGGTGTAAGTCGACTTCCCGCTGGCGCCCCATGCAGTGGGTGCTCGGTTGGGAACGCGGCAGCAAGCTTCAGGTCGGTGAGCACGACCGCACCAAGAGACTCGGCTAACCTGACACGCTCAGCCCACGCACTCTCATCGCGCGATACACGTCCCATGAGGATGAGCGGCCGCTCCGCTGTATGCAGTAACTTTGCGATGTCGGCGATCAGGTCGGGTGGTGGAGCCGCAGGCGCGGGTGGCCTGTAGCGGGAAACATCGGGCAGGGTCGGTGGATTATCGACCCTTTGTTCCTGCAATCCAACGTCGAAGCAGACATAGGTTGGTCCGCGTGGTGCGGTTTCAGCGATTTGACGACCGCGGAGAATCGCCTCCGGCATCGCCGCCACGGAGTTCGGTTGATCGTCCCACTTCGTGTAGTGACGGATCAGTGCTCCCATGTCCTTGGACGTATGGATCCAATCGATCCAGGGGCGCCGCTTCGCTGCGTCCATCGGACCGGTTGCTCCGTAAAGCAGGAGCGGCATGCGATCGCACCAAGCGTTAAACAGGGCCATCGTCGCGTGCATAAGTCCGACGTTGCTGTGAACGATCGCCATCATGGCGCGGCCCGTCACCTTGGCCCATCCATGCGCGATCCCTATGGCATGCTCCTCATGCAGGCAAAGAAGCATCTGTGGCGCACGGTTGCCCAAGTGGTTGACGAGGCTATCGTGCAATCCGCGATAGCTTGCGCCTGGGTTCAAGGCCACGAACGGGATGTCTAGCGACCGGATCACATCTGCCGCAACATCACTGCCCCAGCGGCCGGTCCCCGTGGAGGGAACGGGAACTTCGATTCCGGCCGGCTCATTTCTACGCTCGACGATTTCGTCCATTTCAAGCCTACCCTGCGATCCCGGTTAACCTAGCGCGAACGCTGCTAGTGTGGTGGTTCAGAAGTTCGCTCTCTTCTTGCCGCGAGTCCAGGAAGCGAACTTCTGAACCAGACCACACTAGAATTATAGAGTTGCTAGTGTCCTTTCGAATCCGAAGTTCGATCAGAGTGTGCTGCAAGTCCAAGCGAACTTCGGATTCGGGACACTAGCCGTCATATCCTCGTACCGACAGATCGAAGTTGTTGCCGTCCGGATCATGAGCGCGGGTCTCGGCAAACGCCCGATCGGCTGGGCGCTTTGCCGGTACAGCGACCCCCGCCTTGGAAAGTCTCTCCGAGATTTCATCTTGATCGGCCACGTGAAATCCAAAGTGATTGAGACCTGAGGGACGGCCATCGGCCCTGTTGTGCAGCAAAGCCAAGGTGATATAGCCATCCGTCATATAGATAGCCTTGCTTCCACCCGCGCCGGGCCGCGGGATGCGCTCCATCTCAAAGACCTGCTCGTAAAACTTCGCGAGCTTCTCGGGATCAACCGTCATAATTGCAAGATGCCGGATTTGCGGTTTCGCCATCCCGTCCTCCCTTATTCGTTAGCTTCCCACCGACAGACCGGAGCATATGCAGGTTGCAAATTTTCCTCTCGGTCGAGAGCGAGGCTACTAATTTGCGACCGCTCCTTTCGAAGCCTTTTCGATGATTGCCGGAGGAATTTGCATTTCGGCATCGACAAGCGCCGCGAGTTCCTCGCCGGTCCTGACCGTTATTTCGAAGCCCCCAACCTCTGCTTCTTGGATGAATGCGGGGTCTTGCATGGTCGCCAGAAAGGCTTTTCGGAGGGCAGCGACGCGATCGGCCGGAACATCCGGAGGCGTCAACATAGGCCTGCCCATCTCCATACTCGCTGCAAGAAACTGAAAAATCTGACGGTCCTCGTCTTTCTTGATGAACTCAAAGATGCTTGGGGCATTCAATTCCGGAACGCGCGTTTGTTCCATGTTGAAGAGTACGCGGGCTTTACCCGACAGCACATGTTGTGCGCGCTTGCCTTTCATCGTTGCAATGGTTTCAACGACGGCGTGCACCTCGCCCCTTTCCATCGCAAGCAATACGTCTTGTGGCGCGTGATACCCTGTGACTACCTTTAATTTCATGCCGAGGATGTTCTTGAGAAGTATGGGCGCCGTCGTGACCGCCTGAGCAGCACCCACGGCACCAATGATAAGTTCGCGCTCGAAAAGCTCCTCCGCCTTGGTGAAGCCCGAGTTCGCAGAAACAACCAAAACGCGATGAGCAAGCTCGGGGCTGCCAAGCCAGTTGAACTTGCGCGGGTCGAAGCGGACCCCGGGAAGCTTCATAACAGCAGCATCGGGGATGTTTCGGGACACCATCCCGATGACCGTTCCGTCGCGCGGCGCTACGTCGAAGAGGAAGTTGGCCGCAATAACATGACCGGCTCCGGGCATGTTCTCCACAATAATGTTTGGCGTACCCGGAATATGGCGACGCAAATGGCGCGCAATCATTCGGGCCCAGAGATCATATTCCTGCCCTGCTGCCGTTCCGACTATGAAGCGGACTTGCTTTCCTCGGTAGAACTCCTCCGGAGTCTGGGCCGAGGAGGCCTGAGCGCCAGCCAGGGTAAGCAGGCCCAGGATAAACAATACCCATTTGTGCATCGTTACTGTTCCTCCCAAATCCGAACTTGCTGTAGTGTTTGCAGGACGCTACCAATGAAGTTCGCGTTCGTCCATGTCCCGATGGGCTGAAAGGAGGAAACCGGTGGCAAAGATCCGTCATATCGTCTTCAATACAACGGACCCTGAGAGACTTGCCAAATTCTATGTTGATGTAATGGGGCTTACCATCCAGCATCGGGCAGAGAATGGGGGTATCCAGTTGACCGACGGATACATGAATCTCTCAATCCATACGAATAAGATCGACGGTAAGCCGAGCGGCTTTAATCATTTCGGGTTCTTAGTGGACGACAACGATGCCGTGGCCAAAGAGTTTGAAACGCACGGATACCGTCCGCCGCTCAAGCGTCCGGGCGACCGCCATTTCGCAGAATATCGTGCTATCGATCCGGACGGTAACAACTTTGATATTTCAGTGCACGGATACGAAAGCACCCGGGCTGACCGTAAGACCTCAAGTGGGTCTAAGTAGGCCGATCACGGATTGATGCTGGGTCGTAGGTCCGATGCTATCGGCATGGGCATGCCGACGTTCGCAGTCGCGCTGCCAGACGCGTTTCCCTGAACACTTCTCCCTCAGGAGATCTCGATCTCCATCAGCGGCGCGTATTGCTGCCCGCCGTGGCTGTCGCTGTCGAGCAGGTCGCCCTGGAAGATGGGCCGGGGAATCGAAGCCTTGAAGGCAAGCGCGGGCGGCACCACGAAAAAACGGACGTCCTCGACGGGGATGCGATAGATCGCCGCGATCCGCTCGGCCGACAGAGCACCGCTGGTTCGAACGCGCTCGAAGGTCTCCAAATTGTCGAACATGATGTCAAAGGTCAGTTCGAACGGCCCCGCGTTCTTGCTGCGGATCAGGCTTGCCAGTTCGCCAAGCGTCGTCATGTCAGGTTCCTACGTCGAGCATATCGATCGGGAACATCTCGTAGGGATCGTCAGGTTCCACCACGTGGTTGACGCAGAAGCGGTAGACCGCGCCGCGTTCGAGATAAGCCGGGCTGTAGATGCACGCCACACCCGTGATGAGTCCGCTCCATTCCGGGATCGGAAGATGCAGCGCCTGATGCCGCGCCATCGAGACAATCGTGGTGGCGATCTCCTGCGTCGGCGCCGTCACCTCGAGCACGAGGCAGAGCTCGTGGCTTGTGACGCTTTGGACCGGCTCGAGCGGCCCCATCGTGCCGTCCTTGCCGTAGATGCGCAGGTTGAAGATGTAGTTCGCGGCCGTATCGGCGTCGAACACGTCGGCCACCCTGCCCTTGAGCTTTTCCTTCAGGCGTTCCGACCAATCATCGATCTGGCGGATGATGAAGGGATCGCGCACCGAACCGATGACGATGCTCTGGTAGCCGACCCGCTCCGCGCCTTCGAGTTTTACCGTGTAGGTCGCTGCGGGCTCGAACCTGCTGCCGCGCACGCGTACGCGCCTCTCATCGAGCGCCTCATAGCTTGCCTGCGTCAGATCGAGCGTGCCGCTCGATTCAACCAGCCGGAACGGATCGGCGTTCTCGTAGAGCGCGTGAGCGGCGACGCTTTGCGGCGTGCAGCGAACCTCGCGGATCGAGCGCCTCGACGTCGAAATAGCCGTCTCCAAAAGTAACGAGGATCGAATCCGGTGAAGGCCGGGACACCGCGATGGCGCTGCCGCACTCCAGCAGCTTTGCGGCGTGCCAAGCCAATCCGGGCGGCACGCCCATGCGGATCGGAAGCCCCGCGAAGATGGCGCAATCGCTGGCGCGTCCCGCGATCACCACGTCGGCGCCTTTGTCGAGAGCGCGCAGGAACGGCTCTTCGCCCATCATTCCGACGATGCGCTCGGCCCTGTCGATCACGCCTTCGTCGAATTTCGGCGCGGGTTTGAGCGGCCGGATGCGGTTTTGGCGCAGGCGGTCCTTGAGATACGCCTTATCCTGTTCGGCATGGATCAGCGCCAGCCGGAAACGCAGGCCCTCCTCGCGCGCGATTTCGAGGACGATGTCGCGGACGAGCGCCAGATGCGGCTCGCCGCCTGCGGTGCCCGCGGAACCAACCAGCAGCGGCACGCCGGCTTGCCGCGCCGCCTTCAGCATGAGCCGCAGATCGCGCTTGACGGCGCGGCGCGGAAAGGCCGGCGTGCCGGAGCCGAGCGGCGCAGGCCCCGGATCGGTCGAGCCCGCATCGCAGCCGATGAAGTGCGGCCGGCGCGCCATGCCGGCGGCGATTGAACTTTCCTTGAAGCCCGAGCCGCAGACTCCGGTCGCCGAGACAACGCGGACCTCGCGGCCCGATCGCGCGAGATGGGCTGCGGCCGCTTCAGCGGGATGTTTCGTTTCAAGCACCAAGCTATACCTTTAGTCTCACGGGAGACGATCCTTTGCTCCGCCGCGACTTGAGCAGTTCGTAGAGCGGCGGCGCAACAAGAACCGCGACAGCGACCGCCAGAATGGTCGCCGAGATCGGCCGGGTGAGAAAAACCGTCGGGTCGCCCTGGCTGATCGCCAGAGCCCGCCGGAACTGCTGCTCGGCCAGCGGCCCGAGGATCAGGCCGAGGATCGCCGGCGAGACCGGGATGTCGGCGCAACGCATCACGTAGCCAAGAAAGCCAAAGACGCAGAGCGTGCCGAGATCGAATACCGAGCCGTGCAGGCTGTACACGCCGAGGCTCGCGAACACGAGAATGCCGGCACAGAGATAGGGTCGCGGTATCGCGAGCAGCCGCACCCAGATCCCGGCGAGCGGCAGGTTCAGAACCAGCAGCATGACGTTGCCGATATAGAGGCTGGCGATCAGGCCCCAGACGAGATTTGGATTGCTCTGGAACAGGAGCGGCCCCGGATGGAGGCCGTATTGTTGAAACGCGACCAGCATGATCGCCGCCGTCGCCGAAGTCGGCAGGCCCAGCGTCAGCAGCGGCACGAGGACGCCCGTCACCGCCGAATTGTTGGTCGCCTCCGGCCCGGCAACGCCCTCGATGGCGCCCTGTGCCGAACTCCTCCGGATGCTTCGAGAGTTTCCGTTCCAGCGAATAGGACAGGAAGGTCGGAATCTCCGCTCCACCCGCAGGCAAGGCTCCAAACGGAAAGCCGATAAAAGATCCGCGCAGCCATGGCTTCCAGGATCGGCGCCACTCCTCCTTCGTCATCCAGATCCGGCCGGAGATCGGGATGATCTCGTCGGCGAGAAGACTTTTGCGCGAGACCACGAACAGAGTTTCAGCGACGGCAAAAAGGCCGACGGCGAGGATCACCACCTCGATGCCGTCGAGCAGTTGCGGCAGATCGAGCGCGAGCCGCGCCTGTCCGGTCTGCATGTCGATGCCGATGAGCCCGACGGTCAGTCCCAGGAACAGGCTCGCGAGCCCGCGCAGCAGCGAGCTGCCGAGCACCGCGGAGACCGTGGTGAAGGCGAGGATCATCAGCGAAAAATAGTCGGCAGGGCCGAACTTGAGCGCAAAGGTCACAACCGTCGGCGCAAACAGCGCGAGGAAGAATGTCGCCAAAGTGCCGGCGACGAAGGAGCCGATGGCGGCGGTGGCCAACGCGGCCGCGCCGCGACCGCGTTTCGCCATCCGGTTTCCCTCGATGGCGGTGACGACCGAGGAGTTCTCACCCGGCGTGTTGAGCAGGATCGAAGTCGTCGAACTGCCGTACATGGCGCCGTAATAGATGCCGCCGAACATGATGAAGGCGCCGACAGGATCGAGCTTGCCGGTGAGCGGCAGCAGCATCGCAACTGTCAGCGCGGGCCCGATCCCGGGCAACACGCCGACCGCCGTTCCGAGGGTCACGCCGATGAGCGCCCACAACAGATTGATCGGGGTGAGCGCAACCGAAAAACCATGCAAGAGGCCGCCGATCACGTCCATCAACGCGCACCCCAGAGCGTTCCCCGCGGCAGGGACAAGCCCAGCGCATAGGTGAAGGTGAGGAAGATGATTGCAGAGAACACGGCTCCGACAGCGAGGTCGAAGAATGGACGCCTGCTGCCGAAAGCCCGAGTCGTGAGCGCGAACATGAGCGTAGAAGCGATCACGAAGCCGAGTGGTGCAATCAAGGCCGCATTGATCACGAGGCCGAGTCCGACGAGTCCGACACTGGACATATGCCGCCAAAACTCGCGCCGGTCGGGATAGGCCTCGCTTGGCTCGGCCCATAGGACGGACCATGAGCCCTTCAGGGCGCTGCGCGCGAGAAGAACCCCAATCGCGATCAACCCCGCGCCGATGACGTAAGGAAAGACCTGCGGCCCGACCCTGGCGTAGGCCGATTGCTCGACGGCCATGGAATACCCCTGATGGAGCACGAACAGCCCGAGCCCGACCAGCGCAAGCGCGACGAGAAGCGCGCTTGCAGATCGGGTCCCGGAGCGATGCCCATCCATCTCGCGCGTGAAATCCGTCACGCTGCGCTACCTGGCGCCCGTCACTTCACCAGTCCGAGTTGGGTGAGGATTTCGGTTACGCGCTGCGTCTCCGTCTCGATGTAGCGTCTTGAAGGCATCGCCGGCGAGATACTCGTCGTTCCAGCCGTTGGTCTTCAGCAGATCCTTCCAGGTCTTCGACTTCACCACCTTGTCGGTGAGATCGAGATAGGCCTGCCGCTGCGCCGGGGTAAGGCCGGGAGGCGCGGCGATGCCACGCCAGTTCGACAAGCGTGGCGTCGACGCCTTGCTCTTTCAGCGTTGGGATATCGACGCCCGGAACGCGCGCCGCGGCCGAGATCGCCAGCGCGCGGACGGTACCGGCCTTGATCTGATCCGCGAGTTCGCTGTAGCCGCCAAGACCGGCCGTGACCTGCCCGCCGATGATCGCGGCGAGCGCGTCGCCCCCGCCGGAGAACGCGACATAGTTCACCTGCTTCGGATCGACCCCAACTGCCTTGGCGATCGAGCCGGCGAGGATGTGGTCGGTGCCACCGGCGGAGCCGCCAGCCCAGGACACGGCGCCCGGGTTCTGCTTCAGCCTGGCGGTCAGATCAGCCAACGTCTTCACCGGCGAATCCTTCGGCACGACGACGACGGAGTATTCGCTGATCAGCCGGGCCACCGGCGTCACGTCGGCGAGGGTCACCTTCGACTTGTTGGTCGCGAACGAGGCGACCATCCCAAAACCTCCGACAATCATTGCGCTGTCGCTGCCGGAGCGGGTGCGGATGAACTGTGCAAGGCCGATCGCCCCGCCCGCGCCGCCGACGTTGACGACGCTCGCCGAACCGAGCTTCTCCTGTTCCAGCGCCTGCTCGAAGGCACGGGCGGTGCGGTCGTATCCCCCGCCTGGAGCCGCCGGCGCCATGATTTCGATATCGGCCGCGCCTGCCGGAACGCTCGCGGTCGCGAGCACTGCGAGCAAGCCTCCGGCCAAAGCCGTTCTCATTCCAACAGCCAGGGACATTATCCGCATGAGTTCCTCCCTCTCGTCCGGCACCCGGCCGGTTATGATTTACTGACGAACTTATCTTCGATGGCGTCGAGTATCTTCGACCCCATGAGTTCGTTCAATTCCTTGAACGATACCAGAAGGTCGGGACGAAAGGTCGGCTGGTCGGCATTGATGGTCGGGGCGAAAGCCTCGAGCGCGTTCATCATGCCGCGCAGGGCCGCGCGTCGACAGCATGCGGGAATAGGACGCGGTGGAAGCGCCGAGCGCCTGCAATTGCTTGGGCGTCAGAAGCGGCGTCGTGCCGCGCTCCATCAGCCCCAAGCCCATATTGACGGCAAGCGGCTTGCTGACATTTTGCGCCACCGTGCGGATGTCCTCCACCGACAGCAACGCGTCGGCAAACAGGATATCCGCGCCGGCTTCGGCGTACATATTGAGCCGGTCGATGACCTCGGGAATGCCGTCGGTGGCGGCGGCATCGGTGCGCGCGCGGATCATGAAATCGGGATCCCGCCTGGCATCGACCGCGGACTTCACCTTTTCCACCATCTCCCGCGCCGGGATGACGCGCTTGCCCTCCAGGTGACCGCAGCGCTTCGGCCAGACCTGATCCTCGATCGAGATCGCCGCGAGCCCGGCCTTTTCGAAAGCGCGCGTCACGAAATGGACGTTGAGCGCGTTGCCGTAACCTGTGTCTGCATCCGCAAGCAATGGGATGCCCGAGCAGTCGGCGAGCGCGCTGCAGGCGCGCAGATTTTCGTCGAAGGTGAGAATGCCGCGATCCGCCCAGCCGAGCAGGTTCTCCGAGATGCCGGCGCCGCTGATTGCCGCCGCCTTGTAACCAGCGCGCTCGACCAGCCGCACGCTGAAGCCGTTGAACACACCCGGCAGGACGAGAATTTCCGGGGCCTCAACCATCCGGCGGAACGCGCGTCGGTCGGTCATCGCGCCACCCGCCCCGGGCTGCGGCCTGCGCAGGGGGTGCCTCCGGGGCCGCTATCAACAACCGCGGCAGCGATCATAGGCAACACCATGGCGGCCATTTCCGAAGGGCTTGGCGACACAGACATTTTGATGATCTCCTCAAGTAGATTGTCACTCTAGACAACCCGGTTCAAGCCATCTAAGCCGGCCGGTGCTTAGCGATAATCCGCGGGAGGCACGATGAGCGACCACGCCAAAGTCGATAACGTCCACACGCGTCGGATCGCCGAATTCGTCTCCGGTCTCACTTACGATGACGTCCCGTTGGACGTCCGCGAGCGGATAAAGCTGCTCATTCTCGATTCGCTCGGCTGCGCCATCTATGGCGCGCATACACCCTGGTGCGAAATCCTTCGGGGAACGCTGTCGGAGGTCGATCAGACCCGGACCACTTCGGTGTGGGGCACCAAGGCACAGCTTTCGTCGCCGCACGCCGCCTTGGTGAATGGCACCGCCGTGCAGGGTTTCGAGCTCGACGACGTGCACCGCCACGGCGTGCTGCATGTCGGCGCGGTGACGCTTCCGGCGCTGATCGCGGTGGCGGAGAATCACGCGCGGCTCTCCGGGCGCGAATTTCTTGCCGCCGCTGTCGCGGGCTACGAGATCGGGCCGCGCGTCGGCATCTGCATGGGACAGGAGCATATCGGCCAGGGATGGCATTCCGGCGCCACCCTCGGCGTGTTCTCGGCTGCGGCTGGCGCCGCGCGCGGGCTGAAGCTCGATCCGGAGCGCACCGTTCACGCCCTCGGCATAGCGGGGACGCAGGCAGCGGGTCTGATGGCGGCTCAGTTCGGCTCGATGGTGAAGCGCATGCATGCCGGCCGTTCCTCGCAGAGCGGGCTCTACGGCGCGTTGCTCGCGCAGAAGGGATTCACCGGCATCGTCGACGTGTTCGAGGCGCCGTATGGCGGCTTCTGCACCACCTTCTCGCGTTCCACTGACCGTTTCGACATGGCGGAACTGAGCGCCGGTCTGGGCGAGCGCTTCGAGACGATGCGGATCGCGCTGAAATTCTATTCCTGCGTCGGCAGCAATCACACCAGTCTCGACGCCATCCGCGCGATCCAGGCGCGCCGGCCTTTCAAGCTCGAAGAGCTCAGCAAGATCGTGGTTCACGGATCGCAAGTAACGGTCGATCATGTCGGCTGGGCCTACCGGCCCGAGGGTCTGACCTCGGCCCAGCTCAACCTGCCCTTCTGCGTTGCCACCCTGCTTCTTTGTGGCGATGTGTTCGTCGACGAGTTCAAGCCCGAGGCCGTGCACGACGAGGCCCGCATCGCGCTCTCGCGCAAGGTCGAGGTCGTGCACGACCCGGCGATCACGGCGCTCGGCGCAAAATTCCGGCACAAGGTGCGGGTCGAAATCCACTTCACGGACGGCTCACGCGAAGAAGAAACCCGGGAGGCGCCGCGCGGCAGCGAGCAATCCTTCGCGTCTTCGGACGAGATCGTGCAGAAATTCCGCAAGCTCACGCGATTCACGATGCAACCGGGCCAGCAGGACGAGGTGATCGGCATGATCCTCCGGATGGAGGAGATCGACGACATGGCGCGGCTGCCGCAGGCCTTGCAAGCGCGCTGAGCTTATCGCTAGCGTAGCCATCCTGGCTCCGCGAATTCTTGAAGCAGCAATGCGGCTCATTTCCCCGAAGATGTTGCGCGCCAGACTCCACGGACAACAGGAGCACGCCATCCTCGACGTTCGGCGGGAGGGAGATTATGCCAAAGCTCACCTTTTCTTTGCATGCAACATCCCTCGTTCCGTTCTTGAGCTGAGAATCGAACAGCTCGTGCCACGCCTCGACACGCCGATCACGATCGCTGCAAAGGGTCCACATGCGGAGGATGCCGGGAATCTGCTGGCACGATATGGCTATACCGACGTGTGCCTTCTCGACGGCGAGAACGACGGATGGAGCGCAACCGGCGGCCAGCTTTTCTCTGGAATCAACGTTCCCAGTAAGGCGTTCGGTGAATTCGTCGAGGCCGAGGCCAACACGCCCCATGTCTCACCCGAAGAACTTGAACGGTTGCTGCACGCTGGCGAGAGGGTCGTGGTGCTGGATTCCAGGCCGTTCGCGGAATACCAGGTCATGAGCATTCCGGGCGCCATCAATTGTCCGGGCGCGGAACTGGTGTACAGGTTCTTTGAGAATGTCCCCTCGCCACAGACGACAGTCGTAATCAACTGCGCGGGGCGCACGCGCAGTATTATCGGCGCGCAATCGCTCATCGACGCTAACGTGCCCAATCGGGTCGTTGCTTTGCGTGACGGAACGATGGGATGGCATCTCGCCGGCTTCAAGCTTGATCGAGGCAAGGATCGCCGCGCGGCCGCGCCGGCGTCGCGAAATCTTTCCGAGGCACGTGCGCTGGCTGCGCGGCATGCTAAGCGCGCAGGCGTGGAAAGCCTGACGTCCGAACAATGCAATGCCCTTCTCGCACGGAACGACCGGCGGACAACTTATCTGTTCGATGTGCGCGATCCGCACGAGTATGCAGCAGGGCATCGCGACGGTGCTGTTTCCGCGCCGGGTGGACAGCTTGTCCAGACACTGGACACTTTCGCTGCCGTACATAACGCACGCTTTATTCTGTGTGACAGCGATGGCGTGCGCGCGCCGATGACGGCGGCGTGGCTGAAGCAGATCGGCATCCGGGACATCTTCACCGTTTGCGACGATCTCCCGCTGTCGACCGGTGTCCCTGCGGCTCCGAACGCGGAAGCCTTGCTGAAGGACGCTCCAGTCGTCGGCCCCGATGAGGCCGAGGCATTGCGGCTTGCCGGCTGTCCCGTGCTCGATTTCGGCACAAGCAAGGACTACCGGCGCGCGCACATTGCTGGCGCCCTCTTTACCGAGCGTCACGACGCCAAGGACACCGCTTCTCGCATCGGGAGAGACGCGGTTCTCACCTCGCCGGATGGACGTCTCGCACGTCTCGTGGCGAGCGAACTGCACAGCCAGGGCCTTCGCGCATTTGCTATCGAGGGCGGCACGGCTGCATGGACTGCTGCTGGCCTGCCCGTGGAATCTGGCCCGGGCAATCTTCCAGAGCGGCCGACTGACGTGTTTTATCGTCCTTACGATTTCATGTCGGGCGCTGAAGACGCCATGCGGGAATATCTAGACTGGGAGAAGGGGCTGCTTGATCGCATCATCCACGAACCGGGTGTCGAGTTCGCGAGAGAGCGCTAAATTATAAAGAAGGACGC
>CAVSWC010000013.1:0-850482 GCA_963731585.1 uncultured Alphaproteobacteria bacterium
TCCGCGCGCACATGCAGGCGATCGGCCATCCGGTGTGCGGGGATCCGCGCTACGGGTCGGGCGGGTTGCCGGGGTGGGCCTCGATCGACAGTTCTTGCACGCGAACCTGCTCGATGTTTCGGCACCCGATCGGGCGGGAAGAAGTCCGGTGCGAGTCCAAACCACCGGCCGATCTGCGCCGAGCACTCGACGCAGCCAGGCGGGAGCCAGTGTCCGGAGGGCCAGACGGACACTGATATCGAGGCGGGGCGGTTCCCTACGGGAGCCGCCTCGTTTTCGTTTCGGGCTCTATCCTCTGCCGTTCATTCAGTCACTACCCCGGCGGGTGCCGCTGGGCCCTGCCCGGGCAGTTGAGCCCGGGTCCGCATGACCGCCGCGGGATCCGCACCACAACCAAAGGGAGCACTCAGTTGGCTCAGGTAACACTCAGAGAGCTGCTGGAGGCCGGCGTGCACTTCGGCCACCAGACGCGCCGCTGGAACCCCAAGATGCGCCGCTTCATCCACGGGGAGCGCAGCGGGATCCACATCATCGACCTCCAGCGCACGGAGAAGCTGCTGGCCGAGGCGCAGGAGTTCGCGTCCGGCGTCGCCGGCCGCGGCGGCACCGTGCTGTTCGTGGGCACCAAGAAGCAGGCCCGCGACACCATCGCCGAGGCCGCCACGGCGGCGGACATGCCCTACATCCACCAGCGCTGGCTGGGCGGGCTGCTCACCAACTTCCAGACCGTCTCCAAGCGGATCAAGCGCCTGCACGAGCTCACCGACTGGACCGAGAGCGGCACGCTCGACCTGCTGCCGACGCGTGAGCGGATCGCGGCCACCAAGGAGCGCGACAAGCTCGAGTTCAACCTCGGCGGCGTGCGCAACATGCAGCGCCCGCCCGACGCCCTGTTCGTGGTGGACCTGAAGACCGAGGAGATCGCCGTCCGCGAGGCCGTGCGCCTGCGGATCCCGATCATCGGCCTGGTGGACACCAACTGCGATCCGGACCCGGTGACCTACGTGGTCCCCGGCAACGACGACGCGATCCGCTCGTGCAAGGTGATCATCGAGGCGATCGCCGGCGAGGTGGCCGAGCAGCACCAGCGCTTCCGGACCGAGGAGGAGGCCGCCCGCCGCGAGAAGGAGGAGCAGGAGCGCCTCGCGCAGGAGGAGCAGCAGCGCAAGGAGGCCGAGGAGGCCGCCCGCCGCGAGGCCGAGGAGCAGGCGCGCAAGGAGGCCGAGGAGGCCGGTCAGGCACCGCCGCCCCCGCCCGAGCCCGAGCCGGCGCCCACCGGCGCCGAGCAGCGCACGTTCGATCCGAACGAGGGAACGAGAGATGACCATCTCGGCCGCCGACGTCAAGGAGCTGCGCGAGCGCAGCGGCGCGGGGATCATGGACGCCAAGGGCGCGCTCCAGGAGACCGACGGCGACATGGACAAGGCCATGGAGCTGCTGCGCGTGAAGGGCCAGGCCAAGGCCGCCAAGCGCGGCGAGCGGGCCGCGAGCGAGGGGCTGGTCCACAGCTACGTGCACCACAACGGCAAGGTCGGCGCGCTGGTGGAGGTCGACTGCGAGACCGACTTCGTGGCGCGCAACGACGAGTTCGCCGAGTTCGTGCGCGAGGTCGCCTCCCACGTGGCCGCGCGGCGCCGATGTACGTGACCGAGGACGACGTGCCCGAGGACACGCGCGAGGCCGAGATGCGCGTGCTCCGCGAGCAGGCCGCGGGCGAGGGCAAGCCCGAGGAGGTGCAGCAGAAGATCGCCGAGGGCCGGATGAAGAAGTGGCTCGAGGAGAACGTGCTGCTCAACCAGAGCCACATCAACGCGGACAAGCACGACGGCCAGACCATCGAGGAGCTGCGCGCCGAGCTGTCGGCGAACACGGGCGAGAACGTGGTCATCCGCCGCTTCGCCCGGTTCCGGATCGGGGAGTAGCCGCCCGTTGGAGGCGGCGTTCGGCCGGGTTCTGCTGAAGCTCTCGGGCGAGGCCCTGATGGGCCGGCTCGAGTACGGCGCCGATCCCGATCGCGTGGCGTCGATCGCCACCGAGGTCAAGCAGATCTCCGAGCGCGGCGTGGAGGTGGCGGTGGTCGTGGGTGGCGGCAACATCTACCGCGGCATGTCCGGCGCCGCCGCCGGCATGGACCGGGCCACCGGCGACTACATGGGCATGCTCGCCACGGTGCTGAACGCGCTGGCGTTCCAGGACGCGCTCGAGAAGCAGGGTGCCGTCACGCGTGTGATGTCCGCGATCGAGATTTCCGAGGTGGCCGAGCCCTACATCCGGCGCAGGGCGATGCGCCACCTGGAGAAGGGGCGCGTGGTGATCTTCGCCGCCGGCACCGGCAACCCGTTCTTCACCACCGACACCGCGGCCGCGCTGCGCGCGCTGGAGATCCACGCCGAGGCCATCCTCATGGCCAAGAACGGGGTGGAGGGCGTCTACAGCGCCGACCCGCGGATCGATCCCGACGCCAAGTTCATCGCGACCATCACGCACCGCGAGGCGATCGAGCAGCAGCTGCAGGTCATGGACGTCACCGCGCTGTCGCTGTGCATGGACAACGACCTCCCGATCCACGTGTTCAACATGGACGACGAGGGCAACATCGATCGGATAGTGTGCGGCGAGAGGGTGGGGACGGTGGTGGCGACAGGTGGATGAGCGAGCTGGCCAAGGAGTTCATGGCCGACGCCGAGGAGCGCATGACCAAGTCCGTCGAGGCCACGCGGAACGAGTTCTCCACCGTCCGCACGGGCCGCGCGTCCCCGCATCTGCTGGACCGCGTGGAGGTGGACTACTACGGCGCGGTCACCCCGCTCAAGCAGCTGGCCAACGTGTCCGCCACCGAGGCCCGGCTGCTCACGATCACGCCCTACGACAAGTCCTCGATCAAGGCGATCGAGAAGGGGATCCTGGAGTCCGACGTGGGCCTGACACCGTCCAACGACGGCAACCTGATCCGGCTGACGATCCCGGAGCTGACCGAGGAGCGCCGGCGCGAGATGGTCAAGGTCGTGCACGGCATCGCCGAGCAGGGCCGCGTGACCATTCGCAACACCCGCCGCGACGTGCAGAACGACCTGCGCGAGCTCAAGAAGGAGGGCGAGATCGGCTCCGACGACGAGCACCGCGCCGAGGCCGACCTGCAGAAGCTCACCGATGCCCGCGTCGGCGAGATCGACGGCCTGCTGGCAGGCAAGGAAGAGGAGATCATGGGGGAGACCACCTGACGCCGCAGCTGGATCGGGCATCGTGCCCGATCCAGAAACGGCGATGACAGTGCCCCGCTACGTGGCGATCATCACCGACGGCAACGGGCGGTGGGCCCAGAACCGCGGAGAATCGCCGCTCGCAGGCCACGACGCCGGTGCCGACATGGTCAAGGCGCGGCTGAAGGACGCCGCGCGGCTGGGCATCGAGGAGCTCACCGTGTACTCGTTCTCGACCGAGAACTGGAACCGGTCCGAGAGCGAGGTCGCGGGCCTGATGGCCATGTTCGGCCAGCGGATCGACGTCGAGACGCCCGAGCTGGACGACGAGGACGTGCGGATGCGCTTCATCGGGCGCCGCGCGGGGGTGTCGCAGGAGCTGCAGGAGAAGATGGACTGGGCCGAGCGGATGACCGCGGGCAACACCCGCATCACGCTGTTCGTGGCGTTCAACTACGGCGGCCGGGCGGAGATCGTCGATGCGGCGCGAACCTTCACGGACGGAGCGAATCCGACTTCGCGGCTCCTCTATGCGCCCGACATGCACGATCCCGACCTGCTCATCCGCACCAGCGGCGAGCAGCGCATCTCCAACTACCTGCTGTGGCAGTGCGCCTACTCGGAGTTCGTGTTCCGCGACGAGCTGTGGCCGGACTTCACCACGGAGGCGTTCGAGGAGTCGCTGGCCGAGTACGCCCGGCGCAGGCGTCGCTTCGGGGGGAGGTAGCCCGTGGGTGACCTGACCCGGCGGGTGCTGTTCGCGATCCCGCTGGCCGTCGCCGCGATCTTCATCGTGACCGGGGGCAAGGAGGTGTTCGCCGCCGGCCTGGTGATCCTGGGCGTGCTTGCCCTGAGTGAGCTGTACGGCCTGATGCGGCGCGCCCGCCCGATCGACCTGGCCGGCTTCATGACGGTGATCGCCATGATCGTGCTGGCCACATACGAGGAGCGCCAGACGGTGCTGATCGCCCTGGTGTGCGCCTTCCCGCTGGTGTTCCTGCTGGGCCTGGTCCGCGAGCGGCTGGACAACCTGGCCTGGGGCATGTCGGCCACGATCTTCGGCATCTGCTGGATCGGCCTGCCGCTGGCCCACGCGGTGTTCCTGCGCGAGCTTCCGCACGGGCAGACGCTGCTGGTTGACGTGTTGATCGCCACCTTCATCGGCGACACCGCGGCCTACCTGGGCGGGCGCGCATGGGGCCGGACGCCGCTGGCTCCCGACATCTCGCCCAACAAGACGCTGGAGGGGCTGGCCGCCGGCGTGCTCGGCGGCACGATCGCCTTCTGGGCCGCCGGAACGTACTCGGACTGGCTGACCGGGACCGACGCCCTGGCCATCGGCTTCCTGGTGGCCGTCACGGCGCCGCTGGGCGACCTGTTCGAGTCAGCCCTCAAGCGCGATCTGGAGGTCAAGGACACGAGCACCCTGCTCGGGCCGCACGGGGGCGTGCTGGACCGCCTGGACGCCGCGTTCTTCACGGTCGTGGTGGGCTTCTACGCCGCGCTCGCCCTGGGCTACGGCTAGCGCAGCGGCGCTCAAGAGATCGGGCCCGGCTCCCGATACGACCATGATGTCCGCTGAGCGGCTGGTTCCCGACGAGCGCGAGGTACTCATGCAGGTCGCGTCCGCGGCCGCTACCGCGAGCGGGCTCGACGAGCTGCTCGAGCGCACGTCGGAGGCCGCGCGCGCCGCGATGGGCGCCGCGTCGCTGTCCATCAGCAAGTGGGAGCGCGAGCGCTCGGTCATGCGCACGCTGATCAACGTGGGCGAGATGGGGCCGGGGGAGGAGCGGTGGCCCGAGGACGAGACCTACGGCCTGGACGAGCACCCCAGCGTGGACCGCCTGCTGCGCACCGCGCAGCCCTACTTCAACGCCGTCGACGATCCAGGGGCCGACCCGCGCGCGGTCGCCCTGCTGAACAGCCTGGGCAAGGAGTCCGACATCGGCGTGCCGATCGTGGTCGAGGGCGAGGTCTGGGGCGAGGCGTGGGCGACCACCGCGCCGGGCTCACCGCGCTTCACCGGCCGCGACGTGCGCTTCCTGGAGGCCATCGCCGGCCAGCTGGGCGGCGTCGTGGCCCGCGGCGAGATGTTCTCGCGGGTGTCGCGCCTGGCCTACGAGGACGAGCTGACGGGGCTGTCGAACAGGCGTGCGCTTGACGAGCAGCTGGCCGCGGCCCTGGACGCCTGGCGCGAGAGCGGGCACGCGCTGACGCTGCTGGCCTGCGACGTGGACGAGCTCAAGACCATCAACGACGAGCGGGGCCACCACGCGGGCGACCGCGCGCTGCGGCGGGTGGGCCAGGCGCTGGTCAAGGCCGCCGCGTCGGTTCCCGGTGCGTGCGTGGCGCGCATGTCGGGTGACGAGTTCGCCGTGGTCATGGCCGGCGCCGACCTGACCGAGGCGGGGCGGGTGGCCGCCACCGCGCTGCGCATGCTGCGCGAGGAACGCGACACGGCGGTGTCGATGTCCTGCGGCGTCGCCGCCGCCGGGCCGGGCACCGAGCGTCCGGAGTCCTTGATGCGGGCGGCCGATGCCGCCCAGTACGCCGCCAAGCGCCGCGGGGGCGGCCAGGTGTGCTCCGCGGGCCGGGACGACTTCCACGAGCTTCTGAGCCCCGGTGAGGGGAACCCACGCCGCCGCGGGCGCCGCCGCAGCCAGTCGGAGCGGACCGAGGAGGCCTGCGGCCGGGTGCTGGACCTCCTGGACGGCTCGCTGGCCCAGCGCGCCACGCTCGACCGCCTCGAGGCGGTCAGCAGCACCCTGGCGCAGGTGGTCAACGCCGCGGGGTGGACCATCTCCTTCGCCCTCCATGGCGACGACACGATCCGGTCGCTGGCCGCGGCGGACGGTCGCGACAGCCTGCTGCGCGGCATGCGGGTGGGCCTGGAGGACGAGGTGTACGCGCTGTCGGACTACCCGGCCACCCAGACCCTGGTGGCCCAGGGCAGCGGCACCTTCCACGTGGACCGCTACGACCGGTCGGCCGACCGCGCCGAGCGCCGGCTGCTGGACGAGATCGGCTACTCCGCCGTGCTGGCCACGTCGGCCACCGACCCCGAGGGCTGTTACCTGGTAGAGCTCTACGCGGACGGCGACACCCGTGAGCTCACCGGTCTGGCGGTGGCGTTGTCGCTGCTGGTGCGCGCCGCGGCGGCAAACTCCGCCAGCGCCATGGCCGTGTCCGAGCGCCTGCGCCGCCGCACCCGCCACATCACGGTGACCAGCGCCGTGGGCCGCAGGCTGGCGAGTGTCACGAGCCCGCTGGACGCGGCCGAGGCCGTGGTCGAGGAGCTGCACGCCGCCTACGCCTGGTCGCTGACCGGCGTCGCCCGCCTGACCGGCGACGGGGAGGTGGTCAGCCTGGCCGCGCGCGGGCCGCTGGCCGAGCGGCTGATGGAGACCTGGCGCCAGCCCGACCGGCTGGGCCTGATCGGCCGCGCGCTGCGCGAGCGGGCGCCGGTGGTCGTAGGCGACGTCCTGGCTGAGCCCGACTACCGGCCGACCGACGAGACGCGCGCGGTCCGCTCCGAGGTGTGCATCCCGCTGTGGGCCGGCGGCCGCCTGTGGGGCGTCCTGGACGTCGAGGAGGAGGAGTCCAACGCCTTCGGCGAGGACGAGGTCCGCGTGCTGACGGCCGTGGCCGACCAGCTGGGCTCGGCGATGCACATCATGGACCTGTCCGTGCGCGTGGGCGACCCGGGCAGCCCGAGCCGGATTCCCTAGCTCCTACACTGCGTCGGATGCGCAGGATCCTGATCGTCGGCTCCACCGGCTCGATCGGCACGCAGGCCCTTGACGTGGTCTCCCGCAGCGAGTCGCTGGAGGTCGTCGGGCTGGCGGCCGGGGGCAACGCCGACCTGCTCCTGGAGCAGGCGCGCCAGTTCGGCGTGGACACCGTCGCTCTGGCCGACCCCGACGCCGCCGCCCGCGCCGGCGAGTGGACCGGCGGCCGGCGTGCTTGGCGGCGCCGAGGGCCTGGTCGAGCTGATCACCGACACCGACGCCGACCTGGTGCTGAACGCGCTGGTCGGCTCCGCCGGCCTGGGACCGACCGTGGCCGCGCTGGGCGAGGGCATCGAGCTGGCACTGGCCAACAAGGAGAGCCTGGTGGTGGGCGGCGACCTGGTCATGGCCCTGGCCGAGGCCACCGACACCCGAATCCTGCCCGTCGACTCCGAGCACTCCGCGCTGTTCCAGCTCCTGAGCGGAGAGGCGCCCGGCGCGGTCGACTCGCTGCAGCTGACCGCCTCGGGCGGCCCGTTCCGGGGCCGCACCGACCTCGAGGGCATCAAGGTGGCCGACGCCCTGGCCCACCCGACCTGGGACATGGGCGGCAAGATCACGATCGACTCGGCCACGCTCATGAACAAGGGCCTCGAGGTGATCGAGGCGCACCACCTGTTCGGGTTGAGCTACGACCGGATCGACGTGGTCGTGCATCCGCAGTCGATCGTGCATTCGCTGATCCACCTGGCCGACGGCGCCTCGCTGGCCCACCTGGGCTACCCCGACATGCGCGTGCCGATCTCCTACGCGCTGCACTTCCCCGACCGCGTCGACGTCCCCGTGCGCCGCCTGGATCTGGCGGAGCTCGGCCAGCTGACCTTCGAGGCTCCCGACCCGGACACCTTCGCCTGCCTGCGCCTGGCGCGCGAGGCCGGCGAGGCGGGCGGAACGGCGCCGTGCGTGCTGAACGCCGCCAACGAGATCGCGGTGCAGGCCTTCCTGGACGAGCGGCTGACGTTCGACGGCATCGCCCGCGTGATCGAGACCACGCTGGACTCGATGCCGGTGGCGCCCGTCGGGCACTTTTCCGACCTGTTCACGGTCGACGAGGAGGCCCGCGAGCGCGCCCGCGAGGCCCTGGCCCAGCTGGCGCCGGGCGAAAGCAGCCGGCCTAGCCGGATGCGCAGCGGGGACCTCCCATGAGCGGCCTGAGCTGGATCCTGGCCTTCGCGGGCTTCGCCTTCCTGGTGATCGCACACGAGCTGGGCCACTTCACCGTGGCCAAGCTGGTGGGCATGCGGGTCGAGAAGTTCTCGCTGTTCTTCCCGCCGACGCTGGCCTCCGTCAAGCGCGGCGAGACCGAGTACGCCATCGGCGCGATCCCCGCGGGCGGCTACGTGAAGATCAGCGGGATGAACCCGGACGAGGACCTCCCCGAGGAGGTCCGCGACCGGGCCTACCACGCCCAGCCGGTGTGGAAGCGGATCGCCGTGATCGCGGCCGGCCCGGCCGTGAACCTGGTGCTGGCGTTCGTACTGCTGTTCGTGTTCTTCGCGTTCGTGGGCGCCGAGGGGCCGGCGACCGACAAGGTCCAGGCCATCGAGAAGGGCTATCCCGCGCGGCGGCGCTCAAGCCCGGCGACCGGATCGTCTCCGTGGACGGAATACGCGGCGGCCCCGTAAAGCTCTCGCCGCAGATCGCCCGGCACAAGTGCGCCGGCGATCGCAAAGAAGGGCTGCCGGGCGGCCACGCCCGCGGAGCTCGTGGTCGAGCGCGACGGCCAGCGGCGCGAGGTCGCGGTGCGGCCCATCTACGACCCGGCGCAGAAGCGCACGCGGCTGGGCTTCGCCTTCCGCCGGGGCCCGACGTGACGCTTCCCGCCCGGCGAGGCCCTGACCACCTCGCTGGACCGGTTCTGGTTCGTGACCAAGCAGACGGTGGCGCTGCCGGCGCGACTGTTCGACGCCCAGCAGCGCAAGGAGATCTCCGGGATCGTCGGCTCCTACGAGGTCACGCGCCAGACGATCCTGATGGACTTCGGCCGAGGTGGTGGCCATCCTGGCCCTGATCTCGCTGTCGCTGGCCATCATCAACCTGTTCCCGTTCCTGCCGCTGGACGGCGGGCACATCTTCTGGGCGATCGTCGAGAAGGTGCGCGGCAAGCCGGTGCCGCTGGCCGTGATGGAGCGGGCGGGGGTGGTCGGCATGGTGCTCGTGCTGGGGTTGTTCGTCCTCGGGCCTCTCGAACGACATCGATCGGCTGACGGGCGAGGGCTTCCAGGTCAGATAGGGTCGGCCTCCTGCAGGGAGAACCGAGGGACGAGGAGAGGACCATGGAGAGCGCTACGACCGACCCGGCGGGCGACCGTGCGCCCAAGGCGCTGGACGCCACGACGATGGCCGAGGCCTTCCAGACCACGGCCGAGCAGTACGCCGACCGCCCCGCGATCCGCACCAAGGGCGACGAGCAGAGCTACACCTGGGCGCGAGTACGCCCAGAAGGTCGAGGAGCTGGCCCGCGGCCTGGCGGCGCTGGGTCTCGAGCGGGGCCACGCGATGGGCTCCATGCTGACCAACCGGCCCGAGTTCCACTTCTTCGACACCGCGGCCATGCACCTGGGCGCCACCCCGTTCTCGGCCTACAACACGTACACGGTGGACCAGGTCACGTACCTGATCCAGGACTCCGAGGCCAAGATCATGGTCACCGAGAAGGCGTTCCTGGACACCGTCCTGGCCGTGCGCGACGCGGACACGCCGCTGGAGACCGTGATCGTGGTCGACGGCGACGGCGAGAACGACACGCTGACCGATCGCCGACGTGATCGGAGGCGGCGACGCCGGCTTCGACTTCGAGGCCGCCTGGAAGGGCGTCGAGCCCGACGACGTGCTGACGCTGATCTACACGTCGGGTACCACCGGGCCGCCCAAGGGCGTGCAGCTGACCCACGACAACATCGTGTTCGCCATCGGCGGCATCGAGGACATCATCCAGTTCCCCGACGGCGGCCGGGTGATCTCGTGGCTGCCCTACGCGCACATCGCCGAGCGCCAGTGCAGCCAGTACCTGCCGATGGTCATGGGCTTCACCACCACCGACTGTCCCGACCCGCGCCAGGTCATGGCCTACATGCCCGAGGTGCGGCCCACGTGGTTCTTCGCCGTGCCGCGCATCTGGGAGAAGCTCAAGGCCGGGCTGGAGGCCATGGTGGCCGGCGAGCAGGACCAGCAGAAGAAGGCCGGGCTGGAGAAGGCGTTCGAGGTCGGCCTGCAAGAAGGTCCGGCTCGAGCAGGCCGGCGAGCCCGTGCCCGAGGAGCTGGCCGCCGCCTACGCCGAGCTCGACGAGAAGGTCCTGTCCAAGATCCGCGAGACGCTGGGCTTCGACCAGATCGTGGCCGTGAACGTGGGCGCGGCGCCCACGCCCGCCGAGGTGCTGGAGTTCTTCCACGCCATCGGCATCCCCGTGGCCGAGCTGTGGGGCATGTCCGAGACCTGCGGCGCCGGCGCGGTGAACCCGCCGGACAAGATCAAGATCGGCTACGTGGGCCCGCCCACGCCCGGCTGCGAGATCAAGCTGGCCGACGACGGCGAGGTCATGATCAAGAGCCGGTTCGTGATGAAGGGCTACCGCAACCTGCCCGACAAGACCGCCGAGACGCTGACCGACGACGGCTGGCTGCTCACCGGCGACATCGGCGAGTTCGACGAGGACGGCTACCTGAAGCTGGTGGACCGCAAGAAGGAGCTGATCATCAACGCCGGGGGCAAGAACATGAGCCCGGCCAACATCGAGGCGCACGTGAAGTCCTCGAGCTCCCTGATCGGCCAGGCGGTGGCCATCGGCGACAACAAGCCCTACAACGTCGCCCTGATCACGCTGGACCCCGACTTCGCGCCCGGGTTCATCGAGAAGAACGGCCAGGACGCGGTGCGAGGCCGAGGTCCAGCGCGGCGTCGACGCCGCCAACGAGAAGCTGGCCCGCGTCGAGCAGATCAAGAAGTTCAAGATCCTGGACGAGGACTGGCAGCCCGGTGGGGAGGAGCTGACGCCGACCATGAAGCTCAAGCGCAAGCCGATCAGCGAGAAGTACGCGTCCGAGATCGAGGAGTTGTACGGGTAGTCGAGTCGAGGAGAGAGATATGGCTGGTGAAGGTGTGTACCGGGTCACCGAGGTGATCGGGCTGAGCAGTGAGGGCTGGGCCGAGGCGGCGCGCAACGCCGTCGAGACCGCGGCCAAGAGCGTCCGCGACCTGCGCGTCGCCGAGGTGGTGCGCCAGGACGTGACGATCGAGAACGGCGCGGTCGTGAACTACCGCGTGCGCCTGGCGATCTCGTTCAAGTACGAGTCGGGCGACTGAGCGCCCGGCGGGTCCCGGGGCGCTGGCCCACCCCGGGGCGCGCGAGGTGTGGATAACCGGCTTGCGGGATCGGGCGCGCGCGAGCAGGATGGTCGCGGCCCAGAGCACCCGGAAAGGAACCGCATGTCGTCAACCGCCGAGCAGGACTTCAGCCCCCTCGACGCCGCCCTCGCCGGGCAGGCGCTGTCACCGGGCGACGATGGCTGGGACGAGGCCCGCCTGGCCTGGAACCTGGCCGTCGACCAGCACCCCGCGGCGGTGGTGTTCGCCGAAGGACCCGACGACGTGGCCCACGCGGTGCGCTTCGCGGCCGAGAACGGGCTGCGCGTGGCGGCCCAGGGCACCGGCCACGCCGCCGCGATGCACCAGACCCTGGACGACACGATCCTGGTCAAGACCGCGCGGATGACGGGCGTCGAGATCGACGCCGACGGGCGCGTGGCGCGCGTCCAGGCCGGGGCGCTGTCCGGAGACGTCGCGGCCGCGGCCGGCGAGCACGGGCTGGCGCCGCTGCTGGGCTCGTCGCCGGACGTCGGCGTGACCGGCTTCACCGTGGGCGGCGGCCTGGGCTGGCTGGGGCGCGAGTTCGGCTTCGCCTGCAACAGCGTGCTGGCCGCGGACGTGGTCAACGGCGCGGGCGAGCTGGTGCGCGCCGACGCGGACACCAACGCCGAGCTGTTCTGGGCCATCCGCGGCGGAGGCGGCTCCTTCGGCATCGTGACCGCCCTGGAGCTGGACCTGTACCCGATCGGGTCGCTGTACGCCGGCGACGTGATGTTCGACGTCGAGCACGCGCCCGCCGTGCTGGCCGCCTACCGCGACTGGGCCCGTCAGGCCCCGCGCGAGGTCACCTCGAGCGTGCGCTTCCTGACCCCGCCGCCCATCCCGGACGTGCCCGAGCCTCTCCGCGGCCGGCCGATGGTCACGGTGACCGCGGCCTACCACGGCGACCCGGCCGAGGGCGAGCGCCTGCTCGCGCCCCTGCGCGAGCTGGCCACGCCGGTCGCCGACATGTACGGCGAGCAGCCCCCGGCCGCCCTGGTGCGTATCCACGGCGACCCCGAGCAGCCCGTCCCCGGGATCACGCGGCGGCGCGATGCTCCGCGAGCTCGACGACGAGGCCATCGACGCTGCTGGTGCGCGTCGCCGGCAAGGACTCGGGCAGCCCGCTGCTCCAGGTCGACCTGCGCCACCTGGGCGGCGCCCTGGCCGAGAAGGCGGACGCGGCCGGGGCCCTGGGCGCGCTCGAGGGCGAGTTCGCCGTCTCGGCGGTCGGCGTCCCGATGGGCCCGGTCACGCCAGAGGCCATCCACGGGGCGCTCAAGGAGCTGGCCGAGGCGCTCGAGCCCTGGAGCACCGGCCTCTCGTACCTGAACTTCACCGAGCAGCCCAGCGACGCGTCGACCGCCTTCTCGGAGGAGGACTACGCGCGGCTGCAGGCCGTGAAGGCCGATCTGGACCCCGACCACGGTCATCCGCGGCGGCCAGGAGATACGCACCGGCTCGTTAGGCTTCGAGGCCGAATGGCCTCGAAACGACAGATAGACGTCGGCGGCGTGAAGATCGGCGGCGGTGCTCCGGTTGCGGTCCAGTCGATGACCAAGACCGAGACCGCCGACTACGACGCGACGCTGAAGCAGATCCACGCGATCGCCGACGCGGGCGCGGACGTCGTGCGCTGCGCGGTGCCGCGGGAGAAGGACGTCGAGGCCCTGGGACGGCTGGTCAAGGTCAGCCCGATCCCGATCATCGCCGACATCCACTTCAACCACACGCTGGCGCTCAAGGCCATCGACGCCGGCGCGCACTGCGTGCGCCTGAACCCCGGCAACATCGGCGGCCCCGAGAAGGTGGCCGAGGTGGCCGACAGGGCCAAGGCCGCGGGCGTGCCGCTGCGCATCGGCGTGAACTCCGGCTCGCTGCCCAAGCACCTGCACGAGCTGGAGCGCCAGAACTCGGTCGAGGCGCTGGTCCAGGCCGCGGTGGAGTTCGTGGAGCTGATGGAGCGGCTGGAGTTCGAGGACTTCAAGGTCTCGATCAAGTCCACCTCGGTGCCCAACACGATCGCCTCCAACCGCCTGCTCAGCCAGAAGATCGACTACCCGCTGCACCTGGGCATCACCGAGGCCGGCACCAAGTGGACCGGCTCGCTGAAGTCCGCGGTGGGCCTGGGCACGCTGCTGGCCGACGACATCGGCGACACCATCCGGATCTCGCTCTCCACCTTCCACGCGGAGGAGGAGGTCAAGGTGGCCTGGGAGATCCTCAAGGCGCTGAAGCTGCGCGAGAAGGGCCCGGTGCTGATCGCCTGCCCCACCTGCGGCCGGCTCCAGTTCGACATGGACAGCGTGGTCCAGGAGATCGAGAAGCGCCTGGACCCAGCTACGACGACCCGATCGAGGTGGCCGTGCTGGGCTGCGCGGTCAACGGCCTCGGCGAGGCCGCGCACGCCGACTTCGGCATCACCGGCGCCAAGAACGAGGGCCTGATCTTCGCCCACGGCAAGCCGCTGCGGAAGGTCAAGCAGGACGACCTGGTGGACGAGCTGTTCGCCGAGATCGACAAGTCGATCGACGTCGGCAAGGTCACGTTCGAGGAGGAGAAGGCCGCCGAGGGCGCCGAGTGGCTGGAGCGCATCGAGGAGGAGAACGCCGGCGAGCTGACGCCCGAGCGCCTGGCCGCGCTGGAGGCCAAGGCCGCCACCGCCGAGGCCATGAACACCGGCACCGAGCTGCCGATGGCGCCCGTCGAGCGGGGCCAACCGCAAGCAGGTCAAGCCGCGCGAGCGCCTGGACGAGGACGTCTCGCCGACGGCGGGGCGCCGCTTCACCCGCGCCTGAGCGCGGTCGACGGGCTGCGGGCCGGCGGTCCATGACGCGCCTTGAAGGCCGCGACCACGCGGGGTCGAACTGGCTGCCCGGCGCAGCGCTCGCAGCTCGGCCATGGCCTCGTCCTGGCGATCGCGCCTGGCGGTAGGGGCGGTCGGCCACCATCGCCTCGTACGCGTCGCAGACGGTGACCACGCGGGCGCCGAGCGGGATCTGCTCGCCGGCCAGGCCGTCGGGGTAGCCCTGCGCCGTCCCAGCGCTCGTGGCTGGAGCGCACCAGCTCGGGCGACCGGGCGCAGGGCGGGCGCGGCCATCAGGATCCGCTCGCCGATCAGGGTGTGGCGGCGCATGAACTGCCACTCCTCGTCGTTCAGCGGGCCGGGCTTGTTCAGGATCGCGTCGGGGATGGCGACCTTGCCGATGTCGTGCAGCTCGGCCGCGCGCGCGACCTCGTCGCGCTCCTCGGCCGGCATGCCCAGCTCGGCGGCCACCGGCGCCGCCAGCGCGGCCACGTCGGTCGACGTGGTCGTGCAGGTCGGGCTGGCGCTCGCGCACGGCCGAGATCAGCACGTCGCGGGTCTGGTGGGTGGCGGAGGACGCGGCTACGGGCCTTGTCGGCGTACATGCGCCGGTCGGCCAGGTGCAGGGCCGCGGCGGGGGTCGCGCCTCGCCGGGCAGGCGGACGGTGCCCAGCGAGGGCGTGACCGTGAAGCCGTCGCCGTGCTCGGACAGCGCCTCGGCGCACGGCGGCCACCAGGACGTCGCACATGGCGGGCGTCGCACGTCGACCAGGACGCAGAACTCGTCGCCGCCCAGGCGGAAGGCCGCGCCGTCGGGCTGCGGCCACCTGCGCCAGGCGGGCGCCCAGGCGGACCAGCAGGGAGTCGCCGGCGGGGTGGCCGAACGAGTCGTTGTAGGCCTTGAAGCCGTCCAGGTCGAGCAGGATCAGCAGCCGTACCGCGCCCGCGCGCCGGGGCACGGCCGTCGCGGACACCAGCCTGCGTGTTCAGCTGGCGACGGTTGCCCAGGCCGGTGAGGGCGTCCTGCGAGGCCTCGCGGCGGCTGGCGGCGAGCATCCGCTGGTTCTCCAGGAAGGCCAGCCCCATGCGCGCGGCCACCGCCAGCAGCGTGGCGGAGGCCAGCAGCGCGGCCACGGTCGGGAGCCGCGAGAAGTGGTCGTAGGTCTCCATGGCCACGGCCGACGAGCGCGGCAGCCGTGGGGACCACGATCGTGCGCGCGCCGGTGAGGCGGGGCGGGGCGGTCGGCTGCAGCGGCGACAGGGCGGCGAGCGCGACCAGGACGGCGGCGACGACCCAGCCCACGTCGACGAGGCCGCCCGTGTACGTGCCCTTGGCGGTCTGGTAGAGGTACGTGCCGTCGGACATCGCCATCGCGCCCAGGCCCAGGCCCAGCAGCAGCCACACCCGGCCCGGCCGCCAGCCGGTCAGGCCGAACGCCGCGATCACGATGGCCAGCAGCATCAGGTCGGCCACGGGGTAGGCCAGGTTCGTGAGCGTGGCCAGCGGATCGTCGCCGGCCGAGGCGTCGAGGATCGGCGCGGCCACGAGCGCGGCCGCCAGCGCGGCGACGGCCAGCGCAACGGTCAGCGCCGTCCAGGCACAGGCTGGGCGCGCAGCTCGGAGATCTGGTCGCGCATCAGGAGCACCACGGCGACCGCGGCCGCCGGGTACAGGGCGAGGTAGCCGACGTCGGCCAGGGAGGGGATCGGCAGCTCGCCGGAGTCCGGGGCCCCGAGCCAGTAGTAGATCTCGCCGGCGGTCCAGGCCAGCATGCCCCGGCGCCCATGGCCAGCCACACCCAGCGCTGGCGCCTGACCAGCACGCCGCGGGCCAGGCACAGGAGCGACGGCGCCGAGCAGGATGCCGTCGTAGACCCAGTTCTCGAAGATGTGGTCCAGCCCGGTGCCGCCGGCGCCGACCAGCGCGTGGAGCGGTGAAGATCGCGGTGGCCACCACCAGCGCGGTCGCGAGCACGCGCAGGCTCAGGCGCGCGGGTGGGGACAGGTCGTTCATGGGCACCACTGGTTCCATCGGCACCCCGAATGGGGTACTGAAGCCGTTCCCCGGCTGGCCCCGCCCATAGACTCCGGCGGCCATGACCCGCCTGACCCGCTACCTGCTGCCCACCGAGAAGGAGGCCCCGGCCGACGCCGAGGCCATCTCGCACAAGCTGATGGTCCGCGCGGGGCTGATCCGCCAGCTCGGGGCGGGCATGTGGACGTGGATGCCGGCCGGCCTGCGATCGCACCGCAAGGCCGAGCAGATCGTCCGCGAGGAGATGGACGCCATCGGCTGCCTGGAGATGCTGATGCCGGTGATCGCCCCGGCCGAGCTGTGGCAGAAGAGCGGCCGCTACGGCGATCGACGAGCTGTTCAAGCTCCAGGACCGGCGCGGCGCGGAGATGGTGCTGGCCATGACCCACGAGGAGGCCATCACCTTCCACATGGCCCGGGCCGTCCGCTCCTACCGCGACCTGCCGCTGATGGCGTACCACATCCAGACCAAGGAGCGGGACGAGCCGCGCCCGCGCGCGGGGGTCCTGCGCACGCGCGAGTTCATCATGAAGGACGCCTACTCGTTCGACCGCGACCAGGCGGGCCTGGAGCGCCTCCTACGACCTCCAGGCCGGGGCCTACGACCGGATCTTCGACCGCGCCGGGCTGGAGTGGTACCGGGTGGAGTCCGACGTGGGGGCGATGGGCGGCATCGGGGCGCACGAGTACATGGCGCCCTGCGCGGCGGGCGAGAACGACGTGGCGCTCTCCGACGCCGGGTACGCGGCCAACGTGGAGATCGCCACCGCCACGCCCCAGCCGGTCGAGGGCCTGCCCGGGCCGCTCGAGCGCGCCCGAGCGGTTGACACCCCCGGGGCCAGGACCGTCGACCAGGTCTGCGCCGCGCTCGACGTGCCCGCCGGCGCGCTGATCAAGGCGCTGCCGGTGATGGTCGGCGACGAGCCGACGCCGCTGCTGGTCGTGGTCCGCGGCGACCACCGCCTGAACGAGATCAAGCTGGCCAACGCCCTGGGCAGGCGGCCCGTCCCGCCACCGACGAGGAGGTGGGCGACGTGTTCGGCGCGCCGCCCGGGTTCATCGGGCCCGTGGGCGCGCACGGCGCCGGTGCTGGCCGACGAGGCGCTCCGCGACCTGGCCGGGCATGGTGGCGGGGCCAACGAGCCCGACGCCCACCTGCGCGGGGTCGAGGTGGGCCGCGACTTCGAGTGCGACTTCGCCGACGTACGCACCGTCGAGGCGGGCGACACCTGCCCCGACGGGCGCCGAGATCCGGATCGAGCCCGCGATCGAGGTGGGCAACATCTTCAAGCTCGGGACGCGCTACTCCGAGCCGCTGGGCGCCACCTACCTGGACGAGGACGGCGCCGAGCAGCTGATCTGGATGGGCTCCTACGGGATCGGCCCGGCGCGGATCGTGGCCGCGGCGGTCGAGCAGTTCGCCGACGACCGCGGGATCTCGTGGCCGCGGGCGCTGGCGCCCTTCGACATCCATCTCGTGACCCTGGGTAAGGAGGGCGAGGACGCCCGCCGGGTGGCCGATGAGATCTACGAGGAGCTCACTGCGCGAAGGAATGGATGTGATCTACGACGACCGCGACGCCAGCCCCGGCGAGAAGTTCGCCGATGCCGAGCTGCTGGGCTGCCCGCTGCGGCTGACCGTCGGACGCAAGGGCCTGGAGAACGGTGAGGTCGAGGCGCAGGTCAGGCGCGGGCAGGACGAAGCAGTCGCTTGCCGCTGGAGGGGGCGGCCCAGGCCGCCGTCGAGTTGTGGCGGACCGTTCCGTGAACGATCCGGCAGGGACGCCGGATCGTTCGAAGGCTCTCCGGTCGGGCTTCGCAGCTCTCGGGCATCGACCGCTCGGACGGTCCGCCGCCGGAGACGCGCAAGGGCCAGCCGCTGCGCCCGTGGACGATCCCCAACGTCATCTCCTACGTGCGCCTGGCGCTGCTGCCGGTGTTCGTGGTGGCCGCGCTGAACACCGACGACGGCCGCAGCGTGGCGACCGCCGCGCTGTACTTCGGCATCGCCTGGGGCGACCAGCTGGACGGGCTGGCGGCGCGCCTGACGGGCCAGTACAGCCGCCTGGGCGCACTGCTGGACCCGCTGACCGACCGCGCGCTGGTGCTGGCCGGCGCGATCGTGTGCTGGCACTTCGAGCTGTTGCCGCGCTGGGCGCTGGCGCTGCTGGGCGCGCGCGAGCTGTTCATGCTCTGCCTGACCCAGTACGGGCTGCGCAAGGGCATGGACCTCGAGGTGAACATGGTCGGGCGGTGGGCGGTGTGGCCGATCATGTTCGCGATCTTCCTGACGCTGGCGGTGGCCACGCCGCTGGCCGAGGCGTCGCTCTACCTGGGGCTGGCGCTGACGCTGTGGGCGACGGTGATGTACGTGCAACAGGGCTTGCGGTTCGCCAAAGCCTCAAGCTCGACTTGACGCCTGGGTCTATACTCGCCCGATGGACACCTTCCCTGACCTCGGTGCACTCTCCGACGACGAGCTCAAGCAGCTGATCCAGCAGCTCACCGAGGACGAGCAGGAGGTCTCCTACCAGCGCCGCATCCTGCACGGCAAGATCGACATCCTCCGCGCCGAGCTGGTCAACCGCCTGCGCAAGAAGCACGAGGACGGCGAGTCGTCGCTGTCCGGTGCCGACGTCCAGCAGCTGACCGACATCCTCTCGGGCAAGAGCAGTCCGGAGGGTGGCGGCGAGGTCTAGGGACGGCCCCGATGCACTGCCCGGAATGCGGGTTCGTCAACGCGGAGGGGGCGAACTACTGCCAGAAGTGCGGCGCGTTCCTGGCCGAGGGCGCAGAGGCCGAGGGTGACACCACCGCCGCAATACCAGCTGGAGGAGAGCGGTGAGCTCAAGCCCGTGGACGTCAACGAGATCGAGAGCAGCGGCGCGACGCTGGCCATCCGCTCCGGCGGAGGCCGGGCGGGCGAGGTCTTCGCGCTCGACGGCGAGCGCATGACGATCGGGCGCAGCCCCGAGGCCGAGGTGTTCCTGGACGACGTGACCGTGTCGCGCAACCACGCGCTGATCGTGCGCCGCCGCGACGGGCTGTACGTGGACGACCTGGGCTCGCTGAACGGCACGTACGTGAACCGCCACCGGATCGAGTCCCACCGGCTCTCCGACGGCGACGAGCTTCAGGTGGGCAAGTACAAGCTGACGTTCCTCGAGCGATGAGCAGCCCGCCCGACACCGACCAGGCCCCGCCCGGCAAGGCGCTGACCATCGGCGCCGTGTGCAAGGCGCTGGAGCGCGAGTTCCCCGACATCTCGATCTCGAAGATCCGCTACCTGGAGGACCAGAAGCTGATCTCGCCCCGGCGCACCCAGGGCGGCTACCGGCTGTTCGCGCCCACCGACGTGACCCGGCTGCGCACCATCCTGCGCCTCCAGCGCGACGAGTTCCTGCCCCTGCGGGTGATCCGCCAGGAGCTGGCCTCCGGGCGCGTGCAGGACGAGAGCCCGCAGAACGGCGCCGGCGGCACCCCCGATCCGCGCGGCATGCGCCGCGCCACCGTGGCCATGAAGTCGGGCGGCTCGCTGTACCCGCTGGACCAGGTCCTGGAGGAGACGGGCGCCGACGCCTCGCTGGTCAAGGAGCTCGAGGACTACGGGGTGATCAAGGCCGAGAAGTACGACGGCGAGAAGCTCTACGACGACACCGAGCGCGAGATCGTGCGCGCGGTCACCGAGCTCAAGCGCTTCGGCGTCGGCGGGCGCAACCTGCGCGTGTTCCGCACCTCGGCGGACCGCGAGGCCGCGCTGCTGGAGCAGATCCTGGCCCCGGCGCTGCGCTCGCGCAACGTGGAGCGGCGCAAGGAGGCCATGCAGGCGCTGGAGAACCTGGCGGCCACGGCGTCCTACCTCAAGCACCTGCTGCTGATCCGCGACCTGCGGAAAATCGCGAAGTAGTGCCCGACGCGGAGCTGGTCGCGGGCCTGATCCGCGACATCCCCGACTTCCCCAAGCCGGGGATCGTGTTCAGGGACATCACGCCCGTGTTCGCCGACCCGGACGCGCTCCGGGCCGCGGTGGACTGCGTGGTCGGTACGCACCGACGTGGGGGCGACCCACATCGTCTCCGCGGAGGCGCGCGGCTTCGTGCTCGGGGGCGCGGGCGCGGCGGCCGCCGGCCTGGGCTTCGTCCCGGTCCGCAAGCCGGGCAAGCTCCCGCGCCAGACCGTGGCCGTGGAGTACGAGCTGGAGTACGGCACCGACGTCCTCGAGATGCACACCGACGCGTTCCCCGAGGGCGCCCGCGTGCTCGTGCTCGACGATCCTCCTGGCCACCGGCGGCACCGCCAGCGCGCTCTGCGAGCTGGTCGAGCAGGCCGGCGCGGAGGTCGCGGGCTGCGCCTTCGTGATCGAGCTGGCCTTCCTGAGCGGCCGCGAGCGCCTGGCCGGCCGCCGGGTCGAGAGCCTGGTCTCGTTCGACTCGGAGTAGAGTCTCGGCGTGCCCGTCGTGAGCCGCTCCCGGACGATCCCCGCCGCACCGGAGCGCGTGTGGTCCGAGGTCGCCGATCCCGAGCACCTGCCGCGCTGGTGGCCGGGCGTGGACCGGGTCGAGGATGCGTCGCGCGACGCCTGGACCGCGGTGCTGACCTCGGGCAAGGGCAAGTGGCTGCGGGCGGACTACACGCTGCTGGAGTCCGAGCACCCGCGCCGGCGGCGCTGGCGCCACGAGGTCGAGGAGTCGCCGTTCGAGCGGATCCTGTCCGAGTCGGTGACCGAGCTGGAGCTGGAGCCGGTCGAGGAGGGCACGCGCGTGACCCTGACGGCGCGGCTGAAGCCGCGCGGCTTCTCGCGCTTCGGCGGCATGCAGGTCCGGCGCGCCACCGCACGCCAGCTGTCCGAGGCCCTGGACGGCCTGGAGCAGATCTCCAGCGGCTGGAGGAGCACATGATGCGCTGGTGGGGCTGGGGCGAGGACGAGCACGCCTCGCCGCTGTCCGAGCGGGCCCAGGAGATGGTCGGGGCGCTGCTGGGTGTCGAGCCCGGCATCGCCTCCCGCCGAGCGCCGCGGGCCGGAGTCCGTCGGTGCTGCCCACGCCCTCGCTGGCGGCCTCCGCGCGCGCCGCTCTGGAGAAGGTCGTGGGCGCCGAGCACGTGCTGGACGACCACGCCGCGCGCCTCAGCCGCGCCGCCGGACGCAGCTACCCGGACCTGGTGCGGCTGCGCTCGGGCCGGCTCGAGCGCGCCCGACGCGGTCGTGCGTCCCGGCGACACCGGCCAGGTGGCTGCCGTGCTCGCGGCCTGCGCGCAGGCCGGCGTGGCGGTGATCCCGTTCGGCGGCGGCACCAGCGTGGTGGGCGGCGTGGAGGCGCTGCCGGGGCACGCACCACGCCGCCATCTCGCTCGACCTGCGCCGGATGGACCGGGTGCTCGACGTCGACCCGGTGTCGCTGACCGCCCGCGTGGAGCCGGGCCTGCTCGGCCCCGAGCTGGAGCGCCTGCTGGGCGACGCCGGCCTGACCCTCGGCCACTTCCCGCAGTCGTTCGAGTACTCGACGGTCGGCGGCTGGGTGGCCACCCGCTCGGCCGGCCAGGCGTCGACCGGTATCGGGCGCATCGACGAGCTGGTGCAGGCCGTGCGCTGCGAGACGCCCGCCGGGGCGCTGGCCACGCTCGACGTGCCCGCCACCGCCGCCGGGCCGTCGCTGCGCGAGCTGGTCGTGGGCTCCGAGGGCGTGCTGGGCGTGATCACCGAGGCCACGCTGCGGGTGCGCCCGGCGCCGCGCGGCGCGCCACTACGAGGCGTGGTCGTTCGCTCCTTCGCCGAGGGGGCGGAGGCCTACGGCGCGCTGGAGCAGGCCGGGGCGCACCCCGACGTGGCCGCCTGTCCGACGAGGGCGAGACGCGGCTGTCGATGGCCCTGGGCTCCAGCGGCGGGCCGCGCCGAGCGCGCTGGGCGCGCACCTACCTGCGCCTGCGCGGCCACGAGGACGGCTGCCTGCTGTCACCGGCTTCGAGGGCTCCGCCGACGACGTGGCCCGCCGCCGCGGGCGCGTTCGCCGCGATGCTGCGCGCCCCCGGCGGCGTGTCCCTGGGCGAGCGCCCGGGCGCTCGTGGCACGGGGCGCTTCGCCGCGCCCGTACCTGCGCGACGAGCTGCTCGACCGCGGCGTGATGGTCGAGACGCTCGAGACGGCCCCCCGTGGTCGAACCTGCGGCGCCTCTACGAGGCGGTCGGAGCGGCGCTCGCAGGACGCGCTGACGGCGCGCGGCACCCCGGGCCGGTGATGTGCCACATCTCGCACCTCTACCCCTCCGGCGCCTCGCTGTACTTCACGTTCATCGCCCGCCAGGAGCCGGGCGCCGAGCTCGAGCAGTGGCGGGCGGCCAAGACCGCCGCCTGCGACGCGATCGCCGCGAACGGCGGCACGATCACCCACCACCACGCGGTCGGCGCCGATCACGCGCCGTGGATGGAGCGCGAGGTCGGGCGCGCTCGGCCTCGAGGTGCTGCGCGCGGTGAAGGAGCGGTCGACCCCGCGGGGATCATGAACCCCGGGAAGCTGCTGCCTACGGACGCCTGAGGGCGCTCTGGCCGGGCGTGGCTGCTGCTGCGGCGCCGCTGCTGGTCGCCCTGGCCGGCGCCGGCGTTCTGCGGCGGCGCCTGGATCTGGTCGATGCGCCCGCGCAGGATCGAGTTGCCGGAGTGGCCGCGCTCCTGGTCGACCTTCTCGCGCGAGACGTCGATGAAGCGGAAGCGCTCGAAGTTCTCGGGCAGCGGGCCGGCGCCCTGGAAGGTGCCCTGCTGGTCGGTGACCTGGGCGCCCAGCGAGCGGGCGTCGCCTGTCGAGTTGTAGAGCCAGACCTCGTAGGCCTCGCGGTCCTTGCTCGCGCGGCAGCTGGGCCTGCACGATCAGCTGGCGCTGGCCGCCGCGCTCGGCGATCACGGCGATGCCGGCGTGTTGCGGCCCTGGTCGCCCTGCGGGCGCAGCACGAGCTGGCCGACGATGCGTGGCGTGCGGCGTTCGCGTCGTTCGAGGCCGTCGCCGGCTTGTCGTCGTCCTCGCCGAGCAGGGCACCTTGCCCGGCCAGACGAGCACGCCGAACAGCAGGATCGCGGCCAGCGCGCCGCCGCCGACCAGCCGGCGGCGGCGCACGGCGCCGCGGCCGCCGGGCGAGAGCTCGCGCGCTGCGGCGCGGCTCCCTCGGCTCGCGCTTCGCCCTGCGGCTCCTTGGGCTTGCGCTCGGCCTTGGGCTGCGCTCGCGGCGGCGGCGCGGCTCGGCGCGGCCTCGCCCTCGGGGATCTGCGGGGATGCTCGTCGCCGTCGTAGAACTGGTCGAGCGAGTCGAGCACCGAGCGCGCCCAGCCGCGCGCGGCCTCGGAGCGGCGCAGGTGGCCCTTGGTGGCGGTGGACTCGGGGCCGGACTGCTGGTTGAGCAGGTAGTCGCCGAGCTGGCCGCGCCAGTCGTCGTCCACCGCGGCGGCGGAGACGGGGGAGAGGCGCACGAGCGCGTCGCGCGCCAGCTCGCGCACCCGCGAGGTGGGCATGCCGAGCATCTCGCCGAGCTGGTCGTAGCTCTGCCCCTGCTTGAGGACGAGCTCGATGATCGCCCTCTGCTCGGCAGAGAGCTGGTCGAAGGTGGCCATGAGCGGCGGAAAGATAGCCTGCGCCGGGTGACGGACGAGCCGGCACCCCGCCGCGAGCGCCGACAGCTGGACGGGACGCTCGGTTTCGAGCTGACTCGAGGCCGGCGAGGAGGTGGCGCGCGGGCACTTCGAGGTGACCGACCGCGGTGCGCCAGCCGATGGGCATCGTCCACGGCGGCGCCTACGCGGCGATGGCGGAGACGCTGGCCTCGGCCGCCACCTACGTGCACGTGCAGCGGCGAGGGCAACATCGCCGTGGGCCAGTCCAACAACACGAGCTTCCTGCGGCCCGGTGTCCGAGGGCACGGTGCACGCCGAGGGCAGGCGCCGCCACCGCGGCCGCACGACCTGGGTCTGGGAGGTCGACTTCACCGACGACGAGGGCCGGCTGTGCGCGTCGTCGCGGGTGACGATGGCGGTCCGGCCCGCGCCGGGAGTGACCCTAGGTCGCGGTAGCGGTTGGTGATCGGCAGCCGCCGGTCGCGGCCGAAGGCCTTGGTCGAGATGCGGATGCCCGGCGGGGCCTGGCGGCGCTTGTACTCGGCCCGGTCGACCATGCGGATCACGCGCTCCACGTCCTCCTCGGCGGCAGCCCCGGGCCACCAGCTCCGCGGCGTCGAGGTCCTGCTCCACGTAGCCGGCGAGGATCCGTCGAGCACGTCGTAGGGCGGCAGCGACTCCTCGTCGAGCTGCTCGTGGCGCAGCTCGGCGGACGGCGGGCGGGTGAGCACCTCGGCCGGCACCAGCTCGCGCCCCTCCTGCTCGTTGCGCCAGCGCACCAGCCGGTAGACCCAGCCCTTGAACACGTCCTTGAGCACGGCGAAGCCGCCGGCCATGTCGCCGTAGAGCGTCGCGTAGCCGACCGAGAGCTCGGACTTGTTGCCGGTGGTGAGCACGAGCCAGCCGAACTTGTTCGACAGCGCCATCACCACGTTGCCGCGGATGCGCGCCTGGAGGTTCTCCTCGGCGATGCCGGGCTCGGCGCCGGCGAACGGCTCCGCCAGCAGCTCCTCGTAGGCCCCCATCGCCTCCTCGATGGCGAGCTCGACGAGCTCGGTGCCGAGGTTGGCGGCGATCGCGCGGGCGTCCGACTGGGTGCCCTCGGAGGAGTAGGGCGAGGGCATGATCACGCAGGTCACGCGGTCGGCGCCCGAGCGCGTCGACCGCGAGCAGCGCCACCAGCGCGGAGTCGATGCCGCCGGAGAGGCCGAACACCACCCGCTCGAAGCCGTTCTTGTCGACGTAGTCGCCGAGGCCGGTGCGCAGCGCGGCGTAGACCTCCGCCTCGGCTCGAGCAGCTCGGCCACCGGGCCGCCGACCTCGGTCGCCTCCCCCGGGCACCTAGAGCGCGGCCAGCCGCGCCGGCGGGCCTCGCCGGCGCCGCTCGCGCTCTCACGCGGTCCGCCGGCGGGGGTCCCGCAGCCGCGCCGCGGCCACCGCCGCGGGGTCGACCGTGCACAGGGTGAGCGCCTCCTCGAACTGGGGTGCGCGCGCCACCACGCCGCCCTCCTGGTCGATGGCCACGCTGTGGCCGTCGAAGACCAGCTCGTCCTGGCCGCCGACGGGGTTGCAGAACAGGATCGCCGACTGGTAGTCGTATTAATGCGCCATGGCAAATGGCCGAATTGACGGAATAAAACAAAGGAACATGGGGAAGCATGGCATACACAATGTGGCGCGGTGTCGTCGGCCTGATAAAGCCGACACGACGTCCGGGATCGCTTGAAGAGCTTATCAGACTCTGCCGCCGGGCATCGGGATAGTTCCGTTGCTTCTGAACGTGAAGCAAGGAAGTCACGAGGAATTCAGTTCGGCGATTCCCTTCTATGAAAAATATGTCGCCGAACTTGCCGAACAAGGAATGGACCTGATTCATCCCGGCGGTACGCCCCCGTTCATGCTGCTCGGCTATAAAGGGGAGGCAAAGCTTATCGAGAGCTGGGAAAAGAAATACAAAACACCCATCTTCACCGCGGGACAAAATCACGTCGCGGGATTGCGGGCCCTCGGCATAAAAAAATTCATCGGCGCTAGCTATTCCGCGGTGCAAAATAAGATCGTTATCGATTACATGACCGAGGCTGGTTTTACGGTAGTGTCAATGGAGCCGATCGACGTCCCCTTCGATCAAGCTGGCCAAATATCGCCTGATGCCTGCTACGTCCATATCAAGAAACTCTTCCGCAACAGCAAGGGAGCGGACGGCATTTATATTCAAGGTGGTGCGTGGAGGACGGAAGGAATTGTCGAAGCTCTCGAGCAGGATCTTCAAGTTCCGGTCCTTCACGCCAATATCGCGCAGGCTTGGGAGATTCAAAAACGGCTTCAGGTCAATCAACCGCGTGGCGGCTTCGGCCGGTTACTGAGAGAAATGCCGGACATGGTTTAACGCCGGAAACATCTGTACATTGGGGTGACGCGGCCCTGCAACCCTCGACTACCGCCTTTCGGTGGACGACCTCAGCGCGGATCGCTGCCAGGATTGGGTCGTGGATGAGCGAAAGCAGCAATGCTCTGGCGCACAAAAATGAGGGAGCGATGTTAAACCAGGTCAAAAAGAAGAGAGCTATGACACTCAGATTTGTTGGCCGCCATCTTATGGCCGCGCTTATTTCGAATGTTCCCGTCTCTGTGGGACATGCTCAAACAAACTTCTGATTTCTACAAGGGCAAGAACGTCGAAGTCTACATAGGTTACGTTGGTGGCAGCGGCTATGATATTATGGAAGGTTGTTAGCCAGACACTTGGGCAAACACCTCCCTGGAAACCCCACGGTTATCGTGAAAAATATGGAAGGCGCCGGCAGCCTTAAGCTGGCAAACTGGCTGTATACCTCAGCCCCCAAGGACGGGACCGTCGTCGGTACGGTCGGGCGCGGAGTCGCGACGCCACCGCCACTTGCAAGTCCGAGGGCGAAAATCGGCATTTCAGTTCGGATATAACTTCCGGCAACTGGCCCGCCCCGATAACTTTCAGTTTTTGAACTGCTACCCGGCGTCGCTCAAACCAAATCCAGTACCCTTGACGCAGATGCGATGCATGAGGCGTCGCGAACCATGGTAATCATTGATTGCGTAGTGCCAGACTGATCGATTGTCCCAGAAGGCAATCGAGCCCTCCCGCCACTGGAACCGATAGGTGAATTCAGGCCGCGCGGCGTGACGAAACAGATAGTCAAGTAACGGCTGGCTCTCCTTCTCGGTCCAGCCTTCGAAGCGGACCGTATAGGTCGGATTGACGAAAAGGAGTTTGCGGCCGCTCTCAGGATGCCGGGGCGTGACGGGATGAACGGCCTCACGGGCGGCAAACTCCTGCTCGACCTGCGCTTTTTCGTCGGCGCTCACCTGGCGCTCGGGCGGAAGTCCCGCATAGGCACGCGTCTTGGCGTGCACGGCACGAAGCCCACCGAGCGTCTTCTTAAGGCCGTCGGACAACGCGTCATAGGCCGCATACATGCTGGCGAACAAGGTATCTCCGCCATAGTCTGGAAGCTCCCGCGCCAGCAGGACGGCGCCGAGCGGCGGGAGTGAAATCGAATGAGTGATCGGTGTGCCAGTTACCGCCAATATTGCGGGTCGCTTCCGGTTCCTTGCGGACTTCTGCAATCATCGGAAAGCCGTCCGGAGTGCCAAGGGAGCTGGTATCATCGAACTCGACCTCGCCGAAGCGTTCAGTGAAAGCCAGATGCTGACCTGGCGAGAGCTTCTGGTCGCGAAAGAAGATGACGCCATATTCGTTAAGGGCATTGCGGATTTCCTGATACGTCCGGTCCTGCAAAGGATCCGCCAAGTCTACGTTGTGAATTTCAGCGCCAACGGCCGAGGAGACCGGACGAATATCGATGGTGGTGTTTTTCACTGCGACCTCGGATAGATGGATTTGTCAGACCCTATTGTACCTGATGTCACAACGCGCGTGAATACCCCCGCCTAATTGGCATGGCATTTAAGCTCCGATCGCTTCGGGTAAAGTCACATAGGTTTGTCGGAGGCGCACCAAAAATCTAAACCGCGGGAGGATACGAAGTGAAAAGAACTGGAACAGGCTTGAAAAAACATACTTTGGAAGAATTCTTGGGTGCTTTTTCGTTAAAAATGCAGCCCGCCTTAGCGGCGGTTTTCTGTTTTATAGCCATTTTCACTGGTCCCACAGAGGCGCAATCGGTCGAGGAGTTCTACAAGGGCAAGATCATTAAGGTCATCGTCGGTGTGCCTCCGGGAGGTGTATATGACATCTCCGCGCGTCTTATGGCGCGCTATCTCGGCAATTACATTCCAGGCCATCCGTCCGTCGTTGTGCAGAACCTGCCCAGCGCGGGCGGCCTCGTTGTCGCTAACCGTCTTTATGCGGACAGGAGCGACAATGACGGCCTGACGCTTGCGGTGATCGAGCGCTCCGTCGCGCAACTGGCGATCCAGGGCGACCCAAATGCGCGGTTCGATCCCATAAAATTCAACTGGCTCGGCAGCATGTCGTCCTACACTGATGATGCATATCTCTTGCTGGTCAATGCCGACCACCCTGCGAAAACCGTAGCGGATCTGGATAAGCCGGGCGTGCAGACGCGCATCGGTGGCGGCAATGCCGGATCGAGCAATCGCCACTTCGCCGCTATCGCCAAGGATGTGCTGGGTCTCAAGATCGACATCGTGCGTGGCTATCCTGGCGCCACGAATATTTTCCTGGCCATGCAGAGGGGTGAAGTCGATGGCCAGGTCATCGGCTACGGGTCGAGCCGGGCCGGTCAGCGGGCGCTGTGGGACGCCCATAAACTGCGTGCGCTCATCCAGTTCGGGCGCAGCGAGCGGCTAAAGGATTTCCCCGATGTGCCTACGGGGCGCGAGCTTGCCAAGACTCCCAACGCTTTGGCCCTGATTGAATTTGCCGAGCTCGCATTCTTTATGGCGATGCCGATGCTGGCGCCGCCTGACATTCCCGCGGATCGCGCGGCCGCGCTGAAGATCGCATTCATGGAGATGTGCAAGGACAAAGAGTTTATCGCCGACGCCAATAAACTGAGCCTCGAGGTAAGTCCCTTGGACGGCGATGGCATTATAAAGCTTTTACAGCGCGCAGCTATGACGCCGAAAGACGTAATTGAACAATACAAGAAGCTGATCGGCTCCTGATCTCGCTTCTCGCAGAATTTGAAGGATTCGAAAACTCCGGACGGGTTTCCGATGATTCAAGCAGTCCGCAAGGAACCCGAAGCGACCCGCAATATTGGTGGCAACTGGCACACCGATCATTCATTCGCCCCGGTGTAGCCCTCGATGCGGGCCTGATAGCGCTCGCTCGCTTCGCTGTTGCCGCCGACTAGGAAAATGGCTTGGAAAAGGTCCGGGTGGTCCAGCCCCAAAAGGATCGCGATGCCGGAGCCGACGCTACAGCCGCCGAGGACCGCGCGCTCGATCCTTAGTCATTCATCACGCCGACGATGTCGTCGCACATGTCCTTGAGGGTGAACGGCGTCGTCTGCTTCGTCGAGCGGCCATAGCCCCTGATATCGACGCTGATGACCTTGAACCAGGTCGAGTAATGGGAGACTTGGTAGGTCCATAACGTGTTGTCGAATGGGTTGGCGTGCACAAGGATCATCGCCGGCCCGTCGCCAGCGATTTCGTACCAGATGTCGACCTTGTTCGCGCGGCTATAGGGCATTGCCGGCTTGCTTGTTAAGGTTTCCCGGGACTGTGACGCTACTTACATTTCGCAGCTTGGGCCCGGAATAACACCTTATCTTCCGGTTTCCCCGGTGTGTGGCACAGTTGCGTCAGCGATTTTTTTTGCTAATTGTTCGGCCTGATCGTAATGCCTAGGGTCTCATTAAATCCACCATACAAGTGCAGCTGCCAAGCAGACAGGTGACTGGTCACGTCATAGGTCTGTTGGGTCAGCGGTTCATCGATGTCAACTAAGCAAGTGGGATTTGAGCGCGATAGCATTCGCCGCAGCCGCTCCCGACGCGGTATTGTCAAAAATGCACCAGACTTCCCTAGCCAACGGCTGCGTTGAGTCCGATGCGAGCTTCGCAAGGAAAGTCACGTCGTAGGATGAATAGTAAGCCCGAGGAGCGCCGTGTAAGCGGTAGTATGCGAAACTGCGTGAACCGCCCGGCCTGTCCGCCGCTTCAACACGAGCGGGATCGGCTGCGACGCGATTTATATCATAGGAATTCATGAGGGCATCGGCATCATCTCCAAACCAGCTTTCATTTGCGGCTCGCATACCACGGGAGTGCGGATGACTTTTCGGCAAAGCGCGAAGAAGGCCTCGGCTGTCGCCGCGTCATAGGCGAGAGAGGGAGGAAGCTGGAGGAGAACAGGGCCTAATCGCTCCCCCAGCTCCGCGACCTCGTTTAGGAAACGAACAAGGGTATCACCGCTTCCGACAAGCTTTTGCTCGTGACTGATTAACTTCGGGATTTTCACCGCGAAACGAAAGCTCTTAGGTACCGTCGCACCCCAGCGTCTCCAGGTCTCCGGTTTGTGCGAGCGTCTGAAGGTCGAATTGATTTCGACCGCGTTAAACTGGCTGGCATACCGTTGCAACCCGCTTCCGCGTTCTGGAAAGTGCGAGGCAATTTCTCGGGGTATGGCCCACCCGGCGGTCCCGATCCGGAGCCTCTCCATGACGCTTAAGGCTCCCCTACGAAGACTTACCAAGTTCGCGCGGCGGGCCGCCGACAACTGCCTACCTAGTGCCCGCTTTGCCGGCGGGAGGCTGGTTGAATTGAAAAACACGCGCGGCGCTGGACGCCATTAACCTGTGCAACCTACTGTGAAGAGTGTTGGAGCGCCTCTTTCCCTGCTGGCCCCTAATTTTCCTCTTCGATAACATAAATTCCCTGTCGGTTAGGCAGGGAATTGCTCCAAAGCCCCTAGGGTGGCGGAGTTTTTTTGGTCCTCTCACCTGCTAGAAGGGGCCGTTTCCGAGATCCTGTTCGTAGGGAATTTGGGGGCATGGCCTCGACGGCGCCGCGCATTGGCGGACCATAATCGCGATTGCAGCCAGCCTCCACCGTGCCTCGGGCACCCCTGCCGCTTCCAACTGCGCTGCCCGCTTGGTATCCTGAATGAGCATGGAGGGTGCATTAATGAGACAGGTATTGTCGTCCGCGGCTCTTGTTGTCGCCTCGTTCATCGCGGGACTAGGGGGCGCGTTCGCGCAGGATTTTCCAAATCGTCCACTCACGGTTGTCGTTCCCTTTTCCGCTGGCGGCCCGACCGATGCGCTGATTCGAACCTTGGCCGATCGCATGCGCGTAAGTCTCGGTCAATCTATTCTGGTGGAGAATGTCACCGGCGCTGCCGGCACCATCGGCGTGGGTCGTGTCGCACGCGCGCCAGGCGACGGATATACGCTTAGCTTTGGTCACTGGAGCACGCACGTGATCAACGGCGCGGTCTATCCGCTTCCGTTCGATTTATTGACAGATCTCGAACCGATCGCTTTGCTAACCAGCTATCCCATGCTGCTTGTGTCCAAGAATGCCTTGCCCGCCAGTAATTTGAAGGAATTCGTCGACTGGGTGAAGGCTAATCAGCACAAGGCGGCGGTCGGCAGCATCGGCGCTGGCAGCGCCGCGCATATCGCTGGCGTCTATTTCGAGAACATTGCCGGCGTGAAACTGAACTACATCCCGTATCGCGGTGCAGCGCCCGCCCTGCAGGATCTGCTGGCTGGCAACATCGATTTCATGTTCGATCACGTCGCGAACGCACTGCCGCACGTGCAGGGAGGCAAGATCAGAGCTTATGCGGTGACGTCCGATCAGCGCCTGCCATCCGCGCCGGACATCCCGACGGTCGATGAGGCCGGATTGCCGAAACTGCACGTATCGATCTGGTTTGGTCTCTGGGCGCCACGCGGCACGCCGAGGGATGTCGTTTTGAAGCTCAATTCCGCCGTCAAGGACGCTCTTGCCGATCCGGCCATTCGCGAGAGACTGGCGGCACTGGGGCAGGTGATTCCTCCGGTCGACCAGCAATCGCCGGAAGCGCTGGCCGCGCATCAGAAGGCGGAAATCGAGAAGTGGTGGCCAATCGTCAAGGCGGCTAACATCAAAGCAGAATAGAAGTAAGCTTGCTCGTGTCCGGGGTGGCGGGGTGATTGCATGCTGTACGGCCCCCAGCATCCCGGCTGAGGATGCGTAAGCACTAAGGTTGAATCCAAACATGCCTGAAACATTCATCGACTACTACGACTCGATGTCGTCCCCTTGGACTTATCTGGGTCATAAGCGCTTTGAGCGCCTCGCGCATCGCTTCGGTCTGACCATTCGCCACAAACCGATGGACTTGCTAAAGGTGTGGTCGGTTTCAGGAGGATTACCACTCAAGCAGCGCGCTGAGCAGCGGCAGAAGTACCGACACCTTGAATTGAAGCGCTGGAGCGGGATTTTGCAGATCCCTTGCAATCTAGAGCCGGCCTACCACCCGGTCGCGGACCGCCGCGCCTGTTATCTCGTGATCGCAGCAATGCAACGCGGCCTCGACTGGAGTAAACTGACGCATGCCATTCTGCGCGCGGTTTGGGTGGAAGACCGAAATATTGCCGACCACGACACGTTAGTGGCGATCGCGGACGAGAACGGTTTCGATGGGCGCGCCTTACTCGCTGCAACCGAAGATGAGGCAGTCAAGGCGGAGTATCAGGCAAACACCGACGAAGCGGTCGGGCTCGGCGTTTTTGGTGCGCCGACCTACATATATGAAAGTGAAATGTTCTGGGGACAGGACCGTTTGCATATGCTGGAATGGCGCCTGACGCAGAGGGCGGGCAGCGACGTTAGTGGATTCAATTTCGGATAAATCGTGGATCCACGTCTTCGCCGTCGCCCAGGCGCAAATGTTGGCGAAGGGGGCGACCTTCGATGGCTTGCTAAGAAGGTAAAGGCGGTCTGTTTGGCCACGGATGGCCAGGGAGTAAGAGAAGCTGTCATCGCTTGTGTCTATTCGCGAATACCAACTTATCTCGCTGCTTTTCGTTTCGGCGAGATCAAGCGGAAGCGAAGGCAGAAGAGGTTGGCCGCAATCCCCGAATGCGAACGTCAGCGGCGCGATGGGCTGCCTTCAAATGCCTGCCGGATGCATTGAAGGCGCCGCCACCCGGCGCAGTCCGCGGCGGAGACGTATCTGGCTTCGCTCTGCTTCTTCATAGGCCTGGTGCATGCGTTGAAAGTGCCGCCACTCGACCGAGCCGCCGGCGAAACCGAAATAGATTTCCCAGGCGCCGGCGGGCACGCGTTCTCCAGACATCCCAGCTTCAAGCTCGCGCGCCCGGCGGACCAGGTCAGGGTCCACCGCGACGTGCGGCTCTATCGGTTTGCCTTCACATGCACTGCACATCGCTCGGTCCTAACCGGTGTATTCCAGAATGTGCATGCCGGTGCCCCAGCGATCGACGAGGTAGATCCGGCCGTGCTCGTCACAGCCGATATCGTTCGACTGGATCTCCTCGATCCCTTCTTCCAGCGCCGGAAGGAAGTGACCCACTTCGCGCGGCTTTAATGCATCGCTGACGTCGACCGCGCGCAGGCCCGCGCTGAAATAGGTGATGAAGACAAGGTCCTTCCAAGGACCCTCCGACGGCATGTATTCGAGCACGTTATGGGCGCCGAAGCGGCCCGGCCGGTCGAAGAACGGCTTTCGTTCCGGGAACCAGGTGGCAACCGGCACCGGATTGGTTTCGGTGCGGATGTCCACGACCCACATGAACTGGCTGTCCCAGAATTTCTTGCTGCCGTGCGCCTCGTCCGTGACGATCAGATAGGGACGGTCGCCGAGCGGCCAGGCGGTGTGCGTTTTGCCGAAGAAGGGCGGCGTCCAGCAGACGTGGCCGACCAGCTTCATGTCTCGCAGGTCCGTGCAGTCGATGATGCCGACGCCGCCGCCGAGGAAGGCGGCGAACATGCGGTTGCCGCGGATGTTGGGTGGCCCGTGCAGCGAGACGACCTTGTCGCCCTTGGCGCGGTTGTCGCCCCTGGTTCCGGCCTTCTGCTGCGGAAGACCCCAGATGCTGATCAGCTCGGGCTTGTCCGGATTGCGCGTGTCCAAGGTCCAGATCACGCGTCCTTCCCAGCCGTCGGCCTGGCAGGGCATGAAGGCGAGCTGGCGCTTGTTGTCGACGCCGAAGCGGTGCGGGCCAATGCCGGGCATGTCGTAGAAGCCGACCTGACGGGGCTCGGCGGGCTTGCTGATGTCGAAGATGAAGAAGCCGCAGCGCGCGCCCTTTCCCTCATCGCCCTCGAGCGCTTCGGCGTTCACGTAGAGGAAGTTGTCGCCGACGATCCGGAGCTTGTGCATGTGCAGCCCGGGCGGCGCGCGGAACTCCCATACCTTGCGCGGATTGCGCGGGTCGCTCACGTCATGCGCGGTGAATCCCTCCGGGCCGTTGTACCAGGATCCGCCCACCGCCCCGACATAGGCGTGGTTGTTCTTCACCTCGACGATGCTGCCGCCGCCCCACGCGGCCTCGCGATCATGCCCGAGCAGGCGAAAATTCTTGGCGGATGCTTCCCGCTTGACCGACCTTGACCTTGTCTGGGTTCAGCATTGGCGTTCTCCCGGTTCAGCATTGAGCTTGCATTATATGCTCATCGTCACGCCACCGTCGACGTGCAGGGCGGTTCCCGTGATGAAACTGGCTCGCTCGGAGGCGAGGAATGCTACCGCGTCTCCCACTTCCCGGGGACGGCCCATGCGGGCGAGCGGGATCTTGGAAACGCGCTCCTTGCGCACCGCTTCCTCGCTCTGACCTGTGATCTTCGCCCATTCGGTCATGGTTTCGGCCTGCCGATCGGTGTCGATGATATGCGGAATAACCGCATTGATGGTGATGCCGTCCTTTGCCAGCGCGCCGGCAAGCGCCTTGGTCAAATTCAGCACCGCTGCGTTATTCAAGCCGACGGTGACAGTCGGCGAATGCGGCTGGCGCCCCGCCACGCCGGAGATATTCACAATCCGTCCCCACTTCCGCTCACGCATGTGCGGGACGGCGTGCCGGAGCGTGCGCGCGTAACCGTTCAACTTCTCCTCGAAAATTTGCGTCCATTGCTGTTCTCCGATGGAAAAGAACTCGGATGGAATGACCGAGGCCGCGGAGTTGACGAGGATGTCAATTCGCCCAAATGCGCGATGGGTTTGCTCGACGAGCGCCTTCACCTCTGTGTCTTTCGTCAGGTCCGCTCGGATGGCCAGAACTTTGCCTTTGCGGCCAAGCTCTTGAGCGGCGGCATCCAACCGGCTCCTGATTCAGCCCTGTCACAATGACGATAGCGCCTTCCGCGAGAAGGGATTCGGCGCATGCGCGCCCAATCCCGCGGCTGCTCCCCGTGACGATCGCGACGCGGTCGGCAATTCCTAAATCCATGCTGTCCCCATTTCGTCATTCTGGCAGAGCATGAAACAATAGCAACGGCCCCGACGGAATGAGCGATACCAGCAACATCATGTTTCCCGAATGAGCATAGACATTAGGCCGCGCCAAGGGGCGCGGCTCGTTGACTTTTGTAGGACTATCGGACCAACTTGATACCAAAGCCCCGGGACTAGGGATCGGCGTGCTTTCGCCGATATTGGCGAAGACGGCACGCGAAAGGGGGATGCGGATGCTGGAGGCAATTAGTTCAGGGCTTTTGGCCCTACTCACGCCTCAGGCGCTTCTCTTCATGATCATCGGCATTTTGTACGGCCTGGTGATCGGCATCCTGCCGGGCCTTGGCGGCGTGGTCGCCATGACGCTGCTCCTGCCATTCACCTACGGTCACGAAGTCGCCGCCACGCTGGCTCTTCTGCTCGGCGCCCACATCGCCACGCTCTGGGGCGATTCCGTCACCAGCATCCTGTTCAATGTACCCGGCTCTTCGAAAAGCCTCGCGCTGGTATTCGACGGATATCCGATGACGTTGCGAGGCGAGGGCGAGCGTGCGCTCGGCGCGTCGGCCATGGCGGTGCTGCTGGGCGGGATCATCGGCGCGATCTTTCTGGCAGCCTGCATTCCGTTCGTGCGCCCGATCATTCTGGCGCTCGGCCCTGCCGAATATCTGATGGTGTCGCTCTGGGGCATGACTCTCATCGCCACCTTCAGCGCGGGCTCGCTGTTCAAGGGTCTGGCCGCCGCGGCGCTCGGGGTTCTCATTGCCTTCATCGGCATGGATCCGGTCACGGCGACGCCGCGCTACACGTTCGGAGTGCTGCATCTGCTGGACGGCATCTCCTTTCCGGTCGCGATGATCGGGCTGTTCGCCGTTTCCGAAATGATGAAGCTGCACCTGCGCGGCGACTCGATCGTCAGCCGGCAGGTGAGCACCGACAAGAGCTCGGTTTGGGATGGGGTATGGGACACCCTCCGGCGCTGGCCGCTTGTGATCCGCTCGAGCGTGCTGGGACTTTGGATCGGCGTGTTGCCGGGGGTCGGCGGAAGCGCCGCCGGCATCGCCGCCTATGCTCAAGCCGTGCAAACCTCGAAGCACCCGGAAACTTTCGGCACCGGCAACGTCGAAGGGATCATCGCGCCCGATGCAACACTCGGCGCAAACGAAGGCGGCGGGCTGTTGCCGACGCTCGCCTTCGGCATCCCGGGCGGGGATAGCATGGCGCTTCTTCTGATCGCTTTCATCAATATGGGCATCGCGCCCGGCCCGCAAATGCTGACCAACAACCTCGGTGTCGTTTTCAGCCTGGTCTGGATCATCGTCCTCGCCAGCACGATCACCGCCATCATCGGCATAGCCATCTCGCCATACCTTGCGCGGATGCCGACCATCAACGAAGACCTGATGGTGCCGCTCGTGCTCTCGGTGTGCTTCTTCGGGGCCTATGCCACGCGCGGCCAAATGGCCGACGTGCTGGTCTGCGCCCTCTTCGGCCTCCTCGGCTTTCTGATGGAGAAGTACCGCTATTCGAGGGCAAACCTCGTCATCGGCATGGTCCTGGCCACCATGATCGAACGCAGCCTGCATGTGTCCTTGATGATGTACGGAAATGACTTCATCTTCACCCGCCCGCTGACGCTCACGCTGTTCCTGCTGGTCGTTCTGACCGCCGCCTGGCCCTTCCTGCGCCGCCGCAAACAGGCAAGGGCACAAGCCGCGCTCGAGAGGGGGAGCCTGTGATGAGCCGCCGCGCGCAGGAAAACCTCGTCGGCGTCATCGTGCTCGCCGTATTTGTGGTGATGCTCTATCTGACGTTCGGCTACAGCTCGCGCGCGCGTCTCGTGCCCCTGCCAGTTTGCATTCTCGGCATCATTCTCGCAGTGGCTCAGCTTCTTTGGCAGAACCTGCGCTCGGCGGACGAACTGCGCGTCAATTTTCTCGACGTGGTCGGCCGTGGCACGATCAACACGCCGGCAGTCGGACCGCAGGGCGGTTCAGCGTCAGCGCAGCCTCCAAGCACGCAAGCCGATGCAGCAGCGCAAGCCGGCGGGAGAGCTCTCGGCCTTCGGCATCATCGCGATTTTGCTGGCGCTCGTGTTCGTCGTCGGACCCTTGCCGTCGGTATTTCTCTTCACCGCGGGTTACCTGGCCCTGACCCGGCACTGCTCGCTTGCGCGTGCGATCCTCTACGCTTTCCTTTGCGCGGCAGTTCTCTACGGTCTGTTCGGCTTCGCGCTTGGGGTGCAGCTCAACCGCGGCCTTTTGTCCGGCTTCATCTCCAGCTATGTGGACTTCTAACGAGCGACGGCAACAAAGAAGAAGTATTCTCAAACATCGACGGCCAGGGAGGATAACAATGTCTATCAAACGCAGATCACTTCTCTTCGGAGCGATTGCAGTTACCGCGGGTCTCTTCGCAGCTTCGTCGGTGCAGGCGCAGAACTTCTACGAAGGCAAGACGGTAACGATGATCGTGCCGCATTCCGCATCCGGCGGCTTCGCCAAATATGCGCAGCTGCTGGCGCCGGAAATTCAAAAGCAACTCAAGGCACGCACGGTCAAGGTCGAGCACCATTCCGGCGCCGGCGGCTTGCTGGGACAGAATCTCGTGTGGCTTGCGAAGCCGGACGGGTTGACGTTCGGTCTCACCAGCGGGCCCGGGCTGGTTCTTGCGCAGCTCGGCGGCGCCGAAGGTGTCCAGTTCGACGCGGTGAAATTCACCTGGCTCGGCCGCGCGGCGCTGGACGACCGGGTGATTTTCGTCGGCACGAAGTCGCCGATCAAATCGGTTGACGACGTCGTCAAGCTCGGGCGTCCCTTCAAGGTGCCGAGCCAGGGCGTCGACGAGGATTTTTACGGCATGGCGATGCTTGCCGACATTTTCGGCTTCAAGCCCCAGTTCATTACCGGCTTCGAGGGCGGCGGCGACACCACGCTCACCGTGGTGAAAGGCGAGACCGACGGCCGCCTCACGTCTTGGACCTCGGCCGTGCCGATGCTGAAATCCGGAGACATCCGCCCGATCCTGTCGATCGGCGAGGAGCGGTATAAGGACCAGCCGGACGTCCCGAACGCGCTCGAGCTCGTCAAAGATCCAGCCAAGCAGAAGACGATCCGGGCGCTGATCAATATTCAACGCGTGCACCGGAGCCTGTTCGGACCTCCCGGAATGCCGCCGGCAGTCGTGAACGAGTTGCGGGCCGGCATCCTGGCGGCGCTGAATGACCCGCAACTGCAGGAAAACGCCAAGAAGGCGAGCCTGCCCATCAACCCGATGGACGGCGCCGCGCAGCAGAAGGTCGTCGCCGAGATTTACGAGGCCAGCGGCGACATTACCCGGATCCTGAAAACGGCGACGGCTTCAATCAAGTAGCCGCGGCAGTGCTTGATCATCCACACCGCCCGCCGAAAGGCGGGCGGTTGCATGATATATCTTGTGCGGGGCGGGCCTCGGCGTCAGTCGAGCAACGCCCGCCAGGTGGGAGAAAGTTGATGAGCAACGTGCTGAACGGCGGTCAGATCATCGTCGATTACCTGATCCGCGAAAAAGTGCCTTATACGTTCGGCCTTTGCGGACACGGCAATATCGGCTTCATCGACGCCCTCTACGAACGCTCGAGCGACATCAAGACGATCTCCGTCCACCACGAGGCCGTGGCCGGGTTCATGGCCGATGTCTACTACCGCGTCTGCGGCCAGCCGACGGCGACCTTCACCTCGTGCGGCCCCGGTTCGGCGAACATGCCGATCGCGCTCGGCAACGCCTTTCTCGATTCCGTGCCGTTCATGGCCATCACCGGAAACGTGCCGACGAGCCAGTTCAACAAGGGCGCCTTCCAGGAGCTCTATCGGCACCAGCAGGCCGACTATCCCTCCACCGTGCGCGCCTACTGCAAGCGCGTGTTCCAGCCGACCCGCGGCGAGATGGTCCCGGCCGCTGTCCGGCAGGCCTGGAAAACCATGGTGACCGGGCGGCCCGGCCCGGTGGTGCTCGACGTTCCGTTCGACGTCTTCAAGGAGGCGGCGGCCGAGGAAAGCCCGCGGCCGGAAGAGTGGACGGCGAATATCTCCTCGCGCTGCGGCGCCGACCCGGAAGGCGTGGTGAAAGCCGCGGACATGCTGCTCGCAGCCGAGCGCCCGGTGATCCTTGTCGGCCAAGGGGTGAAGTACGGCGGCGCCACGGCCGATCTCCTCAAGCTGGCGGAGCGTCTGCGCATCCCCGTCGCCTATTCAGCGAGCGGCCAGGGCGCGATCGACACCAACCATGAGCTCTCGCTCGGGCTGGTGGCGCGCGCCGGCGAATACCAGGCCAATCATGCCACGCGGCAGGCGGACGTCCTGCTTGCGCTCGGTGTCCGCTTCGACGACCGCACGTCAAGTTCGTGGATTCCGGGCTACTCCTTCACCATCCCGCCGACCCGGCTGATCCATGTCGACATCGATCCGGAGGAGATCGGCCGAAACTATCCCGTCGCGCTCGGGCTGATGGCCGACGTGCGCACCTTCCTGCGCCAGCTGCTGGCCGAGCTGGACCGCCGCGGCAACGTCTCGGAGATTCCTGCCAGCGCGCAGGCAATGGCTGGCAGCGATCGAGGGCTATCGCCGGGAATGGGAGCAACTCATCGCCCCGGGCTTCACCGACGATTCCAGTCCCATTCACCCGCAGCGGGCCGCGCACGAGATCGATCGCGCGCTGCCGGAGGACGCCATCCTCGTGAGCGACATCGGCGTCCACCACAATTGGCTGATCCAGTTCTGCAAGCCGCGCCGACCGGATTCGCTGATCGGCTCGATGGGCTTCGGCCCCATGGGCTTCGGCGTCGCCGGGGTTCTGGGAGCGAAGCTGGCGGCCCCCGATCGCCCATGCGTCTCGGTCTGCGGCGACGGCGCCTTCTACATGTATCCGAACGTGCTCAGCACGGCGATCGAGTACAAGATCCCGGCGGTCTGGGTGGTCTGGAACAACTTCGCCTACGCCTCCATCCGCGGCCTGCAGCGCGGCTATCTCGGCGGCCGCGAGCTCGCGACCGACTTCCGCGATCCCGATACCGGGCTAGCCTTACAATCCGGACTTCGCCGCCATGGCGCGCTCGGCCGGGGTTGCGGGCGTGACGATCAACCGTGCGGGAGATCTGGGTGACGCCATCCGTGCCGGCATCGCGTCGGGACGGCCCTATCTGATCGATGCGCATATCGGCGCTGAGAACAATCCGGGTGGCGCCGGGGTGTGGGAGCTGCCGGGGCTTGGCGTCAGCAAGCCGACCATCGGCAAGCGCTACGAGCCGGCCGGGTAACGGAATCACGGAGAGACGAATGCGTGCCGAAGAATCCCAGAATTTCCGCTTGCTCGGCCACGATCCGTCCGCGGCCTGGGGCGGCGGCAGTCTGGTCGAGGTTCACAAGGGTTTCGCCTATGTCGGCGCAGTCGGCGGCAATCGCGACAAAACACATGGTTTTACCGTTCACGACGTTCGCGATCCCACCAAGCCCAAGAAGGTTTGGGAATTCAAGGCGCCGCCGAAAATCCAGATGCACAAGCTGCGCATCGTCGGGGATGATTTTCTTTACGTGAATTCCGAAGCGCTGCCGGGCGAGGCCGGGAAGGGCGCCCGCGGCGGGTTCTACATCTTCGACATCAGCAAGCCCGGCGAGCCCAAGCTTGCCGGTTTCTACGATATGCCCGGAAGCGGCCCGCACCGGTTCGGTATCGACAACAAGCTCAAGCTCGGCTTCTTCCCCAACGACGCGCCCGGCTGGGACCACCGCGTCATCTGGTCGATGGATGTTTCCGATCCGCTCAAGCCGGAAGTGATCAGCATCTTCGGCTTGCCGTGGCAAAAATCCGATACCGCCGGCCTCGGGAACGATCCTACACCCAATGAGGACGCAAAGACGTTGCACGGCCCGCCGATGGTTCGCGGCAATCGGATGTACTGCGCCTTCTGGGGCGGCGGCGTCGCGGTGATCGACTGCACCGATCAACGCGCGCTGAATCTGCTGGGCCACGTCAGCTGGACGCCGCCCTTTGTCGGTTCGACCCATACCGCCTGTCCGGTCGGCGACCGGCCTTACCTCGTGGTGACCGACGAGGCGCGCGCGTCGAAAAAATATTGGGACAGCCAGTTCATGTGGATCGTGGACATCCGGGATGAGAACAACCCGGTTCCGGTCTCCACCTGGTTTCCCGAGCGCGAGAAATATTTCGATCGTGAAGGCCGTTTCGGCGCGCACAATATCGTGGAGCATATCGCAGCCGACGGACCGCTGAAGGATATCGTCTTCATCACCTATTTCAACGCCGGGCTGCGGGCTGTCGATGTCAGCGACGTGCTGCGCCCGCGCGAGGTTGGGTTTTACGTGCCGGCGCGCGCCGACGGCCAGCGCGAAATCCAGTCAAACGATATTGGAACCGACGAGCACGGCCGTCTGTATCTGATCGACCGCTGGGACGGCGGCATGCACATTGTCGAATACACGGCCTGAAACCCCATGCCGCCGGCCTGCCGGTGGCGCGTTATCGGTGGCGTGAGCGGGTTGTTCATCCCGTTAATGCGGGCCAGACTCTGAGGGCTGTCTCGCCGAATATCCAGCGGCGATCTTCCTCACGCACGAACGCGAGCGCTTCCTGCGACGCCTGCAATCGCGTCTTGATGTCGCCGAACCGCGGATGCGCCGGATAATTCGAGCTCCACATGATCCGCTTCGCACCAAACCGGTCCAGCAAGGTTTGATAAAATTCCTGCGAGGTGCCGCCGGCTTTGACCGCCGCATCGATGTTGTTGACGGCGGTCTTCACATAGACGTTCGGATTCTCGGCGTAGTCGAAGAGGGGATTCAGGACCGGATAGGGCGGACGGCCGACCTCATGGCCCCAGCCGTGATCGAAGGCCACCCTGACGCCGGGGTATTTGTCCATGGCGCGCCGGGTCTGGGCGATCACGCCGATGCGGTCGGTGATGGTGAGCGGAACGTCGAGTTGCTCGATGCGCGCCCAGAGCGGGAAAGTCTCCGGCCTGCCCAACGAGCTTTCCGGCAGCCGGCCCCGCATAAAGCGCACGCCGACCGCGCCTTCTTGCTCGACCAGCCGGGATAATTCATCCGGCGCCGCCGGGTCCATCGGATCGACGATCGGGATCGCCACGAAGCGGTCCGTGTGCGCGGCCACCGAATCCATCGTGTAGCGGTTGTCGTATTCGTAAACGTAATAGGCCTGCACCAGCGTCGCCTTGTCGATGCCGGCGTCGTCCATCATCCGGATCAGGTCTTCCACCGGCGTCACCGGCCACTCGTCCTGGCCGAGTTCAGTGACTTTGGGGATGGTGCCGGCGCTCGCGGTATCCGCGATCTGCGGATAATTCTGGCGGTCATCGGTGAAGGCGTGGACGTGGGTATCGATGATCAAGACTTGGTCCTTTTAGTTGGCAGCAGGGCCAGACAGCGCATCACGACCATCGCCCCGCGAAATGTTTGTGGTTGAGTGCTTCGGGGTTAATGACATCGACCGGCTTGCCGCTCGCATAAGCCAGAATCCGGTCGTACTGGTCGGAGAAATAATCGTCGAGCTGCTCGGCTTCGACGAAACCAAGATGCGGCGTGCATACGGCATTCGGCAGATGCAGGAGCGGATGGTCAGGCCGCGTCAACGGCTCTTCGTCGTAGACGTCAACCGCCGCGAAGGCAGGCCGTCCCATCTTCAGCCCAGCCACCAGCGCGCCCGGCTCCACGAGGCCGTCGCGCGCGGTATTGACCAAAAGCGCGCCCGGCTTCATGGACGCAAGATCCGCCGCGGTGATGCAGCCGCGCGTCTCCGGAACAAGCCGGATCGCCAGCGTCAGCACGTCCGATCGGCGGAACAGCTCTTCCTTTGTGTCCACGGTGGCAAATCCGGCCGCGGCCGCCGCGTTGCGGCCGCGCTGCCGCGACCAGACCAGGACATCCATCCCGAATGCCTTGCCGTAGTCGGCAAGCGCCGACCCGATACGCCCATAGCCGTAGATTCCAAGCGTCCTGCCCCGCAGGGAGCGCCCGAGCGAGCCTTGCCACTGGCCCGACTTCAGGCGCTGAACCTCGTGCGGGATGTTCCGCATGGAAGCCAGGATGAGCGCCCAGGTCGAGCTCGGCGGCGCCGCGCGGCTGCCGCGGATGGCTCGCGCAGACGAGCACGCCGCGGCGTGTGCAGGCTTCCACGTCCACGTGCGGACACGGCCCGTTGATCGTCAGCATCCGCAGGTTCGGCGCGCCGTCCAGCACCTGCTTGGTGATCTTGGTGCGCTCGCGAATAAGCACGATGGCTTCGGTGTCTTTCAGGCGCGACGCCAGGATGGCGGGATCGCGCACGATGTCACTCCAGATCTCGACCTCGTGCGCGGCGACTTTCGAGAACGAAGGCAATTGCCGGGCCGCGTCGACGTAATCATCGGGAATGGTGATCTTCATGATGCTGCGTCCTGCTCGGCGACCACCGGGTTCTGCAGGCTCCCGACGCCGCTGACGTCTATGCGCAGCACGTCACCGGCCTTGAGGAAACGCGGCGGATCAAAGCGAACGCCGGCTCCGGTCGGCGTGCCGGTCAGGACGACGTCACCCGGAAGCAGCCGCGCGAAGGTTGAGATGTATGAAATAAGGTAAGCAAACGAGTAGATCAGGCGGTCCGTCGTGTCGCTTTGCCGCAGCTCATCGTTGACCCAGGTTTTCAGCGTCAATGACGGCAGTTCGACTGCTTCGGTGTCGATCCAGGGGCCCAGGCTGCCGCTGGCGTCGAAATTCTTTCCCGGCGTGATCTGCCGGTTCGAGTGCTTCATCCAATCTCGTACCGATCCTTCGTTGGCGATGCTGAGGCCTGCGATATGCGCGGCCGCAGACTCCATCGGAATGCGCCGGCCTTCGGTGCCGATGACAATCGCGATCTCGCCTTCGTAATCGAGCTCGACCGATTCCGGCGGCAGCGACAACGGTTGGCCATGGGCCGCGAAAGAGGCGGTGGTGCGCAGGAACAGGCTCGGCTTGGCTACGGGGGCTTTGTAGCCCGCTCCCTTATATTCATCGTGTCGTTCCGGATAGTTCACGCCGACGCAGACAATCTTGCTGGGTTGGTCGACGGGAAGCTCGAAACTGTAATCGTCCGGTCCGAGATCTGGAGCATGGCGGGCCGCGAGATCGCTCGCCACGTCTAGCTTGCCGGCCGTCAGTAGGCTGCGGACGTCCGGTATGCGAGCCATGCGGGCGCCGAGATCGACGATGCCGCCATCCATGAAGGCGCCGAAACCCGTGCGGGTCTTGGTCCGAAATCGCGTGAGTCTCACGTGGCGGCTCCTCTACCTCACGTCGCGTTCAAGACGCCGTCCGGGTTTTCGCCGCGGAAGAAGCGCGTGATGTTCGCCAGGGCCGCACGATAATCGGCTTCGCGGCCCTGATAGGATCCGCCGCCGAGGTGGGGCGTGAGCACGACGTTGGGCATTCGCAGCAGGGGGCTCGTGTCCGGCAGCGGCTCCTCGTGAAAGACGTCGAGTCCGGCCATCCCGATGACACCGCGTGAGAGCGCGTCGATGAGCGCGGGCTCGTCCACGATTCCGCCGCGTGCCACATTGATGAGAGTGGCCGTCGGCTTCATCATCGCGAACTCCGCGGCGCCGATCATTTTTTCGGTCTGCGGCGTGTGCGGGAGGATGAGGGTGACGTAATCCACCTTTTTCAGCAGGTCGTGTAACGGCAGGTAGGTCGCTTCGTACGCCTTCTCGACATCCGGCGAATGGCGCGTTCTTTGATGGTAGAAGACGTCCATGCCGAAGGCCCGGCAGCGGCGGGCAAACTCCATTCCGATATCGCCGAGCCCGATGATGCCGACGGACGCTCCCATCAGCTCGATCACACCCTGAATCTTCGCCCAGTTTCCGCGAATTCCGCGCTGTGAGGTGCGGATCGGCGAGAGGCCCAGCTCGCGGTAGACTGCGTTCTCGACCGCGCGGTGTCCGGGAAGCAGCTTATGTGCGCATGCAAGCATGAGTGCGAATGCATGTTCGGCGACCGCGACATTTCGAAACAGCGGCATGGTGGCGACTGGGATTCCACGCTCCGTCGCGGCTGCCACGTCGACATTCTTGCAGTTGAGCCCATGCTTCTGGATGAACCGCAATGCGGGAGCGGAGCGGATCGCCTCGCCGGACAATTCGTCCTTGTAGATGTAAACGGCATCGGCCTTCGCAATCAGTTCGTTCAACTTTTGGGTTCCCTGACCCAGATAACTCAGGAGCTCGAACTGGCGGGATTCCGGCAGCTCGCCGACGCGCTGAACGAGCCCTTCGGATTCCGAATTCGAGCAGTAGCCGGACAGGTCTATCCATTGGCAGCGGCCCGCGGTGTGATGCCGGCAGCCGGGATTACCGGACAATTCCGCACGTCTGATCGACCACTCACTCCCCGGCTCCTCTCATCCGTCCAGCCGCCCGCCTCCGGCACGTCTTCGCCGGTGCGACAGCCGGTCCCGGTTCGCGCACGAGGCAGATGGGCCGCTTAGGCTTGGGGCTTACCGCCGAGGTTAGACAGCTTGGACGAAGTCCGCAACGATCCGCGGTGACGCTTGGTCAACTCGATCGCGACGGGGCGTCACAATTGACGACCTGACCTCTTTAGAATGAGGGGCATACGAAATCATGATCGCTGCTAGCAGATTATTTAAATTGAAAAGCCTTGCCGGACGCACTTAGCTTTTGGGCAAAGGCACGCTACGATGGGCGGAAATCTAACAGATAAAGTCCGCCGAAGAGCGGACGACAGGAGGGGAAAATGCTCAAGCATCTTTTATCGACGGCAGCCGGCCTTGCCGGATTATGCGCTCTCCTGCATGCCGGGGAGCGCTCATGCGCAGGTCAAGGCGACATACGACGAGATTGTGGCTGCAGCCAAGAAAGAACCGCCGGTGCAGTGGTGCACTGGGATGTCCGGGAAAGAGTCGCAGCCGCTCGTGAATGCTTTCAAGAAGGCGTATCCGGACGTTCCTGAGGTCAATGATTTCGAGTGCTCCGGCCAGGACGCCACGCAAAGGGTGCTCACCGAGTGGAAGGCCCGCATTACACAGGTCGACCTCCTGGATACCGATACCGAGATCCTGCAGGTCATGGAGGATCAGAACCTCACGCATGTGCAGAACTGGTCGGTGTTCAAGGGATCGCCGATCGAGATCGATCCAACCTACATATTCTACAAGGGCCGCGTTCTCACCGTCGGGCAGGCTCACCGCGTTATCTGGTACAATCCCAAGATCCTGAAGTTCGAGGACGCGCCGAGGAGCCTCGAGGAGTGCGCTAATCCGAAATACAAAGGTATCCTTGCGGCGGATGTCCGCCCGGCGCTTTTTGAGTTGTCAAAAGACGTCGGAGGGCCGTGGAACGAGGAGCAGCTGAAGAAATGGGCTGCCGGCATCAAGGCGAATAGCCCGCTTTGGACCAGAGGCGCGGCGCATGCATACCAAGTCATTTCGTCAGGCGAGCGGGGGCTGATTTGTGGGCAGCAGTTGCACGGCTTGTTCCGCGGAGGCATTGATCCCGCCAATGCCAATGCTCCAATCCAGTTCATCATTCCGAATCCGTCGATAGCCCGCGACTACACCCGGCTTGTCATAGCTCCGAAGCCGACTGCGCCGAATGCGACGGTTCTTTTTGCGGCCTTCCTGGCCTCGAACAAGGGACAGGCGGCGATGGCCGAGATGAATCCGGGCTATGCATCGGTTTACGTCAACGGCAGCTACACCCAGAAGGCCTACGAGAAGTTCGGAGCCAAGGTTCTGCGCGCCTCACAGGAAGAGCTCGCCAAGGTCACGGACAATTTCACCAACATCATTCTGACCGAATGGGGGTTCCCGTCGGCGGCCAAGTAAACCAGTAGCCTGCAAAATTCATGAGACGATGACGGCGGGAGCACCATGCAGCACGGCGCATGTTGCTCCGCCGCTTCACAAGAAGACGGGCGCTAGAACGTGGTCCGACGAAGGGCGAAGCTAAGGAAGAGGAAAATGCTCAAGCATCTTTTATCGACCGCAGCCGGTCTTGCCGGATTATGCGCTCTGCTGGTGCCCGGAAGCGCGGGCGCGCAGGTCAAGGCGACATATGACGAGATTGTTGCCGCGGCAAAGCGTGAGCCGCCGGTGCAGTGGTGCACCGGTTTGAGCCCGAAGGAGTCGCGCCCGCTCGTTGCCGCCTTCAAGAAGGCCTATCCCGACGTTCCTCAGGTCAACGATTTCGAGTGCGCCGGCCAGGACGCCACGCAAAGGGTAATCTCCGAGTGGAAGGCGCGGGCGCCGCAGGTCGACATCTTGGACGCCGACGACGAGATCCTTCAGACTATGGAGGACCAAAATCTCACGCTCGTGCAAGACTGGTCGGTATTCAAGGGATCGCCGGTCGAGGTTGATCCGCGCTACATCTTCTACAAAGGAAGAATTGTCACCGTTGGGCAGGCTCACCGCGTCATCTGGTTCAATCCGAAACTCCTGTCGTTCGAAGACGCTCCAAAAACCATCGAAGACTGCGCCAATCCGAAGTACAAAGGCATTCTGGCCGCCGATGTGCGTCCGGCGATCTTTGAATTCCTGCAGGACGCCGGTGGGCCATGGAGCGACGAGAGGCTCAAGAAATGGGCAGCCGGCATCAAGGCGAATAACCCACTTTGGATCCGCGGCGCGGCGCATGCCTTCCAGGTGATTTCGTCGGGCGAGCGCGGGCTGATCTGTGGGCAGCAATTGCACGGCCTGTTCAGAGGCGGCATTGATCCATCCAGCCCCAATGCCCCGGTGCAGTACATCATTCCGAAGCCGTCAATCGCCCGCGACTACGACCGGTTGGCTATCGCGCCGAAGCCGCTTGCGCCGAATGCAACGGTGCTGTTCGCGGCATTCCTGGCATCGAACAAGGGACAGGCGGCAATCGCCGAGATCAACCCCGGATACGCATCGGTGTTTATCGAGGGCAGCTACACCCAGAAGGCGTATCAGAAGTTCGGCGCCGACATCCTGAGAACGTCTCAGGAAGTCATCGCGAAGGTCGCGGAGAAGCAGAACAAGATCATCTTGGGGGAATGGGGTTTCCCCTCGCCGGCGAAGTAGCCGGGCTGACTGCCGACCACGGCAGACGCGCGTCTCTACAATTCCAGCGATACGCAACCTGATGGCTGCGTATCGCCGATTGCATAGCATGCTGAGAGCAAACCGATGGAGAGGAAGGCGGCGTGGGCGCGCCGCCTTCTCAGCCTCTCCAAGGGCGGGACGATGACGGAAGTTTCGATGCCGCAAAGCGCTTTGCCGGGACGGCGCCCGCTTTCCATGGCGAGGGGCTATCTCCGCACGACCAAGGCGAATTGGGCGGTCGTCGCGGCGATCCTGCTGCTCGCGCTGTTCATCCTTATTCCGCTGACGCTCCTGGTGATCACGAGCTTTAAAACCGGGTCGCCGGGCAACCTGGAGGACTGGACGCTCCAGCACTATGGCCAGGCCTTCTCGAGCTCGCTCGCGCTCAGCGCCTTCATCAACAGCATCGGCGTCGCCACGCTCGGGACCGTCTTTAGCCTGGCGCTCGGCGGCTTGTTTGCCTGGCTGGTCGAACGGACGGATATGCCGTCCCGGGGCGGGGCTTTTACGATCATCCTGCTTCCCATCGCAGTGCCCAGCATCCTCTTTGTCCTGGCCTGGACCGTTCTTCTCGCTCCCCGGACCGGCCTGATCAACGTGCCGCTTCGGGAACTGCTGGGCGCGCTGAACATCGTTCAGCTCAGGGATGGCCCATTCAATATCTACACCTTCGCGGGCGTCATTTTCCTCGACGCCCTGCGCGGCGTGCCCACGGTCTTTCTGATGTTCATCGCCGCGTTCCGGCTGTTCGATTCCACCCTGGAGGAAGCGGCTCGGGTGAGCGGCGCCGGCGCCTTTGACACCATCCGCCGTGTGACGCTGCCGCTGCTCGCACCGGCGATCCTGGCGGCCGCCATGTATACGTTCATCAACGGCATGGATCAGTTCGAGGCGGCCTTGGTCGCCGGATTGCCCGGGCAGGTGTTCCTGCTGCCGACCCTCATCTACTTCACGGTCCAGATGGGCTCGCCACCCAACCATGGATTGGCGGCGGTTTACTCTGTCTTGTTCATGGCGCTGATGATCGTGGTGCTCATCGGCTACCGCAGGATCGTGAACAAGGCCGAACGCTTCGTGACCGTGGGGGGCAAGGCCTATCGGCCGCGTCCGATCGCGCTCGGCAAGTGGCGCTACCCAGCCCTCGCGCTGATCGCGCTGTTCGCTTTGGCAACCGTTATCCTTCCCGCGGTCACGCTTGGATGGCTCTCGCTGCTGCCGCCCAACGCATCGCTGGTGTGGGGATCGACAGCGCCTTTGTCCTTCGACATCTATCACGCCATGTTCACCACGCCCCGCAACATCACGATCGTGTGGAACACCGTCGTGATGTTCGCCGCAACGGCGACGCTGACGATGGCGGTGGCATTCCTGGTGTCCTGGGCCATCGTGCGGGGGCGGTGGCGCGGCAGAGGGCTCCTCGATGGCCTGAGCTTCTTGCCCTACGCGTTTCCAGGGGTAACGGTCGCCATCGCACTGATCTTTGTGTTCCTGAACCCGCCCGGAAATCTCATCCCGATCTACGGGTCGATCTCCATCCTGGTGATCGGACTGACCGTCGGCTACATCGCCTTCGCGACCAGGCTGATGAATGGCGCAATCGCGCAGATCGGGCGCGAGCTCGAGGAGGTGGGACGCACGTCCGGAGCGGCGCAGATCGCGGTGATGTGGCGCATCACCCTGCCGCTGCTGCTGCCGGCCTTCATCTCCGGATGGATCTGGGTCGCCTCGCATGCCATGCGGTCGTTCTCGGTCACTTTGGTGCTTTCGTCGCAAAAAAACCAGGTCGTCGCGCCCGAGATTTGGCGCGTCTGGCAGCGCGGATATCTGTCGGAGGCAGCGGCCTACGGAGTCCTGCTCATGCTTATCCTTATCCCGGTCACCATCTGGATGAGGCGCCTCATGGGCAAATCGCGGATGGCTGATTGATAGGAATGAAATGACCGCCGCTGGCGGTCGTACCAAGCAGGGATGTGGAATGCTCACCGTAAGGAATCTGCGCAAGACGTTTAAGTCCAACGGCAAGAAGGTCAACGTCGTCGACGGGGTGAATTTCACAGTCGGCGCCGGCGACTTCTTCACGTTGCTTGGCCCAAGCGGCTGCGGAAAGAGCACGACCCTTCGCTGCATCGCCGGCCTCGAGAAGGTTTCCAGCGGCACCATCGAGATCGACGGCGAGGTCGTCGCGTCCGAACACGTATCACGCCGAGCCTAACCAACGCCCGATCTCGATGGTGTTCCAGTCTTACGCCATCTGGCCGCATATGACGGTGCTGGAGAACGTCATGTTCCCGCTGTCGTATCGCGGATCCCGCGGAGCCGGCAAGGAGGAGCGGCGCACACGCGGCATGGAGGCGCTCAAGATGGTCCAGCTCGATCATCTTGCCGACCGCGACGCGCCGTTCCTGAGCGGCGGACAACAGCAGCGCGTTGCGCTCGCGCGCGCCCTCGTCGTGCGTCCGAAGCTGCTTCTGCTCGACGAGCCGCTGAGCAATCTTGACGCCAAGCTGCGCGAGGAGATGCGGTTCGAGATCAAGGAACTGACAGAGCGGCTTGGGATATCGACGATCTACGTCACGCATGATCAGGCCGAGGCGTTGTCGATGTCCGACCAGATCGCCGTCATGTCGGACGGAAAAATCCTGCAGATGGGATCGCCGAGAGAAATCTACCTCGAGCCGACCTCGCCGTCGGTCGCGCGAATCGTCGGCAATGTGAATGTCCTGAAGGGAACGATCGCCGGCGCGACCGATCACGACCGACGAGGTGGAAGTCAGCCTGCCAAGCGGGAGCCTTATGCGCTGTCGCCGCGGCAGGGACGGGGTGAACCCCGCGAGCGTGTCGGTGGTGTTCAGGCCGGAACTGGTCCGTCTCAGTCTGGACGACCGGGCAACTGCTCAGGCCCAGGGGCCATCGATGAACAGCATGCGCGCCCAGGTGACTCGGGTCGACTTCACCGGCGATCACCTGAAGGCCTATCTGGAGACCTCGGACGGGCCGGTGATAGCGAAACTGGCGCCGGACCTGATCTTGACCGTCGGCAGCGATGTCACGCTTCTCATCAAGACGGAGCACTGCGTGGCGCAGTGACCGGGCAGCGGCCAGCTTGTAGCCCGGATGGAGCGAAGCGCAATCCGGGTTTCCCGCAGCCACACCATAACCCCGGATTTCGCTTCGCTTCATCCGGGCTACGGCTACGATGCATCGCTAAACCAATTGTTTCGGCAGGCTGAGGTCGAACAGTGACATCACATTGTCCCGCGCGATCAGGCGCAGTTCTTCGTCGGTGATGCCCGGAATCTCCTCGATAAAGTCGACGGGAAGCTCAACGCCCGCATCCATGTTGTAATCGGTGCCGAGGACGAACCTGTCCGCTCCGATCCGATCGATGAGGAAGCGGATCAACTCCGCGTCGTGGCTGATCGTGTCGTAATGAAAGCGGCGCAGATACGCGCTCGCCGGCTGCTTCACGTGCGCGAGCTCCGGCCGTCGCGCGATACCATTGTCCCACCGCCCGACCAGCCAGGGGAACGAGCCGCCCGCGTGCGGCATCAGTATCTTCAGGTCGGGAAAGGCGTCGAGCACGCCGCCGAAGATGAGACTGGCAGCGCCGATGGCGGACTCGTGCGGATTTCCGACCACGTTGCGCATGTGGTAGTCCGCAAGACGGTCGGTGCCGCCGCAAGGCGCCACCGGATGCAGGCACAGCGGAAGCCGCTTCGCCTCGCAGAATTCGTAGATCGGCCAGAACGACTTGTCGTCGAGGTTGATGCCGTTGACGTGCATCGCCGCGTAGGCGCAGCACATGCCGGGGATGTCTGCCGCGCGCTCGAGCTCCTTGAGCGCAAGGGCCGGGGACTGCAGCGGCAGGGTGATGGCGCCGCGGATTTGTGAGGGGTGCTTGCGGATCGCCGTCGCCGCAGGCGTCGTTGAAGGTGCGGGCGAGCTCGAGGCCGAGGCCTTCCGGCGCCCAGAACACCATCGGGTTGGTGAGCGACAGAATGCGCATATCGAGGCGCGCCGGCGCCATGGATTCGATGACGCAGTCGAGGTCGATCATGTCGGGCGCGAAGGTCTGCCGGAACGGCAGCCCGCCTCCTTCGGCCGTCCGATAGCCTTTGCTTGTTCTGGCCGAGGACAACGCCGTGCTTCGGCCCTTCGCGCTCCAGCAGTTCCATCCATTCCGGCGGAAACCAGTGCGCGTGGGCATCGATGCCGCAACAGGGGCAGCGCGGATTGTTGGCTCTCTTCTTGTGCGTCCATGGACTATCCTGCGGCGGGGTTTGATCGTTCAGAATTCGAACAGCGACTTCGCCGTTTCGCTCATGATCTGTGTTCTTTCGGCCTCCGTCAGGCCGGGTATCTGCTCGACGAAGTCGACCGGAAACTCGTAGCCGGCATCCCAATTATAGTCGGTGCCGATCACGACGCGATCCGCGCCGACCATCTCGATCAGGTAGCGCATGATCTGCGGGCTGTGGCTGATCGTGTCGTAATGAAAGCGGCGCAGATAGGCGCTCGCCAGCTGCTTCATATGCGCGAGCTCCGGGCGCCGCCGGACGCCGTTGTCCCAGCGGCCGATGAGCCAGGGGAACGAGCCGCCCGCGTGCGGCAGCAGGATCTGCAGATCCGGGAAGGCGTCGAGCACGCCGCCGAAGATCAGGCGAGGCGGCGCCGATCGCTGATTCATGCGGATTACCGATGAGGTTGGAGAGATGATACTTGCCCATCCGCTCCTTGCCGCACGGCGCCACGGGATGCAGGCAGAGCGGCAGCTTGAGGGCGGCGCAGCGCTCGTAGACCGGCCAGAACGAGCGGTCGTCGAGGTTCACGCCGTTGACGTGCAGCGCCATGTAGACGCAGCACATGCCGGGCAAGCCGCGCGGCGCGCTCCAGCTCCTCGATCGCCAGCCGCGGCGCCTGCATGGGCAGCATGATCGCGCCGCGCAGCTTCGTTGGATGCGCCTGACAGGCGGCCGAGCAGGCGTCGTTGAAGGTTTGCGACAGCTTCATGCTGAAGCTGTCCGGGGCCCAATACACCATCGGATTGGTCAGGGAGAGGATGCGCAGGTCGATGCGCGCCTTCTCCATGTTCTGCAGGATGGTCGGGAGCTCCGTCATGTCCCGCGGAAAGGTCTGCCGGAACGGAAGCTTCGGGCCGTCGACCATGCGCAGCCCGTGCTCGTTCGGTGCTCACGAAGGCGCCGTTCGCCGCGCCCTCTCGCTCGAGCAGGTTGATCCATTCCTCCGGAAACCAGTGCGCATGCGCGTCGATCGCGCACCAGGGGCAACCAGGCAGGCGGGCCTTCTCGCTACCGACCATGGTCATCCGCTTCAGACCGCCTGACGGAGAGCCTTGGGCTTCGCGTGCTGGCGGAGCTTCGCGAGCAGACCGCTCGCTTCGAGATCCGCGCGGAGCGCCTCGCGGCCTTCCGCGCTCATCGTCGCGCAGGGAGTGCGGACCGGGCCGCCCACCATGCCGAGCAGCTCCATCCAGACCTTCTGCTCGTGAACCGGCAGCGTCCGACGGCGCGGCCATAGCCGGTGATCCACTTCGCATGCACGGCGCGATAGGGATTGACGCTGCGCGCAGATCGACGACCGCCTTGTTCATGTCGCCCGCGCGAACTGCCTCGGTGTAGTCGTGGACGGGCAGGTGGCCGGGAACCTGGTAGAGATGCGGACAGAAGTTCAGCAGCCATTCGTCGCCCATGACGGCGGCGTTGTAGAGCCACGGCGTCTCGTCGGCGACGCTGACCACGATTTCCTTGCCGACTGCCTCGCGCAGGTTGATCGTAGCGGCCGGCGACGGGCCGCCCTGCTTGAAGCCGCAGATATTCGGAATGGTGGCAAGGCGCTTCGCGAGCTTTTCGGTGATCGGGTAGTAAGCCTGCGGGATGTTGAAGAGGACGATGCCGATATCGACGCGGTCGGCCACGAACTTATAGAAATCGTAGACGGCATCGTCGCTGTTGGACGCGACGTAGGGCGTCAGGATGATGGCGAAATCGACTCCCGAGTCCCAGGCGTGCCGGCAGAGATTGACCACCTCGTAGGGGTTCTGGTGGTGGCAGCCGGCGATCAGCGGGATGCGGCCTTTCGCGGCCTGCGACGTTGATCTCGTGAACGCGCATCCGCTCCTGGTTCGTCATCGACCAGAACTCGGCGACGTTGCCGAGGCAGTAGTGACCGGCGATCTTCAGCTCGCTGATGCAGTGATCGAGATTGAAAGCCGTTCCGGCCTCATCCAGGCGGTCGTCCGCGGTGAAGTTGGTCGGCAGCGCGGTCCAGACGCCCTTAAGATTGGTGCGGGCGTATTCCTTGGCTTCGTTCTTGCGATATTTCATGGGGCTCCTCCCGAAGGGGTTTAACGATGTCAGGTGTCAAGAAACGGATCTGCCGCACCTTCCAGAACCGGAACCTCAAAAGCGACGATCGTCATTGAGATCAGGCCATAGTAGCCGATGATGCCCACAAGATCGACGAGGGATCGGCTGTCGAGTTCGCTGACGGCCTTCCGGGAGGTTGCCTCCGACACCTTGCGGTTATGCAGAAGCTCGTGCGTGAAGCCGTGCACGGCCGCTTCATCGGAACGATCGAAGGTCGGCTGCTTGCCGGTCCGGATCGCTTCGACCACCTCAGAAGTAAGCCCTGCCTTGAGCGCGATCGGTGCGTGCACGGCCCACTCGAAGCCTGCCTTCCAATAGGCGCCCGTGGTGATGATGGCGAGTTCCGACAAGCGGGCCGGCAAGACCGTACCGTAGCGGCAGAAGGCGCCGAGAGCCTGTGCGCGATCGGCCAGTTCCGGCGAGTTGATCCACACGCGGAGCGGCCCCTGCACGACACCGCGCGGACCCGACAGGATGGCATCGTAAACGCGGCGCTGCTCCGGCGAGAGATTTTCGACGACGAGATCGGGCAGGCGCGGCATGAATTACTCCGGTTGAGCGCGCGGCGTCAGTCCTGATGGCGATCAGCGGGCCGAACCTTCTCACCACCCATGCTGTTCGGTCGCCAAGATGTCCAGCCGGTCGAGCTCGGCTTCGAGTTGCTTGGCCCTTTCCGCCGTGACTGGCCGGTTCGGCAGACGCGGGTTACCCACCGGCCGGCCCATGATAGCCCACATGGCTTTGGTCGGAGCGGGATACTCGCCCTTGGTCAGGGCGTACATCGTCGGCCATCTTGTCCTGCAGCGGCAGCGCCTCGGCGAGCCTTCCGGCCTTTGTTGCCTCATAGAGATCGCGAACGAGCTTCGGACAGATGCCGCTCTGGATCGACATGCAGGCCACTCCGCCCAGGGTCAGTGAGGGGATCGTCCACTCCGTTCCGACGAAAAGGCCGAAGTCTGGCCGAACGCTGCGGCCGGCCCGGCCGAGCGCCATGTAGGTTTCCCAGTTGTGACTGGCTTCCTTCACGCCGATGAGCTGCGGAAATTCCTTCATCAGGCGGATCAGCAGGTCGGGCGTGATGCCGACGCCATCCATGATGGTCGGCGAACTGTAGCCGATGAAAGGCAAGCCCGTGGCCGAGATGATCGCCGCAAAATGCTCGTAGAGCGCCCCGACCGGCGGCTTCCAGTAATACGGGCTGATCGCCATGATGCAGTCCGCGCCGGCTTTCTCGGCATGCTTCGCCAGCTCCACCGCCTGATCGGTGCCCGGCGTGGAAACGTTCACGATCACCGGCGTGCGGCCGTTGCTGGCTTCGACAGCCGCTGCCGCGAGCGCCTTCCGCTCGTCCTGGGTGAGATTGAGCGACTCAGCAAGATGAAGATTGATGCAGAGCGCGTCACAGCTTTGCTTCATCAGAAACTCGACCACGCGCCCAAACAAATCGAGATCCAGCTCGTTTGCGGCGGTGAACGGCGTGATGGGGCACTGAATGATCCCGCGTGGAACGCTGGTCATCCCCTTCTTCGCTGGCATGGTTTCCCCTCTTCTGTACCGGGCGCGCCCTTCGAGCGGGCGTGCGCCTGGCAACAACCGCCGGCTTGCGGGGCTATTTGCCCTCGATCCAGTTCCGGGCTTTCTCGCGCACCACGTCCTCCTGCGGCGTGCCCCTGATGCAGAGATCGCCGACAGGCTCGGAACCGTGTTTCTGGTTACGCCACAAATGCAGGCGTATCTGTTTTGGGTATTTGGCTAATTCCTTCGGATCCAGGTGCTCGGAGAGGTCGACGCCGGGGTCGACCGCATCCACGCGGTCCCTTTCGTAGACCGCGAAACGGCGCCAGATCTTCCACTCCCCCCGCTCCTTTGCGAGCAGGTGTATCCTGCGGCTCCAGGTAATGAAATCCATCTCCACGCCGTCGATTCCGCGCCGCATATAAAGGCTGATATCGCACTCGGCGGTCGCACGATCGCCGTTGATCACGATCCAGTGGCTGCTGGCGACATGCTTTTGCTCGCCGCCTTCCTCACGAGCGACGTTTAGTTTCTTGCTCGCGGCTTTGACGAAATCGGCCGGTTTGCCCTTCCACCATGAAGAGGTGAACTCGGCTTCCGAGTGGTAGCATTCCGCCAACTCGTTCCAAAAGCCGGAATCCCGCGTAACGATCGATTTGGAAATGAGGTTGAGGATTTCGCTCCTGTCGATCGATTCCTGCAATTTTTTTTCGTCAATCATGAGCAACAGTTCTCCTTTGCGTTCCTCTGGCCGCTTCCCACGTTTGCGAGGGGCTATTCGGCTGCCTGGACTTTGGCGCTCCCACGAGAGATCGCGCCATTCACCAGCGGCAGCACCTTTTCCGCAAGCAGAATCATGGAGCGGCGACCGAGGTCGCGGTCGAGCCAGTCCTTGCCGGCGTAGAGCAGGGTGCCGAAGTCGCCGACCTCCTCGCGGAAGGCGAGGAGTTGGTCGGCTACCTTCTGCGGTGAGCCGTGGATGATGAGCTCGTTGCATACCCTGTCGGTCGTTACCGCCTCGTCGGGCATGTCGCGGCTGGTCTTGAAGAGTTCGGCGCGGCCGTTCTTCTTCAGCTTGGTGACGAGCGAATTGTAATAGTAGCGATAGGGACTGTTGGGCGCCGTGGCGTAGGCCTCCGCCGTCCTGTCGTCGTCGGCGACGAAAATACTTTTCGCCACCCGCCAGTTGGCCGCATCTGCGGGCCGGCCGGCGCGCTGGCAGCCTTCCACGTATTTGGGCCAGTGGCTCTTGACCCAGACCGGCATCAAAAAGTTTGCGGAGATCGGCTCCCACCCGCGCGCCGCCGCCTCGGTTACGCCCTTCGAGAACGGCGCGACCGCCGTGACAACGATCGGCGGATGCGGGCGCTGCAAGGGCTTCGGCAAAAAGCCCTGGCCGATGTCGGTCATCATCGTGCGCTCGGTCGAGATCGTCCAATACTTGCCCTTGAGGTTGTAGGGCGGCTCGCCGGCCCAGATGGCGAGCACCTGGTTGATGGCTTCCAGAAACATTTCGTTGCGGTTGGCATCGAGATTGCCGAACACCTCCGCGTCCGAGAGCAGGCCACCGGGACTGATGCCGAAGATAAATCGGCCCTCAAGCAGGTGGTCGAGCATGGCGATCTCGGCGGCGATACGCGCCGGGTGGCTGTTCGGCATGTTGACGGTGCCGGTGCCGAGCTTGATGTTCTTGGTGGCTTCAGCCAGCGACGCGATGAACATGGCGCAGGAGGTGATGTTCTCGGCCTGGTCGGTGGAGTGCTCGCCCACGTAGCCTTCGACGAAGCCGAGCTCGTCGGCAAGCAGGAAGGCCTCGCGATCCTCCCGAAGGCATTGCCGCCAGTCCTTGCCGAGAGCATGGATCGGCATCGTGAAAAAGCCGAGCTTCATTGCTGAGATCCGTGATCGAGATACCGTCATGCTAAGGACCAGTCCGGCCTCCTTGAAATAATTTATTCTGTCGCAAGGCATCGGGTTTGGTGATGACCGGCGAGGGCTATAGTAATGAAGGGCATCACAAAAGACGATTTGCGCCGCAAGAAAGCCTTGAGGCATTCTCCGGCCTGCAATAGAGGTGCGGAAAGCTCATGAAGCAGGTCGAAGCGGCGGTTATCGGAACCGGATGGTGCGGCGGCATCCGGGCGGAGACGCTCTCGCGTTCTGCGCTCGTCGACAAGCTGCATATCTGCGAGATCCGTCCCGACCGCTTGGCTGAGGTGAAAGCGCTGACCAGCCCCGCAAGCGCCACCCTCGATTATCAAGACATCATCCGCAACCCCGACATCTCCGTCGTCTACATCTCGACCACGCCCGAATCGAACCATTACCCGATCGCGCGCGACTGCCTGAAGGCCGGCAAGCACGTGCTGCTCGAGAAGCCGATCGCGCTCGAGCTGTCGGAAGCGGACGAGTTGATCACGCTGGCCCGGCGCGGCAACCTCAAATTCACGATCGGCTATTCGCAGCGCTTCAATCCGAAATTCGCATACGCCAAGAAGCAGATCTCCGACGGCACCCTCGGCAATGTTGTGTCCGTGATGGTTAGTCGGCATCTCTCCCGCGCCCTCGGCAAGAAGATCGGCGCGCGCGGAAAGCTCTCGCCGGTGGTCATGGAATCGACCCACGATCTCGATTTCGTGTTCTGGCTGCTGGAGCCGGCGAAGCCCGTGCGCGTCTATTCACAGGGCGCTTATGGGATCATGCAGAGCGTCAACGGCTCCTTCGACTGCATGTGGACGACGGTCAATATGGACAACGGGGCGCTGGTGGTGATCGGCGGGGGCTGGAACCTGCCCCCAAGCTATCCGAATTTTTGCGCGACCTGGCTCGAGATCACCGGCACCGAAGGCGCGCTCATTCTCGACGACACCCACCGGGACAACTGGCTCAATACGGTGTCGCGGGGCACGGAATATCCGATGTCGACGATGCCGGGTGAACAGGTGGGTCACGTCTTCGCCGGCCAGATGGGCCCAGAGACCATCCACTTCCTCGAATCCTGTATGCTCGACCGTCCCCCCATGGTTGCTGCGGAGCACGCCCGCATGGTGATGGCGACGTACCTGGCCGCCGACCTGTCGGCCGACACCAACGAGCCGGTCGAGTTGCCGCTCTCCAACGCGGCGATGGCGGCGATCCACGACATGAGGGGAGGCCAGCGTGCGAAAGTCAGCTAAGGGCATCGGCCTTGCCATTGTCGGCGGCAGGGCGCGTCGGCCTGATCCGGGGCGAGGTGGCGGCTCGCCACCCGGCCGTCGAGTGGATTGGCGTCGCGGAGAAGAACCCGGAGCGCGGCAAGTTCGTCGCTGAACGGATCGGGGCCGACTTCGTCACGACCGACCATCGCGAGCTGCTGCGGCGCCCCGAGGTGACGGCGTCGATCATCGCCACTGACGAGCACCTGCATGTCGATCCGATCATGGCGAGCGTCGAAAGGCGCATTCCGATGCTGATCGAGAAGCCGCTCGCCACCGATCTCGGCGAGTCGGCCCGCATGCTCAAGGCCATCGAGGATGCCAAGCTCGATGCGGTCGTCGGTTACACGCAGCGCTTCCGGCGCAAGTGGCTCGCGGGCAAGGAGAAGGTGCGCACCGGCGCGCTCGGTGACGTGACGCTCGTCACCTCGCGGGCGTTCATGAACCGGCTCGTGGCCATCGACAACTACAAGCGCACGGACAAGCCCGCGACGATCTCGCCCATGGTGATCTCGGGCACGCACGCGCTCGACATCGTCATGTGGTACATGGAGGCAAAGAAGCCGGTCGAGGTCTACGCGCGCTCCATCGACAAGGTGCTCGGGCCGGCCTGGAAGGGCATCGATGCGACCGCTGGCATGATCATGTTTTCGGACGGCAGCATCTACCACCTCACCATTTCATGGGCGTTGCCGGTAGCGTGGCCGGGCGCGGTCTACAGCCTCGAGGTTGCGATCAACGGCACCGACGGTGTCCTCACGATCGACGACACGCACCGCGACATGGTGCTGGCGGTGTCGCAGCCGCAGGCAGAGGGCTACGCGCCCGACAAGAGCCGGCTTGTCGATTTTCTTGGCAGCTATCCGCCGGGCGACATTGCGCTCGGCGAGTTGCGGGGTCCCATGCGCGAGGAAACGGATTCGTGGCTCGGCCGGGTCTCGATGGGATTACCCACGCAGGCCGCCACCGCCGCCGAGGCGCACCGCAACCTCATGCTCACCAAGGCACTCGACCTGTCGGCGAAGCGTAAACAGCCGGTCGCGCTGCCGCTCGAGCCGGAACAGGAACAGGAGATGGTGCGCGAACTGGCGCTCGCCTGAGTTCAACGATAAAGCCTGAACGGACTCGCTTAGGCAGGCACCGCCGGCTCCTCAATGTGAGCCCAGCGCTGGTTCAGCCGGACCGCCTCTTCATGCAGCATCTGGAGAAAAGCTTCCGCCCCTGCCGACATCGGGCGCCGGGACGGCTCGATGAGCACCAGGTCGAGGTCGAACGGGGGATCGACGACCGGATTGATCGTGAACAGGCGAGGCTCGCTGTCATCCGCCATCATCAGGCCCGGCAATACAGTCATCCAGTCCGTGCGCGAAACGAAATCCAGGGTACCGAGCATGGCATCCAGTTCGAGCAGGCGCTCCACCCGAACGCCGTTCGATGCGAAATAGGTCTCCAGCAGACGGCGCCGCGTATTCATTTGCCCGGGGACGACAAGCTTCAATGGCCCCAGGTCCGAGAGCCGCAGGGGCGCCAGTTGGACCAATCCAGAGTGAGGGCTCGAGACCAGAAGTTCGGGTGTCCGCAGGAACAGGCGGCTCTTCAGGCCGGAACCGCCGGAGAAGGCGGGGACGATGGCGAAGTCGAGCTCGTTCGCCTGAACGCGCTGCGTGAGCACGGCGCTGTATCCCTCGACAACCCGAACAACCAGATTGGGATGGGCATCGATGAACCTGGCGAGGACCGGCGCAAGCGCGCACCGGGTCATGGTTGGCATGAGGCCGACCACGATCTCTCCATCGAGGCCTGTCGCGAAGCTGCGGACGGCGCGGTCTGCCGCCTCATGCGCGCGCAGCACGTCGATGCAGCGCCGATAATAGCCATCCCCTGCCGGGGTGGGCACGACCCGTGCCTTGTCCCTGGAGAACAGTTTGACCCCGAAGGTCTCCTCGAGCTTGCGGATGTGCTGTGACACACCCGATTGCGTCGCATTCTCGCGAACGGCGGCCGCCGTGAATGATCGCTCCTCGTAAGCTGCGATGAACAAGCGGATATCGCGCAGGCTGCCAGACATCGATGTCATCCGAAAAACTGATGCATATTAGCAGATCATATTATTTCGAGTAATACAACGAAGCCCTATAGCCTCGGCACTGCATCCGCCCATCGCGCTGCGAGATCGGATTATTCCAAGGAAAGCAGGGAGGTACATGAGGTGCACAGCATCTCCTTGGAGCAGGACGCGATCGACCAGCGGCATCTGCGCCATGCGCTGGGCCGGTTCGCGACGGGCGTCACCGTCATCACCACGCGCACCCGGGACGGCAAGCTCGCAGCCTTGACCGCCAATTCGTTCTCGGCGGTTTCGCTCGACCCGCCTTTGGTGCTGTGGAGCTTGCGGCGGAATGCCGAATCCCTGCCGAGCTTTCTGAATTCTGGCTATTTCGCCGTAAACGTATTGGCGGCTGACCAGTGTGATCTGTCCCGCCATTTCGCAATGCGCGGGGAAAACAAGTTCGTGGATCTCGCCTATGCCACTGGCCTCGGAGGGTGCCCGCTGCTTTCTGATATTCTCGCCAGCTTCCAATGCAGCACGGAAAATACCGTCGTGGGCGGCGACCACATCATTTTCATCGGGCGGGTTCGCCGAGCGACGTACCGGGACGGCGAGCCGTTGATCTTCAGCGCCGGTCAGTATTGCACCCACACGCTGCCCGGCGGCGCTGACAACGGTAGGGTTGATTAGGGAACGGCGCCGTCCCGCCGTTGGCTCTGCCGGCAATCAGGAGAGAACACGATGATCCGCGCGGCAATCGCCGGGCTCGGCTGGTGGGGGAAGCACATGGTCCGGCGCATGCAGGACTCCGATGCCCTGCGCATCGTCACTGCGATCGAGACAAACCAGGCGCACGAGAGCTTCGCCATTGAACAGGGCTTGCGCTTTACGACGGATTTCGCGGCGCCATTGAGCGACCCGGAGATCGACGCCATCATCCTGTGCACGCCCCATTCCATGCACACCGAGCAGGTGCTGGCAGTCGCTGCCGCGCGCAAGCATGTCTTCTGCGAGAAACCGCTGGCTTTGAAGCGCAGCGACGCGGAGCGCTCGGTGCGGGCATGCCGCGAGGCAGGAGTCGTGCTTGGCATCGGTCACGAGCGGCGCTTCGAGCCGGCCATCGGGGAGGTCCGGCGTTTGATCCGTGAGGGTGCGCTCGGCACGATCATGCACGCGGAGGGCCATTTCAGCCACGACAAGCTCGCCAATGTTCCGGAGGGGGACTGGCGCGCCTCGCCGAAGGATGCGCCCGCGGCCGGCATGACGGCCATGGGCATTCATCTCACCGACCTGTTCGTCGAGCTTCTGGGTCCGATCTCGGAGGTGTTCGCCGCGACCACCAGCCGGGTGGCCTTTAGACAGACCGGCGATGTGATCTCGGCGCATGTGCGCTTTGCATCCGGCGCGACCGGCTATGTCAACGCGATCCTGGTGACGCCGCTGTACATCAAATTCATTGTCTTCGGCTCCGACGCTTGGGTCGAGGTTCGCAACCACACGCATCCGGATACGCCGGGACCGACAACCCTGACCGTGCATTACAAGGATGGACGTGCCGAAAGCCGCGATTACGAGTGGACCGATACCGTCAAGGCCAATCTCGAGAGCTTTGCCCGGGCCATCGAGGGCAAAGGCGCCTACATCTTCACGGACGAGCAGAAGGTCGCAAACATCGCCGTGCTTGAGGCGATCTGCCGATCGGCCGCGACCAACGCAGCCGTGGCCGTTGAACCAGTCGCCCTGGAGCGGACATGATGCGACTCAGGACCCACCGTTCATTAGACAAAGATGCACCTCTCGCCCCGCGAGAAGTTAGCGCCACGGTGCTGGCCCTTTTCCGCTTTTTCCTTGCGCAGTCCGTTTTGTATTGCCCTGCTTCGGGTGAGGCGTATTCAACTCACCATGAGGTTTGGATTTTTTGGGTTGTTTCTGGTTCTCATGGCTTGCGCCAGGACCACCCTCGAGATTTTCCGCAACAAATTTCTTCGGCATGATCGGTACCTTCAAGAGGACGGAGCGCCACCCCTAGGTAAGTGCTCGGGAGAGGAAGAGTTCCTGCGATGGTGCTACTCGGCAAGAGAATGCCGCCATTACGGGGGGAGAATAGGGCTATAGAACTTGCGTCGAAGCAATTTAGTGGAGGCCCGAGGTGTTGATACTCACGAACGAGGACGCAGCCCAAGTCCTCACCATGCGGGAGACGATTGCCACGCTTGAACAGCTTTACGACGATCTTGGACGCGGCAGCGCCATCTACCGGGGACGTACCGATCTGTTCATTCCAACCAGCGGGGGGAACGACGATGCTCCCTGCGCTTATCAACTGAAAACGCTGGATGGCGCAGTGCCGAGGTGGAACGTCGGCTCGATCCGGGTGACGTCGGACGTTGTAACCTTCCCGGAAGTAGCCGGTCAGCGGCGGCGCGTTAAAATTCCCACGGCAAAAGGCAAGCGATACACCGGACTGGTCCTGCTGTTCGACAGTGCAACCGGCGAGCTCAAGTCAATATTGCAGGACGGCATGCTTCAGCAATTCGCCGTGGGGGCGATAAACGCGATCGGAGCGAAGTATCTGGCGCGGGAAGATGCCGCGGTGGTCGCCCTGTTCGGCGCCGGGGGACAAGCCGTTACGCAAATCCTTGGATTGCGGGAAGTGAGGCCTATCCGGCGCGTTCAGGTTTACACACCGACGCCGGGTGAGGCCGACAAATTCGCACAAGCAAATTCTGGGTCTCTTGGGTTGGACATCGTGTCTGCGGCCACTCCTGAGGAAGCGCTCGCCAATGCCGACATCGTCGTTACGGCCACCAATAGTAGGGTGCCGTTCTTCCCAGCCGACTGGCTTAAGCCTGGGATGCACCTTAGTTCCCTGCAAAGAGACGAGGCTATGGAGAACTGCTTTCGCGAGTTCGACATCGTCGTCTTCCACACCCGCGCCAAGGAGGTGGAACAGGCGTCCGCCGACTTCTCGGAGATGGAAGAGAAGTTCGGCTTTGAGATGCACGATCATCCCGCCAGCAATATCGATTGGAACGATTATCCCGACTTGGGAGAATTGGTGAACGGCCGCGTCACGGGACGGGCGAACGCAAGGCAGCGTACTTTCTTCCTCAATAGCACCGGCTGCGGTGCGCAATATTCTGCAGTGGGATATTTGATTTACGCAAAAGCGATGGAACGAGGGTTGGGACACGACGTTCCAGATGAGCTTTTCACCGAAATCTATCGGATAGCCGCGCTCGGGTTCCGATGATGATGCCCGTTTCACAAACGCGCAGCTTGGGTTATTTCAAGCGGCGTTAACGGCTTGCCGATGGGCGCAACGGAACGGTGACGGCAACGGCGCCGGTGAGCCCTGTGAGCACCGCCCAATAAGCATAGCGGAAATCGCTTGCGACGCCGACGGCAAAGAAGGTCATCATATAGACGGCAGCCGACCCGCAGACCGCCGAAGGCAAACGCCCCCGCCGGCGTGTCGCGGCGACGCCATGCCAGCCCGCACACCAAGACATTGAACAGCAACCAGCCGCCCGCGCGGAACAGCGGTGTGGGTTTGAGCGCGTCGTGTATCGCCTTGAGCGCCATAAAGGCGGAATTGTCGGTAAACACGGGTTTGGAGGGATCGTGGAGTTCGAAGGTCCACATGGTGAAATTCGCGCCGGCAAGGAATGTCCACATGAAGCCGGCACGATGCCGGAGATAGGCGATTGGATTGTGAACGACCGCGCGCGCCCATGCATCGACGAGTGCCGGCGAGCCGAAGATTTTTTCGCTTTCGAGCCGGACCATCACGAAACGACACCGATGCTGCCAATAGATGTTCCACTCGGTTGGCTGATAGCAGCGCTCGGTGAGCAGCGTCGGTCTCGGCCGGGGACCAGGCAACCGGAAACTGATTTTCCTTGGTGAAATGGGTGATGCCGCCGAGGTCGAATACCAGGATCGAGTGCAGCGGATGCTGTCGCGTCGCGCCGAGGACGCCGTAATAGACAAGGTGCACGAGTGCATACAGCGCGACGGCCGCAGGCACATAAATGATGGCCGTGCGTCTCCAGGAAAAGCCCGAAGGCCACAGGATGTAAGCGCTCAGGATCGGTGCGGCCAGGAGCGCGTTCGGCCGCAGCAGGACGCCGACCGCAAGCAGGACGAGCGCGAATATCTGCACCGGCACGCGCACCTTGCCGCCCTGATCGGCGGCGGCAAAGGCGAGCGCCGCTGCGAGCAGCCAGGTGTTTGCGAACAGAACGTCGCGCCAGATGATGCCGACAAAAACAAAAGCCGGCGGCGACAACGCAAGCAATGGCAGAGCGAGCGCGAGCCATGGCGACCGGCGTGCAATGGCGAGCGCCAGGATGCCAAACGCCAGCCAGTACAGCGTCGCCATCAGCAGGAACATGCTGCCCGGGCCGGGCGCGATCGGGTCGATCAGAGACCACAGTGCGGTCATCGCCGGCGATTGCCAGTCGCCGTAAAATCCTTTGGCGATGTCTTCGTAGACGTAGCGAGCGTCATAGGTCATGACGCCGGGATAGAAGACATGCAGCGTCAGGCCAAATCCGGCCGCCGTCACCGCAATGATGAGCGCATTCTGCCAGGGTGGCGGCAGGATCGCCCGGCCGGCTTCACTCCAGGAGGGCATAGACGTCTCCGGAATTGGCCTCCTGGGGCAGTTCGACAAGCCAGCGAGCGATCGAGTCTTTGCCGATCCATTCTGCATGCAGCAGCGTTTGGCGCTCTCCGAGGACGGCATTGAAGCGTGCATAGCCCATGCGCGGCGCAGCGTTCGACGCAGGCGAGAGCCGCATTGCGCTGGATCGTGGTGAACTCGAATGAAAGCGCCTTGACTGGTTGCGCGAGGCCGAACAGCACCTCGTTTTCGAAGCCTTCGACGTCGATCTTGATGAAGGCAGGCTTTCCGTGCCGCGCGATCAGCGCATCGAGCGTCGTGACCGGAACCGTCACGCGCTTGGTCCAGGCTTGACCCTCCCAACCCGGCGCGTCGGCCGCTGCTGCGATGAAATCCATCGAGGCGGTGGAGACGGTGGGATTATCGAGGTTGAGATTTAATTCGATCGTGCCCACGTGGCGCCCTACGGCCACGGCTTCGATCGTGACCTTGGGGTCTCGGCGGTAGAGCAACCGCAATGTTTTTGCCAGCGCCGGCTGCGGCTCGACCGCGATGACGCGCGCATCCAACCGCCGGAAAGCCGCGACGCGATCGCCGACATGCGCGCCGATGTCGAAAACAAGATCGTCCGGCCGCACGAATTGGCGGTAAAGCCGCTCCATCGCCGGACCATGCTGCCGGTTGCCGTAATAGATGCGCAGCGAGCGGGCAATTCCTCGTACCGTTCGGAGGCCATCGAACATGGCGGTCTAGGGCTGCATCCGTTTGACCGGCCCGCTCGACTCGATCGCAGGCAAATGCAGGGGCAGTAACGCGGCCGGCGGCTCGGTTTCCTCGGGAATGCGGCCGATACCGATCCGCGCGAACAAGGTCCCGATAACAGGTGAGGCGGTTGCGACCGCAAACGGTACCGCCAGAATAAGCCCGGTCGTACCCAGGAGCGCGAATCCGATATCGTTCGGCGCCTTGGCGGCGACGACGGCCAGTATGGTGCAGCCCGCCAACGTCTGCGGCCAGAGTTTTACAAAGGCGAGGCGCCAGGACACCGCATGGCTTTCACGCAGCTGGCCTGTCCAGGTATTGCCGCGCCGAAACACAAAAAGGCGTACAAGAAAGATGGTGTGTGAGAGAGCGATGACCGGAAACAGCAAAGCCATGAACAAGGTTTCAGCCAGGATGTTAACGGCAAAGACAATGGTGCCGCTGTAGGAGCGGCGCGCAGTTGGCGTCAGCAGGACATCGATAATGCTCGCGATCTTCGGAGCAAGCGTCATCAGCAGCATGATTGCGAAAAGCGCGGTACCGGCGCCGACGTCGATCGGCACATAGGCTCCGGAAGGCGCATCGGAGAGAGCAAGCAGAATGATGCCGATGGCCGTCATCGCCATCCAGGCCGGAGAGCCGAGATACATCTGGATGGCGAAGATCGAGTTGAAACCGGCTCACGGGTTTTAATCCGGGCAGGGTCAGCAGCCGCCAATACTGCATGTTGCCCTGGCACCAGCGCAGGTCGCGGCGGGTGAATTCCATCAGCGTCGGCGGATTTTCCTCCCAGCTCAGTCCTTCTTGCGCGCAGCACTCGGACCTCGTAGCCGGCCCGGCGCATCAGTACGGCCTCGACCTGGTCGTGGCTGAGAATAGGCCCGGCGAGCGGGCCATTTCCCGGGAGCATCGGCATGCGGCAATGCGCGATGAACGGCGCAAGGCGGATGACGGCGTTGTGGCCCCAATAAGGTCCGCAATCGCCCTGCCACCAGGTCGCGCCGAGGGTGTAGGACCGCATGCCGAGCCGCATGCCGAACTGAAACAGGCGCGCGAACGGACTCACCGACGGCATCCCCACATCAGGCGCCTGCAGAATGCCGAGTGTCGGGTTTGCCTGCATGATCCGCAAAAGACGCAACACAGCGTGTGCCGGCATGAAGCTGTCCGCATCGAGCGTGACGGCGAAGGCGTGGTTGTTGCCCCATCGGTCGCAGAAATCACGGATATTGCCCGACTTGAAGGCGGTATTCACCGCGCGGCGCCGATAGGTGACCGGGATGGTGCCGCGCCACCTGGCGATGAATGGCTCGAACTGAGTTGTCTCTGCCGCGATGATACCAGGATCGCTGCTGTCGCTGAGGAGATAGACATGAAACAGCTGGGCGACCTGCGCCTTAACAAGATCCTCCAGCAGTGGCTGGAGATTGCGGACCACTTGGTCCGGGCTCTCGTTGCGGATGCACATCAGGATCGCGGTGGATGACGTCACCGGCTCGTCGCCGCGGATACTGGCCGCGAGCGGGTTCACGGCCGTGGCTGGATCGCGATACAGGCGCATGATCAGAAACCCGATCACGGCATTCCAGAAACCGATCACGGACCAGGGCAGGGTCACCGTGAATAGAACAAGAAACGCGATGGCCCCAAAACTGCGCGGGGGCACCGCCACAGACGCGAGCCACAGCACGGCGGCCATGGTAGTGGCAACCAGAACGGCAAACAGCGCCCGGCGGCGGGTAAGCGCCGTCGCGTGTTCTTCTGCCGCGACTGCGAAAGTGGCAGGACGGTCGAGCATTTTCGCGGTGGTTCCTGCTTTTTTGTCCGGTTCGGGATATAGCAGTGAAGCTATTGCACGGTACAGCCGGGATCAGTGAAGTGCCAGATCGAACACGTGCCGAAGCGCTTTGGTATGTTGGCCCGGGACGCGCGGAGATTCGTGAGGAAAAGCTGGCACAGCTTGCGGCGGGAGACGTGCGTGTGCGCGCTCTCCACGGTGCCCTCAGCCGGGGGACCGAAGCGCTTGTGCTGGCCGGCCGCGTTCCCGAGAGCGAATTCGAGCGCATGCGCTCGCCCTTCATGGGCGGCGACTTCCCGTTCCCGATCAAATACGGCTATTCCGTTGTCGGCCAGGTCGAGGACGGGCCCGCCAACCTCATTGGCCGCACCGTCTTTGCGCTGCATCCCCATCAAAGCCTGTTCGATGTCCCGGCCGAGGCTGTCGTGCCGCTACCCGATGACGTGCCGCCCGCGCGCGCTGTGCTCGCCGCGAATATGGAAACCGCGCTCAACGCCGTTTGGGACGCGGCGCCGCGGCCGGCCGACCGCATCGCCATCGTGGGTGCGGGCTTGGTGGGGGCGCTGGTGGCTTTCGTGATCAAGCGGCTCGTTTCCGACGCCGATGTGACGCTGGTGGACATCGATCCGTCCCGCGCCCGGCTGGCGCGCGCGTTTGCCGTGAATTTTGCCACGCCCGGCACCGCACCGACAGACTGCGATCTGGTCGTGCACGCGAGCGCCAGCGCCGCCGGCCTTGCAACCGCGCTCAATCTCGCGGGCGATGAGGTCACGGTGCTGGAGCTGAGCTGGTACGGGGCAGGGGACGTGCCGGTGCCGCTCGGCGGTGCCTTCCATAGCCGCCGCTTGCGTTTGGTTTCCAGTCAGGTCGGTAAGGTCGCGGCCTCACACCGGAAAGATTGGACGCGCCGCGAACGGCTTGAACTCGCGCTCTCACATACCGGCGAGCCTGAACTCGACATACTTATGGCGCCTGCAATCGCCTTCCGCGACTTGCCCGCCCGGTTGCCGCAAATTCTCGCCGCTTCGAGCGGCGTCTTGTGCCAACGTATCGATTACACCTGAGCCGGGAGGTTGTCCTGTGTTCGCCGTCGAAGTCCGCGACCACATCATGATTGCTCACTCTCTCCGTGGCGCCCTGTTCGGTCCCGCGCAGGCGCTGCATGGCGCGACTTTTGTGGTGGATGCGGCTTTTATCGCCGAGCGGCTCGATGCGAACGGCGTCGTGATCGACATCGGGCGCGCGCATGAGGCGCTGAAAGCGATCCTGGCGCCGCTCAACTACCGCAATCTCGACGATCTGCCCGAACTCAAGGGCGCCAACAGCACCACCGAGTTCCTCACCAAATATATTTTCGATCGGCTGGCGCAGGCGGCGACGCGCCGGCGATCTCGGTCGCGACGGGCGTGAGCTCAACGCGATCCGGGTGACCATCTCGGAATCGCACGTCGCGCGTGCGTGGTACGAGGCTGCATTGTGGTGAGAAGCGTTGCCTTTGCGGTGCCGGGCGATCTTGCTACCCCGACCGGCGGTTATGCCTACGACCGCCGCATGATCGCGGAGCTTCAAAATCTCGGCTGGACTGTCCAAATCATCGATCTCGGCGACGACTTCCCGCGGCCGAGCAGTGAGACACGGCTTTCGGCCCTGGCACGTCTTGCGGCCGTGGCGAAGGGCCAACCGATCGTGATCGATGGGCTGGCTTTCGGCGTGCTGCCGGAAGCCGCGGCGCAACTTCGCTTGCGCCATCCGCTGATCGCGATCGTGCATCATCCGCTGGCGCTGGAGACGGGCCTTAGTCTGGCCGAGGCTGCTGCCATGCATGCGAGCGAACAGGCGGCGCTCAACGCAGCCGCGCGTATTGTCGCAACGAGTGCGACCACCGCACGCGGCCTCGTCGCCGATTATGGTGTCCCGGCCGATCGCATCGCGGTCGTGCCGCCGGGCACCGACCGGGCCGCGGCAGCGTGCCGCAGCAGCGACGGGATCGTCCGCCTGCTCGCCATCGGCTCGATCGTCCCGCGCAAAGGCTACGACGTCCTGATTGCGGCGCTGGCTCAGGCTCGCCGATCTGCCCTGGTCTCTCATGATCGCCGGGGATCGCAGCCGCGATCCGTCGGCCGCCACGCGGCTTGATACCGATATCCAGCGTTACGGGCTCGGGGACCGCGTTACGGTATTGGGCGCGGTGTCGGGCGAACGCATCGCCGAACTTTACGCCGCCGCCGATCTGTTCGTTCTCGCCTCCCGGTTCGAAGGTTATGGGATGGTCTACTCCGAAGCGATCATGCGCGGCTTGCCTGCGGTGGGAACAACTGCTGGCGCCATTCCTGAGACTATTCCAGCTGGAGCGGGGGTGTTGGTCGCACCAGATGATGTCGCTGCGCTCGCGCTTGCGCTGCGGCGGATGATTGAAAATCCCGACGAACGGCGCCGTCTGGCTGCGGGCGCACGCGCCGTGGCGGATCGGCTTCCTACCTGGCAGGATTCCGCGAAGTTGTTTTCCCGCGCGCTTGAGGCGGTGGCATGAGCGGATTCGCGGCGGAATGGCTTGCGCTGCGTGAGCCCTACGACGCGCGGGCGCGCAATCCGGCCATCCTCGAGGCTGCCGCCGCATCGCTTGCTGGGCATCCAACGGTCACCATCGCCGATCTCGCCTGTGGCACCGGATCGACAATGCGCGCGCTCTCGCCGCGCTTGGCGGGGCGGCAGAACTGGCGGCTGGTGGACAACGACCTTGGCCTGCTCGCCCGCGCGTCCGGCAGGCGCGCCTGCCGGGGTGAACGCACTGGCTATACCGCTCGACCTTAACCGCGACCTCGAAGCAGCGCTCGACGGCCCGGTGGACCTGGTCACCGCTTCGGCGTTGTTCGATCTGGTATCCGACGATTGGCTTGCGCGACTCGTGGTCGAGATCGCGGCGCGCAAAGTCCCACTTTATGCCGCGCTGACTTACGATGGCCGGATCGAGTTTGATCCTCCCGCTATTCCGGCGATACTGCCATGGTTGCGGCGGTTAATGGGCATCAGGGAAGCGACAAAGGTTTTGGGCCTGCGCTTGGGCCGGCCGCCGCAACCACCGCCATCGCGCATTTGAAAGCGGTTGGTTATTCTGTCATCCACGGTGCCGCTGACTGGACATTTAGCCCGGATGACCGAAAGATTCAGATTGAAATTCTTTCCGGCTGGGCGACGGCTGCTCGGGAGATTGCAGATCGGTCGCTTGCAGACGCAGATATCGTCGGCTGGCTGACGCGCCGCAACGACGCTGTCGCTATTGGGCGTTCGTCAATCCGCGTCGGTCATATCGATGTCTTCGCGCGGCCGATCGGCACCCGTTGAGCCGACAGATCGCAGTCGAACAGGACATCATCGTCGAGCTGATAGACACGCATGGCCGCACGCAATGCCTGATCGGCGCGTTCGACCGGGGGCAAAATGAAGCCTGGACGTCCGCTGCCGAAGATGATCGGGGCGACCGTGACATGCAGACGGTCAAAGCAACCGGCGGCTACAAAGCGTGACACGGTGTCTGCGCCACCCTCGATGAGGATACGGTGTAACCCGCGATCCGCCAGCGCGGCGAGGATGGCAGGCGGAGCGATCGACCCGCTGACGACGGGTAAGACCACCACCTCCACGTCTGACGGCGGCGCGCATCGCGTTCCATCAGCTGTTATCAAAATGCGTCGGACGCCATCAGCGGCAAAAACCTTGGCGCTTGCGGCCAGCCGCCCGTTTGGATCGATCACTATGCGCGCGGGATTCGGCCCGTCGACCAGCCTTACTGTCAGTTGAGGATCATCGGCAAGCCCGGTGCCGACGCCTATGACCACGGCATCGACCAGCGAGCGTAGCCTATGCAGATGGGCGACACCCGCCGGTCCATTGATGTATCTCGAGTGCCCGGACGCGGTGGCGATGCGCCCATCGAGTGATTGGCCGATTTGGCCGACAACCATCAGGCCGTCGACCATCCCGGCTCGAAGCGGCCCGAACACTTCACCCCAAGGAGCGGGCAGGGGCTGGGCCGCGCTGCGAAAAATCCTGGTAAATTCGGCCCAGGAATCCGATGGTGCGCCGTCGCTTCTTAAAAAATCTTCGCCGATATTGCCGTCCAGCTCAGCCTCGGCTGGGGGCATACACGTCATTTTCAACTGCACGCGGGTTCCCTTACAGCAACGCCCTCTTTCCCGCCGACGTTCGCACAAAAACAAATGCGACGGAATGGGCATGCTGTCCGTAGTGTTCTACATTGGAGACCGGGTGGCTATTCCAAGGTTTTTGTAGGAAATTGGTCTAATGTCAGGAGTTGCGAAAAACGTCGTTTCCAGCGTGTTCGGAACGAAAAGGCAAGTTGGCGTCAATCGCGGGGTCGCGGAATTTCACGCCCGAAGGCCGGTCCTGGTTAGCGGGCGAGGTGAAACTCTTCTGACCTTGCCGGTCGAGGGACTGGACGCTCAAAGGCTTGCTGAATTCAAGTCGCTTTGCGCGCCGGTCTTGCCGCGGTTGGTTATCACGGCTCGCCGCGCGCTGGCGCTTGGGCTCGGGGCGACGACGCCGGTTGCCTTGCCTCTTACTGCAGACGTCGACGTGGATGTCATTCTTGCGCTGGTAACCGATGCGAAAATCGATCGGCCAATGGATGCAAAGTCGGTCGGTCCGGCGGCCACTGCTGCCATTCAGCTGGTAAAGTTATCGCAAGGGTTGCCTGCGGTGCTGGTTGCCGATGTTGCTGCAAACTCGGCGATTACCGCCATGCCCGATTTTGTCACGGTCGAGGCTGAAGCCGTCGCGCGTTTTGGTATTGAACTCATCCAATCCCTTACGATTGCCAACAAGGCGTCGGTGCCGCTCGGTTCCGGCCAGCGTGCGTGCTTTTACGTCTTTCGTGACGCAATGGGCGGCAGTCAGGTCGCCGTGGTTGTCGGCGCGCCTAGCTTCTCGGAGCCTGTCCTGGTCCGCCTGCACTCGGCTTGTCTGACGGGTGACGTATTCGGCTCGCGGCGGTGCGACTGCGGCGATCAGCTCAAGCTCGCTCTCAAGCAAATCGAAGAGACGGGCGGAGGCGTCGTGCTTTATCTGGCGCAAGAGGGTCGCGGGCTCGGTCTTGCCAACAAGATGCGGACTTACCAGATGCAAGACGATGGGCTCGACACTGTCGATGCCAACACGACGCTGGGTTTCGATCACGACGAGCGCGACTACGGCATCGCTGCTCGCATGCTGCAGATGCTGGGTTGCAACCGGGTCGTTCTGTTGACCAACAACCCGGTCAAGCTCGAAGGTCTTGCAAAGTCAGGGATTGAGGTCCTGGGACGGAGGCCGCTTGAGGCGCCGATCAATCCCGACAATTACCGCTATCTGACAGCCAAGGCGACCCGGGCCGGACATCTGCTCGACCATCGTTTGCCGCCGGTCGCCGAACCGTCGGACGCGTGACCAGGAGCGTCGCGGAATGCCCGCCGAAAGCCCGCGCGTGTTTTATAGTCAGGCTATGCTAACATAGCGCCAAGCGACTTTCCGATTAACGTGCCAGCCTCCGGGCAGATACGTCCATGCATGATCTCGATGCCGCGGTCGGGTATTGGATCCAAATTATTGGCATCGGGATCGAAATTTTCGGTGTGCTGGTCATCGTGCTGGGCATTGGCTGGTCGACGGTTCTTTATGTTCGCCACCGGATGGCAGAGCAGCACTACGGAACCTACAAGATCCGCATCGGCAGATCTCTGTTGCTCGGCCTTGAGGTGCTCGTAGCCGCCGACATTGTGAAGACGATTGCACTCGACCTCACGTTCACGAGTTTCTGCTCTGCTGGCTGGCTTGGTCTTGATACGTACCTTTCTGAGCTGGACCCTGGTGCTGGAAATAGAAGGTCGATGGCCCTGGCAGCGCGACAAGCATCGCGCGTGAGCGCGCCGTCGGGCGGGCCGCCCTGGGGTGCTGGTTAGCAAAGGGCATGCCGCTAGGTCTGGATAGCGTGTGCCTTGCGGCCGCCGCGTTCGATCGATCTGGGGGCTTCGTCCCGAGCGATCAAATGACCCGCGAGATCGAGGCAGCGCTTTGCGAGCTTGGCAGCGCCCTCGGCGAGCTCCGTGGAGTTGCGTACGATCTCGACGTTGCGTTCCATATCCTCGTGCGACCAGCCGCGCGAGTGGGCGATAAAGGGAAACTGTGGAAAGATGAAGCCGAGCTCCGAGAAGAAACCGAGCATTTGACCGGCGACGGACTGAATGTTGTCCTGTCCGCCCACGATGATAAACCCGGCGACCTTGTTGCGAATGAGAACTTGATTGCGGATCGTGACGGCGTTCTGAACGCAATTCAGCCGCTCTGCCATCTTGAAATAAAGTGAAGACGCTGCTCCCCAGCGTATCGGCGTTGCCACGATAATGGCATCGGCCCAGTGCACAAATGCCTCATACACGCGATCCATTTCGTCTTTGGCGTCCATCTCCGTGATCGAACAGGGCCAAGTGCAGGCCCGCGCGGCCTTCGAGTAATAGCCCTCGCAGTTACGGAACTTAAGGTCGTTCAGCCTGATCAGCCGCGTCTCGGCACCGAGATCATGGGCGGCCTTCAAGGTATGATCGAGCAGGTGATCCGAGCCGGAGAAGCGCGGGTTTGCGGCGTCCATCGGCGATGTCGCGATCCCAGCCAGGCGCAACGGTCCGGGTGCGCGCTCGACCTTGCGCGACAACGGATGCGGATCATGCGGCGCCTTCGTCCGCTTGGTGCCCGCGGCGAGGTTGACGAGAAGGCGGCCGTTCTCGACCTTTACCGGGTAGGCGGGAACGCGATCTTCCTCGAAACCGGGTTCGCCGATGCCGCTGCAGCGATGAAACTTCCAGTTATGCCACGGACAGATGATGTATTCGCCATCGAGACGACCCTCGCCGAGCGGTCCGCCCGCATGGTTGCAAACATCAGACACCGCGCCAAATTGCCCGTCCTTGAACGATATCGCGATGTCCCGGTTTTGGGCCTTGAGGCGTGTGAGCGGAGTCTTGGAAAGCTCTTCCGTGGCGCCGATGTCGGCCCAGTTTTCTTCCCCGGCCATGGCGATCTCCCCCTACTCGCTCGGTCGCGTCGGCTTGCAAGTTCGGCAGCATATACCGCCGGCATGTAAACGCGAATTCTTCATGCCGCTCCGGGCGGGCAGGTGATCGCGGCAGGCGTGCCCGGAGGCAGTGGGCGCGGGTCCACCTCTACGATGCCGCAATTGATTCGCGCACGATAGGTGGCGAGTTTCTCGGTGAAAGGGGCGGGCGCGCAGCCGTCCGCGAGCCGGTATTCGTAGCCGTGCCAGGGGCAAACAATGCATCCATCAACGATACGGCCTTCCCCGAGCGGACCATTTTGATGGGCGCATAGATTTGTGAGCGCGCCGATTTGATCGCCATCACGGAAGACGGCGATACGTTCGCCGCCCGGCGCCGCGATAATGCGCGCGCCCTTGTCCGGGATGGATCGCGGCGGCCCGACTGCAATCCAGCCTTCGTCACTGGCAGTGATACCGTTGTCGATCGCCCGCTCGCGCCAGCCGGCGATGAGGTGGAGCGCGGCCACGGTGGCGAAGCCGCCCACCAGCATCAGCGGGATGAGCGGGGTGCGTTCATATTGCATGATGCCGAGCGCGACATGCATCACCACCAGCCCGTAGGCGATGTAGAGCGCCATGTGCAGCGCTTTCCAGATGCGCGGCGTCAGGAAGGTCAGCCAGAAATCATGGCTGGTAGCCGCCATCAGGAACAGGATCAGCAGAGCGGCGATGCCAAGCACCTTGAAGGGGAAGCCAATGAATTTGCCGTAATCGCTCCACGTCGTCAGTTCCGTGGCCAGGTTCGGCAGATTGTTCTGCACCATGTACCAGTCCAGCATGAACCAGACATGCAGCGCCGCGACGAAGAATGTCAGCACTCCGAAATGACGGCGATTATACAGAAGCGGAAGGAAGCGGCGGTTGAGCCGCGCCAGCGGGCCGATCGACAGGATCGTGGTCAGCATGAGGAACGCGCAAGTTCCAAAGGCGCGAAGCCAGATATCGATGGCGTCCGGCAAATTCTTCGGCGGATGCAGCCGCCAATAGATGGCGGCAAAACCACCAATATAGAGCGCGACGGCAGCGAGCAGAATGCCGTCATAGACGAGTTTTTCCCGGTTCCATTGCACCGCGCGGAAGCCGAGGCTCATCAGTATTCCTTCCTTGTGAGGACGCTCAGGCGGGAGGTGGCGCGCGCAGCAGCAGCGCCAGAGTGAAGCCCAGCGTCACCGCAAGCGCCAACAGCGGCCAAAGCATGCGATGGACGGACCGGTGGGATCGTCTCATCGGACCCTGCGGGATGTCAGCCAGCGGAACAGCACGTAAGGCCACAGCGCAGCGGCGCCGGGAAGCAATAAAATCCGCGCGCCCGCCGTTACCGTGGCGGAATGAGGCAATACCTGGGTGACGCCGAAGATCACGAAGGCGACGCCCGTGAGCAGGCCGGCCAAGGCATAGAGAGCAAGCCCGTAAAGCAGGATCATGGCAAGGGCGGCTCTTCCAATCTGGTCAATATTGGTCCGCGGTCAAATTAGCTGATCTGGCGCGAGAATTCCCAGTTCTTTGAAAAAAATCTCCTGCACTATTGCGTAGGGGATTATCCTGAAAGATTGAGTTTGCTGGCGACTGTGCGCCAAAATTGTCGCGAGGGCCAAAATTTGAAAAATTCCCTGTTGATTTCCCTGCCAGACGAGTCCCAACAAGCCTTCGCAGCAATCCTTTAGCCGGAGAGTAAAATGAACAATAAGGTTGCGGTCATCCAGCGGCCTCCCGTTCTTCTGGATCGGGAGAAGACGATCAATCAGGTGCTGGTGCAGATCGAGGAGGCGGCCAGGGAAGGGGCTTCTCTCCTGGTCTTCCCAGAAGCCTATATTCCCGGCTACCCGACTTGGATCTGGCGTCTTCGTCCTGGCGGGGACATGGCAATTTCCAGCGAGATCCACGCGCGGCTGCGGCAAAACTCGGTTGACCTGACGCGCGGCGACTTACAGCCTGTTCTCGATGCCGCCGCCAAGCATAACGTCACCATCGTACTTGGGCTAAATGAGTTGGACAGCCGGTTCACTGGCACGACTCTATTCAATACAGTCGTCATTATCGGGCCAAACGGGAGAATTCTGAACCGGCATCGCAAGCTCATGCCGACCAACCCAGAGCGGATGGTCTGGGGGATGGGTGACGCGAGCGGGCTGAAGGTCGTGGACACGCCGGCGGGTCGACTTGGCGCGCTGATCTGCTGGGAAAGCTACATGCCGCTTGCTCGTTATGCACTATATGCCCAAGAGATCGACATTTATGTCGCGCCCACCTGGGACAGCGGTGAGAACTGGGTGGCCTCAATGCGCCACATCGCGCGGGAAGCGGGTTGCTGGGTCATCAGCACCGCGACTGCTTTGCAGGGAAAAGACATTCCGACAGATTTCCCGGACTTGGCCAAGCTGTTCGATCCTGACGAATGGATCAATGACGGCGGGGCTGTTGTGGTCAAGCCGAGCGGTGCGATAGCCGGCGGGCCACTGAACCGGGATACAGCGATTCTGTACGCCGAAGTTGACATAGAAATGGCGAGGCGCGCACGACGATCCCTCGACGTTTGTGGTCACTACTCCCGCCCGGATATATTCTCATTTTCAGTTGACCGCCGCGAGCAACTACCGGTGCAATTTCGCGATTTATAGGACTGCGACGATCCCGCCGATCCTGCTGGCAAGGGACGCTATGCGTTGAGCCTTCGCTCGGCAGTTGATCAACCCAGCCCTGTTTTTCGAGTGAAGACGAAATGCAGGGCCCGTGCGCCTAACAGCGGCGCCAGCCATTCGTGTCCGCTGCCGCTGCTCTTTGGGGCAAAGCTTTCTGTTTGAGGTTAGGTCACCGGGACCATTGCAAATGAAAATCACGCGGGTTGAGCCGATTTGTGTCGGAATTCCTTACGATCACGGAGCTCCGAAACCGATGCGCCATGGATTTGGCGCGTGGGACAATCTGCCCATTCTCTTTGTCAGGGTGGAAACCGACGCCGGAATCATCGGTTGGGGCGAGGCATTCGGCCACGCTTCGACGCCGGTAACCCGAACTGCGATTTCCGAGATTGTTGCGAAGCTCGCAGTCGGGCGCGATCCGACCGATGTGCCGACCCTGATGGCCGACCTCACGCGAAAGACGCAGAGCATGGCCAGAAGTGGTCCGGTGCAGTTCGCGTTGTCAGGGCTCGACATCGCGTTGTGGGACATTGCCGGCAAGATCGCCGGGCAGCCGCTGTGGCGGCTGTTGGGGGGCAAGGAGCGCAAGGCGACCGTCCCCGCTTACGCCAGCCTGTTCAGGCTTGGAACGACGGACCTTGTCGCGCGGGTCGCCGCCAACGCGGTGCAACGCGGCTATAAACACATCAAGTTGCACGAACACAGCGTCGAGATCGTCGCTGCGGCGCGCGAAGCGATCGGCCCCGGCGTGTCGCTGATGGTCGACACCAATTGCTACTGGGATGACCCTGACAAGCTCGTTGCGGTGTGCAAGCAACTCGAGCCCTATAATCTCGCGTGGCTCGAAGAACCGTTCTACCCGGCCGATGCCTATGACGTGATGGCCCGGGTCCGGCAGCAGACGTCTGTTCCTCTCGCGGCGGGCGAAAATCTCGGCAACTATAACGACGTCCGCTGGATCGCCCAGGCTGGAGCGGTCGATGTGATTCAGCCGAGTGTCGCGAAAATCGGCGGCATCACGGAGCTCCGAAAATCGATTGCCTACATCAACCAGTGCGGCATCCGGGCCGCACCGCATTCGCCGTTTCTTGGGCCGGCTTTGATGGCGGTGATTCACGTCATTGCCGCGATGCCGGATGTGGTGCTGTGCGAGCATCGCTTTTGCGATCTTGCGGAAAGCCCGCTCGGCGATGCCGTGGTGTCGCGGGACGGCTGCCTGGTGGTGCCGGACGGTCCCGGACTGGGATTTGAGATTGATCCAAAGGTCATTGAAAAATATCGCGTGAACTGACGCAACGCGGATACCATGCACGGATCGCGGTTGCTGGCCTTACAGCATGTTTCCGGCTTTCAATTCTTGATCGAAATTTCGTCTGCGCTTATGGTGGGACGTGGCGGCGTTGCGCTGACGGATGGCGTCCGAAGGAGGTTTTTTGTGGCACAACCAGGCACACTCAGAGCCGGATGGATGTTGCCGATCGCAGGACTTGCCTCGGCCGCGATCGGATTGTTCCCTGCATGGGCGGCGCAAGCGCAGTCCGTCGAGCAGTTCTATTCCGGCAAGCAGGTGAAATTTTTTGTCGGTTCGAATGCCGGTACCGGTTACGATAGCTACGCTCGGCTTGTCGGCCGTTTCATGACCAAGCATCTGCCGGGACATCCCATCTTTCTGATGATGAACATGCCGGGCGCCGGCGGCGTGATCGTTTCCAATCATCTCTATAATATCGCTGCCAAGGACGGCTCGGAAATCGGCATGCTGCCGCGCGGCGCGGCCACGCAGCCTTTGCTCGATCCGAAAGATACCGGCCCGAAATACGTTGCCACCAAATTCAACTGGATCGGCACGCCGCAGCAGGAAGTGGGGCTTCTGCTCGTGCGGCAGCCGTCGCCCGTCCAGTCCATAGCGGATGTAAAAACCCGCGAGCTTATCCTTGCCAGCACGTCCTCGATCTCGCCGTCATCCGTTTATCCAAAGCTCATGAACAAGCTGCTGGGCACGAAGTTCAAGGTGGTCGAAGGCTACAAGAGCTCGCAGGAATCTTTACTCGCGCTCGAACGGGGAGAGGTCGAGGGGCATTCGTCCGGCAGCTCTTCCGGTCCGCTGCGCGAGCGGATCGCGCCCTGGATCAAGGAAGGAAAAGTGAAGATCATTGCTCAGATCGGGCTCGAGAAGGACAGCTCACTTTCCCGATGTCCCGCTGATCATGGATCTCGCGTCGACGACTGCCGAACGGCAAGTGATGGAACTGGTCTTCGCACAGCAGCTGATGGCGTGGCCGATCAGCGCACCGCCGGGTGTTCCGGCAGACCGGGTCAAGGCGCTGCGCGACGCCTTCGACGCGACCATGAAGGACCCGGAATTCCTGGCTGAAGCAGTGCGGCAGAAGATGCTCATCAATCCGGTGAGCGGCGAAAAAATCGCCGAGCTGCTTGATCGCGTCTACGCAACGCCGCAGGAACTGCTTGATCGCGTGACCGCGTTGTCGGCGAACAAATAGGAGACTCCTTTGAAACGGGTTCATTGCTGCTGCTTTTCCGATTTGCCTTCGCCGGTCTGGCGGCGGCTGTATTCGGTGCCGGCGCGATCGGAACCGTAAGAGGCCAAGGTGTCATGACTCCCGTTCCTATGCCCGATCAGGCGCCTGCCAAGGAGGGTCATGCGCAGCTCAAGGACACCAAGCTGTTCTACTGGGACACCGGTGGCGATGGACAGCCGATCGTTCTGCTGCATCCGAACAGCGGCAGCGCGTTGATCTGGGGCTATCAGCAGCCGGTGTTCGCGCAAGGCGGGCTACCGCGTGATCGCCTATTCGCGGCGGGGCTTCTACAATTCGGAACCGATCGTGCAGGGAAAGGCAGGCAACGCTGCCGATGACCTGCTCGAGTTCATCGATATTCTCGGCATCAGGAAATTCCACGCCGTGGCGGCAGCCTCTGGAGGCAGCACGGCGGCGGATTTCGCGGTAGCCTATCCGGACCGGCTTTTCAGCCTGACGGTATCCAGCAACACTTTCGGAATTCGCAGCGGCGCGATCGCCAAGGCGGCGACATCGATCCGCCCGAAGAACTGGGACGATATCCCGTCCGAAGTGCAGGAAGTCGGGCCGTCCTATCGCGCCGCCAATCCGGAAGGCCTTAAGCTCTGGATCGAGCTCGAACACAAGGCACTCGTCGGGAGCGTACGCGGGCAGGGCAGACGCGAGATGACCGAGTCCAAGCTGGAACAACTGAAGGTGCCGACCTTGCTGATCGCAGGAGCGGCTGATCTGCTGACGCCGCCGTCGATCTCGCGCCTGCTGCAGGCGAAGATACCCAACAGCGAACTGGTGGTCGCCCCGGAAGCAGGGCACTCGGTTTATTGGGAGCAGCCGGAGGTCTTCAACAAGGCGGTGCTCGACTTCATCGGCCGGAACGGGAAATAGCTATTGATCCTTTTTCAGAACGACCAGGGCATCGAGCGCGACGCCTCCGTCCCGCGTCAGCAGGAAAGGATTGACGTCGATCTCGGCGATCGCGCCGTCCGCGTCGCTCATGAGATTTGAGACTGCGAGCAACGCGTCGACCAGCGCCTTACGGTCCAGGGCTGGCTTCCCGCGATAGCCCCCGGTGATGATGCCCGCGCGTGTGCGTCCGATCAGGTCGAGCGCGCTCGCTTCATCGAGCGGGCAGGCGGCAAGCGCCACGTCGCGGGTCAGCTCAAGATCGACCCCGCCGGAACCGAACAGGATCACCGGGCCCATCTCCGGGTCCGTGGTTGCGCCCAGGACGAGCTCGAGGCCGCCTGACACCATCTGCGCAATCAGCACGCCGACAACATGCGGCCGATCGGGGTGGTTGCGGCCGGCGTCCATGACCGCTCGGAAAGCATCGCGCACGGCAGCTTCATCCCGCAGGCCCACTTTCACGCCGCCGAGTTCCGACTTGTGCGGGAGGCCGGCGCTGACGATCTTGGCAACCACCGGAAAACCGATCTCCCGCGCGAGCTTGGCTGCTTCGTCTTCGCTCCTCGCCAAACTCTCGCGCGGGGTGCGCAGGCCGTACGCCGCCAGTAGTTCCTTCGAGGCCAATTCATCGAGCGTGCGCGGACCACGCGCCGCGATAGCGCGGTCAAGCAGAGCGCGGCTCTCGCGCGACGGCGTACGCTTGATCTCCGTGGCGGAAGCGGGATGCCCGATGTGCTCCGTAAGCGCGCGCAAGGTGCGCAGAGTCTTGTCCACTTCTTGCATGAAGGCCACGTTCGGCAGCCGCGCGCGCAGCTCGCGGGCGTAGTCATTAAGGCCATAGGAAACCATGCTCACATAAGCAATCGGTTTACTGGTCCTTGCAGCGATTTCGTTGACGGCATGAAGGTTCTGTTCCTTGCGCTCGCTCCCTGGCGCGCGCAGGAGCTCCTCTTGCAACAGCAGCATGTCGATTGCGTCATCGGCGATCAGCGCCTCGACGCAGCGGAGATAGGCTTCATTGCTGCTCAGAGCAGCAAAACCTGCGTCCAACGGGTTGCCGATGATGGAGCCGACAGAAAGTATTTCCTTCAGCTTGGCCGTGGTCGCCTCGGAGAGCGGCAGATACATCATGCCATTCGCTTCCGCGGCATCGAGCAGAAGGCCGCGCATTCCCCCCGAAAAGGTGACGGAGCCGACCCGTCTGCCGCTTGGCAGCGGCGCGTGCACCAGAAATTCGGTGGCTTCGATCAGCTCGTCGAGAGTACGGACGCGCAAGGCGCCGGCTTTGCCGGCAACCGCATCGAACGCCTGCATCGTTCCGGCCAGCGCGCCGGTGTGCGCCGCTGCAGCTTCGCGGCCGGCATCAGACGCGCCGAGCTTCATGACGACGACATGCTTGCCGGCCGCCCGCGCGCCACGAAGCGCGGCCAGGAAGCTGTGCGTGTCGTGCACGGCCTCAAGATAGCAAGCGATCACCTTGATCTGCGGCAAGGTCGAAAAATAGGCGATGTAATCGGCGGTAGTGAGGCCGGTTTCGTTGCCGCTGGTAACGAGGGCTTCGGTATGGACGCCGCGCTCTTCAAGCGTTCGCTTGATTGCCATGGCGATGCCGCCAGACTGGCCGACCACGGCAACCGGGCCGCGGGTGAGCGCTTGCGCGCGGTCGTCGGGCAGAGAGAAGAAGTTGGCGGCAGCGTTAAAATTACCGAGGCAATTGGGGCCGGATACTGCGATGCCGGTATCTGCTATCGCCGCACGTAGCTCGGCGCCCAGTCGCTGGCCTTCCTGATCAGACGCCTCCTCGAAACCGGAGGTCATGATCGTCGCGCTGCGCGCGCCCGCCGCCACCGCTTCGCGCAGAATTCCAATCACCGCTTTCGCCGGGGCTAGGACCACCAGATGGTCCGGCGGTTCCGGCAGCTCCGCGTATGAACGGTAGCAGCGCGTGTCCCACACCTTGTCGCGCGAAGGATTGAACGGATAGATCGGGTTTGGATATTCGAAACGCTTCAGGTTGCGCCAGACCCGCTGCGGCCAGTTGCCGGGCTTGTCCGTGGCGCCGACGATAACAACATTGCGGGGATTGAGCAGCGCCTCAACTTTTTCCGGGGGCGCGAGACGGCCTTGGGCCATGAGGAATATTCCTTGAAGGCAATGGCCGGTTCCTGCTTTGGCGGTTTCGCCGGGTAGGAAGCCAACTAAGAACAACGGTCAGGTGGTTGGTATGTATTTTTCCATCCGCGGCGTGACGCCGGCCATTTTCATCTCTTCGAGCCAAAGCTTGTGAATGCGCGGATCCTGGTCCTCGAACTCGACCTGATGGCCGCCCTGCTTAATGCTCATCGATGAGCGTTGCTGCTTGCCTTTCTCGCCAACCATCGTTTCGCGTTTCTGGTTAGTGAAGGGATAGCGGACGTTGCCGATGCCGAGAGCGAGATAGCGGGACGGCTCGTGACTCAGGTTGAAATGCTGATGGAACTGGCCGTTACACGGTGGGCAGACCACGCCATGCTTCCAATCGATGCGCACGAAATCCTTGTCGCCGTCGTACCAGAGCAGAGAATAGCCGTGTCCGGTGATGCAGATGACATGCGTGCCGGAGCCGTGGCGATGCGCCTTTTTGTAGGTGCCAGCAGGCATCTCTGACATGTGGCCGGAGAGGACGCCGTCGGCGAGGATGAACTTGATGTTGCTCGATCCGGCGCCGCGGTCGGCATAGGCGTGCAGCTCTATCTTCGAGACGTCAGGGACGAAATTGGTTTCCCACATGTGATTGCCGGGGCGGATCGGGATGAAATCGCCTTCACCCGAGAAGTAGCTTTCCTTGCCGGTCCGTTCGATGAAGCTGAACGAATTGTCGAAGATGAAGCGGTCATTATGAAACGTGTTCATGATGAGCGGCATATTGGTCGTGGTGGAGATAAGCGCCCGCTTGTGTCCGTCGGCATTAAAATGCCGGTAGGTCATGTTGACCGGGATCGAGAACATCGCGTGCGGGCCCCACTCGAAGCTGCGCTTGCTGCCATCGGGAAGCTCGATTTGCGTGCTTCCGTGACCCTCAAGCACGTAATAAATGTCTTCGTAAAGATGGTGCACGGGCGCGCTCGATCCGCCCGGGGGCAGATCGAACACAAACATGTTGCAGAAGTCGCCGCGGCCCGTGAGATGGACAGCCGCGCCATTGGTGCCAAACCGTGGCCACGGGCCGGTTTCTACGGCGAACAGATCGATGCCATAACCGCCATCTATGACAGGCATGCCTTCGGCATTCACCCAATCGAGATAAGGGTCGATCCCGTAGCGTGCTCTGTCAGGTTTATTCATTACGATTTTCGCTCTCTGCGATGCAAACCGACAGCTTCCCCCGAGAGTCTGGTTGTTCCGCCGCGGTTGCAACAGGAGAAAATCACCGACCTCCTGCGACGCCGCCGCTCCATCGCCGCTTAGGCGATGCAGCGTCCGCGCGAAGAGGAGCGGATGCCAGCCATTCGTGTCCGCTGCTGCTGTTCTTTGAGACAAAACTTTCTGTTTGAGATCAGGTCAGGTCACGGGGCTTGCGCTAGCGAACCGTCTTGATCCCGGACGTCTGGAGAACGGTGCGCAACGTATTTTCGTATTGCGTTAGGAACGCGGCATTCTCCTTTGCCGGGAGATAGGCGCCTTCCACCGATGTGTCCTTCAGGTATTTGTCCCAGGAAGGCGTTTTGGTCACCCGCTGCATCAAATCCTGAAAATAGGCGACGGCTTCGGCCGGCATGCCGGGCGGTCCGATGATGCCGCGCGCCTGCGGGACGTCAAGAATGGTAAAGCCGGCTTCCTTCATGGTCGGGACCTGCTCGAAGCCGGGAAGCCGTTTTTCGGAAATCTGCGCGACCGCGCGCAGCTTTCCGGCCCGCAAGAGCTCGCTGGCTTCGCTCGGCTCGACGATTAGGAGATCGACATGGCCGCCCATGAGCGCCGCGATGCGCTCGCCGCCGCTTGGGAAGGAGATGAACGACCATTTGGCGCCGGTGTTCGCCATCAGTAATTGATGGATCAGGGCGTCGCGCGCGAGCGCAGAGCCGCCTGATTGTTTCATCTGCCCGGGCTTCGCCTTGGCATCCTCAACAAACTCCTTGAGCGTCTTGTAAGGAGATTCCACGCGCACCGCGACGATGGCCGGCTCGAGTATAAGACGCGCAATCGACGTCATGTCCGCCAGCCGAGAGGTGGCTTCCTGCTGCACCAGCGGGTTGGAGGCCCACACGCTGGTATACAGGGCGATCACGTTGGGATCCCCTTTCTTCCCCACCATGTAGGACGCCGCCGTGGCACCGCCGCCGCCCACCCGGTTGGAAACCTGGAAGCGTACCGGTGCGAGCTTTTCCTTCTCGATCATCTGGACGATCGCGCGGGCAAAGGCGTCATTGCCCGAACCCGGGCCGCCATGTACGACGAATTCGACCGTTTGCGTCGGCTGATACTGTGCCGTCGACGGCCCGGTGGCTGCGATCGCGAGCAGGATCGTCGCGCCAGCGAGAAGGCTGTAGTGCTTCATTGCATTCCTCCCTCACGATTTCATCTGGATTATTGTGTCGGCTTATTGTTTCCCATTGTGGCAACTATTCATATCGCCGGAAAGGCGTGTTTCCGGTCCGGCTAGGCCGTGATTGTCGCAGGCTGCGGGCACCTTTCGCAAGCACGACAGGGGTTTGCACGTCGGCCAAGCGCGCTACGGCAGATAGAGCCCGCCGCTGACATGGATGGTCTGTCCGGTGATGTAGCCGCCATTCGGCAGACACAGGTGGCGCACCATGTCGGCGACTTCCTCGGCATAGCCGTCGCGCCCGACGGGGGCGGGCGGGGCGACGCCGTGGGGGGAGGTGGCGGAACGCTCGCCGCCGATCCGGCCGGGAACCACGCAATTGACCGTGATGCCCCGATCGGCGAATTCGAGCGCGAGCGCGCGCGTCAGCCCCACGAGCCCGGCCTTGGCCGTGCCCACATGGGCTCGCTCGGCCGCACCCATATGGGCGCTGACGCCGCCGATATTGATGATGCGGCCGTATTTCGCGCCGGCCATCTGGCGGAGCGCGGCGCGCGAGCAAAGAAAGGCACCGTCCAGGATGACGCTGGTGTAGGCGTGCCACTGCGCGAACGTCATCTCGGTGAAGGGCACCTGTTCGCGGTTGGCGGCATTGTTCACCAGGATGTCGATCCGGCCAAACTGTTTCATCGCCGCCTCGAACATGCCGGCGACGGCGGCCTCATCGGTGATGTCAGCGAGGTGGACAAGAGCGCGTCCGCCCGCGGCTTCAATCTCCGCCGCGGTCGCCTCCGCTTCCTTGCGCGAGGAGCGCGCATTAACGACGACTGCGGCCCCGTCGCGGGCAAAAGCCAGTCCGATGGCCTTGCCGATCCGTCGCACGCCGCCTGTGACAATCGCCACATGCCCTTCCAGCGCTTTGTTCGTCAAGTTTGCCCCTTATGCTTTCGCCCAATTACAGGCTGCGCGCTTTGGTATATATGCAATGCACTTCGATCGAAGTAAATCGCACCGAGAGGGGCCGTGAGCGCACCGCCGAGTGAATTGTCAGCCGAGGCCGTGCGGTTATCGGAATACATCGCAGGGGCGCTCGACCAGGATCTGCCGCCCGCGGTCGTGAGCAAGACCCAGCAGCACATCCTCGACACGCTTGCCGCGATCATTTCCGGGTCGCAGCTTCGCGCCGGCCGGCTAGCCGCCGGCTATGTCGAGCGGGCGGGCGGCGCGCAAGAGGCTACCGTGATTGGGACGCCGCTTCGCGTTCCTGCCGCGAACGCCGCCTTGGCCAATGGCATGGCGGCGCATGCGGACGAGACCGACAATTCCCATCTTGGCGGCCGGTTTCATCCCGGTTGCGGCATCGTGCCGGCCGCCCTGGCAGTCGCCGAACAGCACGATCTCAGCGGACGCGATTTTCTTCGCGCCGTGGCGCTGGGTTACGACGTCGGCGCGCGGGCGACGATGGCGCTCTATCCGCAGAAAAAGCCGACCCGCCACAGCACGCATAGTATAGGGCCGACGTTCGGCGCCGCCGCGTCCGCTGCCGCTCTGCTCAAATTCGATCCCCAGCGCGTCCGTTTCGTGCTGTCCTATGCAGTGCAGCAGGCATCCGGCGTGCCGTATTGGAACCGCGACAGCGAGCATGTGGAAAAGGCTTTCGACTTCGGCGGGATGCCGGCGCGCGACGGCGTAAGCGCAGCCGCCATGGTGGCGGCGGGCTTTTCCGCGGTCGAGGATCCGTTCTCGGGCCGCGACACCCTCTTCACGGCGCTCGGGCAGGATTCCGAGCCCGCCCGGCTGACCGCCGACCTGGGGACCCGGTTCGAGATCATGCAGGCCTCGATCAAGAAATGGTGCGTAGGGTCACCGAACCAGGCCGTGCTCGACGCCATGATCTCCCTTGTCAAGGAACACGGCATCACCGGCGAAGGAGTACAATCGATCGTCATCACGATGCCGAGCGATCGCATTCATATCGTTGACAACGCCGTTATGCCGGATGTCTGCGTCCAGCATCTTGTGGCGCTCGCCCTTTTCGACGGCGAGGTCAGCTTTGCGAGTTGCCATGACCACGACCGCATGAAGGATCCCTTGATCCAGCGCGTGCGCGGCTACATCACGCTCGTTGCGAGCGATGAGCTTGCCGCCGCCGTTCCGGCCCGGCAGGCCATTGTGGAAGTGGAGACGCGGGCTGGAAAGCGCTTGCGCCATCATGCCAAGGCGGTACGCGGCACGCCGGACAATCCGATGACTACCCAGGAGATCGAGGCGAAGGCGCGCGATCTGATCGAGCCCGTCATCGGCCCGGCGCGAGCCGAACGTCTCATCGGCGCGGTCGGTGAGCTTGAAAAGCTGGGCTCGGTGCGGGAGCTTCGGCCTTTGTTGCAGGGATGATGGCGTCTGCGAATTGCAGAGCTTGGCGGCCGGGATGCCAGTCGTGATACGCTACCGCACCCGGTCTTAGGTCGAGGCGGACTATGCCAGATTTCGATGTCATTGTTGTCGGTGCGGGCAATGCGGCCTTCTGCGCCGCGCTGGCGGCGCGTGAACAGGGCGCCTCGGTCCTGATGCTGGAAGCCGCGCCGGAAGAGGAATCCGGCGGCAACAGCCGCTTCACCGCCGGCTCGATGCGGGTCGTCTATAACGGCGTCGAGGATATCAAGACCCTGGTCCCCGATCTTACCGAAGAGGAGATCGCAACTTCGGATTTCGGCACCTATACCCAGGACCAGTTCTTCGATGACATGGCCCGCGTCACGCAGGACCGCGCTGATCCAGACCTTGTCGAACTCCTGGTCACCCGCAGTTTCGACACCTTGAACTGGATGCGCTCCAAGGGCGTGCGTTTTATTCCGATCTACGGCCGGCAAGCATTCAAGATTGAGGGAAAGTTCAAGTTTTGGGGCGGCCTCACCCTCGATGCGGTCGGCGGCGGTCCTGGCCTCGTCAATATGCTGACAGCTGCCGCCAAGAAGCAGGGCATCGAGATTCTGTATCAAACGCGCGCACTCGCGCTGCTCTCTGACGGCATTCGTGTTGAGGGGGTGCGCGTGCGGCAGCAGGGCGAAGTGCGCGAGCTGCGGGCAAAGTCCGTCGTGCTTGCGTCCGGCGGCTTTCAAGCCAACCCGGAGTGGCGCACGCGCTATCTCGGTCCCGGCTGGGACCTGGCCAAGGTTCGTGGAACTCGTTTCAATACCGGCGACGGCATCCGCATGGCGCTGGAGATCGGCGCCAGCCCATGCGGCAACTGGTCAGGCTGCCACGCCGTCGGATGGGAGAGGAACGCGCCGGAATTCGGCGACCTCGCGGTCGGCGACCAGTTCCAAAAACATTCTTATCCGTTCTCAATCATGGTCAACGCCACCGGCAAGCGCTTTCTCGACGAAGGCGCCGATTTCCGCAACTACACTTACGCGCGATACGGCCGCGTCATTCTCGAACAGCCGGGCCAATTCGCCTGGCAGATCTTCGACCAGAAGGTGAAGCATCTGCAACGTGACGAATACAAGATCCGTCAAATCACGAAGGTAACCGCCAATACCATCGAAGAACTGGCCGGCAAGCTCGAAGGCGTCGATGCCGCCCAGTTTGTCAGGACAATCGCCGAATATAACGCCGCGGTGCGCGCCGAGATTCCCTTCAACCCGAACGTCAAGGATGGTCGAAAGACCGAAGGCCTTCCGATCAACAAGAGCAACTGGGCCAATACCATCGACCAGCCGCCGTATGAGGGTTACGCGGTGACCTGCGGCATCACCTTCACCTTCGGCGGGCTGCGCATCACCACCAACGGCGAGGTGCTGAACACGGATTACCAGCCGATCGGCGGGCTCTATGCCGCAGGCGAGCTGGTGGGGGGGTTATTCTATTTCAATTATCCGGGCGGCACGGGCCTGACTTCCGGTTCTGTATTCGGCCGGATCGCCGGCGCCTCGGCCGGACGCGCGCGGTCAAACTGACCCGCGCCTGCGGTAAGGTTGCATCGTGGAACAAAAAGACGGCGGGACGAATCTGGCTCCGCCTGCTGCTTCATCAGACTGTCGAAGGCGCGGGACTGAGCGCGGGTTGTTATCTGTTCGCGCGCTCAAATTGCCGGAGCAATATGTTGCCGCGCTGAACGGCTGAATCCAGCGCCTCGGCAGCTGATTTCTTGCCGGCTAAAGTCTGTTCGATTTCATCCTCGATGACATCCCTGATAAGAACAAACGACCCGAGCCGCAGCCCTTTCGAATTCTCGGTCGGCAACTTTTGCGTGATCTGCTCGATCGATATTGAAGTGCCTGGGTTCCGCTCGTAAAAGCCTTGCGCACGCGTCAGATCGTACGCCGCGGCCGTAATCGGGAGGTAGCCCGTCGCCTGATGCCATGCCGCCTGAATCCTTGGCTGCGACAGGAAGGTGAACAATTTTGCCACCCCTTTGTATTCGGACTCCGGCCGATTGCGCAAAACCCAGAATGTCGCGCCGCCGATGATCGAGTTCTGCGGCGCGCCCTTTGCGTCGGGCCAATACGGCAGCATCCCGTAACCGATCGGAAATTTGGCGCTGGCGATGATGTCGCCGCGCAAGCCTGAGGAGCCGACGAAAATGCCGCATTCCCCATTGGGGAATTTGGGCTCGGCCTGTGTGGCGCGTCCGCCGTAATCGAAAACTTTGTCCTTTTGCCATTCCGCAAGTGCTGCGATGTGCCGCGTCATTAATGGGTTGTTGATGGTGAGTTCGGCATCCAATCCCGCCATTCCGTTCGAGCGTGTCGCGAGCGGGATATTGTGCAGGGCGGAGAGGTTCTCGACGTGAACCCAAGAGGGCCAGTGGGTGGTGAAGCCGCAAGGCACCCCGGCAGCTCGCAGCCGGCGCGCCGCCTTTTCAACATCTGGCCAGGTCGCGGGCGGGGCGTTCTCGTCGAGTCCGGCAACTTTGAAAAGCTGCTTGTTGTAATACAGGATCGGCGTTGACGAATTGAAAGGATACGACAGCATGTTGCCGGCCATATCGGTATAATAGCCGGCTACGGCTGGTAGATACGCCGTCGGGTCGAACGGCTCTCCTTGATCCTTCATGAGCTGATAGACCGGATAGATCGCGCCACCCGCAGCCATCATGGTGGCCGTGCCGATCTCATTCACCTGCACGATGGCCGGATGGGCCCGGGTGCGCACGGCGAAGATCGCCGACATGACGGTTTCGCTGTATCCGCCCTTTAAAACCAAGGTGACCTTGTAGTCGGGCTGGCTCGCGTTGAACTGGCCAATGAGGGCTTCGAGTTGCCGACCGCGCTCTCCTGACATCGCATGCCAGAGGTGAATTTCGGTTGCGGCAAAGGCCGGAAAGCAGACGGACGCGCCGACCCACGCCAAGGCTGCCAATGCCATGCGCAGGCCCGCGTGCCGCCCCTGAAGGCGACGACTTGCCCTGCTAATGCCGCTGCCGCTCATGCTTCTCTCGTGGTGGTGGAAAACTAAGTTCCATTGTAGCATGCTTGGCGACCATGACTTCAACACCAAATCGTTGTTCATCGGGCTTTGAATTACCTCGTTGCAGCGGCATTGGCGCCGCGGGCCGCCGGCAGAGGCGATGCCGGTTTCGTGCCACCGGCGGACTGCGCCGCTAACACCCGCGTGGAGAGCTAGGCGTGGCAGGCGTGGGCCAACGCCGGGTCGGCGCATCTGTTTTCAAATTCTGGGCCGGTCCGCTGCTTGCGGCCGATGGCTATATCCGTGCGATTCCGATCCGCTGGCGTATCCTGCTGCTTGCGGCGCTCAACATTCTTGTCGCACTCGTACTTGCCACCTTGATCTGGAATGGCGCGCGGATTCTAAACTCGGCCTGGAACGAGGTCCGGCAGGTCCGCCAATCGGACCAGCTGCTCGGATTGCTGCAAAGCGAGTCCGGCCGCCTTCAGAGTCTCATTCACCGCTATATCAATCAGCCCGGGCCCGATATTTTCGCCGAAATTTTGTTGCTGCGCGAGGCCGTCCTGGGAACGTTGGGCTTGCGCGGCCAAGATGACCCGATGTTGTCCAGCTCGGTAAACGAGCTTAGCGCGGCTACGGAAAGGCTGTTTGACGGGTTTGCTGACCTACGTGCGGAACAAACTGCAATATCGCAAACCTACGATGCTGAGGTCGTCGCCCCGGCGAACACAATTGCCGGCCTTTACACGGCGCTCGATCGGATCGATGAGGGCGCAGGAATTTTGTTGCCGGTGCGCCAATCACGAGAGTCCTTTATCGCGGCATTTACCGCGGCCAGCGCGGTGTATGGGCCGGCGGAAGCAACGCGCGCGAGCGATGCGGATCAAGCTCTATCGCGCGTGCAATCGGCGATTCAGCAAGCTTCGGACTCGGCGGTGGATGGTGCTCAACGCGCTATCCTCAAGGATCTTGGCGAGCAAATTCGTATATTGCGGCAAGGCGTACGCAGACTTTCCGGCCATGTGAAGAGGCGCGCCCAAATCCTGAGCACCACCATTGACGAAAATCAGGCCAAGATGATTACGACTATTGAGGGCCTGTCTTCGGAGATGCGGACGCGGGAGCAAGAAGCGCAGACCCGGTTTGATCGGGCTTTGGCGAATATCTACCGCGTGATTGCGATTGTCGCCGTAACCTTTGTTCTCGCCGTGCTCTTTGTCTCTGTTGTGATCGGCAGCAGCATCATTGTTCCGTTGCGCCAACTGCGCGCTGCGATGCGCGCAATCGTGGCCGAGCAATACGACCGGACTATTCCGGGGGCGGCAGCGCGCGATGAGATCGGCGACATGGCGCGCAGTGTCGTGGTGTTTCGCGAAAACGCGATCGCGAAGAAGCGCGTAGAGAATGATTTACGGGGTGCCAAAGAGCGCGCGGAAAAGGCGCTCGCCGATTTGCGTTCCGCTCAGCGCAGTCTAATCGAGGCTGAAAAGCTCGCCGCGCTTGGCGGGCTTGTTGCGGGCGTGGCACACGAGGTCAACAACCCAGTCGGAATAAGCTTGACGGTCGCTTCCAGCCTGGCGCGCCGGTGTGAACTGTTCGCCAAGGAGATAAAAGACGGCACGATACGCCGCTCCAAGTTCGAGGAATTCATAGCGTTAAATCGCAATTCCGCGCAGCTCCTGGTAACCAATCTGTTGCGCGCCGGTGAACTCATCCAGTCGTTCAAGCAAGTCGCTGTCGATCGGAGCATGGCCGACCAGCGGGAGTTCGATCTCTGCGAAGCCACGAGTCAGATCGTCGCAAGTTTGCGGCCGGTCCTGAAGCAGGCGCCGATCACCTTGGACGTCGATTGCGCCAAAGGGCTTTCGATAAACAGCTACCCCGGGTCCTATGGGCAAGTGATCACGAATCTTTTCCTTAACGCGGTGACGCATGGCTTTCCTGACGGCCGTGGCGGGCGCGTCAGGATAGAAGCGCGGGCCCTCGACCAGGAAAACGTTGAAGTTATTGTTGCGGACGACGGCATCGGAATGACGGAGGAGGTGCGGAACCAGGCCTTCGATCCATTTTTCACGACGCGTCGCAGCGAAGGGGGAACGGGACTGGGGCTTCACATCATTCATACTCTCGTCACGCAACGTCTGGGTGGACAGCTGGTGCTGGACTCCAAGCCCGGGCGTGGCACCATATTTCGGCTGGTGCTTCCCCGTCAGGCACCGATGGAAAGCGGCGCAGCGTCGCGGTCTGGAGCGCACATTGATGAATGAAGAGGACTTCATTCAACTCATTGACGAACCGGAGGGCGGCGCCCCGGCGGTATCCGCAAAGCGGTGGAAGGTCGCGATCATCGATGATGATCAGAGCGTCCACGACGGAACACGCCTGGCTCTAAGCGACTATGTCCTTAACGGCGAAGGCCTCGAACTGTTATCAGCATACTCGGCGGCGGAAGGCCGGCAGCTGCTCGAGGCGCACCAGGATGTCGCCGTCGTGCTTCTCGACGTCATCATGGAAACAGACGACGCAGGGCTGGGTTTGATCGACTATGTCCGCACCACGCTGAACCGGGAATCGCTCCGAATTATATTACGGACCGGCCAACCGGGCCAGGCGCCGGAGCGAAAGGTTATCGTCGATTACGACATCAACGACTACAAAGCGAAAAACGAATTGACGGCCGACCGACTTTTTACGTCCTTGACGGCGGCGTTGCGCAGCTACCAGCAACTTCAGCGCATGGTCGAGACTCGTCGCGGGCTTGAAATCATCGTTGACGCCGCCTCGACCATGTTCGACCTGAAATCCATGCAGCGTCTGGCGGAAGGCGTTTTGACGCAGATGGCATCGCTGCTCAATGCCGACTGCGCCGGGATTCTGGTGCTGCGGGAAAACGGCTCCGCGACGCCAAGCTTTTCGGTTCTTGCAGGCTCGGGATGCTATCGCGATATCGGCGGCGGTTCGCTGTCCGTGCCGTTAAAAGATGACCTCAGGCGACTGGTCGAAGAAGCATTTCAACGGCGCCGTCACGACTTTACCGGCGATAGGTCTTTTCTCTATATCCAGACCGGCAGCGGGCGAGAGATCGTGGTGCTGCTGGAAGCAGCGCGTGAGCTGTCAGCCACCGACCGCGCGCTCGTTGAATTATTCGCCAGCCGGCTCTCGGTCGCATTCGACAACGTTATTCTCTATCAGCAGCTTCACGAGGCGAATGCGCAACTTGAACAACGGGTTGCCAATCGCACGCGACAATTGAGCAGCGCCAATAGTCTACTCGCCTCCCGATGGACGGAGTTGCAGAAGGTAAACGCCTTCAAAAACGATATACTGAGCACGGTAGCGCACGATCTGCGCAATCCGCTGGGGGTCATTCTGGGGCGCGCTGAGATGCTCAGGAGCATGCTGAACGCCGGGCCGGAGACCGAAACTTTCGTGGCGCAAATCGACCACATCTCGAAAGCTGCCCGGAACCTGTCAGAAATGGTCAGCGATCTTCTCTCCGACGCGATGGCTGATGCCATGGACATCCAGATCCGAAAGGAAACGGTCAACATTGCCGCGCTAGCGGCGGAGCAATGCGCTACCAACCAGCCCCTTGCAGCCAAGAAAAATCAGACGCTTTTATTTAACGCGCCGAAGCAACTGAATGCGTCCTGCGACGCAGATCGACTGCGGGAAGCGATCGACAACCTGGTCAGCAATGCAATCAAATATAGCCCGCGGGAATCGACGATTCAGGTTTCCGTGACCCAGCAGGCGGACGACGTCATCATTTCCGTCGCCGATGAAGGTCCCGGCCTTTCGCCTGAAGACTTGGCGCGGCTGTTCGGCCGGTTTCAGAGGCTTTCGGCCAAGCCTACAGGAGGCGAGAGTTCTACCGGGCTGGGGCTGTCTATCGTAAAGCGCATCGTCAATTTGCACGGCGGCTCGATTGCGGCGGAGAACAGTGGTTCTGGCGCCGGAACGACATTCGCAATCAGGTTGCCGGCAACATGACCGCGCGCAATTACATCATTGTTGTCGATGACGAAGCGCCTACACGGGAAATGATTGGCGAATATCTCGGGATGCAAGGCTTCGATGTTGAATTGTGCGACGGAGGCGGCAGCCTGCGACAGGCTATCAACGTCCGGATGCCTGACCTCGTCGTGCTAGATCTTAATATGCCTGAGGAAGATGGCCTTTCGATCGTGCGCGATCTCAAGCAACGGACGGGAGTGGCCGTGATCATGCTGACGGCGACTGCGAGTTCGGTGGACCGGATCGTGGGCCTTGAGCTTGGCGCCGACGATTATCTCGCCAAACCATGCGAATTGCGTGAATTGCTCGCGCGCATTCGTGCCGTGCTGCGCCGGAGCACCGCGGCAAAGTCGGCAGTCGGGGCGCAGTCCGGGGGATCCACGAACACGCTGGTGCAGTTCGGGGTGAAATGGCTGAACGTCGAGGCGCAAACCCTGCGCGACGCAGATGGAAACGAGCACCCGCTCACAGCCTCAGAATTCAGCTTGCTCAAAGTCTTTGCCGACAATCCAAAGAAAGTTCTATCGCGCGAACGGATCCTCGATCTCGCCAATGCGCGCGATCCGGAAGCATTTGACCGCGCGATTGACATCCGGATCATGAGAATCCGTCGCAAGATTGAGCCCGATCCGGCTCATCCACGCGTGATCCGCACAGTCCGGGGCGGAGGATACGTGTTCTCGCCCCTCGAAGATAAGACATAGGCGCTGGGGCGGTTTTCGGGACTTTTGTTTCGTCGCCGGCATCCTGACGAAACATTTCGCGCCCGGGAAGAAACCATAATCTCGGACGACGAAAACGCCTGGAAAGACGGCTGCACTATATCTGGTCTCCAGAACATAGCCGCAAAGGCATGAATGGAGGCTTCAATGAATACCAAGATTATGGTTGTGATTTCCGCCCTTGTGTCGCTGATTTATGTGGTCGCCGACGAGATCGCGGTCAATTACATGCTCGCCGCCGCGAACGGGGCGGCCATGGCCGCCACCGAGCGTCCGGGCGTCGACCTTGTCGCGGTGCGGCGCGAAGCCCAGGCGGCGGTGAAGGATTTACAGAATCTTCAGCTTGCCAGAACGGCCAATGCCGGCGACCGCACGCAGTGCCGTGATCAGGCGTGGCCGTATTACTCCGGCGCCTGCCTCGCCGCGGCAGACGAGCGGCCGGTTCGGACCGTAAGCCACGGATCCAACAGCGCGCTCACGGCTGCCAGCCCGAACCTTCTGCAAGCCGCTAACTTTTAGCGGATTGATTGAACGCAGCTATTGCGCTTGCAAGCGTCCTAGCCCCGAGGAAAAGCTGATGCTTCCCTTAAGCCCAAAATTCTTAGCCCTTCCGCTTGCAGCTGTGCTGATCATTTGCGGACTGCCGCGCGCGCAAGTGGTCTCCGACCCCCCGGTCGTTGCGACGCAGAAAGGCGTGCTCAAGCTTTCCTCGCCAAAAATTAACGTCCAGCAGATAGAAGATGGAATCGGGCCGGCAAGGCGCTTTGCTTCTGCGACCGCGCCGGCGCCCTTCTAACGCCGCGCTCGCCGGCGCACCGGAACGCGTCGCCTTTGCTGAAACGCTACGTCAAGCCGCCCACGAAGCGGGCACGGACACCACGTTGACCAGGAACTGGAACATGGCAGACAAGAGAAGCCTCGGAGTGTTGGGATTTGTGTTCGGCGGTATCACCGCGGCTGTGACTTCCACCGCTTTCCTCCTCGTGCACGCGCATATCGAGGGCCATCTTCAGTTCGCTGACGCGGCGGTGGCCTCGCAGGTGATGGTGGTTACCGATAAATGACGGGTCGCCAATCATCGGCAAGACAGATCATCTCCGACGCCACAAGTCCGCTTTAATCGATGGCGCGGCCGACGATGCTAACGATCTGAGTGAATATTTGCTGCACTATCTTAACATGGCCGGACGATTTTGAATCAGGCCCCGATCCAAAACATGCAGCAGATTGCCGATCTCGCCGAAGAGCGTGATGCGCCATAATAGAATGCGCGCCGGCTCATTCGACCTCATCCACTAACGGTCCTGACAAACGCTGGTTTAGCGGAGTGCACGCCTCCGCGCAGCTCGCTTTACCCCGCACCGTGCTGCTCACCGATCGCGCTACGCTACCCGCTTCAAACAAACACAGTTCGCGAAACCATTTTCTGTCCCGACGAAACACTGCGGAAACAGGGACACGCTAATGGTGGCCCGCTTTTGAGACTGACCCCGCTTCCTGCGAACGGAGCCATCGCCATGCACGCTACATTACGCGTCACAATTTCACGCATCACAGTGCTCGCATTTTCGATCCTGTCGCTGCCCGCCGCGGCAGCCGAGGTGCCCGACGCGATCGCCGCCCCCGGCGAAATCCTGGTCGCGACTATCCAGGCGGCCGGTGCCCAGATCTATGAATGCAAGTCCAATTCTGCGGGCCGCCTCGGGTGGCAGTTCCGCGAACCGATCGCCACGCTGTTTCAGGCCGGCCAAACCGTCGGCCGGCACTACGCCGGCCCAAACTGGGAAATGGCCGACGGCAGCGCCGTGATCGCGAAAGTCGCTGGCGCGCGCGCCGGCCGCGAGTGCAAGCGACATCCCCCTGCTCAAGCTCGAGGTCTCGGCGCGCCGCGGCACCGGCCAGCTCAGCGACATCTCCACGATCCAGCGCATCAATACGAGAGGCGGCGTCGCCGAAGGTGGGTGCGAGCAGGCCGGCGCGTTGCTGAGCGTGCCCTACAGCGCCGACTACACCTTCTATCGCAAGCGCGGGTGAGGCCGGCGCGCAGCCGGCACCTCCGCAAAAGAACACTTAACACTTCGACAAACAAGGAATTCAGTGATGAACATTCAAACACCCATCGTTAATACGGTCGATCTCGTCGCGGTCAAGAACAAGCAGCAGATTGCCTGGGGCTCCGGCGACTATGCCGTCATAGGGACCACCTTGCAGATCGTCGGAGAGGAGCTATGCGAGGCCGTTGATCTTCGAAGTAACCATCGTGTCCTCGATGTGGCCGCCGGGAACGGCAATGCGACGCTCGCAGCGGCGCGGCGCTTTGCCTACGTCATATCGACCGACTATGTCTCTTCGCTTCTTGAGCGCGGCCGCGAGCGTGCCCAAGCAGAGCGCCTCCCCGTCGTGTTTCAGGAGGCCGACGCGGAGGCCCTGGCCTTCGAAGATGCCAGCTTCGATGTTGTTCTTTCCACCTTTGGAATGATGTTCACGCCAAATCAGGAGCTGGCGGCCAGCGAACTCATGCGCGTCTGCCGTCAAGGCGGAAAGATCGGGATGGCAAACTGGACACCGGCGAGCTTCATCGGTCAGCTTTTCAAGACCATCGGCAAATTCGTTCCTCCGGCTCCTGGCGTGAAACCGCCGGCGCTGTGGGGCACCCGGGCGCATCTCGAAATGCTGTTCGGACCGGAAGCAAGTGTCGCGGCAGAGAGCAAGTACTTTATCTTCCGCTACAAATCACCCAAACACTGGGTTGAAACATTCCGTACTTTCTATGGGCCGGTCGTCAAGGCATTCGCGGCGATCGATCCGGAAGCACGCACCGCGCTCGAGGCCGATCTTTATGCACTCCTCGACAGGTTCAACATCGCCACCGACGGCACGTTGGTCATCCCGAGCGAATATCTAGAGGTGGTCATCACCAAAAAGAAAGGATCCCCGAACATCCGGCGCCCCTGCACCGCGGGCGACGGCCGGTTTCGGAGGCGTAGCCGAGCAGCGGGAACGAACACCAGTTGACCAGGAATTGGAACATGGCAGCAGACAGGATAAGCCTCGCATTGTTGGCATTTTTGGTTGGCGGTATCATGGTAGCCCATAGTCAAGGGCTACCTTCAGTTCGGTGAGCCAGGCTGTAAGAGGGGTGGAACCGCTAAATCTGAAAACAGTTCGCGGCAGATGGAATAGGCAGCTCCGCGAGCGACCGTGGCAAACCGTTTTCAAACCTCCCCCCGCCTGCCGGTCACCGCGAGGTGACCGGTCTTTATTGCTACCGCGTCCCTCTTGGCCTAGGGAGGGCGCCATGTACTTTGTCAAATACCCCCGCGAACCGACCGCATGTCCAAAAATTCCCGCCAGGGATTGAAAGCCATGATCGGGGCCGGCAAGCCCCTGATCGGCTCCTATGTCACATTCCCCTCGCCCGAAATCGTCGAACTATTTGCCAATGCGGGCATGGATTACGTCATCATCGATCTGCAGCACGCGTCTGCGGACTGGCAGACGCTAGTCCATATGCTGCGCGCAGCGGACGCCGGCGGTGTGTCGCCGATCGTGCGCATGTATACGCACGATCCCAGCCTCATCCTGAAGGTTCTGGAACTCGGCGCCGAAGGGATCTCTTTGCCGGGCGTGCGAAGCGCGGCAGATGTTCGTGCTGCGGTCGACGCCATGTATTATCCGCCGCTCGGCCATCGTGGAGCCTGTGGCCACACGCGGGTGGGCGGCTACAACTCACGCCGCTCCGATTTTCCCGAGCATATGCGGCGTCAGAACGAGCGGGTATGCATCTGGGCGATCGTCGAGGATGCCGATGCAATCGGCAAGGTTGGCGAGATCGCCGCCGTACGTCCGGGCGCCGACGTGATCGGCGTCGGCCGGGGTGACTTGTCAACGGCCATGGGACTGCAGGGGCAGGTGAACCATCCCGATGTCATCGCCGCCAATGAAAAGGTCATCAAAGAGGTGCAGACCGTATCCGGCGGCCGATGCGCATCCGCAACGATGATTCAACGGAGTGAAGACATCGCGCCGTGGTTGGAACGCGGTTGTCGCCTCTTCACCTATGCGGCCGACGCGATCCTGCTCATGGAGGCCGCGCGCGGCGCGGTCGAGAAATTTCGTTCGTCCTTACCCGGGCATGCTCGCAGCTGATTGTGTGATGCCGTTCGGCTCGGGCAACCCTTGCCGCTACATTGTGCAAGACGGCTCCTTCCGGTAACCACCGTCTGAGGCTCCGGGCCTTGAGCCCGTGGCGGACAGGCTGCGCAAGTCAAACCATTGTGACCGCTCTGGTTACAATAGTGGGTAAACTCGGCTGGGGACAGGAACTAGGCAAGTGTCTGAATTACGACAAAAAAAGCGCTCAATCCGAGGGGGCGCCGGACTTTTGGCCGGCTTATGGTGTTTGAACAAGGCGGGAGACCCGCCGACACCCGCCCAAGCGCCCATCCCTCCACGTAGGATCCGATAGCCATGTCGAGCCGAAAGACAGCTGGACCGCGCGGTACCTTGTCCATGCTCGACGGCGCAGCCATCGTCGTCGGGATGATGGTGGGTGTCGGCATCTTCGCGACGCCGGGGCTGGCGGCGCAATTTGCCGGCAACAGCTTCAACTATTTGGCGATCTGGCTGCTGGGGGGTCTGCTCACTTTGATCGGAGCGCTGTGCTACGCAGAGTTAGCCACCGCCTTTCCGGATGCCGGTGGCGAGTACCATTTTCTTTCGCGTGCCTATGGCAAATCTGTTGGCTTGATGTTCGCCTGGGCCCGCTGCACAGTGATCCAAACCGGCGCAATAGCTTTGGTCGCCTTCGTGTATGGTGACTATGCGCAGGCCGTGGTGCCGCTGGGCGCCTACGGGCCAGCAATCCATGCAGCGCTCGTCGTAGTGCTCTTCACCGCGATAAACGTCGCAGGCACAACCCAAGGCAAGTTCGCGCAAAAAATCTTCACCACTTTGGATCTTGCGGCCCTGGTGGTGCTGATCGCGGCGGGACTTGTGGTTGCAGCAACAAGCGGCGGTCCAGCACCGTCTTTGGCCCCTACCGGCCCAAGCAGCTATGCGCCGCTCGGCCTCGCGATGGTCTTCGTTCTGCTGACATACGGAGGCTGGAACGAGGCGTCCTATATTTCGGCGGAGCTGAAAGGCGGCTCTCGCGACATGGTGCGCGTTCTCACATTGAGCGTCGTTTTCGTTACCGCCATCTATTTTTTCGTCGCTTGGGCCTATCTCTACGTGCTCGGTTTCGAAGGACTGCAGAAGTCGCAGGCTGTCGCCGCCGATGTTGCGCGTTCGGCATTTGGGCCTTCCGGCGGGACAGTGCTCTCGGTATTTGTATGCGGTGCGGCAGTGAGCACGCTGAACGCCACGATTTTTACCGGCGCGCGCGTGTTTTATGCCCTCGGCCGTGATCTCCCCGGGCTAAGGCTTTTTGGCATCTGGAACCCGCGGGGGGAAAACCCGGCAAACGCTTTCATTTTGCAAGGGGCGATTGCGGTCGCCCTCGTTTGCCTTGGCGCGCTGACGCGCGACGGGTTCAAGACCATGGTCGAATATACCTCACCGGTGTTCTGGTTTTTCATGACGCTGGTTGCCATTTCGATCTTTGTTTTTCGCCGGCGCCATCCGGACCACGCTCGGCCTTATAGAGTGCCCCTCTATCCGGTGTTTCCGATTATCTTTGTCGGAACCTGCCTCTGGATGCTGTATTCGAGCCTGGCCTATACCGGCATCGGCGCGCTGTTTGGTGTAGGGGTGCTCGCGGTCGGGGCGCCGTTGCTCTTGTTCAATCGTGCGCGCCGGCCGGCGCCGGCGGAGTAGGCCGATGCAGGCAGGTCAGACCCGTGGTGGATACCGCGCAACGACAATGGAAGCGCTGCGAATTTTTTTTTGGAACAATGAAAAAGGAGGCTACATGACGTCCACTGGTGCGTTTCGATCGCTCGCCGTCCCAACCCTCGCCGTGCTGATGATGCTCGGCGCGGCAGTCGCCCAGCCGGCGACCGAAGCCGTATGAGCCGCAGGTCGGACAGGAAGGCAAGGACGTCGTCTGGGTGCCGACGCCGCAGACGCTGGTCGATCGCATGCTCGACATGGCGAAGGTGACGCTGGACGACTACGTGATCGATCTCGGCTCCGGTGACGGCCGCACCGTCATCACCGCCGCCAAGCGCGGCATCAAGGCCCATGGCATCGAATACAATCCGGAAATGGTCGAGCTCTCGAAACGCAATGCCGCCGAAGGCCGGCGTTGCCGACAAGGCCACCTTCGTCGAAGGCGACATCTTCAAGAGCGATTTCACGCAGGCGACGGTGCTGACCTTGTTCCTGCTCGCCGGACCTCAACTCAAGCTGCGTCCGACCATCCTCGACATGAAGCCCGGCACACGCGTGGTGTCGAATACCTTCGACATGGGCGACTGGGAGCCGGACGATCGAATTTCTGCTGAAAATTGCACCTCCTATTGCAAGGCCATGTTCTGGATCGTGCCCGCCAAAGTCGCAGGAACCTGGCAATTGCCGCAGGGCGAACTGACGCTGGAGCAGAAATTCCAGATGCTGACCGGAACCTTGAAGTCGGGCAAAGAATCCATCCCTATCACCAGCGGCAAAATGCGCGGCGACCAGATAACTTTCGTGGCCGGGGACAGGGTCTATAGGGGCAAGGTCGATGGCGGCAGAATGGAAGGGGTATTCGGGACGGAAACCAAATTTCAGGCAACCCGTCGCTGAATCGCCTTCGATCAGCCAGCCTTATGGAATGACAAGCCGTCAGCAGCCGGCGGGTTTCGCCGGCTGCGAAGCTTCAGCGAGAAACGCATAGTCAACTGAAAGAATGATTCGGTGAACGCGATCGGCGCGCCCCGGCGTTGTAGGATGCCGGGATTGCGGCGGCTCCCGTAGCTCGCGAGTGGGCGCGGGGCGCTCGCGCGGCCCCGGAGCAAGATGCGTCGGATCGTCGTCACTGGCTGCGGCCTGGTTACCCCGATGGGATGCGGGGTGGAACGCGTATGGCGCCGCCTTCTAGCGGGCCGCTCCGGCATTCGCCGACTGCCCGACGCGTTGGTAGCCGATATCGCCACGAAGATCGCCGGCGTCGTTCCAAGCAAAGCCGAAGACCCAGAGGCTGGCTACCACTCGGCCGAAGCCGTATCGCCGAAGGAAAAGCGGCAGATGGACCGCTTTATCCAGCTTGCCATCACCGCTGCCAACGAAGCCATCACGCAGGCTGCATGGTTTCCCTCCACCGAGGAGCAACGGGACCGCACCGCAACCATCGTCGCTTCGGGTATCGGCGGATTCCAAACCATGATGCAGGCGACCCGCACAACCGACACCCGCGGCGTGCGCAAGCTCTCGCCCTACACCGTTCCAGCCTTTCTAGTAAATCTTGCAAGCGGGCAGATTTCCATCCGTCACGGTTTCCGGGGCCCGATCGGCGCGCCGGTGACCGCCTGCGCCGCCAGCATCCAGGCGGTGGGCGATGCGGCGCGGCTCATCCGCAACGGCGAAGCCGATATAGCCCTCTGCGGCGGCTCGGAATCATGCATCGAGCGCGTAAGTCTCGGCAGCTTCGGCGCTGCGCGCGTGCTTTCCACCGGATTTAACGATACGCCGGAAAAAGCATCGCGTCCCTTTGATAGGCAACGCGACGGCTTCGTGCTGAGCGAAGGGGCCGCCATGCTGGTGGTGGAGGCGCTGGATCATGCGCAAGCGCGCGGCGCCCAGCCGCTCGCCGAGGTGGTCGGCTATGGCACTACCTCAGACGCCTATCACATTGCTGCCGCACCGCCGGATGGCGAGGGACTTCAGCGCTGCATGCAGATTGCGGTGCGTGCCGCCGGTATCCACCCGAAGGACATCGGCTATATCAACGCGCATGCGACCTCCACGCCGCTCGGGGATTTGGCGGAACTCATCGCCATTCGCAGCGTGTTTGGCGATGATGCCAAGCTCTCGGTCTCGTCCACCAAATCCGCGACCGGCCATTTGCTGGGTGCAGCGGGCGCCACCGGTGCGATTTTGACGGTGGAAGCGCTGCGCCACGGCATGTTGCCGCCGACGCTGAATTTGCAAGATACCGATCCCGCCGCCGGCGAGATTGACATCATCGGCCCCAAACCCCGCGATCGGGCTGTCGACTACGCGATGACCAACGGCTTCGGCTTCGGCGGCGTGAACGCCTCGGTGGTGTTTAGGCGCTGGCGTTAGCGACCCGGGCCGCTGGCACAGCTGCAACGCTACTCATAAGCCGCGGAATAAGGTCGCGTCTGCGTTCCTGCAGATCATTGAAAGGCGTTGCCAAAACGAAGATGTTTCGACTTGTCGGTAATAGATCGGAAACCCAATTCACTGATGCGCAGCGGGTGAGTATTCGTGCAGCACCGCATGGCGCTCGGTTGCGTGCATGAACGGAAAGGTAAGGCATCCGGGGCTATTATCAGCCGGCTAAGGTCGACCCGGACGGGTGGGCGAGGGAAAAAGGGCGAACTCGCAACAAATTCGGGAACCAAGTGTGGCCTTTGCGCACTAGTATGCGGCGGCTGACAGGCCGCAGTATGGCCACGTTGAATCTATTCGAAAGTCACAAGAGAGGGTTGCTCATGAAGAAGCTTACGATCGTGGTGATTGGCTGCATCGCCGCCGCCAGCCTGACCGGGTGCGTCGGCAAAGGCAAAGGCAAGGGCAAGGGCAAGTCTCCTGCGCCCGCCGCCGTCGTCACCAAGGGTTGATGAGCTGGCGAATATTTTTGCGGGATCTCCGGTGGAGATCCCGCTGTTTTGCTCGGCCTGCATCGGAATGAACGGCGTCGGCTGGCCGCGGCGTGAGCCTTCTCCTGCCGAAAATAGCCCTGCAGCAACGGCGGTTTCTTCGCTCGCCGTAGCGCACCGGCGTGCCGCGGCTGCGGTTAATTCGGCAGCGAGCAAGCCACCCCGCTAGTGCATCCATGGAATGAGCCGTTTCGTTCGCAGCATGTAGGACCGGTAGTCCTTCGCCGAAGGTATCGATCATCAGCTGCTCTTCACGCTTTACCCGCAGAAAATAAAGCAGTGCGAAGCCGACAATGCCGGACATCCCGGCCACCCAGTTCGGCAGGAGCAAGGCCTGGGCCAGGGCCCAAAGCCAGAACGCGGTATACATCGGGTGTCGTATATATCGGTAAACGCCCGTCGTAATCAGTTGATGATTTTTGCGTACGTCCAGGCTCACCGACCAGTTCGTGCCAAGCGCCTTATGCGTCAGGTAAAACATGCCCAACGCTGCTATTGCCCCAATGGCTCCGCTCCACGCTTGCGTCGCACTGAAGGGATAGTCGGCGATTTGAGGAAATCCTGTCGCAATGTACAGTAACGGCAGCGTTCCCAGTCCCAGGACCGCAATCAAAATAACTGCGAGTTCCCGGTAGTCGCGCGCGCTGCGCTTCACTGGCGTGCGGCGGGCACGCCATTCATGGGGAGCGCGAATGGCGTACCAACCCACAACAAGCAAAGCAAAAATCGCTTTGGCGATCATGGGAGTCATGGCTGGTCCTTTTAGGAAACCCGGATTGCTGATCTTGAAGGAGAACCAAGAGCTGCGAGGGTAGAGCGACGGCGGTAGGCAACGCGAAGTTGCGGGAGAAGAAACCGAGGGGCTATACCGCGGCCAGGCGCGCATCCGATAGAGCCGTCGCTGAAGGAATGGCGTTGATCACGCCCGCTCCGGCAGGTAGGGCGCCGAGTCTTCGCCTGCTGCTTCTGGGACTCTTCGCGGCGAGGACCGATGTTGATCCTGCTCATATCACCATTGACTTGCTTCAATAGCAGAGGGTCCATGACACGGCGCCACAGCGGCGGGATCAGCGCAAGTAAATACATCGCCGGGTAACCGGCAGGCAGTTGCGGGATTCCGTCGAAGTTCCTCAAGCGACTGGTAACGCCGCATCGGGTTGGCATGATGATCCGAATGTCGTTGCAGGTGCAGCAGCACGAAATTTGAGAAAAGGTGATTGGAATTCCAGGAATGCTCCGGCCGGCATCGCTCATACCGGCCATCGGGCATCTTCACGCGCAACAAGCCGTAATGTTCGATGTAGTTCGCTGAAGTGAGCTGCCACCAGCCGATCGCAGCTTGGGCAATAAGGAAGGGCACGACAGTGATGCCAAACACCGCGATCAACGCGCCGTAAAGCAACACGGTCAGTCCCAGTGGCTGGAGAATCTGATTTTCCCAAGACCACCAATTCTTGCCGTTTCGAGTGAGACGGCTTCGCTCTGTTTCCCAGGCGCGTCGCCACGCACCAGGAATCTCGCGGCGGGCGAACTGATAAATACTCTCTCCAAAGCGCGCGCTGGCAGGATCCTCGGGGGTGGCGACATGCCGGTGGTGGCCTTTGTTATGTTCAATGTAAAAGTGACCATAACCGACGAGCGCCAGCACGGCTTTTGCCAACCAATGTTCCAGGACCGAATTTTTGTGTCCGAGTTCGTGGCCCACATTGATAGCCATTCCATTGACCAGCCCGAGCGCCAGCGTCAGACCGATGAGGCCAAACCAATCAAGCTGGTGAGTGCCCACATACCAAACGCAGCCGAGGAAAACGGCGTAATGAATCGGCACAGTGCAATAGGTGAGATAACGATAAAACGGATCTTGTTCGAGCTGCGGCACAGCCGTTTCCGGCGGGTTACTGCGCGCATTGGGTCCAACGAGCCAATCCGCAATGGGGACGAGCCCGAACCAGAGGGCGATGGTCACCCAGGTAAAGGCGCCCAGTCCGGTCTTGGCCTCAAGGTAGGCGCCCAGCAGCGGGGTCATCGGGGAAATAAGTGCGAGCCCCCACAGATACTTGTACCTGTCGGAATACGTCGCCGACACCGCCGAGGGGCGACGGCGCAACTGCGACAGGTGACGGCTTCATCAATGGCTCCCCCTCGGATGCATGTTTTTCGCGAGCAGACAGAATAGCAGGATCTGTGGGCCTTGGAAGCGGCGGTTTTGGGGCCAAATGTTCAGGCCGAGGCTGCGCAGCAGGCTGCGCAACGTTTGCGGCCCCGAGTCCCCACGCGGTCCTGACGTCGGATTCCTCATACCCGGTCCCGCGGGAACCCGCGCTTAGCGCGCACTGGTTGCGGTTTGGCGGAAGCCGGGTAGGATTGGAAAACAATCGATAATCCGGGAAGGAACACCATGCACGACGTTATCGACGTCCAGGTCACGCCGTTGTCGCCGGCTTGCGGCGCGGAGATCGGCGGGGTTGATCTGACGCGGCCGCTCTCGGCCGAGACGGTGCGGGCGATCCGGGACGCCTGGAACAAGCACATTGTCCTGGTGTTTCGCGGGCAACAGATATCGCAGGACGACCAGCTCCGATTCGCCGCTTATTTCGGCAATTTGGGCGAGCGCAAGCGTGCGAAGACGCAACTGGCGAAGAAGATCGAAGGCACGCAGCAGACGCACAAGAACGTCCTGCTCGTCACCAACATCAAGGAAGACGGTGTTCCGATCGGCGCTTTTGGCGAGGGCGAGTTCTGGTTTCATATCGACGGAGGTTATACCGAGCGGCCGTATCGCTACACTTTCCTCTACGCTATCGAGCTGCCATCGAGCGGCGGCAACACCATGTTCTCCAACATGTACAAGGCTTATGACGCCGTGCCGGCGGCTCTCAAGGAGAAGCTCAAGGGCAGGAAAGCGATCCACATCCACGAATATAACCGCGCCAAGCAGGCCAGCCATTCCGGCGATATCAGCCACCTGCCGCATTACCATCACCCCGTTTTCGTCAGGCATCCCGAGACCGGCCGCAAGACGCTGTTCGTTGACCGGCTCATGACCGTGGGCATCGAGGGCATGGATAAGATCGAGAGCGACGCGATTATGACCCAGCTCTACGACATCGGTGAGCGGCGCGAATTCATCTACGAACACGAGTGGAAGCTCGGCGACTTCCTGATGTGGGACAACCGCTGCACCATCCACGCGCGCACCGACTTTCCGAAGGAGGAGCGCCGCCTGCTGCGCCGCTGCACGGTTGAAGGCGACTTGCTGTACGAACAAGACCTCAACGACCTCTCGAAAGCTTTATGATTGGGAGAACAGTGATGAATGCACATGCACAAGTGCCGGTCCTCGCAAAATTCATTGAGGAGCTGCGGGCAATCTGGGCGGCAAAGGCCGATATCAAGAGTCGCATGGAAGCGGCAAAGCCGTTACTTGAACAACTCGTGAAGAACGACGGCCTGAAAGCAATTTCTGCCACCTGGCCCTCGACCGAAGGCGGGAAGAATTTGCTGCTCTATGTCGATCCCGATCATGGCTTTGCGATCAATGCCGTCGTGCGCGTGCCGGGCCGCAAGGGCAGGCCGCATGATCACGGCGAGGCGTGGGTGCTGTACGGCGTGCTCGACGGAACCGAGAGCCTCGAGCGCTATGACCGCCTCGACGATGGCAGCAAGCCCGGCCACGCCGAAATTAAACTGACGTCCGTCACGACCGGCTCGCAGGGCAAGGTCGACCTTGTGCCGCCGCACGACATTCATGCCGAGCAGGGAGGCGACGCGCGCTCGGTGGCGATCATCATCCGCAGCCAGAAGCTGGGTGGGAGCAACATCCAGCATGGTTACAACGTCGCGGAAAAGTCCGTGGAGGAGCGCTCTGGTCCGCGGCAAATTCCCTACGAAGTGACCATGTGACCAAAGCCCAGAGCTTCAGACGCGCAATTTAATCTTTCAACCGGTGGCCGCTGACTTCAGCCGCGGCGTCGCGTGTTGAGCGGCAGGCAAAACAGGATCGAAAGCAGCGCAAATGTCGTCGCGCCGGCGAAGGCGACCTGCAAGTCGATCAATCGGAGCTGCTCAGCGCCGCGCCAGGTAAGCGACAGATTCAGCAAACCCGCCGCAAAGGCGATGCCGAAGCCGCGGCTCAGCTGCTGAGCCATGCTGGCGATGCTGCTGGCTGTGCTCATCCGTTGGTGTTCGATGTCCGCGTAGACGATGGCTTGGGTTGCGGTGAACTGGAACGACTGAAAAAAACCGCCGATCAGCAGCAGGACGAAGATGAGCACCACCGGCGTCGTGTCGGTGAAAAAGGCGCACATCCCGATCGTCGCGGCGCTGATGAGCGCATTGCCGACCATGGCGTTGCGAAAGCCGAAGCGTTTCAGGATCGGCCGCGCGGTCGCCTTCATCGACATGGCCCCGGCTGCGCTGGCAAACGTGAGTATGCCGGACAGAAACGCCGACATGCCAAACACGACCTGAAACAGCAATGGCAACAGGTAGACCAACGTGCCGCCACCCGCACGGAAGACCGCACCGGCGCCGATGCCGGCGCGAAAAGTGGGGTTGCGGAACACCGACAGGTCCAGAAGGGCGTGACTGTGTCGCCGTAAATGACGCAGGGCGAGCGCACCGACCATGATGCCAGTGACCAGCACCGCGCCTGCCACAGCCGCCTCGCTTGCTCCGCGTCCGATCGCCTCGATGCCATACATGATGCAAGACAGCGACACGCCGGTCAGCAGGAAGCCGACCCAATCCATCCGGCGCGGATTTTCTTCCTTCGGATTATCGAAGTAACGCGACACCAGGAATATGCCGAGGATGCCGAGCGGCACATTCACAAAGAAAATCCAGCGCCAGGAAATATAGGTGGTGATGAAGCCGCCAAGCAGCGGGCCGAGCACTGGCCCAAGCTGCGCCGGCACCTGCAGATAGGCCATCACCGGGATCAGTTGCGACTTCTCGATGCTGCGAAACAGGACGAGCCGCCCGACCGGCACCATCATCGCGCCGCCCAAGCCCTGCAGAACGCGCGCTGCCGTCAGCTGGAGCACATTTTCGCTGATCCCGCAGAAGATGGAGCCCAGGACGAACAGCGCGATGGCCGCCCGGAACACCGTGCGTCCGCCGAACCGATCCGCCGCCCAGCCGCTCACGGGGATAAAGACGGCAATGCTGAGCAGATAGGAGGTTACGGCAATGGTGAGCCGTATCGGATCGGTATTCAGGGAGATCGCCATTTGCGGCAGGGCCGTGGTGATCGCCGTCGCGTCGATCTGCTGCATGATGACCGCCGAGGCGACGATCACCGCCAGGATTTTTGGATTGGTTTCTTTCGGCTTTTCGCTGGGCGGCATGATGATCCGATCAGGCTTCTGGCTGCGTTGAGCTGCCGCCGATCTGGCGGCGGAATATCAGTGCCAGTCCGCCGGCGCCCAAGGCAATGCAGGCTCCTATGAACACCGGCCAACGCAATCCCGCGGTCTCGGCGATCAAACCCATGGCCAAGGCGCCGACAGCCGGACCGCCTTGGGCAATCATTCCATAGATGCTCATCGTCCGGCCACGGAAGCGGGATCGGATCGCGGACTGAATGATGGTCTGGTTGCTGATGTCCATCACCACGGTGAAAAATCCGACAAAGAACATGAGCACACAGCCGATGATGAAGGAATTGAAGCCGACGAATAGAATGAGCGCTACCGCCATCGAAATGATCGCGATGCAGGCCATCGTCAGCAGGCTTTGAACGCCGAATCGCAAAGACATCCAGACGCCGGCCAGCGTCGCGCCGACGCCGTGGGCGCCCAGCAGCCAGGCAAGCCCGCTGGCTGCCCTGCCGAACTCGCCGGAGGCGAAGCCCGGCATCAGTTCGGTGATCGGCTTTGCGCAGACGGCGACGATAGCCAGCAGCATGAACTGATTGCGCACCGCCGGCTGCGACAGGATATAGCGCAAGCCGTCGGCGACCTCGGCGGCAATCGGCCGGGGCGCGCGCTCGGCGCTCGGCGGCGGAGGTATGTCGACCAGCCGCAATGCGCCGGTGAACACGATGATAAGCAGAATGCTGATGGCGAAAGTCTCCGCGACGCCGAAGGCGACGAGGGTGGCTCCGCCGACCGCCGGACCGATGAATTTGGAGGTTTGAAAAATCATGGCATTTTGGGAGAGCGCCTTGAGCAGCTTTTCACGTCCTACGAGTCCGTAGACGACGGTCTGCCGTGCCGGGCGGTTGAACGCGAAGACGGCGCCCCGGAAGAGCACCAAGCCGGTGAGCGTCCAGATATCCATGTATCCAAAGGCCATGATCGCGAAGAGAGCGATTGAATAAAGCAGCGTGAGAAACTGCGTAAAGCGAAGGACGCCGAGGTGATTGAGGCGGTCGAGCACCGCCCCTGCATAGAGGCCGAGCGCAATTGTGGGGCCCGTTTCGGCCAGTGCGATGAGGCCGAGCCATGTCGCCGAATGGGTGAGTTCCCAGGTCAGCCAGAGGATTGCGGTGCGCTGGACCCATATGCCGACCGAAGACGAGAAATTACCGATAAGATACCAGCGGTAGCTTCGATCGGATGTTTTAGTATCGCTCTCGCTCAAATCGACGAATTCCTTCGGGCTGCGACCGCTGTTATCAGATTTTCACCGCTTGGCCCGTCTTTGCGGCCCGATCGATCGCTTCCAGCACGGCCACGCCGTGGACCGCGTCGTCCACCGTCACCGGGAAGGGCTTTTCGCCCGTCACCGCGGCAGCAAAGGCCTCAAGTTCCGCCTTCTCCGGGTCAGCGGCGGGATAATCGGTGGTGGCGGCTTCTCCATCGAGCGGCTGATAGGTGAACTGTTCGCCGCCGCGTATCTCCGCCCAGCCCTTGGAGCCGAACACTGTCGTTCTCTCATAGGTCGCGGTGGCGCCAATCGCCGTCAAAAGTCCGCTGGCGCCGCTCGCAAAACGCAGAAGCGTCGCCGTCGCGTCGGCAATTGGCAGATTGGTTGCCCGCGTCGAGCCATGCGAGACGACTTCGGCCACCGGGCCTAACAGCTCGATCATGGCATAGAGCGGGTGATCGCCCAGCGCGCCGGCCAGTACCTGACTTGAGTCCGTCTTCCAGTCGGCGCCGGGCTTGAGCTTGAAATAGCGGTCGACACAAAAGTTTCCTTCCATGTGCAGAAGGGTACCGAGGTCGCCGGCGGCGATCCTGCGGCGCAGCTCTGCCACGGCGGGGAAAAAGCAGCGGTTGTAGCCAAGCGCCAGCAACACTTGATGTTTCCGGGATGCGGCACGCAAGGCCTCGGCGTCGGCCCGCTTGAGAGCCATTGGCTTGACCGCCAGCACAGGCTTTCCGGCTTCCAGCGCGGCCAACGAATGTGTGGCGTGCAAGCCGGCAGGACCCGACGATACCACCGCATCGATCGAGGCATCGGCCAGCATCGACTTGAGGTCGCCACTGACTTTGAAACCGTGCTTGGTTGCGAATGGTTCGGCCTTGGCCGGCGTTGCCGGTGACCGCCGCGGCAAAGCGGATGCGATCGCTTTTGCCCTGTACCGATTCGACCAGCCGGCGTCCCCAGCCGCCAAGACCGATGATCCCGATGTTCAGCATGTTCCTTGCCTGCCCCACGCGTTGGCGGAAGATCGCGCAAACTAATGGAGGTGAGTGTGACAGTCGAGCCCAAGTCGAGTGTGATGGGCTTCAAACTTGCAGTTGCTTCAGATTATCTGAAGCCCGCGCGGTAATAGAAAGCCAGGCCACGGATTTCTTCGTCTGTCAGTTGAGCGGCAATGGTGCGCATGCGGGCATAAACATCGTTACGGCGCTCACCCGATGCATAGAGCTTGAGCTGTTGCGTGATGTATTCCGCTCTTTGCTCAGCGAGGACCGGAGTCTCGATCGGTCCTCCAGCTCCTGCGCGATGGCAGGATGAGCAAGGCGCTAAATTACGCTTGGGGTCGCCAAGTTCTACCAGCTGAACAATGGCGGGCGGAGCTTCCGCGATCGTTACGGGGTTGGGATTTCGCTGCGGTTGTCCGGCGTAGTAAGCTGCGACATCGGCGATTGCCGCTTCATCCAACGCCTTGGCGACGTCTGTCATCATCGGATGTGCGCGGCTGCCGGTCCGGTAATCGAAAAGTTGCTTATAAATCGCCGCGCCGGATTGTCCGGCAAGGTGGGGAAACTCGACCCCAATGGAGTCGCCTTTCTCGCCGTGGCAGGCGACGCAAACTTCCTGCACCTTCGCGTGTCCTCGCCGGACGTCGGCGCGCGCAAGAATATCCAGGAGATCGGAGGTCCAGGTGACCTGCGATACCGGTATTCCCGGCGATGGGGTCGGTGACTGAAGTTGTGCCGGTGACCCGGGAAGAATGCCGAGCGCGCGGCAGATCGCGGTGTAGGCATCAATTCCGACGCTGCGGCCTTGCACAACGGGAATCACCAGCACACCAAGCAGGATGCCGCTGAGCAGGATGCCGATGACGGCAACGCTGGACCACATGCGCCATGGTTGATCGAGTACGTGCGGTTCCGAAGAGGGAGGAGGTGTTATGTCCGGCATGCGCGGTCCTACCGTACCCTATGAACGATCGCGCCCGGGGACGGGTCGATCAGAAACTGCGCGATCGGGTAACCATAAGCGGCGATCATCAGCACGAGCACCAGCACATTCCACAGCGCGAACCCGTTGAGCGCCGCGGGAACCCGAAGCGGTGGATGCACCGCCAGCGCATAGAGCGGCCGCATGATGCCTAAAGCGGGACCGCGGTGCAGCGCCGCCAGGTTTCCAACAAACAGCACCGCCGAAGCCAGTAGAATGATGCCGCCGGCGAATGAGACGATGACCCACGGCCCCCAGGCCGCGATGATCGGATCGGCGTAGTTGAAGTTGGCCACCCGCCGCCACTGCCCCTGCAAGCCCAGCCAATGCCACGGCAAGGTCATGATCATCATGCCGAGGAACCAGAGCCAAAGCTGCAAGCGAAGTGGCGTCAGAGTTTGGTACTCTCGTCCGGTCAGCCGCGGCCAGATTGCGTAGGCGATCGCGAAATACATGATCACGACGGAGCCGCCGAAAATCAGATGGAAATGCGCTGTGACCCAGGACGTATTGTGCACCATCGCATTCATGCCGTAGCCCATGTTGATGATGCCGCCGAAGCCGCCGAAGCCGAGCATGACAAAGCTGAGACCGGTGGCAAGCACCATCGGCCGCTCCCACGGCAACGCGGCGATCCAGCCAAAGACCCCACGTCCGCCGCGCAGACGCCCTCCGATTTCGAAAGAGGCCGTGATTGTAAAGATGGTGAGCAGCGTCGGAACCGCGACGAAAGCCGTGAGCAGCACCTGGATGAACTTGGTGGCGTTGCCGTGCTCCGGATCCATCAGCAGATGGTGCATGCCAACCGGCAGGCTGTAGATCAGAAAAAGGATGAACGTCAGGCGCCCCATGGTGTCGCTGTAGAGCCTGCCGCCGGCTGCGCGCGGGGCCATGGTGTAGAAAGCGATATAAGCGGGAATGAGCCAGAAATAAACGATCGCGTGCAGCGTCCAGGAGAATAGGGTCCGCGCCAGACCGACGTCGATGGTTTGCACGAGGCCCATCGCCGCGGGAATCACCTGGAACACAAGCTCTACCGCCACGCCGACCGTCGTCCACAACCACATCACGGCATTGGCGACAGTGGCGAACATCGCCAGCGGAACCGGACGTCCGGGATTTTCCCGTTTCCACTGCGTCATCGCGACGAACATCAGGAGACACCAGATCCAGGATGCGACGACGACGAGTACCAAGCCGATGTAGAACCACACACTTGCCGTTAATGGCGGGTAGAAAGTGAAAAGTACGGAAGCTTGGCCTGTCGCAATCGGGATAACCGTGAGCACGACGCCAAGGAGCGCCACCCAATAGGCTGCCCAGGCCCAAAGCTTGCCTGGGAGCGCACGGTCGAGCGCGGTAACCGCGACGAAATAGCCGAATCCCATGATGAAAAATGTCGTCAGTACATAGGCCATCGACACGCCATGTGCTGTGACCGACATAAAATACTGACTGGGTGTGCCCACATTAGCCCCCAGGGGACTGCGGACCCACATCTGCCAGGTGCCGATCGCGCAGGCGAATAGGAAGGCGCCAAACGCCACCCAGAAATGTGCAAGACAAAGCCGCTCAGCGTTGCGCACAGGAAATCCTCCCGTCAGGTCCCGGTTTGAACTCGTCCTGCGCCTTCACTTGGACATTCGCCCACATCTCGCTATGGCCGAGGCCGCAATATTCGTGACAGGGCATCAGAAGATCGCCGGTGCGGGTGAATTCGGTATGCACTTGCGATACGAAGCCCGGGACCACCATGGTATTGACGTTGGTGCCGGTGATGAGCAGGCCATGGATCACATCGGGAGATGCAAAGCGAAGCGTCACGCGCCGGTTCGCCGGGACCGCGATGCAACGTGGAAGAAACATGAATTGAGTCGCAATTGCCCGCACAGTGACGCGTGCCGTCCGATCCGACGGTGGTGCCCAGATTATGTTCCGCGAATTCGCCCGACAGATGAAGCGTCTTGGGATCAATCCGCTCGACATTACTGGGAGGATTGACGCTGATCGTAAGGGCCGTGAATACGATCATGCTCAAGGAGGCGGCAACGAAGATGCCGACGCCGAAGGCCCACATCAGTTCGGTGCGTAGTATTCGCTGTTCATGCATCTCCGGGTGAGTTTGAGACATCGCTCAACCCACGGTGCCGCGCGGAATGAAAACCAGGAGGTAAACCGCGATATAGCCCAAGACGAGCAGTGCCACGGCCGTGCCGGCGAGGACGGCGGCGCCGAGCGGGACAGAACGCATCACATTTGCGAGTGCCGTTTCGTCAATGTCGTCTGCTGTCTCGAAGGGTGAATCCGCCGCCGAGGAACTGTCAGATTGCATCTTGGGCTCCCAGAACATAGCAGTGGCAACGACATTACAGAAGAACGGCTTTCAATATGCAAGGGGGTGGGCAGAATGGTCCGGATGGCCTCGGCCAAGGGTACATCTCGTCTAGCCCCTTGCGTGTTCTCGAAGTCTAATGCGCGCTTCCGAACTCTACCGTTCCATGCCGGCAAGGGTACAGCTTGAGTAAGGTGGCCTTCGCGGTGACCGACGGAGCGTTTGACGCTTAGTCCGGCGGAACTGGCGGGCATTGGCGTATGGTTGAGCTTGCCTTGGACCATGAAGATGGTGTTCGGGCAACTCGTGACGGCGTTCCGCTCTGGGGATCGCAACGGCGCGCCTTATCCTGATCGGCGCTGCATTCACCGCCGGCGGAATGCTGGCGTTGGTGGCAGGCCAACTGCAGACCAAGTATCTGAATGAGATTTTCGTCGTTCAGCGCGGCGGCTATTCCGAGCTTTGGCGCCGCGTTGATTACCGCCGCTTGCATCGGCCTCGTGGTACCTCTCGGTGCAATCGCGCTATTCGGCCGGAAGGTCTGATGCGCGACTTCCCGCGGACGCATTGATCTGGATCAAATGTCGGTGGATTTCTTGGAGAACCGCGAACCGCCTCTATCAGCGGAAAGCCTTAAATTTTGTCCATCATTTGGTTCACGTCTTGGCAAACACACAAATGCCACCCCAAATCATCCGCATGCAATCCGGCCCGTCAGCCAACGCTCTTGTCCGTATGACCTTAGCCATCGTTTTTGGCCTCATGTCCCTTTTTCATGGGACGATAATGGCCTATGCGAAGGCCAATCCGGCTGCTGCTCACCACGCCATGGTTGCTGCAAACCATGTGGGTAAGGCCGGCAGCCATGCCACTGGTCAGCATCATCATCACCACGCGGATCGCCAGCAGCAATCCGTTCCCGCCATGCCGGACGCAGCTCCATCATGTTACGGCGTCGGCTGCTTTATCGTGCTGGATTCAGCTGCGCCGGTTCCACCGGCCGCGAGTACCCTGCCGATCGCGATATTGTCGCCTTCGATTGCGAACGCGATGATACCCTGTGCATGTAGAGCCTGTCGTTCCACCTCCCCGAATCCAAGTCTGATCGACCAACATCGAAATTCGATCGGCGTTGACACCTCACGCAGCGTGAAGTGGCGCCGGAAACCAACAGACTTGGAGTGATAAAATGAAGAAAACTACCATTGCCTTAGCCGTGGCAGGGCTCACGCTCGTGTCCGCGGTGGCTTATGCCCAGATGCAGCATGGTCGGGGTAGCGACTCGTCCATGCATTCACAGCACGGTACGACGACGGGCCAAGGCGCGATGCATGGCAACATGCAAGGCGGCATGATGCAAGGCGGCATGATGCACGGCGGCAAGCACGGCGGCATGTCAGGCTCACAGAGCATGCAACCGAAGGGTGACACCGGGCCGTCAAGCCTGGCGTTTCACGGCGTCAGCATGAAGATGCACAGCGCCATGGATATCGCCTACACGGGCAATGCCGACGTCGACTTCGTGAAAGGGATGATCCCGCATCATGCCGGCGCTGTCGACATGGCAAAGACCGTGCTGGCGTTCGGCAAGGATCCCGAGGTGAGGAAACTCGCCGAAGCGATCATCAAGGCGCAGGAAACCGAGATCGCGCAGATGAACGATTGGCTCAGAAGAACGGGCAATAACCGTTGACTGCTACCGGCGGGGCGCGTTGCGGCCCCGCCGGACTAATCAAGCTTTTGACCCATATCAAAGCGGTGCGGCGTCTGCGGTGGCAAAATCCCTACCTATTCGGAGGGATCGAGGCATGGACATTCCCAGCATCATCATCGTGAGTTTGATCGTATCGGCATTTCTCTTGTGCGCGACTTACCTCAACGCGCCGACAGTAGTTCTTTCATGCGTGCACGCACCATCTCCTTTTTGGTGACGGTGAATTCCCAGTCATAGGTGTCGAAATACTGCACGCCTTCTTTCGGAATGATCTCCGGAGGCAGGTGGCTTTCGTCGATGTCGTTTCGGGTCGGGACGGTGCCCATCGCGCGGTTGAAAACTTCGTTGCCTTCCTTCGAGGCTATCCAATTCACGAACACCTTTGCCGCATTTGGATGCGGAGCGTTGTCGATGATGGCGACCTGGCCGAAGCTGGCGGAAATCTCGGGATATAGGTCGGTAAGATTTTCAAGGATCACGACCGGTATTCCCTCCTTGCGCAGCTTTTCTACATCGGCATCTTCGGCGCCGAGCGATATCGGATAGATGCCGCGCGCAAGTCCGTCGGTGATCTGCCGAGTGTCACGGCTGATCATCGGCTTCTGGTCGACATAAAGCTGTTTGACGAAATCCTCACCATGCTGGAAGTAAAGATGGGCGGCCTGGTTGCTGCCGCTTCCCGGAATGGTCGGGTCCTGCAGCGCGATCTTTCCCTTCCATTTTGGATTCAGCAGGTCCTTGACCGAGCGTATTTCTCCGGGCTTCACGTCTTTGGTATTGATGTGGAACATCGTCGTCACGGTGTTCGCAAGCCGCAAGATGTATTGCTCCTCCGGATCAGCAAACCAGAGCTTTCCCTTTTTCCATTTCTTTCCGTCGACCACTTCCGGCAGTTGCAGCGCAGGCTTCAGCGGCTGCAGCATCTTCTCGCGATGGAAGGTCAAGGCCATGCTCTGGATGCCGGCAAAGACGACGTCGATGGAGTGAATGCCGGCCTGACGTTCCGCGCGCATGCGCGCCGCCGACTCGGTGCTGCGGCCGCCAAGATATTCCATGTTGATGCCGTAGCGCGCCTTGAAGGCGGCGGGCAGAACCTTACGAAGTTCCTGGCTGGGTGGGCCGGAAACCACCACTTTGCCTTCTTCCTTTGCCGCGGCGAGCGTCGCTTCCCAGGATTGCTTCCAGGCGGCGTTCTGTGCCGCGGCGCTGACAGGCACCAGAGCAAGCAACGCCAGCACCGCACACATCTTCTTCATTTGTTGTCTCCTCTTCCGAGAGAGTTTTTAGGCGCAGCCGCCAGCCCTGATGGCGGTGCGCGTCGGTTGAAGGATGGTGCGGGAATTGTGGTGAAAAGGCCGCATGAGGTCAATCGGCGAAGCCGTGAGCAACCGATTCTTCGCCAAGCTTGGCCGCGTCAGATCCAAGTCTAGGGGCAGAGCACTAAGTTCCGCTGATCTTGATCGAAGGCAGCATGTTCTCCCTGGCGGCCGGCGCGCTGATCTTTTCGGCGGCTGGGGAAGGCATGATGCGCGCGCTGGGCCTTTTCAGCGCCGGCGGTTCTGCTTTCAGGGGCGCAGCCGGCTTCGGCGCTGCCGCTTCTTTTACTTCCGGCTTTTTAGTTTTGGCGCTTTCCTTTTTCGAGCGCTTTTTCTTTTTATCCGCGGCCGATTTCGATTTCAGCTCGCGCAATTCCGCTTTGAGCTCCTTTATCTGCTTCTTCAGCGTCTGCTTACGCGTTTCAAGCTGCTTGCTGGCCATGTCGATCCCCTGTGGCTTTGACCATTCAAACTAACATTTCTGGGGCAAGGTGCTCAACATTCCCAGAACTCTGTTTGTTACAGTTTTGTGACGGCGCGGGCAGTGCTAGCGTCGTCGGCGATACCCAACGATCCTACCGGTAGCGCACCTGAAAGGGTGAGATGGACCCCTTCGTTTTTGCCGCCGTGCTTTTCGCAGCGCTCTGCCACGCCAGCTGGAACACGCTTCTCAAGATCCGGCTTGATCCCTTCGCCGCCAACGCGCTGATCACGGTTGCCAGCGGGTTGATCGCCGCGGCGGCATTGCCTTTCGTCGGCTTGGCGCCAATCGTCTCCTGGCCCTGGCTTGTTGCCTCGATCATCCTGCATCTGGCCTATTATTACGGTCTCACCGAGGCCTACCGCACCGGCGATCTCAGCCAAGTCTATCCGATCGCGCGCGGGGCTGCCCCGCTGATGACGGCGGTTATTTCGACCACGGCGCTGGGGGAGGACATCGGCCTCTTTGGCTGGATCGGCATTTTGAGCCTGGTCTTCGGCGTCTTCTTGCTGTCGATCCGCGGCGGGCGCGATCTCACCCGCATCGACCGCCGCGCCGTCGGCTTTGCCTTTTTCACGGCGGTCACGATCTGCGGCTATTCGCTGACGGACGGCATAGGAGCGCGCGTGTCGGGCAACGCCCATGCCTACGCGGCGCTTCTTTTCGTCCTCGATGGCTCCTGCATGGCGGCCGTTGCATTATGGCGGCGCGGGCAATCGATTCTCACCGAGGCGCGGATTTATTGGAAGACCGGCCTGTTCGGCGGCGCCTTGTCGGTGACCTCCTACTGGATAGCGATCTGGGCCATGACAGTGGCGCCGATCGCCATCGTAGCGGCCTTGCGCGAAACCAGCGTGCTGTTCGCTGCCGTCATTTCCGTCGTCATCCTGAAGGAGCAGCTGCGGCCCGCGCGCGTGATCGCCGCGCTGATGATCGTGTTCGGATTGGCGCTGATCAGATTGCACTAGGGGCCTATGATTTTCCCATGGCCACGCCGCGCGCCACGTCGAGGAAAGCGCGCACGACGGGAAGTCGCCGCCGCTCCTGCAAGCACGCCACGTATTCGCCCACCGTGAGGTCGCTGTCGCTGACCTCGATGGCATGGAAACGCGCCTCGGTGCCGAATTCGCTGTCGAACACCACGCCAACCCCAAAGCCCGCGGCGACGGCTTCTCTCACCCCCTCGCGCGTCTGCACCTCGATCAGCGATCCGGAAACCACCCCGGCTTGCGCCAGCCGCGCCTCGAATACCTCGCGGGTGATGGAGCCGCGTTCGCGCACGACAATGTCCCGGCCGGCGAGTTCCGAAATACGGATTCGCCGCCGACGAGCCCAGGCATGACCCTGCGGAACAAAGACGATGAGCCGGTCGTCGCGCAATTTCATCGAAAAGATGCCGGGGTCCGACGTCATCTTCGCCATCACCGCGATATCGGCGCCGTGCTCGGTAAGGTGATCGAGCACGGCCGCCGAGTTGTCGATCTTCAGCGTGAAGGTGAGTCCGGCGTGCAGGCGCTTGAGCTCGGCCAGGATCGGCATGACGTGATAGGCGCTGTCCGCGCTCACCCGCAGGTGCCCGCGCGTCAAGGCGCGGCCGCCGGTCAGGAGCGCGCGGGCTTCCTCTTCCGCCGTAATCAACCGGGTGGTGAGTGCGAAAAGCGATTGTCCCGTCGGCGTCATGCGCACGCCGCGTCCGCGGCGGTCGAACAGATCGACGGCATAGCTCGCCTCAAGCGCACGCACCTGCGCCGACAGCGTCGGCTGGCTCAGCCCGGCGGTCCGCGCGGCCAACGAGAAGCTCCCGGCATCGGCGACCAGATGAAATGCCCGCAATTGGGTCATCAGGCTCATATAGATATTATCTATATGAGGCATCCAAAATGCAAATGCGACCGATAGGTCCGAGGGTGGTATCCTGATGGCATCAGACCGTCAGGAATGCCGCGCTATGCTCGAAAAAATCCGACAACCAGCCAGGAGCGAAACCGGCGATCCTTTGCTTCTGACCCCCGGACCGCTGACGACTTCCCGGTCGGTCAAGGAGGCCATGATTCATGACTGGGGCTCGCGCGACGCAAGCCTTTATCGAGATCAACCGCTCCGTGCTCTCCCGGCTCGCTGCCTTGATCAACGGCGGCGAGGAATTCGTGACCGTGCCGATGCAAGGCTCGGGCACTTTCGCGGTGGAGGCCATGCTGACCAGCTTGGTTCCGCGCGAGGGCAAGGTGCTTGTCGTGATCAACGGCGCCTATGGCCATCGCGCCAAGAAGATCTGCGACATCGCCGGCCGCGCCACCGCTGTCTATGAGACGCCGGAAGACACACCGCCCGATCTGCGCCGCCATCGAGGCTTTGCTCAAAAGCGACCCGGCGATCACCCACGTCTTCGCCGTGCATTGCGAAACCACCTCCGGCATCCTCAATCCGATGTCGGAATTGGCCGGTCTGGTTCGCCGCCACGGCAAGTCGTTGCTGATCGACGCCATGAGCGCCTTCGGCGCCATTGCGCTCGACGCGGCGCAGACGCCGTTCGACGCGGTGGCGGCGTCTTCCAACAAATGCATCGAAGGCGTGCCGGGCTTGGGTTTCGTAATCTGCCGCAAGAGCGGTGCTGGAGAAAGCCAAGGGCAACGCGACAACGCTGGTGCTCGACCTGCACGATCAGTGGAGCAATTTCGTCAAGACCGGCCAATACCGCTTCACGCCGCCGATCCATGTCATCGTCGCCTTCCATCAGGCTTTGGCGGAATTCGACGCCGAGGGCGGCGTCGCCGGGCGCGGCGGGCGCTACGCCGAGAATTGCAAGATTCTGATCGAAGGCATGCGGGCGCTCGGTTTCGAGACGCTGCTGCCCGATCACCTGCAGGCCCCGATCATCGTCACCTTCCGCATGCCCGCCGAGAAAAAATTCGTCTTCCAGGATTTCTACGACCGGCTGAAGGAGCGCGGCTACGTGATTTATCCCGGCAAGCTCACGGTCGCGGATTCGTTCCGCATCGGCTGCATCGGCCGGCTCTATCCCGATCACATGCGCGGCGCGCTCGACGCGATCCGCGCCATCCTTGACGACATGGGCGTCGCGCTCGCTGAAAGCCAGCAGGGCGGCATAGGAGAACGAAGTTGAACATCAACGCCGGCGCCAATGTCACCGTCAACGGCCGCAGCTATCGCTTCCCGAAGGCGCCGACGGTCTGCGTCTGCATCGACGGTTCCGAGCCCGGCTACATCGAACGGGCGGTAGCCAGCGGGCTGGCGCCGAATTTTGCACGGCTGATGAAGGACGGCTCCAATCTGCTGGCGCAGTCGGTGATCCCGAGCTTCACCAATCCCAACAACCTGTCGATCATCACCGGCAGCCCGCCGGCCGTGCACGGCATCGCCGGCAATTACTTCTTCGATCCGGTGAGCAAGCAGGAAGTGATGATGAACGATGCCCGCTTCCTGCGCGCGCCCACTATCATGAAGGCCTTCCACGACGCCGGCGCCAAGGTCGCGGTGGTGACCGCCAAGGACAAGCTGCGCGACCCTGCTGGGCCACGGGCTCGACATGTCGAGCGGGCGCGCCATCGCCTTTTCCTCGGAAAAGGCCGACAAGGCGACGCTGCAGGACAACGGCATTGCCGATGTGCCGCAGCGCATCGGCATGAAGGTGCCCGACGTCTATTCCTCGGAATTGTCGGAATTCGTCATGGCGGCCGGGGTTTCCATCGTCATGCGCGAGCGGCCGAACTTGATGTATCTCTCCACCACCGATTACGTGCAGCACAAGGCCGCGCCAGGCTCGCCGATGGCGAATGCTTTCTACGCCATGATGGACCGTTACGTCGGCGCGCTCGACCAGCAGGGCTGCGTGCTGGTGCTGACGGCCGACCACGGCATGAACGACAAGCACCTGCCCAACGGCGAGCCCGACGTCATTTATCTGCAGGATATGTTCGACGCCTGGCTCGGCAAGGACTAAGGCGCGGGTCATCCTGCCGATCACCGATCCCTATGTCGCGCATCACGGCGCGCTGGGCTCATTTGCAACCGTGTATCTGCCGGCCGACGCCAAGGCCGCCGAGATGCTGGACCGGCTGCGCGCAATCGACGGCATCGAGGTGGCGCTGCCGCGTGATGAAGCCTGCCGGCGCTTCGAGCTGCCGCCGGACCGGATCGGCGACATCGTGGCGATCTCGACCGTCCACAAGGTGCTCGGCACCAGCCGGGCGCGGCACGACCTGACGCGGCCTGACCGAGCCGCTGCGCTCCCATGGCGGCCTCACCGAGCAGACCGTGCCGATGATCGCCAACCGCAAGGTGACGCTGCCGGACGACCGCAAGCTGCGGAATTTCGACATCTTCGACGTCGCGCTCAATCACGTGAATTGAGACTGGCATGAACGTCCAAACCAAGCCGGCCGCCGCGATCCGCCACGAAGGCATGCGCATTGCCGGCCAGCGTGTCGACCTGGACGAGCGGATCGAGGTTTTCAATCCCTATAATAATGCGGTGGTCGGCACGGTGCCGGCAGCGCGCGCCGAGCATGTGCGCGCGGCTTTCGCCAAGGCCGCGGCTTTCAAGCCCAAGCTCACCCGCTACGAGCGGCAGCAGATCCTGCTGCGCACGGCCGAGCTGCTGCGCGACCGCAAGGAAGATTTCGCCCGGCTGATCACCGCGGAGTCCGGGCTGTGCTGGAAGGATTCGCTTTACGAGGCCGGCCGCGCCTATGACGTTTATTCCTTCGCCGGCCAGCTCACCATTTTGGACGACGGCGAAATCTATTCCTGCGATATCTCGCCCCAGGCCAAGCTGCGCAAGATCTTCACCATGCGCATGCCGCTGCAACGGCGTCATCTCCGCGATCACGCCGTTCAATCATCCGCTCAACATGGTGTCGCACAAGATCGCACCGGCCATCGCCACCAATAACCGGGTGGTGCTGAAGCCGACCGAACTGACGCCGCTGACCGCGCTGGCGCTGGCGGACGTGCTCTACGAAGCCGGGCTGCCGCCGGAAATGCTGTCGGTCGTCACCGGCAATCCCTCTACCATGGGGGACGCCATGATCACCGATCCGGACTGCGACCTCGATCACCTTCACCGGCTCGGTGAAGGTCGGCAAATACATCGCGGGCAAGGCCGGCTATCGCCGTATCGTGCTGGAGCTCGGCGGCAACGATCCGCTGATCGTGATGGAGGACGCCGATCTCGCCAAGGCGGCCGAGCTGGCGGTCATGGGCGCCACCAAGAATTCCGGCCAGCGTTGCACCGCGGTCAAGCGCATCCTGGTGGTGGAAAGCGTGGCGGACGAATTCTCCCGGCAGGTCGTCGCCAAGGCGAAGACGCTGAAATTCGGCGATCCGATGGATCCCGCTACCGATGTCGGCACCGTCATCAACGAAGGCGCGGCCAAGCTGTTCGAACGGCGGGTGCAGGATGCGGTCGGCAAGGGCGCGGTGCTGCTGCATGGCGGCCAGCGCGACGGCGCGCTGTATGCCCCGGCGGTCGTGGACAAGGTGCCTTACGATTGCGAGCTGGTGCATGAGGAGACGTTCGGGCCGGTCATTCCGATCATCCGCTGCCCCGACGACATCGCGGAGGTGATCCGCATCTCCAATTCGACGGCCTATGGACTGTCGTCTGGCGTTTGCACGTCCAAGCTCGAATACATCACCCGCTTCATCAATGAGCTCGAAGTGGGCACCGTCAATGTTTGGGAGGTTCCGGGCTATCGGATCGAGATGTCTCCGTTCGGCGGCATCAAGGATTCCGGGCTCGGCTACAAGGAGGGTGTTGTCGAGGCGATGAAGTCCTTCACCAATGTGAAGACCTACTCGCTGCCATGGCCGGTTTGACTGTACGGGCGGTTACGAATGAAGTCTTGTCATCGGCCCTTCATATGTCCGTGACAATCACGGAACGGAAGGCGTGTTCAAACAGGGGAAGTCAGATGAAACGTAAACTGGCAATAGGGGCCGTCCTCGGCCTCGCTATGGCGTTTGCAACGGCGCTGCCCGCGGCAGCGCAGAAAACCGAACTCACGATCTATACGGCGCTGGAAAACGACCAGCTCGCGCCCTTCAAGCAATCCATCGAGGCGGCGGTCCCGGATGTCAGCGTCGTATGGGTGCGCGATTCCACTGGCGTCATCACGGCGCGTTTTCTCGCCGAGAAAGACAACCCGCGCGCCGATATGGTGATGGGCCTGGCGGCGTCCAGCCTGCTGCTGTTCGAGAAGATGAACGTGCTGGAAACCTACAAGCCCGCCGGCGTGGATGCTCTCAAGCCGGCCTACCGCGACAGCACCGAACCCTACACCTGGACCGGCATGGACGCCTTCATCGGCGTGATCTGCTTCAACACCGCGGAAGCCGGCAAGGCCAAGATCACGGCGCCGGCGTCTTGGAAGGATCTGACCAAGGCGGAATACAAAGGTCACCTGGTGATGCCGCATCCGGCGTCTTCCGGCACCGGCTATCTCACCGTGGCTGCCTGGCTGCAGCTCATGGGCGAGGCGGACGCCTGGAAATTCATGGATGCGCTGCATGAAAACATGGCGGTCTATACCCATTCCGGTTCGGCGCCTTGCGTGCAGGCGGCCAAGGGCGAACGTATCGCCGGCATCGCGCTCGACATGCGCGGCGCTTCGGAAAAGACCAAGGGCGCTCCGCTCGAGGTCATTGTCCCGACGGAAGGCGTCGGCTGGGACATGGAAGCCGTCGCCATCGTCAAGGGGACGAAGAAGCTTGCGGCAGCCAAGAAGGTTGCGGACTGGAGCGCCACCAAGGCGGCAAATGAGCTCTATTCCAAGACCTACGCCGCCGTCGCCCATCCGGAGGTCAAGAACATTCCGCAGAATTATCCCCCGACCGCCGAGAAGGGCATGGTGAAAAACGATTTCGCCTGGATGGCTGAAAACCGCGAGCGCATTCTCGCGGAATGGGCCAAGCGTTACGAATCCAAGGCCGCGCCGAAGTAAAGGCAACCGGAAACCGTCCCCCGGGGCTTGCCCCGGGGGGCTATCTCCCCCACCATGTCCTTGCCGGGAAAGGCATTGAGCAATTGGGCAGGGTGCAATGAAGAGTCCGAACGATCCGGCACCCCACAGGGGGATTGGGTCCGGCAACGGTTCCGCGGTGCAGGCTGCGCCGTTTCTGCGCATCCGCAATCTGACCAAACGCTTCGGCGTCTTCACCGCGCTGCAGACTGTTTCGCTCGATGTCTATCGCGGCGAATTCATCTGTTTTCTTGGGCCTTCCGGCTGCGGCAAGACAACCCTGCTGCGCGCGATCGCCGGCCTCGACCCGCAGGACGAAGGCAGCATCGAGATCGCGGGCCGCGATGTGTCGCGGCTGCCGCCGGCGGCGCGGGATTTCGGCATCGTTTTCCAATCCTACGCGCTCTTTCCCAACCTGACGGTCGCCGGCAACGTCGGCTATGGCCTGGTCAATCGCAGGAAATCGCGCGGCGAAATCAACGCCCGTGTGCAGGAATTGCTGACGCTTGTCGGGCTGAGCGACCAGGAAAAGAAATATCCGGTGCAGCTTTCCGGCGGGCAGCAGCAGCGTGTCGCGCTGGCCCGCGCTTTGGCGACATCGCCCGGCCTCTTGTTGCTCGATGAGCCACTCTCCGCGCTCGACGCGCGGGTGCGGCTGCGTCTGCGCGACGAAATCAAATCCCTGCAGCGGCGATTGGGTGTGACCACCATCATGGTGACGCACGACCAGGAAGAAGCACTCGCCATGGCGGACCGCATCGTGGTGATGAACCAGGGCGTCATCGACCAGGTCGGCATGCCGCAGGAGATTTATCGCACGCCGAGCACGCCTTTCGTGGCGGATTTCGTCGGCAGCATGACATTCCTGAATGCGGAGGTGTCGGGCGCGGACCGCCTGCGGGTCGGCACGCTGGAAATCTGCTGCGCGGACGCCGGTCGCTTCACCCACGGCACGCCGGTGCGGCTCGGCCTGCGGCCGGAAGAGGTGAGGGTGCGCAATCTCGATGCATCCACGGCCAACGCCATTGATACCACCGTCACCAGCCTGGATTTTCTCGGGCCATTCTGCCGCGCACAGCTCAAGCCTGCGGGGGCGCCGGATGTGACCATTCTGGCCGATTTCTCCGCCAATCTTGTGCGGGACCTCCAGGTCAGCCAGGGGCAAAAGCTGACAATCTCGCTGCCGCCGGATTCGCTTCGGGTTTTTGCCAGGAGTTGAGTAGTGGCCGACGCGGTTATAGCCAGCAAGTCTACGCCGCAGTTCATAGCGCCGCGCATTGATCGTGACGCCTTGCTGTTCCGCGTCGGCATCGTCGTACTGGTCGGCTGGCTTCTTCTCACCATCGCTTTGCCGCTCTGGACGCTGCTCTCGAAAAGCTTTCAGAACGCGGACGGCCAGTTTATCGGCTTGGCCAATTACATCCGCTACTTCTCGACACCCGCGCTGTTCAAATCGATATTCAACAGTCTGTGGGTAGCAGTTATTTCTACCGCCATCGTTATTCCGCTGGCCTATCTCTATGCCTTTGCGCTGACCCGCAGCCGGATGAAGTTCAAAGGATTGTTTTATGCGGCAGCGCTCTTGCCGGTGTTCGCGCCATCGCTGCTCTCCGCCATTTCGCTGATCTATCTGTTCGGTAACCAGGGTCTTTTGAAGCATCTTTTGTTCGGCGCTTCAATCTACGGGCCGCTCGGGATCATCATCTCGCAGATCTATTATTGCTTTCCGCCGGCAGTGATCATCTTGGTCACCGCGCTGACGCTGGCCGACGCGCGGCTTTACGAGGTTGCCGAGGCGCTGGGCACGTCGAAATCCCGTATGTTCCGTACCGTGACTTTGCCGGGCATAAAATATGGCCTGATCAACGCCTGTTTCGTCGTCTTCACCGTGGTGGTCACCGATTTCGGCATCGCCAAAGTGATCGGCGGCGGTTTCAATGTGCTGGCGACCGATGCCTATAAGCAGGTCATCGGGCAGCAGAATTTCTCCATGGGCGCGGTGGTCGGCATGATCCTTCTGTTGCCGGCGGTGCTGGCCTTCGTCATCGACCGCCTGGTGCAGCGCCGCCAATTCGCGCTCCTGTCAGCGCGCGCAGTGCCGCTTGAGCCGAAGCCCAATGGCTTGCGCGACATTGCCGTCACCATTTACGCCACCATCGTCGCATCGGTGATCATCGGCCTGCTCGGCGTTGCGGTCTGGGCCTCCTTCGTCACCTATTGGCCGTACAATCTGTCGCTGTCGTTGCAGAATTACAGCTTCGGCACGTTCGATGCCGACGGCTGGTCGCCTTATTTCAACTCGCTGAAGATGGCGGCGCTGGCGGCGCTGATCGGAACGGCGGTGGTTTTCACTGGCGCCTATCTGATCGACAAGGCCAAGATTTCTCCCGGCGGCAGGGCCTTGGCGCATTTGCTGGCGATGCTGCCGATGGCGGTGCCCGGCCTGGTGCTGGGGCTCGGCTATGTTTTCTTTTTCAATGCGCCGTGGAATCCGCTGAACTTCCTGTACGGCACGCTGCTTGTGTTAGTGGTGAATACCACCACGCACTTCTACACGGTCGCGCACATCACGGCGCTCACCGCGCTCAAGCAAATTGATCCCGAGTTCGAATCCGTGGCGGCCTCGCTCAAAGTGCCGGCCTGGCGCACCTTCGGCCGGGTCACGGTGCCGATCTGCATGCCGGCCATTCTTGATATCGCCGTCTACATGTTCGTCAGCTCGCTCACCACCGTCTCGGCTGTGATCTTCCTCTACGGTCCCGGCACCAAGCTGGCCTCCGTCGCGATCGTGCATATGGATGAAGCGGGCGTGACGGCGGGCGCCGCCGCCATGGCGACGCTGATCGTCGCTACCGCATTGGCAGCCAAGCTGCTGCATCTGGTGATCAACCGACTGGTGCTGGTGCGCCTGCAAGCGTGGCGGCGGCGTTGATGCGTTCACCGGCGACCAATGCACCTGCGTCTTCCGAAAGCGACACAAATCTGTCGCCAGAGCGGCGCGCCTGGGCGGCGCGCAATCTTGATGCAGCGGGGCGCGCGCTGCTGGCGCAGGACGAGCGGTACTTTCTGCGCCAGTCGGTTTCGACGCCTTGTCTCAACGCCATCGTGAAAGCCGAAGGCATCTTCATTGAAGACACCGCCGGCCGCCGCATGATGGATTTCCATGGCAACAATGTGCATCACATCGGCTACGGCCATGCACGGCTCAAGCGCGCCATCGCCGAGCAGATGGAGGCGCTGCCTTTCACCCCGCGCCGCTACACGTCGGAACCCGCCGTGGCGCTGGCAAAGAAACTTGCGGCCATCGCGCCGGGCAATCTTGGCAAGCTGCTGTTCACCACCGGCGGCTCCGACGCCGTCGAAGTTAGCATCAAGCTCGCGCGCGCCGCCACCGGCCGCTACAAGACCTTGTCGTTTTGGGATGCCTTTCACGGCGCGGGCTTTGGCTCAGCCGCCGTCGGCGGCGAGGCGCTGTTCCGCTCCGGGCCGATCGGTCCGCTGATGCCGGGCGCTGAACATGTTGCGCCATTTTCCAGTTACCGCTGTCCTTACGGAACTTCGAGCGCGGAACAATCCTCCGCCGCCTGCGCGCGCATGATCGATTATGTGCTCGGCCGCGAAGGCGATGTTGCCGCGCTGATCGCCGAGCCGGTGCGGGCGGTGCCTTACATTCCAGCGCCCGGCTTCTGGAAGGAAGTGCGCAAGATCTGCGACCGGCACGGCACCTTGCTGGTATTCGACGAAATCCCGACCGGGCTCGGCAAGACCGGCAAGATGTTCGCCTGTGAGCACGACGGTGTCGTCCCGGATATCCTGGTGCTTGGCAAGGCTTTGGGCGGCGGCATCCTGCCGATCGCCGCGGTGATCGCGCGTCCCGAGCTCGATGTGGGAGCCGATTATGCCTTCGGCCATTATACCCATGAGAAGAACCCGGTGACCGCGCGCGCGGCGCTTACGACCATCGAGATCATCGAAGATGAAGGCCTGGTGGCCAACGCCGCCAAGGTTGGTGCTGCTGCGCTGGCGCGGCTTCACGAGATCATGGCCAAGCGCGCGATTGTGGGCGATGTGCGCGGCCTCGGCCTCCTTCTCGGCATCGAGCTGGTCAACGACCGCGCCGTGAAGACCCCGGCCAATGCCGAAGCCGAGAAGGCAATGTACCTCGCACTGCAGAAGGGTCTATCGTTCAAGACCACTTTCGGGAATGTGTTGACCCTGACGCCACCTTTAACTGTGACGCAGGTGCAGATGGATCGCGCGCTCGATATCATCGATGAATGTCTCGCGGCGATTTGAAGGGGCAGGGGTATCATGGCTGGCAATCTTTCCTTCGATGAATTGAAGAAGGCCGTCAGATCCGGCGGCATCGATACCATTGTCGTGGCGATGGCCGACATGCAGGGCCGCCTGATCGGCAAGCGTTTTCAGGGGGAGTATTTTGTCGACGGCGCGCATGAGGAAACCCACGCCTGCAACTATCTGCTCGCCAACGATATCGACATGGAGCCGGTGCCCGGCTATGCGGCGGCGAGCTGGGAAAAGGGCTACGGCGATTTTGTCATGAAGCCCGACATGCAGACGCTGCGGCGAATTCCCTGGCTTGCAGGTACCGCACTGGTGCTGGCGGATGTGCTCGACCACCATCACCACGACGTGCCGCATTCGCCGCGTGCGATGCTGAAAAAGCAGATCGCCCGGCTGCGAAAGCAGAAGAGGCAGGCCTTCCTGGCTTCCGAGCTGGAATTCTACCTGTTCGATGAGTCCTATGAGAGCGCAGCCGGCAAACGTTACGCCGGCATGAAGACCGCCGGGGCTTACATCGAGGACTACCACGTGCTGCAGACCACCAAGGAGGAGGGGGTGATGCGCGCGATCCGCAACGGCCTGCAGGGTGCCGGCATTCCGGTGGAGAATTCCAAGGGCGAGTGGGGTCCCGGCCAGGAAGAGATCAACGTCCGCTATGCCGATGCGCTGGAGATGGCCGATCGCCACGTCATTTTGAAAAACGGGGTGAAGGAGATCGCCTGGGCGCAAGGCAAGTCGGTCACCTTCATGGCGAAGTGGAACTACGGCCTCGCCGGCTCGAGCTCGCACATCCATGCATCGCTCTGGGACGCTGCCGGCAAGACGCCGCTGTTCTATGACCGCAAGGGTGAATACGGCATGTCGGCGCTGATGAAGAGCTTCGTCGCCGGCCAGCTCAAATACGCGCGCGACATCACCTACTTTCTCGCCCCCTACATCAATTCCTACAAGCGTTTCCAGATCGGAACCTTCGCCCCGACCAAGGCGATCTGGAGCCGCGACAACCGCACCGCGGGTTTCCGGCTATGCGGTGAGGAAACCAAGGCGATCCGCATCGAGTGCCGCATCGGCGGCGCGGACCTCAATCCTTATCTCGCTTTCAGCGCGTTGCTGGCCGCCGGGCTCGCCGGGATCGAGGAGAAACTCAAGCTGCCGCCGGCTTATTCCGGCGATGCCTATCACGGCGCGCAGCTCGCCGAAGTGCCGAAGACGCTGCGGGAAGCTGCCGACGCCTTCGGGCAATCCAAAATGCTGCGCGCCGCGCTCGGCGACGCGGTGGTCGATCATTATGTCCGCACCGCGGAATGGGAGCAGTTCGAATACGACCGCCGCATCACCGACTGGGAGCTGACCCGTGGCTTCGAGCGCTACTGAGCGTCATCGAGAGCAGGAATGACCGAGATCGTTTGTGTTTCTCCGGTCGATGGCCGTGAGGTAGCCCGCAAGCGCACGGCTTCGGGCGAGGAGATCGCCGCTGCCGTCGCCGCTGCCCGCAAAGCGCAGGCGGCCTGGGCGCAGGTGGCCCTCGTCGAACGCGGCAAGCTCTGCCTTGCCTTTGTGGACGCAATGCTGGCGATGAAGGCCGAGATCGGGCCGGAGCTCGCCTGGCAGATGGGCCGGCCGGTGAAATACGGCGGCGGCGAAATGGGCGGCTTCGAGGAACGCTCCCGCTATATGGTGAGCATCGCCGAAAGCGCATTAGCGCCGGTCGAGCCTGCGGCCAAAGAGGGATTTCGCCGCTATGTGCGCCGCGAGCCGCTCGGCATCGTGCTCACCATCGCGCCTTGGAATTATCCGTATCTCACCGCGGTGAACTCGATCATACCGGCGCTGATGGCGGGCAATGCCGTGTTGCTCAAACATGCGACGCAGACGATCCTGGTGGGCGACCGTTTTCAGGCTGCAATGGACCGCGCCGGTCTGCCGAAGGGATTGTTTCAGAACCTCGTCCTTTCGCACGAAGACACGGTCAAGCTGATCGGCTCCGGCCGGATCGACCAGGTTTGCTTCACCGGCTCGGTGGCTTCCGGCCGCGCCATCGAGCAGGCGGCGGCCGGCACCTTCGCCGGCGTTGGGCTCGAGCTTGGCGGCAAAGACCCTGCCTATGTCCGAAGCGATGTCGATCTCGCCCATGCGATCGAGAATTTGGTCGACGGCAGCTATTTCAATTCCGGGCAATGCTGCTGCGGCATCGAACGGATTTATGTACACGCCGATGTCTACGACAAATTCGTTGCCGGCTTCGTCGACCTCGTGAAACAATACGTGCTGGACGATCCGCTCGATCCTCGCACCACGCTCGGACCGATGGCACAGCAGCGCCTTGCCGCAACCGTGCGTGATCATATCGCCGAGGCGGCGCAAAAGGGCGCCCGCACGCTGATCGATACCAGGGCCTTTAAGAAAGATAGCGCCGGTTCAACCTACGTCGCGCCGCAGGTCCTGGTCGATGTCGACCACGGCATGAAGGTCATGATGGAAGAAACCTTCGGTCCGGTCGTCGGCATCATGAAAGTTCGCGACGACGAAGAGGCCATCCGGCTGATGAATGACTTGCCCTACGGCCTTACCGCATCGCTCTGGACCAGGGATATGGACGCCGCCGAGCGGATCGGCAGCAAAGTTGAAACCGGCACGGTTTATATGAACCGCTGCGACTATCTCGATCCCGCCCTGGCCTGGACCGGCGTCAAGGATACCGGTCGCGGCGCGGCTTTGTCGAAGATCGGATACGAGATGCTCACCCGCCCGAAAAGCTTTCACCTGCGAGCCGTGTGATGGACCTGCGCGCCAATTGGAACTACCCCACCTCCGTGCGCTTCGGCGCCGGCCGCATCGGCGAGCTTGCCGACGCGGTGCGGGTGGCGGGCATGACAAACCCGCTCTTCGTCACCGATCCGGTGCTCGCCAAGCTTCCGATGACGCAGCAGGCGGCGGCATCGCTGGGTAACGCGAGCATCTTTTCCGATATCAAGTCCAATCCGATCGAGGCGAATGTCACGGCCGGCGTCGCGGCGCTCAAGCGCGGCGGGCATGACGGCGTGGTCGCCTTCGGCGGTGGCTCGGCGCTCGATGTCGGCAAGCTCATCGCCTTCATGGCGGGCCAGGCGCGCCCGGTCTGGGATTTCGAAGATATCGGCGACTCCTGGACGCGCGCCAATGCCGACACCATTGCGCCGGTGGTGGCGGTGCCGACAACGGCGGGGACCGGCTCGGAAGTGGGCCGCGCAGGCGTGATCACCGACGAGAGGAGCCATACCAAGAAGATCATTTTCCATCCGAAGATGATGCCGAAGGTGACCATCTGCGATCCGGAATTGACCGTGGGGATGCCGGCGATCATCACGGCGGGCACCGGCATGGACGCCTTCTCGCATTGCCTGGAAGCCTATTGCGGGCCGTTTTACCATCCGCTCGCCGACGGGATCGCGGTCGAAGGCGTGCGGCTGGTAAAGGAAAACCTCAAGATCGCGGTGCAGGACGGAAAAAATCTGCAAGCCCGCGCACATATGATGTCGGCGGCGGCGATGGGTGCCACCTCATTCCAGAAGGCGCTCGGCGCCATCCATGCGCTGTCGCATCCAGTGGGCTCGCTTTACGACACCCATCATGGTCTGACCAACGGCGTGTTCATGCCTTATGTGCTGGTCTTCAATCGCAAGGCGATTGAGGACCGGATCGGCCGGCTTGCCGCCTATATCGGACTCAAACCGCGCTTTCGTGCCTTCCTCGATTTTGTGCTGGAATTGCGGGCCGAAACCGGCGTGCCCCATACCCTCGCGGGGCTTAATGTCGGCGACGATAAGATCGATACCATCGTCGAAATGGCTCCGAAGGACCCGACCGCCGGCGGCAATCCGGTCCCGCTCGATAAGCGCGCCGCGCGAACGATTTTCAACCGGGCGCTGGAAGGGCGACTGTAGCAAGCCGGGGGCCTCCATCGCACGGTGGGGACCAGGGCAAGCGGTCGGTTGTGCCGGGCCGGCGCATGGACCATAATCACGCGCCTGACCCGACCGCTGAGGGATTCGATGCGTCGCACCTATCTGAAGGCCATGCTGTTCGCTCTCGCCGTGGTAGCGGCGCCGGCTCTTTCGTATGCTGCGGATTCCCCGGCAGCGGTTACTGTTGCGCCCGCGGTTACTGCTGCGCCTGCGGCGTCCAATACCATCGTCATCGAGCAGCCTTCGCCGGTTATGCCGGCGCCGGTGGCGCGCTACAGCTGCAGCCGTATCTGGCGCTGCGATTCCGTCATCTGCGAATGGCGCCGCGGCTGCTTCGGCATCTATGGCTATATGGAAGGGCCTTATTACACGCTGCCGCTCGCCAGGCGCCAATACGAGCGGCATGGCTGGCCGGTGCCGCCGGAACGGCGCACCAATTTCACCCTCTCAAAGTAAATAGAGCTGTTCGAGCAGGAATGCGGCCCAGATTGCCGGGGCCAGAAAGGCGCCGAAGGGAATTTCCGCTTCCCGGTCGAGCCAGGCGCCTTGCCTGATGCCGCGCAGCACCACGACCAGGATGGCTGCGACCGCTGCCAACACCAGCGCATAAGGCAGGCTGCCCCAGGTTAGAATTATCGCGCCTGCCGCCATCAGCTTTACGTCGCCGAGACCGAGACCTTCCTTGCCTGCGAAGCGCTGAAAAGCAAAGCGCACGACAAACAGCAGCCCGCCGGCCAGGATGGCTCGCATCAGCGCATCCGAAAGCTCCTCCACGAGCACGACTGCCGGCGTTTCGAGCGCAACGAATGCCAGCCCGAGCGCTGCGACAGCGACATTGGCGAGATCGGGAATGACCAGCCGCTCAAGATCGACGCACGCGATCCAGATCGCCAGCCCCGCCAGCAAAGCGGAAAAAATCGCGGGGGTTAACGGGAGGGTGGCAAAGGAAAAGATTGCCGCGGCGAAAGCTGCCGCAAAGCTTTGCCAGTGATTTGCCCTGGTTGACCTAGCCGATGCAGGATCGGCACTGTCTTCGCCGCTCATTGCCTGCGGATGGGCGGCACTACAACAGGCGGCGGCGGCGGCACCGCGGCCGGGGGCGGGCGCGATATGCCCGCGCGCCCGATGATCGACAGTTTGGAGCGCAATTCCTCGGCTACCAGCTGAGCGTCGATACCGTCACGGATGATCTGCGGGCGGATGAAGATGATCAATTCGGTCCGCTCTGACGAGCCAACATTCTGACCAAAGAAATCACCGATATACTTTAGTTCGCTCAGGATCGGAAGGCCTGCCTTGTTCTTCTCGCTACGGTTACTGATAAGGCCACCGAGCAACACAGTCTGGCCACTGGCCACTGCGATCGAGCTTTGTACTTTGCGTTGCGAGATCGTCGGCGTCAGCGTCTGTGCGTCGCTCTTGACGACGTTGGAGATCTCCTGAATGACGTCGAGCGTGACCACGCCATTGGCATTGACACGCGGGGTCACCTTCAGGATGACGCCGGTGTTCCGCATCTCGATGTTGTTGACGATCGGTGCGTTCGGCACGGTGACATCCACCGCCGAGCGGGTAGCGATGGGAACTTCATCACCCACTTGCAGCAGCGCCTGCTGGTTGTCGAGCACCACCAGAGCAGGCGAGGACAGAACATTCACGTCGGTAACTTGCCGCAAGGCGTTGATCACCACCCGCGGATCGTTGATCGGAGCCGAGCACCAGATTGCCGCCGGGAATCACGCGCTTGAGCACGTCGGTGGCGCCGAAGCCGATCGAGCCCTGGTTCCCCTTGTATTTCGATTGCAGATAAAACTGCACGCCGTATTGCAGCTCGTTCTTCAAGGTGATCTCGGCCACCGTCGCGTCGATCGCAACCTGCATGGGCGCGCGGTCGAGCTCGAAAATCGCGCGCTCGACGATCTTGTACTGGTCGCGGTTGGCATAGATCAGCAGCGAATTGTTTGCGGTGTCGGCGGTGATCCGCACATTCGGCAGCAGGGCAGGGCCGCTGGCGCCGGCAAGTGGCGTGGTTGCGACATCCACGGAAACCCTGTTGGACGACTGATCCGGATCCCCCGTGGTATCGGTGCGCGTGCTGAGCGACGTGGTAGGGGAGCGCCCCTGCACGGAGCTCCCGGACATCATGCTGCCGGACGACGAGGCGTCCGGACTGGTTGCGCGCTGCAAGGTCGACCCGGGCGTGAGCTGCGACAGATCGCCTTGACCCGGCGTGGAGGATACCGTGCTGGCCTGCCCGGTGAAGACCTCGCGCAGAATGCCGGCCATTATCTTGGCATTACCGAAGCGTAGCCGGTAAATCCGGACGGTCGTATTGTCGACATCCGACTTGTCGAGCCGGCGGACCCAGGTCGCCACTTCGTCGATCTTTTTTGGCGTCTGCGCGATCGCCAGCACCGCATTGAGCCGGTTCATCGGCTGGAAGCGGACCAGATTGGCCGCCGCGCCTTCCTTCCCGCTGTCGAACACATTCTGCAGCTCGGCGATGATTGTATCCGGACTGGAGTTTCGTACCGGGAAAATCCCAACGGACTGGTTCTTCATCCAGTCCACATCGAGCGAAAGCGCGGCTTCGATCGCGCTGATGCGTTCGGTGCTCGGCCCTTGCACCAGCAACAAATTGCGCGCGCTGTCGACGCGTGCCATGCCGGGCTTGACCGCGAAACTATCGAGCGCCTTCAGTACGACCTGCGACGACACATAGCGCAGCGGCATTACGGTAATTCCGTAACCCGGCTCGGCGTTCGCGGTTGTCCGCCGTTCTACCACGCCGTTACCGAGGGCTTCGCCCGCCGGGACGATCTTGTAGATTCCGCCTTCCCTGACCAGATGTCCGCCGACGATCTTTACCGCACTTTCAAACAACGGCATCAACTGCGCTTTCGAAACCGGGCGTGCCGAGGACAGGGTGATCATGCCCTGCACGCGCGGATCGACGCTATAGCTGACGCCAAGCAGATCCCCGAGCAGGGCCTTGCTGACGGCATTGATGTCGGCATTCTGGAAGTTCAGGTCGAAGCCATCGCTCGTTTCGGTGACTTCCTGCCCGTTTTGCGCTGCGCTGTTGACGATCTCGCCGTCGGTGCCGCGATAAATTTCGGTGCGTGGCGGTGGCGTCCCGGGATTCGGACGCCCAGCGGGAGCGGGAAAGCGGGCGCTCAGGTCGGTGGACATGACCTCATCGAAAACATGGTCGCCCGAACCGATTTTATTCTCGAAAGTGGAGCAGCCCACGAACGCCAGGGATAGGGCAATCGCTGCCAACGTCGCGGCATCACGCAGACGCGAAAAAGTATCGCCTCCACCCATTACGCTCTTCTCCTGCACGACAAGACCTCACATTAGCACAGGACAGGCTCCAGGAGCGAGGACGAAGCGCGGCCCAGCTATCCTTGAGAAATCAACCCCGGCACTTGAAAAATCAGGGGTTTTCCGGCCGCCGGGGTGTATTCCGGCGGAGCGCTCGCCGCTGGGATGGCGTCATTTGCGAGCTTCGCCTCGTCTGAGGTATTTGAAGATTCGCCGGCTTCCGCATTCCCCCCGGAGGTAATATAGTAGGGCTCGGCGTGGCGGAGCCTTCCGGGGGCGGCAGGAACAGCTCCAGGCGCACTTGGCGATCTTCCTGGCGGAACACGACGTGGCGCTGCGCGATCTGCTCGAGCGACCAGGCATCCAACGCCTCGCCCTGGCGTAGATGCACGGTTTCCTGCGTGTCGCGGTTGCGCAGGATGGCGATGGCCACGTCAGTCCCCATGACCACGCCGGTGAGTTCGAACGGCAAAGACTCCGGGCTTTCTTCGACCGGCGATGTTTCCGTTTCCCCCGCGGCTTCCGCATCGGGCCGGCGGCGGGGAGAAAACAACGGGCGCTCCCGGGCTGCCCGCAATTCTTCCAGCGGCGGCAAGGCAAGGGATCGCACCGGCGCGTTCGCCGGCGGGGCCTGCGCAGCGACAGCGCAGGGCAACAGTACCAAAATCGCAACAAACGCGGGAAGATTGACTTTGTTCATGGCGCGGCCCGCCGGAAATAGCCTGCGGCTCGCAGGTCGATGGAGAGCCGCGGCGACATCTGCTTATCCTCCGCGTCTGCGGAACCACGCGCCACGAGCCGGTTCACCAACAGATTCTCGACAAAGACGAAGGGTGCCTCCGACTCCAATTGATAGAGCAGCTCCTGCAGACTGTTGTTGCTTAACTCGGCGACTGCCTGTACCACCACCCGCCGTCCGGATTCGTCATCTGCGGTAACCGGCGGATCGATGCCGACGGTGATGAGAGTGCCTCCGGCATTTTCGATCAGGCCGACAACCCGTTGCTGCAATTCATTCGCCGCCAGCGCAAAGCCATCGGCAAAAAACGGCTCGACGGTGCGCGCCTGAGTGCTCGACACCGGCGCCGGCTGCGCAGCCCGGCGCTTGAGCGCGTCCAATTGCGTCTGTCGCGCCTGAATCTCGGATTGCCGCGCCTCGATCATGCCCCAGGTGAACAGCATGGCGGTGACCAGCACGATAGTGATCAGCAGCACGAGCGAAACAGCGGCCGCCGCATGGTGTTTTTCCAGGAACGCCTTCATGACTTGGGCGCCCCCGGAGGCACGAGCTTGGCGTCGAGATGAAAACGGTCGCCCTGGTTGTTGGGCAGGCGCGTGGTCGGCGCAAAGAAGGTTGCCTCGGCAAAGGAAGGGGAGGCTTCCAGCAGCGGCACCAAGCGCGATACCGAGCGTGATACGCCCGACATGCGCACGCGACCTTCGGCGATGCGGAACTCGGTCAGGTAAGTGTCGTCGGGCAAGGATGCAGACAACGCGTCAAGCGCGAGAACCGCAACAGGATTGTTAAGACGGCGATTAAAAATCGTTGCGACGTCACGATCGGCAAGCGATATGACCGGTCCTGTCGCCGTGAGCTTGGCGCGCAGATCGGCGACCTCGCGTTCCGTGGTTTCCAGCGTGGCTTCGGTACTCTGCCAGACAAGCACGAGCAGGACGACTGCCACCATGCTCGCCGCCGTCAACCCCACGGCGCTCCAGCCTATGGCGCGGCGCATGCGCTGCTCGCGCAGCATCGCCCCGCTGTCGCCGGTGACGTCGATGGCGACGTCCTTGCCTTCCAGGGCATCACGGAAAACCAGCCGCATATGGCGTGGCTGCAAGGCGGCAAGCTGTTCGAGCCGCCGCCGGTGCAAGGACCGGGCGGTCGCCGCGATCGTGACGATCAGGCGGCTATCTTCCGGTCCTGCCGGTGCGACATAGGAGCTGTACAGCACGTCGTTCGCGCGCCAGGGTGTCAAACGCTCAAGCTGATGCCGTACGATGCCGTCGAGATAAGGTTTGCTCTGCGCCGGCAAAGGATCGAGCGTGCGGACGAGAAGTTCTTCGACCGGCAGTACGATGTCCACGTCGCCGTCCTTCACAACCGCCGCTGCTTCGGGAGGAAAATCGGCTACCGGCCCGCCAAGTTGCAGCCGCTCTACCGCGGCCTGGCCATCCGGGCGCTGCAGCGTATATCCCTCCGCCGTCTGCACGAGCAGAAGGCGCCTGCGCGGCCACAGCCGGTCCTCGACGGCCGCCCAGGTCTGCATCAGGCCTTCGACGATCCAGTTGATTGCGCTACGGCCGGTATTGATCAAAGCTGCTCCTTCGCTATCACGGCAAGGCGCGAATGCGTTCCGGCGGATTGGGGTCCCAGGCCAGGATCCGGAACGGCTCCTTGTCGCCTGGAGAAACATACACCACCGCTTCGAACCTGCGCTCGTTATTCGGCCCCAGCCTTACCCGCGCCTCGAAAAGTACCGCTTGCCCCGGCTCCTCGCTCAAGAATTCCTCCACGTCTCCCAGACTGGGAATCAGCGATGCGAAAGTCGCGCCTAGCTTCGCCCGTTGCGCCAGGAAATCGCGTACCCCATTGGGGGAAGCACCCGGTATCGCGAGCAGGACCGGCGGGTCGGCGAGCAACGGATTGATCTGCTCATGGCCGCTGGCCACGGTAACATAAGGCGCCGCAGCAGCGGCAACGGCCGTGGGAATCCCGAGCACGAGGCCGAGCTCGGCGACATGAACGAAAGGTCCATTGCGCGGGCTGTCGACACGGCCTACCCCACGATAGGCACTGCGTTCCGCGCCGCCCTTTTCCACCCGATCGTCTTCGTCCCGCCAGTCAACGATGCGGGCGGCATAGATATCGGCCTCATCGGCGGCCACGCCGAGCTGACGGAAGAGGCCGGCCAAGAATTCCGGCGATGCCAGGTTGAGATCGATACGGGCGGATTCGCTTCGGGCCATGACGACGACCTGAGTTTGGCCGAAGGTTGCGGTGCTCAGTCCGGTCATGCCGGCGATAGCGCCGCCACTCTGCGCCACCGCCTGCTCGATTGCACCGCGCGCCGCTTCCTCTGCGCGCAGGCCTTCCGCAAAGCCGCGGCTGGAGTTTTGCGCCGCGCGCATCGCCGTCGCAGCCACGGCGGCAAATACGCTTAGCAGCCCCGCGAAGAACAGCACGAGGACGAGCATTGAGCCGCGATTGTTCCGGTTAGCCGTGCTCATTGCCGCCTCTGCCCAGGCTGGGGCTGGGTACCCGGATCAGCATCCTGCTCGTTATTCTCCTGTGAGCAACGCACCTGGATATTGGCCTTGTCGCTTGGCGGATTGAAGCATTCGACACTGTAGTTCTGCGGCAGCGTGATCAGGGCGGGAACCGGAAGGATCGGATTGCCTTGCGCGCCAAAAATCTCGATCGCCACGGCGGCCGGCAGCTCGGGCTGCTCGATCCAGGTCGGCAGGGTCTTGCCGTTCTGATCGCGAAAGCTGAAGCGCACCCGCATCCGCCCGCGCATCAGCACGACCGGATCGCGCAATTCCGGCTGCGGATAGGCTACCGGCCCACGGTTACGGATCAGCGCGATGTCCTCGCGGTCCTGAAACGCGGAGACCGAAATCAATTCGACGCCGCGGTTGCCGGTGCCGTAGCCGGTCGCCGCGGCGAAAATCAGCCCATTGGCGTCGCCCTTGAACAGCACCGCCGCACCGTCGCCGCCGGGCACGCTCATCGGCAGCGAAACGGCAAGGTCAGTCTGCAGGCGGCCGATGCCACGGGTGATCATTTCCATCGCCGCGATCGCCTGATCGCCACGGTGCCAGTTGCGCAACGTCCGCATGGAAAAATCGACGATCACAGCGAAAGCCGCAGCCGCGACGGCGAGCGCCGCCAGCGTCTCGAGCAACGTGAAGCCCGCGCGCGGATCGTTACGGGCGGCTGAGGCGGCTGGTTTCAACGCTGGTTCTCCGTCCGTTAGGGGCCGTGACGACAACACCGACGCGATAGAGCGTCCAAGGAAAAGGGTTTTCATTGGCGGCCGCGGGCGCGGCCATGAGCGCGGCCATGGGCGCGGTCGTAGGCGTGGTGATAGGCGCGGTCATAGGCGCTCTCTTGACTTCCAGCGCCCAATTGTAGCGTCCGATACTGCCCTGCTGGACGATTTCCGATGCGTTCTCGCGCGGGGTCACGGCGCTGATCAACGTGCGCACGATCAGCATGGCCTCTGCCTCCTCGCGCACCGTGCTGATGCCGAACCACGTGCTGATGAAGGCGCGCGACAGCGCCACCAGGATCACGCCGGCGACCGCGACCGCGACCAGGACCTCGATCAACATGAAGCCGCGATTGTTTTTGCTAGCCACGGCCGGGAGCCACGATGTCGATCATGCCGGTGAGCCAATTGACCCGGATGCGCCAGTCCAGCTCGCCTTTGGCGACGTGCACGACGGCGCCGCACGACCGGCCGTCCGGCGCGAATCTGATGGCGAAACGGCCCGGCTGGTCAGCACAAAGCTGGCTGGCGATCACGTCGAGCTTTACGTCGGAGGGCAATGTCACGGTGGTGTCGGCGGAGCCGCTAAAAACACGGCGGTTGGCAACGTCGACGCGGGTCGCGATTTCACGTCCTTGGCGTGCGGCTGCAGTGCGGTCGTTCTTCATCAAGGCGGCGATCTGCGCCGCGTAGGCTCCTTGTCGCGAAGGCGTGGTGCCGCGCGGCAGCGAAGGAAGCACCAACAGCGCCATAAGCCCGAAGATTGCGAGCGTTAGCACAACGTCGAGCAGGATCACGCCCGCCTGCGACGAGCGAGGCATCCGCCGTGTGCTAGCGGCCGGAAACCTTGATATCGCCAGCATTGCCAGTTCCCCCATCGCGGCCATCGGAGCCGAGCGAGCTGATCTCATAATGCGCGCGCTCTCCGGGCGAGCGATAGACGTAAGGATTCCCCCAGGGATCGAGCGGCAGCGTGTCGCCCTTGATGTAGGGGCCATTCCATGTGGCGACATTTCCCGGCCGCCGCACCAAAGCAGTGAGACCTTCGCTCGAAGCGGGATAACGGCCGGTATCGAGGAAATAGAGATCGAGCGCGCTGGTCAGCGCCTCGATCTGCAGGCGGGCTGCTTTGATACGCGCGTCAGTGAGATAGTTGAGCACGCGCGGACCGACCAGGCCCATAATTAGGCCGATGATCACGAGCACGACGAGCATCTCGATCAGCGTGAAGCCCGGCGAGCCCCGCAGCCAGCGGTATGAGTGCTTTTTGTTTTCCACTTCATCCCTCGTAGTCACGCTTATCTCCCTATTCAGCCGATGAGCTGATTCACGCTCAACAGCGCCGACAAAATTGAGACGATCAGGCCGCCAACGATGGCCGCGATGCCGACGATCGCGGCCGGGCCGACAACCCCCGACAGCCGGTCCAGCCGGTCGGACAGCTTGGCCTCATAGAAATCTGCTGTCCGTCGCGCGACGACGGCGAGTTCGCCGGATTCCTCGCCCACGCGCAGCATCTTCAGCGCCAAAGGCGGCAAATATCCGACCTCGGCGAGACTATCCACCAGCCGGCCGCCGCGCCGCACCCCCTCGACCACCCGGTCGAGATCGCCGCTGAAGGCGCCGGCGCTGTCCGCCATCACGCGCAGCGCCGAGGTCAGCGTCACGCCATGGCCGAGCAGGGTGCTCAGGCTGGAGCAGAACATCACCGTGGACCGTAACAGCAGAATGCCGCGCAGGCCCGGCATCCGGCTCAGGTGGCGGAAGGCGAATTTACGCGCCTGCGGCCGGCGGAAGGTGAAGAAAGCCGCGATCAGGATCACCAGCAGTGTGCCGGCCAGCACGTCGCCGTTGTTTACGAAGAAATCCGAAGCGGCGAGAACGCCACCGACAAGGCCGGTCACTTCCTGGCCGAAATCGCGCAGCACGCCGGCGAATTGCGGCACCACCACCACCAGGAAGAAAACCAGTACCGACAAGGCCACGACCAACAGCACCGCCGGATAGCGCAGAGAGGAGGAAATCTTGTCGAGCAGGCGCTCGGTGCGCAGCCGTTCCTCGCCGACCGATTCCAGTATCTTGTCGAGATTGCCGGAGGCTTCCGCAACCCGCACCATCGCGATCAGGTCTGACGCCGAACATTTTCGGATGCCGCTTCAGCGCATCGGCAAAGCTTTGACCGCCGCTGATCGCGGCGCGAAGGTCGCGCGAGACGACGGCAAGCCCGCGCCGCTCTTCGCCGGCCAGCAGCAGCAAGGCGTCGTCAAGCGTCAGGCCGGCACGCAGCACCAGCGAAAGCTCGCGCAGGTAAACCGTGATCTCGCGCTGGCCGACCGAGCGCTGCAAGGAGAAGAACCGCTGCGTCGCTTCCGGCTGTTTGGCGGCGCCGGTGTCGAGAGCCACATAGCCGAGTCGTTCCAGCCGGCGGGCGACGTCACGTCTGTCAGGGGCTTCGATCTCGCCGACAACAAAGGAGCCTTCGGAATCCAGGGCCTTATAATTGAAAGTGGGCATTGTCAGCGGCTCGCCGTGACCCGCAGGATCTCTTCGATCGAGGTCAGGCCCGCGCGGCATTTGGCGACGCCGTCCTCGATCATGGTGGTCATGCCGTCCGCCTTGGCTTTGGCCTCGATGGCCGCTTCGGACGCGCCGGTGCCGATCAAGCGGGCGATCTCCTCGGTGACCTCGAGCACCTCGAAGACGCCGACCCGGCCTTTATAGCCGGTGCTGGAGCAGCGGTCGCAGCCGACTGCTTCTCCCACCCTGTCGCCCACATGTAATCCGAGGAGCGACGTAGCGCGGCTCGCGCGCAACCGTCTCGTAGGTAAGCGGCGTCGTCTTGCGGCAATCCGGGCACAGCACGCGCACCAGCCGCTGGCCGACGATGCAGCGCACGGTCGAGGCGAGCAGGAAAGGCTCGACACCCATGTCGACCAGGCGGGTCACCGCCGCTGCGGCGGTGTTGGTGTGCAGCGTCGTCAGCACCAGATGGCCGGTAAGCGAGGCCTGGATGCCGATCTTGGCGGTCTCGCCGTCGCGCATTTCGCCGACCATGATCACGTCCGGGTCCTGGCGCAGGAAGGAGCGCAGCGCGGTGGCGAAGGTCAGCCCGATGGCGGGCTTCACCTGCGTCTGGTTGACGCCCTGGATTTCATATTCGATCGGATCCTCGATGGTGAGGATCTTGCGATAGGGCGCGTTCAGCCGCGAGAGCGCCGAGGCGAGCGTCGTGGTCTTGCCGCTGCCGGTCGGGCCGGTGACGATGATCAGTGCCATGCGCGGAACTCAGGTGATGCTCGACGATGCCGCGGTCGCGCGCATCGAGGCCAAGCTTGACGAAGTCGAGCAGCCGCTGGTTGCGCTCGAGCACGCGCAGGATCGCCGCCTCGCCCTGCGCGGTCGGCATGGTGGCGACGCGCAGGTCGAGCTCGTGCCCGCGCGACGCGTCACGCGCGCGCGGCCGTCCTGCGGCAGGCGGCGCTCGGCGATGTTCAGGCCGGCGAGAATTTTCACGCGCGAGACGATGGCGCGCGCCATGTCGGCCGGCGGCGGCGGAATGTTGCGCAAGAGGCCGTCGACGCGCAGCCGCACCTGCAAGGTGCCGCGGAACGGCTCGATGTGAATGTCGGTGGCGCGCAGCTCGATGGCGCGCTCGAACAATTCGGTGACTGCGCGGACCACCGGCGCGCCGCTCGCCATGTCGCGCAGGCTGTCGAGATCGTCGGCATCACCGCCGGCAAACAAAGCCTCGGTCACCGCCAAGTCTTCGCCTTCCGCCACCGGCCCGGCTTCTTCCAGCGCAATTCCGAGCGCGGTTTCGATCTCGTCAAAAGCGGCGATCTCTCGCACGGTCGAGCGCCCGAGCGTCAGCTCCATGGTGCGCAGCACGCTATTGTCGGAGGGGTCCGCCACCGCCAGATGCACGTTGCCGTCGGCGGTCTCATAGGGAAAGACGAAGAATTCACGCAGAAAGCGCGAGGAGAATTCGTCCAGCAGGCCATGGCCTTCGCGCATCCGCGCGAGCGTCGTCCGCGGCAGTCCGTGAAACTTGGCCACGGCGTCGGCAAAGGGCGCCGGCTCCATCCCGCTGCGCTCAAACAAAGCGCGATAGGAGGCGGGCCGCCGGCTTGCCGCCGCGCCAGCCGACGGGGTCAGAGTCCTGCGGAAATCAGGTGCTGTTCGAAGTCAGATTTTACGCCAATGTTCATCGAGTTGCCTAAGCCAGGCAGCGGCCCCGTCCCAATTCAAGTCTAGCAGAGCCGTCCCCCCGGAGCGAACCGTTTCTGGAGCGCGGGCAAAGGCATAGGAGGCGTGGAATACGGCCAAAAATTGCTCTTTGCCGTGAATCTCCGAGCCCATCAGAGAGCGCTTCAGGCGGTTAATTTTTCGTTGCGATCCACCCGGCCGTCCGCCAGGGCAAAGCAGGCAGGGCCGCATGCCTTATTGGTAGAGCCTGTCGATATAGCCGCTGTCGTCGATCGCGCGCAGGTGATGCAGGTCCCACATCACCAGCGGATTGAAGCCAGCCACCAACGGGGTTTCACGCACTCCGAGCGCGAAGACGTTCTGGATCGCTTCCGGCGTCGGATACGGCTTCTTCTGGTAAATCTCGGCATGGTGGTCGTAAAAAATATCGACCTCCTTGTCGGACTGCAGCCGCAGCAGATCTCGACTCGTCCGGTTGATGATCTCGATCGTGCCTTTGCGGTTGGTCTTGAAATAATGGATCGCGTCGACCAAGGCGTGCATGAGGCCGTTGACCTCTTCCGGATGCTCATTGACGTATTTGGTCGTGGTGGTGACGGTCGGGCCTTCGATCATCGGGATGGTTCCCACATCGATCACATGGGCTCCCAGTTCCTGCGCGCGATGCGCGTCGACCGGGCCCATGAAGGTCCCGTCAAAGGCCCCGCCCATCACAGCGCGAATACGCTCGACAGCGCGGCGGTCGCCCATGATCATCTGGACGTCCTTGCCTTCTTCCAGTCCGTTCTGCTTCAGGAACAGCCAGGCATTGAGGCCGGGATGCTGGTCGAGCTTGTCGATCGAAAGACGCTTGCCTTTCAGGTCGGCGACGCTGTCGATGCCGTTGCCGGCGACGAGCCAGTGCTGCTGCCAGTCGTTCTGCACCTGGCCGATATGCACGAAAGGCTCGTTATGCAGTGCGCGCCGCGCATAGAGGCTGTGATGATTGCCGGAGACGATATCGAGATCGCCGGAGAGCAGCCCTTCAGTGGCGCGCGCGCGCTTGTCTTCCATCGAGCCGAATTCCATTTCAAATCCGTGCTTTGCCAGGAAGCCGCCTTCCTCCATCACCTTCCAAAGCGGAACGTGTGCCGGCGCGCGGTAGTAAATACGGATTTTCTTTTTAGCCATGTCGTCTCCCTTGAGTGTGCAAATGCTGTGGTGTGGACGCGCGGCAGTTTCTACACGTCTTCAAACCTGCCGTTGCTCCAGCGCGAAAGGATGGTCGGCCCCGGTCCGCGGCGGCCATTATGATTGTCCGGGCTAAATGAGCATGTTCCGGTGGCGCCTTCCAGCGTCACGCCGCTTTCCAGATATTCGATTGCGCGATCTGGCGTCGCCGTCGCCTGCCTGCAGTGCGAGGGCGCAGAACTTCATGCAGTCCCAGCCGAAGGCGTGATTGGTCGTCGGCACCCTAACCCCGTTTTCCTCCATCACCTGCATGAACCGCTCTTGGCTCCCGTTCCGCATCCGGCTGCGGCGGAAATTGGTGTCGACGAACCAGAATTCGCCGGCACGCCCGTTCAGCGATTGCAAAAAGCTTTCGCGCAACAGGGAGCGGCCGAGCACGAGCGGCGTATCCGGCATGCACTCGCTGACCGTTTGCACGACCTTCAGCGCCTTCCGCTCGCTGGAAAACACGACATAAGTCAATTCGGGTCTCCAGCCGTCGGCGCCGATGTCCAGCGCGTCGCCCGGATTATGCGCCAGCAATCGAACCTCCATGCCGTATTCGCGCAGGCGCGTTTCCATGTTGGTGGCGACGCGTGGTCTGGAATTCGCGTGGCGTCGTGCAGCATGAGATAGCGCCGGCGGTCGGCGTTTCGCGTCAGCTCGGCTGCGACCGCCGCGGTCGTCTGGCTGGTCGGAAAGCCAATGTGGAAGACATTGCGCCGCTTTTGCCAGACTGCGGGATTGTTGTTGGCGACCAGGCATAACACGTTCATTCGCTCGGCCAGCTGCCCAAGCTGCTGGGACTCGGGGACGCGCATGGCCCCGATAACGCCCGCGACCTTCCCCTCCCACGAACGCAGCTGCCTTGCTAAATCGTCGGGCTCCTCGCGCCGGAAAAGTTGTTCACGGATTTCGACTTCCGGACCGACGCTAGCCGCGCCGCGAATGTCTGGTCCGCCGGAGAGGAGTCATCGCCGTCCGGCCGCATGATCAGGACAGTATTCTTCTTCATCGCTTGCGCGCTCTTCTAGCGGTTCTATTGCTTGGTTGCTTTTGTTATTTCTTCAGCAGCGCGCGCACATTGTTTGCGGCCTCGACCCTCTCCTTGGCGATCCAGTTGAATTCGGTGTTATCGGTATAGGCCACTCCCGGACGCGGAATCGTGTTGGGATCGAGAAACGACTCGTCCACGTCCGTGCGCAAGGTGGGCGATTCATAGCCGCGCGAGTAGATTTCAAGCGCTTCCTTGCCGACCAGCCAGTTGATGAAGACACGCGCCGCGTTCGGGTGCGGCGCCTTGTTGGCGTAGGACAGAATGAAGGGCGAGGAATTCAGCCGGTTCTTCAGGTCGGCGAGTTCGAAGACTTCCGTGATTTTGAAGCCCTCCTTGATCAACTGCGCGGATGTCGTCGGTGCGGCAGGTCAGGCAGATCGGGTAGGTGCCGCGCGCCAGCCAATCGGTCAGCTGCCGACGTTCGCGGCTGATGCCTGGCTTCTGTTCGATGTAAAGCTTCTTGGTGAATTCCGGGCCGAGCTCACGCAGGATATGGCCGGCAGTATTGGCGCCGGTGCCGCTGCTGGTTGGATCTTCGGTGGATATCTTGCCGGTAAATTTCGGGTTCAGCAGATCTTTGGCGGAGCGGATCTCCTCCGGCTTTACGTAATCGGTGTTGATGTAGAAATGGCTGTCCACGTTGGCGAAGAGCATCAGGATGTATTGCTCCTCGGGGTCGATGAACCAGGGCTTGCCGCGCTTCCATTTCGAGCCGTCGGTGACCTCCGGCAGGATGAGAAGCGGCTTCAGCGGATCGATCATCTTCTCCGGGTAATAGACATTGACCGTGGTTCCGAGTCCGGAAAGGAAAACGTCGACCGAATAAATACCGGACTGACGCTCGGTGCGGATGCGGCCGGAGGCCTGCCCGGAGCTGCCGACGGCGATGTATTCCACCGTAATGCCGTAGCGCTTCTGGAAAGCCGGGATGATCTCGTTGCGCATCACCGGATCGGGCGAGCCGATGATCACCACCTTGCCCTCGTTCTTGGCGGCGGCGAGCGTTTCGTCCCAAACCTTCTGCCAATCGGCGGGCTGCGCCAGGGCGCCGGGCGCGAACAACAGAGCGATGAGCAATACGGCGATTCGCTTCATATCGGCAATCCCTCGAGTGAGCGCGGCCAGCAAGGCCGTAGCGCGGTATTCATGCACCTGCCGGCTGTGTTTGCCCGCCAGCGACGCCGTTGTGGCCCGGCCATCCTTGCTAGTTCTTCAGCATGGCGCGGATTTTCGCGCCGTATTCCAGCTTGTCCACCGAGCGCCATTTCGGATCGGCGTCGTCGGGATAGCGTCACGCCCGGCTTCGGGATCGAGCGCGGATCGAGGAAGGACTCGTCCACGTCCGTCCGCAGCGTCACCGCCTGGAAGCCGCGGGAATAGATTTCGAGGCCTTCCTTGCCCGCCAGCCAGTTGATGAAGACCTTCACGGCATTGGGATGCGCCGGCCTGTTGGCGACGCTGAGCAGGAAGGGCGAGGAATTGACCCGGCCCGTGAGGCCTTCGAGATCGTAGATTTCCGTGATCTTGAAGCCTTCCTTCTGCAGCGGACGCACGTCGTCGGCGCGGCAGGTCAGGCAGATCGGATTGTTGCCGCGCGCCAGCCAGTCGGTGAGCTGTCGGCGGTCGCGGCTGAACTGGACCTTCTGCCCGACATAGAGGTTCTTGGCGAAATCCCCGCCGAGCTGGCTGTAGATATTGGCCGCGGTATTGCCGCCGCTGCCGCGGTCGCTGGTCGGGTCCTCCGAGCTGATCTTGCCCTGCCATTTCGGATTGAGCAGGTCCTTGGCCGACTTCATTTCCTCCGGCTTGACGAAATCCGTATTGATGAAGAGCACACTGTCGACGCTGTTGAACAGGCGCAGCACATAGGCGCCGTCCTTGTCCATGAACCACAGCTTGCCGGGCTTCCAATTCTTGCCTTCCGTCACCTCCGGCAGGATGAGATACGGACGCAGCGGATCGATCAGCTTTTCCGCATGCAGGATGTTGTACTGGGTGTCGGGTCCGGAGAGATAGGCGTCGACCGCGTAGATCCCTGCGCCACGCTCCAGCTTCACGCGCTCGGTGATTTCCGCCGAGCGCCCGGCGATATAATCCACTTTTATGCCGTAGCGCTTCTCGAAGGCCGGGATCACCTCGTTGCGCATCACCGGATCGGGCGAGCCGACGACGGCGACCTTGCCCTCTTTCTTGGCCGCGGCCAGCGTCTCATCCCAGGTCTTTTTCCAATCAGCCGTCTGCGCCATGGCGCTCGACGCCACCAGCATGGCCGCCGCAAATCCGATGATCGTTGAACCATTTTTTTTCATTGCCGCCTCCCCATCGTGCAAAGAGGCCGGCAAACCGCCGGCCTCTTTGTTACTGGTACAGCTTGTCGATATAGCCGCTGTCGTCGATCGCCCGCAGGTGATGCATGTCCCACATCACCAGCGGATTGAAACCCGCGTTTTCCGGGGTGTCATGCACGCCCAACTGAAAGACGTTCTGGATCGCCTCCGGCCTGGGGTAGGGCTTCTTCTCGAAGATCTTCGCGGATTCATCGTAGAACTCCTCCAGCTCGTCGTCCGACTGCATGCGCAGCAGGCCGCGGCAGGTGTCATTGATCAGCCCTAGCGTGCCCTGCTTGTTGGTCTTGAAATAGTGCAGGGCATCGACCAGCGAACGCAGCAGGGCGTCAACCTCTTCCGGGTGGTTGTTGACGTAGGTGGTCGTGGTGGTGAGCGTGACGCCTTCGATCATCGGAAAGGTCGGCACGTCGATGACGCGCGCGCCGAGCTGCCTGGCGCGCAGCTGATCGACCGAGCCGATGAACGTAGCGTCGAAAGCGCCCGCCATCACATGCCGCACGCGCTCCACGCCCTTCTTGTCGCCGTCGACGATCGTCACGTCTTTGCCGTCTTCCAGGCCCTGCTGCTTCAGATAGAGCCAGAGGTTGAGGCCGGGATGGCCGGCGCGCTTGTTCATGCTGATGCGCTTGCCGCGCAGGTCGGCCACGGTGTTGATGCCGTCTCTGGCCACCATCCAGTGCTGGTTCCACTGGTTGTTGACCTGCCCGATATGCACAAAGGGCTCGTTGTGCAATCCGCGGCGGGCGTAGAGGCTGTGGTGATTGCCGGAAACGATGTCGATCTCTCCGGTCAGCAGGCCTTCCGTCGCGCGCTTGCGCTTGTCTTCCAGCGAGCCGAGCTCGAACTCGAACCCGTGCTTCTCGTTGAACCCTCCGGCCTCCATGACCTTCCAGAGCGGTACGTGGCTTGGCGCGCGATAAAAAACCCGAATTTTCTTCTTGGCCACTAATTTCTCCCCCCAATTTACTTGCGCAGCAGCTGCTGCATGATTCCCATCACTTTCTTCCGCGCCGTCACGCCTTCGTTCCAGTCGTGCACGTCGAAGTAGCTCGCCGCCGGATCGGGAATGATCTCCTTCGGCAAATAGGCTTCCGCGTTGATGTCGTTGCGGGTCGGCGCCTCGCCGCGGGCGCGGGAGAACACCTCGAGGCCTTCCTTGGAAGCGACCCAGTTGACGAACAACCGCGCCGCGTTCGGGTTGGGCGCTTTGTCGAGCAGCACCATCTGGCCGATGCCGGACGACACCGTGCCGCCCATGTCCTTGAATTGATAGATCGCTTCGATCGGCAGACCGTCGGCCTTGAGCTTGCGCAACTGCTCGTCCTCGCCGTCGAGCGCGATCATCAGCGCGCCGCGGGCGACGCCGTCGGTCAGCTGGCGCCGGTCGCGGTTGATCACCGGCTGCTGGTCGACATAGAGCTTTTTCAGGAACTCCTCGCCGAACTCCAGGTAGAAGCGTGTCGACTGGCCGTTGCCGCTGCCGGCGGTGGTCGGGTCATGCGCGCCGATCTTGCCGCGCCATTTCGGGTTCAGCAGGTCCTGCGCCGACTGCAGCTCACCCGGCTTCACCAGATCCGTGTTGATGAAGACGATCGGGCCGGCGGTGTTGAACAGCCGCAGCACATACATCTCTTCCGGGTCGGTGAACCAGAGCTTGCCCTTCTTCCACTTCTTGGGGTCGGTCACGTCCGGATCGATCAATTCGGGCTTGAGCGGCACGATGAACTTTTCGGCGTAATAGGTCGTGGCAAGGCCGGTGCTGCCGCCGAAGGCGACGTCGACGCTGTAGATGCCGGAAGCCCGCTCCGAGCGCAGCTTGGCGGTCGTGTCGGAGCCGCGCTGGCCGATATATTCGACGGTGATGCCGTATTTCGCCTTGAAGGCTTCGGGCAGCGCCTTGCGCACCACGGCGTCGGGCGGCCCGTTGACCACCACCTTGCCTTCCTTCTTGGCGGCGGCGACGAGCGCGTCCCATTTCGCCACGTCCTGCGCGAAGGCGCTGGAGCCGAACAGCAGGAAGGCGAGCGCCAGAAATCTCGTCATGTTTATTGTCATCCTTTTCTTACTTGCGCAGGATCTCGACCATGCGCTCCCTGATCTTTTCTTTGGTGCTCAGCGTGAATTCCCAGTCATAGGTGTCGAAATACGCGGCGCCCGGCTGCGGGATGTTCTCGACGGGAATCCAGCTCTTGGCATCGATATCGGTGCGGGTCGGCGCGCCGCCGCGCGTGCGCGAGAACAGTTCCAGCCCTTCCTTGGACGCCATCCAGTTGATGAACAGCTTGGCCGCATTGGGATGCGGCGCATTTGCCATCAGCGCGAGCTGGCCGACGCCGGCCGACGTCGAGCCGGGCAGGTCGCGCAGCTCATAGATCGGATGAACGGGGATGCCTTCCTTCTTCAGCTTTTCCATGTCGTCGTCCTCAGCGCCGAGCGCGATGGCGAAGGAGCCGCGCATGATCCCGTCGGTGATCTGCCGGCGATCGCGGAGGATGCGCGGCTGCTGCTCGATGTAGAGCTTCTTGATATAGTCCTCGCCGAACTGGACATAGAGGCGCGCCGCGTCGTTGCTGCCGGTGCCCGGCACGGTCGGGTCATGCGCTACGATCTTGCCCTTCCATTTCGGATTAAGCAGGTCCTGGCCCGATTGAATCTCTTCCGCCTTGATGATCGAGGTGTTGAGGTAGAACATCGCGCTGATTGTGTTGAACAGACGCAGGATGTATTTGCCCTCCGGGTCCATGAACCAGGGCTTGCCCTTCTGCCAATATTTGCCTTCGGTCACTTCCGGGTGGATCAAGACGGTGTCGTCGATCGGGTCGAGCATCTTTTCGCGATAGAAGATCGCCGCCATGGTCTGGATGCCGGAGAGGGCGACGTCGACGGTGTGGACGCCGGCATTGCGCTCGGCGCGCATCTTGGCCGCCGTCTCGCTGCTGCGGCCGCCAAGGTAATCAACCGTAATGCCGTATTTCGCCTTGAACGCCGCGGGCAGCGCTGCACGCACCTGCGGATCGGGCGGCGCGATGATGACGACCTTGCCTTCCTTCTTCGCGTCGGCGACGAGCTGGTTCCACTTCTTTTCCCAGTCGGGCACCGTCTGAGCCGACGCTTGAGCCGGAGCGAAGCAGGCGTAAGCAACCATTGCCCATGCGAGGTGCTTTTTCATCTCATTTCCCCAACATTTCCTTGACCCGCAGGCGGATCTTTTCCTTGGTGTTCAGGACAAACTCCCAGTTGTAGCTGTCGAAATAGTCCACGCCGGATTTGGCGATCATTTCCGGATCAAGGAAACTCGCTTCATCGATGTCGTTGCGGGTAGGCGAGCAGCCGCGGTTGCGTGCGTAGATATCCAACCCTTCCCTTGACGCGATCCAGTTGACGAACAGTTTGGCCGCGTTCGGATGCGGCGCGTTGTTGAACAGCCCGACGTGGCCCTCACTCGGCGATACGATGTCTGACATGCCCTTTAGGCTGTAGACCCGGTGGATCGGGAAACCTTCCTTCTGCAGCTTCACCATCTCCTCGTCTTCCGCTCCCATCGCGATGGGCCAGGCGCCGCGCGCCAGACCATCGCCGATCTGCCGCCGGTCGCGGCTCAGCACGGTTTTCTGGTCGATGTAGAGCTTTTTGACGAAGTCCTCGCCGTACTGGATATAGAAGCGCGCGGAGTCGCTGCTGCCGATCCCCGGCAAGGTCGGATCGGAGGTGACGATCTTTCCCTGAAATTTCGGATTGAGCAGGTCCTGGGCCGACTGGATTTCTTCCGGCTTCACGTAGTTGGTGTTCAGGTAGAGCATCGGCGTGCGGGTATTGAAGATCCGCAGGATGTATTGATCCTCCGGATCGATGAACCACAGCTTGCCGGATTTCCATTTCGAGCCGTCGGTGACTTGCGGGTCGATGAGAGCCGGCCGGAGCGGATCGAGCATTTTCTCGCCGTAGAAGATGGATGCCATCGTGAGCGTGCCGGAAAGCGCGACGTCGATGGTGTAGATGCCCGATTGGCGCTCGGTGCGCAGGCGCGCGGCCATATCCGAGCTGCGGCCGCCGAGATATTCGACGGTGATGCCGTATTTCGCCTTGAACGCCGCCGGTATCGCCTCGCGCACCTGCGGATCGGATGGAGCGATGATGACGACCTTGCCCTCTTTCTTGGCGTCGGCGACGAGCTTGTCCCAGCCCGGCGCAGGAGACTGCGCCCAGCTCTGGGCCAGAGTGGCGGCCGCGTAGAACGCGAGCGTTAGTGCAAGAGCAAGCGAATTCTTCATCTTACCTCCCCATCAGTTCCTTCATCCGGAGCCGGATCTTTTCCTGGTTGAGGACAAAGTCCCAGCTGTAAGCGTCGAAATACTCCACGCCCGGCTTCGGAATGATCTCGGCCGGCAGGAAACGCGCTTCATTGATATCGTTGCGGGTCGGCACCCCGCCGCGATTGCGCGAAAAGACCTCAAGGCCTTCTTTCGAGGCGATCCAGTTCGCGAACAGCTTGGCGGCGTTCGGATGCGGCGCGTTGTTGAACAGCACGATCTGGCCGACGCTGGACGATACAATGTCCGACATGCCGTCGAGGCTATAGACCCTTTCGATCGGGAAGCCTTCCTTCTGAAGGCGCTCCATCTCCTCGTCCTCGGCGCCGAGGGCGATCGGGTAGGCCCCGCGCGCGAGGCTGTCGCCGATCTGCCGGCGATCGCGGCTCAGCACCGGCTGCTGCTCGATGTAGAGCTTTTTGACGAAGTCCTCGCCGTACTGAACATAGAACCTGGCGTTGTCGCTTGAGCCGATGCCCGGCAAGGTCGGGTCGGAAGCGATGATCTTGCCTTTGAACTTCGGGTCGATCAGGTCCTGCGCCGATTTGATCTCTCCCGGCTTCACGTATTTTGTATTCAGAAAGAACATCGGGGTGCGGGTACTGAACAAACGCAAGACGTATTGCTCTTCCGGATCGACGAAGGGCAGCTTGCCAGCTTTCCACTTCGTGTTATCGGTTACCTCCGGGTCGATCAACGCCGGCCGTAACCGATCGAGCATCTTCTCGCCAAAGAAGACCGAGGTAATGGTCTGCTGGCCCGAGAGCGCGGCATCCACCGTGTAGAGCCCGGCCTTGCGTTCGGTGCGCAGCCGCGCAGCGGTGTCGGAGCTTGGGCCGCCGAGATATTCGAGCGTAATGCCGTATTTCGCCCTGAACGCCGCCGGCAGCGCTTCACGTAATTGCGGGTCGGGCGGGGCAACAACGACGACCTTGCCCTCTTTAACTGCATCGGCGACGAGCTTGTCCCAGCCGGAAACAGTCGTTGACGACGCCCAAGCCGAAGCAAGGACGCTAAAAACGCAGAACGCCAATCCCAGTGCGAGGGCGTTTTTCATCACCTCCCCATCAGCTCCTTCATCCGGAGCCGGATCTTTTCCTTGGTATTGAGGACGAATTCCCAGTTGTAGCTGTCGAAATAGTCGACGCCTTGCTTGGGGATCATCGCGGCGGGCAGGTAGCTCTCGGCATTGATGTCATTGCGGGTAGGGGCGCCGCCGCGGGCGCGGGAATAGACTTCCAGCCCTTCCTTCGAGGCAATCCAGTTGACGAAGAGCTTGGCCGCGTTCGGATGCGGCGCATTATTGAACAGACCAACGTGCCCGACGCTCGGGGAGACGATCTCCGACATGCCTTCCAGGCTGTAGACCCGGTGAATGGGGAAGCCTTCCTTCTCCAGCCGCTCCATCTCCTCGTCTTCCGCCCCGAATGCGATCGGATAAGCGCCGCGCGCCAGCCCGTCGCCGATCTGCCGCCGGTCGCGGCTGATCAACATCTTCTGGTCGAGGTAGAGCTTTTTGACGAAGTCCTCGCCGTACTGGATGTAGAAGCGCGCGGAGTCGCTGCTGCCGATCCCCGGCAGGGTGGGATCGGAGGTAATGATCTTGCCCTGGAATTTCGGATTGAGCAGGTCCTGCGCCGTTTTGATTTCTTCCGGCTTCACGTAATTGGTGTTCAGGTAGAACATCGCGGTGCGGGTGCTGAACAGCCGCAGAATGTACTTGTCCTCCGGATCGATGAACCAGAGCTTGCCCGCCTTCCATTTCGAGCCGTCGGTCACTTCCGGATCGAGCAGAATCGGCCTGATCGGGTCGAGCATTTTCTCGGTGTAGAAAATGGACGCCATCGTGAGCATGCCGGAAAGCGCGGCATCCACGGTATAGACGCCGGCCTGGCGCTCGGTGCGCAGCCGCGCGGCCATATCCGAGCTGCGCCCGCCGAGATATTCGACGGTGATGCCGTATTTCGCCTTGAAGGCTTTCGGGATGCCCTCGCGCACCTGCGGATCGGGCGGGGCGATGATGACGACCTTGCCCTCTTTCTTCGCATCGGCCACGAGTTGGTTCCACTCTGCGGAGGGGGTCTGCGCCGATGCTGCAGACGCAACCAGCGCCAAGGCCAATGCCAGCAGTTTCTTCATCGCTTTGCCTCTTGCAGGATCTTTGGTTTACTTCAGCAGTTCGCGCACTTTATCTGCGGTTTCGTTCCGGCCTTTCAGCAGCCAGCCGAATTCGGTGTCATCCGGATATTTCACGCCCGGCTTCGGAATCATCCGCGGATCGAGGAACGAGGCCTCGTCCACGTCGGTGCGAAGCGTCACGGCTTCGTATTCCTTGGAATAGGTCTCCAGCGCCTCCTTGCCGGCGAACCAGTTGATGAAGACCTTGGCCGCATTCGGATGCGGCGCCTTGTTGGCATAGGTCATCAGCAACGGCGCTGAGTTCACGCGGTTCGGAATCCCATCCAATTCGAAGACCTCGTGCAGCTTGAAGCCATCCTTGATCAGCGGCTTCACGTCGTCCGCGCGGCAGGTCAGGCAGATCGGATAGGTGCCGCGGGCCAGCCAGTCGGTCAGCTGCCGGCGGTCGCGGCTATAGACCGGCTGCTGGTCGACATAGACCTTCTTGACGTATTCCGGGCCGAGCCCGACGTAGAAATGCACGGCGGTGTTGGCGCCGCTGCCCATCAGGCGCGGGTCCTGGCTGGCGATCTTGCCCTTCCATTTCGGATTGATCAGGTCGTTGACGTGCTTCATCTCTTCCGGCTTCACGAAGTCGGTGTTGATGAACAAGGTGTCGTTCACGGTCGAGAACAGCATCATGATGTACTGCCCTTCGGGGTCGATAAACGACGGCGCGCCGCGCTTCCATTTCTTGCCGTCGGCCACGTCGGGGTGGATCAGCAGCGGCTTCAGCGGATCGAGCATCTTCTGCGGATAGAGCGTGGTGACGGTGCTGCCGGCGCCGGCGAGATAGATGTCGACCGAATAGATGCCGGAGGAACGCTCGGTCTGCACCCGTCCGATGATCTGGCTGGAGCTGCCGGCCAAGTACTCCACTTGGATGCCGTACTGCTTGGTGAATTGCGGGATCAGCTGGTTGCGCATCACCGGATCGGGTGAGCCGACGACGACGACCTTGCCTTCCTTCTTCGCGGCGGCGATGGTCTCGTCCCACTGCTTCTGCCAATCGGCCGGCTGCGCCACGGCGGCCGGCGCGAGCGCCAGTGACATCAGCAAGACCAGTAAGTTTTTCATCGTTGTCTCCTTAAACGCGCGCGTCCGGCTCAGCGGCGTCGCGAGCGCCTCTTTCATTTTTTCAGCAGCCTCTAGTCGCCCGCTGGCTATCCATTTCGCATCGATGGCCTCGAAATACGATACCCCTGGCTTGGGGATAACACGGGGATCGAGGAAGGACTCGTCCACGTCCGTCCGCATGGTGGCGGTCTTGTTCTCACGCGAATAGATTTCCAAGGCTTCCTTGCTGGCGATCCAGTTGACAAACACGCGCGCGGCATTCGGATGCGGCGCCTTGTTAGCGTAGCTCAGGAGGAAGGGGGAGGCGGTCACGCGGTTGCGGATGCCTTCGATCTCGAAGACCTCCTGCAGTTGGAAGCCTTCCTTGGTCAGCTCGTTGGCGCCTTCAATCTTGCAGGATATGCAGATCGGAAAATTGCCGCGCGCCAGCCAGTCGATGAGCTGGCGCCGATCCCTGCTCAGGCTCGTATTCTGCTCGACATAGAGCTTCCGGACATAGTCCGGCCCGAGCTCGTTCATCCAGTGCATCGCCATGCCGGCGCCGCGAGCTGCTGTCGGTTTTCGGGTCTTCGGCAGAGATCTTGCCCTTCAACTTCGGGCTGATCAGATCCTGAACGGAGCGGATGTCGGCGGGCTTTGACATAGCCGGCATTGATCATCAGCAGGCTCTCGACGCTGCTGAACAGCACGAGCACATACTTCTCTTCAGCGTCGGCGAACCACGGCTTGCCGTCCCGTTTCCACTTTTTGGGGTCGGTAACATCGGCGTGGATGAGCAGAGGCTTCAGGGGGTCGAGCATCCCTTCAGGGAGCAGGGAGTAGAAGGTGCTGCCGGCCCCGGCCATGTAGACATCGACCAGATGCAGGCCTGAGCTCCGCTCTATGCGTATCCGGCCTATGGTCTGGCTGGACCGTCCGGCCAGGAATTCCACCTGGATGCCGTAAAGCTCGGTGAATCTCGGGATGATCTGATTGCGCATCACCGGATCGGGCGAACCGACGACGACGACCTTGCCTTCCTTTTTCGCCGCGGCAACGGTTTCATCCCATTGTTTCTGCCAGTCCGAGGGCTGCGCCAGCGGCGGCCGGCGCGAGCGCAAGTGCCATCAGCAAGGCTATTGTTGTTTTCATTTTTTACTTCCCGGTAGTGAATCCGATTTGGCAGTGCTTCGTTCCAGGCGGGTTATGGGTTTTTCAACGCTTGCAGCATCTTCTCGGCGGCTTCCTTGCGGCCCGCGGTTATCCATTTGATGTCGGTGACATCGACATAACTTACGCCCGGGCGCGGAATGACGCGCGGATCGAGAAAGGATTCGTCCACGTCGGTGCGCAGCGTCGCGGTGCCGTTTTCCCGGGAATAGATTTCCAGCGCTTCCTTGCCGGCGAGCCAGTTCACAAAAATACGCGCGGCATTGGGATGCGGGGCTTTGTTTGCGTAGCTCAGCAGAAACGGCGATGAATTGATGCGGTTGGGTATGCCCTCGAGCTCGAAGACCTCGAACAGATTGAAGCCTGCATCTTTCAGCTCGCTCGCACCTTCCTCTTTACAGGACAGGCAAATCGGGAATTTGCCCTGCGCCAGCCAGTCGATCATCTGGCGGCGGTCGTTGCTGGCGGTAACCTTCTGGCCGAAATGCAGCTTTCGCATGAACTCCGGTCCCAGTTGGTGGAACCAGTGCAATGAGCTGCCCGCGCCGCCGCCACCGGCTCGCCCCAGACGGATCTTCCGACGAGATCTTGCCTTTCCATTTCGGATCGAGGAGATCCTGCACGGAGCGCAGCTCCTCCCGCTTGACGTAATCGGTATTGATGAAGAGAAGGCTCTGGACGCTGCTGAGAACAGCATCAAGACATAGCCCTCTTCATCGACGAACCAGGGCTTGCCGCGCTTCCACTTCGCCGGCTCGGTGACCTCAGGATGGATGAGCAGCGGCTTCAGAGGATCGAGCATCTTCTCCGGCAGCAGCGTGAAAAAAGTGGTGCCGGCGCCGGACATATAGACATCGGTCAGATACTGCCCGGCGGCGCGCTCCAGCCGCACCTTGCTGATGATCTGGCTGGAGCGTCCCGCAACAAAATCGACCTGGATGCCGTAACGCTCGGTGAATCTCGGGATGATCTGGTTGCGCATCACCGGATCGGGAGAGCCGGCGACGACCACCTTGCCTTCTTTCTTCGCGGCGGCGAGCGTCTCGTCCCATTGCTTTTGCCAATCGCTGGACTGCGCCCAGGCTGCCGGCGCGCATGCGATCGACATCAGCAAGGCGAGTATTGTCTTCACGCTGCCTCCCAAAGCCGCGTTTGTTTTTTTGACGCTAAACCGCACCGCGCGGCTTGGCTTCCTCCCGTGACGGGCCGGTGAGCCGCAGGCCGAACTTTCTGCCGAACAGCATCATCACGCAGATGATGCCGGTGATCAGCAGCCCGAGAGCCGCAGCGCGTTCGATTTCGCCCGTGAAGCTATATTCCAGCAGCAGGATCGACAGCGGCCGTGATTCCGCGCTGTAGAGCAGCACCGGCGTGCTGATGCTGGTCAGCGCGCTGCCGAAGTTTAGCATGCCGACAGTGACGGCGATCGGCGCGACCAGCGGCAGCAGGATGCGCAGATAGGTGTAGCGCCAGGAGGCGCCGGAGACGCGCGCCGATTCTTCGAGATCGGGTCCGAGTTGCATGAATCCCGACTTGAAGGCCTGCGTGCTCACCGGACTGTCGTTGATGGTGAGCGCCAGCGCGATGCCCCATACCGTACCGTAGAGGATGCCGCGCAGCGGCGTCGCCAGGAAGATCCAGAGCAGGCCCAGGCTCATCAGGATGCCCGGGACGACCCACGGCAGCCAGCAGAAGAATTCCAGCGCGGCCGGGGCGACCAGCTTCCTTGATGCCAAAAGATAGCCGACGATGGAGTAGATCAGGATGCCGAGAATGGCGGTGGTCGAGGCGATGATCAGGCTGTTCTTCAAGGAGCCGATGAACAGCGGATCGCCGAGCAGGTTCTGCCAATGCGCCAGCGTGAAGGGGTTGCTGATGTTGAAGAAACCGTAGCGGCGCATGAAGGAGCCGATGATCAGGAAGATCAGCGGCAGGACCATCATGATCAGGAACCAGGCAACGATGCTGCCAAGCGCGATATAGCGCCACTTTCCGAGCTTCACGCGCAGCGTGGAATAACCCGAGCCGGTCACCACCGTGAACTTTTTCTTGCCCTGCAGATAGCTGCGATAGAAGAAGGCCAGCACGAACAGAACCAGCAGGAAGACCGAGCCGAGCGCGGTGGCCTCGCCATAGGCCGGCGGCTCCTGGCGCAGATAGTCGTAAATGCGCGTGCCATAGACATAGATGCGCGCGGGCAGGCCGAGCAGCAGTTCGGTGTTGAACGACTCCAGCCCCTTGATGAAGCTGAGCACCGCGATCGCCAGGATCATCGGCGACAGCACGGGGAAGGTGATCCGCCACAGCGTGGTGAAGGTGTTGGCGCCGGAAACCCGGGCGGCTTCTTCCAGGCTGGCGCCGAGCCTGCGGAACACCGGCGTCAGCAACATCACGTTGAGCCAGATGCCGCCGGTGCCGAGATGCACCCAGACGATGCCCCAGAAGCTGTAGGGATTGAAGAGCGGGCCGTCCACGAACGGCAAGTATCTCGCGGCGGTGTTGAGGAAGCCGAAATGCGGGTCGAGCAGCAGGATCCAGGCAAGCGTCAGCGGGAAATCCGGCACGAAATACGCAAACCAGCACAGAAACTCGATGGCATTGCCGCCGGGCATGTCGGTGCGCGCGATAAGCCAGGCCACGATCACCGACAAGGTCAGCGAGGGGATAAGCCGTACCACCGAGAACAGGAAGCTCATCCACAGCGAGCTCAAGGTCTGCGGATCGGAGAAGGCGCGCACCCAGTTGTCGACGCCCCAGGACCACGGTTGTCCCGGCGCGGCAGTATTAAAGCTTCCGGCCAGCATGAACGTGATCGGCAGCGCCATGACCAGGCAGAAGAACAGCAGCACGAAGACTTCCGCGACGCGCACACCGCGCAGTCTCGGCCAAGAGGATGCAAGGGGAGGGGCTGTGACCGTGCTCATTGCGGTAGCGCCGTGACGCGGGCGGGATCGAACACAAGGCGCACACCGGCGCCGATGGCGTAGCTGTCGCGCTTGCTCGCCGGCATCAGGAGCGTGCGGCCCGCCGCTTCGATCGTGTATTCGAGATGATCGCCCATATAGGCGACATGTTCCACCTTGCCGGCCACCTGGTTGGGCGCAAGCTCGCCCGCCGGCAGCAGCGATACGTCTTCCGGCCGCGAAAGAATGCGCACGTCGGCGCCTTCGCCGAATGAGATGTCGCCATTGACCATGACGCGGCCCGCGCCCTCGACGTCAACGACGCTCTGACCCGCGTCCTTACGCATCGTGCCCTTGAGAATGATGGTGCGTCCGAGAAAATCGCCGACAAAGCGCGTGTGGGGATGCTCGTAGACTTCCGCCGGGCTGCCGACCTGCTCCAGCTTGCCCTGGTTGACCACGGCAATGCGGTCCGAAAGCGCCAACGCCTCCGCCTGGTCGTGGGTGACATAGACCACCGCGAGATTCAGGCGCTTGTGCAGCCCGTGCAGTTCCTCGCGCATCTGCTCGCGCAGCTTGACGTCGAGATTCGACAGCGGCTCGTCGAGCAGCAGAAGAGCTGGGGTGTAGACAATGGCGCGCGCCAGCGCGACCCGCTGTTGCTGGCCGCCGGATAATTCGGTCGAGCCGCGATCTTCGAAGCCCGTGAGGCCGACCACCTCCAACGCTTCGAGCACCCGCTTGCGGATTGCCGCCCTTGGCTCGCCGCGCACGCGCAACGGGAAGGCGACGTTCTCGAACACGGTGAGATGCGGCCAGATCGCATAGGACTGGAACACCATTCCCATGTTGCGCTTGTCGATCGGGACGAGGATGTTACGGGCCGGCGCCGCCAGGGTGCGCCCCTGCAACGTGATCTCGCCGGCGTCTGGGGTTTCCAGGCCGGCGAGCAGACGCAGCGTGGTGGTCTTGCCGCAGCCGGAAGGGCCGAGGAGGGTGAAGAATTCACCCGGCGCGACGGTGAAAGTGATCCCGTCGACGACCGTAGTCTCGCCGTAACGTTTCACGACGTTGGAGAATTCGAGAAGTACGTTACCCGCCAAGACCATTCCTCCCACGCCCGCTCTTCGGCGGCTTCCTCACATTATAGTCTATACAGCTTGCGGGCGTTCAGCTCGAAGATGGACTTTTTGTCGCCATCGCTCAGCCAGTTGAACCCCTCGATGATCGGCCGGAGGTCGTCCATGGCCTTGCCGGTATGCGGGTTGACCGACGATCCGGCGCCCGGGGCCTCGGTTCCAAAGCAGCAATTGGCCGGCCCGATCACCTTGAACAGCAGTTCCAGCGCCTCCGCCGTGTAGAGGCAGGTGTCGTAATGAATCTTCTTCGCCACGTTTTCGAAATATTGATCCGGCGACACGGCCTTGCGTGCCATGTCGCGGCGGCTCTGGTAGCGGCCCGCCATAAAGCGGCCCATGTGATAGGGGATCGCGCCGCCGCCGTGGGCACACACGATCTTCAGCTTGGGGAAATGTTCGAACACCTTGGAGTTGACGAGCGAAACGACCGCGATGCTCTCTTCGTTGATGAAGTGGAGCGTGTAGTTCAGCCGCGATGACAGGCAGGTGGAGGAGTGGATCATCCCCGGCACGTCGAGTTCGCACATCTTCTCATAGAGCGGATACCAGTATTCGTCGCCCATGCCCGGCGTCGAGTCGTCGCCGCGGGCGCCTGGATCCGGGTTGATCAAAAGCCCGACGAAGCCAAGCTCCTTCACGCAACGCTCCAGCTCCGGCAGGCAATTCTTGATCGGCGCGCCCGGTGACTGCGGGATGCCGGCGACGCCTTTGAATTTGTTGGGATACATCGCCACCTGCTGGGCAATGAGATTATTGCAGGCCTGGATATAGGCATTCACGATTCCCCAAGGCTGTTCGTGATGCATCTGGGTGTAGGGGCGGGGCGACAGCAGCTGCATGTCGGTGCCGGCCTCTTCCAGGAATTTCAGGTGGGACTTGAGGCCCTTTTCGACCTTTTCGTCTTCCAGCTTCAGGATCCGCTTGGCGGGAGCGCGGCTCGCCAGCATGTTGGCCTGGTAAGCGTAAAGCTCCGGCGGCGCCGAAACGTGGGCGTGAACGTCGATGATCATGAAAACAATCCCCTGTGATCGGTTTTTTTGAAACGAAACATCTTCGATAGCGATCTTTACGACGCGAGCTTCAGGACATCGTCCATCCTGCTCTTCACGCCGTTGTTGGCGAGCGCCTCCTCGAACATCGCGCGGACCTTCGGATCTTCATCGGCGTATTCGATCTGGTGGCCGCCCTCCTTCACACTGACGTCGGTGCCGCCGCCGGCATGGCCTACGGCGCGCACGAATTTCCGCGCGCCCCAGCGGATCGCGAGATAGCGCGCCGGCGTGGCGCCGGTATTGAAATGCTGGTGGAACCACATATTCGGCGGCACGACGACGCTGCCGTATTTCCAGGGGAAGACCTGGATCGGAGAGCCCTCCGGCCACATCAGCGAATAGCCCTCGCCGCCGATAATCACCACATGCGCGCCGGCGCCGTGGCGATGCGCCTTCTTGTAGGTACCGACCGGCATTTCCGAGATGTGCGCGGTCATCTGGTTTTCGGACATCTCGAGGCCGAGAAAACTGCCGCCGGCACCGCGGTTGTTGCGGCGGTGCAGCTCGATGGAACGCACGTCCGGCACGAAATTCGTGTCCCATACCGTGGTGGCGCCGACCGGGTAGGAGACGCCGGTGCCCGAAAAGCTGTCCGGCTCCTCGTCAAAGCGGTCGTTGAAATTGAAGTTCGTTCCGAAGATGAATTTCTCGTTGCGGAACAGATTGAACAGGATGGGAGCCGAGGTCACCACCAGGAAGCGCGCGGGCTTGTCGCCGCTGCCGTTGAAATGCTGGCGCCAGGTGTTGAGCGGAGGAGAAAACAGGCTGCCTTCCTGCCATTCGAAGCTGACTTTCTTGTGCTCGTCGTTCCAGACGGTGCTCGAGCCGTTTCCGTCCAGAACCAGACAGAATTCTTCAAACAGCATTCGCTGCGGCTTGACGCTGCCGCCGGGCGGAATTTCGAGGATGTAAGCGTCGTTCGAATCCTCGGTGCCGATCAGATTGAGGATTGCGCCTCTGGCGCCTTTGAACGCCCAATCGGCTACAGCGACCGTTTTCAGGTCCTTGATATAATATTCCTTGATGACCGGAATGTTCTGCGCCTGCACCCAGCGCTGATAGGTGTTGACCTTCAGCTCGATCTTTTGACCCTTGATCATTTCTCCCCCACCAGGCTGCAGTAGTAACGCCAGAGCGGCGCTCCGCGTGCTTCCGATTTCTCCTTGTTGCCGCCGCGCGTGATGTGCGCGATTTCATCGTCGGGTATCGGCTGCGGATCCCCCAACAGCTGCGCGCGATAGTTCATCTCGGCCAGCTCGTTCAGCTTGATCGCGGTGAGGGTGGCTTCCTGGACCGAGGATCCGACGGTCGTGATCCCATGCCCGCGCATCAGGCAGGCGCGGCCCGGCATGCTGCTGGCGAATTCCTCCCCGAGCTTGTCATTCGATACCGTGATGCTGCGCGGATAGGTCGGAATGCCCTCCATCAGCAGCTTCAGGCTCGACGGATCATAGGCGCCATAAAGCGGCAGCAATGGTTTGTTGCAGATGGTGAACAGCACCACCGTGGCAGGATGCGCATGCACGACGGAGGCGAGCTCCGGCCGCTTGCGGTACATCCAGGTGTGGATGAAGACTTCCTGCGGCGGTTCGAGACCGTCGCGCCCGGCCAATTTCTTGCCGTTGAAATCGACCGTGATGACGTCCTGCGGCTCGGTATAGCGCACGCCTATCTCGTCCGGTCCACGCGCCCGAATGAGAAGGGTATCGGTGCCCGGCACGCGGGCGCTGATATGGCCGGTCGCGGCCTTGGTCAGACCGAGCCCGCCGATGACACGGCAAGCCTGGGCTACCTGTGCGCGGAGCTCTTCCACCACTATTTGGATCCGTTCATGGCGAGGAAGCCGGTCAGTTTGGTCATGTTATGCCTCCACCTTCTCTCTGAGGTCCACGCTCGGGACCTGATGCGAGAGCGTGATCTCGCGCCGCTCCTTGGCGGACTGCAGCATGGCGAGGCAGACTTCGAGCGTTGCCTTGCCCCAACGGCCGTCGAGGAAGGGCGGCCGATTTTCGGCAATGGCCTCCTGCAAGGACTTCAGCTCGGCGGCGCGGCCTTCGTCCTTGCCGCAGGCAATCTCCTCGCGTCCCTTCTCGCTGTAGATGAAGAGCCCGTTGGGCGATTGGCGAATGATGCCATGCTCGCAGCCAACGATGGTAATGCCGAAGAAAGATTGCGATGAGCGCTCGCGCGCCGCGCGTTCCTCGGTGGTGCGGGGATTGGCGTATTTGTAGGCCATATCGACCGCGCCCTTCAGGCGCTCGCCGGGCGCGTGCTGGGCGGTGTCTTCCTCCGGCAGCCGCTTGCCGCCTTCGCCGATGCCCCAGGTCAGTTCGGCGGCGTCGAAGAAGCCATAGCCGTTGAAGACACCGGTGGCGGCGCAGCCGTTCTCGAATTCCAGGAAGGCCGTGTAGTCGCCTTCGGTGTTGAAATTCTTGTCGTTGCGGCCGGTGACGGCGCGCACGCTCCTGACCATGCCGCCGCCGATATAGCGGATGATGTCGATCATGTGCGGGCCCTGGCGGAAGACAATGCCGCCGCCGACACTGGTGTCGACCTCGGAGGCGAGGCGAGGGCGTTGCAGCCAGTCGTTGGAATTCCAGCTGTTGATCTGGATCACTTTGCCGAGCCGGCCGCTCGCGACGATCTCTCGGATTTTCTGGATGGCCGGGCCGTAGACCTTGGAATGGCCCTGCACCAGTTTGACCTTGTGGCGGTCGCACGCCTCGATCATGCGGTCGGTTTCGGCGAGGGTCACGGCCGTCGGCTTTTCCACGATGACATGGATGCCATGCTCGGCCGCCATCACCGTGTGATCGGCATGATTGACGTTCGGCGTCGCGATCCAGACGGCGTCGATCTCGCCGCTGGCGTACATCTCTTCAACGCTGTTGAAGGCTTGGCGGCCGTTGTATTTCTTTTTGAATTCCTCGACTGCGTCCGGGCGGGTGTCAGCACCCGCCGTTAGCGCCATTCCGGGAACACGATCGATATGCGGGAGGATTTGCTTCGACGCAGCTCCCAGCCCCGCCACTCCAATTCTCAGATTTGTACTCACGCCATGCTCACTCTGCTTGGAGCGGACGAACCCGGTCCGTTCGTTAATATGAGGGATCCGCTGTCTTACTCAGCAGCTTGGCGGACGAGACCGATCCGTTCGTTGATGACCGGGATATCGATGATCTTGTTCTTCGCAGGATCGCGAATGACGCCCATTGGTTCGCCGCCCTTCTGCACGATCTCGATCTGCTCGCGCAGCAGCCGGCGGAACATCACGATGCCTTTGTCGGCATGGCCGAGATGTTCCTTGGTGCGGTCGGTGATCGGGCCCTGCGTCTCCCAGGCCATCGAGTCCTGCGCGCCGACGATGGTCGTGTCGTATTTCGTCATCGGGATGTCCATCGGCAGCTCCCGCCCGCCTTCACCCTCATCGATGAACTTCAGGGGACGCAGCTCCCAGGGAGCGTCGGCGTCGGCCGGCGAGCGGTCGCTGGCGGTCGGGATGAAGTTCACGCGATAAACGCGGGTGTGGGTGTCATCCATCGGCACGCGGATTTGCAGATTGTGCCGATACAGCGGGTTGGCCTTGCCGCGCTCACCGGAAACATGCCGCAGGCTGCAAGGGAAGATCAGCGGATGCTCATCGGTGCCGTTCGGCGTGATACGGCGCTTCATGATGCCGTATTCGAACGGGATGAATTCGTGTTTCTCCTGATATTGCGCTTCGCGCTTTTGCTTCTCCACCGGATCGACCAGATGGCCGGAGCCGTAACGGTAGCCATGCAGCCAGTAGAGATGTGACGGATCGACCGAATTCTCCATCGGCTGCAACCAATTACAGTCCAGGATGGATTCGACGGAGATGAGGCGCTGGCCGTCTTCGCGCGCGAGGCAATCCCAGCGCGGCAAGAGCGGCACCGGCTGCGGCCCCATATAGGTCCAGAGCAGCCCGCCGAGCTTCTCGACCGGATAGCCGACGTGCTTGATCTCGTTCTTGTAGGCCCACTCCTTCGGCTCCGGCGGGGTCTCGAGGCAGGTGCCATCAAGGCCATATTTCCAGCCATGATAGGGGCAGCGGATGCCGTCTTCCTCGACGCGCCCGTAAGCCAGCGATGCCGAACGGTGGCTGCACTGCTCGGCGACCAGGCCGTAGCGGCGCTTGGTTTCGCCATCCTTGAGCGGCAGGCGAAATGCCACGAGGTGTTCGCCGAGGATCAGAACGCGCTTGATCGGATTTTCGTCCGTCAATTCGCCGGCGACGCAGACGGGGTGCCAATAGCGGCGCAGGAGCTCTCCCGCCGGCGTTCCCTTGCCGACGCGCGTGAGCATCTCGTTTTCGGCTTGTTTCATGGTCTTCCTGCCCTGCTGCGTATTTCAGCCCGCGGCTCGTTTCGTGGCCGCGGTGCAAAATTCGATATGCCTTATGAATTTCAATAATTACATCTTTGCCGGTGGCCGTGTCTAGAGCGCCGGTCTACAGCGGTTTTGCTGCCCGGCAGTTATCGCCGTTTTCGCTCGCGCTTAGGAGCGGCAGGGCGCGGCGCCGCTGCTGTCCAGGGTTCACACAAAATCCGGCCGGCGTTCGGCCTTTTTGTATGTCATTCGGCTTTGCAGGCCCTGTTTAGCCAATTCCGCCTCGAACATCCGCCGGATCGCGGGATCCTCATCCTCGAATTCGATCTGGCTGCCGCCTGTCTTGACGCTCTCATCGATGCCGTAGCTCTTCATCTGCCAGGGCCTTGGATATTTTTGGCTGCCCCAGCGGATCGCGAGATAACGCGCAGGCGCCGCTCCTGTGTTGAAATGCTGGTGAAACCACCGCTCCGGCGGCACCACCACGCTGCCATCCTTCCAGTCGAAACGCTTGATCGGCTCGCCTTCCGGCCACATCAGCGAGTAGCCTTCGCCGCCGACGATGATGACATGGGCTCCCGGCCCATGGCGATGCGCTTTTTTGTAAGTCCCGACTGGAAATTCCGAGATGTGCGAGGTGAGAGAGTTTTCGGACAGTTCAATGCCGACGGAGGCGGCGCCGGGGCCGCGGTCTTCCCAGCGATGCACCGGCAGGGTGCGGACATCAGCCACGAAGTTCGTGTCCCACACCTGCATGCGGCGGCCGCGGTAGGCTTCGCCGGTGCCCGAGAAGCTTTCCGGATCCTCGTCGAAACGTCCTTTGAACTGGTAGCTGTTGTTCAGAATGAAATCGGTGTCGCGGAACAGATTGAACAGGACCGGGGCGGTCGTCACGGCCAGCAAGCGCGCCGGCTTCTGGCCGCTGGCGTTGAAATGCTGCCGCCAGGTATTCGCGGGCGGCGAAAACAGGCTGCCGGCCTGCCACTCGAAGGTGACCTTCTTGCTTTCGTCGTTCCAGACGGACGTTGATCCGCTGCCCTCAAGGACGAAGATAATCTCTTCGAAAAGCAGCCGTTGCGGCGCGATGCTCTTGCCGGGCGCGATCTCGAGCAGATAACCGTCGTTGACGTCACCGGTCCCGATCAGATTGAGATAGGCGCCGCGCGCGTCTTTCCATGCCCAAGGCGCCAGCTCCAGCTTGCGCAAATCCTCGATATAGAACTCGCGCAGGATCGGAATGCCCTGCGATTCAATCCATTTGTGATAGGCGGACTTGCCGCCGATCTCGACTGTCTGGCCTTTGATCATTGCTGCGACGACGCGCGTGGAAGTTCATGTTCTGTTGTCACGCGGTCTTCCTCCCGAAAGTATTTCTTCCGGAATTATCGGCTAAGTCAATCTGCGTCGAGTTGCAGAGCCGGCGACTTCATTTTTCTTGCGACAGCATGGCTTCGTAGCCAAGCGTCTCCATCACCTCGACCACCGAGCGGCCGGTCCGGATCGCTTCCGCCATGCGCTGTTCGCTCGCCGCCAGGGCTTCCGCCTGGGTGAGCACGTCCTGCTCCTTGGCGCGCGGGATGAAGACCACGCCGCTCATGTCGGCGATGACGAGATCGCCGGGATGGACTTGCACGCCGGCACATTCGATCTCCTGGTTGAAGGATTCCTGCATCACGCGTCCGCGCGCGGTTACCTGCACCGCGCCGCGCCCGAACACCGGGAATTCCAGCTCGCGGCTTTCGTCCACGTCGCGCGCCGCGCCATCGACAATGACGCCGCGGATCTTTTTGACTTGCGCGGCGAGCGAAAGAAGCCCGCCCCAGGCCGCGACGTCGGTGCGCCCGCCATGGTCAACCACGATGACGTCCGATGCCGTCGCCGCCGCGATGGCGGGCGTGCACAGATGCTGCTTCGGCTTCTGCAGCCCGGCCGGCTTGATTTTGACCGTCACCGCGCGTCCGACGATCCGCGGGCAGGGCCATAGCGGCCGCAGGCCCAGCACCGCGCCCTTCAGCCCAAGACGATCGAGCGCGTCCGATACCGCGCAGGTGTCGAGCTTGGCCAGCCGGTTGATTGCTTCATCTGTGCTCATCCTGTTGTGCTTTCCTCATGAGGCTGCGTCGCAATTGACTAGCGCGCGATTTTGCCAGTACACGCAGTAAGACTCGTAAACTCCCGTTTTCGCGAGAAGTAGGAAAGCTCTATTGCTCAGCGCGACTTTGTCAATCCGGCCGGCCTTTTTCACAAAAGCATTGGTGTCGCCAGGGGGTTGCGTGAATGAATAAGCGCGCCGCCCGCCGCCGTTTGCCGGCCGGCCTGATCGCGCTGCGCGAACGCAATTTCGTTCTTTACACGGTCGGACAGTTCACCTCCCAGCTCGGCAGTTGGATCGAGCTCACCGCAGTGAGCTGGATCGTTTACGAGATGACGAATTCCCCCCTGCTGCTGGGGCTTGTCGGCCTGTTCCGCGCCACCCCGACCATTCTCTTGGCGCTGTTCGGCGGCGCCATTGCCGATCGGGTGCCACGGCGCCTGCTGCTGATGTGCACGGAATCGACCATGCTCACGGTCTCGCTCGTCATGGGCATCCTGTCGTTCACCGGCCATCTGGAATACTGGCATCTTTACGCGTTGAACCTGGTCAGCGGCACGCTGCAGGCCTTCTCGGTGCCCTCGCGTCACGCGCTGTTTGCCGGGCTGGTGCCGCGCGAGGCGATGTCGAGCGCGGTCACCTTGAACTCGGTAGCGGTGCGTGGCGGCGGCTTCATCGGCCCTTCGATCGCCGGCCTGGCGCTGGTGCTCGGGGGTTATTCGCTGCCGTTCTTCCTCAACGCCGCCAGTTTCGTCGCGATGCTCACCGCGCTTTGGATGATGCGCTTGCCGAAAGCGCAGGCGAACGCGACCGACAAACATCCGCCCTTGCGCGAAGGGATCACCGAAGGGGTGAAGTTCGTCTGGCGCACGCCGGTCTTGCGCGTCGCCTTGCTGCTCGAACTCGCGACCGGCTTGTTCGGCCACAATGCCGCGCTCATTACCATCCTGGTGCGCGACGTGCTGAATGCCGGGCCGGAATCCCTCGGCCTGCTGCTGAGCGCCACCGGGGCGGGCGCCTTGATCGGCATGACGCTGCTGCTCAGCTTCCCGGTCAAGCAGCACGGCCGGCTGATCCTGACGCTGGGCGTTCTCTATGCCGGGCTCTGGGCCGGCGTCGGCGTGTCGCACCTGATCTGGCTTTCAGCGCTGCTTTTGCTCGCGCTCGGCACGGTCGACAGCATGTGGGGCGTGACGCGCAACACGCTGGCGCAATTGCTGACCCCCGACGCGCTGCGCGGCCGCGTGATGTCGGTGGTGATGCTGGTGACCCGCGGCGCCTCTCAGCTCGGCCGCGTGCAAAGCGGCTTCACGGTGGGACTGATCGGAGCGCAGCCGGCGGTGCTGTTGGGCGCCGCCGTTATGGGCGCGGCCATCCTGGCCTCATGGCGCGTGCCGATGCCGGAATATAGCGGCAGGCTGGTGCCGCCGCAAACCGAAGAACCCCCCGAGCAACATTAGTTGCATTTCTTTAGGCGCCGCGCCCGCAAAAACTAGACCGCCTTGGCCGTCGGCACCGGCGAACGGTACTTGGCGCAAAGTTGCTTCCAGCGTTCGGCGCGCTTCTTCTGCCGCTCCACCACCTCATCCGGGATGGTCAGGAAGGGCGGACGCAGCGGGCCGCAGTCGACATAACCCGCCGCCTGGGTCGCGATCTTCGATCCGGTTTCCCGCCATGAAAGGTTCACCGGCACGCCCGGCGGCGGCAGCAGGTCGAGCGTGATGTCTTCGGCCAGTTTGCGGTCGCCGCGCGCCACCGCGTCGCGCAAGGCGAGCTGCGGCCACGGGCCCATCCAGGCGTCGATCGACCAGAAGCCGGCGGCGCCATGTTCGGCGAAATTGAAATACTGCGTCTGCATCACGAAGACGCTCATCTTGCCGCGCACGGTGCGCATCAGCTTGAGGAATTCCGGCACCTCGCGATGGCTGTCCTTCATGCCGATCACCGCCGGATTCTTGCTGATCTCGACGAAGGCCTCCACCGGGATCTTGATATTGTGCAAAGTGGGGTTGTGATAGATCATGATGTTCAGCTTGGGGAACATCTCGCCGATCTCGCGGTAGAAGCGCACGGCGTTGTCCACCGTCGAGGGGAAATAGAACGGCACGCCCAGCAGCACGCCGTCGGCGCCGGACTTCTCCACCATCTTCATCTTCTGCACCACCTCGCGGCTGTTGAGCGAGGTCGTGCCGACGAACACCGGCACGCGCTTCTTGGCGGCGGCGACGGTTTCGTTGGCGAGCACTTCGAATTCATCCGGCAAAAGGGTGTGGAATTCGCCGAAGCTGCCGGCGGCGGCCATCACGTTGGCGCCGTCGCCGATCATGCGGTCGACGCCTTTGTGCAACTTGGCCACGTCGACGGTGGAGGTCGCGCGGATGTCGGCCGCGTTGTCGGTGGCGAAGGCCGGCATCATCGCCATCAGCCCGCCGATATCTTTTGCGCTCAGCATCGTTGCACTCTCCTTGTTGCCGCGGCTGTTAGCCGCCGTTCAGGAATTTCAGTTTCCCGGTCCATTTGCGCTTGATCTCGTCGGCATATTCCTTGTCGACCGTGTTGACCTTCGGGAAGTCGTCCTTCCAGTGATACGGACGCACAGCATAGATGATAATGCGGCTGTTCGTCATGTCGCCGCTTTCGCGCCGTTCCGGCAGCAGCATCGGGTCGATATAGCCGGTCCAGCATCCCGTCGATGATGTCGGTCGCGGTCTTCGGGTCCCAGCGCGTGCGCCACCGCCCACATCACCTCGGCCGGGTTGGTGATGTCGATGTCGTCGTCGACGATGATGATGATGCGCCCGAGATAGGCTGCGGAGCCGCAGCCGGCCGCGACCAGCCCCGCCATCTTGGCGTGGCCGGCATGCTGCTGCTCGATCGCGATCACATTGATGAAGCGCGTGCCGCCGCCCGGCATTTTCCAGACGCCCTTGATGCCCGGCACGCCGGCGGCTTCCAGCTCGTCCCACAGCGCGGCGGCGCGGAACAGCGCGGAGCCGGCGATGCCGTATTGCAGCGCCGGGATGGGTCGGCAGCGCCGGCGGCGCGCCGGTGATGATCGGGTCGTTGCGGTGATAGATCGCCTTCACCTGCAGCACCGGCTCCGGCCGCGACTGGAGGCGTAGTAGCCCGGCCATTCGCCGAACGGCCCCTCGGGCATGCGACAGCTCTTCCGGCGGCGGCATGAAGCCTTCGAGCACGATCTCGGCAATCGGCCGGGAAGGGCATGCCGGTGAGCTTGCCCTTGATCAGCTCGATCGGCCGGCCGAGGCGCGCCGCCGGCGACGGCGAATTCGGATGACGCCTTCCGGCGGGGTGGACGCCGACGCGGCGCCCAGCGCCGGCGCCTGGCCGACGCTGACCGCGAACGGGACAGTGCTCGCCGCGCGCCCAGTATTTCTTGCGGATGGTGTCGCCGTGCTTGCCGGGCTCGATGAAGATCGTTCAGCGTCTTCTCGTCCTGCACCTGCACGCGGTAGGTGCCGGCATTGACCCAGTCGCTGTCCGGATCCTTGGTGATCACCATGCATTCGGTGCCGATATAGCGGCCGCCGTCGCCCTCGTGCCATTGCGGCGTCGGGAAATTTCAGCACGTTGACCTGATCGCCGGTCATGACGTTTTCCAGCACCGGACCGGCGGTCACGACCTGCCGGCGGGATCGGGTCGGTCTGCTTGCGGCGGTGCTTGCGATAGGTCTGCACCAGCTCGAGGCCCTTCGCCTGGACGAACATCTTTGAGGAGCGGACATTCACCACGACGCGGTAGATCGTCGGGATAGCCTTTGATCTTGCTGGAACAGCAGGATCGGCGGGACCTGCTTGGCCAGGCTCAGCGTGTAGAGCGCGCCCATCTCGAGGTGCGGATCGGCGCCATCGATGACCTCGAGCTCGCCCATCTCTTCGGCGAGTTCGAGGCATTTGCGAAGGTCGCCCAGCGCGGCGTTGCGCCTGGCCTGCTCGTTACTCTCGGGCATGCTGCTCCCTATCGTCGCGGCGGGTAAAGGCCGCTTTATTCCTTAAAGTCGGGCGAGATCTCTCTCTGCTGCAGGTCCGAGGCGAGATGCTCCTGGATCGGCACATTGATGAAGGCGGCCCAGACCGACGGCTTGTCGTCGAGATTGAAGTGCTGATGCTCGACACCGCCCGGCTTCATCGGCAGCAGCACGAGATCGCCCTTTTCCCAGTCCCAGCGCTCGCCATCGACGATGGAATAGCCTTTTCCTTCGACCACGAAGATCAACAGCCCGCCCTGGTGGACATGCCTGCCGGATTTGGTGGTGATGGTATGAATGAAGACGCGCCACTGCTGCAGCGGCGTTTCCTTGAAGGAGACAGGGTCCATGTAGAAGCGCAGCTTGCCTTGCCGCGCCTGGAACATCTCGCGGTCTTCCGAGCGGATCACCACCGGGCCCTTTGAGGTTGCGTTCCTTCAGCTCCGCGCGCTGGCGCAGCACGGCCTCATAGGGATTGTCCTTGATCGGTGGGCGTTCCCGCTCTTTGGTCCGCTCCATTTCAGCCATTTTCTTTTCCCTTTGCCTTGTTGGTTTTGTCCGCTTCGAGCGCGACAAGAACGTCGGCGATGGTCGGTGCAGCGACTTGGGTAAAGCCGGTGCGCTTCATCGCGTTGCGTTTTGATTCGTCGCAGAGTTGCCGCAGCCGCGCGCCGGAGAAGCCTCTGGTGATCGGCACGATTTTCTTGATGATGGCGTCGATTTCCTTGCGGGCCTCGAGCTTGGGCGTGCGCAGGCCAAGGCGCAGAATCTCGGCGCGCGCCTTGGCGTCGGGCAGGCCAACCGCAATATGCACGCCGAAGCGGCCGGGCCGCAGCACCGACGGATCGATCAGATCGATGCGGTTGGTGGCGCCGAGCACGATCACGCGGGAAAGCTGCTCCACGCCATCAAGCTCAGCCAGCAACTGCCCGACCACGCGGTCGGTCGTCATCGAGCCGACATTGACGCCGCGGATCGGCGCAATGGCGTCGAGCTGATCGAAAAAGATCACCGTCGGCGCGACCTGGCGGGCGATGCGGAAGATCTGGCGCAGCCCTTCCTCGGTTTCGCCGAGCCATTTGGTGAAAATCTCAGGCCCGTCGATGGAGATGAAGTTGACCCCGCATTCATTGGCCAACGCTTTCGCCAGCAGGGTCTTGCCGGCGCCGGACGGCCCGTAGAGCAGCGCGCCGACATGCGGCGGCAGGCCGCTGGCGGTCAACAGCTGTGGATTGCGCAGCGGCAGCTCGACCGTGTCCTGCAGCCGCTGCTTGACCTCGGCGAGGCCGCCAATGTCGCTCCAGGAGACATTCGGCACCGAGATCAGCGTCTCGCGCAGCGCGGAGGGGCGGATCTGCGACAGCGCCATTTCGAAATCTTCCTGCTCGACCCGCAAATCCTGCAGCGGGATGCGGAAGGCGGCGCGATGGTCGGCAAGATTGCCGGCGCTCCTTCGCATCGCGCTGAGGCCGGCGTCGCGGCAAAGCTCCATCAGGTCGGCGCCGAGGAAACCGTGGGTGCGCTTGGCGATCTCGTCGAGAAATTTCTGCGCCCCGTCGGACAGCGGCATCTCGCGGGTATGCACTTCGAGGATCTCGCGCCGGCCGGCAACGTCGGGCGGGCCGATGAAGATCTCGCGGTCGAACCGGCCCGGCCGGCGGAAGGCGGCGTCCACAGCATCGATCCGGTTGGTGGTCGCAACCACAATGACGGAATCGACCCGCTTCAGTCCGTCCATCAGCGACAGCAGCTGCGTCACCGTGCGGGTGTCGGCGTGCGCGCCGGTCTCGCCCCGCTTCGGCGCCATCGCATCCAATTCGTCGATGAAGATGATCGCGGGCGCATGGTGGCTCGCCTCGCTGAACATGCGGCGCAGATTGGCTTCGGTCTCGCCCGTATAGGTGCCGATAACATCCGGGCCGTTGATGTAATAGAAGCGCGCGTCCACCTCGTTCGCCACCGCGCGCGCAAGATGCGTCTTGCCCGCACCGGGCGGCCCGTAAAGGATGATGCCGCGCGGCGGATTGATGCCGAGGTGGCGATAGACATTCGGATATTTCAGCGGCAGCTGCACCAGCTCGCGGATCAGCTTGATCTGCTTGCCGAGCCCGCCGACGTCCTCGAAGGTGATGTCGAAGGCGCCGTCCGGCAGGTGCGAGTCGTGATAATTCAGGATGACTTCGGTCGACTCGTCCACGTAACCGGGACCGTCGCTGACCTTGCCGATCTCGTAGGTGGTGCCGGCATGCGAATTGGGGAAGGGCACATAGACCACCGCGCCATTGCTGGCAGGCGTGCGGTTCTGCACCATCACCGATTTCAGGTGCGGCGTGAGATCATGCGCGAGCGAGACGTCGACGGCGGGACGCAATTCGATGCGCTTGGCCGGACCCAGCTCAGCCTTCTCGATCTCAACCTCTTCATTGAGGTGGGCCTTCAGTGCCTGCCGCACAAACCGGTCGAGCCGCGCCACCCCGCTGTCGAGATCCTGATCGAGCGGGGGATCCAGCCGCACGATGATGCTGCGCCCGCGGTCGGTGGCGACGCGCACGAAAGCATCGGCGGCAAGCCCGAGCTTCTGCATCAGCGCCGCATCGAGCCGGATCGCCAGCCGCGCGCTGTTGCCGAATTCATTCGCCAGATGATCGACGCTCGCATGCACGTGCGGAATCCCGCCCGCGGCGTGGACGTCGTGCGAATGGCGGATGTCATCCATTCTTTTGCGCTCTGTGTTCCGGAGCCTCTTCCATCACCTCGAAACCGCAGCCGCGGTCGACGGAGGTGGCTTCGAACCAGTTCGGCTCGACCGCCAGGAATTTGGCGGTGTTCGAAGAGTCGGTGTTGAAGTGCTGCACGATAATGCCTTCGTCGCGCAGCGGCAGGTTCAGCACGTCGCCCTTTTTCCAGCTGTGCTTCACGCCGTCGATCGAAGTGTAGCCCTTGCCGTCCAGGATCATGATGACCTGCCCGCCCTGGAATTTCAGCCGGCCGGAGCGGCTGCCGGGCGGGATCTCCTGCTGATAAACCATCATCACGTTGACGACGGTGTCCTTCAGATTGGGATGCAGATACCAGCGCATCTGTCCCATGGGATTGGTTTCGAGCGGCAGGTCCTTTTCCTTGACGACCTGCAGCGCCTGCTTGGTTTCTTCGCGCTGGCGGTCTCGCAGCGCGATCAGCTCGCCCCACATATTCCTGCCCTCAAGCAATGCTTTTCGATCTTTGGCCATCAAGCAAATCTCCGGAGCCGGCAAAGCCAGCCATAACAGGTTAGCGGCGGTCGCAAAGCCGCGGGTTTATAGCCGACTATAGAGCTTGCGCGAATTCCCGCTCAGCAGCGCCTTCTGCATCTCGTCGTCGATGCAGTCGGTGTTCTCCACCACCCAGTTGGCCGGGTCGAGCGTCTGGTGCGGCCAGTCGGAGGAGAAGCAGAACAGGTCCTTGGCGTGGCACATCTCGAGCAGCCACGCAAAATGCGTGCGGTTCTTCGGCATGGTGATCGGCTGGGTGGAGAAGCGCACATGGTCAATGACATATTGGCTCGGTAGCTTGTGGAGCTTCTTCTCGCCGGTCGCCAACTTGCGCTCCACCAGCGCGATATCGCCGCCCGAGCCGAGATAGAAATCGTCCATCCGCAACATGAAGTCGGGCAGCCACCAGTAGCCGCCTTCCTGGAAGATCACCTTCTGGCTGGGATATTTGTCGAACAGGCCCTGCACGATCATGGCGGCGAGATGCGCCATGCAATTGCCGGCCGGCGCATTTCCGAACAGCTCGATCCAGGTGCGCGCACCGTTCCACAGCGGCGTGAAATGCGGGAAGAAGCCCTCGCTGTGGCAGGTCAACGTCAGCCCGAATTCCTGCATGGCGTCGAGGATCGGATCGAACTTGGCATTGCCAAGCGGCTCATAGAGCGCGCTGAACGAGGTGTAGACCGTGACGAATTGCTTGTGATGGCCGACGCGGCGGATTTCTTCCGCGCCCATGAAGGGGTCGCGGTGGCAGATCATCAGCGAGGCCTTGATGCGCGGGGAAACCGGGAAAACTTCGTTGATCAGGTAGTCGTTATGCGCCGCGGCGATGGCCGCGATCATCGGCTCGTTGAAGATGCTCTGCGGCCGGTTGTAGCCGGGATTGAGGATGACGGTGTCGGTGCCGAACTGATCGAGGATCTTGATCACGTCAGCGCCGGTGGCGGCGACGCCGTGGGTGTCCTGGCCGACGCCGGGCTTCTCGTTGGCCGGCTCCGGATTGTATTCCAGGCTGCCTACCGGATAGTGGAAAAGAAGGCTCTGGAATGGCTCCTTCAGGTAACTGCGGATCGTCTTCCACGACGGCGTGAAGTGGAAGTCGGTATCGATGACTTCCATCTGCCGGATTTTAGGATTGATCGGATCCGGAAAAACCGCCTCGGCTTTTTCCCGTTCGACGCCGCTACGGAATGCTTCGTTCATGACGTCGTTCCTTTCGACATAAGAACAGCCGTCAGGCGTAGAGGATCACCTGATCGCCGTCGGTCTTTACTTCATAGGTGCGGATCTTCTCGCTCTGGTCGTAGCAATGCTCGCCGGTCGCGATGTTGAAGGCCCAGTTGTGCCAGGGGCAGCGCACGACGGTGCCGCCATTGGTGATTTCGCCCTCGCACATGGAAGCGCCCTTATGCGTGCAGCGGTTGCTCATCGCGTAGAATTTTCCGTTTGAGCGGAACACGGCGACGGTTGCGCGGCCGGCCTGGAAGGCGCGCCCCTTGCCTTCGGGAATATCGTCGATCTTGCCGATCAGGTATTCCTTCATCGCCTCTGCCTTACTCCGCCGCCGAGAGTTTTGCCGCCGGCATGGCAGGCGGCAGCGCTTCGGCGCTGTCTTCCGTTTCCGCCCGGTAGAAGCCGAGCGTGGTGAGAATGGGCGAGTCCGTCATCGTGAAGAGATACGCCGGCTGGCGGCCCGGATTGACGTGGCGGTGCCAGCTCCAGTTCGGGATCGCAACGCTGTCGTGCTTGCCCCAGTCGACTTCCTTGTCGGCGAACATGGTACGGCCTTCGCCCTGAATGACGAAAGCGATCGAGCTCGCGGTCGAGCGATGCAGGCGGCCGGTGAAGCCGGACGGCAGCACCTGGATTTGGCATTTCATCGTGGGCAGGCAGGGCCCGCCGTTCGTAGGATTGACGTATTCGAGCAGGTGGCCGTGATACGGATCGGCCGCATCGGCTTCGATGTTTTTGAGCACGCGCAGGGTTTCTTTCCAGGGATAACGGAAAGGCCGCGCTCCGAGGCTCTTTTGCGCCCCGTTGCGATAAAGCACATCCGTCAGCGATTCCGCCCCGGTCTGCTGCTGTGAAATATCGCCCGGCTCTTCGTAGAAATTCACGTTCATGCCGACGGTGAAGGGCACGTCGAGCGCGTCCATCCAGATGGCAACCTGGTCGCTCTCGTTGTGATGGTCATGCCAGGCCCAGCTCGGTGTCAGCACGAGATCGTAGGATTCCATCGGCAGCGGACGGCCATCCACCACGGTGAACACCTTTTCGCTGCCCTGGATGGAGAAGCGCAGCGCGTTGATCGTGTGCCGGTGGGCCCAGGCGATCTCGCCCGCCTTCACCGCCTGCATCCCGGCAACAAGGTTCTGCACCGTGCCGCGCGGCAGCTTCGGATTGGTGAACATCAAGGCGCGGCGGGCGGTGTTGCTTTCGGTCATCGACTCGCAGGCCTGTTGCAGGATCTGCTGCATGTCGGTCCAGCGCCAGACATGCGGAATGCCGGCGGGCATCGGCTCGATGAAAAGCTGGCCATTGCCGCCCCTGCGGACATTCTGCGGGCGACTGGCATCGATCTGCCATTGGCCGCGCAAATTCGCAGTGGCCATCCGGGCTTCCAGCTCGCGCATGCGCGGGTTGGCTTCGATTTCTGCCATCGGACGCTCCCTTCAATACCGGCGGTCTTTAGGTCTTCTCAGCCTCACGCCGCCCAGCCACGCAGATAGTATGGCTGCCATACTAACTTGTCAACGGCCGCCGTCTGTGCTCGGATCAGGTAGTTTAGCGCAGCGGCGAGGTCGCGGCCAATCAAGGGTTTTTGTGCATGGCGACGAGAAAAGAGGTTTCCGCCGCAACCGGGTCGCCGACCCTTCCGGCCACCGCGGGGCTGGGCTTTTACCTGCGGGAGGCCTACCGGGCCTTCAGCCGCGATTTCCATGCCCGTTTGGCGCGTCACGGCATCACCCACGCGCAATGGGTCATTCTGTGGTTTCTCTCCCAGGCCGGAAGCCTGACGCCGCTTGAAGTGTCGCGCCGCGCGGGGATCCAGAAGGCCTCCGCCACCTCGGTGATCGATGCGCTGAAGAAGCGCCGCCTCATCCGCGGCGACCAGGACAGCGTGGACCGGCGCAAGGTCAACCTGCATCTGACACCGGCAGGCCTCGACCTGATGCGGGAGCTGCTCGCCTGCGCGGCCGCAGCCAATGCCGACGCACGCGTTGGTTTTTCCGACAAGGAGCTGGAGACGCTGCTTCGGTTGTTGCGCGGCGTGACCGCCAACCTCGAGGGCAAGGGGCCGGGCGCAGTTTAGGTATTGCCGCCTTCGTTGAAGATCTCGCCCATCCCGGACGGCACGCGGTTCTTCTTCAGCTCCTGCAGGAAGAGCTTGTGGATGCGCGGGTCCTGATCCTCGTATTCGATCTGCGCGCCGCCTTTCTTCGCGTCCTGATCGACGCCGAGGAAAATCTGCCGCTTCTGCGCGGTGAAGGGATAGCGCAGGCTGCCCATCGCGAGCGCCAGATAGCGGGCGGGGTAGCGGCTGGTGTTGAAATGCTGGTGGAAGATCTGGTCGACCGGCGCGAACACCACGCCCGGCTTCCAGTCGATGCGGATGAAGTCCTTGTCGTCTTCGCGCCAGAACAGCGAATAGCCGTTGCCCTTGAGCGTCAGCACATGGAAATCCGGGCCGTGGCGATGGCCCTTCTTGTAGGTACCGACCGGCATCTCGGAGGTGTGCGCATGCATGATGCCTTCCGCCAATGCGAAGCGCATGTTCGAGCTTTTCGCGCCGCGCCGGTCCCAGGCCTCGAGTTTGAAGTTGGCGACATCGGAGACGAAATTGGTTTCCCACATGAAGCGGCCGCGCTGCGTTTCCACCATCTCGCCTTCGCCCTGAAAATAGTTTTCCTTGCCGATGCGTTTCCGAAACACCGCGGGATTGTTGAAGATGAAATCCTGGTCGTAGAACTGGTTCATGATCGCTGGGAGGTTGTTGGCCGAAATGAGCCGCGCCTTCTCGCTCCCCGAGGCGTTGAAATGCTGATAGGCGACGTTGAGCGGCAGCGCGAACAGGCTGTTCGGTCCCCATTCGAAGCTGTGGGTCTTGCCGTCGATCTCGATCTTGGTGCTGCCGTTGCCTGAGAGAACGTAAATCACCTCTTCATAGAGGTGCCGCTGCGGCGCGGTTTTGCCGCCCGGCGGCAGGTCGACGACGAAGAGCGACATGAAGTCGCCGCGTCCCTTCAGATGAACAAAGGCAGCCGGTACGTCCGCGCGTTGCCAGCGCTGCGTTTCCACCAACTGCAGATCGACCGCGAATTCCTCGACGATGGGGACGCCTTCGGCCTGTGCCCACTCAAGATAGGGGTCGCGCAGGAAATTTGCCCCCGCCATGACCTGCGAACTATCCGCGATCGGTGCCTGGTTGTTCATTCTTCTACTCCCGCTGCGCGTGCACGCTACGAACTCCCGCGTTAATGCAAAAGCCCTTTTTTGCCGCGGGGAATTGGCTGGACAGAAAAGGCAAACTTTGCGACTTTGCAAAAAACAACATCAATGTCGCTTTTCTAGGGAGTATCATGGATAAAGTCGCGTTTCCCTATCGTTCTTCCAGCCATCTCATCCTGATGCATGTCGTTGCCGAGTCCGGCGCCTGGGAAAAACACGGGCTGCAGGTCGACTACGACTATAAGATCGGCTCCCAGGACGCGCAGGCCGGTATTGAATCCGGCGATCTGGAATTCTGCGGCGGCAATCACGTTTCGACTTACGGGCTGCGCGCGCGCGGCTCGAAGTGGGTCTATCTCGGCCAGACCGTCAACAATGTCTACCACAGCCTGGTCGTGCGCCCCGACTCCGGCATCAACAGCGTCAGGGATATTCGCGGCAAGAAGCTGGGCGGCGTCGGCTCGCATCCGATCCTGAACAACTGGCTCTATCTGAAGCAGCGCGGGCTCGATCAGGACCGCGACGACTACGAGTTGGTCTGCCAGGAAGAATACAAGCCCGGCACCATGGATCCGCTGGAGCCGGAAAAGAAGCTGCCGCCGCTGTGGCATTGGGTGCGCGACGGCAAGGTGGACGCCGCTTTCGTCGGCGTGCCGTCGAGTCTGTTCGCCAAGGAAGCCGGGCTGCAGGTGATCGACGTGGAGCCGCTGCCGATGATCCAGTTCAGCAGCATCTCAACCAATCTGAACTTCGTGCAGAAGCATCCAGATCTGGTCGAGCGCTTCATGAAGGGATTGCTGGAAGGCATCGCTTTCTTCAAGACCCGGCCCGACAAGGCGATCGAGATCATCCAGCGCCGCTACACCAAGGCCGGCCAGATGACGCTGGAGCAGGCCGCGCTCACCCATCGCGCGCTCGACAGCGTTCTGGAAGCCAAGATGTTTCCGACCATGAAAGCGATCGCCAACGTCTACCAAGAGGCGCTGCGCCAGGACAAGGAAGACGCCGCCAGGGTCAATCCGATGGAGCTTTGGGACTTGCATCACCTGCGCCGGCTCGACGACGCGGGCTTCATCGACAGCCTCTACGGCAATCAGCGCCCCTCACATTGAGTAGGAGAGCAGGATCATGAAACGCCTGATGCTCGGTCTCACAGCGGCGTTGCTGATGTGCAGCGGCGCGGTGGCGCAGGAGCCGGTCAATTTTGCCGGCAAGACGATCACGATGATCATCGGTTACGCGCCGGGCGGCGGTACCGACACGTCGGGGCGCCTGATCGCCCAATTCCTCGCCAAATATCTTCCCGGCAGTCCGAATGTCATTGTGGAAAACCGGCCGGGCGCGGACGGCGTAACGGCGATGAACTTTTTCTATCAGCAGGTAAAGCCCGACGGCATGACGCTGACGATGGCGTCGAGCACGCAGGGCGATCCCGTCGTCTACAAGCAGCCGCAGGTCAAATACGATCCGACCAAGCTGGAAATCATCGGCGGCATCGGCCGCGGCGGCTCGACCGTGGTCATCCGCAAGGATGCGGAGGAGCGTCTCTACGACAAGTCGAAACCGCCGGTGGTCATGGGCGCGGTCGGCGGCGTGCCGCGTTCCGGAATGCAGACCACCGCATGGGGCATCGAGATCCTCGGCTGGAATGCCAAATGGGTGCTCGGTTATCCCGGCACCAACGATCTCTTCGTCGCGCTCGAGCGCGGCGAGATCGACATGACCGCCAGCAGCAATCTGTTCCAGGTGCAGAAGTTGCTCGACACCGGCAAGGTCAAGGTGCTGACCCAGACCGGCATCCTGGAGAATGGGAAATTCTCGGGACGCTCGGAATTCGGCGACGTGCCGGTGTTTCCCAACCAGGTGGAGAGCAAGCCGAGAACCGCGGTGCAGGATCAGGGCTATCGCTATTGGTTCGCCCTCGTGCTGCTCGACAAGTGGCTGGCGCTGCCGCCCAACACGCCAAAGCCGATGGTTGCTGCGTATCGGGAGGCCTTCACCAAGATGTCCAAGGACCCCGAATTCCTCGAGAAGGGCAAGAAGATGAGCCAGGACTTCGAGGCGCAGACCGGTGAGGACGTTCAGAACCTGATCATCACGCTCGGCAAAACCTCGCCGGAGGCCTTCGACTATATCCGCGCAATGATGAAGCGGCAGGGTATCGGCGACTGACCAAACAACAGGCGCGGCGGGAAATAAGAAATCCGCGCGTTACACTCAGGGAGGCGGAAGATGATGCGTGTGTTCGTTGCCCTCGCGGCGACGCTGGCGCTGTGCGCCACCGCCTTCGGACAGGCTCCGGCCACGTTCGAGGGCAAGACCATTACCATGATGACCGGCGCGCCGGCTCCGGTCTCGTTCGAGGGCAAAACCGTCACCATGATGATCGGCCCGCCACCCGGCGGCGGCACCGATACCGCGGGGCGCATGATCGCGGCGTCGCTCGCCAAGCATCTGCCCGGCAGTCCGAACATCGTGGTGCAGAACATGCCCGGCGCGGACGGCATGGTCGCGATGAATTATTTCGTCCAGCATGCCAAGCCCGACGGGCAAATGATCATCATGGCCACCGGCACGCAGGGCGATCCGCTGGTCTATCGCGGTACGCAATCGCGCTATGACGCCACCAAGCTCGCGATCGTCGGCGGCGTCGGGCGCGGCGGGACCATCGTCGTGATCCGCAAGGACGCCGAGGATCGGCTGTTCGACAAGAGCAAGCCGCCGGTGGTGATGGGCGCCGTCGCCGGCGTTCCGCGCGCCGGCATGCAGACCACCGCCTGGGGCATCGATCTGCTGGGTTGGAACGCGAAATGGGTGGTTGGCTATCCCGGCACCAACGATCTTTTCGTCGCGCTGGAGCGCGGCGAGATCGACATGACGGCGAGCGGCAACTTTTTCCAGGTGGAAAAGCTGCTGCAGGGCGGCAAGGTCAAGGTGCTGAACCAGAGCGGCACGCTCGCGGGCGGTAAAATGGTTGCGCGCCCGGAATTTCCGGACGCCCCGGTTTTCACCAACGAGCTGCAGGGCAAGCTCCCCTCCGGCGTGCGGGCAAAAGCCTTCAACTACTGGTTCAGTCTGGTCGTCTTGGACAAGTGGCTGGCGCTGCCTGAAGGCACGCCGGCGCCGATCTTGCAGGTCTATCGCGACGCCTTCGACAAAATGTCCAAAGATCCGGAGTTCATCGAGCGCGGCAGGAAGATGAGCGAGGATTTCGCGCCGCAGGCCGGCAAGGACGTGGAAGACCTGCTGAAGACGCTGGGCGACACCACGCCGGAAGCGCTCGATTACATCAAGAACATGCTGAAGACGCAGGGGATCGGGTAGTCCTGTCATCCCGGCCAGGAACACAAGCCGGGACGGCTCTCCCCCGATCAAGTCGGGGGTCGGCCAGGATGACATAAAAAACCTGAAATGAACCAGCCACCTTACCAGCGGCCGTTTTCTTCTGAGAATGTCTGTCTTGCCATTACGGATGTTGATCGGCCTGCCGCTCCGGCCTATACGCCGCCCGGCATAGGAGAATAACAGTGAATTTGAGCGCCATTCCGGTCGGGTCGAACCCGCCGCACGAGGTCAACGTCATCGTCGAGGTGCCGATCGGCGGCGAGCCGATCAAATACGAAGTCGACAAGAAGTCGGGCATCTTGGTCGTGGACCGCTTTCTCTATACCTCGATGCGCTATCCGGGGAACTACGGGTTCATCCCGCACACGCTCTCTTCCGACGGCGATCCCTGCGACGTGCTGGTCATCAACACGCGCGCCATTACGCCGGGTGCGATGATGAGTGTGCGCCCGGTGGGCGTGCTGATGATGGAGGATGAAGCCGGCGGCGATGAGAAGATCATCGCGGTGCCGTCCTCGAAACTCACGCGCCGCTATGATTCCGTGAAGACCTATACCGACCTGCCGGAGATCACGATCAAGCAGGTGCAGCATTTCTTCGAGCACTACAAAGACCTCGAAGATGAAAAGTGGGTGAGGGTCAGCCATTGGGGCGGCGTCGAAGAGGCGCATCGGCTCATCCTCGAAGGTATCGCCAAAGCCAAAGGCTGATCGTATTCCCACAAAAGAAAACGGCCGCCACCGCAAGTCGGATTAATCCGACTTGCGCACTCAATAGTACCAACCTCGGATAAATCCGAGGTTGGGCGGCCGTTTCGTTCGTCGCAACCGCGGCTATCGGCGTCGCCTGACGCCTGGTCGGGCGGGTGCCGAGCGAGGCGCCTTCGTGCCGGTCCGCCCCGGGCGGGATGCGCATGTCGATCACGCAGACCTTGCCGGCGCGCAGCGCGGCGACGCCCTTGTCGATCGCCGCTTTGACGTCCGCAGCCTTGGTCACCGGGCCGATGCCGACCGCGCCCTGCGCTTCGCACAGCTTGGCGATGTCGGTGGTCGGGTTGGACGAGGCCTGGCCGATCCAGCGGTTCTTCGGCTCGCGGCCGCGCGTCACCGCCACCGTCTCCTGATGCAGCTCGTCGTTGAAATAGGACTCGTTGTTGTTGATCAGATCAGCATCGGAATTTGGTAATGCACCGCGGTCCAGATCGCGTTGCCGCCCATCAGGAAGTCGCCGTCGCCGAGCACCGAAATCGCCAGCTTGCCCATGTCGTGCAGCGCGAGCGCGACGCCGACCGAGATGCCGGGGCCGGAGCCGATGCCGCCGCCGCCGTCCTTGCCCATATAGGCGTGGGGATTTTGATGCGGCCAGATGTCGATCGGCCAGCCTTTGCACAGGCTGGCGAAGCCGACTTCATTGATGTCGTTGAAGCGGCCTTCAGCGCGGCGGCGATCATGTTCAGCGTGATGGTGTCGCCGCCGGTGTCCTTGGCCTTGGCTTCTCGCCGCTTCCACGGGTCTTTCTTGCGGCCGGCGCCGAGCGCGGCCAGCAAGCTCGGTCACCGGCGACGTCGCCGATGCAGGCCATCGGCACGTCCACCGGCGGCAGCCCCTGATGGTCCATGGTCATGCCGTTCGAAAGGTGGGTGTCGAGCGTGGCGTGGATCACCTTCGCGCCGACCTTGCCGACTTTCTTGGCCTGCATCAGCGCGCCGTGCAGGTCGATCCAGTCGAGCGAGAGGATGACGTCGGCCTCGCGTCAGGACTTGCCGCGCGGATTTGCTTAGCACGTTGAACGGATCGACCGGATGCGCCGGATGATCGGTGGGGAACATCGAGCCGGCCTTCAGGTCCGACATCACCACCGCGCCGAGACGCTCGGCGAGCTTGATGCGCGCGTCCCAGATCTCTTGGTCGCGGGCGCCGCGGCCCATCAGCATCACGATCTTCTGCCGCCTTGTTGAGCAGCGCGATCGCCTTGTCGACGCTTTCCTTGGCGGGACGCGCCGGCGGCGGCGGCGCAAAGCGCGCCATGTCCGGCCACTCAGGCTCCTTCTCCAGCTTCGCTTCCTGCAAGCCGGCGTCGAGGCAGATGTAAACCGGCCCGGTGGGTTCGGTCTGCGTCAGGATATAGCCGCGCGTCATGCCTTCGACGATCGCCTGCGGCGAGGAGGGCAGGTCATCCCACTTCGTCATCGAGCGCACCCAGGCGCCCTGGTCGCGGGTGGTGTGGATCCAGTCGATCCAGGGCCGGCGCTGCGTATTGTCGAGCGGGCCGGTGGCTCCCATGATGATCATCGGCGCGCGGTCGCACCAGGCATTGAAGATGCTCATCATGCCGTGGATCAGGCCGACATTGCTGTGCAGCGCGCAGGCCATCGGCTTGCCGGTGACTTTGGTCCAGCCATGCGCGACGGCCACGGCGTGGTCCTCGTGCAGGCAGAGGATCATGCCCGGATTTTTGTTGCCGAGATGATTGACGACGCTGTCGTGGAATCCGCGATAGCTCGCACCCGGCGTAAGGCTCATATAGGGGATGCCAAAACGCCGCAGCATCTGCGCCGCGACGTCGCTGCCCCAGGCTATCTTCCCGTCGGGTTGCCCTTCAGGCTTATCCAGTTTCATCTAACTCCGCCTCCCAAAACCGGCTGCCGCGTTTTTGACTCGCAAAACAGCGCGTTTCGAACAATGATCGCCGCCCATTGGGGGCGGTACGCTTCCCGGCCCCCTATCAAGACCGCCGGATGAATTTTCGCAAGAGCGGCGCAAAGTAAAGGAGGGTCGAATGATCCACAAGCTGCGTATTTTGGGCACTGGCGCCGGGGCTTTTCATGGCTGCAACGCTAGCTGCCGGTCGGTGCACCACTGCGAGGCCAGCCAGCAGTGCGGTGGTCCAAGCCCTCATAAGCGCATTTATGCCGCAAACAGCGGGCTGCGTTGGTGGCCACGTAATAGCTCCTCTGCGTTGATGTTAGAAACGCCGGCGTGACGGAACGCCGGCGTTGATGCCCTGCACCTGCTGCGGCGCAGCATCACGGTATGTTGCTCCCGTTCCCAATACCGGCAGGCGTTCTCGCTATATCATTGTCGCGCTTGGACAGCGCCATATCATTGTAGCGCTTGGCCAGCGCCGGCCTTGGAAGGAAACACCATGCACGAGGTACCAGGCGAAGCTGAACCGGGCGAAACCCACTGGCACGAACCAGCCGGCAACAAGAAAGCCGGCATCGGCGCCTTCACCAAGCTTCCGACGCCCTATGACCGCTTTATGGAGGCGGAAGGCATCCCGGTCTTCCGCGACATCGGCATCAGCAAGGTGCAGAACCTTCCCCTCTATCCGTGGAAGCGGACCGGGGGGCGCGGCCATTTCATTCAGCTCCTTGGCACCGAGACCAAGTGGGGTTGCTATGTGGTCGAGGTGCCAGGCTCCGGCGCGCTGAATCCGGAGAAGCACATGTACGAGGAGATTTTCCTCGTGGTGGAAGGGCGTGGCTCGACCGAAGTCTGGATCGAGGGCGACAAGAAGCGTCACATCTTCGAATGGCAGAAGGGCTCGATGTTTTCGATTCCGATGAATGCCATGCACCAGATCGTCAATGCTTCATCGTCACCCGCGCTCCTCCTGGCCGGCACCACGGCCCCGAATGTGTTGAACCAGATCAACAACGTCGATTTCATGTTCAACAACCCTTACGTCTTCCGCGACCGCTTTTCGGGCGCTGACGACTATTACAAAGCCAAGGACGATATAGAGGCCGATCCCGTGCGCGGTCTCGCCATGCGCCGCTCAAACTTCATCCCCGACGTGATGAACTGCGAACTGCCGCTCGATAATAGGCGCTCGCCCGGCTATCGCCGCGTCGAACCATTCATGACTGACAACCAGTTCTATTTCTGGATCGGCCAGCATGAGAACGGACGCTATTCGAAGGCGCATGCGCACACCTCCGCCGCCATCCTGATCTGTTTGAAGGGCAAGGGTTACACCTACAGCTGGCCGGAACGATTGGGTGAGCAGCCTTGGAAGGACGGGCACGCCGACCAAGTGCGACGGCTCGATTACGAGCCGGTTGGCATGGTGACGGCGGCGCCGGGCGGCGCGCGCTGGTATCATCAGCACTTCAGCGTGTCGCAAGATCCGTTCCGGCTTACGGCCTGGTTCGGTCCGCATAATCCCGGCCGGGATCCCGGCGCGCCGGGTGACAAGCACACCGACTACACTGCGATCGATATCACCGAGGGTGGTACCGCCATCCCTTACTGGATGGAAGATCCCTTCATCCGCGAAGAGTACGAGGCGAAGCTGAAGGAGGAGGGCGTCAGAAGCCGGATGAAGCCGGAATGGTTCGCTCCGCCGGTTGAAACCAAATCCGCGGAGAGGCGGATGTGGGATGTGGTTTAAGCGTAGCGACTGATGCTCAGGTCGGCCATTGCAGCGCGGCTCAAGGCGGAAGGCGTCGAAAACCGCGTGCGCCCGGAATATTACGACAAGAACTACAAGGCCCGCTGCCGACGAAATAATTATTGCAGGGTGCCATCGATCTGCATTTGAATAGATAGCATACTTACAATAACATCTTCGCTACTGAGTAATGTTCGAAATCGTTCAGGCGCCAGGAATGAGGAGGGTCGGATGATCCACAAGTTGCAAATTTTGGGCCGGACCGTGGTCTTTGGCGGCCCTGCTGGTTTCCGCGGGGCTCAATCCCGCCTCGGCCCAGAAGTCGGTGGAAGACTTCTATAAGCGAAAAAATATCGACCTCATCATCGGCTATTCGCCCGGTGGCGGGTACGACCTCTTTGCGCGCCTGGTCGGGCAGCACCTCAGCAGACATATTCCGGGTAATCCGAACATCGTCCCGCGCAATATGCCGGGCGCCGGCAGCCGCACCGCGGTGGCATGGATTTCCAGTGTCGCGCCGAAGGACGGCATCCGTGCTCGCGACCGCCGACCAGTCGCTCTCGGTCGCGCAGGCGATGGGCGACAAAGCCCTGACCGACATGAAGATCGACACCTCGAAGCTGATCTATATCGGCAATCCGAGCGCGGACAATAACACGACCTCGATGTGGCACACCTCGAAGGTGAAGACCATCGAGGACGCCATGAAGTACGAAGCGCCGATGGGCGCCACCGGCGGCAGCACGTCCTCACAGTATCCGCGGGCGATGAACGCGCTCCTCGGTACCAAGTTCAAGATCATCCTCGGCTACCCGGGCGGCAACGACATCAACATCGCGATGGAGCGCGGCGAGGTCGAGGGCCGCGGCTCGAACGCTTGGGCGTCGTGGAAGTCGACACGGATGGACTGGATCAAGGATAAACAGATCAACATCATCGTTCAGATCGGTCTGACCAAGGCGCCCGACCTTCCGGACGTTCCCTTGATGATGGATCTGGCGAAAAATCCCGAGGACAAGGCGGTGCTGAAGCTGCTGTCGGCTTCAACCACCATCGGCCGCCCGCTTTTCACCAGCCCGGGCGTTCCGGAAGAACGCGTGAAGGCATTGCGCGCGGCCTTCGAGGCTACGATGAAGGATCCGGAATTCCTTGCCGACGCGGAGAAGCGTGGGTTCGACATCAATCCGGTGTCCGGCGAGGAACTGCAGAAGATTGTGGCCGACATTGTCGCGACGCCAAAACCAATCGCCGATCGGCTGCAGTCGATCATCGGGACGGAGTAACTTGGAATTACATCGTGAAGCGGCGGGGCAGCCTCCCGCCGCTTTTTACGGCTGCATCCACCTGGCGATCGCATCGCCGTGGTTTCGCAAATAGTGGTTGAACCAGACCGAATAACGCTCGGGATGCGCCGCCTGGTCGGCCCTAAGCTCCTCGAAGGAAATCCATTTCCAGTCGCTGACTTCCTCGGGATCCGGCGCAACGGTGCCGTCAATCCTGGCGTCGAACGTGCCGCCGAACACGTGCACGACTTCGTTTTCGATCAGGTCGTTTGAAACGGCCGCGCGGTAATGCGCGGTGAACAGCGGCTGCAATTCGCAAAGCACGCCCATTTCTTCGAACAGCCGCCGGCTTACCGCGTCTTCGTTGCTTTCGTCAGGGCGCGGATGGCTGCAGCAGGCATTGGTCCAGAGCCCTTCGGAATGATATTTGCCGGAGGCGCGCCGCTGCAGCAGCATCATGCCGCTCGGGTTGCGCACCAGCGCCGAGACGGCGCGGTGTTGCAGCCCGCGCCGGTGCGCGTCGAGCTTGGGGGCGGTGCCGAGCAGCACGTCGGCATCGTCCACCAGCAGGATCGTATCGTTATCGGTCGCGCCAAGGATGCGTATGCTGCTTTGCATGCAAAAGGCCTATCAGCGAAGGGTGATGCGGTCGAGTCTGGCGCGGCAAGCCCGGCTGTGGTGAACTTGACTGCACGGGAGAAGCCGCCATGAATTCCCCAACGAAATCGCTGGTGCAATCGCAGTTCGGCGCCAATGCCGAAAGCTATGCCACAAGCCGGGTGCATGCGCAGGGCGAGAGCCTGTCCCGCCTGGTGGAGGCGGTGCAGCCGCGCCGGGACTGGGAGGCGATTGATATCGCCACCGGGCCCGGCCATACCGCCCTGGCTTTCGCGCCGAAGGTGAAGCATATCATCGCCACCGACGTGACACCGGAAATGCTGCAGGTAGCGCGGGGGCTTGCGGAAAAGCGCGGGCTGACCAATGTCAGCTTCGCAGAGATGCCGGCTGAAAAGCTGCCGCTGCCGGATGCCTCATTCGATCTCGTGACCTGCCGCACCGCTCCGCATCATTTCGCTGACGTGCCGGCATTTGTCGCCGAAGTGGCGCGCGTGCTGCGGCCCGGCGGCGTCTTTGGCCTCGTGGACAATGTCTCGCCCGACGAGCCGGAGGCGGCCAGGCGGTATAATGAATTCGAGAAGCTGCGTGACCCGAGTCACGGCCGTTGCCTGAGCGAAAGCGAGTGGCTCGATCTGATCACCCGCGCCGGGCTGATCGTGCGGCACCGCGAAATCCTGACCAAGGATATCGAACTCGAGGGCTGGGCCGGACGGATGCAAGTGTCGCCCGACGCTAAGGAGAAGCTGTACGCAATCTTGCGCGATGCATCGGGGGGATTGCGTGATTTCCTACAGCCGAAAGAGCTTCCCGACGACATCGGCTTCGTGCTGATGGAGACGCTGATCGTGGCGGAGAAGCCGCTGACGTAGGACGTTCCCCGCTAGCGATTGCCGCTGCCGACAGCCTCCGCGACGGATTTGAATCCGTCCGCGCGCAGCAAGGCTGCGAGTTCGCGCTTGACGCGTTTCACCAGTCCCGGCCCCTGGAACACCATCGCGGAATAGAGCTGCACGAGCGAAGCGCCGGCCTTGATCTTGGCGTATGCATCGGCCCCGCTGGCGATACCGCCGCAGCCGATGATGGGGATGCGGCTGCCAGCATATTTGTACATCGTGGCGAGGCAGGCGGTGGATTTCGGCATCAACGGCCTTCCCGATAATCCGCCCTCCGCATGGCGGTCGGCGCTGCGAAGATGCGGGGGCCGGTCGATCGTGGTGTTGCCGATGATCAGGCCGTCGACGCCGGTCTTGATCACGACCTCGGCGATGTCGCGCAATTCCTGCTCGCCGAGATCGGGGCCGACCTTGGCAAGTACCGGCGGCAGCTGCGGCCCGTCGGGCGCGGCGCGGCTGCGCGCGTCGAGCACGCGCACGACCAGCTCTTCCATCTCGGCGCGCGCCTGCAGCGCCCGCAGCCCGGGCGTATTCGGCGACGAGAGATTGACCACGATGTAATCCGCAAGCCCGGCCACCGCCTCGACCCCGCGCTACGTAGTCGGCCGCGGCGTCATTGCTGTCGCGGTTCTTGCCTACATTGGCACCGACAATGCCTTTGCGTCCGGCGCGCTTGCGCTCGGCGAGGCGTTCAGTGAAAGCGCCGAGCCCGCGGCTGTTGAAGCCGAAGCGGTTGATCACCGCTTCGTCCTCGTCCAAGCGGAACAGCCGCTTGCCGCTGTTGCCCGGCTGCGGACGCGGCGTCACCGTGCCGGCTTCGGCAAAGCCGAAGCCGAGCGCCAGCATGGCGTCGGGCACCTCCGCGTCCTTGTCGAAGCCGGCTGCAAGACCAACAGGGTTGGGAAAATCGATCCCGAACACGCGTGTCGCGAGAATGGGGTCGTCCGGATCGCTCGCGCTGCGTACGAGGCCAAATTTCAGCGCGCCGATCGTCAGGCGATGCGCGCTTTCCGGCTCGATCCACCGCAGCAGGGGCCGCGCGAAGGGGTAGAGGTCCATGTCTAGTGTTCCGAATCCAAAGTTCGCTTGTTCCCGCGGCACTCTCCGAAGCGAAATTTGGATTCGTCGAACACTAGCAAAATCCATAATTCTCGTGCCGCTTTTCGATTTGAGGTTCCTAAGCGAGCGTGCGGCAGGCAGTGTAGGAACTTCAAATCGGCGGCACGGGTGCTATCTTGCTATGGCTGCTCAACTAGAGCAAATAAGCCTGCCGCACCTGTTGGTTACGGGAGCACCATGGACAGCGTGGTTAACGCATGAGTCAAGCCGCACCGAAAGCGCCTGCACAGGGATCGCCATTTTGGCAGTTTTCCCTGGGTCTTTATCGCGCACCCGGCGTGGCCGATGCCTGCATCCTGTTGCAGGACGAGGCGGGGGTGGACGTCAACCTGCTGTTCTTCCTCTTGTGGAATGCATCGCTGAAGCGGCAATTCGCGTCCACCGATGTGCATGCGGTGGACAGCTGCGTCGCCGGCTGGCGCAAGACCGCGGTGATTCCCATGCGCGAAATCCGGCGCGGGCTGAAGTCCGCCACCGGATTGATCGAGCCGGGCGCAGCCGAGCTTTTCCGCACCAAGGTTAAAGGGCTCGAGCTCGAAGCCGAGCGTCTGCAGCAGGAAACGCTGTTTGCGCTTTCGCAGTCGGCCACTCTGGGCAGGGAAGCGGCTTCCGCCGATGCGGCGGCGCGCGCCAACATCGCGGCTTACGAAAAATATTCCACCCGCGATTTTCCAAGGCCTGCGGTCGATGCGATCCTCGCCGCCTTCGGCGCAAAGCACGGCTGATACCCTGACAGGAAAACCTCAATGGCCGCAAAGACACCCCAACGCCTGATCGTCGGCATCTCCGGAGCGTCAGGCGTCGTCTATGGCGTGCGCATGCTCGAGGTGCTGCGCGACGCCGGCATCGAGACGCATCTGGTCATGAGCAAGGCGGCCGAGCTGACGCTGGCCTACGAGATGGAGATGAAGCCGAAGGATGTCCGCGTGCTCGCTTCGCATTTCCATGCGCAAGCGGACGTCGGCGCCTCGATCTCCTCCGGGTCTTTCCCGACCATGGGCATGGTGATCGTACCGTGTTCGGTCCGCTCCATGAGCGAAATCGCCGCCGGTACCACCGGAAGCCTGCTGTCGCGGGCGGCCGACGTCGTGCTAAAGGAGCGCCGCCGCCTGGTGCTGGCTTTCCGTGAGACGCCAATTCATGCCGGTCATCTGCGGACCATGACGCAGCTCACCGAGATGGGGGCCATCATCGCGCCGATCGTGCCGGCCTTCTACAACCGCCCAAAAACCTTGGACGACGTGATCAACCACACGGTCGGCCGGCTGCTCGACCTCTTTGGGGTGGAGACCAAGCTGGTCAAGCGCTGGAAAGGGGCGCCGGAAGAGTCCTAAGAACCCGTCCATCGTGGCATTTTTGCCCCTATTCGGCCCCGCTTTGGCGCCCGTTCGGCGATTTCAGAGTTCCGGCTCCAAAATTAAGAATCTGGTCTTGAATGCGCCTTCATCATAGGCGAATCCGGCTGGGCTTTCGTTTCCGTTCCGGGGGAGGTTCTGGATGTTCCTGCGCTTTGCCACCGCTTGTGCCGTGCTTGCGATCGGGCTTGCTTGCTCGCCGGAACGCGCGGCTGCGCAAGGATACCCGTATGTCTATCGCAACGTTCCTCCGGGCCCGCCGCCGCCCTATGAGATCCTGCCGGACATTGAAAGCGACCAAGGACCGGTCGTCATGGTTCCGGATGCGCGCCCCGGCGTCTCTTACCCGCCGCGGCCGGAACGCTACGTGCCGCCGGCTCCGGGCTTCGTCTATCCCGAACGGTTAGAGCCAGCGCCTTACGGCCACATACCCGGGCGTGACTCTGCGATCCGTCGCGGCGAGCTCCCGCCATTGCCGCCGGCCGACATCAATGCGCCGCGGCCGCCGGCGGGGGTCAATTCCAACCAGCAATCGATCTATTCCACGCTGCCGCCGGAAGATCAGCCGGAAGTGGGCGAACGAAAGGAATTGCCGCAGCATCTTCGCCGCCAGCTCGTCGACTACCGCTCCAAAGAACCGGCCGGCACGCTCATCATCGATACCGCCAATACCTACCTCTATCTCGTGCTCGGTAACGGGCAGGCGATGCGTTATGGCATCGGGGTTGGCCGCGACGGTTTCACTTGGGCTGGAACCGAACGCATCTCGCGGATGGCAGAATGGCCGGACTGGCATCCGCCGGAAGAGATGATCGAGCGCCAGCCTTACCTGCCACGCTTCATGGCAGGCGGTGAGGGCAATCCGCTCGGCGCGCGCGCGCTCTACCTCGGCAAGACGCTGTACCGCATCCACGGCACCAACCAGCCATCGACCATCGGCACCTTCGTATCGTCGGGCTGCGTGCGTCTGACCAACGAAGATATCCAGGACCTCTACGACCGGGTGAAGGTCGGCAACCGCGTGGTGGTATTGCCAGGCAAGCCGCCTGCCACCGCGCAGGCCCAGCCGCCGGCTCCGGCGCAGGGGTTGCCGCCGGCTACCGCGCAGGCGCAACAGCCGCCACGGTAATTCGCGCCGCTGATCACCCGGCGCCACCAATTTATACTTGCGCATGACCTTACCGGTTAACGGGTTCCCATTTCGCCGGGTCCTGCGCTCGGAACCTCTTCGTCTGCTCCCGGTTTATGTCTTGCTCAACTGGGAACGGCAGGTGCGATGGCTGATGCAAGCGCGGCGTTAAACAGGCTTCTGCAGGCCAGAAGCCGCACGCCCGGCCCTCTGCGCCGCGTCTCACCCAACGAACTCAACATCCGCCGCCGCCGCAACGGCAGGGGATTCTCTTATATCGGGCGGGGTGGTCGCACGCTGCGCGACAGCGCCATATTGCGCCGGCTGAAATCGCTCGCGGTGCCGCCTGCCTATGAAGACGTGCTCTATTCCGAGGACCCGCGTGCGCATCTGCAGGCGGTGGGCCGCGACGCCGCCGGCCGCTTGCAATACCGTTATCACCCGGAATGGGAAGAAGTGCGCGAGCGCCGCAAAGCCAAGCGCCTGGTCGCGCTGGTGGAGGCGCTTCCGCGTGTCCGCCGCTGCATCAACAAGCATCTTGCCGCCGACGAGGCGACGCGCGAATTCGTGCTGGCGGCGATCATACATTTGGTCGCGCAAAGCGCCATCCGCTCCGGCAGCGAGGCTTATCTGCGCGCGCATGGCACGCGCGGTGCCGCGACGCTGTTGAAATCGAATGTGAGCATCAAACGGGATACGGTGGCGTTGGCGTTCAAAGGAAAAGGCAGCCAGGCGGTGCAGCGGAAGATCCGCTGCCGGAAGCTGGCCAAGGCCATCGGTATCTTGCTGCAATTGCCGGGCAAGCGGTTGTTTCAGTATCGTGACGATGGCGGCAAGCTGCGCAGTGTGGAGCGGCGTGAAGTCAATGAATTTCTCTACGCGATCGCCGGGGTGCGCATTTCACTGAAAGACTTCCGCACCCTGCTGGCGTCCACGTCGGTGCTGGAAAAGCTGGCGCATATTCCACCGGCCAAGAACGAGCGCATGCGCCGCCGTCAAATGCTCGAGGCCGTGCAGTCCGCCGCGGACGATCTCGCCAATACTCCCACGGTCTGCCGCCGCAGCTATGTACATGACACGATCTTCGCGGCTTTCGAGAACGGCGCCCTCAATCGCTTTTCCTCAGAGCTGAAGCAGTGCCGTTCCTCGAGCGGGCGCGAGCGCGTGTTGGCGCAGGTCGTTGCGAGCGCCGTGCATTAGCTCCATCGCGAAGATGAGGTGGCGCTTCTTTCCCTCTCCCGGCGAGCCAGGCAAGGAAAAGCGGAAACTTATGCGACCTGCTCCAGCAGCTTTGCGCAAAGCCGCAGGTCGTTGACGAAACGGCCGTATTCCGCGGCCTTGTCGTTGTCGTCCTGGATCCGCAGCAGGTAGGATGGATGGATGGTCGCGATCAGCGGCGTGCCGTCGGCCAGCGGCACCACCCGGCCGCGCAGCTTGACGATCGCCGTCGGCCTGCCGGTCAGGCTGCGCAGGGCGGTGGCGCCCAGCGCCACCACCAGCTCCGGCTTGACGATGCGGAGTTCCTGCTCCTGCCACCAGTGGCAGCGATCGATCTCATAGGCATTCGGTTTCTTGTGCAGCCGCCGCTTGCCGCGCTGCTCGAATTTGAAATGCTTCACCGCGTTGGTGACGAAGATTTTGCGGCGGTCGAGTCCCGCTTCGGCGATGGCGCGGTCGAGCATGCGGCCGGCGGGGCCGACGAAGGGCCTGCCTTCCAGGTCTTCCTTATCGCCCGGCTGCTCGCCTACCATCATCACCCGCGCGCGCGGCGAGCCTTCTCCCGGCACGACCTGGGTCGCGTCCTTGTAGAGCGGGCAGCGCGTGCACTGCGCTTCCGCCTGTGCCAGGGCAGTCAGGGAACGGTAGGCAATCGGTTCGGCCATGGACCCAATCCCAAACAGTCCTGGAATCAACCGCTCGGCGGCGGTCCCGGTTCCGTCCCGCTGCCTTCCCTATGGTTTCATTTGATTGATCGGCTTGCCGTCAAGCCAGGCTCGGATATTGGCAACCATGCCGGTATAGAACACCTTGTAATTGTCCAAGGTCGCATAGCCGAGATGTGGCGTCGCCACGACATTGTGCAGTTTCCGGAACGGGTGATCCAGCGGCAAGGGCTCCTCGTTGAAAACGTCGATACCGGCGCCGCCGATCTTCTTGTTCTGCAAGGCAGCGATCAGCGCGCCTTCGTCCACGCATTGCCCGCGCGAGGTGTTGATCAGGTAAGCCGTCGGCTTCATCAGCGCCAGATCGGCCGCGCCGATCAGCCCTTCGGTTCGCGGCGAGAGCTGCACATGCAGGGTGACGAAATCGGATTGCTTCAACAGCTCCTCTTTCGTCGTCAACGTCACGCCCAGTTGCTGGCAGCGTTCCGCGGTGAGATTTTGGCTCCAGGCGATGACGTTCATTTCCATCGCCTGTGCAATGCGCGCGACACGGCTGCCGACCTTGCCAAGGCCGATGATGCCGAGCGTGCGGCCGAGCATGCCGGTGCCGGCGGTGGTCTGCCACCGCACGCCGTCCTTCATCTGCCGGTCCTCGTAACCGATGCGGCGGGACAGTTCGAGCATCAGCCCTACGGTCAGTTCACCGGGCGTATAGCCGATCGATTCCGTGCCGCAGACGAGGATGCCGCGCTCGTTGGCGGCGGCGACATCGATAGCTGCATTGCGCATGCCGCCTGAGGTGATGATCTTCAGGTCCGGCAGCGCCTCGATCACCTCGCGAGAAATCAGTGTGCGTTCGCGCATCAGGCAAAGTACCGCGACGCCGTTCAGCGCCGCGATGACTTTGCGCGTGTCGCCGGACGGCTGGGTAAAGGTCTGGAATTCGACCTCGGGAAGCTGCGACCAGTCGGCAACCTGGCGCGCCACGTCGATATAGTCGTCAAGGATGGCGCCGCGATACTTCATAGATTCCCCCCGAGCGGTATGCCTGTGGGGCTTGTCTCATCATACCGAGATGGCCCCGGCAAGGGACCGTGGCGGCAAGCCGAAAGCGGGTAATCTGGTGCGGGGTCAGCCGCCGGCTTTCCAGAGGTTGGAAAGGTCGACGTCGGTCGTGGCGGGCTGCTGGCCGTGTTTTTCTTGCCACTTCGGGCCCGGACCGCGCATATAGTGAAGTTCGGGACGGTAGGAATTGAAGAGGCTATGGGTCAGCCGCCGAGTTTTCTCGGCGATTCGAGCCGTTACCGTGGTCGCGAAAGCCGCGGCTGTCTCTCCCATGGGACACTCCCACACTGCGCGGCACAACCCTCATTTCTAAAATCGCGCCGCAATTGTCCGCATCATCCGGCACACCTGTTAAAAGACTGGTATACGGCGACCGCGGCATTGAAATAGCGTTTCCACATCCTTACTTGCGTTGACTACTCGCTTCGTTCCCCGCGCATACCCGAATGCAAATCCAGGTGACCGGAACCTCTGCGGGCGAATGTCGTTGTCGTTAAGAGGGGTGGGTTCCCGGAGAAAAGCAGCAATGCGGATCGCGCAGATTGCTCCGCTCATGGAAAGCGTGCCTCCGAGGCTATATGGCGGCACCGAGCGGATCGTGTCTTACCTGACCGAGGAACTCGTCCGCCTCGGTCACGATGTGACGTTATTTGCAAGCGCCGATAGCATGACCGCTGCCAAGCTGGTCGGATGCGTTCCGCAGGCGTTGCGGCTCGATGTCAATATTCGCGACACGATCCCCTATTACATGCTGATGTTGGATCGGGTACGGCAGCAGTCCGGCGAATTCGATATCCTGCATTTCCACATCGACCAGTTCCATTTCCCGCTTTTCCGCCATATGGCGGGCCGCACCGTGACGACCACGCATGGCCGGCAAGACCTGCCCGACTTGAAGCCGCTTTACATCGGGTTCGGCGACATGCCGCTGGTTTCGATCTCGAACGATCAGCGCCGGCCGATCTTGAACGCCAATTTCGTTCAGACGATTTATCACGGCCTGCCGGCCGACTTGCACAAACCAATCTTCAGTCCGCGCGGCGGCTATGTTGCGTTTCTTGGACGCATCGCGCCGGAAAAGCGGCCAGACCGCGCGATCCAGATCGCCCGCTCGCTCGGCGTCCCGCTGAAGATCGCGGCCAAGGTGGATCGCGTCGACGAAGACTATTTTCGCGAGGTTATCGCGCCGCTGCTCGATGGGCCGGGTGTGGAATTCGTCGGCGAGATCAACGAGCAGCAGAAAAACGAATTTCTAGGCGAGGCGAAGGCTCTGTTGTTTCCCGATCGATTGGCCCGAACCTTTCGGCCTGTCGATGATAGAGGCCATGGCCTGCGGCACGCCAGTGCTGGCCTTCCGCTGCGGTTCGGTTCCGGAAGTGATCGATCAAGGCGTGAGCGGCATCATCGTGGACAGTCTTGAGGAGGCCGTGGGCGCATTGCCGCGTGTCATTGCGCTCGACCGGCGGGCGGTGCGGCGGCGGTTTGAGGAAAGATTTACCGCCACCCGTATGGCCAAAGATTATCTTGGCGTCTATCGTTCGCTGCTTAAGCGCTCGCAGGAACAGCGTCAAGAACACGACGATGTTCAGCTTGCGGGTGACATCACCACGGATGCTCCAAGGCTGCACATTGACTCGTGACGTTTCGCCTCTGCCCGCCGCCGCTGAGGCGGTAACCGAGACACCGTTTTACATACCGGCGACCGGGCCTTCGACGCGGCCGCGCTGTACGCTTAAGCATGCGGACACCTTCGCGGTGCTCGACAAGCACGGCGACATCGGCGCGACGCCGGACGGGCCGGATGGTCTTTTCCACGCCGATACGCGCTACTTGTCGCGGCTGGAGCTGTTGATCAATGGAATGCAGCCCTTGCTGCTCGGCTCCAATGTTCGTGACAACAATTCTGTCCTCACCGTCGACCTGACCAATCCGGATTTCTATCTCAATCAGAAACTGGTGCTGCCGAAAGACACGGTGCACATCGTGCGCACGATCTTCCTCTGGCAAAAGACGGCTTATCAGCGCTTCGGCATTCAGAACCACTCCGAACGGCGTATCAATTTGCATCTGACGTTCGCCTTTGCCAGCGATTTCGCCGATCTGTTCGAGGTGCGCGGCATGCGCCGTGAACGTCGCGGACTCTTGCGCCCGGCGAAGGCGAGCGAGCGCAGAGGTCTTGCTCAGCTATGAAGGGCTGGACCGCCGGCTTCGGCAGACGGTACTGTTTTTCGATCCCGCCCCGACGCAACTCGGCGCAACAGCCGGCTCCTACAAGCTCAGGCTGCAGCCGGGCCAGCGCTGCGTCCTGTTCGTCGCGGCCGAGAGCAACGCGGAGCCCGGCGTGCGCCCGCCGCCCTTCCTGCGCGGCATGCAGGCCGCCTTCCGGGCAATCCGTCATTCAACCGGAGACATGGCGGCGGTCGAGAGCTCCAACGCCGTGTTCAACCAAGTGATTTGCCGCTCAGCGGCGGACCTGTCCATGCTGATGACGCGGACGCCGCAGGGCTCGTATCCCTATGCCGGCATTCCCTGGTACTCGACCACTTTCGGCCGTGACGGGATCATCACCGCGATGCAGACGCTGTGGTGCGATCCGGGCATTGCCAAGGGCGTGCTGGCGCGGCTCGCGGCGCATCAGGCAAAGGCCGAGGATCCGCTCGCCGACGCGCAACCCGGGAAAATCCTTCACGAGATGCGCTACGGCGAAATGGCCGCGCTGCGCGAGGTGCCGTTCGGGCTGTATTATGGCAGCGTCGATTCCACGCCGCTGTTTGTCTGGCTCGCTGGTCTCTATGTGCAGCGCACCGGCGACATGGAAACCTTGCGCACGCTGTGGCCGCATATCGAAGCCGCGCTAAATTGGATCGACGGCTGGGGCGATCCCGATGACGACGGCTTCGTCGAATACCACCGCATGACCGGGGAGGGGCTCGTCAACCAGGGCTGGAAGGATTCCCAGGATGCGATCTTTCACGCCGATGGCCGTTTGGCGGAAGGGCCGATCGCACTGGCGGAAGTGCAGGGTTACGTCTACGCAGCCAAGCTCGCCGCAGCGCACTGCGCGCGCTGGCTGGGAAACAGCGTGCTGGCCGAAACGCTAGAGAAATCGGCGGCAGAACTCGCCGAACGTTTTGAAGAAAAATTCTGGTGCCCAGAACTCGGCACCTATGCGCTGGCGCTCGATGGCAAGAAAAAACGCTGTCAGGTGAAAACCTCCAACGCCGGTCATCTGTTGTTTTGCGGCATGATCAGGCCGGAGCGCGCCAAGCTGGTGGCGGAAGGCTTGATGCGTCCGCAATTCTTCACCGGCTGGGGCATCCGTACCGTAGGGAAAGAGGAAGCGCGCTACAATCCGATGTCCTATCACAACGGATCGGTCTGGCCGCACGACAATGCGCTGATCGCGCTCGGCTTCGCCCGCTATGGATTCAAGAGCTTGGTCGATCGCGTGTTCACGGGCATGTTCAGTGCCGCGAGCTACATGGAATTGTCACGGCTGCCGGAATTGTTCTGCGGCTTCCGCCGCGCCCCGAGCCAGGGACCGACGCTATACCCGGTCGCCTGCGCACCGCAGGCCTGGGCCAGCGCCACGCCTTTCGCTCTGCTGGAGGCTTCGCTCGGTCTTGAATTCGAGCCGGCCGCCAATGAGATCCGGCTGCACAATCCGCATTTGCCGGCCTTCCTCGATGAGGCGGTCCTGCGCAATCTGCGGCTCGGCCAGTCCAGCGTTGACCTGCGCCTGCGCCGCCATGGCGAAGAGGTTTCCGTGCAGGTGATCCGCAGTCAGGGTCATGTGCAAGTGAGCGCCGTCTATTCCTGAGGCCGGCCCGTCTTGCTCTTTGGCGGGTGGATCGCTAAATCAGCGACAACTTTCCCCACAATGCGCCGCGGCGCGACACGAGGGCAGGGCGCCGATGGCCCGTCAGTTCATCTATCATATGCAGGGTCTCAGCAAGACCTATCCGCCAAGCCGCAAGGTGCTGGAGGATATCCACCTGCAATTCTACCCGGACGCCAAGATCGGCGTGCTCGGCGTCAACGGCTCGGGCAAATCCACGCTGCTTCGCATCATGGCGGGGATCGACCAGGATTATTCCGGCGAAGCCTGGGTCGTGGAAGGCGCCACCGTCGGCTATCTGCAACAGGAGCCGCAGCTCGACCCAAACAAGACCGCGCGCGAAAATGTCATGGAAGGCGTTGCCGGGAAGAAGGCGCTGCTCGATCGTTACAACGAGATCGCGTCGAATTATTCCGATGAAACCGCCGACGAGATGGCGAAGCTGCAGGACATCATCGATAGCCAGAACCTCTGGGATCTCGACTCCCAGGTCGATCTGGCGATGGACGCCTTGCGCTGCCCGCCGGACGAGGCGGAGGTCACCAAGCTTTCCGGCGGCGAGCGCCGCCGCGTCGCGCTGTGCCGGCTGCTGCTGTCGCGCCCGGACCTGCTGCTGCTCGACGAGCCTACCAACCATCTCGACGCGGAGTCGGTGAACTGGCTGGAAGAGCATCTGCGCAATTATCCCGGCGCGATCTTGATCGTCACCCACGACCGCTATTTCCTCGACAATGTCACCGGCTGGATTCTCGAGCTCGACCGCGCCCATGGCATTCCCTACGAGGGTAATTACACCGCCTGGCTGACGCAGAAGCAGAAGCGGCTGCTGCAGGAAGGCCGCGAGGAAGAGGCCCGGCAGCGCACGCTCGAGCGCGAACAGGAATGGATCGCGGCCTCGCCCAAGGCGCGGCAGGCAAAATCCAAGGCGCGCTATCAGCGCTATGAGGATCTGGTGAAGAAGGCGGGCGAGAAGCAGACGCAGACCGCGCAGATCATCATCCCGGTCGCTGAGCGGCTCGGCCAGAACGTCGTCGACTTCGACGGCCTGACCAAGGCGTATGGCGACAATGTCCTGATCGAGGATCTCACCTTCAAGCTGCCGCCCGGCGGCATCGTCGGCGTCATCGGCCCGAACGGCGCCGGCAAGACCACGCTGTTCCGCATGATCACCGGGCAGGAGAAGGCGGACAAAGGCACGATCAAGATCGGCGAGTCGGTCCAGCTCGGCTATGTCGACCAGTCGCGCGACACGCTCGACCCAAAGAAGAATGTCTGGGAGGAAATCTCCGGCGGCGCCGATGTGATTCATCTCGGCAAGCGTGAGATGAACTCGCGCGCTTATTGCTCCAACTTCAACTTCAAGGGGGCCGACCAGCAAAAGAAAGTCGGCCAGCTGTCCGGCGGCGAGCGCAACCGCGTGCATCTCGCCAAGATGCTGAAATCCGGCGCCAATGTGTTGTTGCTCGACGAGCCGACCAACGACCTCGACGTGGACACCTTGCGTGCGCTGGAAGAGGCGCTGGAGGATTTCGCCGGCTGCGCGGTGATTATCAGCCACGATCGCTGGTTCCTCGACCGCATCGCCACCCACATGCTGGCCTTCGAGGGCGACAGCCATGTGGAATGGTTCGAGGGTAACTTCCAGGATTATGAGGCGGACAAGAAGCGGCGGCTGGGCATCGATTCGGTGATCCCGCACCGGATCAAGTACAAGAAATTCAGCCGCTAGGGCAGCCAGGGCCTGTCACATCAGCCGATCCGAATCGCATATGAATAACACCAGCGCGCTTTGCGTTCAAAAGAGGTCACGCCATGTCGTTGACGCCTGACATTCCAATCCCGCCGCAGGGCCACCTGCGCCCGCTGCCGCAGCTGATTTTCGGCTCGCGCTGGCTGCAGCTCCCGCTCTATCTCGGCCTGATCGTCGCACAAGGCGTCTATGTCATCCTCTTCCTCAAAGAGCTCTGGCATCTCATCCTGCACTCCTTCGACTTCAGCGAGCAGCAGATCATGCTGGTGGTGCTCGGCCTGATCGACGTGGTGATGATTTCCAACCTGCTGATCATGGTGATCGTGGGCGGCTACGAGACCTTTGTTTCGCGGCTGGAACTGCAAAATCATCCGGACCAGCCGGAATGGCTGAGCCACGTGAATGCCAGCGTGCTGAAGATCAAGCTCGCCATGGCGATCATCGGCATCTCGTCGATCCACCTGCTGCGGACTTTTATCGAGGCGGGCAGCCTGGGCTCCGACCGCACCAGCTACACCGAAACCGGAGTGATGTGGCAGACCATCATCCATTGCGTATTCATCCTCTCCGCCATCGGCATCGCCACCGTCGACCGTATGGGCCAGCCGATTCCGGTCGGGCCCCACAAGGCCGCCGGCCACGCATGAAGTTCCGGCTCACCGCGCTGACGTTGGCTTGGCTGATCGCCGCGGCGGTGCCGCTGCCGGCACGCGCCGCCGATGCCGCATTCCAGCAGTGGCTGCAGGCGCTGCGGCCGCAAGCAGAGCAGCTCGGCATCTCGCGCGCCACTTTCGACGCGGCCACGCGCGATCTCGAGCCGGACCTGTCGCTGCCGGACCTTGCGGTTCCGGGCCAGCCGAAGCGCGTCGACCAGCAGCCGGAATTCGTGCAGACGCCGGCGGATTACCTGCGCGAAACCTCGCTCTCGCGTCTGGCGGCGCAAGGCCGCGCGCTTGCCGCCGAGCACCGCGCCACGCTGGCGCGCATAGAAAACGACTTCGGCGTGCCAGCCCCGGTGGTGCTGGCTATCTGGGGCCGCGAGACGGCTTTCGGGCGCTCGAATGAGGGGCGAGACGCGATCCGGGTGCTGGCAACGCAGGCCTATCTCGGCCGGCGCAAGGATCAGTTTCGCGATGAGTTCCTATTTTTGCTGAAGATGCTGCAGGAAGGCCATGCCACGCGCGCGCAGTTGCGCTCGTCCTGGGCCGGGGCGATGGGGCTTACGCAATTCCTGCCGTCGGAATTCTACCGGCACGCCGTGGATTTTGACGGCGACGGGCGGCGCGACATCTGGAATTCCGTGCCGGATGCGCTCGCCTCGGCGGCGAAGCAACTCGCCAGCAAAGGCTGGCAGCGGGATCGGCGTTGGGCCTACGAAGTACGCGCACCGAAAAATCTCGACTGCACGACCGCGCAGCCGAGTCACACCATGTCGGTCGGCGCCTGGCTTGAGCGCGGCTATGCGCCGCTCGGCGGACCCAAGCCGTCGGCTGCGGAGCTGACGGAGCCTGCTTCCGTGCTGCTGCCGGAAGGCACCTATGGTCCGGCGTTTCTGACCTTGAAGAACTATTATGTGATCAAGGATTACAATTTTTCCGACCTCTATGTTTTGTTTGTCGGCAACCTCGCCGACCGCATCGCCGGCGGCGGCCCCTTCGTCACGCCCTGGAGCAAGGCCTCGCAATTGCACACGACCGACGTGGAGCGAATGCAGCAGACCCTGACCCGGCTGGGTCTCTATCAGGACAAGATCGACGGCAAGGCCGGGATGCTGACGCGCTCGGCGTTGGGCGCTTACCAGAAAGCCAACGGGCTGAAGCTCGATTGCTGGCCGACGCGGGCCGTGCTCGACCACATGGCGAAATCCAAACCGTGAGGCGCAAAACAAACGGCCGGCTCTGGCGAGCCGGCCGTGGAGATCCAATCAAGCCGCGCTTACGGGCAAATGAAGCGAGGTTTCGACCAGGCGACCGGACGGCCGGCGCGGTCGAACGCGACCGGCTTGCGCGCCCAATACCCGCCCGGGCAGGCGACGGGATAACCGGCGGAATAGCCCGTGTAAACGACGTAGCCGGGAGCCGGACGATAGGCCGGGTAGGCGTAGACCGGGGCTGCAGCGGCCCCGATGATTGCGCCGGCGGCAAGCCCGCCAATGACGCCAGCCGCAACCGCCCCGCCGACATTTCCATGTCCATGTCCATGGTGATGTCCATGGCGGTGGTTTGCTTGAGCCGGAACCGATGCGCTCATAACACCAGCGGCGATGGTGCCGGCCGCCAGCAGTCCAACGAAAGCTTTCTTCATCTAGTGATTCTCCCTCCAAAGCGGCCAGCAAGTCGCAAGACCGCGCGCACAGTGAATCAACGTAGCTTCAGTATCGAGCAACGAACACTGAGGCTGCTAATATGTCGTAAATTCGGCCTGAACACGAGATGAATGAATAAAAGGCGTCTCCGCAATAGCGGGACGCCTTGTCTTATCTTTTTCCGGTCAGTTTGCAGGCTTAATCGCAAAACTCGGACACGGCGCCAGCGCGGGCCGTGGTTGGTCCAGACCTTTTGGCGCACCAGGTGACAACGGCTATAGGCATAGGACCGCCGTAGTAGACCGGCCCCGGCGCCGAGGCGTAACCGTAATCCGGGGCTACAGCGGACCCGATGATGGCGCCAGCCTACATGAACGCTTCAGCCGGGGATCGAAAAGGCGCTTGATCATCCTTTCAGTCATTGGAGGCTTGGCTGGCGGGCGACCGGCAGCCTGTAAACCCGGAAATTCACAGTAAATACATCCAAAACCGGTGTTAGATTGCCATTTCGGGGGCCTTCGACATAGAATTGACGCTGTTTCCGGATTTTGTGCCGGCAAGAAAAGCGGTAACGGGGAGTGTCGATGTCTCACTTCGGAAGACTGTGCCTTGCTGCCGGGCTGCTGCTGCCGCTGACGGCGCAGGCCGATGATGTCCGGCCCTATGACAAGGCGTCGTTTTACTTCGCCGCGCATCAGGACGACTGGCAGCTCTTCATGAATCCGTCGGCCTTCCTCGATGTCAGGGGCGCCAGGACCAAGACCGTCTTTGTGCATCTCACTGCCGGCGATGCCGGCGTTGGCATGGGATTACGCGGCCGGAAGCATCCTTTCTATCTGGCGCGGGAAAACGGAGCCGAGGCGGCCATCCGCTTCATGGCGGACGCCAACGAGATGCCGGTCGAGAAGGTCGCCGAACGCACGACCCTCAACGGGCATTCCATCTATCGCGTGAGTTATCGCAACACGGTCTCCTATTTCCTGCGGGTGCCGGACGGGAACGGCACTGGCGCGGGATATCCGACGACCGGCAACCAATCCTTACGGCGATTGGCCGACGGCCAATCCGACCAACTGCGCGCCATCGACGGCTCGACGGTCTATCGCGGCTGGGACGATCTGACTTCAACCTTGCGCGCACTGATCGACTATGAGAGAGCGGGCGCGTCCACCGTTCAGATCAACGTCGGCGAGACCGACCCGGTGATCAATCCGGGCGACCATTCCGATCATCAGATGACGGCAAAAGCCGCTCTCGACGCCACCAAGAATTTGGCTTGCGCGCGCCGGCAGTACTTCGTCGATTATGCCAGCGGCGGCCTGCCCGAGAACCTCGACGCGAAACAGCGCGACATGGAGAGCGCGGTCTTCGCGGTGACCGCGGCCGGCATCCGTGCGCTCGATCATTCCAGCGCCTGGCATCATTACAATGACACCTATGTCGGCCGAAATTATTTCCGCGTGGAAGAGGGCACCGGCCGTTGCGACGCGCCCCGTCCGGAAATCGCAGTTGCGCCGCAGAAAACCATACCGTCCGGCCAACAGCTTGCGGTAGCCAAGCCGAAATAGCGCACGCAGGCACCCCAGCGAGCAAAACCGGTTCCGCGACTCATTTTCAGTCTAATCGGCCAAAGCCCTTCAGCCCCGCTGGAGGGCTTTCGTCGCACAGAATCCGCCTGCCGGGCCGATGCGTCTGGAACCATGACCTATGCGCCAAGTTGTCCAGCTAAAGACAGTGCGGAGCAGGCAAATCCCGAAAGCCGACTTTTGCATCTTGTATCCACGAGGCAGGCGATGCGCAGACGGATCGACCCGAAAATTCCGTCCAGCCGCGAGATCGACGCCATACCGACGACGCATTCCCGAGCGCGTCAGCCGAAAGAGGACGCAGGCCTGCGCGGTCCGGCCAAGCGCCAGATCGCCGCGATCGAAGTGCTCCCCACGCCCGCCCAGCGGGTCGCCTCGGTCGACGCGCTGCGCGGCTTCAGCATGTTCGCCATTCTCGGTACCGACAGTTCTCGCCAAGGCGATTGAGCAAATGCTGGCCAATGCCGGCTGGTTTCTGGCCGCGCTCGGCGCGATCATCGGTACCCAATTCACCCATGCCGAGTGGCATGGCGCCTATTTCTACGATCTGGTGTTTCCACTTTTCATTTTCGTGACGGGCGTCGCGATCGTGTTCTCGCTGCCGAAACTGCTGGAGCAGGAGGGCAGATGGGCCGCGCATAAGCGGGTGCTGCGGCGTTCCGTGGTGCTCTTCGTGCTCGGCGTGATCTGCTATGGCGGCGTGGCAAACGGTTGGAGCGAGATGCGGCTCGGCGGTGTGCTGCAGCGTATTGCGCTTTGCTACCTGGTCGCTTCGCTCCTGTTCCTGAACGTATCGCTGCGCGGCATGGTCGCGAGTTTTGCCGCGCTGCTGATCGGCTACTGGGCGCTGATGACCTTTGTGCCGGTACCCGGCATCGGCGCCGGCTCCTTCGCTCCAGGCGCCAATCTCGCCAACTGGATCGACGCGCATTACCTGCCCGGCCGTAAATGGGAAGGCAGCTGGGATCCCGAAGGCATTCTCACGACGCTGCCGGCGATCGGCACCTGCCTGCTCGGGGTCTTCGCCGGGCTGCTGCTGAAAAATCCACAGCTCGAAGCGCGGCAAAAGTCGCTCTGGCTAACCTATGCCGGGCTTGCGCTGCTCGCTGCCGGCCTGCTCTGGAGCGTGCAATTCCCCATCAATAAATATCTTTGGACCTCGTCCTTCGTGCTCGTCGCCGGCGGCTTTGCCGCGATCATGCTTGGCGCCTTGCATGAGATCATCGACGTGCGCGGCTACAAGGCCTGGGCGAGCGCTTTCATGTGGGTCGGCGCCAGCGCGATCCTGCTCTATGTGTTCAACGTCATGTTCGGATTCCATCTCATTGCACAGCGCCTGGTAGGCGGCGACGTGGAGCGGCTGGCCGATCGGCTGGTCTCGCCCGGCGCCGGACGTTTCTTGGTCACCCTCGTCGCGCTGTTGATCGCTCTGGCTGCCGCCCGCTTCCTGTACCGCCGCAAGATTTTCCTGCGCCTGTGAGGGCACGGTATTGCGGTAGCTGACGGCCTTGCTGGTGGTTCAGTCGAAAGGGCGATCCGTCACGCCGCATCGTCGGGATTAAGTCCGTGTTTGGCGCAGAGGTTGCGCACGATCCGCATATCTTTGCCGCCGGCAATGGCGCCGACTACCGACGACACGATTTGGCCGTTGGAAATTTGCACCCGCACGAGGTAAGGCTGCAGCCCGTTATAGGGCGGGTGCGGGCTTTTCGCGCTCACCGCCGCGCAATAATGCGCCTGGCCGTTGACGGCAGTGTTGGCCGGAAGCGGCGCCCAGAGATACTTCGCCTTTTCCGGCTCGCGTATGTGCTCGAGCACGGAATCCGCAATCACTCTCTTCTCATCGGCGGTGAGTTCCCGCGCCGCGCTGGTGCTGACGGTGCTGACGGTGTAGGAGGCGCCCGATGCCGTGCAGGCCGACAACACGAAGGCCGCGCCCGCGGCGAATAAAGGGTTCTTGTTCATGGCAACTTACTTTTCTGGCCCGGCGAATCATTTCGCTTTCTGTCACAGCTGGTGGTTCAGGCGTCAAGCGCTGTGGGCTTGAGTTGATCTACCGCGTCTTCGACGCAAGCGCGCGATCAGCAAAAATGGGTACTGGTTTACGAAAAGCAATCAAGCTTGCGCAGATTGCGCAAACTTATCCGCGGTTCGCGCGCTAAAGCCCCCACCTTACCCTCCCCCGCAAGCGGGGGAGGGTAAGGGAGGGGAAATCGGCGAACCGGCTCCCAGTTCGCCGGATCATACGCTATGCTCGCAGGATGCTGGCTACGATTCGCCGCCTGGCTTTTTCAGCCGCCGCTTTGCTTCTGGCGGCAAGTCTCCCCTGTCTGGCCCAGAACGCCGACGACGTCGCCGTCATCCAGGCGCGTGCACTCGATCTGGTGAACCAATCGCGCGAAGAGCATGGCCTGCCGCCGCTTGCGCTGGAAGACAAGCTGAACACAGCTGCGCAGGCGCATGCGGACGACATGTTTACCCGTCGCTACTACGGCCACGCCTCGCCGGAGGGACTTACTGCGGCCGACCGCTATGTGACGGCCGGCGGCAGCAGGTGGCGGCTGATCGCCGAGAACATCGCACAGTGCTCCGGCTGCCGGCCGCCCGCGCGCGTCGGCGCGCTGCGGCGGCTGCACGCGAGTTGGCTGGAAAGTCCGGGCCATCGCAGGAACATCTTGCGCGAAGGCATTACCCATTTCGGGTTTGGGATGGTGGTGGATGCGGAACGGCAGCTTTATGCGGTGCAGACCTTCGCCGGCCCGGGCCGGCCGCGCAGTTTGCAGCCGGATGAAGCGCAAGCGCCGCTCTCGGCTGAGGAGCAGGCACGGCAGGTGTTGCATCGGTTCAACCAAGCGCGCGAGCAATCGGGCAGCACGCCACTGGGATTCAGTCCCGCTCTTACCGATGCGGCGCAGACCATCCTGCCGGACCATGGGCTGGAGCAGTTCGATCTCGCCAGCCGCGAAGATCTGCTTGACGTCTTGCCGCCCGCCGAACGCACGCGCTGGCGCTTGATCACGGTGTTCTCGGCTGATTGCGGCGCATGCGGCACCATCCCCACCGCCGCCGACCTGCGCTTCTTCGCGCAGCAGTGGCTGGACGATCCGAGCTACCGGCAGGCGGTGCTCGATACTTCCGTCACGCATGTGGGGTTTGCCATCGCCACCAACGGGGAGGGCATGAAGGTCGCGCTCGCCGTGCTGGCGCGGGCGATGTGAGGAGTGAGGCTGCTCAGTCCTTGTCCTTGACAGTCGTAGAGGGACGATCATTGCCGCGCGCGGTTTCCGTGTGCCACTCGCCTTTGGCGTCCTCGAATTCGATCTCTTCCGTCTCGCCGGGTGTTCTCTGCTCTTCGGCTGCGATCTGTGCCGCCTTCAGCGCCGCGGCATGCGTGGGGAAGGTTTCGGAGAAAACATCACCGACCTTGTAGGCCCAGCCGCCATCATGCTCGACGATTTCATACGTGACATCAGACATGGGAATCCTCTCTGACCGGCTGTGGTTGCAGCGTGGCTAGTGTAACATTTCGGCAAAGCGAAGGCAGGCAATAGCGGCATGCATTAAAGCCCCGCCGCTTGGCCCGTTTCATGCCTGCTCGGCGGCGGATACATGCGCGCGGAGCACGGATCTACATCTGGAATCCGGTTGCCTTCACGATCGCCGTCCATTTCTTCGCTTCGTCTGCGAGCAGCGCCTTCAGCTCCGCCGGCGAGAGCGCCTTCGGCTCAAAGCCGATCTTCGCGATGTTTTGGGCCAGCTCCGGCGCCTTGAGGATTTCGCTGACTTCAGCGTTGAGCCTGCTGACGATGGCGGCTGGCAGATCGGCGCGGCCGAAAATGCCGTAATAGGTCGTCGATGACCACGCTCGGATAACCGCTTTCGGCCATGGTCGGAATCTCGGGCATGTCGGGAGCGCGCGTTGTCCCGGTATAGCCGATGATCCGCAGCTGGCCTGCGCGGTGCAGCGGCAGCAGCGTCGAGGCGTTACCGATATTCATCTGAATGCGCCCGCCCAACAGGTCGGGCACCGCCTGCGCGCCGCCCTTGTAAGGCACGTTGGTGATATCGATCCCGGCCGCCGACTTGAACATCTCGCCCACCAGCTGCGGCAAGGTCCCCTGGCCGAAGCCGAAGTTGAGCTTGCCGGGATTGGCTTTGGCGTGAGCGACAAATTCCTGCACCGTTTTTGCCGGCACGTCGTTTCCGATCACGATGACGTTCGACGCCGCTCCCACCGTTGCGATCGGCACGAAATCCTTCAGCGGATCGTAGGTCGGCGTCGTGCTGACGACCGGAGCGATCAGATGGGTGGGGCTGTTGGAGAACAACAGCGTGTGGCCGTCCGGCTCGGCGCCGATCACGGCGTTGACGCCGACGGTCGTGCCGCCGCCCGGCCGATTGTCGATGATGACGGGCTGTCCGAGACGCGCCGATAGCTGCGGCGCGATCAGCCGGGCGAGCACGTCATTGGGCGAACCGGCCGTGTAGGGCAGGATCAGCTTGACCGGCTGGCTGGGATAGGATTGCGCCTGCCCGGGCGGGGGCATCCCGCAGGCGACACAGACGGCGGCAATCGCAACCAGCAAACTCCGCATTGCGCTCATCGTCTCCTCCGCACAAAGCTTCCGCGATTGTCTCGCTCGCCGGTAATTCGAAAACACGATAGTGTAATCGCCAACTGTTGAAACGGGAAAGTATTGCGGTGATCCGTATCGCCATTCTTGCCTGCCTTTTCAGCTTCAGCCTCGGCGCCGCGGCTGCCTCCGATGACATGGTGCGGCTGGCCGGCGGCACCTTCACGATGGGCAGCGACGCGCGGGCTGACGGACGAGCGGCCGCCGCACAGCGTGACGCTGAGAGCCTTTTCGATCGACCGCCGCGCCGGTGACCAATGCGGAGTTCGCCGCCTTCCTGAACAAGCTCGGCGCCACCGCCAATGCGCGCGGCCAGCATCTGTTCGACTTCGACGACTCGCGACGCGCGCATCCACAAAGTGCAGGGCCGTTGGCGCGCCGATCCCGGCTTCGACAATCATCCGGCCAACGAGATGAGCTGGTATGGCGCGCGCGACTATTGCGCGGCGCTCGGCAAGCGGCTGCCGAGCGAGGCCGAGCGCGAATTCGCCGCGCGCGGCGCGCAGGGGCGCACCTATCCCTGGGGCGAGGCGCCGCCGGACGCCAGCCGCGCGCGCTACGGCATCGGCTGGACCAAGACCGTGCCGGTCGGCTCCTTCCCGCAAGGCGCGACGCCCGAAGGCGTGCTCGATCTCGCCGGCAATGTGCATGAATGGACCGCCAGCATCATGCGGCCTTATCCCTATCGCGCCGACGACGGGCGCGAGGAAGGCGATGCGTTCGCCGATCGCGTGGTGCGCGGCGGCGCGGCCGATACCGGGCCCGACACCTTGCGCGCCAGCTGGCGCGGGGCGAGCGTCTCGCGCGGCGCGCGGGCCGGCCATCACAATATCGGCTTTCGCTGCGTAAAGGATGCCGAATAGCGGCAGCGCCGGACTGAAACACCGCTCATTCCCGCGCATGCGGGAAATCCAGGTTGCTGGTTTCAGTGCTTGCAGCTCTGGACCCCCGCTTTAGCGGGGGTGAGCGGCAGACATAACCCGCTGCAAAGCGCGCGCGCCTGCCCTATATTCCCGAAAACCACGCCGCAGGAGGAAGCCCGCGATGTGCCGCAATATCCGCACGCTGTTCAATTTCGCGCCGCCGGCGACGGAAGACGAGATCCGCGCCTCCGCGCTGCAATTCGTGCGCAAGCTGTCCGGCTTCAACAAGCCCTCGCAAGCCAATGCCGAGGCGTTCGACCGCGCGGTCGAGGAAGTATCGGCCGCCGCGCGCCGGCTGCTGCAGTCGCTGGCGACCAGCGCGCCGCCGCGCGACCGCGAGGTGGAAGCCGAGAAGGCCCGCGCCCGTTCGCGCGAACGTTTTGCTTGAAGGCGCCGGACGCATGGAACTTTCGCGGCGTTGCAGCATTGTTGTTAAACACCCAAGCGATGACTCCAACAATTGCCTGACAATTAACGCGGCCAGCCCGACGCGCGAAGGGCTATAGGAGATAACATCATGCGTTCATCCGGATTTCGTACAGCTTTCGTCGCTCTGATTGCCCTCGCGGGCGCCAGTCTGTCGTCCGCGGCTTATGCCGATACCGGCAGCGTTCGGCTTTCGGTCGTCAAGGCCGGCTGGTTCCTCGGCGCTTCCGGCGGCAGCGGCACGCTGGTGTTCAAGGGAAAGCAATACCCGCTGTCGATTGGCGGCGTGAGCGGGGGCCTGGTGTTCGGCGCTTCGGCGACCGATCTTTCCGGCCGGGTCAGCAACATCCGCAGGCCGTCGGACGTCGCCGGCGTCTACGGCGCGGTCGGCGCGGGCGCTGCGGTCGGCGGCGGAGCTCGGGCGATCACGCTGCGCAACGAGAAGGGCGCGCTCTTGCAGTTGCAGGGCCGGCAGGCCGGACTGATGGTCAATGTCGACGTGAGCGGAATGGCGATCTCGATGCGGTAAGCGCGTAGGGCGCGGGTGCCATCTGGAAGGACGCGTCATGCGCCTGACCCTAGCCCTTGGCATCATCGCCGCGGCGCTCGTCTGCGGCGCGCCGGCGGCGGCGCAGCTGCAGCAGGAGATCGACATGCGGCTGCGCTCCGCGGGCTTCAAGGTCCGCCCCGCGGCGACGGCGCAGGAGATCGATCTGCTCCGGCGCGCGCCGGCGCGCGTGATGCTGTCGCGCACCGAGCAGGGCCGGCGTTACTACGTCTTGGCCGATCCCGATTTCTGCAAATGCGTCTACGCCGGTGATGAGCAGGCGCTGCGGACATACCGGGACACCAGCATGAGCCCGAGCCCGCCGCCGCCGGCCGCGGAGATGGCGATCCGCGAGCTGGACGCCGCGCTCGGACAGACCGCCCTGTTCGGCCCGCCGTTTTAGCTGCACGCGCCTCGCGCGGAGGCTTTGCGGATTCGATTGTCAAACAGCCAAGTGTTTCTTCTCTCGTCTGCCCGCCTTGTGGGGCAGCGGTAGGGACGAGTGCCTTCTCGTCGCGATGGCCGGCGTCCGGGGTGACGAGCGATACCGTAATCTAACCTCTCTTCCTCATGGTGAGGAGCATCGCATAGCGATGCGTCTCGAACCATGCAGGCCCGAGCCCGCTGCCCATCCTTCGAGACGCGGCTTCGCGCTCCTCAGGATGAGGTGGAGGTTGCTTGCGCGCTCACAATGTCAAACAGCCAAGCGTCATCGGCCCGTGTTTTGTCAGGCGGCGGGTGCGCCTGTCTTTCTTCCCGAGGGGGCCCGGGAGTTGCCCCGAAAAATATCCGAGGGAGCGGAGCGCCGAAAGGCGCGTCAACAATTCCACGCTTGCGAGGCGCGGCGCGTGTCGTGCGAGACACGCTCGCCTCTCGGCGCTCCACCGCGGCGGTTTTTGCCGTCGGGACTGCTCCGTCCGACACCCGGACCGGCCTTTCGGCCTGATCCCGCAGGCTTCCGCCTGCGTTCGTCCGGGAGCGTCTGCCACGCGGCGGGCCCTCGTAGTAGGGCCGGGCAGCAACCCCGAGGCTCCCGGAGATGGCTTGCGAAACCATCCGCAGGCGCCGCACCCGCTCCGCCAATCAAGACGCCTCATGATGGCGCCCCCGGATGAGCAGGCAGCAACAGGATACAGAACTCCTCTGGGAAAACAGCCGGCGTGCACGGGATATCCCAGGATAAGTGCAAGAGCTTGTTTGTGTTCGGAAAAACCTGTTGATAGCGTGGGATAACAGCGCCCGTGGCGGAAAAGGCCAAGCGCGCGGTCATGCCCCAAAGCCCAGCCAGGCATGACGACGGAGAGAGCATCCGCCGCCATCCTTCGAGACGCCCGCTTGCGCCGATGCGCATGCGGCCTCGTCAGGATGAGGGAGTGTTACACCGCCGCCTCGGGCCAACCTACGGCGCCTGCATCCCGTTCGCCTTCATGACGGCTCCGGCCGCTGGTGTGGTCACATGCTGGATGAATGCCTTCGCCGCTTCCGGCTCCTTGGCCTTGGCGCCGACCGCGGCTACGAACACCAGGTTCTGGTCGAATTGCGCGGGCACGGGACCGGCATAGTCGAGGCCCGGCACGCCAACCAGAAGATTGCTGACGAACAGCGCGAGCTCGGCCTCGCCCTTGGCCACCGCCTGCGGGACATCCGTCGGCGCGTTCTGCGGCTTGATCTTGGCCTGCATCTCCTCGGCGATGCCGAGGCGGTCGAACACGGCAAGGAAATGCTTGCCGTTGATGCTGTCCGGCAGGATGGCGACGGACTTCGCCTTGATCAGCGTTTGCTTGAACGCCTCCGGCGTTGAGATGTCGGGCTTGGGCGCGCCGGCGCGCACGGCGGCGCCGAGACCGACGCTGCCAATGGGCGGGCGCGCGCCCGGCGCAAAATGTTGCTGGTTGGCCGGATCCTTCATTGGCGCGTCGATCATCACGACGACATCGAACGCCGCGCCCTCCTGGATCTTTTTCATCACCTGCGGCGTCGCCGCGTATTCCGCCGTGACCTTGTGACCGGTCGCCTGCTCGAACTGCGGGATCAGCTCCTTGAAGGCGCCGGTCTGGGCGCCGGTCGCCAGCACTTTCAGTTCAGCGGCCTGCACGCCGGCACGCGAGAAGAAGAACCGATGCAAGAATTGCCGCAGCCGCGGCCCGCGAAGCTGTGCGCATGGAAGCCCCCTGATCTGAAGATGAACTAACTCGCAACCGCGCGGGGCGCCGGGGCGGTTCGATCCTAGCGGGCGCGCCGTCCTGCGGCAAACGAGGAAACCCGGCCGATTTCGGGCTTGTGCGCCGCAGCCCTGTCGCACTCACCGCGAACGCTGCAGCGCGCCGCAACTTGCAACCATCGACTGCGACGGGCCGGTGGCGGGGTGGACGTAGCAGGCGTCCATGCGGCCGCGGATGCCAATGCGCATGGTCAGCGAGCCGTCGCTGTCGGCGCCGATGATCGTGCGTCCGTCGCCGGTGATGCTCGCCACGAACGGCTCCTTGCGCTCGGGACTGGACCACGACTTGCCCCAGATGAGGCGGCCATCCTGGCCCTCGATCTCGAATGTGAACACGATCTCGCGAACGCGTGGCGCATCGGCCGGGCCGCTGGGCGGATGGTGGGGATTGCTGCCGAGGATGACGGTTCTCCACTTGCCGGACCACGTCCCCTTCAGATCGGGTATGGGCTGCGCCAGCGCGACGGTCGCCGTCGCCAGCACGGCCGCCGCCGCGGTCATCAGCGTTTTCATCGGGTGCTCCCTGCGCGGATGGCGCGCCGGCCGCTGGATCGGTGGCGCGCGCCCGCCGTTGAGGTTTCGTCTCAAAGAGCCTTGTTGCTCTCTTTCACCTTCTCCGCATCGACATAGACCTGCTCGCCCATGCGCGTTGAATTTCTCGCTCATCTCCGCCATGCCCCGCCTCGGCCTCATCCTTCGAGACACTCTCGCTCCTCCACGAGGGGGAGGGAGCGGTTCAGCAGCGCGGGGTCGTTCAGCGTCGCGGCGTAGTCCCGCACGTCCTGCGTGATCTTCATCGAGCAGAATTTCGGCCCGCACATCGAGCAGAAATGCGCCACCTTGTGCGCTTCCTTCGGCAGCGTCTCGTCGTGGAAGCTTTTCGCGGTGTCGGGATCGAGCCCGAGGTTGAACTGGTCCTGCCAGCGGAAGTCGAAGCGCGCGCGCGAGAGCGCGTCGTCGCGCAATTGCGCCGCCGGGTGGCCCTTGGCCAAGTCTGCCGCGTGCGCCGCGATCTTGTAGGTGATCACGCCGGTCTTCACGTCGTCGCGGTTCGGCAGGCCGAGATGCTCCTTCGGCGTGACGTAGCAGAGCATGGCGCAGCCGAACCAGCCGATCATGGCGGCGCCGATGCCGCTCGTGATGTGGTCGTAGCCCGGCGCGATGTCGGTGGTGAGCGGGCCAAGCGTGTAGAACGGCGCCTCGCCGCATTCCTTCAGCTGCTTGTCCATGTTGATCTTGATCTTGTGCATCGGCACATGGCCGGGGCCTTCGATCATCACCTGGCAGCCTTTCTGCCAGGCGATCTGCGTGAGCTCGCCCAGCGTCTCCAGCTCGGCAAATTGCGCGCGGTCGTTGGCGTCGGCCTGCGAGCCGGGGCGCAAGCCCGTCGCCGAGCGAGAAGCTCACGTCATATTTGCGCATGAGGTCGCAGATCTCGTCGAAGCGCTCGTAGAGGAAGCTCTCCTTGTGCCGCGACAGGCACCACTTCGCCATGATCGAGCCGCCGCGCGAGACAATGCCGGTGACGCGGTTGGCGGTGAGCGGCACATAAGCCAGCCGCACGCCGGCATGGATGGTGAAATAATCCACGCCCTGTTCGCATTGCTCGATCAGCGTGTCCTTGTAGCATTCCCAGTCGAGCTTGACCGGATCGCCGTCCACCTTCTCCAGCGCCTGGTAGATCGGCACGGTGCCGATCGGCACCGGCGAATTGCGCAGGATCCATTCGCGCGTGTTGTGGATGTTGCGGCCGGTGGAGAGGTCCATCACGGTGTCGGCGCCCCAGCGGATCGCCCAGACCATCTTCTCGACTTCCTCCTCGACCGAGGAGGTGACCGCCGAGTTGCCGATATTGGCGTTGATCTTCACCAAAAAATTGCGGCCGATGATCATCGGCTCGAGTTCGGCATGGTTGATGTTGGACGGGAATGATGGCGCGGCCGCGCGCGATCTCGTCGCGCACGAATTCCGGGGTGACGAAGGCGGGCAGCGACGCGCCAAAGCTCTCGCCGTCGGCGATGGCGGCCTGCGCGCGCTCCAGCATTTTCTTGCGGCCGAGATTCTCGCGCTCGGCGACGTAGATCATCTCCTTGGTGATGACGCCGGCTCTGGCCCATTCGTATTGGGTGATGGGATGGGGCTTGCTCAGGCCTGCTGCTCCTCTCCCCGTGGGGGAGAGGGTTGGGCGTGAGCGGGGATGGGTACCCCTTCGATGGCGGGAACCCCCTCACCCGACCGCTCCGCGGTCGACCTCTCCCCGCTGGGGGAGGTGAGAAGAAGAACGGGAGTGAATTGCCCGCCAGGGCTTCGGCGTGTTGGGAAAGTTCCGCGCCAGATGCTTGCCGGTGACATTGCCGTTGTCGACCGGCTGGATCGGGCGGCCTTGGTATTCCTCCACGCCGCCGCGCTCCTTCACCCATGCGATGCGCGTGCGCGGCAGGCCGCGCTCCACGTCGATGACGGCGTCCGGGTCGGTATACGGCCCGGTGGTGTCATAGACCGGCAGCGGCGGCTCGTTCGGATCCGAGACGGCGATCTCGCGCAGCGGCACGCGCAGGTCGGGCGCGGCCTCCGGCACGGAATAGATTTTCCGCGAGGCGGGCAGCGGGCCGGTGGTGACCTTCGGCGTCTCGAATTCGGCGGCGGGGATCGGCTTGTTCATGGCACTCTCCAGTCTTTCATCCTCATGCTGAGGACGCGCCTTTTCGCGCGAGCGACGCGTCTCCGAAGCACGAGGCCCGATCGCCATCCTTCGAGACGCCGCTACGCGGCTCCTCAGGATGAGGACGGAATAATGGGCAGCCGAAGGAAGGGGATAACGACGTGTCCTGTCCCTTCGCCGGCATGACCCGGATCAGGTTCGAAGGGTCACCGCGCTGCCTGTTGCGCCCGCAATGGGCCAGGCCGTCGGTATCTCAGCCTCCTGCGAGGCACCCCTGGGAACGGGGCTAATGTAGTCCCGTGGCGGGGGGTGTCAACGCAAGTTCTCCGTGCACGGCTCGGTTTCGTCGGCGGGCTTGCGTATCCCGGGCGCGGCGCAGCATGTCAATGCTGCGACGCAGACCCGGGACCGTTCCAATCCGTGGTGGTCCCGGATCAGCGGTGCACCGTTACACGCTGCACCGCATCCGGGACACGCGTGCCGCGCATCGCTGCGACGTCAACGCGCCGTGTCAGGAGAAAAAATGAACCGCACCAGGTCGCGGTAAAGCAGGACGTGCCGCGGCAGGATGGTGGGGTCGGTGAGCAGACGGCCCATGACAAGGCCGCCTTCCACCAGCGCCAGCGCCATATCGGCGAGCGACTCGAGGTCGACCTCCTGCTTCGGCGGATATTTCTGCGCGATCAGATCCAGTCTTTCCCGGAAGCGCCGGCGCCACTGCAGCACGCTCTGCCGTGTTGAGCTCGCGCACCTCGCGGTCGAACAGCTGATCCGAGTATGCGAAGGAGGCGGCGAGGCAGCCGGGATAATTCGCCGGCAGGTTCGACATCAGCTCGGCAAAGAGACGCAGGCCGACCAGGAAGCCGTGCAGCGGGTCTTCGTTGAGCTCGTCGCCGCGGCGGAAGATATCGTCGACCAGCACCTTATCCTGGTCGAGGTAGCGCAGGATCAGCGCCTTGGCGAGCGCGTTCTTGTCCTTGAAGTGATAGAAGAAGCCGCTCTTGCTGATGCCGGCCGCGACGATCAGCTCCTCGATCGAGGTGGCGGCGAAGCCTTTCGCCATGACGGCGGCTTCCGCCAGCGCCAGCAGGCGCTCTTTGGTCTCGTTCGGGCGCTTGGGCGAGCGTTCGAGCATGGCCGACTGTACCACGAGTCCAGTTGACGCGGTCAGCGCAGTTCGCCGCAACCCATAAGCCAAGCAGTCCATGCGCAAAACATTGAATTTGCTCCGCAAAATTAATGCGCCTGGCTGCACCACAAGTCGGCTAACGCTCGCGCGCGAAAACCCTTAGGTCCTGCCGCAACGGCGCCGATCCCCGGCGCGGACGACTAAGGACCATTGTGATGAGCAAATACCGCAACGCCCTGCCGCAGCTGGCCGGCGAGCTGCTTCCTCACCGACGGCGGCCTGGAGACGACGCTGATCTTCCACGAAGGCCTGGACCTTCCGCTATTTCGCGAGCTTCGATCTGCTGACAGTCGGAAGGCGGGCGCGAGCGCTGCGCGGCTACTTTCGAGCGTTATATCGCGATCGCGCAAGCGCGCCGGTATCGGCTTCGTCCTGGAGAGCCGCGACCTGGCGCGCCAATCCCGACTGGGCGGCAAAGCTCGGCTATTCGACGCGAGGCGCTTGGCGAAGGCCAATCGCGACGCCATCGCGCTGATGGTCGGAGCTGCGGCGCGACGCATGAGACGCCGCACTCGCCGATGGTGATCTCCGGCAATATCGGCCCGCGCGGCGACGGCTACAAGCCGACAACGCGATGACGCGCGAAGGAGGCGCAGGATTATCACGGCTTGCAGATCGACGATTTTCCGCGACACCGAAGCCGATATGGTGAGCGCCTTCACCATCAACTATGTCGAGGAGGCGATCGGCATCGTCGCGGGCGGCGAAGGCGGCGGACATGCCGTCGGTGATCTCGTTCACGCGTCGAGACCGACGGCAAGCTGCCGAGCGGCCAGAGCTTGCGCGACGCGATCGAGCAGTGCGACGGCGCCACCGGCGGCGGGCCGGCCTATTACATGATCAACTGCGCGCATCCGACGCATTTCGAGGACGAGCTGAAGACGGGCGGCGCCTGGGTCAAGCGGCTGCGCGGCCTTCGCGCCAATTCCTCAAGCGCAGCCATGCCGAGCTCGACACCTCGCCCGACCTCGACATCGGCAATCCGGTGGAACTCGGCGGCGACTATCGCCGGCTGCGGCGCTCTGTTGCCGCACCTCACCGTTCTAGGCGGCTGCTGCGGCACCGACCACCGCCATGTCGAGCAGATCTGCGCCGCCTGCTTCGGGACCAAGGCTGCCGCCTGAAGCCTTTCATCAACCCGCAAAAGGGACAATTGTGATGAGCAAATACCGCAACAGCCTGCCGCAGCTTGCCGGCGGACTCTTTCTCACCGACGGCGGCCTGCTTACCACGCTGATCTTCCACGACGGCATCGAGTTGCCGCATTTCGCCTGCTTCCACCTGCTGGAGTCGCCGGACGGCCGCGCGCGCATCTGGGCCTATGCCGAGCGCTACATCGCGCTCGCCAAGCGGGCCGGCACGGGCTTCGTCCTGGAAAGCGTCACCTGGCGCGCCAATCCCGACTGGGCGGAAAAACTCGGCTATTCGCGCGATGCGCTGGTCAAGGTCAACCGCGAGGCGATCGCGCTGATGCTCGATCTGCGGCACGCGCATGAGAGCAGGCAGACGCCGATCGTGATTTCCGGCACGATCGGCCCGCGCGGCGACGGCTACAAAGCCGACAACCGGATGACGGCGAAGGAGGCGCAGGATTATCACGCCTTTCAGATCGAGATTTTCCGCGACACCGAAGCCGACATGGTGAGCGCCTTCACCCTCAACTATGTCGAGGAGGCGATCGGCATCGTGCGGGCGGCGAAGGCGGCGGGCATTCCATCGGTGATTTCGTTTACGCTCGAGACCGACGGCAAATTGCCGAGCGGCCAGAGCCTCAAGGATGCCATCGAGCAGTGCGACCGGGAGACCGGCGGCGGGCCGGCCTATTACATGATCAATTGCGCGCATCCCACGCATTTTGAGGCGGAGCTGAGGAAGGGCGGCCACTGGCTGAACCGGCTACGCGGCCTGCGCGCCAATTCCTCCAAGCGCAGCCATGCCGAGCTCGATGTCGCCCCGGATCTCGACATCGGCAATCCGGTGGAGCTCGGCCAGGAATACCGCAAGCTGCGCGCAATCTTGCCGCAACTCACCATCCTGGGCGGCTGTTGCGGCACTGATCACCGGCATGTGGAGCAGATCTGCGCGTCATGCGTTCCTGCGGAGGCCGCCGCTTAGCCTAGGCCCCGACAAATCGCCGGTTGCATGGAACCGTTCACGGGCTTCGTCCGTTCTATGCAATCGGGTTTTATTGATTGCTGGGGCACCTGTTGGATCAAATAATGCTTCGGGCAGGGGCGAGCGATGTGACGCCAGCCCGCCCTCCGATCCTAAAAGAAGGGCGAAATTGCTGGCGCATTGCGCCAGCCAAGCGCGCTGCCGTGCTGATCGACGGCGCCGATTATTACGCGGCGCTGGAGAAGGTGCTGCGCAAGGCGCGCAAGTCCATCATCATCATCGGCTGGGGCTTCGACGCTGGCATCAGGTTGCTTCCCGACCAACCGGATTCGCCCATGCTCGGCGATTTCCTGCGCGCGCTGGTGGAGGAAAATCCCGAGCTGCAAATCCGCGTGCTGATCTGGAGCGTGGCTGTGCTGCACGCGCCCGGCGCCCCGCTACCGCTGTTGCTTGGCGCGCCGTGGGAAAGGCATCCGCGCATCCAGGTGCGGCTCGACCGCGAGCATCCGCTGTATGGCGCGCACCACCAGAAGATCGCCTGCGTCGACGACACCGTTGCCTTCGTCGGGGGCATGGACCTCACCATTCGCCGCTGGGACACCACCGAGCATGAGGCGACGCACGAACTGCGCAAGGGTCCGGATGGCGTGCCTTATCCGCCGGTGCATGACGTGCAGATGGTGGTGGAGGGCGAAGCGGCGCTGGTGGTCGCCGATACGGCGCGGGAGCGCTGGCGGCGCGCCATCCGCGAGGACATTCCGCCGGTGGCCGCCGTTCACGATCTCTGGCCGGACGATCTGCATCCTGATTTCACCGATACGCCAGTCGCGGTCGTGCGCACCTTGGCTTCCTGGCGGGGCCTGCCGGAAGTCACCGAAGGCATGACGCTCACGCTTGATGCGCTCGGCGCGGCGGAGCGCTCGATCTACATGGAGGCGCAATATCTCACCGCGCCGCGGGTGGGAGACGTGCTGGCGGAGTCGCTCGCGCGGCCGCAAGGCCCGGAGCTCGTCATCATCGTGCGCAAACTTTTCACCAGCAAAATGGAAGGCTTCGTGATGGGCGGCAACCAGTGGAGGCTGGTGCAGCGGCTAGTCCGGGCAGACCGTTACGGGCGCTTCGGCGCCTATTACCCAGTGGTGCCGCAGGGAGGTGAGGATCGCCCGATCACGGTGCATTCGAAGATCATCATCGTCGACGACGATTTCGTCCGCATTGGCTCGTCCAACCTCAACAACCGCTCGACCGCGCTCGACACCGAGCTCGATCTGGCCATTGAGGTGCAGAATGACGCAAGCCGCCGCGCCATCGCGGCTCTGCGTGAAAAGCTGATCGCCGAGCATCTCGATTCCACGCCGCAGACGGTGCGTGAGACCTTCGAGGCCGAAGGCTCGTTGTGGCGCACCATCGAGAAGCTCAGCTGTAACCGCCGCTGCCTGCGAAAAGTCCCCGACATGGGTGATCTGCCGACCAAGCCGGTGTTTGGCACCTGGCTGCTCGATCCCAAGCGCCCGTTCTTCCTGTTTCCGCGCAAGCACGGACCCTAGACCGGCTAGCCCCGCTGGCGCCGACGCAGCCGGTTTTCGGCACCTGGCTGCTCGAATCCGAAGCGGCCGTTCTTCCTGTTCCCGCGCAAAAAGGACTAGAGCGCGTACGCGTAATCGGGCTGGCCTGATACCGGTTCGGCGACCGCGTTCCGCACGCGGTGGTCGTAATCGTCAGCCAAAGCGCGCAGCGCAGCCGCGCCGTTGCCGACAAAAGATGGCCCGTGCATGAGCGCCAACCTTTGCGGTGCGAGTTTCGCCAGCCGACGAATCGTCGTGCCCATGCCGGGGTTCAGGCTGGAATATCTGAACAGGTCTTCGGCGGCGATCGCGGGTCCGACGATATCGCTCTCGGTCAACGCAGGTCCGTTGCCGAGCTGGGTAAACAGGTCGCCGCACAGCAGGGTCCCGGTCGTCTCTTCGTAGAGGACGCCTGCCTCCCAGCCATGCGGAATATGCGGCGTGTCCAGGTAACGGACTCGCTTGCCGTTTCCAAGGTCGATCGTTTCACCGTCGCTTAGAACGCGAGGTTTGCGGTCGGCCATGTCGTTCAGCGAGACCAGGCATCCGGTCTGTCCGTGCGCCACTTCGGCTTGCGGCGCGACCGCCAGCCATTCATTCATCGCGCCACACTCGTCGGCCTCATAGTGGCCGAAGGTAATCCAGCGCAGCCGTTCCGGCGGAATAAGACGACTGACCGCCGAACGGACGAGCGGGAACATCTGCCGGGGGCCGGTGTGGAACAGTAAGGGAGCCTCTCCAAGAATGAGGAACTGATTGAAGGTGAAGCCGGCTGGTGGCGCGATGTCCGGCACGAAGGTTGAGAGCCGATAGATGTCGGTGGCGATTTCGTCGATCCTGGTTTCCATGACTTCCTCCTTGCTCAGCGTTGGTTTTCTCCAGGGCGCCCCTGCGGCCCTTGGCCGGGCCACTGGACGCCGTCCCATATTCATGGTACAGCCTTGTGTACCCAAATTTCGGGGGCTTGTCAATATTGAATACACACTGGAGTGCAGTGAAATAATATGACCCGGACCTACACACTCAAGCGCCGCGCCGACCAGCAGGCAGATACCCGGCGACGGATTGTCGAAGCCGCGGTCGACCTGCATGGCAGCATCGGGCCCGCGCGCACTACCGTCAGCATGGTGGCGGAACGGGCCGGCGTGCAAAGGCACACCTTCTATGCCCATTTTCCCGATGACCGGAGCCTACATCTTGCTTGTTCGGGGCTGGCTCTTGAGCGCGACCCATTGCCGGACGCCGAGCCATGGCGGGCGATCGAGAATCCCAGCGAGCGGCTGCGTGTCGGCCTGCGCGCGATCTATGACTGGTACGAGCGCAACGCCAACCTGGTCGCAGCTGTGCTTCGCGATGCCGAATATCACGCGCTGACGCGAGAGGTCACAGAGTTGCGATTCGGACCGCCCATGACGGTCTGTGGCGACGTGCTCGGTGCAAAGCTCAATGCGAAACAGCGCGCGCTGCTACGGCTGGCGCTCAGCTTTTTCACGTGGCGGACGCTGGCGCGCGAGAGCGGGTTGAAACAGGGTGCTGCTGTCGCCGCTGATGGTGCAAGCCATTACAAGAATCGCCCACGTCCGGATCTCTAGGATTTTGCAGAAGTTTCGTAATCGCAGCGATTCCCGTATCCGATATGGTGGAATAAAACCATGCTCGCGCCTGCGGGTAGTCAGGGTCGTTGCAAATCCCCGCCACGCCTTTCCTTTGTAACAAGCTGCGGATTTCGCTCTCATCTTTTGGAACCCCTTGTCGAAGCGCGGGGGATTCTTCCGAATAAACTGCGCAAGTTGCTCTCTCAGTTGCTCATAGCGTTGCTCATCGGACGCGGTGATGGGTTCGCCGCAGTATACGAGCATTTCGTGTATCTCTCGGAGTATATCAAACTCACAGGAAACCGCGGTTTCAGCATGTGTTGCGGGAATCCATGAGCGAGCTACTGAGAAGCTAGCAGCCACGCCAAGCCATCGGTTTTGTCTTTTCATGCTTTACTGCTTCCCGCGGAAATAAATCTCCGTCAGGCCGAACAGCGGCCCGCCGATGCAGAGCGGCAAGAGAAAATAAATCACGCGGAACATCACCAGCGCGCCGATGACGGCGCCGCCCGGAATGAGGAACATCACCACGCTTTCGATCACGCCCAGCCCGCCGGGCACGTGCGTCAGCAATGCGCTGGCGTTGGCGATGACATAGGCCGCCGCCACGGCGAAATAGGGCAGGTCGCCGACAGCTGAGAGTGTTTGATGCAGACAGCCGGCCACGCAGGCGAAATTCGCCGAGCCGATGCCGATCTGCGCGGCAGCGAGCTTCAGCTCCGGCATCGGCAGCGTCCAGTTCTTGATCTTCACCTTGCGGCGCAAGAAGGCGGCCAAGACCAAATAGAGTCCCGACAGGACGAGACAGAGCGCGCCGAGCGCCATGGCGAAGGAGGGCGCCAGCCCTAGCATCTTGGCGGCGAGATCCGGCCGCCACAGCAGCGCGATGCCCGCGAGCGTGAGCAAGCCGAGGCCAACCGTCACCCCGCAGAAGATGATCAGCTTGGCGATCTGCCCGACGCTCATCCCCCAGCGCGAATAGAAGCGGTAGCGGATCGCGCCGCTCGACAGCGCCGCAAAGCCGATATTGTGGCCGAGCGAGAGCGAGCAGAAAGAAGCGAGCGCACATCTGCGATACGGCAGCGGCGTGCCGGCATAGCGCACCGCCAGCCAGTCGAACCAGCTCAGGCAGAAATAGCTCGCAGCCGCAAAGCCTGCCGCGAGCGCGAGCCGCGGGAGCGGAATCGCCTTGATGGATTGCAGGATCTGATCGAGGCTGTAGCCGCTTAGTGTGTTGTAGAGCAGCCCGGCGGCGAGCGCGATCACCGCGACCGCGATGGCGCGCTTCAGCCAGGTCATGCGACGCTCGTGCTGCGCCTTCTGACTGCTCAGTGCGCGCTGGCGCGCGAGGCGCTTGCTGGTGGCCATTATTGCGCCGCCTGTTGGACCGCCGCCGAACTCGACCTCGAGATCGATCGTCAGAGGCAGGTGATCGGAGGCGATGCGCGCCAGCGGTGTACGCACAGTCTCGACACGCGTGACATGGATGCCGGGCCCAACAAAGGCGTAGTCGATGCGCAGCGTTGGAAAGCGCGCAGGAAAAGTCGCCTGATAGTGTTTGTTGCGCGAACGATGTGCGTCGTGCAGCCGCCCGGTCAATTTGCGATAGCTGCGGGAGCGCGGCTGCATATTGAAGTCGCCCACCAGCATCACCGGGTCGCGGCAGTCCGCATGGCCGAGCCATTCCTTGCTCACCAGGCAGTCGATCTGTTTATGCCGCTCGCGCGCCACCAGCCCGAGATGGGTATTGATCACCTGCAGCTCACTGCCGCCGATTTTGATCGCCGCCCAAATCGCACCGCGCGGCTCCAGCCCACGCAGGCGTGGCAGGCCGGGCAACGCGTCTGCCTTCACCAGGCGCGACGGGCAGGCAGTGAGGATGGCATCGCCATAAAGCTCCTCCATCACCTTCAGCGCGGGATGAAATTGCGCGCGCATGCCGAGCGCGGCTGCAATCAGTTCCGCTTGGTCGACGCCGCCGCTGCGGGCGCGGCCGACGTCCAATTCCTGCAGCGCGACGACGTCCGGCTTGGCCGAGGCGATCACGTCCGCGATCCGCTGCGGCGAATATTGGCGGTCGCGGCCCCGGCAGCGATGGACGTTGTAGGTCATGATGCGGATCAATGCGGGGCTCCGGGCGAGGCGACGGCAGGCGATTTATCCAATGGGCGGAACCAAAATGGGTTCCGGCAAGGGTAACGCGCGGTTATCGAAGTTTGAAAGGCGAAGAACAATCCCTCTCTCGTTATGGCCGGGCCTAGACCCGGCCATCCATCATTTTGCGAAGAAGATGGACCGTCGGACCTCGGGCCTGTCCGAGTTCCGCACAATAGCCCGCACATCGAGTAAACCCGATGCGCGGGTCAAGCCCGCGGCTGACGGGTGGCGGTTTGCAGCCACGTTGCGCGCCCCAAGACCGGCACTAAGGGGCCATATTGTCGGCGGAATCCGACCCGATGGAGTATCCCAGAATCCGTTGAGGGGCGCGAAAGAGAGCGGTGTCGGGCCGCAAGGGAGTTTTATGTCTATAGCTTTGCGCGAAGGCGTTCAGCGCCTCGAAGTGACGATGCGCGTTACGCTTGCCGTGCTGGCGCTCGGCAGCGGTGTCTATACTTATCTCGGCGTCCGCGACCTGCTCAACGGCGATGCCACGGTGGTCTTCTTTGCCGCGGTGATCTACGCGGTGGCGGTGTCGGTCGGCATTTATGCCTTCTGGTCCTTCCTGATGGGCTTCATGCCGCATGTGCGCGACGCCAAGAGCCGCGGCCTTCTCTTCGGCTGCATGCTGCTCGGCTCGGCGATGATCTGTCGCCATGTCGGCCTGGCTGAATGCTTCCGCGCTCGCAGGCGCCGCCGCCATCCAGCAGCACCTCGCGATCTCCGTGGAGAATTACACCCGTGACCTCGACAAGGCCTATCGCAACGGTCTCGCGGTGCAGGGCCTGCTTCCTGACATCCAGATGGCTTCGGCGCGCTTCGCCAAGCTCGCCGAATCCGAGCGCGGCGGCTCGCTCACTGGAACGTCGGGCTCGGGCACGGTCGTGCAATTGCTCGGCCAGATGTCGACGCAACTTGCCGGGCTGTCGCAGGAAGTCACCCAATCCGCCGGCAATCAGAAGACGCTGTTCGAACAGGGCAGCAAGCATCTGGAGAAGATGCGCGAGCTGGTTTCCGACCGCGGCCCGATCAATGCCCGCATCGACGCCTTCGGCAAGGAAGCCACTGCGCTGATGGGCACTATCACCACCTTGCAGCAGCGCTCGGTCGCGCCCGCGGTCAAGCGCGCCGCCGATGGACTAGCTTCCGGATTCATCGCGCCCGCCGCCGGCGGCCGTGGTGACCTCGGCGAACGGCAGAACGCGGTGGTGGGCAAGGTGGCGGCGGCAGTTTCCACGCAGGCGGCCGCGCTCTCCGCCGCGGCGGACAAGATCGTCGAATTGCCGCCGGTCGAGCCGACCCGTTTCCAGCCGCTCTCGCCCGCGGAAGCGGTCTGGGTCTATGCCGGCGATTTCCTGCCGAGCTGGGCCGGGGCCATCTCCATCGATCTGCTTCCCGCCGTGCTGGTGCTGATCCTCTGCGTGGTGCATGCGGGGATTCGGCAGGACAACGCGCCGGTCGAGCCTTCCACCACCATGACGGCGTCGGAGCTGATCACCGCGCTCCGGCTCGCCCGCGACGTGGATGCCGAAGCAACGCGCGGCCGATCCGCGACCACTGAAGTGGTGGACGCGCTGCTGCTCGAGAAGAAGCCGCCGACGCCTTTGCGCGTGGCAACTGCGGATTAGTGGCGGACGAGCATGGCTTTGCTGACCCCCGAACACCGCGCCCGCTTCAACGCCTGGCTGAGCGACCGGCCCGACGACAGCATTTTGCGCAAGCTGTTCGCGGTGATGATCGCCGGCACAGTCACGGTGCTGGCGCTCGACTATCTCGAGCTTTCCGGTTTGCGCGAGCAGGTCGCCGCGACTATCCCGGAAATGTCTACCGAAGCCATTCCCGCCGCATTGCCGATTGACGGCGAACCCATGATCGGCCCGCTGCGGCGGCCGGACGGCCCGCTGGCGGCGAAGATGACCTTCGAGCTCGTCGCCGACGGCCGCCTGCGCGCCACCGGCACCATTCACCCCGGCACCGCGAAAATCTTCGCCGAGGAAGTCGAAAAGCGCGGCGTTTACATTAAAACGATCGTGCTGCATTCGCCCGGCGGGTCGGTCACCGACGCGCTGGAAATGGGCCGGCTGATCCGCAAGAAGAATTTTGTCACCCAGGTGGAAGCGGGCCGCTATTGCGCCTCCTCCTGTCCGCTGATCTTCGCCGGCGGCGTCGAGCGGCGCGCGGGCGAGAAGTCGGTCATCGGCGTGCATCAGGTCTCAGCGCTGGCGCCTGCCGGCGCGCCCACCGGCGGCATGGCCGAAGCGCAGCGCATTTCCGCCGTCTGCCAGAAATATCTGCGCGACATGGGCATCGACCTGCAGGTCTGGACCCATGCCATGGAGACGCCGAAGGAGAAACTCTATTCCTTCAAGCAGGACGAATTGCTCACGCTGAAGCTGGCGACGGATGTCGGCGGCAAGGCGGTGGCTGAATCGGCGAAGAAAAAGGGTTAGCTGACACGATCCTTTGCTTCGTCTGCCCGGTACGCGGTCTTTGAGCCCCCCTCTCCCGACCGCGTGCCGGGCGCTCTTATTTACCCGTAAGCGCCGATGTGATGGAGGTGCATCGTCCAGTGCTCGATCACGACCGCCGTACCGTCCATACTCAGCACCTGGATCTTGACCGTCCCGGCTGCGGCCGGCACGTTGCGAAAGGTGAAGGACACCATCCGGCCGTCGAGGCGGTTTTCCGGCGTGTAGAACTCCGCCGCCGCGGGGATACCGGCCGCAGTCGCCGTTAAGGGTCACGCGCACCTTGAGGCCCTTCGGATGCTTGGCGCGGATCTGCGCCGAGAATTCGACGCGCATACATGACCCGGTTGAGAGCGTAGTTGATATTCGACCCCGACAGATTCACGAACGACGTTGAAGTGACGGTAGTCCCGCTACCGTGGGCAGACCGGGTCCCGCCGGTGATGCAATCGTAATAGGCCTCGCCCGGCCGCGATGGCGTCACCGCGAAAGCCGCGGCGACGACGAGGAGTAACACAAGCCTGCAAGTCCAGTGCTGCATTGCCGCCCCCATCGATGCGCCGCCAACCGGAGCAGGACTCGCGGCGCATGACAAGTGGTCCTTAACGTCAGGCGCGCCCCATCCGGTGCAGCTTGAGCACGGCATAGACCGCGGCATTCGCCGGCGTCGGCACGCCGAGCTCGCGGCCGAGCGCCACGACCTTCCCAGCCAGCCAGTCGATCTCGATGCGGTTGCCGCGCTCGAGATCGTGCAACAGCGACGCCTTCATGCCGGGCGGCGCGGTGTCGGCGAATTTCATCCGGGTGTCGAGAAAGTCCGGCGGAAGCGTCACGCCCTTGGCGCGCGCGAGCGCGATGACTTCCTCCATCAGGCTGCGGAAGAAAACGCGCGTGTCGGGATCGGCCAGGATCGGCCCAAGCGGCATGCGGGTCGCCCCGGTCGCGCCCGAAAGCCCGATCAGGAAGACGAATTTCTCCCAGCGCTCGCGGTTGATGTTCTCCGCCTGCGCGATGTCGATGCCGGCTTCCTTCCCCGCGGCGGTGAAGGCGGCAAGCTGCGCGTCGGGCTTTCCGTCGATGCGCCCGCACACCATCTTGGCGAACTGACTGGTGTGGCTGATGACGCCCGGCGCACCGATCACGCTGGCGATATAGGCCGAGCCGCCCGCCACCTTGTCCTCGCCAAGGATCGGCACGAGGCGCTCCACGCTGTCGACGCCATTCTGGAAGGTGATGACGCGGGTCTGCGGGCCAAGGAGCGGCTTCGCCGTCTCGGCAGCACTTTCCGTGTCCCATAATTTGACGGCGAACAGCACCACCTCGACCGGACCGACGTCCTTCGGATCGGACGTGGCGCGCACATTATTCAGGTGAAGATTGCCGAGCGGGCTTTCGATCCTCAGGCCGTTCTTGCGGATGGCTGCAAGCTGCGCGCCGCGCGCGATGAAGCTCACGTCGTGTCCCGCGGCCGCAAGCCTGCCGCCGAAATAGCCGCCGACGGCTCCCGCCGCCATCACTGCGATGCGCATGACATGCCTCTCGTCATCCCAGCCCGACCCGGGAACCCATCATGCCTGCATAGCATGCCTTCGTCATGGCCGGATTCATTCCGGCCATCCCGATGAGGGAGGCAGTGCGTCCAGAATCGAAATGGCCGGGACAAGACCCCGGCCATGACGACTCTTTCGAATGATGTCTTCTTAGTAGACGCTGCTGAACCGGTTACCCGTCAGGGTGGCCTGCGGAAGGCGTGGCTGCTCGGTCGCGGCCGGCAACACCACGACCTTGGTGCCGATCTTCACGCGCTCATAGAGATCAGCCACGTCTTCATTGAGCATGCGGATGCAGCCGCTCGACACATTCTGGCCGATGGTCGACGGCGCGTTGGTGCCATGGATGCGGTAGACCGTGCCGCCGATATACATGGCGCGCGCGCCGAGCGGATTGCCTTCACCGCCCGCCATGAAGCGCGGCAGATAAGGCTGGCGCTGGATCATTTCCGGCGGCGGTACCCAATCGGGCCATTCCGCCTTGCGCTCGATCGAGCGCACGCCGGACCAAGTGAAGCCTTCGCGGCCGACGCCGATGCCGTAGCGCATCGCCTTGCCGCCGCCGAGCACGTAATAAAGATACGTATTCGGCGTATCGACAATAATGGTGCCCGGCGCTTCGCGCGTCGGATAATTCACGATCTGCCGGCGCAGATGCTGCGGCACCGCGGCGGCGCTTTCCGCCGGCTCGGGCACGACGGATTCATAAGGCTGCTGCGCCGGTGCGTAAGCATAGGCCTGCTGCGGGGCGATAGGCGCAAAGACCGAAACGGGATGGCGCAATGACGATGTGGCGCTATAGGCCAGGGTCTGCGCGGAGGCAGGCTGCATCCCAAGGACCGCTCCGGCGGTCGCAAAAATGGCACCGACGGAACGGAAAGACCTGACGGAAAACTGCATGAGACCCTCTCTCGGCTTCCGTAGCAATCAAGCCGAAAGAGCCTGGAAGGTTCCGGCGGCATATTTTCCGAAAATGTCAAGCGCCATGGAACGATTTCGCAGGGAGCGAATTACAGCTTCGGTACGACGCTTCTTCGCGTGACGGTAACGTGCGCGGCGATGCGTCCTTTTGTTTATGTATTCGGACCTGCTTTGACCCTCAGATCACAGGGTATTGATGCTGTGCTCTTCGCACTTTTCTCTGGGACGCCCGATGGGGATGACATTAAAAGCGGCATTAAGCGGCGCAGTTGTTTTGGTAACATTTTCAGCAGGCGGGCAGCCCGCGGCGGCGCAACAGTGCACGGGTCCGTTCGCTTCATGCGCCAATGAAGTCCGCGCCACATGCCCACTCGATCGAACGGGCGAGCCGCGCATCACCTTTTTTGACCGCGCCGGCAATGCCATGCGCTTCGAAAAATGCGTCGGGCGCATTTTTGCAGCCGCAGGCCAGCCCGACCCCTACAAGACTGGACAAATGCCGTCCGGGGATCTGGCGATGCCCGCTGTCGAGATGCTTGAGCCGTCGAGCGGTCACAGAGATTAGGCGCCGCCTCTTGCAACGCCCGTCTTGTCATCCCGGCCGAGCCAACGGGTCCGTGCGAAACGCGGCCCGATGACAGGCTCCGCGAGAGCGGGATCCCCATAAGAGGTTACTGAATGAACTCGTCCCGGATCGGCTGGCGCCGTCCTGGATGACAGCACTAGCTTTGTTTCTTCTCCGCGTGCCAGCCGGTCACCGCGTCCGGCACCGCGTCGGTAGAAGCGAAATAGGGCTTGATGTCGATCAGCGGCGTATCGTCGAGGCAATCCAGCCCTTGCACCGACAGCTGGGTGCCTTCCACTTTCAGCAAACGCACGACGCTCATCGCGATCGGGTTCGGCCGCGCGGGCGACCGCAGGGCGAATGTGCCGCGTTGCTCGCCATAATGCCGCGGCACCTGCAGCGCCAGGTCCCGCCGCGCCTTGTCCATCCAATAAAGCACCACGAGATGCGAGCAGGTTTCCACGTCTTTGAGCGCCGGGGCCCAGCGCGGATCGACTTCGATGCGGCACACCGCCTCGGATTCCCGCGCGTTCTTCGGGCAGTCCTCCCGGCGGGTCCAGGGCGTGCGGATGCGCCCGACGAAATACACCTCCGCGTCGGCTTTCGCCGGCAGGTCGATCGCCTGCTCGCCGGGGCGGATTCCGAAGGGGTCGTCGGCCATTGCTGGATCTCGGCTGGGTACGGGGTTTGGGCCTTGAAGTCACTGGTTTAAAGGTATAAAGATATCTTTATATGTCTCGGCCAGGATGGGCCGCCCGTTTAATGAGTTTGCGATGTCGCAACAGTCCGATCTGGCTTTCACCACTTTGAACGGCGTCCTCAAGGCCGCCGGGGAGGGCACCCGGCTGCGCATTCTCGCGCTCCTGGCCGAGGCCGAACTGACGGTTTCCGACCTTACCGAGATTTTGCGCCAGTCGCAGCCGCGCATCTCCCGCCATCTGAAACTGCTGAGCGAAGCGGGGCTGGTCGAGCGCTTCCGCGAGGGCTCCTGGGCCTTCTTCCGGATCGCCGAGCAGGGCGCCGGCGCGGAAGTGATGCGCGCTTTGCTGGCGCGGCTCGCACCGGAGGACCCGACGGTGGCGCGGGACCGCGAACGCCTGACGATGGTACGCGCCGCCCGCGCGGCCGCCGCGCAGGCCTATTTCCGCAGCCACGCCGCGGAGTGGGACCGCATCCGCAAGCTGCATGTGGCTGACGCCGCGGTTGAGGAAGCGATCAAGGCCGCGGTCGCCGACCGGCCTGTGGAAGCGCTGCTCGATCTCGGCACCGGCACCGGCCGCATGCTGGAATTGTTCGGCCCCGACATCGCGCGCGGCGTCGGGCTCGATCTTTCGCTCGACATGCTGGCGCTGGCGCGCGCGCGGCTTGATCGCGCCGGCCTGCGCCATTGCACCGTGCGCCAAGGCGATATCTACGATCTCGAACTGCCGAAGAACTCCTTCGATCTCGTGATCGTGCATCAGGTGCTGCATTTCCTTGACGACGGCGCACGCGCCATCCGTGAGGCGGCGCGGGTCTTGCGCCCCGGGCGGGCGGCTGTTGGTGGTGGATTTCGCGCCGCATGACCTTGAGTTTCTGCGCGACCAGCATGCCCATCGCCGCCTCGGCTTCGCCCCGGAAGCGGTGACGCAGTGGCTGGAAGCTGCCGGGCTTGATTCCGTTCTGCATCGCACGCTTTCGCCGGAGCCCGGCACCGACGGCAAGATCGCGGTCTCGCTCTGGCTCGCGCGCGACCCGCGCATCGCGCTCGCTTCCTCGCGCGAGGTGGCGTGATGCCGCAAGATCGCGCCAGCCGCATCGATACCCATGGCGAGCGCCGCATCGGCGTCTCGTTCGAATTCTTTCCGCCCAAAACCGAAGAGATGGAGAAGAATTTATGGGAGGCGATCACGCGGCTGGCGCCGCTTGCGCCCGATTTCGTCTCGGTGACCTATGGCGCCGGCGGCTCCACCCGCGAGCGCACCCATGCCACCGTCAAGCGCATCCTGGAGGAAACCAGCCTCACGCCGGCCGCGCATCTGACCTGCGTCGCCGCCACCCGCACGGAAGTGGATCAGGTGATCAGCAATTATTGCGCGGTCGGCGTGCGCCATATCGTGGCGTTGCGCGGCGATCCGACCAGCGGCGTCGGGGCGCATTACACGCCGCATCCCGGCGGCTATCTCAACGCGGCCGACCTCGTCGGCGGCATCAAACGCAGCTGCGATGTGGAAGTCTCGGTCGCCGCCTATCCGGAAAAACATCCCGATAGCCAGACGGTCGATGCCGACATCGACATGCTGAAGGCCAAGGTGGAGGCCGGCGCGACCCGCGCCATCACGCAATTCTTCTTCGAGAATGATCTGTACTTCCGCTATCTCGACCGCGTGCGCGCGCGCGGCATCGATGTGCCGGTGGTGCCAGGCATCCTGCCGGTGCAGAATTTCAAACAGGCCAAGAGTTTCGCCGAACGCACCGGCGCCTCGGTGCCGGCCTGGCTGGCGCGAGCGCTTCGAAGGACCTCGACGACGATCCCGCCACCCGCAAGCTGATCGCCGCCGCGGTCGCCGCCGAGCAGGTGGTCGATCTGGTTGATCGCGGCGTCACCAATTTCCACTTCTACACCATGAACCGCGCCGACCTGGTCTACGCGGTGTGCCATTTGCTGGGGTTACGACCGGTGCCGCTGTTTCCCTCTCCCATAGGGAGAGGGTGCCCGAGCGAAGCTCGGGAGGGTGAGGGGTTATGGCGTCCGTTGTGAAAAAAGCCAGGCGGCTACGTCAGGATCAAACAGATGCCGAGCGAAAGCTTTGGTTTCAACTGCGCGATCGGCGTCTTGCGGACCTGAAGTTTAGACGGCAGATGCCGCTCGGAGGCTTCATCGTCGATTTCTGCTGCGAGGAAGCGCATCTCATCGTTGAAGTCGATGGCGGGCAACACAACGAAAACGAACGAGACGTGGCGCGGACCAGGGGGCTGGAAGCGATGGGATATCTGGTGCTGCGCTTCTGAAATCATGACGTGTTGCAAAACATCGACGGTGTTCTCGAAACGATAGTCGGTACGACAAAACAACAAAGCGCGGAACCCCCTCACCCCATCCCTCTCCCCACAGGGGAGAGGGAGAACAGCGCCGCAGCGCCAACCGATACTTCCCTCTCCCATAGGAAGAGCGTGCCTGAGCGAAGCTCTGGCGGGTGAGGGGTTATTGAGTGAGATGTCAGTGACAAGAATCGCCAAAAATTCCCCCGTCGCATCCGCCATCCGCCGCGCGGCGGCCGAGCGCATCCTGGTGCTCGACGGCGCCATGGGCACCATGATCCAGGCGCTGCGGCTCGACGAGGCCGGTTATCGCGGCGCGCGCTTTGCGGATTGGACGCGCGACGTGCGCGGCAACAACGACCTGTTGATCCTCAGCCAGCCGACCGCGATCCGCGACATCCATCTCGCTTACTTCCTGGCCGGCGCCGACATCGTCGAAACCAACACCTTTTCCTCCACCAGCATCGCCCAGGCCGATTACGGCATGCAGGCGCTGGCCTATGAGCTGAACGTCGAAGGCGCGAAGCTGGCCAAGGATGCCGCGCGCCTGGCCGAGGATAAGGACGGCAAGCCGCGCTTCGTCGCCGGCGCGCTCGGTCCGACCAACCGCACCGCATCGATCTCGCCCGACGTCGGCAACCCCGGCTTTCGCGCCACCACCTTCGACGATCTGCGCGCGGCTTATGGCGAGCAGGTGAGGGGATTGCTCGACGGCGGCGTCGACATCCTGCTGATCGAAACCATTTTCGACACGCTCAACGCCAAGGCGGCGATCTATGCCATCGCCGAGATCACCGAAGAGCGCGGCATCGACGTGCCGCTGATGATTTCCGGCACCATCACCGATCTTTCCGGCCGCCTGCTGTCGGGCCAGACGCCGGAAGCCTTCTGGAATTCCGTGCGCCATGCCGCGCCGCTGTCGATCGGGCTCAATTGCGCGCTCGGCGCCAAGGAGATGCGCGCGCATATCGACGAGCTCGGCCGCGTGGCCGATACGCTGGTCTGCGCCTATCCGAACGCCGGACTGCCGAACGAATTCGGCCAATATGACGAGACGCCGGAACACACGGCGCGGCTGATGGGCGAATTCGCCTCATCCGGCCTGGTCAATATCGTGGGTGGCTGCTGCGGCACGACGCCGGCGCATATCCGTGCGCTGGCCGAGGCGGTCGCCGGCAAGGCGCCCCGCCCAATTCCGGAAATCCCGCGCATGCTGCGGCTGTCCGGCCTCGAGCCCTTCACGCTCACGCCGGAAATCCCTTTCGTCAACGTGGGCGAGCGCACCAACGTCACCGGCTCCGCGCGTTTCCGCAAGCTGATCACCGATGGCGATTTCCCCGCCGCGCTCGATGTGGCGCGCGAGCAGGTGGACAATGGCGCGCAGATCATCGACGTCAACATGGACGAAGGCCTGCTGGATTCGCAGGAGGCGATGGTCAACTTTCTGCATCTCGTCGCCTCCGAGCCGGACATCACCAAGGTGCCGGTGATGGTGGACTCTTCGAAGTTCCCCATCATCGAGGCCGGGTTGAAATGCATCCAGGGCAAGCCGGTGGTGAATTCAATCTCGCTGAAGGAAGGCGAGGCGGCTTTCATCGATCACGCCAAGATCGTGCGCCGGCATGGCGCCGCGGTGGTGGTGATGGCCTTCGACGAGCAGGGCCAGGCCGATACGCTGGCGCGCCGCACCGGCATCTGCCAGCGCGCCTACGACATCCTGGTCAATCAAGTCGGCTTCCCGCCGGAAGACATCATCTTCGATCCCAACATCTTCCCGGTCGCCACCGGCCTGGAAGAGCACAACAATTACGGCATCGATTATATCGAGGCGACGCGCTGGATCCGAAAGAACCTGCCGCACGCGCATGTCTCCGGCGGCGTGTCGAACCTTTCCTTCTCGTTCCGCGGCAACGAGCCGGTGCGCGAGGCGATGCATTCGGTCTTCCTCTATCACGCCATCAAGGCCGGGATGGACATGGGCATCGTCAATGCCGGGCAGATGATCGTCTATGACGACATCGAGCCGGAATTGCGCGAAGCGGTGGAAGACGTGGTGCTCAATCGCCGCGCCGACGCATCCGAGCGGCTGCTGGCGCTGGCCGAGCGCTACCGCGGCCAGACCCGCGAGCAGAAGGAAGCCGATCTCGCCTGGCGCGGCTGGCCGGTGGAGCAGCGGCTGTCGCATGCGCTGGTGCACGGCATCACCGAATTCATCGAAACCGACACCGAGGAGGCGCGCAAGAAAGCCGAGCGCCCGCTGCACGTGATCGAAGGCCCGCTGATGGACGGCATGAACGTCGTCGGCGACCTGTTCGGCTCCGGCAAGATGTTCCTGCCGCAGGTGGTGAAGTCGGCGCGCGTGATGAAGCAGGCGGTGGCTTACCTGCTTCCCTTCATGGAGGAGGAGAAGCGGCTCAGCGGCGCCACGCAGTCAAATTCCGCCGGCAAGATCGTGATGGCCACGGTGAAGGGCGACGTGCACGATATCGGCAAGAACATCGTCGGCGTCGTGCTCCAGTGCAACAATTACGAGGTGGTCGATCTCGGGGTGATGGTGCCGGCGGCGAAGATCCTGGAAACCGCGATCGCGGAGAAGGCCGATCTGATCGGCCTTTCCGGCCTGATCACCCCCTCGCTCGACGAGATGGTGCATGTCGCTTCCGAAATGGAGCGGCAAGGCTTTGAGCTGCCGCTGCTGATTGGCGGCGCCACCACCAGCCGCGTGCATACCGCGGTGAAGATCCATCCGCACTACAAGCGCGGGCAGACGGTCTATGTGAACGATGCCAGCCGCGCGGTCGGCGTGGCGCAGGCGCTGCTCTCGCGCGAGGCGAAGAACGATTACATCACCGATATCCGCGCCGAATACGCCAAGATCGCCGCCGCGCATGCGCGCGCGCAGGCCGACAAGCAGCGGCTGTCGCTTGCCGCCGCGCGCGCCAATGCGCTCAAGCTCGACTGGCAGGCGCATAAGCCAGTGAAGCCGAGCTTCATCGGCACAAAGGTGCTGGAAGATTATCCGCTGGAAGAACTGGTTCCCTATATCGACTGGACGCCGTTCTTCCAGACCTGGGAGCTGTCCGGAAAATTTCCCGCCATCCTGGAAGATCCGAAATTCGGCCCGGCCGCACGGCCGCTCTACGAAGACGCGCGCAAGATGCTGGACCAGATCATCGCGGAGAAATGGTTCCGCGCCGGCGGCGTGATCGGCTTCTGGCCGGCCAACGCCGAGGGCGAAGATATTTTGCTCTATGGCGATGAGGCGCGCAAAACACCGATCGCCACGCTGCATACCCTGCGCCAGCAACTCAGCAAGCGCGAAGGCCGCTACAACGAAGCGCTGTCGGATTTCATCGCGCCGCGCGTCTCGGGCGTGCCGGATTATGTCGGCGCCTTCGCGGTCACCGCCGGCGTCGGCGAAGACGAAATCGCCGACCGCTTCAAGCTGAAGAACGACGACTATTCCGCCATCCTGGTGAAGGCGCTGGCCGACCGGCTGGCGGAGGCCTTCGCCGAGCGGCTGCATCAGCGCGTGCGCACGGAATTCTGGGGCTATGCGCCGGACGAGATCCTTGAGCACGCAAGAGCTGATCGAGGAAAAGTATCAGGGCATCCGCCCGGCGCCCGGCTATCCGGCGCAGCCCGAGCACACCGAGAAAGCGACCATCTTCAAGCTGCTGCCGGCGGACAAGGTCGGCTTGCAGCTGACGGAAAGCTTCGCGATGTGGCCGGGCGCCGCGGTGAGCGGGCTCTATTTCAGCCATCCGCAGAGCCATTATTTCGGCGTCGGCAAGATCGAGCGCGATCAGGTCGAGGACTACGCCCGCCGCAAGGGCTGGAGCCTGCAGGAAGCCGAGCGCTGGCTGGCGCCGATCCTCAACTACGATCCGAAGCCGGTCGAGGCGGTGGCGTAGATTTCTCCCGCCGGTATCCACTCGTTATGTCCCAGCACAACTTCTCGCCTCATGGTGAGGAGGCGCGCGCGTAGGCGCGGGCCGTCTCGAACCATGCAGGCCCGAGACCGCGGCCCATCCTTCGAGACGGCGCTTCGCGCCTCCTCTGGATGAGGTGGAATGTGTTGCGCTGTCACGGTGTCAACAGCCAACGGTGTTAAACAGCCAAGTCTTCACTTTCGTCATGCCCGCACTTGTTGCGGGCCTCTAGGGGCGCACTGCCTCGGGCATCGGGATGGCCGGAATAAGTCGGGCCATGACAATCGGAACATGGTGCCTTTTAAACGCATTGACTCCTCACAACGCGAGGAGGTTTTCGATGCCAGCCAAATCCAAGCAGCAGCAGAAGGCCGCCGGCGCCGCGCTCGCGGCCAAGCGCGGCGAGCAGCCGAAGTCGAAGCTGCGCGGCGCATCGCGCCAGATGGCGGAATCGATGAGCGAGGACGAGCTGGAGAAGATGGCCAGCGTCAAGCGCAGTAAGTTGCCGCGTCGCGCGGCCGGCGGGAAGACGCGTAAGCGCTGACTCGCTCACTGGCGCGCAAGCGGCGCGGATTTTCGCTGCGAACGCGCGCGCCAGATCTCGTGTCAAAAGCAAACACCGGAGAGCGATGCTCTCCGGCGTCGATTTGATCGATTGTGTAACGGATGACGGCCGTTGCCGTTCGCCTTAATTTCAGAACGCTCCGAGAATGATTGCACCGAGGAAAAGAAATACGGCGCAAATCGCAAGCGTATCAAGTCTTAAGGTGACGCCCACCTGCGTGCCTCCCGCTGTGACGACCCGGCAAGCTTATCCATAATGTCGGCCGGGCCAAGCGGCGCCGGCGCCGCAGGGGGATAATTCCGCGTGAGGGTGTCACCGGCCCTTTGATTTTACTCGGAAATGTGCGTTACAATCTTTTGTTATCCCGACGTCATCGTCGCTTGGCGATGACGTTTTCCACAAAGGCCGCCGCTTCCAGCGTGGCACGGTCGCGGCCGAAGCGCCCGACGATCTGCACGCCGAGGGGTAATCCGGCGCCGTCGGTGATGCCCGGCACGTTGACGCAAGGCGTCCCCATCGAGGTCCATAGCCGGTTGAAGATCGCCTTGCCGGTGGTGTTGAATCCGAGCGGCGCTGCGCCCGGCGCCGACGGCGTCAAGATGAACTTTCCTTCCAACAGCTCGTTCACCGCATGCCGCGCGCGCCGCGTCAGCCGCCGCGCCGAGTCATATTCCTCCGAGGTGATGCTCGCGGCCTTGTCCAACAGCAGGCCCAGCACCGGCCCGATCGCATTGCGGTGATTGTCATATTCATAGGCCAGCGCGCGGAAGGCCTCGTAATCCATGATGATCGGCTGCAGGCGCCAGGCTTCCTCCACCACATCAGGCAGGTCGATATCTTCCACCCTCGCGCCGGCGGCCCGCGCGGCGCGCGCGGTATCTTCGATCGCGCGCTGCATGTCGGCGCTCGCTTCATGCCAGACGCCGGTGCGCGCGACGAGCAGCGCCGGGCGGTTCAGGCGGCGTGCGGTCGACGCGCAGGTCGCGCCCGCTGATGGCGGCGGCGGCATAGGCTACATCCACCACCCGCGCGGCGAACAGGCCGACGGTATCGAGCGACCAGGAAAAGCATTTGATGCCGACGGTCGGCAGCAGGCGATAGGACGGCTTGAATCCTGCGATGCCGCAGAACGCGGCGGGACGGATCACCGAGCCGCCGGTCTGGGTGCCGGTGGCAATCGGCACCATGCCGGCGGCGACCGCCGCGGCGGAGCCGGACGATGAGCCGCCGGGCGAATGCGCGAGGTTGCGGGGATTTTTGGTCTTCGCCGGCTGCATATGCGCGAATTCGGTGGTGACAGTCTTGCCCAGCACCACTCCGCCGGCGCGCTTGAGCATCGACACCGCGGAGCAATCAGCGGACGGCCGGTGGCCGGCATAAATTTTTGAGCCGTATTCGGTGGGAAAATCGACTGTGTCGAAAATATCCTTCACCCCGACCGGCAAGCCGCGCAGCAGCGCCGGCCCGTGTGCTTGTGCTTGCGCTTCTGCTCCTCCGCGCGCGCTCGATGTCGAGCACAGTGAAGGCGCCGATCTCGGCGTCCTGCGCGGCGATGGCTTCGGCGCACATATCAACGACCTTAGCCGACGTCAGGGTGCCGTCCTCGATCCGCCGCTCAAGATCCAGTACCGAAGCATTGTTGTCGTTCTCCTGCCCGCGACTTGACCCGAAACGAGACGGCCGTTCAAGCAACGATTTTTTATCCTTAAATACGGAGTTCGATTTCAGCGTTGATAAGTCGTTAATTCAAAGCCTCGCATTCTCGCGAGATGAGACGGGGGCTCTGTTTTTCTCTTATCGGTGTGGCTGTTTCTCGGCGCGCTCGCGGGCTGCGGCCGCGGCTTCCTGACATTTGAGGAGCGCGAAGCCTGGCGGCACGAAGCGGAAGTCCAATGCCTGAAGTCCGGTGCGGTGAAGGAAGGGCCGGCGCTGGTGCGGATCAGCCCGATCGAAGGTCCGGGCATTTGCGGCGCGGATTTTCCGTTGAAGGTCGCCGCTCTGGGGGAGAGCTCCGGCCCTGGCCTTCGCCGACGACTTGCGTCCGCCCGGAGCGATTCCGACAGGGGGAGCAGCACAGCCGCGCTGGCCGGCATCGCAGCCGCAACCCGCCGAAATCTACGCCCCGGCGCCGGTCTACAACCGGCCAGCACCGCCACCTCATGCCGCGGCACGCGGCAACCCGCCTTATGCACCGCGTGCCTCCGATGCTTATGTTCCGCCGCCCGGCTCCAGTAACCACCTTCGCGAACCGGCGCCGCGGCAGGCCGCCCCGAATTACCCGCCGAATTACGCGCCGAATGTCGCCCCGGGCGAGCCGATATCGCTGCGAGCTCCCGGCATTGCCGACCTGATCGAGGCCGACGCCATGCGCAGCTATCCACCGGATCGTCCCGGCGGCAGCGTCGTGCGCTCTTACCCGCCCGACCGGTCGGCTTATCCTGCGCCGACGTCGTATCCGGCGGATCGGCCGTCCTACCGCGCGCCGTCCTATCCGCTTGACCGCCCTGCTGCTTCCGCGCCGCAAACCCTGCCGGCGCTCGGCCCCGTCCGCGGCCCACAAGTCACCGGCTCAGTCGGTCCGGTGGAAATAACGCCGAATGCCACGCTCGCCTGTCCGATCGTCTCCGCGCTCGATCAATGGATCGCGCAATCGGTGCAGCCCGCGGCGATGCGCTGGTTCGGCCAGCCGGTCGCCGAGATCAAGCAGATCTCCGCTTATTCCTGCCGCGGCATGAACGGCCAGGCCGGCGCGCGAATTTCCGAACACGCCTTCGGCAATGCGCTCGACATCTCTGCCTTCACGCTGGCCGACGGGCGCAAGGTGGTGGTGCGCACGGCCTGGAACGGCGCGCCGGAAGAGCAGGGATTTCTGCGCGACATCCAGGGCGCCGCCTGCCAGCAATTCACCACCGTGCTGGCGCCGGGTTCCAACCGCTTCCATTACGATCACATCCATGTCGATCTGATGCGGCGCCCCGGCGGCCGCCAGATCTGCAATCCCGCCGCGATGTCCGGCGAAGTCGCCGCCGCCCGCGCCGCGCAGCAAAAGGGCTATGCGCGCCGTACCGATCCTGCCGCGATCACCGGCTCGATTGATCGCAAAGGCAAAATGGCCGATATGCCCTCTGAGGACGACGACCATCGATGGGTCGATCCCGAGGCGCCGACGAGGCAGGCGGAGAGTCGCTCGCGCGAGCGCTTTCGCGACCCGTGATCGAATTCTTTTCTCCGCTCGAAGTGCGACTTATCCGACGTTGATCGCTTAACCCATCTCGGTAACGCGAGGTCGGCAGAGGGCGGGGAAGAGGGAGACGAGAGACGTAGCGCACTGGTTAACTCTTGGTGACCGCACCCTCCGAAAGATGCAATTTGTACATCAGGATTAATCCGAAAGTACCGGTTGGCGTTTAGAACTTCGCCTATGCGCGTCGTATTGGTTGATCCGAGCCGGACCGTTCTGAAATTTGTCTCGCGTCTTCTGGAAGCGCGCGGCGATGAGGTGCGTCCTTTCACCGATGGGCGCGCCGCGCTGGCTTATGTCGCGGAGGATCCGCTGGTCGAATGCGCTGATCACCAGCGCCGAGCCGATGTCGATCTCCGGCCTTGAATTGTGCTGGGAAACGCGGCTGCTCGCGGGCGACCGGCGCTCCATCTACGTCATTCTGATGTCGTCCAACCAGGAGCGGCGCAATCTGGTTGAAGCGCTCGATTCCGGCGCCGACGATTTTATCGGCAAGCCGCCCGCCGCAGAGGAGCTCTATGCCCGCCTGCGCGCTGCCGAGCGGCTCGCAACCATGCACCGCGACCTGGTACAGTTCGCTTCGCTCGATCCGCTCACCGGCATCTTTAATCGCCGGGTTTTCTTCGAACGGGCGCAAGCGGCGCTGGCGCAACGTTCGAAAAACGACAAGTTGGCCGCAATCATGCTCGACATCGATCATTTCAAGCGCATCAACGACGCCTACGGCCATTCTATTGGCGACCGGGCGATCCGTGAAATCGCCAGCCTGATTTCGAATACTGGCGAGATCGTCGGACGGCTGGGCGGCGAGGAATTCGCCATGATCCTGCCGGGCCGCGACCTGACCGGCGGCAAGCACATCGCCGAGCGCCTGCGTCAGGAAATCATGACCCTGCGCCTGCCGGCAGATGACAGGGTCGTGCCGCTTACCTCCAGCTTCGGCGTCAGCGAATGGGTTGTCGGGCGAGAGCATCGATGAAACGCTGCGCCGCGCCGACATGGCGCTTTATTCCGCCAAATCGGCGGGGCGCAACCGGGTGGTTACCACCGACGATGCCCTGGAGCTGAACGATTACAACGGCGTGGGCCGCCCGGTGCGCGCAGCACCACGGACCGAAGCGCCGCCGGCCCAAGCCAACGCCACGACAAGCAGCCCGCGCTCCGCGGCCTGAGGGCGCAGCGCCGCGCTGTCATCGGCCGCAACTGAGGCCTTATCACCGCGCCCGCCACACCCTATATTAGCTGCCAAGGCGGCCGGTTCGTGCCGCCTGCTGGGAGGATCGCAATGGCCCGCTTTCGTTTCCGTCATATTTTTGCGCTGCTCGCCGCCGTGGCGGTGATGAGCTTCATCATCGGCGAAGCCGACGCCCGCGTTGGCCGCGGCGGCAGCCTCGGCAGCCGTGGCGCACGCACTTATTCGGCGCCGCCTCCGAGCGCGACCGCGCCTTCCACCGCCGCGCCGATGCAACGCACGATTACGCAGCCGAATGCGACCCGGCCCACGACGCCCGCGACATCTCCGTCGCCCGGCCTTGCCGGCCGACCCGGGGGATTGTTCGGCGGCGGATTGCTCGGCGGTTTGGCCGCCGGCTTCATCGGCGCCGGCCTGTTCGGCCTGCTCTTCGGCCACGGCTTTCTGGGTGGCCTCGGCGGCTTTGCTTCCTTCCTCGGCCTGCTCCTGCAAATCGGGTTGGTGATCATCGTCGCCCGCCTGGCCTGGGCCTGGTGGCAGCGCCGCCAGCAGCAGCCGGCTTTGGCTTCCGGTCCGTCCATGCGAGACAACGCGACCGGCCAGGGCGGCGGGTTGGGCGGCTTCCTCGGCATGGGTGCGGGTGCCGGCGCTGCGGCGGCAGAAACCGGCGCGCCGCTGGAAATCGAGCCGAAGGATTTCGACGCCTTCGAGCAACTGCTTGAAGAAGTCCAGCAGGGCTACAGCGACGAGGATCTGAACGCGCTGCGTTCGCACGTCACGCCGGAGATGCTGTCGTATTTCGCCGACGATCTGGCGGACAACGCCAGCCGCGGCGTGCACAACAAGGTCTCGGACGTGAAGCTGCTGCAGGGCGACCTGGCGGAAGCCTGGCGCGAAGGCGATACCGACTATGCGACCGTCGCCATGCGCTTCGGCCTGACCGACCAGACCCTCGACCGCACCACCGGACGCCTGGTGGAAGGCTCAACCAGCCCGATGGAAGCCACCGAGCTGTGGACCTTCCGCCGCATACGGGCCGGTTCCTGGGTGCTCGCCGCTATCCAGCAGACCTGATCGCGACCATATCGATAAAGAAAAAGGCCGGGCCAACAGCCCGGCCTTTTTTCTTCCCCTATCCCGAGAGCAGGGAGAGATTGGCCGCAGTGCCCTCGAATCTCTAGCCGTCGCGTCCGTCAGGCTTGCCATAGCCGCCCGCCGTCGGCGTCTTGATCGTCACGGCTTCGCCCGCATCCAGCAAGGTGGAGTCGCAGCCCTTCAGTTTTTCGATCCGGCCGTTGTTCCGCCGAACGCTGTTTTCTCCGACCTGACCCGCTTCGCCACCCGCCAGACCGAACGGGCGCACGCGGCGGTGCCCGGACAAGATCGTGCATTGCATCTTTTCCAGAAATCGGATGCTGCGTGAGACGCCGTCGCCCGCCTTCCATTTGCCCCGTCCGCCGGAATTTTTCCGGATATGGAAATCCTCCAGCAGCACGGGATAACGCAGCTCCAAAACTTCGGGATCGGTGAGGCGGGTATTGGTCATATGCGTCTGCACCGCGTCGGTGCCGGGAAAGCCGGGACCGGCAGGTGAGCCGGAGCAGATCGTCTCGTAATATTGATAACGCGCATTGCCGAAATTGAGGTTGTTCATGCGTGCCTTGCGCCGCCGCCATCGCACCGAGCGCGCCAAACAGGCAATTGGTCACCGCCTGCGAGGTTTCCACGTTGCCGGCTACCACGGCGGCGGGATATTCCGGCGACAGCATCGAGCATTTTGGGATGACGATGCGGATCGGCCGCAGGCAGCCGGCATTCATCGGGATGTCGTCGTCCACCATCACGCGGAACACATAAAGCACCGCCGCACGCGTCACCGGCTCCGGCGCATTGAAGTTGTCGCCCTGTTGCGGCGAGGTGCCGGTGAAATCCACCGTCGCCTCGCGTTTTTTCCGGTCGACGCTGATCTTCACCTGGATTCGCGTGCCCTGATCCATCTCGTAGGTGAATGCGCCGTCGTGCAACTTGTCGATCACGCGGCGCACGCTCTCGGCCGCGTTGTCCTGCACGTGGCCCATGTAAGCCTGCACGGTGGCAAGCCCGAACTGCGCCACCATCTTGCGCAGTTCCTGCGCGCCCTTTTCGTTGGCGGCGATCTGCGCCTTCAGGTCGGCGACATTCTGCGCCGGGTTGCGCGCAGGATAGCTCGCCCCGTTCAGCAGCGCCCGCAACTCCTGCTCGCGGAAGCTGCCGCGATCCACCAGCTTGAAATTGTCGATATAGACGCCTTCCTCGCCGATGGTGACGGCATCGGGCGACATCGAGCCCGGCGCGATGCCGCCGATGTCGGCATGGTGGCCGCGCGAGGCGACCCAGAAGAGAATCTGCCCTCCACCCGCGGAGCGAAGCGAAGTGGCGGGGAGGGGTTGGGGGTGGGGGGCGCTTTTCTTGGAAGTCCCCCCACCCCGGCGCGCCGCTGCCGCGCCGCGCCGACCCTCCCCGCCACTCGCAAGGGCTCGTGGGAGGAGGGTGGAGAATACCGGCGTGCAGACGGTGATGTCCGGCAGATGGGTGCCGCCGTTATAGGGCGCGTTGGTCGCAAACACGTCACCCGGGCGGATCTTCGGATTCTGCCGGATGATGGTTTCCACCGCGCGGTCCATGGAGCCGAGATGCACCGGCATATGCGGCGCGTTGGCCACCAGCGTTCCGTCGGCGGAAAACACGGCGCAGGAGAAATCCAGCCGCTCCTTGATGTTGACCGAGTAAGCCGTGTTCTGCAGCGCAACGCCCATCTGTTCGGCGATCGCCATGAACAGGTTGTTGAACACTTCCAGCATCACCGGGTCGGCCTTCGTGCCGATCGCGCTCTGGCGCTTGAGTTTTTTGGCACGGGTCAGCACGAGATGGTTTTTCACCGTCAGTTCCGCGCACCAGCCGGCTTCGACCACCACGGTCTGATGCGGCTCGATCATGATGGCGGGACCGGAGATTTTCGCGCCGGGCTTGAGCTGATCGCGGGTGAAGATTTTGGCCGGGTGCAATTTGCCGCCGGAGAAAAACTTCGTGCGCCGCGTAGGGCGGGGGAGTTTTGCGCCGCTCTTGCGCCGCATCGGCTCGCGGAATTTGGCGCCGCCGCCGATCGCTTCCACCGACGACGGCTTCGATCACCAGCTTCTTGCTGCGGTCGATGAAACCGAAGCGCGCTTTATGCGCCTTCTCAAAGGCAATCTGCATTTTTGCCGCGACGCCCGCAGGCACTTCCAGCGCGGTATCCGTTCCCGCGTAGCGGATATGCGCGCGCACCAGCAGCTTGATCTTGCCGCGCGCCACGCCCTGGCCGGCGACTTCCTTCGCAGCCTCCTTGCCAAGACGCGCCGCGGTCTTGTTCAGCGCCGCCATCGCCTGGGCATTCAGCGGCAGCTCGACCGCCTGCTGGCGCGTGGCGCGGATATCGGCCAGGCCCATGCCATAGGCGGAGAGCAGCGAGGAGAAAGGATGGATCAGCACCGTGGTCATGCCGAGTGCGTCGGCGACCAGGCAGGCATGCTGCCCGCCGGCACCGCCGAAGCAGTTGAGCGCGTAGCGCGTCACGTCATAGCCGCGCTGCACGGAAATTTTCTTGATGGCGTTGGCCATGTTCTCGACCGCGATGCGCAGGAATCCGTCGGCCACTTGCTCCGGCGTCCGGCCGACCTCGCGCGCCAGCGCCGCGAAAGCAACGCGCACCGCGTCGGCGTCGAGCGGTTGATTTTGTTGCGCGCCGAAAATCTTCGGGAAGAAATCCGGTATCAGCTTGCCGACCATGACATTGGCGTCGGTGACCGTGAGCGGGCCGCCGCGGCGATAGCTCTTCGGCCCGGGATTGGCGCCCGCCGAGTCCGGCCCGACGCGAAAGCGTGCGCCGTCGAAATGCAGGATCGAGCCGCCGCCCGCCGCCACGGTGTGGATCAGCATCATCGGCGCGCGCATGCGCACGCCCGCCACTTCGGTCTCGAAGCTGCGCTCGTATGCGCCGTCGAAATGCGACACGTCGGTCGAGGTGCCGCCCATGTCAAAACCAATCAGCTTTGTGAATCCGGCCTCGCGGCCGGTTTCCGCAAGCCCGACCACGCCGCCGGCGGGGCCGGAGAGGATCGCGTCCTTGCCCTGGAACAACTCCGCCGCGGTGAGCCCGCCCGCGGAGGTCATGAACATGAGTTTCCCTCGCCCCGCTTGCGGGGAGCGGGTGGCCGAGCTTGCGGAGCGCGAGTCGGGTGAGGGGGCGTCTCCACGAGCTTGGCAGCGTCTGACAGCTCGCCCCTCGACGCTCCGACCCTCTCCCCGTGAAGAACGGGGAGAGGGAGAAGAGGTCGCTCAGCTCATTCCGCCACCCTCTCCACATACCGCCGCAAAATCGGCGAGAGATAAGCGTCCACCACCGTGGTGTCGCCGCGGCCGATGAGCTTGATGAGAGGCGAGACTTTGTGGCTGACCGAGAGCTGCGGAAAGCCGATCTCGCGCGCCAGCGCCGCCACGCGCTGCTCGTGCGCGGGATGGCGATAGCCATGCATGAAGACGATGGCGACCGCTGCAATGCCGTCCGCCCGCGCGGCTTTGAGCGCTGGCCGCAACGCATCGAGATCCGGCGCACGCTCCACCGTGCCGTCCGCGCGCACGCGCTCGTCCACTTCGATCACGCGCTCGTAGATCACTTCCGGCTTGAGGATGTGCTTGGCAAAAATCTTCGGCCGCGCCTGATAGCCGATCTTCAGCGCGTCGCCGAAGCCCTTGGTGATGAGCAGCAGTGTGCGCGCGCCCTTGCGCTCGAGCAGCGCATTGGTCGCCACCGTGGTGCCCATCTTAATGGCGCCGATCCGCTCGGCGGGGATCGGCTCGCCGCCTTGCAATCCGAGGATATCCCGAATGCCTTGCACCGCGGGGTCGCCATAGGCTTCGGGATTTTCCGACAAGCAGCTTGTGCGCGAGCGAGCGTGCCATCCGGCCGCCGCGCCACCACGTCGGTAAAGGTACCGCCCCGGTCGATCCAGAAATCCCAGCGCGCTTGTTGCTTACTTTGTGTCCGTCGCGGTTGTTTCATGCGCTCATTCAGGAACACGCCGCGCAAATGCGAAAGCCATTCCTCTGCACTCTACCGCAGATGACGACACGAATGTATGCTCCCTGCGGACGGCTTTTCAGATTGACCGAAAAGGAGGGTAGTCGTGAAGCTCTATATGCACCCGGTTTCGACCGCCAGCCGGCAGTTCGGCTGTTCATTGCCGAAAATGGCATCGAATGCGATGAGGAAGTAGTCGATATCCTGCAAGGCGCTCATTACCAGGAGCCCTACGCGTCGCTTAACCCTAGCCGCATGGTGCCGATGCTCGAGGACGGCGATTTTCGGCTGTCGGAAAGCTCAGCGATCCTGAAGTATCTCGCCGACAAATACGATCTGCCGTCCTATCCGAACGACCTCAAGAAGCGCGCCAAGGTCAACGAGGTCATGGACTGGCTAACACCCAATTCTATCGCGACTTCGGTTACGGGCTGATCTATCCCCAGCTCTTTCCGCACCACAAGCGCCGCAGCGACGAGGCGCATGCCGGCGCTATCGCCTGGGGACAGCAAGCGCGCCAAGAACTGGCTGCAGATCCTTCAACCACGACTGGATCGGCCGACAAGAACCTGTATCTCTGCGGCAATGACATCACGATCGCAGACTATTTCGGCTCTGCCTTGGTTTCGATCGGAGAACTCATCGGCTACCAATGTGCTGCTGTCGAACAGCAAGCGGCGCGCGACGCCATGATGAAACTGAACTTCAAGGTGGTGATAGGTGTCGGATGCGCTTCCGGCCGCGCGATGACGGACGATTTCGCACAACGCGTCAGCTGCGCCGCCTTCTACATGCCAACTTCGGCGACGTGCAGACGGTGGAGCAAGTGCTGGCGTCGTTCGATCGCGCGCCGAGAAGCCAAAAATTGGCGGGGCGCCCGACGGGTTCTCCGTCGGGCGCCCCTTAGCAAGCATCAGCCGAGCCTATAAGCCGGGTTCTGTATGGCGTCTTGCCCGCAGGCAGGACACGTGACGGCCATTCCTCTGGGACGCCGGTTGCCCGGCGCCTCAAGCAACCTACCCGGGCGGCCGATCCGGATACAGATCTGGGAGATCGCTCCCCCGCGCCGCCCCTATTCGGTTTTGCTCCCGGTGGGGTTTGCCGTGCCGTTTCCGTTGCCGGAAACGCGGTGCGCTCTTACCGCACCCTTTCACCCTTACCGCGGCATACGCAACGCCCCGCGGCGGTCTGCTCTCTGTGGCACTTTCCCTGAGATCTGCTCCGCTTTCACGGGACAACTCCCGCCGGACGTTATCCGGCACCGTACATCCATGGAGCCCGGACTTTCCTCCACGGCAGCCTTTCGGCCATTGCCGCAGCGGCCGTCCGGCCGACTGACATCCTTAGAAGTGGTCGCTAATATGGACTGCGTCAAGTCAGAGCGCTGAAGCATAAGCCAAACCGGCCCACTGGGTGGTCCATATCCGGAGGAAATCATGGCGAGCGACTTCGAAGACCATTGCTGGAAAGACGTGATCCCGCCGCACGTGCTGGAGATCTACTCCGGCTATGCGCGCAAGCTGTTCGTCGGGCCGTCGCCCGCGCTGGTCGCTGTCGATCTGTATGAATCGGTCTATCAGGGCGGCAACCGGCCGATGTCCGAGCTCGCCAAGACCTATCCCGGCTCCTGCGGCGAGAATGCCTGGAAGGCGATCGAGCCGACCAAGCGGCTGTTCGCCGCCGCGCGCGCCGCCGGCATTCCGATCTTCTATTCCACCGGCGACACGCGGCCGGAGAGCCATCCGGGCCAGGTGAATGTCAGCGCGACCAAACGCCGTTCCAAGGCCATGCGCGATCCGGCGATGTACGCCATCCGGCCCGAGTTCAAGCCGCAACACGGCGACGTGGTGATCTTCAAGCAGCGCGCCAGCGCCTTCTTCGGCACGCCGCTGACGGCGCATCTCAACCAGCTCGGCGTCCGCAGCGTGATCATGTGCGGCGAGAGCACGTCAGGCTGCGTGCGCGCCTCGGCGGTGGACGCCTTTTCCCACGGCTATCACGTTACCTTGGTGGAGGAATGCTGCTTCGACCGCAGCGACATTTCGCACAAGGTCAACCTGTTCGACATGCATCACAAATATTGCGACGTGATGCGTGTGGACGAGGTGGTGCAACACCTCGATGGCATGAAGGCGCGTTCAGCAAAAGTGGAAGCCGGTTTTGCGTCCGAACGCGCCAGAGCTGTTTAAATCGAGTCTTTTCGTCACGCGATCCGGATTCCGCTTCGTTTGAAAAACGCTCGGAGCGCAAGGCGGGTTGAATGACCGGCTGAACCTACCAGCGGCGCCGTTCCAGCAGCTTGTGCAGCGTACGCAACGTGGAGCCGTCGGCAATGCCGTCGACTTTCGCCGGGCGAAAATGCCGCTGGAAGGCGGTGACCACGTCGCGGGTTGTTTCGTCAAACGTCCCGGTCACCGCAATGCCGTAGCCAAAATCGGCCAGAGCGATTTGCAGCCCACGCACGTCGTCGCTTGTTTGGCCGAGCGTAAAACTCGGCCCCTTTTCGGTGATGCGGGAGGGCGTCACCCATTCGCCGAGGCCGGAATCGGCCAGCAGCCGCCAGGGAAATTTCTCGCCGGGATCTCGCTTGCGCGAAGGCGCCACGTCGGAATGCGCCAGCACGCGATCAGGCCTGATGCCGCGCCGCGCGATGATGCCGCGGCAGAGCGCGATCACCGCCGCGATCTGCCGGGAGGGAAAATCCGGATAGCCGAAATCGTGCCCGGGATTGGCGATCTCGACGCCGATCGAGAAGGAATTGATGTCGGTTTCGCCCGCCCAATGCGATTCGCCGGCGTGCCAGGCGCGGCGGCTTTCCTGCACCGACTGCACGATGCGGCCGTCCTCGAATACGAAATAATGCGACGAAACCTTGCTCTTCGGCGAGCACAGCCGGTCCAGCGCCTCCTGCGCGTTCTGCATCCCGGTGTAATGCAACAGGATGATGTCGGGGGCCCGGCCGTCCTTGCGCTCATCATGCGTCGGCGAGGGCACGACGTCGGCAACGAGAGAGGATTCCGGCTGAAAATCCGTCATAGCCGGCATATGCATTCCTTTATCCCGTAACAGAAGGTGATCGAGAAGCCGACACGTACCGGAGGATTGTTTCTTGTCGCAAAGATGGCGAGAAAAAGCGCCGGCCCAGCGAGGCTGGACCGGCGCTCTACTCAGACTGACGAGTTACACTACTGACGCTGCTGACTCTGACGCTACTGACTCACTACGGACGCTGCGCAGGTGCGCTGCTCCCGCGCCGCTCATGCCGCCGCCCGGTGCGCTACGCGGCGTGGTGGCCGAGCCCGATCCCGCTGAGGAAGAGCCGGTCGTCGTCGAGCGGTCCTCATGGCGCTTGAAGTCAGGGGCCTGCGCCAGCTGGTCCTTGCTCATGCTGACCTTGGCTTTCCAGGTATTGTTCTCCTGGGTCAGCTGCACAGCTGACGGAGTCAGCGCCACCTCCTTCGCGCCGACGCCGAGGAAGCCGCCGACGCTCAGCAGGTAAGCTTCAACCTTGCCGTCCTTGGAGACGAGGATGTCGCTGATGTCGCCGATCTTCTCGTTATTGGTGCCCAGGACGTCGACACCCTTCAGGTTCGACACGAGCATCTGGTTGGGCGACTGTGACGAAATGGTCGATGCCGAGGCGCTTGGGCTCGCGCTAGCAGCGCTCGTGCTCGTGCTGCTGCTGGCCTTGAGGCATCCGACTTCATCGCATCGGAAGAAGAAGACCCCGGAGGCAAAGTCGGCGAAGAAGCGGAAGGGGTCGTTGAACCGGGACTTGGCTGATGGCGATGACGATTGCGCCATGGCGGATGACAGCATCAATCCGCTCAGCGCGGTCGAAAGCAATAGTTTCTTCAACATCGGGAAACCTCCATGCAACGTGGTGTTTTTGTGGTGATGCGTCGAGGCACGGCATTTTCGGTCGCGTGGAAAAACCGGCCTCTTCTTAACAACGTTTGAACGCGCACCGGTGTTCCGCACCAAATTGCACGCGATGACGCAGATCGCGGCTGGAAAGTTTCGCTGAAGCCGACACCAAGTTCGCGAAATTCGAGCCGAGGTGGAGGTCCAGTCAAAATAACGCGCGACGAATCTCGTTCTCAACTTTAAGTTGCGGCAACCGTTCCTTAATATTAACGACGGTTAATAGCGGCGAAAAACTGCGCCGTTCCGGCACTTACGGGGCGGCGCCCGCAAGTCCTTGATAGACGCCAAAGCAGCCCATGATAGCCCACGTTATGACGATGAGCGGCGGCAGCGGGAAAACGGCTGTCGCTGGCGGACCTGCCCGTCACATTCCCGTGCTCGCCCGTTCCGCGCTCGAGCACCTCAACATTCGCGACGGCGGCGTTTACATCGACGGCACCTTCGGTGCCGGCGGCTATGCGCGCCTGATCCTGGAAGCCGCCAACGCGAACGTGATTGGCATCGACCGCGACCAGACTGCGGTGGCGCGTGGCTTCGCCTTGGTCGAAGCATCCGCCGGCCGGTTGACGCTGGTGGAGGACCGCTTCTCGTCACTGGATAGCGTCGCGCGGGGATGCGGCTTCGATGCCGTGGACGGCGTTGTGCTCGATATCGGCGTCTCGTCCATGCAGCTCGACGAGGCCGGACGCGGCTTCTCCTTCCGGCTGGACGGCCCGCTTGACATGCGCATGGGCAAATCGGGACCGACGGCGGCCGACGTGGTGGCGGCGGCGTCCGAGCGCGATCTCGCGGACATCATTTTTCTTTTGGGCGAAGAGCGGCATTCCCGCGCGGTCGCACGCGCCATCGTCGCCGCGCGTAAGGAAAAGCCGATCGAAACCACCGGCGCGCTGGCCGACATCATCGGGCACGTAGTGCGCGGCAAGCCGGGCGAGATTCATCCTGCGACAAGAACGTTCCAGGCGCTGCGCATTTTCGTCAACGAGGAGCTCGATGAGCTGGCCGATGGCTTGGCCGCGGCGGAGCGCATCCTGAAGCCCGGCGGACGGCTGGTCGTCGTCTCCTTCCATTCGCTGGAAGACCGCATCGTGAAGAATTTCCTGGCCGAGCGCAGCCGTACGGCTGCCGGCTCGCGCCATCTGCCGGCGGTGGATGCGCCGCCGCCCACCTTCAGCCTCGTCACCAAACGTCCAGTCGTGGCGGACGATGCGGAGATCGCCGGCAATCCACGCGCCCGTTCCGCCAAGCTGCGCGCGGGCGAGCGCACGCAAGCTGCGCCGCGCATTGGCGGCGCCGGGCGGCTCTTCGATCTCCCGTCGCCCGATAATCTGCTGCGGGGGCGCTGATGTTCGTGCGCCTGCTCAACATATGCGTGATCGCCGCTTTGGTTCTTGCCGCGGGGTATGTCTACGACATCAAGTACCAGTCAACGTTGCGCGCCGAGCGCGTCGCCAAGCTACGACATGATATCCGGCGCGAGCGCGACGTCATCGCCAACCTGCGCGCCGAATGGGCGCGGCTCGGCAATCCGGGCCGCATCCAGACCCTGGCGCAGCGGCATCTTCCGTTGAAGCCGTTTCAGACCAATCAGATCGATACATTCGACGCCCTGCCGATGCGGCCGCCGCAGATCGTGCCGCCCGGAACCGAAGATCCCATCGCCGCCATACTGGAGATTATCAGCGAGGACCTGACCGCTTCCACCGGCGGCCTTGAATCCCTGCCTGGAGCCGGCAAAGGGGATCGGCAGCAATGAGCGGGTCGGGAGGTGCATTGGCGGCGATGAATTGGCGCCTGCGTTTGGTGCAGCGGTTACTTTACGGGCAGAATGTCGACCGCAGCGTAAAATCGCGCGCCCGCGTCGGGCTCGCCATCCTGGTATTTTCGATCGGATATGCGGTTATCGCGGGGCGGCTGATCCAGCTCGCCGCCGCCCCGGATAGCCAGACGGTACGCCGGGCAGCCGACGCGGTCTCCACTTCGCGCCCCGACATTCTCGGCCGCAACGGCGAAATCCTTGCCACCGACATCAAGGCAGCCTCGCTGTTCGGCGAGCCGCGCAAGATCATTGATATCGACGAGGCGGTGGAACTGCTCACCGCAGTAATGCCCGATCTCGACGCGACCGAGCTGCGCGAGCGGCTGTCCTCGCGCAAGGGTTTCGTCTGGCTCAAGCGCGATATCACCAAAAAGCAGCAGCAGGAAATCCACGGTCTCGGCATTCCCGGTATTGGCTTTCTCACTGAGAACAAGCGCGTCTATCCGAATGGCGCCGAGGTCTCGCATCTCATCGGCCATGTGAACATCGACAACCAGGGCATCGCCGGCATCGAAAAATGGCTGGACGCGCGAGGGCTTGCGGACCTGCACATGGCGGGTCTTGCGGTCGACCGGATGGACAAGCCAATCGAACTGGCCGTCGATTTGCGCGTGCAGCACGCGATGCGCGACGAACTGATGGCGGCGCGGGAAAAATTCAAGGCGGTCGCGGCGGCCGGCTTGATCACCGACGTGCGCACCGGTGAGATCATTTCCATGGTGTCGGTGCCGGACTACGATCCGAACAATCCGAAGGAGGCCAACGATCCCACTCGCATCAACCGGCTCACCACCGGCGTCTATGAGATGGGCTCGACCTTCAAGGCGCTCACGATCGCGATGGCGCTCGATTCCGGCAAGGTGTCGCTGAGCTCGTCTTTCGATGCGCGCATGCCGCTGCGCTACGGCAAGTTCAGCATCCACGATTATCACGCGCAGAACCGCACGCTCACCGTGCCGGAAATCTTCACCTATTCCTCCAATATCGGCACCGCGCGCAGCGCGCTCGCGATGGGCGTCGAGCACCACAAGTGGTACCTAAAGAAGATGGGACAGCTCGACCGGCTGCGCACCGAACTGCCGGAAAGCGCCGAGCCGCTGGTGCCCAGGCGCTGGGGAGAACTGAATACCGTGACCATCGCCTTCGGCCATGGTCTTTCGGTCGCGCCGCTGCAGGCGGTGATGGGCATCGGGGCGCTGATGAACGGCGGCATGCTGATCCCGCCGACCTTCATGAAGCGCAGCCAGGAAGAAGCCGCGAAGCTGGCGACCCGCGTGGTCAAGCCTGAGACCAGCGAAAAGATGCGCTACCTGATGCGGCTGAATGCCGAGAAAGGCACCGCCGGCAAGGCCGACGTGAAGGGTTATTACGTCGGCGGCAAAACCGGCACTTCGGAGAAGGTGGTCGGCGGCCGCTATTCCAAGAGCAAGCTGCTCAACAGCTTTACCGCGGTGCTGCCGGCCGACAAGCCGCGCTATCTGTTGCTCATCATGCTGGACGAGCCGAAGGCGACGCCGGAAACCCATGGCTATGCCACCTCCGGCTGGAACACCGTGCCGGTGGGCGGGGCGGTGATTTCCCGCATCGCGCCGTTACTGGGGATCGAGCCGCGGTTCGATCTGCCGCCTTCCCAGCAGCTGATCCTGGCCAAGGGGCGCTAGAAGCTGCGATAGGGATAAAGCCCGATCGCTGCTTGTCTTGCCGGACGCTGCCGGGCATTCAATAGCTATGAAGGTTGCGGAATTGCTCAGTGGGGAGGCCAGCGCCGATGCCGGCGCAGCCGCGCTCGAGGTCACCGGCATCACGGCGGACAGCCGCGCCGTGAAGCCGGGCAATGTGTTCGTTACCGTGGCAGGCAGCAAGACCGACGGGCTGCGTTTCGTCGACCAAGCCATGACGGCGGGCGCGGTGGCGATCGCGGCAGAGCGGCGCCCGGAATCCTTGCCACCCGGCGTTGGTTTTATTCAGGCCATCAACGCGCGGCGCTTCCTTGCCCGCAGCGCGGCGAAATTTTTTCCGCGTCAGCCCGCCACGATCGCGGCGGTGACCGGCACCAGCGGCAAGACCTCGGTCGCCGCCTTCACCCGGCAGATCTGGTCCGCGCTCGGCCATCGCGCCGCGAGCATCGGCACCGTCGGCGTGGTGACGCCGGAGAAGGAAATCTACGGCTCGCTCACCACGCCTGATCCGGTCGTGCTGCATCAGCAGCTCGATGCGCTGGCGGGCGAGGGGATCACCCATCTGGCGCTGGAAGCCTCCTCGCACGGTCTCGATCAGCGCCGGCTTGACGGCGTGCGCATCGCCGCCGCCGCCTTCACCAATCTCAGCCGCGATCACCTCGATTATCACCCGACGCTGGAGGCGTATTTCGCCGCCAAGCTGCGGCTGTTCGAGGAGCTGATCGAGCCGTCCGGCACGGCGGTCATCAACGTCGATCACGAGCAGGCCGCCGAGGTCGTTAGCCGCCGCGCGCAAGCGCCAGCTGGCGGTGCTGACCATCGGCCGAAAGGCCGACGGCATTCGCCTGCTCGAAGCCGGCATCGATGGCTTTGCGCAAAAACTGCGCATCGCGTTCGCGGGACGGCAATTCAGTTTGCGGCTGCCGCTGGTCGGTGGCTTCCAGGTGGAGAATGCGCTTACCGCCGCGGGGCTCGCGATCGCGACCGGCAGCGATACCGATAAGGTTTTCGCCGCATTGGAAAAATTGCAGGGTGCGAAGGGCCGGCTTGAGCTGGCGGGCGAGCGCGAGGGCGCGCCGGTGTTCATCGACTATGCGCACAAGCCAGATGCGCTCGCCAAAGCGCTGGAGGCCTTGCGGCCTTATGTGACCGGGCGGCTTGTCGTCGTGTTCGGCGCGGGCGGCAACCGCGATGCCGGCAAGCGGCCGATGATGGGCGCCATCGCCGTGGAGAAGGCCGACCGCGTCATTGTTACCGACGACAATCCGCGCAGCGAACAGCCTGCCGCCATCCGGGCGGAAATTCTGGCTGCGGCGCGCGGCGCGCGCGAGATCGGCGACCGCGGCGAGGCGATCCGCACGGCGGTGTCCGAACTGAAGCGGGGCGACGTGCTATTGATCGCCGGCAAGGGTCACGAAACCGGGCAGATCATCGGCGATAAGGTCTTGCCGTTCAGCGATCACGAAGCGGTCGCGGCGGCGCTGAAAGGGACGGCATGAGCGAGCGGCCATTATGGAGCCATCGAAGCGATGGCCTCCGCCATGGGCGCGCGGCGCGAGGGTCCGCTGCCGGAGAGCGTGCGCGGCATTTCCATCGACAGCCGCAGCATCGGCCCGAGCGAGGCCTTCTTCGCCATCAAGGGCGACAACCGCGACGGGCATGATTTCGTCGAACGACGCGCTGCAGGGCGGCGCCGCGCTTGCGGTGGTGGCCGCCGACAGGCGCGAGCAGTTTCCCAAGGACGCGCCGCTCCTCGTGGTGCCCGATGTGCTCGAAGGCCTGCGCGATCTCGCTCGCGCCGCGCGCGCGCGCCTGCAAGCCAAGGTGATCGGCGTCACCGGCTCGGTCGGCAAAACCGGCACCAAGGAAGCGCTGCGGCTCGCGCTGTCGCGCGAAGGCGAAACCCACGCCTCCGTCGCTTCCTACAATAATCATTGGGGCGTGCCGCTGTCGCTCGCGCGCTGCCCGGAGACTGCGCGGTATGCGATCTTCGAAATGGGCATGAGCCACGCGGGCGAGATCGAGCCGCTCACGCGCCTGGTGCGGCCGCATGTGGCGATCGTCACCACGATCGAGCCGGTGCATCTGGAATTCTTCCCGTCCATGGAAGCCATTGCGGATGCCAAGGCGGAAATCTTTCTCGGGCTGGAGCCGGGCGGCGCCGCCGTGATCAATCGCGACAATCCGCATTATGAACGTTTGCGGCAGAAGGCGATGGAGGCGCAGGTCGGCCGCATCGTTTCTTTCGGCCAGCAGGCCGATGCGGACGTGCGGGTGCTGGAATTCTCGCTGCATCCCGATTGCTCGGTCGTGCATGCATCCGTGCTCGGCGTCGAGGTGACCTACAAACTCGGCGCGCCCGGACAGCATTTGATCTGGAATTCGCTCGCGGTCCTTGCCGCCGTTTCGCTGAGCGGTGCGGATCTCGCGCTTGCTGCGCTTGCGCTCGCCGAATGGAAGCCCGCCACCGGCCGCGGCGCGCGCATCACGCTCGGCCTGCCGGGCGGCACGGCTGAGCTGATCGACGAGAGCTATAATGCCAATCCCGCCTCCATGCGCGCGGCATTGGCGCTGCTTGGCCAGGCGGCGCTGGGCCCACGCGGGCGGCGCATCGCCATCCTCGGCGACATGCTCGAGCTCGGCGCCGGTGGCGAGCGGCTGCACCGCGAACTGTGCGGAAGCCATCATCGGCAATAACGTCGATGTTGTGTTCTGTTCCGGTCCGCTGATGCGGCATTTGTGGGAGGCTCTTCCCTCCGAACGCCGGGGAGGCTATGCGGAGACATCCGCGGCGCTCGAATCGTCCGTGCTCGCCGTGGTCCAGCCGGGAGACGCCGTGATGGTGAAGGGCTCGCTCGGCTCCCGCATGGGCCCTCTGGTCAAGGCGCTGGAACGCCGCTACCCCTATCGCGTCGCCGCGTCGAAGGCGTCCGCTCAAGGTTGATCCGATGCTTTATTGGCTTGTCGAATTTTCCGATAAAATCTCGTTCTTCAACGTCTTTCGTTACATCACCTTTCGCACCGGCGGCGCGACCGTCACCGCCTTGCTCTTTGTCTTTCTGTTCGGATCCTCGATCATCGACCTGCTGCGACTGAAGCAGGGCAAGGGCCAGCCGATCCGCGCCGATGGCCCGCAATCGCATCTCGTCACCAAGAAGGGCACGCCCACCATGGGCGGGCTGATGATCTTGTCCGGCATCGTCGTGTCCACGGTGCTGTGGGCGAACCCGCTCAACCCCTATGTCTGGATCGTGCTCGGCGTCACCCTCGGCTTCGGCCTGGTCGGCTTTTACGACGACTATTTGAAGGTGACGCGCCAGAGTCACACCGGATTTTCCGTGCGCACGCGCATTCTCGCCGAAGCGCTGATCGCGGCCGGCGCCTGCTATGCCTTCTCCCAGCTCGGCAGGACGCCGTTCGCGACCTCGCTCGCTTTCCCGGTATTCAAGGATCTCATCTTCAATCTCGGCTTGTTCTTTATTGTCTTCGGCGCCTTCATCATTGTCGGCGCCGGCAATGCGGTGAACCTCACCGACGGGCTGGACGGGCTCGCCATCGTGCCGGTGATGATCGCCGCGGGCAGCTTTGGCATGATCGCGTATCTCGTCGGCAACGCGGTGTTCTCCGACTATCTGCAGATCCATTACGTGGCGGGCACCGGCGAGCTGGCGGTGCTATGCGGCGCGGTGATCGGCTCGGGCCTCGGTTTCCTCTGGTACAACGCGCCGCCGGCCTCGGTTTTCATGGGCGATACCGGTTCATTGGCCCTGGGCGGAATGATCGGCGCGATCGCGGTGGCGACCAAGCACGAGATCGTGCTGGCCATCATCGGCGGGCTGTTCGTGCTGGAAGCGGTCTCGGTCATCGTGCAGGTGGTTTCCTTCAAGCTGACCGGCAGGCGCGTGTTCAGGATGGCGCCGATCCATCATCATTTCGAGCAGCTCGGCTGGACCGAGCCGCAGATCGTGATCCGCTTCTGGATCGTCGCGGTGGTGCTGGCGCTCGCCGGCCTCGCGACCCTGAAGCTGCGGTGACGACCGGGCGTCAGCCGCGTGACTCCCATCACCATCTTTCGCCGGTAAGAAAGTCGCGGTCTTTGGCCTCGGCGGCTCCGGTCTTGTCGAGTTGCAGCGCGCTGCTCGCGGGCGGCGCCGATGTCGTCGGCTTCGACGATGATGCCGCCAGCGTGGCGAAAGCCACCGCGGCGGGCATTCCCACCGCCGATCTGCGCAGCATCGACTGGTCGCGCATCGCCGCCCTGGTGCTGGCGCCGGGCGTTCCGCTGACGCATCCGCAGCCGCACTGGACCGTGGCGCTGGCGAAAGCCGCCGGCGTCGAGATCATCGGCGACATGGAATTGTTCGGCCGCGAGCGCGCGGCGCGCGCGCCGAATGCGCCTTTCATCGCGATCACCGGCACGAATGGCAAATCCACCACCACTGCGCTCACCGCGCATATCCTGCGCAGCGCCGGGCGCGACGTGCAGATGGGCGGCAATATCGGCGTGGCGATCCTTTCGCTGCAGCCGCCCGCGCCCGAACGCGTGCATGTGATCGAGGTGTCGTCCTATCAGATCGACCTCGCGCCGACGCTGAAGCCGACCGTCGGCATGCTGCTCAACGTCACCCCCGACCATCTCGATCGTCACGGCACGATGCAGAATTACGCGGCGATCAAGGAGCGCGCCGTGGCGGGTGCGGATGTGGCCGTGATCGCGGTGGACGACACCTATACGCGCGCCGCTGCGGAACGGCGGGAAAAGACCGGCCGCCCGACCAGCCTGGTTTCGGCGGGGACCAGCCTCGCTCGCGGCTTCTTCATGGAGGGAAGCTGGATCATGCGCGGCAGCGAACGCATCGCCGACCTCGCCGGCATTCGCACCTTGCGCGGACAGCATAATGCGCAGAACGCAGCGGCAGCGGTGGCCGCGGCGCTCGCGCTCGGCGTGCCGGTGGACGCTATCCAGCGTGGACTTTCGACGTTCCCGGGTCTGCCGCACCGGCTGGAGGAAGTCGGACGCAAAGGCAAGGTGCTCTTCGTCAACGACTCCAAGGCGACCAATGCCGATTCCGCCGACAAGGCGCTGTCGTCTTTCCCCGGCGATATTTTCTGGATTCTCGGCGGCCAGGCGAAGGAGGGCGGCATCACGCCGCTGACGCGCTTCTTTCCGAAGATCGCCAAGGCCTATCTGATCGGCGAGGCGAGCGACGGCTTCGCCGCCGTGCTGGAAGGGCTGGTGCCTTACGTCCGCTGCGGCACGCTCGACGTCGCCACCGCAACGGCGGCGGCCGATGCAGCCGCATCTCGCGGCGGCGGAGCCGATCGTGCTGCTGTCGCCAGCCTGCGCGTCCTTCGACCAGTACCGGAATTTCGAGATCCGCGGGGATCACTTCAGGAAGCTCGTGAAACAGCTTCTGTAGCTGCAGGCTTCCCCTCTCCCCTTGTGGGAGAGGGTGGATCGCCGAACGACGTGAGGCGAGCGGGGTGTGGGGGCAGACCTCATCATGCGCTGCTCCCCCTCACCCGCCTCGCATCCTTCGGCTGCTCGGCACCCTCTCCCGCACTGATCTCGGGTATATCCGAGATCAGCACTATTGAGTGGCACAAGTCGGATACATCCGACTTGTGCTGGCAGAGGGAAGAAAGGAGAGTGCCGCGCGGCGGATACGGAAACCGGACCCGCGTTAATCCCCCCTAAACCATAACGCGTCAGGACTTAAGCGGGGACAACCTTTCTCGGGGAACCGCATGGTCTCGCGCGCGACACGCACGCCTTTCGGCGAGTGGTGGTGGACGGTCGACAAGCTGATGCTGGGGGCGCTCGCCACCCTGATGCTGGGCGGCATCGTGCTCTCGCTTGCCGCCAGCCCTCCGGTCGCCGCCCGGCTGCGGCTCGAGCCGTTTTATTTCGTCAACAGGCACGTGCTTTTTCTGTTGCCGGCCATCGCCGTGCTGGTGGCGACTTCGTTCCTCACTTCGCATCAGATCCGCCGGCTAGCGCTGTTCATCTTCGCGGCTAGCGTGGTCATGGTGGTTTGCACCATCCTGTTCGGCGCCGAGATCAAGGGCGCCCGGCGCTGGCTGACCTTCCTCGGCATGACGATTCAGCCCTCGGAATTCCTTAAGCCGGCTTTCGTCATCCTGATCTCCTGGCTGTTTGCGGAATCCGCGCGGCGGCCAGAGATGCCGGCCAACACATTTGCGCTCGGCCTGCTGCTGTTCGTCGTGGTGCTGCTCGTGCTGCAGCCGGACTTCGGCCAGACCATGCTGATCCTGCTGGTTTGGGGGGCGCTGTTCTTCATGGCGGGGATGCGCCTGATCTGGATGATCGGCCTTGGCGGCGTTTCGCTCGTGGGCCTGCTCGGGGCCTATTACACCGTGCCGCATGTGGCGCTGCGCATCCGGCGCTTCCTCGATCCCGGCAGCGGCGACAGTTTTCAGATCACCACCTCGGTCGGCTCCTTCCTGCGCGGCGGCTGGTTCGGCCTTGGACCGGGCGAGGGCACCGCCAAGCGAATCCTGCCCGACAGCCACACCGACTTCGTCTTCGCGGTGGCGGCGGAGGAATTCGGCGTCGTGCTCTGCCTGATGCTGCTTTTCCTCTTTGCGTTCGTGGTGATCCGCGCGCTGCTCCACGCGATGCGGAACGAAGACCCCTTCGCCCGCTTCGCCGCCGCCGGCCTCGCCATCCTGTTCGGCCTCCAATCGGCCATCAACATGTCGGTCAATCTGCATCTGATGCCGGCCAAGGGCATGACGTTGCCCTTCATCTCCTACGGCGGCTCTTCGATGCTCTCGCTCGCTTATGCCATGGGAATGCTGCTGGCGCTGACGCGCGAGCGCCCGCGCGCGGAAATGCTGGCCAGCCACCTTCATTATGCGCCGGCCGGGAGCCGCGCCTGATGGACAACGGCCGCGCGCGGCATGTGCTGGTGGCGGCGGGCGGCACCGGCGGGCATCTGTTTCCCGCTGAAGCCTTGGCGGCGGCCCTGGCCCGGCGCGGCGTCGGCCTTGATCTCGCCACCGATTCCCGCGCCGCGCATTACGGCGGCAATTTTCCTGCCCGCGCCACGCATATCATTCCGAGCTCGGCGCTGCGCGGGCGCGATCCGTTTTCGCTCGCGGCCACGGCGGCCATCGTCGGAGGCGGCGTCGCCAAGGCCTGGCTCTTGCTCGGCGACTTGAAACCCACCGCGGTGATCGGCTTCGGCGGCTATCCCACCGTTCCACCGCTGCTGGCGGCATCTCTGCGCGGCATCCCCACCATCATCCACGAGCAGAATGCGGTGATCGGGCCGCGCCAACCGCTTCCTGGCGGGGCGCGTGACCGCCATCGCCACGGGGTTCCGCGACTTGTCGCTGCCCGACGCGCACACTCACCGCTAAAACCACCTGGGTCGGCAATCCGGTCCGTCCGGGGGTGATCTTGGCGTCTTCGACGCCCTATGCGCCGCCCGAGCCGGGCGGACCGCTGCGTCTGCTGGTCTTCGGCGGCAGCCAGGGTGCGCGGGTGATGGCCGACATCGTGCCGCCCGCGATTCAGCAACTTGAGCCCGCGTTATGGTCGCGCCTGCATATCGTGCAGCAGGCGCGCGAAGAGGATCTGGCCGAGGTGAAAAAGGCCTATGCCGATCTGAAGGTCTCCGCCGACGTGGCGCCGTTCTTCGCGGATTTGCCGGCGCGCATGGCGGCGTCGCATCTGGTGATTTCCCGCTCCGGCGCCTCCACGGTCGCCGAGCTTTCCGCGATCGGGCGGCCCGCGATCCTGGTGCCGCTGCCGAATGCGCTCGATCAGGACCAGATGGCCAACGCCGCGATGCTGCAGACCGCCGGCGGCGCGCTGCGCCTGCCGCAGGCGGAATTCACCCCCAGCCGGTTGGCTTCGGAGATATCGACCTTCGCCGCCGAGCCGTCGCGCCTGGGCGCCATGGCCGCCGCAGCGAAGAAAGCGGGAACGCTGGACGCGGCGGACCGTTTGGCTGATCTGGTGCTGCGGGTCGCGAAAGGCTAAACGGTGTCGCCGCCTTTCCGGGCGGACCAACCTGGCCGCAAGGGACAATATTTTTCAAATGAAACTGCCGCGTGACATCGGCCCGATCCATTTCGTCGGCATCGGGGGCATCGGCATGAGCGGCATCGCGGAGGTGCTGCGCAATCTCGGCTATACCGTGCAAGGCGCTGATGTCGCCGACAGCGCCAACGTCAAGCGGCTGCGCGAGCAGGGCATCAAAATCTCCATCGGGCACGAGGCCAAGAACATTGACGGGGCTGCAGTCCTCGTCGTTTCTTCCGCCATCCAGCGCGACAATCCGGAACTGATTGCCGCGCGCGACCAACGGCTTCCCATCGTGCGCCGTGCGGAGATGCTGGCCGAACTGATGCGGCTGAAAAGCTGCATCGCCATCGCCGGCACCCATGGCAAGACCACGACGACGTCCATGGTGGCCGCGCTGCTGGATGCCGGCGGGCTCGATCCCACCGTCATCAACGGCGGCATCATCAATGCCTATGGCACCAATGCGCGGCTCGGCGCCGGCGACTGGATGGTGGTGGAGGCCGACGAATCCGACGGCACTTTCCTCAAGCTGCCGGCCGATGTCGCCATCGTGACGAATGTGGACGCCGAGCATCTCGATCACTTCAAGACCTTCGAGGCGGTGCAGACCGCCTTCATCGATTTCGTGGAGAACGTTCCGTTCTACGGCTTCGCGGTGATGTGCACCGATCATCCAACGGTGCATCAGCTCGTCGGTCGCATCGAGGACCGCCGCATCATCACCTATGGCGAGAACCCGCAGGCGGACGTGCGGCTGGTCGACCTCGAACATGCGGGCGGGCAGTCGCATTTCTCCGTGCTGTTTCGCGATCGCGCCGGCGGCCTGCTGCATGAGATCCGCGAGCTCGCGCTGCCGATGCCCGGGCGTCACAACGCGCTCAATGCCACTTCCGCGATTGCCGTCGCGCATGCGCTCGGCATCGGCGACGAGCAGATCCGCAAGGCGCTGGCCGCCTTCGGCGGCGTGAAGCGGCGCTTCACCCGCACCGGCGAATGGAACGGCGTCGCGGTGATCGACGATTACGGCCATCATCCGGTGGAGATCGCGGCGGTGCTGCGCGCGGCGCGCGAATCCACCAAAGGCCAGGTGATCGCCATCGTCCAGCCACACCGCTACACGCGGCTGCAATCGCTGTTCGAGGGTTTCTCCACTTGCTTCAACGATGCCAATGCGGTGATCGTGGCCAATGTCTATCCCGCCGGCGAAGCGCCGATCCCCGGCATCGATCGGGACGCGCTGGTCCAGGGCCTGCGCGCGCGCGGCCACCGGCAGGTACTTGCGCTCGACGACGCCAAACAGCTCGCGCCGATGGTGAAGGATATGGCGAAGCCGGGCGACACCGTGGTGTTCCTCGGCGCCGGCAACATCACGCAATGGGCTTACGCGCTGCCGGAAGAGCTGAAGGCGCTGGGATGAAGCAGCTTCATCGTCATTGTGAAACGATGGTGCCGGCTATATATTGACAGCCGACAGACATTAATAAGACCGCAATGAACAAAGCACGCTTCGCAGAACTTTTTGAGCTTACCCCCGCCGAGCGTGTGGAAATCGCGCAGGATCTTTGGGATAGCGTCTTGGGAAGCCCGGATGGACCGCCCCCGCCGTCGAAAGAGCAGATCGCAGAAGCTTGCCGCCGGCTTGAAGAACACGAACGCGATCCTAGCAGCGCTATTCCATGGGAAGAGGTTAGGGCCAGTCTGTGGGCCCGCCTGAAGTAAAACGCCGGATCGTATTCAGAGCTCAGGCCGAGGCCGATCTTATCGAAGCACTGGACTGGTATCGGGGCTCGGGTGTTGCAACGGATTTTCTTCGGGCGTTCGAGGCGGCGTTGAACGTCATCCAAGACAATCCTTTTCAGTATCAGGTTATCGAGAAAAAGATTCGACGCGCGCCGTTGCAACATTTTCCCTATGGGATCATGTATTCCGTAGCTGACAAAGAACTCACTATCTTGACCTGCTTTCACGGCCGGCGGGATCCGAGGCGCTGGCGTAGCCTGAAATGACATTCCCTGATATTGACTGCCGATCTGAAATCCAAGATGCCACAGCTGCGCGGCCGCCTGATGGCGAACCAGGCGATGGCGGCGCTGACGTGGTTTCGGGTTGGCGGGCCGGCGCAAATTCTGTTCACGCCTGAGGACGAAGACGACCTCGCTTATTTGCTCAAGAATCTTCCCGCCGAGATTCCCGTGACGGTGGTCGGCCTCGGCTCCAACCTGATCGTGCGCGACGGCGGGGTGCCGGGCGTGGTGATCCGGCTCGGCCGCGGCTTCAACGAGATCACGGTGGAAGGCCACCGTATCCGCACCGGCACCGCGGTGCCCGATGTGAAAGTGGCGCGGACGGCACAGGAAGAAGGATTAGCCGGCCTCGCGTTTTTGCGCGGCATTCCCGGCGGCATCGGCGGCGCGCTGCGGATGAACGGCGGCGCCTATGGGCGCGAGACCAAAGAAGCGCTGGTGGAAGCCCGCGCGGTCGACCGGCAGGGCCGCCTGCACGTGCTGAGCAATGCCGACATGCACTATACCTATCGGCATTGCGGCGCGCCGGAGGACTTCATTTTCACGCAGGCGCTGTTCCAGGGTGAGCCGGGCGACCGTGACGCGATCGCGGCGGAAATGGACAAGATCACGGAGTTGCGCGAGGCGACGCAGCCGATCAAGAGCCGCACCGGCGGATCGACCTTCAAGAATCCGCCCGGCAACAAGGCCTGGCAGCTGATCGACGCGGCCGGCTGCCGCGGGTTGAAAATCGGCAATGCCCAGGTCTCGGAAATGCACTGCAATTTCCTGATCAATCTTGGCGGCGCCACGGCGGCCGATATCGAGACGTTGGGCGAAACCGTGCGCAAGCGCGTGAAGGAAAATTCCGGCGTGGAGCTGGACTGGGAAATCAAGCGCATCGGCGTCGCCTCGGCGTGACCGTAAAGTTCTCCCCCGCGTCGAAACGTCACCTGTTTAATGGGCATAACGCGCCCAGAAGAACTTTATGCTAGTTGCACGGGTCCAGCGCACTGGTGCAAAAATAATGGCATACCATGTCCAGCTGCCCTGAGATGTGGATCCCTGGGAGGAACTCGATGATCAGCCATTCGAAGATTGCCATTTTTGCTGCGCTGTTGTGCGTCTCAGTGCCGGCGAGCGAGGCTCTGTCGCAAGCGCCAACCGGCAAGGTCACCGTCATCACCTCGTTCTCCAAGGACGTGACCGATCCGTTCAAGAAAGCTTTTGAAAAGGCCTATCCCGGCACCACGCTGGAAGTTCAGAACCGCAACACCAATGCGGGCGTGAAATTCGTCGAGGAAACCAAAGGCAACAATCAGGTCGACCTGTTCTGGGCTTCTGCCCCGGACGCGTTTGAAGTTCTGAAGGGCAAAGGCCTGCTGCAGAAGATAAACCCGAAAGCCGACGGCATTCCTGAGAAAGTCGGCTCGTTCCCGATCAACGATCCGCAGGGCTTTTATTTCGGCTTCGCCGCCTCGGGCTACGGCATCATGTGGAACGAGCGCTACGTGAAAGCCAACAAGCTGCCCGAACCGAAGGAATGGTCCGATCTCGCCAAGGCGCCGTATTTCGATCACGTCTCGATCGCAGCACCCTCGCGGTCGGGCACGACGCATCTGACGGTCGAGACGATTCTTCAGGGCGAAGGCTGGGACAAGGGCTGGCGCACCATCAAGGAGATCGCCGGCAATTTCCGCCAGGTCACCGAGCGCTCCTTCGGCGTTCCAGAGGCCGTGAATTCGGGTCAGGTCGGATACGGCATCGTCATCGACTTCTTCGCCTTCTCGGGACAGGCGTCGGGCTTCCCGGTGAAGTTCGTCTATCCCAGCGTGACGACGATCGTGCCGGCGAATGTCGGTGTCGATCGCGAATGCGCCGAACAAGGCCGGTGCCGAAGCTTTCGTGAACTATCTGCTGTCCGTTGCCGGCCAGGAGGTCTTGCTGGAACCGAGCATCAGCCGTCTGCCGGTCAATCCGGCCGTTTATGCCAAGGCGCCGGCAAGTTTTCCGAATCCGTTTAAAGACAAGTCACTCGGTGCCCAGGTGAAGTTCGATGTGAGCGTTTCCGAGAAGCGCACGGATGCGGTCGACACCTTGTTCGATCAACTGATCACCTTCCAGCTCGATAACCTGAAGGCGGCGACGAAGGCCGTGCACGATGCCGAAGCGGCTCTGGCGAAGAAGGACAACGCGCAGGGTCGGACCCTGGTCAAGGAGGCGCGCGACCTGATCGCGGCGATGCCCATCACGGCCGCCCAGGCCGCATCGCCGGAAGTCTCCGGTGCCTTCACAGGCGAAAAGCAAAAGGGCGCGCGCCAAGCCGAGCTGGAGCAGCGATGGGCCACCTTCGCCAAGGAACGCTATGCGCAGGCGCGCGCAAAAGCGGAGGAGGCGATGAATCTCGCGCGTTGATTCGCAGGGGCGCGAGCTGAATCCCCGGGAAGACGCCTATGGCGCTCGCCGCTGCACGGCCTCTCGGCCGCCTGTTTGCTTCGCCAGGCCAGGCCGCGCTCGGCTGCGTCATAGCTCTCTTCCTGCTGCTGTTTCTCGTCGTCCCGGTGACGACGGTGATCTACGTGGCCTTCACCGAAAAAGGCACGGGTGCGTTCACACTCGTCAACTTCGTTGACTTCTTCCGCACCGATCTGTTCGTCAACGCTTTCTGGAACTCGGTCTACGTCTCATCGGCGACAGTCGCGCTGGCATCGGCTTTCGCGCTGCCGCTTGCCTACATAACGACGCGCTTCGATTTCCGCGGCGCGTTGCTTATTCAAACGCTCGGCTTCCTGCCCCTTATCATGCCGCCCTTTGCAGGCGCGGTTGCGATGCAGTTGCTGTTCGGACGCAACGGCACGGTCAATCTCCTGCTCGACGATTTTTTCGGGTTCAAGATTCCTTTGATGGAGGGCCTCAATGGCGTCGTCTTCGTCCAGGCCGTCCATTATTTCCCATTCATCCTGGTCAATCTCTCTGCGGCTTTGCGCAACATCGATCGCTCCATGGAAGAGGCGGCGCAAAACCTCGGCTGTTCCGGCTTTCGCCTTTTCCGCCGCGTAGTGTTTCCGCTGGCATTGCCCGGCTACGTAGCGGGCGCGTCTCTCGTTTTTGTGAAGGTGTTTGACGACCTCGCCACACCCTTGCTGCTCAATGTCAAGGACTTGCTGCCTCCGCAGGCGTATCTGCGCATCACATCTATCGGCATTGCCGATCCAATGGGCTACGTCATCGCCGTCGTGTTAATTGTGGTTTCAGTGCTGGCGATGTGGGCGTCCGCATTGGCCTTGAGGTCGAAAGATTATTCCACGGTCCAGCGCGGCGGCGGCGGACTCGCTAAGCGCAGCTTGCGCCCATGGGAGAGTGCGGCCGCCTATGTGATCATAGGCTTGATATTGGCGCTGGTACTGACGCCCCATCTGGGTCTGCTGTTGCTGTCTATCGCGACCGTCTGGTCATTCAGTCCGCTGCCCGACGCCTACACGACCGCCCATTACGCGCGCGTCTTCGGCGAGAGTTCGATCTACATCAAGAATACCCTGATTTATTCGTCGCTCGCGGCGTCTATCGACGTTCTGGTCGGAGGTGCCATCGCGTATCTCATCTTGCGGACAAAGCTCATTGGCCGGCAAGGCCTCGATTGGGCCGCTTCCGCGGCACTTGCGGTCCCCGGCGTCGTGCTCGGCATCGGCTATTTGCGCACTTTTTATAATGTCCAATTGCCCGATGGGCGGCCACTCGCCACCTTATGGATCATGATCGTCCTGGCGCTCGCAATCCGGCGTTTGCCTTATGCGCTGCACGCCTGCCATGCGGCACTGGAACAGATTTCGGTTTCGCTCGAAGAAGCGGCCGAAAATCTCGGCGCTACGAAAATGCGCACCGTACGACGCATCGTGGTGCCGCTGATGACGGGCGGAATTCTGGCCGGCTTTATCTCGAGCTTTGCCACGGCGGCAGTCGAACTCTCGGCCACGCTCATGCTGGTGCAGTCGAATTCCGATGCACCGCTCGCTTACGGCCTCTACGTCTTAATGCAGTCGCCCGCCGGGCGCGGGCCGGGAGCAGCGCTTGGAGTCATCGCTGTAATCCTTGTCGCGATTTGTACACTGCTTTCGCATCTAGTCATCGAGCGCAGCCAGCGTGCCATGGGTGCGGTGGCTAGACGCTGACCGGCAGGAAAAACAATGAGTTCAGACAGCTGTTGCCTCTTCTTCTTCTCTTCGCTTGACGGCGGTAGGCGTACGGGTCTCGGATGTAAACTTGGCCTACGGGCCGACCGCAGTGCTCAAAAACGTCAACGTGGAGATCGAGCCTGGCGAATTCTTCGCCTTTCTCGGCCCTTCCGGCTCCGGCAAGACGACCCTGCTGCGGCTCATCGCAGGCTTCGCTCAGGCCGATACCGGCAGGGTTTTCATCGGCAGCAAGGACATCACCGGTCTGCCGCCATGGAAGCGGGACGTCGGCATGGTGTTCCAGTCCTATGCGCTCTGGCCGCATATGACAGTCAGACGCAACGTGTCCTTTGGACTCGAGGAACGCAAAACTCCAAGAGCCGAGATTTACGCCAGAGTCGCAAAAGCGTTGGATCTGGTAGGGCTGGGGCACTTGGCGGATCGGAGGCCGTCGCAACTATCGGGTGGTCAGCAGCAGCGCGTTGCCCTCGCCCGTACCATCGTCGTGCAGCCGAAGGTTTTGCTGCTTGATGAACCTTTGTCGAATCTCGACGCCAAGCTGCGCGTTCAGGTTCGGCGTGAGTTGCGCGATTTGCAACAACGACTGGGCCTTACCACAGTCTTCGTGACGCACGATCAGGAAGAGGCCAACACGATCTGTGACCGGATCGCAGTCATGAGCGATGGAGTCATACAGCAGGTTGGAGCCCCGATGGAGCTCTATCAACGCCCCAAAAACCTTTTCGTTGCCAACTTCCTGGGAACCGCCAACATTCTCGACGGACGCGTTCTGGTCGACGGGGCGTCCCGCGCCTTTGATTTAGCGGACGGCATCCGGTTTCCGATTCCGCCTTCTGCGACCGTTCCGGCCAACGCCAAGCTGGTCTTCCGGCCACAAGACGCATCCATCGGAGCGATTGGTGGTGGCGGCACCTCGGTGCCTGGCACAACCGCGCATCGCGAGTTTCTTGGATCTGTTGTCCGCTACGGGGTGCGGATAGGCGATGCCGAGATTATCGTTGATGCCCCTTTCCGGTCCGGTGACGAACTGTACGAACCGGGACAGCCCATCACGGTTCGCATCTCGCTGGAATCCGCTTTGTGGTTGGCATCCTGATTCAATTCTTCCAGTAGCCGAAACAGATCCCGTGGCCGGTTCCCGCGATTGAGCGATAGCACGGGGTGTAGCCGACCAGGTTCATCTTGGTCGGCGCCATCGCGGCGGCGACGGTGACCCAATTGAGAATTTCCGGCGTACCGGGTCCGCGGTTCAGCCGCTTGCGCTGCAAGCCCCGTAAGGTGTTTTCGTCGCCGCTCACCAAGGCGTCGACCACTTGCTTGTCCAGTTCCTCGTCCACCACCTGATGGCTCAGTCCGCCGGAGGCGATCAAGCCGACGCGCGCATCCACCGGCCACTTTTCGACCGCGCGGCGCAACGCCGTGCCGAGCTCATAACAGCGCGAAGCTTTCGCCTGGTTCGGCAAGTCGCGGCTGATCTGGAACGGCACCATCGGAATGTTGTTGCGCTTGAGCATCCACTCGTCGGGAAAGGCGAAGGCGTCGTCGATCGGAACGCCTTGTGGAAAATCGGTGCAGGCGACGTCGAAGTCCTCGTCGATCAATGTCTCGATCAGGTGGTTGGCCAAGCCCGGGTGACCGGGCCGCACCGCCTTGATTTCTTCCGCCGCGCGACCGGTTTCCTCGAAGGTTCTTGCATTGGCATTGAACAGCCGCTGCGACATCTTCGCGGTCCCGAAGCTCTCCGCGCGAAAGACGCTAAACACCGGGTGATTATCTTCCTCGCGCACGCGATGGATGTTGCTGACGACGATCATGACGTCGACGGGCACGCTCGCAATCACCTCGGTCAGCTTGTGCAGGTCGGCTTGAATGGTCTCGTGCCGCTGCTGCAGAACTTCTGGACGGATCTCGCGGTCCAGACCGGGCCGGGCGTTGCGCAGAACTTCCTGAAAATCGTAGCGCGGGTCGCGTTTGTCGCGTTCTACAAGCTGGAGCCATTTGTCAGGTGTGCTCTGGATGGTCGGACCGTGGGAGCTGCCAGCTGCGAATACGATTTTTGCCATGGTAAACTCCGTCTTCTGCCGATGCGCCGCTACTGCGTACTGCGTAACCAAGCAGCGCGCCAGCCGCAAGCGGGCCGCTTCGATTTGCCTCAAGCGCATCGGCGTCGCCGTTAAAGCGTGACGGTCCAGCACCGCTGAATTCGTGGCCTGTTACATTCCTCCCAGCGCGCGCGGCAACATCCGTTGCAATACGGTGTCGCGCCGGACGAAGTAGTGGAACAGCGCTGCGCTGATATGCATCGCGACAAGAACGATTACCAAGAATCCCGCCAGGCGATGTCCCGCGAACAGTTGCTCGGCAAGCGCTTCGTTTTTGCCGATGATCGGCGGCACGTTGAATAGTCCGAAAAACGGCGTCGGCGCGCCAAAAGCGCTGTTGGCGAGGTAACCCACAATTGGCATGGCAAGCAGCAGAACGTAAAGCGAGCCGTGCACGGCCGACGAAACGGCCTTCTGCCACCGCTCGATCGACGGCTCGGGCATTGGGGCATCCCGCACAATCCGGTTGATCAGGCGCAGGATCATCAGCACGAAGATCAGAACGCCAAGCGACTTGTGGAAATTATAGAGGAAATCCTGGGTGGGGCCCTGACTGACGCGGCCCATCGCAATCGCTACTGGGGCCGTCGTCAGGACGCAGGCCGCCACCAGCCAGTGAAGCAATTTTGAAGTTCCCGGATAATGGTCGGTCCTCGTGCCGTAGGTCATCATGCTCTCCTTCCATCAGCCATTGGAAAAATCGGATATCGGACATCCTTAACGCATAGGCCATGCCACCGTTGAAGCATGACTGTACTTTGCACCGCGAAACATCTCCAGCGGTATGCGCGCCGACACCAAGACATACCTAGCCGAAATTTCGCCCAGAACTTCTCGACGGGCTGCGAAATCTCGATTTTATTGGAAGTTAAGCGAATCAGTCGCCGGGCTGGGCTGGGGGCCATGGGGAAACACGTCGCGGTACTGTTGGGGGGCTGGTCGGCCGAGCGCGAGGTGTCGCTGCGATCCGGTAAGGCCTGCGCTGACGCGCTTGAGCGACAGGGCTATCGCGTCACCCGTGTCGATGTCGGGCGCGACATCGCCAACGTGCTTGCGCAGCTCAAGCCGGATCTGGCGCTCAACATGCTGCATGGCCGCCCGGGCGAGGACGGCGTGCTGCAAGGCGTGCTGGAAATTCTCGGCATCCCCTACAGCCATTCCGGCGTGCTCGCCTCCGCGGTGGCGATGCATAAGGAAATGGCGAAGAACCAGTTGCGCGCAGCGGGCGTGCCGGTGGCCGAAGGCGTCGTCGCCTCCCGCTTCGAGGCAGCCAGAAGCCATCTCCTGCCGCCGCCCTATGTCGTCAAGCCGGTAGCGGAAGGCTCCAGCGTCGGCGTCTTTCTGGTCACCGAAGGGCAGGAGCACCCGCCGCAGGAGCTTTTCCGCGAGGACTGGCCGTTCGGCGATCGGGTGCTGTGCGAGCGCTATATCGCCGGCAAGGAACTGACCTGCGCCGTCATGGGGGACAAGGCACTGGACGTGATCGAGATCGTCCCGACGGTACGGTTCTACGATTATGAAGCGAAATATGCCGCCGGCGGATCTAAACACGTGCTGCCGGCTCCAGTTTTACCAATTGTTTACCAAGAGGTCCGAAGACTAGCAGTCCTGGCGCATTCCGCGCTCGGCTGCCGTGGGGTGAGCCGGGCCGACTTTCGCTACGACGATCGCGTCGAGGGGACGGGTGGGTTGTTCTGCCTCGAAGTCAATACGCAACCAGGCATGACCGAGACATCGCTCGTGCCTGAACTCGCCGCGCATGCGGGCATAACGTTCGAAGAGCTGGTGCAATGGATGCTGGAGGACGCCTCGCTGAACCGCTGAAGCGGGCGAGGCAAACGGGCCGAAACGGGTCCGCGGGGGCGGGAGGGCGGGGGCACATGCGTGCCGGCCGCGAGCGCCGCCACCGTCTGCGCCGCGTTGCCGAATTCACTGCGCAATTCACCACTGCTCTGGTCGGCCGGCTATTGCACCGTGCGCTGCAGCCATTGGCCAATTTCCACCTGCCGCGCGGCGCGGGCGCTGCTGCTAGCGCGCTACTGATCGGCGGAAGTCTGGTCTACGGCATGGTGGCAGGCGGGCACGTATCCGTCATCAACGAACAGTTCGCGGCCTTGCGCGATGCGGCCGCCAATGCCGCGGGATTTAATATCGCCTCGATCGCGCTTACCGGCGAGAAGCAGATCAGCCGGGAGGACGTGCTGACCGCCGCCGGCATCACCGGCCGCACCTCGCTTCTTTTCCTTGATGCCAACTCCGCCCGCCGCAAGTTAAAAGCCAATCCCTGGATCTCCGAAGCGACCGTGCTGAAACTTTATCCCGACCGGCTGCAGATCGGCATCACGGAGCGGCAGGCTTTTGCGCTCTGGCAACAAAACGGCCAACTCTCGGTGATCGCCGAGGACGGCACAGTGCTGGAGCCTTATGTCGCGCGCCGCTTCACCGGCCTGCCGCTGATAGTGGGGCCCGGTGCGCGCGAACGTGCGAAGGATATTCTGGCGCTGATCGACCGCCATCCGGAAATCAGCTCATCAGTCGCCGCCGCCGTGATGGTGGCGCAGCGGCGCTGGAATCTCCGCCTGAAGAACGGCCTCGATATCCGCCTGCCGGAAACCGATGTCGATAGCGCGCTCGCCACGCTGGTGGGTCTGGAACGCGAAAAGAAATTGCTGTCGCGCGACATTACGGCGATCGACCTGCGCCTGCCCGACCGGGTGACGGTGCGGCTTTCCGATGAGGCCGCGCAGGCACGCGAGGACGCGCTGAAGCCGAAGACCAAACGCAAGGGAGGTGCTGTATGAACTCCCTGCATTACGGCGTAACCCCCAAGATGAAGCCGGTCTCCGCCAAGCGCAGCGCTGTGGTGGCTGCGCTTGACGTCGGCACCAGCAAGATCGCCTGCCTCGTCGCGAAGCTGAAGCCGCAGCCGCCGCAGGAAGTGCTGCGCCGCCGCAGCCATGCCGTCGAGATCAAGGGCATCTCGCATACGGTCGCGCGCGGCATGAAAGCCGGCGCGGTGGTCGATCTCGCCGAAACCGAAAACGCCATCAGCCACGCCGTCGATCTCGCGGAACGGATGGCTGGAGTGCAGTTCGAGTCGGTCATTGTTTCTGTTTCCGCCGGCCGCATCGGCAGCGAGCTCTTCGCCGCCTCGGTGGACGTCGGCGGGCCAACCGTATCGGATGGTGATATCGCCCGCGTGCTTGCCGCCGGCAGCCGCCATTCGGTACGCGATGGCCGCGCGCTCCTGCATTCGCTTCCGATCAGCTATTCGCTCGACGGCGTGACCGGCGTGCGCGACCCGCGCGACATGCTGGCGCGCAACTTCGGCGTCGACATGCATGTGATGACTGCCGACATCGCCGCCGCCCGCAATCTGATGCTGGCGATCGAGCGCTGTCATCTCAACGTCGAAGCGATGGTGGCAAGCCCTTATGTGTCCGGGCTTGCGGTATTAGCGGATGATGAGGCCGATCTCGGCGCGGCTGTGATCGATCTGGGCGCGGGCACCACCACGCTCGCGGTCTTCTCCGGCGGCCATTGCGTCTATGCAAGCGGGTTCGCGGTCGGCGGCTATCACGTCACTATGGATATTGCGCGCGGCCTTAACACCCGCGTTGCCGACGCGGAGCGAATCAAAACATTCTATGGCAGTGCGCTCACTGGTGGATCGGATGAGCGCGACATGATCACCGTGCCGCCGGTCAGCGACGATGAGCGCGAGGCGCCGCAATTCGTTTCGAAGGCGAGCCTCGTCGGCATCATCAAGCCGCGGGTGGAAGAAATCCTGGAAATGATCCGCGACCGGCTCGCAGCTTCGCCGTTCGCGGCCGAGCCACGCGCCCGCGTCGTGCTCACCGGCGGCGCCAGCCAGCTCAACGGCCTGCCCGAACTCGCAGCCCGCATACTTGGGCGGCAGGTGCGGATCGGGCGGCCGCTCGGCATCGCCTGCCTGCCCGACGAAGCCAAGGGGCCTGCTTTCGCCGTTGCGGCCGGCCTTCTGGTTTACCCGCAGGCGGCGCATCTCGAACATTTCGAACCGCGGCGAACGCGGCAGCTCATGACAGGTACGGGTGGCTACATGAACAAGGTCGGCCAATGGCTACGCGAAAGTTTCTGATGGCCAACAAGAAAGTTTCACACACCCGCCGGTGGCGGACCGGCGGCAATCTGCGGCGCTCGCAAGCCCGCGTATGGAAGAGGCACCCATGACGATCAATCTCAAGGTCCCGGACATTCGGGAACTGAAGCCCCGCATCACGGTGTTTGGCGTGGGCGGCGCCGGCGGCAATGCCGTCAACAATATGATCACCGCGGGATTGTCGGGTGTCGACTTCGTCGTCGCCAATACCGACGCCCAGGCGCTGACGATGTCGAAGGCCGAACGCATCGTGCAGATGGGCGTGCAGGTCACCGAGGGTCTCGGCGCCGGGTCGCAACCTGACGTCGGGCGCGCGGCAGCTGAAGAAGTCATCGATGAGATCCGCGATCACCTGAGCGGCGCGCATATGGTGTTCGTCACCGCCGGCATGGGCGGCGGCACCGGCACCGGCGCATCGCCGGTGATCTCGCGCGTGGCGAAAGAGCTCGGCATTCTCACCGTCGGCGTGGTCACCAAGCCGTTCCAGTTCGAGGGCCAGCGGCGCATGCGCTTTGCCGAGCAGGGCATCGAGGAGCTGCACCAGGTCGTCGATACGCTGCTGATCATCCCGAACCAGAACCTGTTCCGGGTGGCGAACGAAAAGACTACCTTCGCCGACGCCTTCGCGATGGCCGACCAGGTGCTCTATTCGGGCGTCGCTTGCATCACCGACCTGATGGTCAAGGAAGGGCTCATCAACCTCGACTTCGCCGACGTCCGCGCGGTGATGAGGGAGATGGGCAAGGCCATGATGGGAACCGGCGAGGCTTCCGGCGAGAAGCGCGCGCTGACGGCAGCGGAAGCGGCGATCTCCAATCCGCTGATCGATGATTCCTGCATGAAGGGCGCCCGCGGCCTGTTGGTGTCGATCACCGGCGGCAAGGACCTCACCCTTTATGAAGTGGATGAAGCCGCAACCCGCATCCGCGAGGAAGTCGACCAGGACGCCAATATCATCGTCGGCGCCACTTTCGACGAAACCCTGGAAGGCCTCATCCGAGTCTCGGTCGTCGCCACCGGCATCGACAAGGCCCGCGCGCAGGCAGGCTCTACCGACGATCGCATCCAGGAACTCACCAAACAGCTGCGCGCCGATACCCCGCGGCTTGCCGACCGGGTCGAGCGCACCAATGCTCCGACCGCTCGTGCCCCTCAAGCAGCGCCTGCGCGTCAGGCGATGACGCAGGCCTTCACCGATACGATCGAGTCGGCGGCCAAGGCTGCGGTGGCGGCGGCGGTGATGCCGCAGACCGCGGTCGAGGACGTGATGATCCGGCCGATCCCACCGAAACCATCGCTCTTCCCAGAACCGATCCGCGAGGTCGGGCATCACGATCCGGCGGCACAGCGCGCCTTCATACCGCCGCAGCCGGAGCGCGCCGCCGTGCGCGCCCCGCGCATGCCGCGCATCGAGGAATTGCCGATGCCGGCGCAAAACCAGCTGCGCGCAAAGCGCGGCGTCGTTTCCGATGCCGATCATCCAGAGAAGCGCCGCATGACTCTCATGCAGCGCCTCGCCGCAGTGGGTCTCGGTCGGAAGGAAGAGAGTGCCCAGCCGCCGGCCGAAGCGCGGCCGCTGGTGCGGCAGCAGCCGTCGTTCGGCGCTGCGCCGGCTCGTCCGGCTTCACGCGCGCAGGATCCAGTCTCTGAATATGCGAAAAAGGGAACGCCGCAGGGCCTGGATCCGCTCGGGCGGCAGGCCCCGATGCATAATTCGTCGGAAGAGGATCAACTCGACATTCCGGCCTTCCTGCGCCGACAGGTGAACTGAGCGGCAGATGTTAACGAAACGGGCCGTCAGCCTCTCGCTGGCGGCCCGGATTGCCTGACGAAGCAACGAAATGCCGCACAAATCCCAACTCACTGAAACTTCAAGCATTTTAATCAGCATCGATAGGCTGTCAGGCGTCCCGTCCGGGGAGCCGGTCGCCGGACGGCCTGCTCCAGACGAAGGCAGGGTAGTTAACGCTTGCCGCAGACTTGGCAGGATTGGGGCAGGATGAAGGTAACAATCGGTAACTAAGCGTGAGTTGCCTGACCCACCGTCATGATTAAGGTGGCTCGGCTACACAGGCTTTTCGTCCCGGGGGGACGAGGGACCAAACAAAACAATTTGTTCTTCTTCGATGGCCGGATCGAGGCCACGGGTGGGGGCAGGCTCAAAGCGCGGGCCGAGCGTGGGAAAGAAGAATGAAGGCCGGTAGGCAGACCACTCTTTGCGATCAAGTCGCCATCAGCGGCATTGGCGTTCATTCCGGTCTTCCGGTCACGCTCACGTTGCATCCCGCCGATCCGAATTCCGGCATCATCTTCGTTCGCTCCGGCGTGCAGGGCCGTTACGAGCGTGAAGTCCGAGCCGATGTGCGCGCCGTCACCGCCACCGAATTCCAGACTGTATTGGGCGACGCCTCCGGTCCACTGGTTTGCACTTCCGAACATGTGCTCGCCGCCGTTCGCGGCGTGGGCATCGACAATGTCATCGTCGAAGTAGACGGTCCCGAGGCTCCGATCGGCGATGGCAGCGCGGCGCCCTTCGTCGCCGCAATCGACCAAGTCGGCATCGTGACGCAATCGGCGCCGCGGCGTTATCTGCAGGTTCTCAAGCCCATCCGTGTCACCCAGAACGACGGCTCCTATGGCGAGTTGCGGCCCTACGCCAAGGGTTTCCGCCTGGAGGCCGAAATCGATTTCGAGCATCCGCTGATCGGGCGGCAATCCCTCGCGCTCGACATGGAGCCGCAGGCTTTCCGCCGTGAGCTTTCCCGCGCGCGCACTTTCGGTTTCATGCGCGATGTCGCCAAGCTCTGGAGTGCGGGTTTCGCGCTCGGCGCTTCCTTCGAAAATACTCTCGTGGTCACCGAGAGCCGGGTGCTGAACCCGGACGGCCTGCGTTTCCCCGACGAGTTCGTCCGCCACAAGGCGCTCGACGCCATCGGCGATCTCGCGCTGGCCGGTGCTCCGCTGCTGGGTGCCTATCGCACCGTCCGCGGCGGTCATAAGCTCAACCATGCGGTGCTCTCGGCGCTGATGTCCGATCCTGACGCCTGGACCATCGTGGACGGCAGCGAACAGCCGGCGCGGCGCGTGGTGCGGGGCTATGCCGAGGTGACGGGCGGCCTGGCGGCGGCTGCTTATGGGCCGGACCGGTCCTAGCGCTTTCTCACCTTTCGCCACATTCCGGGCCGAATGAGCGCATAAATCCTTTAGCGGGATGCGCTCGGTAAGGTATTGAGGGCGCAGAATTTGCTTGCGCGCCTGGCTTAGCGCCAGGCCTTTACGCCAAAGCTCGGCGGGGGAACGGGGATTTTAGCGGCGGCATGTTTTTCCTTAAATCCAGATCTTTGAGCGTTCCGCGGCAGGGGCTTGCCCGGCTGCTGACGATTGTGCTGCTGGCCGAGCCGCTTGGCGCCTGCAGCAGCCTCGGTTTCGACCAATTCAGCCTCGCTTCGCTGAATCCTTGGGCCAAGAAGGATCTGGTGGCCGATGAGCCGGCCGAGAAGCTTTATAACGAGGGCGTCTTTCTCGTGAATGAGAAGCGCGACTACAAGGAAGCCATCAAGCGTTTCGAGGAAGTCGATCGCCAGCATCCCTATTCGGAATGGGCGCGCAAGTCGCTGCTGATGGCCGCCTATAGTTCCTATCAGGCGAGAGAATACGACGAGACCGTCGCTGCGGCGAAGCGCTACATCGCGCTGCATCCCGGCACGCCCGACGCCGCCTATGCCCAGTTCCTGATCGGCTCCGCCAATTTCGACCGCATCCCCACCGTACAGCGCGACCAGGCGATCACTGAAAAGGCGCTGGCCGAGTTGGAAGAAGTCTCCCGCAAATTCCCCAATACCGAATACGCCGCCAGCGCGCGCAAGAAGATCGAAGTCGCGCGCGACCAGCTCGCAGGACGCGAGATGGAAGTCGGCCGTTATTACATGAACAAGCGCAACTACACCGGCGCGATCAACCGCTTTAAGGTTGTGGTGACGCAATATCAGACCACGCGCCATGTCGAAGAAGCGCTGATGCGGCTGACCGAGGCCTACATGTCGCTCGGCATCACCCAGGAGGCGCAGACCGCCGCCGCCGTGCTGGGTCACAACTTCCCTGAAAGCCCCTGGTACAAGGACGCCTATTCCCTGGTGAAGGGCGGCGGTCTCGAGCCGAGCGAAAGCCAGGGCTCCTGGATCAGCCGCGCGTTCAAGCGGGTCGGGCTGGGGTAAGCCTGAACAGCCACAAGCTAAGCACATCAGTTACGCACATCGTTCTCGCCGGTTTGTCCTCACAAATCGGGGTCTAACCGACCTGTGGATTTAAACTGCGGGACAGCGAGCAAACTCGATTTCCGTTGCCTCCACGTCTTTTATAATGGCGAATCTGCAAGAAGGTGGATGCCCGGCACAGCCGGACATGACGAGGGTGGCATGCTTTCCCGGCTATCGATCCGCGACATCGTTCTCATCGACCGGCTCGACATCGACTTTGCCTCCGGACTCTCGGTGCTGACCGGGGAAACCGGCGCCGGCAAGTCGATCCTGCTCGACGCTTTTGCGCTCGCGCTCGGCGCTCGCGGCGATGCCGGGCTGGTGCGGCAGGGCGCAGAGCAGGGCCACGTCGCCGCTGCCTTCGAGGTCGCGCCTGACCATCCGGCGCGCGCGCTGCTCGCCGCCAATGACATCCCCGCCGAGGACGCGATGATCCTGCGCCGCGCCCAGCTTAGCGACGGGCGCACCCGCGCCTTCGTCAACGACCAGCCGGTGAGCGTGCAGGTGCTGAAAAGCCTGGGCGCATTGCTGGTGGAGATCCACGGCCAGCACGATGACCGCGCCTTGGTGGACATGGCGACGCATCGCCGGCTGCTCGACGCTTTCGGCGGGCTGGAAAGCGAGGCCGCCGGCATCGAGGCTTTGTGGGACGACCGGCGGCATGCGCAGGGAGCCGTCGCCATTCATCGCGCGGAGGTGGAACGCGCGCTGCGCGAGGCCGACTGGCTGCGCCATGCCGCCGACGAATTGCAGAAGCTCGCCCCGCAGGAAGGCGAGGAGATTACTCTGGCCGAGCGCCGCGCGGGCATGATGGGTGCGGAAAAGATCGCCGAGGATTTGCGCGCCGTGCACGACACCGTCGCCGGCAATGGCTCGCCGACGCCCGCGCTCGCCGCCGCCATTCGGCGGCTGGAGCGCCGCAATGCGCAGGCCCCCGGGCTGGTCGAGCCGGTGGTGAAGGCGCTCGACAGCGCGATCACGTCGCTGGAGGAAGCGCGGCTGTATCTGGAACAGGCCTTACGCGCGGCTGAGCACGATCCGGGCGAGCTGGAGCGGATCGAGGAGCGGCTATTCGCGCTGCGCGCGGCGGCGCGCAAATACAATGTGCCGGTCGATGGTCTGCCCGCGCTGGCGGAAAAATTCCTGGCTGATCTCGCGCTGATCGACGCCGGCGCGGAACGGCTGAAGCAGCTGGAGGGTGCAGCGCTTGCCGCCGAGCAACGCTATGGCGCGGCCGCCAAGGCGCTGTCGACTGCCCGGCGCAAGGCCGCGGATACGCTCGACAAGGCGGTGAACAAGGAGCTTAAGCCGCTGAAGCTCGAGCGCGCGCAATTTTCCACCCAGCTGACCAGCGACGCCGGCAGCGCCGGCCCGCACGGCATCGACCGCGTCGAATTCTGGGTGCAGACCAATCCCGGCACCAAACCCGGTCCGCTGATGAAAGTGGCCTCCGGCGGCGAGCTCGCGCGCTTCCTGCTGGCATTGAAGGTGGTGCTGGCGGATCGCGGCTCGGCGCCGACGCTTGTATTTGATGAGATCGACACCGGTGTCGGCGGCGCGGTGGCCGACGCGATCGGCGTGCGGCTGGCGCGGCTGGCGGGCCGCGTGCAGGTGGTCACCGTCACCCATGCGCCGCAGGTGGCCGCGCGCGCCGGGCGGCACTTCGTCATCAGCAAGGACGCGCTCGACAAGGGCAAGCGCGTCGCCACCCGCGTCACCGCGGTGGATGCCGATCATCGCCGCGAGGAGATCGCCCGCATGCTGGCGGGCGCTGAGATCACCAGCGAGGCCCGCGCCGCCGCAGAGCGGCTGATAAGGTCCGCGGCGGGGTAGGCGTTGCGAGGGGCCAATCCCCTTTTCACGGTCATTCCGGGGCGGCTCGAAGAGCCGAACCCGGAATCCGACAGCAGGGAAAGTTTCCGGATTAGGACCGCTGCCCGGCGTCACCCATCAAACAGGCCCACCGCGCTGATCGCCGGATACAGATCCTTCCAATCCGGATTCTCTTCTTCGATGAGGTCAACCTTCCAGTCCCGACTGCCATTTCTTCATCTCTTTCTCTCGCGAGATGGCGGTGTAAGCATCGTCATAGCACTCGATACCAGACGAGACGCCGAATGTCGTAGCGCGATGTAAAGCCCGGAAGGACTTTCTCTTTGTGCTCATAGACGCGCCGGACTGAGGTCATTGGTCACTCCAAGGTAAAGCGTTCCTTGTTTTCGAGCGGCGAGCAGATAAACGTAGAACATCGGAAATGCCTACTGCGTTTCGGATTCCGGGCTCGCGGGCTTCGCCCGCGCCCCGGAATGACGGAAGATAAAGCTATGGCCTCCCCGCGATGCCAGCAAAGTCCCCGTCGACGCCCTGAGCGAGAAGCAGGCCAAAACCGAGCATGCGCGGCTGGCGGCGGAGATCGCGGCGCATGACAAGCGCTATTACCAGGACGACGCACCGACGGTGTCCGACACTGCGTATGACAAGCTGCGCCAGCGCTACCTGGCGATCGAGGCGCGCTTTCCAAATCTGCGCACGCCGGAAAGCCTGAGCGTGCGCGTTGGCGCGGCGCCCGCGCGCGGCTTTGCCAAGGTGCGCCACAGCGTGCCGATGCTCTCGCTCGACAACGCCTTCGCGCAGCAGGACGTCACCGACTTCGTCGACCGCATCCGCCGCTTCCTGCGGATCGATCCAACAGAGAAGGCTGTTTTCACCGCCGAGCCGAAGATCGACGGGCTCTCGCTCTCACTGCGTTACCAGGACGGCGAGCTTGTACGCGGCGCGACGCGCGGCGACGGCAGCGAGGGCGAAGACGTCACCGCCAATGTGAAGACGGTGAAGGCGATCCCGCACAACCTCAAGGGCAAGAACCTGCCGGCGGTGATCGAGGTGCGTGGCGAAATCTACATGACCAAGGCGGATTTCCTCGCGCTCAACAAGCGGCAGGCGGAGGCGGGCGGGCAGATCTTTGCCAACCCGCGCAACTCCGCCGCCGGCTCGCTGCGGCAGAAAGATCCGTCGATCACCGCCGCGCGTCCGCTCGGGTTCTTCGCCTATTCCTGGGGCGAGTCGAGCGAACGGCCGGCCGATACCCAGTCCGGCATGCTGAAATGGTTCCACAAAGCCGGCTTCGACACCAACCCGCTGTGGAAGACGGTGTCATCGGTGGAAGAAATGCTCGCCTTCCACCGCGCCATCGAAACCGAGCGCGCCAAGCTCGATTACGACATCGACGGCGTGGTTTACAAAATCGACCGGCTGGACTGGCAGGAGCGGCTCGGCTTCGTCTCGCGCAGCCCGCGCTGGGCGGTCGCGCATAAATTCGCAGCCGAGCAGGCCACCACGGTGATCAACGGGATCGAGATTTAGGTCGGTCGCACCGGGGCGCTCACGCCGGTGGCGAAGCTCGAGCCGGTGACCGTCGGTGGCGTGGTCGTGCAGAACGCCTCGCTGCACAACGAGGACTATATCAAGGGCATCGGCAACGATGGCGAGCCGATCCGGGGCGGCGTCGACATCCGCATCGGCGATAGCGTCACCGTGCAGCGGGCAGGGGACGTGATCCCGCAGATCGTCGATGTGCTGCTTGAGAAGCGGCCGAAGGGCGCCAAGCCATATCTCTTCCCCACCCTCTGTCCGGCCTGTGGCAGCCACGCCGTGCGCGAGCTCAATCCGCGCAGCGGGCGGGAGGATTCGGTGCGCCGCTGCACCGGCGGACTGATCTGCCCGGCGCAGGCGGTGGAGCGGCTGCGCCATTTCGTCGGCCGCGACGGCTTCGACATCGAAGGCTTCGGCGAAAAGCAGGTGCAGGCCTTCTATGCGGAAGGCATCGTCATGGAGCCCGCCGATATCTTCACCTTGCAGGCGCGCGACACGACACGCGGCCAAGAAGCTGGCGGAGCGCGAAGGCTACGGCGAGACCTCCACGCGCAACCTGTTCGCCGCCATCGAGGCGCGGCGCACCATCCCGCTCAACAGGCTGATTTACTCGCTCGGCATCCGCCATGTGGGCGAAACCAATGCGCGCCTGCTGGCGCGGCATTACGGAACGATCGAAGCCTTCCAGTCCGGCGTCATCGCGGCGGGCGAGGACAAGGACAGCGACGCCTTCCAGGAACTCACCACCATCGGGGGGATCGGCGAGGTGGTGGGCGAAGCTATCGTCGAATTCTTCAAGGAGAAGAAAAACCGTGAGGCAGTCGAGCGGCTGCTGCAGCAGATCACGGTCACGCCGATGGAGCAGGTAAAGCGTGACAGCCCTGTCGCCGGCAAGACCGTGGTCTTCACCGGCGCGCTGGAGAAGATGACGCGCGAGGAGGCCAAGGCGATGGCCGAGCGGCTGGGCGCCAAAGTTTCCGGATCGGTGTCGAAGAAGACCGATTATCTCGTCGCCGGTCCCGGCGCCGGCTCCAAGCTGAAAGAGGCGCAGAAGCACGCGGTGAAGGTGCTGACGGAAGATGACGTGGTTCAAGCTGATCGGGGGGCGGTGAGGAATGCTTACTTCACGCTGCTGAGTAGCCTTGTACACCACTGCTAGTCCGGCGCCGTGCATTTCGCCCACCAGTTGAGCGCTATTTAATAAATTCCGACGAGTAGGCTTCCAGCAGTTGATTTGCCCTGCTTGTGGGATATAGCCTGCTGATACGGAGGGGGGCCTCCAAACAAAACTTGAGTTGGACGTTCTCGGATTCCGTTCACACCGGCCGCAAATCCATTCGCCTGCTGAGAATGGAGCGGCGGCCACAGGGGGGATTTCCATGAACTCTTAGCAAGACCAAAAACTTGTGTTTGGCAGCGGTCGGGATTTTGGGTGGTTCTTTCTTGATCGGAGCCAGCCAGGTTCATGCCCAGACCGCCATTCTGTCTACTCAATCTGCAGAGGCGGTGCGCGCCTACTGGACGCCGCAGCGGATGAGGGACGCAAAGCCGGTGACCCTTCCGATCTCGTCGGAGCCGCTGGGCGAAATGAACGCAACGGCGGCTGAGGCAGTCCCGCCGCAGGGAGCACCGGGAGGTCCTGCTGCCGGCAAGCTCGAGGCATCGATGGCGGTCAAATTCTACACGCCGAAAGCGGACGAGGATGACGGCGTTGCTCCGTTGCAGTCGAGTTCTTTCGGGGCTCACTTCACCACACACCGAGTGTTCCCGACTGCCGCCGCACAAACCTATCCGGCCTTAACAGCAGGGAAGCTGTTCTTCACCAAGCCCGGCATTGGAAATTTCGTTTGCTCCGCTGAGGTTGGGCGGCAGCGTCTCTTATTCACGGCCGGGCACTGCGTGTACGGCGCTGACATGAATCCGAAGCGCTTCTACAACAACTTCCTCTTTGTTCCGGGCTTGGCGAACGGCGTCGGTCCGACGGGCAGCTGGACTTGGCGGGCGGCGCAGGCCGCTGCATCGTGGAGGGCCGGCACCGGCGGCGTGCCCAATGCGCAGGACCTTGCGATCATTGAAGTGAATGACAGGGTGTTTAGCGCCACCGTGCGGAAGATCTCGTTCTTCACTGGCTTTAACGGATGGAGGACGAGCACAGCTCACGCGAATCACGTCACCATGCTCGGCTACCCATGCAACATCGACAGCTGTAACCTGATGCAGCGAACCGATGCGGGCATCCATTCGTCCGGCGGAAACAACACGTTCAGATTCGGATCTGCGGCGCGCGGCGGTCAGAGCGGCGGTCCTATCCTGGAGAATTTCGGAGTTGCCGGCGCGGGCCATCCGGCTCCTGGCGGGTTCGGCTTCAACGTGTCGCTGTCGAATGCCTCCTATGGACCGACTGCCACCGAACCGAAATACATTGGTGCGTCTCACCGAAATCAAGAGTTCATCAACATGCTCAATCAGATGTGTGCTCTGAAAGCGGGCAACTGTTCGTGACGGACCGATCTCGGTCGCTGACCACATCAGTTGACGAGCCGGGGGGCTTCAGCCCCCCGGCTCTTTTTTTGCGCTTCGGACGATGAGGGCCGGGTTCGCGACCTCCAGTCAGCAGCGGGGCCGGAGCATGTGAATGCACTGACAACGGCTGAGCCACGGGGACTAAATTACTGTCGCAGGATACTTATATAGCCAGAAGCGAGGCGCGGGCGCCCATAGCCCATCGTCGGAGGAACATCGTGACGAAGAAGCTCGTTTGGCAGATCTTCCTTTCTTGTCTTGGGTGCTCCGGGATGCAAGCCCAAGACGTGCAGCCCGAGCCCAAGCTGGAGCGACAATCACCGCCGCATATCGCTGGGCCTTCCAATCCAGGTTATTGGACGAAGGAGCGCATGGAGAAGGCCCGTCCAATCGAGCTGCATCCAGGGCCAGGCTACAGGGCGCCCGAACGGCCCCGCCCAGGTACGGGCAAGTCAATAGGTGCCGGCGAGTCGCCGCCGGATCCTCGGAACTAACCGGCCCGCGGCAAAACCGGTGCCGGTTGTTGCTCGCGCGCGTTCAGTCCGGCGCCGTTAGCATCTTCGGCCGCACCAGCACGAGATACGCCGCCGTTGCGGCAACCAAAATCAGCGCCATCGTCACCGCCAGCGGGAAAGCGCTGGTCGCGCCGGCAAGAACGGTCGTCGCGAACTGCGCCGCCGCCGCGCCGAGCGCCATCTGCCCGAAGCCGGCGATCCCGGAGGCGGCGCCTGCCGCCTGCGGCCGCACGCTGACCGCGCCGGCGAAGGAATTCGGCAGCAGCAGCCCATTGCCCAGCGAGATGATGAGTTGCGGCAGGAACAGCGTGGCCGGCCCGGCGTCCGGCAGCCAGCCGGTCAGTCCCACCGACAGCGCCACGCCGGCGAGCGAGACCAGCAGGCCCCACCAGATCATGCGGTCGACGCCGTACCAGGCGGAATAGCGCCAGGCGCCGAAATTTCCGGCGAGATAGCCGAGGGCGTTGATGGCGAACCACAGACCGTATTCCGCGGATGTCCGGCCCATGATGCTCACCACGACATGCGGCCCGCCACCGAGAAAGAGAAAGAACGGCGCGGTGCCGAGCGCGGCGCAGAGCACATAGCCGGCAAAACGCCGGTCGCTGGTGAGCGCGCGGATTTCCGGCAGAAAGCGGATCGGCTTGGCGTCGGGATGCACCAAGCGCGTTTCCGGCAGGGCAAGCGCGGCCCAGGCGACAACGATCAGGCAGGCGCACGGTAATGAAGATGAAAATCGATTGCCAGCCGAACAGCGTGTCGAGGAAGCCGCCGAGCAGCGGCGCGATCATCGGCGCGGCGATCACCACCATGGTCACCGAGGCGATCATCGAGGCCGCGCGGTCGCGGTGGTAGAGATCGCGGATGATGGCGCGCCCGACCACAAGCCCGGTGGACGCGCCGAGCGCCTGCAGGCTGCGCGCGATGATCAGCCCGGTGATGCTGCTCGCGAGCAGGGCGGCGGCGCTCATCACCGCGGTGAGCGCCAGCCCGGCGAGGATCACCGGCCGGCGGCCGAACCTGTCCGACAAGGGGCCGAGCGCGAGCTGGGAAAAAGCCAGCACCAGAAGATAAAGCGACACGGTGAGCTGAACGGTATCGGCAGAGGCATTGAGCACCACGGCGAGATTGGGCACCGCCGGTACGATGATGTTGAGCGTCAGCGGCGCGATCGCCGTCATCGCGATCAGCAGCGCCAAGAGCTTGCGCCGCGCGCTCTTGGCGGCGGCGGTTTCCGGTCCGTCGGTGTGCTGGGGAAGCGGGGTGTGCACGCGTTGGTCCTTAGGCAACAGGATAGGCGTTTTGGCGCAAAAGCGTTCCAGTATCGCGCGCGGGACTGTTATGCGCCCTTGAGCGACGCGGTGGCGCGATCGAGCCAGGCCTTGGTTGTCGGGTCGAGCAGGGGCGTGAGCGCCGCGCGCACGCTGCCGTGGTAGCCATCGACCCAGGCGAGCTCCTCGCGCGTCAGCAATTTCAGTTCGATCAGGCGGCGATCGAGCGGGGCGAGCGTGAGCGTCTCGAAGGCGTTGAGCTTTTTCTCCGCGCCTTCCACCACCGGCGCCGCGACCACCAGCACCAGGTTCTCGATGCGAATGCCGTAGCCGCCGGTTTTGTAATAGCCCGGTTCGTTCGAAAGAATCATCCCGCGCTGCAGCGCAGCGGTGCCGAGTTTCGAGATGCGCGCCGGGCCTTCATGCACGGAGAGATAGCTGCCGACGCCATGGCCGGTGCCGTGATCGAAATCGAGCCCGGCCGCCCACAGATCGCGCCGCGCCAGCGTGTCGAGCTGCGCGCCGGTCGTGCCTTCGGGAAAAACCGCGCGCGCGATCGCGATATGCCCCTTCAGCACGCGGGTGAAGCGGTCGCGCATTTCGGCTGTCGGTTCGCCGACGATCACTGTGCGCGTCACGTCGGTGGTGCCGTCCTGATATTGTCCCCCGAATCGATCAGGAAGAGATCGCCGGGCGCGATGCGGCGGTTGCTCTTGCGCGTGACACGATAATGCACCACCGCGCCGTTCGGCCCGCTGCCGGCGATGGTGGAGAAGGACACGTCCTTGAGCAGCCCGGTTTCGCGGCGGAAGCTTTCCAGCGCCTGCACCGCGTCGATCTCGGTCAACTTGCCGGAAGGCGCCTCGCGGTCGAACCAGGCGAGGAATTTCGCCAGGGCCGCGCCGTCGCGCAGGTGCGCCGCCTTCGCGCCGGCGATTTCCGCTGGATTCTTCACCGCCTTCATGCCGGCGATGGGATCGGGGCCGCGCAGCGGCACCCCGCCGTTCTGCATCACGATGCGGATGAGCGCATCCGCCGCCGTGGCTTGATCGAGCCGCACGCGAGCCTTGCCGGCAGCCTGTGCACTCAGATCGCTGACGAACGCCGCGGGCTCGCGCACGTCGGCGATCTGCTCCAGCGCGTGGCGCGTCTCATTGGTGAGCTTGCGCCCGTCGAGATAGAGCGCAGGCCGGCCTTCGCCGGGCACCATCGCAAAGCCGAGCGCAACCGGTACATGCGCCACATCCGCGCCGCGGATGTTGAAAGCCCAGGCCAGCGCGGGAGGATCGGAAATGATTAGGACATCGGCGCGCAGCTTGCGGAGCTCCTCGCGGATGCGCATGAGCTTGCTGCTTGCATCCTCGCCGGCATAGCGCGCGTCATGCAGCGTCACCGCGCCGAGCGGCGGGTCGGGGCGATCTTTCCAGATCGCGTCGATCGGGTTCGGCTCGACCGCCAGCAAGGTCGCGCCGGCCGCGGTGCAGGCTTTGCCGAGCTTGTCGGCATTCTCCGCGGTATGCAGCCACGGGTCATAGCCGAGCTTGGCGCCCGCCGGCAGATTGGCTTCCAGCCATTCGGCGAGCGGCTTCTCCACCATATGCTCGATGCTGAATATATTGAGGTCGGTCTGCTCGCGCGCCTGCAGGGTATAGCGGCCGTCGGTGAACAGCACCGCGCGATCGGCGAGAATCAGCGCATTGCCGGCGGAGCCGGTGAAGCCGGTGAGCCAGGCGAGCTGTTCCTCGCAGGCCGGCAGATATTCGCTCTGGTGGCGGTCGGCATGCGGCACCAGGAATCCGTCGAGCCCGCGCCGCTTCAGTTCCGCGCGCAACGCGGCCACCCGCGGCGCGGTGGCTGCGCCGCCTGCGGGATCGTCGAAATTCTGGAATTTCGCTTCGTACATTGGCGGCACTCTATGGGCCGCCGCTCAGCGCGGCAATGCGCGCTTATCGCGCCGTGAAACCGGGAAGGACAATGGCCGCCGCAGCACCAGCGTCGTCCATTCGTCGAGCACAATCCGCCGTTCCAGCACCAGGCCCTGTGCGCGATAGGCAATGAGCGCCGCCTGCGCCTGATTGTTCAGCAGACCGGAGAGCACCACGTGTGCGCCGGGCGCCAGCAACCGGGCCAGCGGGCGCGCCAGCCGCTGCAGCGGCGCAAGCAGAATATTGGCCAGGATAAGATCGAATGGTCCGCGCGCACGAAAGCGATGGGCGTCGAGCCCGGCCGCAGAAATGCATTCGATTGCGGGGGCCGCCGTGTTCAGCCGCGCATTCTCGCGCGCGACCGTGAGGGCAAGGGGATCAATGTCGCTCGCCAGGACGCGTCTTCGCAGCGCCTTGGCCGCCGCAATGGCGAGCACGCCGGTGCCGGTGCCGACGTCGAGGACACGAAATGAACCCCTCCTTGATCCTCTCCCCTGCTGGGGGAGGAAAGACTTGCGGCAGTCGGTCTCCCTTCCCCTGAAAGGGGGAGGGTTGGGGTGGGGGTCTTCTTTGTTTGCTGCCGCTTCACCAAGTGATCCAGCGCCAGCAGGCAGCCGCGCGTGGTGCCGTGGTGGCCGGTGCCGAAGGCGAGCGCGGCTTCGATCTCGATGCCGATGAGGTTCGCGCGCACGCGCGCGCGGTCATGCCGCCCATGCACCAGGAAGCGGCCGGCCGCGACCGGCGCGAGGCCTTCCAGGCTTGCCGCCACCCAGTCCTTGGCCTCGACCCGCTCGAACACCAGGGCATTGGCGAGTTCCGCGCCCATTTCCAATGCGACCAGCGCGCGGATGGCAGTCTCGTTCGGCGGCGCGGAGAAATAGACCGCCGCGGTCCATTGGCCGGCATCGGACTCGAAGGCGGCGACCACCACGTTCTGCTCGTCCAGGCTTTCGGTGAGGAAATCGGCCAGCCGTTGCGCTGTCGCGCGGTCGGTGACAAGCCGCGTGCTGTGGCCGGCGGCGGTCCCGTACTTGGGCGCGTTATCAACCATGGCTGACAGGTCCGGTCCGAAGGCCTGGGCGAAGAGCAGGCGACACAGCTTGTCCACCGCCGCCCACAGAGCGCGTTCAGCAAAAGTGGAGACCGGTTTTGCGGAAAGCAATCAAGCTTGCGCAGATTGCGTAGACTTATCTGCGGTACGCGCTCTAACTCTTTATAATAGAGCGTTTTCTTCACGCGAACCGGATTTCACTTCGCTTGAAAACGCTCTCCGATCAACCGGCTATCCACAGGCCGTTAACAGGAATAGGCTCCCGGCAAGCGTGCATCATCACTCATTGGGAGGACTTACATGCGCATAGCATTCCGACTTTTCGGGCTCACCGCCCTTGTCTTGGCTGCGGCTACCCTGCCGTCGCAGGCGCAGACGGCGAAGGCCGCGCTGAAGACCGCCGACGGCAAGGACGCTGGCAGCGTGACCCTGACGCAAACGCCATCGGGCGTTCTGCTGGCGCTCACGGCGAAAGGCCTGCCGCCGGGCGAGCATGCTTTCCATGTGCATGAGGTCGGCAAATGCGAGGCGCCGTTTACCTCCGCCGGCGGGCATTTCAATCCCGGCAAGAAGAAGCACGGTTTGATGGTGGCGGAAGGGGCGCATGGGGGCGACATGCCGAACCTGCATATCCCCGCGAGCGGCGAACTCGCCGTGGAAGTGCATAATCCGATGATCACGCTGGAGAAGGACAAGCCGAATTCGCTGTTGGATGCCGACGGCTCGGCGGTGATCATCCATGCCGGCAAGGACGACTACAAATCCGATCCGACCGGCGAGGCCGGCGGGCGCATCGCCTGCGGCGTGGTGCAATAGGCGGCGGGTTGCCCGCTATTTGGCTGGCATTTCCACAGCAGTTCACAGCCCATCCACAGGTTCCCACACCGCTATTCCGGGGCCCGCGCGTTAGCGCGAGCCCGGAATTCATAACCACCACCGGGAGTATGGATTCCGGGCTCGCCACTTCGTGGCGCCCTGGAACGACGGAAGGGCGGCTTGCGCTAATGACAACCGCGCGGGTTTGCCTCTAAAGGAATGCATGCAAGAAACTGCCGCCAAGCCTGCACGCCCGAAAACCCTCAAGCGCTGGCTCAAGAGCACCTCGAACCGCACCTTCGCGCTTTATCCGGTGCTGGTGTTTTTGTTTGAATATCTCTGGCATGGCGGCCGCATCCATTTCATCGGCTGGAACCTGCTGTTGGGCATCCCGCTGCTGATCTGGGGCTATGGGCAGTACCGGCTGTCGGGAAATTATCGCGAGCGCGTCGGCGGCGGCGGCCCCGGCATCGAGATCCCGCCCGAGCGCATGGTTGATCAGGGCATCTATGCTTACACGCGCAACCCGATGTATCTCGGCCATCTGATCTTCATGCTCGGGCTGGCGATCACTTTCTGGTCCTGGGCGGCGGTGCTGCTGCTTGCTTTCCACCTTTACTGGTTCCAGCAGCGCGTGCTGGAAGACGAGGCACGGCTGATCCCAATTTTCGGCCCGCCCTACATCGACTATATGCGCCGCGTGAAGCGCTGGATCCCTTACGTCATCTGAACCCGCCGGGGCGCACCGATTTCGGTTGCCCGGAGACCGGCGGCATCTATTGCGCACCCGGCTATGGCCCGCGTGCGAGCCGGCGGATCGCCTGATCGAGCGCGGAGAGAAACGCCGAGCGGTCGCGCGGCGAGAAGGGGCGGGGACCGCTGGTCGCCTCGCCGGCCGAACGCAAATCCGTCATCAGGTCGCGCAGCGCCAGCGCCATGCCGATGGAATCCTTTGTGAAGGCCCGTCCGTTTGGCGCCATCACCGCGGCGCCGGCCTTCACGCAGCGGTCTGCAAGCGGAATGTCGGCGGTGATCACAATGGCGGAAGCATCCGCCCGCTCGGCGATCCAGTCGTCGGCGGCATCCGGGCCGGCCGCCACCGCGACACGTTCGATCAGCGGATCCTGCGGCACGCGCATGAAACTGTTGGTGACGACGAACACCGGAAGCCGATGGCGGGCGGCGACGCGATAGACCTCATCCTTCACCGGACAGGCATCGGCGTCGACGTAGATGCGGATCGGGGCGGGTTGAGCGGTCATCGGTCGTCCGCTAGCAACAAGGGCCGCCCCTGTGGGCAGCCCTTGCTGTGTGAAGTGGTTATGAGCCGGGTTAGTTCAGGGCCGCAAGTCGAAAATCCAGGTGCGGAAGTTCGAGGCACTGGTCGGAGGATTCGCCACGCCGGAGTAATTGCTCGTCCCCCATACCTGCCCCCGTCCCGCGAAGGTTGGCCGGGGGTCGGGCGAAGCTTGCGCATAGTCGCCCCAACGGCAGGTCTGGCCTGCACTAGGACAGGAAAAGTCCCGGTACGGACCGGCCGCGTTCCGAACCACTATGACGCCGCCTAAGGCTCCACCGTTAAAGCTCGATCGGGCTTCAATGCGGGGCGAGATGCCGCTGGCGCTACCCGACACGTTGTAGTGGATCACGAAGCTATCGCCGAATTGCAGAGTAGCTCCATCCCTGCGGCGGTCCGGCGAGATCGCGGCATTGTAGAAATGCGAGGTCGCGGATCTGATCTTGCCGCTACGCAGAAGGACGGGGGCCGCCGGCGCGGGGTTGATCTCGTACCAGCGAACTTCCGCGAGGTTGAGGCTGGTCTGCTTCACGGTGTGCTGCACCCAGAACGACTGTATGGCTCCCCGGTTGGGGTTGCGCGCCTGCACGGCCTGGGTCGGCCGGGCGTCGAGCGTGTCAAGCAGCTGCGTGAAGGTCGGCTGCGAGGCGTTGGGCGGGACGGTGTAGCTGGGGACGGTCAGGCCACGGGCAGGCCCGAAGACCGGGGCACCGGCGCCTGAGCGCGCGACGTTGTAGAACCAGAGCTTATTGGAAGGCAGCCCGCCGTTCCGCGCCACGACATAGCCGGTGCCATTGGTATCGACCTGGTTTGACGGCACGGGCGTAAAGGTCTGGAAGTTGCTGGTATCGCGAAGGTCGAGCGTCGTGCCGATCGTGAAGCTGCTCACGGCAGGACACGTGGTGCCTGCTGGTGGTTTGCTGATCGCGACAATGTCCGAGCCCACAAAGCCCGGCTGGAAGCTGTTCACGCCGACGATGATGAAATGATGGCTGTCGCCCAGCTTCGGATAATCAGGGAATCGCGCCGGGTCTGCCGGCGTGTACAAATACTTGCACCAGTTGTTGTTCGAGAAGTCCGTCGGATTGGCGGTTCTGCTGAAGCCCCATGCCAGCTTGTTGTCACTCGCCGAAAAGATCGAATCCATCACGTAATAGAAACGTTTGGTCGACGGGTCCCATATGATCTGCGGATCGAAACTGTTAACGGTCGCGGCGTTCCCCGCCATCTGATTCAGATTGGCGGTCGCGACCACCGCCTCCGTGTTGCGGTTGTAGATACGGGCCGATGTGTTGATCATCTGGATGTAAGAGGCCGGCCCGACGGCGCCGGTGGCATCCGACGGCGTCGAGTTCCCGGCATTCTGCCCGGCAAAGCTGTGACCGCCGACAACTGCCGCCAGCGATGAGGTTTCGCCGGATTCGACCGATGGAGCCGAGCCCGGTGCGGACGTGTCCTGTTCCCCGGAAGCGCGTGTTACCGCCTTCTTGGCCGCCGCGTCGGCGTCGTTCATCAGCAAGCGGCCGCGATTCATTGCTTTGGCTGCTGCCGGGCCGAGCGTGCCATCTCCCTCGATATTGGGATCAGCTGCCCGGATTGTTCCTGTTTGAGCGTGAGCGAGCCCCGCGGCCAAAGCCAGCGACAGCGCGCTGCCCAACACGTATGTCGACCAATATTTCGATTTCATCTGCCCTCCATGATCGCGCAACGCGCGTTATTATTCGTCGTGATAGAAAAGAGGGCCAGCAAGGTCCCCGTCGTTTGCGCGGTGAAACATCCGCAGTGGGGAGCGCCCACCTCGCTCGAACCATTCGCCTCATTTTGCTACTGTAAAGCAAAATTCGGTTAAGCCAGGTCCGACGCAGTTGAGGCTGAAAAGCCGGTTAACTCATACAGTTGCAATAGAACTGATTCGCCATCTGAATGGAACCGCTTGCAGCTGCCTTGATTACGCTCGCAGGCGGATACCCATGGGGCTTTCTCGATTGATCGTTTTGGAGTTAGAAATGTTTTTTCAAACACATAGCGGCGGGTTGAACGGTCATCGGTAATCCAATAGCAACAAGGGCCGCCCTTGCGGACGGCCCTTGCCGTATCAGTTAGTTATGCGCCTGGATCGTTCAGGGCCGCAAGTCGAAGATCCAGGTGCGGAAGTTCGAGGCACTGGTTGAAGGAGCCGCCACGCCGGAGTAATTGCTCGTTCCCCAGACTTGGCCTCGTCCCGCGAAGGTCGGCCGCGGGTCGGGCGAAGCTTGCGCGTAGTCGCCCCAACGGCAGGTCTGGCCTGGACTCGGACAGGTAAAGTCCCGGAACGGACCGACCGCGTTCCTGATGAGCCCGAAGCTCACGGCGCCACCATTGAAGCTCGACCCGGCGACGATGCGGGGCGAGATGCCGCTGGCGCTACCCGACACGTTGTAGTGGATCACGAAGCTATCGCCGAATGCCAGCGTAGCTCCGTCCCTGCGGCGGTCCGGGGAGATCGCAGCATTGTACAAATGCGAGGTCGTGGTGTTGATCTTGCCGCTACGCAAAAGGACGGGGACCGCCGGCGCGGGGTTGATCTCGTACCAGCGAACTTCCGCGAGGTTGAGGCTGGTCTGCTTCACGGTGTGCTGCACCCAGAACGACTGTATGTTGTTAAATCGGTCCGGGTTGAGCGCCTGCACGGCCTGGGTCGGGCGGCCGTCAAGCGTGTCAAGCAGCTGCGTGAAGGTCGGCTGCGAGGCGTCGGGCGGGGCGCTGTAGCTGGCAACCGTCAAGGCACGGCCATTTCCGAAGATCGGAAGTCCCGTCGTCGAATTTCGCGTGACGTTATAGAAGAAAAGCTTGGTCGCCCCGGAAAACAACCCTTGCTGCGCCACGACATAGCCGGTGGTATTGGTATCGACCTGGTTCGACGGCACGGGCGTAAAGGTCCGGGCGCTGGTGGGCGTGGACTCGCGAATATCGAGCTTTTTCCCGGTCTTAAAGCTGCTCGCGGCAGGGCAAGTGGTGCCAGCGGGCGGCTTGCTGATCGCGATAATGTCCGAGCCCACAAAGCTACCCTGGAAGCTGTTCACGCCGATGATGATGAAGAAATGGCTGTCGCCCAGCTTGGGATAATCAGGAAAGCGAGCGCCGAAGGACATTTGGTATTTGCACCAGTGTGTCGTCGTGAAGTTGGTCGGATTGGAGGTTTTGCTGAAGCCGAATGACAGCTTGTGGTCGGTCGACGAAAAGACCGAGTCCATCACGTAATAGAAACGGTTGGTCGTCGGATCCCAGATGATCTGCGGATCGAAGCTGTTAACGGTAGAAGCCTGCCCCGCCATCACATTCAGAGTGGCGGTCGAGATGCTCGCATGCGTGCTGCGGTTAATGATGCGGGCCGACGTGTTGATCATCTGGATGTAAGAGGACGGCCCGATGGCGCCGGTGGCATCCGAAGGCGACGAGCTGCCGGCATTCTGCCCGGCAAAGCTGTGGCCGCCGACAACCAGCGGTGCGTTGCCGCCTGCTTCCGGGCTAAGTCCGGTGCTCGGCGCCGCAGATTTCTCGTCGGCCACGGCCGCGCGCGTGGTAGCGGCCTTTGCCGCAACGGCGGCATCATTCATCGGCAAGGGCCCGCGCTGCATTGCCGCAGCTGCCGCCGAGCTGAGAGTCCCATCTCCCTGGATATTGGGATTAACTGCCTCAACTGTTTGAGCGTGAGCGAGCCCACCGGCCAAAGCCAGCGACAGCGCGCTGCCCAAAACGTATGTGTACCAATATTTCGATTTCATCTGCCCCTCCATTATCGCGCAACGCGTGTTATTCTGCGTCGTTACAGAAAAGGGGTTAGCAGGGTCCCGTCGCCATCGCGCGGTGGAAAAATCCGCAGTGGGAATGCCCACCCCGCGCGACTATTCGCCTCATTTTTGCCACTGTAAAGCGAATTCGCGGTAAGTTTGCTGCCGACGCTTGTTCGACCGGTTGAGGCTGAAAAGCTGGTTAACTCATACGTTTGCAATAGAATCGATGGCCGTCTGAATGGAACCGATTGAAGCTGCTGTGGATTAAGCTCGCAGGCGGATTACCATGGGATTTCTCGATTAATCGTTTTGGAGTCAGCTATGTTTTTCAAACACATAACTGTGGCGTCGCTGGCGGCGGCCTTCCTCGCTTTGGGAGGCGCCTCAATCTCCGCGCAGAACACGATGACCGGGGGCGCGGCGTCGTCAGGTGCCAGTCAGAACAGCTCCGGCGTTGGCACGTCGCAATCCGGCCAGGCCAGGCCGGCAACCATCGGTGAGGGCGACCGGGGTCGCATCTCTAAAGCCAATCCTAAGAAGCGCGGTAAGACGGGCGCGGATGGCTCACCCCCCAAGCCGAACGTGAAGGACGATCCGAAGTATCGCTGCCTGGCGCCTTCTGGCGTTTGCTGAACGCTTATCTAGACTTTGCAGCAAAGCGGATGCGGATGGACGCGAGCGAGCCTTCAGGATATTAAGCGTAAGTGACGTCGCAGCCGCAAGTTGATGGGGGGCTTATGCATTCTTTAGGTGTGGGAATTTTAAAGCGCGCGATCGAAGTGCTCTGTGTGGTGCTTCTTCCGACGGTAGCCGCCGCCGAGACTCAGGTACTGCGATCAGGCATCCCAGCGCAGGAAATCGAGCCAAAGGCACGTCAAACTCCGGTTGTCGGCGCCTGCGAGCCGACCAGGATCCGTTACATTGCGACAAACTCGACCGATCAGCAGACCAAATCGACGGAATATGTGCACGTTCCACAGGGCTCCGTGCAGTTCGAACAGCACGCGGATGGCTGTGTCATCGTCCACTTCGCCGGCGTGGTGCTTGCCAGAACTTTTTTTGATGAGCCGCAAAGAATTGTTATCCGCGCGATCTTGGAAGACACGAATATGGTCGCCGTTCCCCGAAACGTTCAACTCTCAGGTGATGATGACGAAGAAGGAGATGGCCGGTGGGCGCGCGCCCATTCCATGTTTTTCGTTTTCCCGAACGTCCCCGCCGGCACGCACAGGATGACGTTACAATGGAAAAGCCCTGAGGGCGGACTCGTCTTCATGCACCAGCACACCGTGCTCGTGCATCACGAATAGGCACCAAGCCCTGATGCAACGCGTCTCCGCCGTCAGCAGTTTCATAAGAGGTTTCCATGCGTAAGGTGCTTGTATTTGTAGCCGGATCGGCACTCGGCTTGGTTGCAATGAGCGCTTCCGCGTCCTCGCCAATGCAATCAGGCATTCCGGCGCAGCAGGTGGTGCCAAAGGCGGGAGAGACTCCGGTTCTGGGCTCGTGTGATCCAGGGAGGACCAAATACATTGCGAGCAACTCGACCGACCTGCAGACGTCCTCAATGGACTACGTGGCCGCGCCGCAATCGTCGGTAGGTTTCCAACAGCAGGCTGACGGCTGCGTTGTCGTCTATTTTTCCGGCGTCGTGTTCGCGCCCGGCGCCCGCGCGGTGGCGCGCCGCATTCTGCTTCGTGCAGTCATTGAAGGTGCAGGTACAGAACTGATTGCCACGCCTGGCGATGTCCAGCTTTCCGGGGATGATGATGAGAACTTCAACGGGCGCTGGGCACGCGCCCATTCCATGATCTTCGTCTTCCCCGCAGTTAATGCCGGGCATTATCGCGTCGCGGTGCAGTGGAGGGCGCCCGATGGCAACACCGTCCACCTGCATCAGCATAGCCTTTTCGTGCGCCACCAGTAGCCGCGCGCGACGGCCTGCGCGGGATTGCCATACCGCTACATTGATCCGCGTCGGCGCCACGGCCGCGATCGCGACAGCGCTATGGGCTAAGGCTCCGATCGTTAGGTTATTGATCAGGCATTCCCGTGCGCCCGGCATACACGGATCTGCCGGGTGCCGGCAGAGCGTTCTGCACGCGCAGGTAATGATCAGCTCAGTCCGCCGAACAGCCAGATGATCAGGATGATCGGCAATGGAATTCCGATCAGCCAAAGCAATAATCCGCGTCCCATGATTCGCTCCATAATTACCCAACGAAATTTGCCCTCTCATAACGGTGCAGGGTGGCCCGGGGTTCCCTGCTCGCCATCTGGAAGCCCAGTGAAACCAGGTCATATCCGGGGATGCAGCGGGATCACGTGCTGCTGGATCCCCGATTCGGGACCGCCCGCGCAGGGAATGACAAGGAAGTTTGGCGCCAGGCATTTCATTTCGAGGCGCGGCTGCCTACATCGCCTAGCGGAGGCCGCTGATGTCCAAACCGCTTGTCGTTTCGATTCCGCACCGGCTCGGAAAAGCCGAGGCCGTGCGCCGGCTGAAGGCCGGGCTCACGTCCGTGCAATCGGATTTCAGACACATCTTCACGGTGCAGGAAGAGACCTGGCTGGGGGACAGCCTGACCTTCCGCATCAGCGCGCTTGGCCAGGCGGCCTCGGGCGTCATCGACGTACGTGAGGATCACGTGCAGCTGGAGCTGCAGCTTCCCTGGCTGCTGCATCAGATCGCGGTCAAGGCGCAAGGGTTGATCCGCAAACGCGGGCAGCTGTTGCTGGATAAAAAATAGCTGCGCGATCGGCAGAAGTGCGCACCGGTTTTGCGGAAGGACAATCAAGCTCGCGCAGGGCAAGGGTCGCCCGGTCACTCAATAAGCGCGTGACCAGGAAATAGCGAAAATAACGCCGGAGCGTAAACGCGCCCCGGCGAAGCTTTTAGGCCCGGTTTGATCCCTGTTTGATCGCGAAGAACGAATCGCGCCGCGCAGAATCGCCGCCGGAAATGTATGAACGAAAAGTTGTTAGGCGCGTGCCCGACGGGCGGTGCGGCGCTTGGTGCCGGCTTTTTTCTTGCCTTTGCCGCGGCGCTGGGAATTCAGCGACAGGCCGAGAGCCAGCGCCTTCTGGCGGATCGCGCCTTCGGTGCGCTTGAGCAAGCGGGCGATCCTTCCAGCCGGAACGATGTTCTTGGCAGAGGTTCTCAACGCTTTCACTTCCACAGCGAGCCAGGCACGCCGCTTTTTCTTGGTAGCCAATGTAGCCTCCTGATTTTTTCGAAGTGGGGCCTTCTAGCACAGGCGTTGACGGAATAAACTACAATTTCCCGTAAAGCTTTCATGCCTCGCAATGAGATGCCGGAGAGAGCAAGCTTATATGGCAAAGCGAGCAAAGAAAGCTGGCCGCTGCAACCAACCAATCAAACTAAAGTGTAAGCGGCCTATTTTAGTTCCAACCGGCGGCAGTGGTGGCGCCGAGCCCACGGCGCAGTCGCAGCCAGTCCGTTCGCTCGGCTATCGTATATAAGGCGGCACGGCCGCCCGTTGCGCTGGCGCATAGCCATAGGCCGCGCGGCGCGAGCGGGAAGGTCGTATATTCAGCTGGTCGAGCCCACCCTGCAGCCGGGGCGGGGACCGGGAGTGCCTTAAGTGCCTGCTGCTCGGTCTGTGCTGACGACGCCGGCGTGCGCTTGTTTGCCACCACCGGCGCATCGCGATCTTGCAGCACCACCACCCGTGCATTGGCGAGGCCTTCGCGCTTCACGAGCGTGAAAAGTCTCTCGGCATTCTTTGGAGCGAGCCGCACGCAGCCATGCGAGGCGGGGCGGCCGAGCCGGCGCGTTTCGTAACTGCCGTGAATGGCGTGCCCGTCGAAGGTGAAAAAGATAGAATGCGGCATCGGGGCCTCGTCCCATTCCTTTGAATAATGATCTTCCTCCAGGCGGAAGGGACGGAAGCTGCCCGCCGGCGTGTCGTAACCGGCGCGCCCAGTGGACACCGGCCAGATCCAGCGTGTCGCTCCGTCGATATCGACGGTCATCTGCTGCGCCACCTTGTCGATGGTGATCACGATCCCCGCCTGCACGGAAATGGGGACAAGGCACAACCACGCCCCGAGCAGCGTGGCAGCCAACTTAGCGAAGCGGGGCATGGACATCATCCGTCATCATTGCGTGGGGGAAAGTGCGCGGCGCATCTTTGGTTCCCGTGGCGCGGGGAACTTCCAGACGGCGCAGACAGTTACCTCGGCAGATGATGAACAAAACGTCAGCTTGCGGAGAGCCACGCGTTTGCAATGCGGCTCGTCAGGTGAACCGTGATCGGCGCGCGCGCCCCTGGGACAATTACTGTTATTTTCCCAGCACCAAAGCCCAAAATCGCTGACCCGCGCCGGATACGGCTGAACCAAGGCCGTAACGCGTGAGGTCTGGCCGCAGCATGTTGGCGCGGTGCGGCGATGAATTGATCCATTGCTGCATGGCGCAGTTCACGTCGGCGCAGCCATAGGCGACATTCTCGGCGCGAGCGCCGCGCGGTGCGCGCAAGTCATAAAATCCCGCATGGTCCATCGTGCCGCGGCCCGCCATATCAGCCGCATGCGCCTTCGCCAGGGCGGTCAGGGTGGCATGCGTACTCATCGGCTTCAGGCCGTTGTCCTTGCGATAGCCGTTGAGGTCGATCGCCTGGACGGGAGAGCCGAGCAGCGGAATCAGGATGACAACAAGGACAGGCAGCTGGCGGGCGGATAAAGGCATGGCTCGCTGACAATAGAGGATGATGGCCGGATTATAGGCGATTCGCGACGGACGGTTCTGTTTCGGAGGGGTTATTACGCAAAGCTAAGGCCGCGCGGGTGCGGCTTGCTCCAGGTAGACGCGTTCGCGTGTGCGTGCAGCCCGCAAAACCGGCGCGGCGCCGCCCAATTCCATCACCCAGTAACGCCGTCCCGAAGCTGACAGGACCGAGGCGAGGCCATAGGTGGTCACGTCCTTGCGCAGCATGTTGGCGCGGTGCGGCGCCGACCGCGCCCATTGCAGGATGGCGCAGGCTTCGTCGCCGCAGCCATAGCTGACGTTCTCCGCGGCGGCGCCGAGCGGCGCGCGCTGGCGCAAGAAGCCGTCATGGTCGAGCCTGCCGCGCCGCGCCAGATCCAGCGCGTGGGAAGAGGCCAGCGCCGACAGCGAAGAGTCCATGCGCAGAGCGGCGCGGCCGTGTTTCGCGCGGTAGCTGTTGAGGTCCATCGCCTGGGCGGGAGCGGCGAGGGCAATCAGAACAACGGGCACGAGGCACAGGCGCATGACGGATTTCCAGGATCGCTGCCTATGATGCGAAGGCCGCGGCCTTACATCAAGGACCTGTTCACCGTGGTGAAACAGGCCTAGCCTCGCCGCCGGCGGCGCTATAGCCGCCAGCACATCAAATAGACGGGGGCAATTATGACATTATCGATGGAAGCACTTTTGGTCATCCTGCTGGTCGGCCTCGCGGCGGGCTGGCTCGCCGGACAAATCGTGCAGGGCACGGGCTTTGGGCTCGTTGGCGACATCGTCATCGGTATCCTTGGCGCTTTCATCGCAAGCTGGCTGTTCCCGACGCTCGGCCTGCGGCTCGGCGGGGGTATTATCGCCACGATCATCGCCGCCGCGATCGGCGCCATCATATTGCTGGTGGTGGTGCGGCTGATCAGGCGCGGCGGTCGCTGGTAGCCGATTGGCTCCCGGGCACCGCGACGAACCCCAATGCAGGCCGGGTTAGCCCAGGTCGGCTATGGCCGGACCTGAGCTTCCTATGTGCTGATCGCGGGTAACGCAGATCAGCCCCCTCCGGCGCCCGGAAGGAGAGAGCTCAGGCCCGTGACGTTTCCTGCTCGCTCGGAATGCGGCCCTCGGGGGTGAGCTGGTCGACCGCCTGCGGCAATTCGCGGCTGAGCCCGTCGAGCAGTTCCTGCCGCGACAGCCCGGTTTCCTGCATCAGCCAGGTAATGCGATCCTCGCCCAGCGCCTGTTCCAGCTCAGGCGGCGAGACCGGCTTGTTCGGACCGCGGTTGATCCAGGATTCCGCCTTGTCGCCCTGCCCGTGCTGCTGGAATTGCTTGAGCAGGTCGTTCAGTCCGCCGCTTAGCGCGCCGCCGCCAAGCAGACCACCGAGCCCGCCGAGCAGCCCGCCCAGCCCGCCGCCCGCGCCACGCGGATCCGGCGCGCCGGCATTGCCGCCATAAGGATTGGCGCCCGGCGTCCCGCCCCCGGCGGGACTGCGCCCGAGCATGTCCGCCAGCCGGCCTTTGCCCTTCAGCGTGCGATAGGCCAACAGGCCCATCAGCGCCATGGTGATCGGCGACATGCCGCCGCGACCGCTGCCGCCGAACAGTTTGTCGAACATGATGAAACCTCCGGTGATGTGTCCGGAGGGTTAACGGCCGGGAGGAGGGATGGTTGCCCCAGGATTAGAGGCGGGATGGTGGACCCAGGATTAGAGAGTCGGGATGGTTGCCCCAGGCTTTAATAGACAATCTACCTTCGTAAATGTTTGGAACTGCAACACAAGCGGCCGCGTTCTCTCGTTAATACAGGGTGTGCCCATCTGTAATAAGGAGAACAACAATGCGGGCAAAACGATTGATTTTGCTGGCTGCGACCGCCGCATTCGTGCTGAGCGCCGCGACAGCGGCATCGGCGGCCGAAAAGCCCGGCAAGCCGCTGAATATCAAGCCCACGATCTCCGAACCACGCATCGACGACTGGCGCGAGCGCGCGATGAGGGCGCGAGCGGAATTTGAGCCGGGCCCGCCCATGCGCGGCCGAAGCCGCGCGGTCAATGAACGTGGCGATCGCGTCGATGGCGACGACGTCGGCGCTGGCGCGCTCGGCCAGGATCGCGGCGAGGGCGGCAAGGAAGAATAGGCGCGCGCAGAAGCTGTGCAATCGCCACAACTGTCGGCGCGCAAGGGAACTCGCCGGGAGCTAAACTATGCCCGCGACATGACCGGCCGCGGCGATCAATATCTGGCATCACAAATAGATGAGGCCATCTGGCGCGAACGGCACTTCCGGCGAACCTGAAGGGCTAGGGCAAAGCCGGGTTCTGTCGCGCAGCTTTCCGATGCCAAGTCGTCAGTTTCGTTCTCTGTGTTGCGGGTAAAGCAGCTCGGTGTAAGGCATCGTCAGCTTGCCGCCCCGGGTAATGCCGGTCTTGTAGGGATTGGGCTGGCCCGCGGCTTCAAAGATACCGCCGACGCATCGCTCAAACGCAGTCGTAAAGCCGGCACGGTCCCAGTAAGTCATGCGCTGCAGGCCATTTGCATCGCGCGAGCATTGGGCCTGAACTTCGATCGCGCATGAAACGAACGGACCCGTGCATTGTTGAGCCGCCGCCGTTCGCGGTCCGCTTGCGGAGAAGAACGTGAGCGCGGCGAGCAGAGCCGCCACTGGCATCGAAATTTTCATGACAGGCTCCCTAATCATGACAGGCTCCCAGATCATTGTGTCGGCACTGCCACGGCCGAACAGACTTGTGTGATAACACCGACGCCGGCTTTTTCTTCCCTCTGCCCGCAGGTAAGCGGCGGCTCTCCCACGCATCATCGCCGGATTGTACTCCGGCGATCCGTCTTCCAGGAGTAAAGGGGTATTGGAACTCGGATTTCCGAGTTGGCCCAATACCTCGGTGCCCCGGTACCCGGTGCTAAGCGGCGGCAGGAGGGCGCAGGTTAACCGCCGCGCGAGGATTGGATCCGCGCGCGGTTGCGCCTGCCCCTCGCCGGCAGTTCTTACTCCTGCGAGCCGGGGATGGCGTTGAAGCGCACCAGGTGCAGCGCAATGCCCTCCGGGAATATCACTCCGGCATCGACGATCATGGCGGAACAGAAGACCTGGTTTGAGGTGGCAAAAATTTCCGCCGATCCCTGTTCGATAACTTCGCCGGGGCTCAGGGTGGCGGTCTTCAAAGAACATCCTTGTGAAATGCGTGGATAGCGTCGCGGTGCGATTTGGCGTGATTTGATCGCCGTTCCCCGACGATAGCGCCGTTAAAATCCCGAACGCGGATCCGCAGCGTTTCGTCTCACAGTACTGACACTGGTGCAGTGGAACGACGTCGCCCGTCCGCTTTCAGGCCCACCGCCGTTGTCGAGCACGCCGGAAACGCGATAGAGCCGCAGGAGCGGATCTCCGACAGCTTTCGGCTCGGGCGCGGCGCCTTCCGCGTAAGACCGCTGTTGCTGTGCCTGCGCCGGCAGGATCGCGGCGAGGAGACCGACGGCGACGAAAGCTGATGCGATGGATTTCATAGCAAGCTCCTTGGAAAAATTGCGCTGAGGTTACCTTAACCTGATTCCCGAGGTGCGGGGCGCGACCGCCTGGCGGAATATTTTGCATTTCGCCGCGCGCGAAGCCGGAACCAGCCGCCGCTATTTTGGTTAACGAATTCTTGGCCTGCCGTCTCGCTCACCGCCTGAGGCGGCGTTAAACCCGCTCGACGAATGAATCTACCACGCGCTTTTCGCCGGCCTTGTCGAAGGCGATGGTGAGCTTGTTGCCGTCCACCGCCACCACATTCCCGTTGCCGAATTTCTGGTGGAACACGCGGTCGCCCACGCCAAACTCGGAAATTGTGCCGGTCGATTTCGCCACCAGCTCGCCTTCGATGGTGAGCGGCGGGCGGGAATAGCCACTGCGCGGCTCGGGAAAGCCGCGGCGCTGGTCCTCGTTCGAGCGGGCATTGCGTGCGCGGGTAGCCTGCGCGCGCTGCCAGCCCGGCGTGCCGTAGCTCGAGCCGAAGCTCGCCATCTCGTCGAAGCGCGAGGGGCCGTAGCCGCTCATGCCGAAGCCGCCGCCCTTGCTCTCGGTCACTTCCACATGTTCCTCGGGCAGTTCGTCAAGGAAGCGCGAGGGAATATTGCTCGACCAGGTCCCGTGCATGCGCCGGTTGGTGGCGAAGCAAATCTTCGCCCGCTTGCGTGCGCGCGTGAGCCCGACATGGCCAAGGCGGCGCTCTTCCTCCAGCCCGGCGCGGCCCTGATCGTCAAGCGCACGCTGATTCGGAAAAATGCCTTCCTCCCAGCCGGGCAGAAAGACCGTATCGAATTCCAATCCCTTGGCGGCGTGCAAGGTCATGATCGATACGCTGTCGACGCCCTCGCCCCTATCGGTGTCCATCACCAGCGAAATGTGTTCGAGGAAGCCTTGCAGGTTCTCGAAATCCTCCATGGAGCGCACCAGCTCCTTCAGGTTTTCCAGCCGGCCGGCCGCGTCCGCGGAACGGTCCTTCTGCCACATCTCGGTATAGCCGCTCTCGTCCAGCACGATCTCCGCCAGCTCGCTATGGGGCAGGGAATCCTTCTGCGCGCGCCAGCGGTCAAAGCACTCCAGCACGCCCTTCAGCGCGTTGCGCGGCTTCGGCTTCAGCTCGTCGGTTTCGACCAGCGCGCGGGCGGCGTCGCTGAGCGGGACGCGGTTCTTGCGCGCATAGTCGTGCAGCATCTGCACGGTGGCCTCGCCCAGCCCGCGCTTGGGCACATTCACGATCCGCTCGAAGGCGAGGTCATCGGCGGGGGAATTGATCACGCGCAGATAAGCCAGCGCGTCGCGGATTTCGGCGCGCTCATAAAAGCGCGGACCGCCGATCACGCGATAGGGCAGGCCAAGCGTGACGAAGCGGTCTTCGAATTCGCGCATCTGGAACGAAGCCCGCACCAGGATGGCGATCTCGTCGAGCTTGTGCTTCTCGCGCTGGAGCTGCTCGATCTCCTCGCCGACCGCGCGGGCTTCTTCTTCCGAATCCCAGGCGCCCGTGACGGTGACTTTTTCGCCCGGCACATCTTCGGTGCGCAGGGTTTTTCCCAGCCGGCCCTGGTTGTGCGAGATCAGATGCGAGGCGGCGGCGAGGATGTGCCCGGTGGAGCGGTAGTTGCGTTCCAGACGAATGATCTTGGCGCCAGGGAAGTCGTGGTCGAAGCGCAGGATGTTGTCCACTTCCGCCCCGCGCCAGCCATAGATCGACTGGTCGTCGTCACCGACGCAGCAGATGTTTTTCTGTTTTTTTCCCTCTCCCCTTGCGGGGGAGGGTGGATCGCGTGAGCGCAGCGAAGGCGAGCCGGGTGAGGGGGCAAACGTCTCGGCAAGGTCTACCCCCTCACCCGCCTCGCCGCTTAAAAGCGGCTCGGCACCCTCTCCCGCGAGGGGAGAGGGGAAAGGAGCTTGTGGCGACGCCGTGCTCTGCCCCAGCAAGCGCAGCCAGAGATACTGCGCGACATTGGTGTCCTGATATTCGTCCACCAGGATGTATTTGAAGCGCTCCTGATACTGCCGCAGCACGCCGGGGTGTTGGCGAAACAGACGGATATTTTCCAGCAAGAGATCGCCGAAATCCGTCGCGTTCAAAACCTTCAGCCGTTCCTGATACGCGATGTAGAGCTTCTTGCCCTTGCCGCCGGCGAAGCTCGCAGCCTCTCCGGCGGGAAGCTGATCGGGCGTCAACCCGCGGTTCTTCCAGCCGTCGATCAGCATGGCAAGCACGCGCGCGGGCCAGCGCTTTTCGTCGATGTTCTCGGCTTCCAGCAATTGCTTCATCAGCCTGATCTGGTCGTCCACGCCGAGGATGGTGAAGTCGGACTTCAGCCCCACCAGTTCGGCATGGCGGCGCAAAATCTTCACGCCGATCGAGTGAAAGGTGCCGAGCCAGGGCATGCCCTCGACCACCTGGCCGACCATCTTGCCGACGCGCTCCTTCATCTCGCGCGCCGCCTTGTTGGTGAAGGTGACGCTGAGGATTTCGCCCGGCCGCGCCCTGCCGGTGGCGAGGATATGGGCGATGCGGGTGGTCAACACCCGGGTCTTGCCGGTGCCCGCGCCGGCCAGCACCAGCACCGCCCCGTCCAGGCTTTCCACCGCTTCGCGCTGCTCGGGATTGAGGTCGGCGAGATAGCCGCGCGGCCCCGGCATCGCGCGCGCGGCAATGCCACCCGGCTTGAAACCAGGCAAGTCGTTGTTTTCAGGAGAAATTTTTACCGGTTCGGCCATGCTTTCCTTGCGCCCGGCCACCCCGGGCCAGACCTGACCTGTCTATCGCATGGTAGGGCGATTCTTCACATTAAAGATGGCGATGGTGGCGAGAGAATGGGAGGGGCTATTCTCCGCTCAAATTCAAGGTCCGGACGGAAAATGCTGTCTGTTGAACAGAAAAAGCCGGCCATGCGCGCGGACCCAAAAGCGCTCGAAAGCGTCATTCGCGCTCTGCAAAGCCATTTCGGCAACCGCGTGGTGACGTCGCTTGCCGAGCGCCAGCAGCATGCGCACACGCAAAGCTGGCTTGAGAACCAGCCGCCGGATGCGGTGGTGTTTCCGCAGAACGGGGAAGAGGTGGCGCAGATCGTCAAGCTCTGCGCGGCGCAGCGCGTGCCGGTGATTCCCTTCGGCGCCGGCACCTCGCTGGAAGGGCATGTGAACGCCCCCTTCGGCGGTGTGTGCATCGCTTTCCGCGACATGAACCGGGTCATTGCCGTGCATGCCGCTGATCTCGACTGCGTGGTAGAGCCAGGCATCACCCGCAAACAGCTCAATGAGCATCTGCGCGACCAGGGGCTATTCTTCCCGATCGATCCCGGCGCCGACGCCTCGCTCGGCGGCATGGCGGCGACACGCTGTTCCGGGACCAATGCCGTGCGCTACGGGACCATGAAGGACAACGTGCTGGCGCTGAAGGTGGTGCTGGCGAATGGCGAGACCATCACCACGGCGCGGCGGGCGAAGAAATCCTCAGCCGGCTATGACCTCACACGGCTGATGGTGGGTTCGGAGGGCACGCTCGGGGTAATCACTGAAATTACGCTCAAGCTGACGGGGATTCCCGAGGCGGTGTCGGCGGGCATCTGTCCGTTTCCTTCCGTTGAGGCCGCCTGCAACACAGCGATCGCCACCATCCAGTCCGGCATTCCGGTGGCGCGCATCGAATTGCTCGACGCGCTGCAGGTCAAGGCGTGCAACGCCTATTCCAAACTGACGCTGCCGGAGACGCCGATGCTGTTTGTGGAATTCCACGGCAGCGAAGCGCATGTGAAGGAACAATCGGAGAGCTTCGGCGCGATTGCGCAGGACTTCGGCGGCGGCCCATTCGACTGGGCGACCAGGACGGAAGACCGCACGCAGCTGTGGCAGGCGCGGCACGATGCCTATTGGGCCGGGCGCGCGCTGCGTGCGGGCGTGCAGGCTTTCGCCACCGACGTCTGCGTACCGATCTCGCGCCTCGCGGAATGCGTCACTGAAACCCAGCGCGATCTCGCGCAAAGCGGGCTGCTCGCGCCGATCCTCGGCCATGTCGGCGACGGCAATTTCCACGTCACCCTGCTGGTGGACATGGCCGACGCCGACGAGGTGGCGCGGGCGCGCACGGTATATGAGCGCATGATCGACCGCGCGCTGGCGATGGACGGCACCTGCACCGGCGAGCACGGCGTCGGGCAGGGCAAGATGAAATACCTTCTCGCCGAGCACGGGCCGGTGGCGCTCGACGCCATGCGGGCGCTGAAAGCCGCGCTCGATCCGCACGGGATTCTCAATCCCGGAAAGATCGTCATCGGCAGCTGACATAGATTTGCCTCGACGTCCCAGCATTGGTCATTCTGGGGTGCTAGCCGGGCGGGGGGTTACCGAATCGCCCGGGCCAACCCCGATCCTCTCGGCCAGGGGAGAGGATAAGAAAACGCCGCGATTTCAGCGGTCGCCCAAATCTTTCGCGCCTGCGTCGGAATGCCTGTATCGTCAGAATGCCTGTATATTGTGACATTCCTTAAGCCGGGGCCGGTTAACTGGGCCAATCTGGTCCTTTCGCGGAGATCGCGTGCAGACCACGTTGCTCGGACTTGCGATCGCGTTGATCCTGGCGCTGCTGGCGGCGCTGGTTGGGCCGTTGGTGGTCGACTGGGGCCGCTTTCGTCCCTCCATCGAAGCCGAGGCCAGCCGCCTGATCGGCGCGCCCGTCCGCATCACGGGTCCGATCGAAGTTGCCATTCTGCCCACCCCGGCGCTGACCCTGCGGGGGCTCGAAATCGCGCCGTCCGATGCCAGCAGCGGCATGCGTGCTCGCTCGCTCGCGGTCGAGCTGGAGTTCGGCTCGCTGGTGCGCGGACAATGGCGTGCGCAGGAACTGCACCTGGTCGGGCCGGAGTTTAATCTGGGGATCGACGGCGCAGGCAATCTGGCGCTGCCGCCGATCGCACCCGGCTTCGACCCGGACCAATTGTCGATCGAACGGCTTAATATCGAAGACGGTCACGCGATGCTGACGGATTCGCGCAGCGGCTCGCGCATCAGCCTCGGCAAGCTCTGGTTCAAGGGAGACGTGCGCTCGCTGGCGGGCCCGTTCAGGGGCGAGGGCGCCTTTGTGCTTGCCGGCGATCTCTATGCCTACCGCATTGCGGCGGGCCGGGCGGAGGAGGGCGCACTCAAGCTGCGGCTCAATCTCGATCCGCTGGAGAAGCCGCTCGCCGTCGAGGCTGACGGCATTCTGTCACTCGCCGGGACGGCGCCGCGTTTCGACGGCGCCATGACGGTTTCGCGTCCCGCGGCCCTTGCAACCCCGAGCGGGCAGACTTTCGCGAGCGATCCCTGGCGGCTCACCGCCAAGGTCAAGGCGAGCGCGTCCTCCGCGTTGTTCGAGGCGGTCGAGTTCCAGTATGGCCCGGAGGAACGGGCGGTGCGGCTCACCGGCACCGCGGAACTGAAATTCGGCGATCGGCCGCGCTTCGACGGAGTTCTCGCCGCCGTGCAGGTCGATCTCGACCGCGCCTTCGGCTCTGCCAGTACAGGGCGACAATTGCCTTTCGCGGCCCTCAAAACCTTGGGCAATACTTTCGCCGGCCGCGTTGCGCCCGTCGATACCGGTGCGCATGGGGGTCAGTATCGAAGCGCTGACACTCGCCGGCTCGACCATCCAAAATCTGCGTGGGGACGTTCGAAGCGATGGCGAAGTCTGGAATCTCGACGGTTTCGAATTGCGCGTGCCGGGATTCACCCAAGTCAATCTTAGCGGCCGGCTCTATCTCGCGCGCACGCAGCTCGGCTTCACCGGCCCGGTGAGCGTGGATTCCACCGATCCCACCGCGCTGATCGCCTGGCTGCAAGGCAAGACCGCACAATCGGCGACGCGGATGAAGCCGTTCCGCGCCCGCGGCGAAGTCACGCTCAGCAGCGAGAAAATCGCCTTCGACCGGCTCACCGCCGAGATCGACCGCAAATGGGTGGAAGGCAGCCTTGCTTACGCCTGGGCGGCGGGTGAGAAACCGGCGTGGCTCGACGCGGATTTGAATGCCGCCGAGCTCGACGTCGATGCCCTTATGTCCTTCGCAGACGCCGCGCGCGGCGCCACCACCTTCGAAACTCCGCGCGAGGTGACGCTCGGACTGGGCATCGGGCGTGCGGTGGTGGCGGGCCTGCAGGTCTCCAATATCCGCGCGCGCTTCCGGCGCGATGCCACCGGACTGCATGTCGAGCGGCTGTCGATCGGCGATGTCGGCGGCAATGCCTTCGACGTCAGCGGCCGGATCGACACGACCTCATCGCCGCCGCAAGGCGCGCTGAACCTGCGGCTCGACGCGGGCAATCTCGCCGGCATCGTGACGCTGGCGGAGAAATTCATGCCGGATTTCGCGGATCTGGTCCGGCGCGTCGCCCAGCGCATGCCTTCGGCGCAGCTCAACGCGACGCTGGCGCTGGAGCAGAGCGGCGCGGCGCGGCTGGCACTCGACGGCCGCTCGGGCGATCTGCGGGTGATGCTGCGCGGTCAGGCGACGCGCGCGGCGACCGCCGCGGCAACAGACCTGCAAAGCCTTGCTGGTTCCGACGTTCGGCTGGAGGGTAAGATCGAAACCGATAAAGGTCCCGCAGTGGTCGATCTGCTCAATCTCGGCAGTGTGCTGGCCGTTGATCCCAATCGTCCCGGTGAGCTCAGGCTGGCCGCAACGGGTCCGCTCAGCGCCCTCGCGCTGGATGCCCGGCTGCTCGCCGGAGGTCTCGATGCCTCGGCCAAAGGCGTGGTTAACCTGCGCGCCGACGAGCCGAAGGCCGCGCTGCGGCTCACAGTGGCGAATGCTGACGCCCGGCCCCTGCGGCGCGGATCCGCGCGGCCCGCTGCTCTTCCCGTCAGCCTGACCAGCAATCTCTCGCTGACGGGAGGTTCGGTCACGCTGGGCGATTTCTCCGGCACCTTCGCCGGCGTTCCCGCGCGTGGGAAGCTGGCGATCGACTTCGCTCCGGCGATCCGGATCGAAGGCGAGATCGAGGCTGACACGATCGAAGCGCCGGTAGCGCTCGCTGCGCTGATTGGTCTGCCCGCCGATCCGGATGCCCGCGCCTGGTCGTCCGAGCCTTTCATCAAAGGTCTGCTGGACGACGCGGAAGGGCGTGTCGAATGGCGCGCCGGGCGCGTCAATCTCACGCCCACGCTGACGCTGCGTCAGGGGCGCGGCAGATTGAAAATCAACCGCTCGGAAATAACTTTTGCCGATATCGAGGGCGGCGTGGCCGACGGCCAGGCCAAAGGCCAATTCGTGTTTCACAAACGCTCCGACGCCATCTCGGCGAGTGGCAGTCTGCGGTTGAGCAATGCCGATGCGGCGGTGCTGCTGGCGGGGGAAGGCAAGACCGCGGCAACGCTGCCGGCCAACGCCAACAAGCCGGCGGTGACCGGGCGCGTCGGACTGCAGCTCGATCTCGAGGGCGTGGGCCGCAGTCCGCAGGCGCTGATCGGCTCGTTATCCGGAAACGGATTGGTGTCACTCTCGCGGGCGCAATTCGCATCACTGAACGCCAAGGTATTCGAGACCGCCACGCGCGCGGTTGATCAGGGCGTAGCGCTCGACATGAAGAAGATCAGTGAGATCGCCACCGGCGCGTTGGAAAGTGGCGCGCTGGCGGTGCCGTCGGCGGAAGGCGTGATCACCGTCGCGCACGGTCAAATCCGCCTGACCAATCTGGTGACGCACGCGGAAGGCGCGGACCTGACGGTGACCGGCAGCCTCGATCTGCTGGAACAGAATCTGAGCGCGCGGCTCGCCCTGGCTGCAAACAAGGATTTGTCGGGCGACCGGCCGGTGGTGTCGATTTCTCTCAACGGCCCGCTCGCCAATCCGAAGCGGACGGTGGACGTGAGCGCACTGACCGCCTGGCTCACGCTGCGTGCTGTCGAGCAGCAGTCGAAGCAGCTGGAGGCGATGGAAGCCAAACGCCGCGCTGCTATCAGGGAAGAGCCACGGACGCCTGCAGCCGCGCCGCAAGCCGTGGCGCCTAGGGTGGCGGCGCCGTCATCCGCGCCGCCACCATTCGCGACCGAGTTCGCCGGCCGCACCTACGCTCGCGCCGCCGTTGCCGCCGGCGATCGAAATCGCACCCTTGCCTCATATCCTGGAACAAAGACCGGCGCAGGCGCCGGCTCGTGCCCAGAGGGGAACCGCGGCTCAGCCGCGATCTGCTCCTCCGGCTCCGCTGCAATTATTACCGGCCCGCCCCGACAACTGAAGCCACGCTGCGGAATTGAATCGGCTCGTTAAGGCCGTTCGACTCCTGCTTTGGGACTTCTCGAACCTGCGAGCGATAGTAATCGAGCACGAAAAGCCGGATGCCCGAGGAAAGATTGCCATGCCGGCGGTCGGTGTCGATGGTGGCGACAAGTTCTGACAAGGTCACGTCCCGCGCAGCGGCGATGTCCTTAAGACCTTGCCAGAAAGCGTCCTCAAGACTGACACTTGTCTTGTGACCGGCGATGACAATCGAGCGTTTAATGACCGGCGATTTCATCCAGCTTCTCCCGTTCTAGTCCGATACGAATCCAGATCGCGGCGAGGTTTGACGCGGAGGGCTTCACTAAGCTTACGGTCGAATTTTGGCAGTCCGCGGGCGAGACGATTTTTAGCGGCGTCTTTCTCCGCCTGTCTTGGAACCCCGTGTGAGCCGTGCGAAGATTGACGACGTCAGCCATGCTTGTCGGGACTTTCATCAAATGCGCGATTGGTTCTGCAGTACCAGCCACCCTCTGCGTGCGTTACGACCACACGGTGGCAATCGGGAACCACAAATCAGCACTGCTACAGGATGACGGTATCGCTCAGCCGGGGCAAAACACGGTTTGTTGAAGAGGACGCGGCGAACGGCATCCAGTACTTTCGGACCATATACACAAATCAGGTAGGACAGATCAGGCCACGATCCGCAGCAATCGCAGCCACGACGTTATATTCCGCAACTATTGTTCGAAATCCCTGGAGAAGATCAGCCGGGGCGGATCATTTTTTCCGGCCGCATCAATCGATCAAACTCCGCGCCGGTAACATGGCCCAGCCGGATCGCTTCCTCGCGCAACGTGGTTCCGTTCGCATGCGCGGCCTTCGCAATCTGCGCCGCCTTGTCGTAGCCGATCTTTGGCGCCAATGCCGTCACCAACATGAGCGAGCGCTGCATCAATTCGCCGATGCGCTGTTCGTTGGCACGGATATCGACGACGCAATTGTCGGTGAAGGAGCGCGCCGCATCGGCCAGCAGCCGGATCGATTGCAACATGGTGTAGACCAGAACCGGCTTAAAAGCGTTGAGCTCGAAATGGCCCTGACTCCCGGCAATCATGATCGTGGTGTTGTTACCGAAAACGCGTGCGCACACCATCGTGAGGGATTCAGACTGCGTAGGGTTCACCTTGCCCGGCATGATCGAGGAGCCGGGCTCGTTCTCCGGCAGGATCAATTCGCCCAGCCCGGAACGCGGTCCGCTCCCGAGCAGGCGGATGTCGTTGGCGATCTTGAACAGCCCGGCGGCGATGGAAGTCAGCGCGCCGTGGGCGAAGACATAAGCATCGTGCGACGCCAGCGCTTCGAATTTGTTGGGCGCAGTGACGAAAGGCAGCCGTGTGATCTTCGCCGCTTTCTGCGCGAACAGCTTGGCGAATTGCGGCTTGCTGTTCAGCCCCGTCCCCACCGCGGTGCCGCCCTGCGCCAGCGGATAGAGCTGCTTCAGCGCCAGCCGCAGGCGCGCGATGCCGGACTTAACCTGCGCGGCATAGCCGGAGAATTCCTGCCCCAGCGTCAGCGGCGTCGCATCCTGCATATGCGTGCGGCCGATCTTGATGATGCCGGAGAATTCCCTGACTTTGGTCTGCAACGCCTCCTGCAAATGCGCGAGCGCGGGATCAAGCCGATAGGCGATCTCGGTCGCCGCCGCGATATGCATGGCGCTGGGGAAGGCGTCATTGGTCGACTGGCTCATGTTGACGTGGTCGTTGGGATGCACCGGCTCCTTGGCGCCGCGCGAGCCGCCGAGGATTTCGTTGGCGCGGTTCGCGATTACCTCATTGACGTTCATATTGGTCTGGGTGCCCGAGCCGCTCTGCCAGACCGACAGCGGAAAATTTCCGTCGAGCTTGCCGTCGATCACTTCCTGCGCCGCCGCGACGATGGCGCGAGCGCGTCTGGCGTCGAGCAGCTTGAGTTCCTTGTTGGTTTCGGCGGCGGCGCGCTTGACGATCGCCAGCGCGCGAATAAGCGGCGGCGGCATTACTTCGTCGCCAATAGGGAAATTAAGCCGCGCGCGTTCGGTCTGTGCGCCCCAATGGCGATCCGCCGGCACCTCGATCGGCCCGAAGGTATCGCTTTCGGTGCGCGTCTTGCTCATGCAATCACTTGCGCTCACTTTTTGCGGAAGCGATCCAACCGCACGACCTCCGCGCCGGAAGTTTTTCCGCCATTTCGCGGCTTGTCGCCGTCACCATCCGGCTCTTCGTCCTGCGTGGGTGGAGAGGGCACTGCGCGCGGACCGGTCGCGGGCCTTGCCGGCGGCTTCCGCTCGGCGGCCTTCACCGGCGCCGGCGGCTTGGCCTTTGCCTCCGAAGCATACTCGTGCTCGTCCTCATCGTCTTCCACCACGATCGCGAATTGCAGCCCGAATTCCACCGACGGATCGAAGAACCCGGTGATGGCATCGAAGGGCACGCGCAGCCGCTCCGCAATCCCGCTGAAGGACAGGCCGACCTCGAAAGCCTCGTCGCTGACCTCCAGATCCCAGAACTGGTGCTGCAGCACGATGGTCATTTCCTGCGGATGCTGCTGGCGCAGGCGCGGCGACAGCTTCACGCCTGGCGCCGTCGTGTCGAAGGAAATCTTGAAATGATGCTCCCCGAGCAGCCCCTTTTTGGCGGCATCGGCCATCACCATGCGGACCACGCCGCGGAGCGCGTTCTGGGCCAGGAGGTCGTAGCGGATGTGGTCCGTCATTAGTCGGGTGTCTGGCACGAGATAAGGATCAATCAGCCTTATTAAAGTGGCGTCGGCGCGGCGAAAAAGCCAGGTCCAGCCGGCGTTCAGCCCCGCGCAGCAGAATAATAGTCGATTCGCCGTTCCAGTTCCCCCATTCCCGCATCCAGCAGATAGGCAAAGGCGAACAGGACAAGCAGCAAGGCCCACATGTGTTCCATCAGAAAATTGGTGGAATAGATTTCGAACAAGTAGCCGAAGCCGATCACCGATACGATCAATTGGCCGATAATGACGCCTTTCACGGCGCGCACCAGACCCAGCCGGATGCCGGCGAGGATTTCAGGCAACGCGGCCCAGAGATAGATTTTGGTGAAGGCCTGCCAGGGTGAGGCGCCGTAGCTCTTGGCCATTTCCATCAATGACGGCGAGATGCCACGGCTGCCGGCGCGGGCGTCAAGGATGATGATCCAGATTGCGAACAGCACCACGGTGAGCACGATGGTGGTCTCGCCGAAGCCGAATAGCGCCATGATGACCGGCACCAGCGCGGTGAGCGGCGCGCTGACGAACAGGCTGACCCAGGGCAGCAACAGGCGGTCGATCAGCGGCGAGCGCCCCATGATGACGCCGAGCGGCACGCCGACCAGAACGGAAATCCCCACGCCCAGAATGAACGCCTGCGCGGTGATGCGCAGTGCCGACCAGAAGGTTTCCGTCGGAACGATCTCGAACAGCCGCATGATGCAATGCGACAGCGGCGGCAACAGGATCGTTACATGCGCCTGGCCGATGATCTCCCAGATCAGCGCCCACACCAGGAGCGAAGCGAACTTCGGGATTCTGTATCCGTATAGTTCCATGGTTACTCGACGTAGTCCTTGAGGTTCTGCCAGATCGACTCCACCGTATCGAGATAACCCGGCTCGCGGCGTATCTGGTCCGGCGAGAGCTTGCGCGACAGGCTAGGCTCGATGATCTTCCAGACTTTGCCCGGACGCGGCGAGAGCAGCACGATGCGGGCGGAGAGATAGACCGCTTCCTCGATGCTATGGGTGACGAACAGGAAGGTGCGCTTCTCGACCGTGACGAGCTGCAACAGGTCTTCCTGGAATTTTCGGCGGGTCTGCTCATCGACCGCCGAGAACGGCTCGTCCATCAGCAGTACGTCGGCCTGCACCGCCAGCGCGCGCGCGAGCCCGACGCGCTGGCGCATGCCGCCGGAAAGCTCATGCGGGTATTTCTGCTCGAAGCCTCGCAGCCCGACCTCACCGATATATTTCTCGGCGACCGCTTCGCGCTCGGAGGTGGGAACGCCGCGCAACTCGAGGCCGAAGGCGACATTGCGGATCACGCTGGCCCAGGGCAGCAGCGCGAAGTCCTGGAACACAAAGGCGCGCTCGGGTCCCGGCCCTTCCACTTTTTTGCCATTCACCATTACCGTGCCGGTCGCGGGCGTCAGCAGGCCGGCGATGATCTTCAACAGCGTGGTCTTGCCGCAGCCGGACGGCCCGAGCAGCGAGGTGAGCTGGCCGGCGGGAAAATCGAGGTCGATATCCTGCAGGGCCTGCACCGGGCCGGGATAAATCATGGACACCCCGCGCACGCTGACCGCGGCGGCGCCGGTTGTTATTGTTGCGTTTGCTACGGTCACGTGGCGCGCCTTTCAGGCCGGAACAGCATGAGCTCCAGCCGGTCAAGAACCTCCAAAAAGAGCGCGGAGAGGATGATCACCGAGACGATCGCGGCATACATCTCCGGATATTCCGCGATCGACTGGTGAAAGGTGATGAGGTCGCCGATGCCGGTCGGGCTGATCAGCAGCTCGGCGAGGACGGCGCCGACGAAGCCGGCCGCCGTGCCGAGCCGCAGGCCGGCGAAGATCACCGGGCTCGCCGCCGGCAGGATGACCTTGAAGATGGTCTGCCGCCGCGTGCCGAGAAAAGCGTGGCTCATTTCCAGGAGCGACTTCGGCGTGTGCCGCACGGCCTTGTAGGAATTCAGCACGATCACCGGCACTGCCATGATGACGACCACCGACACCTTGGCGGCCAGGCCGACGCCATAGGCCAGCACCAGCATTGGGATGATGGCCGCCAGCGGCGCTGCCTGCAGCACCAGGAAGAGCGGGATGCCGAGCCACTCGACCCGGCGGTCGAGGCCGGTGGCTAGACCGAGCATCACGCCCACGAGCGCCGAGATGGTCACGCCGATCGCCATCGGCACGATGGTGATCGCGAGCGCTTGCGGCAGGCGGCCGTCGCGGGTCATCTCCCAGGCCGCCGCCGCGGTGGCGGACAGCGAAGGGAAGGCGTTGCTCACCGGCAAGCGGCCGGCATATTCCCAGGCGCCCAGCACGATGACGAAGGACGCCATAGTCAAAGCGGTGGAACGGAGGTCGCGCGCCAAAGTCTTCTCGTTTGCTATTGCGAGTTATTGCGATGAAACAATGCGAGCGCGAAATGCTCGCGCCCGCATTGCCGTCGAGAGGATGAAAGCGACTACTTCTTGACCGCCTTGTCGTAAGGCGCGAGGTACCAGAAGTCTTCGACCTTCAGGTCCGAGCCGGTGAGCTGCCCGGCTTCGCCATAGAACTCGAAGTCCGCCTTGGCCGCATCGCCGCCGCCGATCTTGTAAAGGCCTTCCTTGACGCCGGTGGTGTAGAAGGCGGTGGTCTTTTCCACGATCTCCTTCGGCAGGTCCTTCAGCATGCCGCGCTTGACGCGCTCCTGCTCGATCATGCCGGGATTCTTCTGCATCTCGTCCCAGAGCTTGACGAACTCGGCGACGAGGATGTCGGCCTTGTCCTTGTTCTTGTCGAGCCAGTCGGTGCGGGCGAAGAGGATTTCGTCGCTCGACGGGATTTTCGACGCCGGGCAAGGTGGCGAAGCGGTCGCTGGCCTTTTCCATCAGGATCTTGGTGTTCGGCAGATCGAGGATGGTGGCTTTGATCTGGCCGTTCATCAGCGCAACGATGCGGTTATCCGAGCCGGCAATGTAATTGCGCTGGCCGAACTGGATGCCCTGACGTTTCGCCATGATGTTGCCGATGGCTTCCGTGCCGCTGCCGCGCGCATGGAAGGTGAAGGGCTGGCCGTTGAGATCCTTCCAGCTCTTATAGGTGGCCTTCTCGACGATCGGGAAGAACACCAGCCGCGTCAGCGGTGACGAGGTTCTTGATCGTGCCCTGCGATTTCTGCATCACCGAATAAGGCGTCGCGATGCCGATCTGCGCCTGGCCGCTGATCACCGCCTGGACGGCGAGCTCCTCCTTGGAGAAGGACGTGATCTTCACATCGACGCCCTTTTCCCTGGCGCGCTCGAAAGCGATCGCCATGGCCAGGGTCTCGACCGAGACCGGCTCACCGAGCGCGACTTGTGCTTGCTGTGCCGAAGCAGGCGCGGCCAGCGCCGCACTGGCAGCCAGGATCAATGCATAAATGGACAGGTGGGACATCAGCTCTCCTCCCGTGCAGCTCCCTTCCCCGGGGCGGCACCTCTTGGTTGGTTATGGCGGTATTATCAGCTTGAGCGGTGGCCTAAGCAATCAGCCCTTTGGAGGGAAGCGCGGCACTCCGCCACGGTAATGGAAATTGGCGAGCAAAATCAGCCAATAACGGCCACCGCTGGGGGAGGAAAGCCCGTGCCATTGCTGGCTTATGCCATTGCTGGCAAGAGGCCATACAGGCGCGGGCGGGCTTTGTGCACCCAAACACGCGCTACCCGCGACTGCGCTGCGACACGTTAGCCGTCTTCGATCGGTAAGCCAGCAACAGGAAGTTTCCATGAGCGACAGCAAACAATGCATCGGGATCATCGGCGTGGGCCGCATGGGACAACCGATGGTGAAGCATCTGCGCAAGCACGGTTATGAGGTCAATGCCTTTGACCTCAACGGCGACAACTGCGCGAAGGTGCAGGCGATGGGCGCAAGCATTGCCCGCAATGCCGCCGGCGTTTGCGACGGAAGCCAATTCGTCATCCTCGGCGTCGGCTACGACGAGGAGGTGAATGCCGTCTGCCTGGGTGACGGCGGGGTCTTGTCCGCGCTCGCCGCCGGCGGAATTGTCGCCGTCTCCTCCACCGTCTCGCCGACGACAGTCAAACATCTCGAGGAGGTCGCGGCGCAGAAAGGCTGCTTGATCCTGGACGCGCCGATCTGCCGGGGCCGCTTCTTTGCGGATGAGGGCAAGTTGCTGGCGCTGTTTGGCGGCAGCGCCGATGTCGTGGCGCGCGGCCGGCCAGTTTATTCCGCTTTTTGCTCCGACATCGCGCATGTCGGCGAGGTCGGCCATGGCCAGGTGGCGAAGGCGATCAACAATCTGATGCTCTGGATCACCTCGATCGGGCTGATCGAGGCAGGGCGGATTGCCGAGTCGACGGGCATCGACCTGCCAAATCTCAGAGACGCGCTGATGCTGAGTTCGGCAAAAAGTCAGGCGCTGGAAGACTGGGATCAGACCAGTTTCACCTGGGCCTTGAAGGATATGCAGATTGTCGGCGGCATGACGGACGCGGCCGGCCTCGCGCTTCCCATTACCGGAGCCGTGAAGGAGCTGGTCAAGGAAGCGCGCCGGATCAAGGCCACCAACCCTCCGGCCTGGACGCGGCAGTAGTGGACCTGGGAGAAGTGAGACGGCTCGTCGCACCGAATCGTAAATCCGGCTGCCCGGCAGCTTTTTGCCCAAAAATGTGTGGAACCGTACACAAGGGGGGTTCGTTGTCCTGCATAGGGTGAAGGAAGTCGCGTATCGCCTATGAGTAGTGGGTGCTCTCCGGCCCTAGACTTAGAACGAATGGGAAATCCAATGTCCGACCCAGCGCAGCTTCGCGCCAAGGCGCAGCTCTGTTCCGCGATCGCCGACCTGATGAGCGATCCAGCCGATGCCAACACGGCTCGCCATACGGCGGAGCAATATGCTTCGCTGGCTGAAAAGGCAGAGCGGGAACGGGCGGACCAGCAGGACATTGCCGCGCGATCCGCCGGCAAAGCCTCGGGCTAGTCAGCGCGCGGCAATCCTCGCTCGGCGCGCTCACGCCGAAACCTCGGCCATTCGCGCATATGCAGCGCAGTGCCCGCCTGAGCGAGTTGCCAGCGACAAGCGCGGTCACGAGACGCCCTGCCGGCCGCTCTATTTCAGCGCGATCGTGCCGGTGGGGTCGCCGTCGGTGCCGTTGCCGTTCAGCTTGTTGCGTCCCATAGGAGGGGATTAGCCCCGAAACGCTAACCAGCAGCCCTCGTTGAGTATTTCCACTCACGGTCGAGTTGCCGATCCGGATGGTGGCACCCGCCCCGGTGGCGAAGAGACCGATTTCGTTGCTTACGGCGGCGCTGCGATCGATCATAACAGTGGTCGTGCCGGCACCGGCCTCTACAGCGAAGATGCCCTGGCCACCATTGCCGGCCGAGACACTGTTGCGCACGGTCGCGGTAATTGAAGCCGGTCGTGTCGTTGCCTTGGAAAACCATGCCATGGACATCGGCGTTTTCCACCCGCATGCGGTCAAGCACGACCGTGGCGCCGCCGCTCCCGCTTGGCAAAACGAGCAGGCCGATCGAGCCACTGTTGGCGATTACCGAATCGGCAATGTGGAGTTCGCTGGTTCCGGAGGCAGGCGCAAAGAGAATTCCCCGGTTGGTCCGTCGGATGACGCTGTCGTGCACATGCAAAGCCGCACCCGAGATGAAAAAGATGCCCTGATTGGCGGTGCCACGCATGATCGATGGTGAGACCGCGCAATGAGACGATAGCGGCAGCGCCGGCCTGAACGATGATGCCGGCGGCGGTTGATGCCGCCGGTGCCAGTGTTGACTGCCGCGCCGCGTACTATGCGCGGTGCTCCTCGCGGTCCTTGGGGCGGCGCCCTGCGCCGCGGTCCGTGGGCTGAGCAGTTCGCAGGCGCGCTATGCAGATGCCGCAAGAAAAAACCCCGGCGCGAGCCGGGGTTTTGAGTAAGTCAGCAGTTGGTGTTGAGGGGTACTACTTAGAACCGGTAAGTCTTCATGCCGAACTTGACGGTGTGGGAACTTGAGCTCGGCATCGAAGCCTCGCCCACATTCTCGACTCCTGATCCCGTTGGTGGCTCTGCGGATCACGCTATCACGTACATGCAAGGCCGCGCCGGAGAGGAAGAGGACGCCGTGATTGTCGGTGCCGCATGTCGATGGTCAGTCCGCGCAGGGAGACGGCCGCAGCGCCCGCCTGGACGACAATGCCGGCGCCATTGGCGCCGGTGTTGATCACGGCCTCGACCCCGTCTGACACGATGCTGATCGGTTTGGTGATGGTCAGCGGGCCGAAGTTGCCGGAGGACAGAACATTGATCGCGCCGTTGTTGTTGGTCTGGTCATGGGCGAAAGCAAAGGTCCGGCACGGCGCGGTGATCTGGCAATTGCCGGCGTCGCTGCCGGTCCCGGAGACCCAGGTCGCGATCGCTGCCTGTGCGCTGCCAGTCCCAAGCAGCAACGCCGGCAGCAAAATCCGCGCAGCTTTCATTTATTTCTCTCCAAACCCGGGCGCAAATCTAGCAGCGGTGGATAAGTGGGGCAATGCGCGCCGATCGGCACCGACGAAAGGTGCTCGAAGATCCTGGCGCCCCCCAGGGCGTGCTAAGTTAAATTGAATGCCAACAAACCAGCGCGCCAATAGCGCGCTACGAAGGCACAAACGCGGTTAACCACCTGCCCCGATCCCGTCGTCTCGGACGCCAAAAGCCCCAAGCGCCGTTCACGTCTGAAGCTCTAGGACGTCCTGGACAACAGGTGCGTGCGCACGTGCTAATTTTACCGGCAAAGACGGGACAGCAAATGACAGCCAGAGATTGGATTGCGCCCGGAGTGATCGTTGCGATTATGACGGTGTGGCTCACATTGTCCGCCGGACGCTTTGCATCGATTGACAATCAGTATGCGGACATCGCGGCGAGAATCGACGAGCTTGAGGCAAAGCTGGACCGGAGCAGCAGCGTCATCTCTGCTACAGATAACCGACACGCTAATATCGCTAACACAATCGCTGGGGTCGAGGCCAAGTTGGACCGGGGCACCAGCGCTCTTTGGCTGCAAACAGTCAGCAGGCGGCCATCGCCGCGAGGATCAACGAGCTCGATGCCAAGCTGGATTGGAGCATCAACCACGTTTCTGTGACAGATAATCAGCAAGCTGACATCGCCAAAACGATGGCTGCGCTCGAGGCCAAGTTGGATCGGGGCATCAAAGCTACTTTCTGCTGCGGACAAATCAGTACGCTGATATTGCCAAAAGGCTCATCGATCTCGATGCCAGGATTGACCGCAGCCTTAGCGGTCTTTCTGGTCCGCTCGCCAGGCGTGGTGCAACAACACGGCCCTCGCCGGCCAATTCGGTAAACTGCAGGCGGAATTGAATTCTCTCAAGCTGCAACTGGAGAGCATCCGCGACAGATTGGAAGCGACTTCAATTCCGCCGGCTCCGCAGCCGCCGGCACCAACTCAAAGAATTAGATTGGGCGGCGAATGTCGGTGCCGGCGGCGCGAAGTGGTAACCAGCCCGGCCCATGACGCGGGAAAGTTGGAAATCAAAGTATGAGAGAAGTGGAGGCTTCTGTTGCCAGGTGCCTCCGAACCCCGCCTAACGGAGCTTAACCCGCTAGGGCTTCAGACTTGGTTTTTCAAACCGCTTACGCGGCCTGAGCAACCGGAGCATAGTTGTCGTTTGCAACTAGTGCTTTGGCCCGATAACGGCGGAACCATGCCGAGCAAAAGAGCGTCCTTTACACCCTCGTCGATCCTAGTTCGGCCCCGCCGAAACCCAGCCTAAAGCCTGGGCTTGGGTGGAGCCGCCGGGTACTGCCCCCGGGTCCGAAAGGTTTATTACGACGTCCATTTATCGCCATAGCCGGGTTGCCCCGACACCTCGTAATATAGGGGCTGAAGCTTAAGGAAAAAAGACCGGATTTCCGGGCATTCGGGGTCAACAGGGCGCCGCTTTGCGCCGTCCGCTGGCGGTGGCTACATTATGTCCATCGTCCCTCCAGCACAGACAGGCCGGAATGTCCGAGACAAGTCAGACGGATCGCCCGCTTCACGCAGGCATGCTGATCAACGGCGAGTGGACCTCGCATAACGACCGTATCGAGGTGCGCAACCCGGCGCGGCCGAGCGAGATCGTGGGCACCATCGGGCGCGGCACCGACGCGCATGTCGATGCCGCCGTCGCCGCCGCCAAGGCCGCGCAGCCGAAATGGGCGAAGCTGAAATATTCCGAGCGCGCCGCGGTCCTGGCCGAGATGCTCAAGCGGCTGGAGCAGGGGCTCGACCAGCGCGCGGCATTGTATGTGCGCGAGAACGGCAAGACCCTGCGCGAAGCCAAGGGCGAGCTGACCGGCGTCCCCAACCGGCAGAAGCTGACATTGTCCTTCGCCAAGGAGCTCGACGACGATATCGCGATGCCGGACCCGAACGGCCGCACCTATCTCAGGCGGCGTCCCTTCGGCGTGGTCGTTTCGATCGTGCCGTGGAATTCGCCGGTCTCGCTCGCCTTCTCGCAGATCGTCAGCGCGTTGCTGGCGGGAAATTCCGTCGTGCTGAAGCCGCCGGAGTCGTGTCCGCTGGCGCTGATCGAGACGGTGAAGCTCGCGGCGGACGGCCTGCCGCCGGGGCTGCTGAATGTCGTGACCGGCCTGCCGGGCGAGATCGGCGAGCGGCTGACCTCGCATCCTGACGTCGGCAAGATCGGCTTCACCGGCTCGATCCCGTCCGCGCGCAAGATCATGGCGAACGCCGCCGGCACCATCAAAGGCATCACGCTCGAGCTCGGCGGCAACGATCCCGCCGTGGTGCTCGACGATTCCATTCTCTCGGACGAGCTCATGCAGCGGATGGTCACCACCATCTACCGCATGAGCGGCCAGGTCTGCATGGCGGTGAAGCGCATCTATGTGCCGGCGAAGCTGCAGGACCGGTTCATCGACGCCTACAAGAAGAGCGCCGCGCGCGTCGTCGTCGGCGACGGCCTCGACCCCGCGGTGGTGATGGGCCCGCAGCACAGCAAGGCCGGACAGCAGCGCGGCCTCGACATCGTCGCCGAGGCGAAGCAGCGCGGCGCTAACGTCATCGACGTCGGCAGCATCAAGGACGAGGCGGTGTTTCGCGAAGGCTATTTCATGCAGCCGTCGGTGGTGACCGATGCGCCCGACGATTCCCGCCTTGTCACCGAAGAGCAGTTCTGCCCGGCGGTGCCGGTCATCGCCTATGACGACCTCGACGACGCCATCGCGCGCGCCAACGACACGATCTTCGGCCTCGGCGCCTCGGTCTGGGGCAAGGATGCCGACCGCGCGCTCGACGTCGGCGCCAGGCTGGAAGCCGGCACGGTGTGGGTGAACACCCACGGCACCGACCACATCAACCGCATGGCGCCCTATGGCGGCATCAAGCAGAGCGGCATCGGCCGGCGCGCCGGGCTCGAGGGCATTCTGGAATATTCTCAGAGCCAGACCTTCACCTCCTACGAGCCGGCGGCGAAGAGCTGATGGGTTTTCAGTTGGCCGGGGCGGCGCGGATCATCGGACAAATTCTGCTCTGGGATTCGCAGCGCTCGGTGTGCTGGCGGTACCGATCATCCTCTTGCTCGGCAACGGTGACGATCCGCTGGATCGATCGCGCGTTGTTGACGTCATACCGTCGCCGAACGGGCGCGAGGCTGCTGTGGTTTATCTCTATCACCACGCCAACAGCAGCGGAAATTTTGTGGGAATCAAAGTGGTAGGTCTGCAGCCTTTTCCCAAAAAAGGTGACGAGGTGGCGCGTCCGCACAAAAGTGAACTGATGGTTGCCTCCGGAATTTGGAATTGGTGGTCGTCGCCAACACCAGAGAAAGATGAGGAGGCGAAAACCGTCTTCGGGGTTAAGTGGGTTGGTAGCACCCTTGAATTGTGCCCACGCGGCAGCTTCATCAGGTTTGACGCCGGCTTTTTCGACTCCGTCAGGCTTTGCAAGAGCTGACAGCCCTAGGGCGTCTTGGCGATCAGCACCTTGGCCAGCGGCTTGCCGTCAAACCAGCGGCGGAGATTGTCGGCGAAGAGCGTCCTCATTCCGTCACGCTCATTAATTGGGACGCTTTCTCCGCAATTGCCGGCGGGATGGAATAGACCTCGGAAACGACGCTCATGATCTGCTCTCCGGAGAGGGGCCGTACATCTACGCCGGCTTTGCCGGCCTCTTCGAGAAAGTCCTTGTCCTGCATCGTGGTCTGAAAGGCGGCGCGCAGCACTTGCAGCCTGTCGGCCGGGATGCCGGGCGGAGCCAGGAACGGCCAGCCGATTGTCTGGCTGGCGAAGATCGCCTGCATGATTTGCTTCTGCTCATCCGTCTTGGCCAGCTCGGTAACCAACGGCACATCCTGCAGCTCGGGATGCTTTTTGAGCCCGAATTGAACCAACCTCACGATGATTTTCTGATCGATCCAGTTCTGGTGAGACGCCTTCATGCTGGACCAGTTCCAGCCGCAGCGTCCATCAACCTCTCCGCGCTCCATCGCCAGGACTATTGCGCCTGTTCCCTTGTAACCGGAGATAAGCTTGAACTTGGAGCCGAGCATTCCGTTCAGCACCAGCGGGAATTTGCCGCTGTCGGACAGGCCAACGGATCCGACCACGACCTGCTTTGTCAGCATGTCTTCGAACTTGGTGACGCCGGTTTTTGACATCACCGCACACACATTCGTTTCGTCACTGGTGCTGCCGATCCAGCTAAACTCCGTCCCCTTGAACTGAGCGGCCGCCTTCTGCCCGATGAGGGGATCGAAAGCGGCGCCGCGGGCGATCATGCCGATCGCTGTTCCGTCCTTGGGAGCGACATTCGCCAGCCAATTGGCCAACCGCAGGCTTCCCGCGCCTTCCATGTTTTTCGGAATGACCGTGGGATTGCCGGGGATATGCTTTCCAAGGTGACGTGCAAGCATGCGCATACGCAGGTCGTATCCGCCGCCCACGTCGAAGCCGGCGTATAGGTCGATCGTCTTTCCGCGATAGAACTGCGCGGCGTCCTGCGCGATGGCGGGGGAAGCGCATGATGCGGCGAGCCACGTCATGAAAAGCCCGCAACGAACAAATCTGGAAGTCACAGGAGGCCTCCTTCGCTTGCCGATGAAAGGGCTCAGTTTCTGCAGTGCGTGCGGTCAGCGTCTTAGGATCAAGGCGTCTTTGCAATAAGGACTTTCGCCAGCGGCTTGCCGTCAAACCAGCGGCGGAGATTGTCGGCGAAGATGCTGCCGAGCCCGCCGCCGATGCCCTGACTGCCCGCGCCGGCGACATGCGGCGTCATCAGCACATTATCCATGCCCCAGAACGGATGCTCCTTGGGCAGCGGCTCGGTCGCCATCACGTCGAATCCCGCGCCCGCGAGCTTTCCGCTCTGCAGCGCCGCGATCAACGCCGGCTCGTCGAGCAACGCGCCGCGCGCGATGTTGACGACGAAGGCGGTCGGTTTCAGCGCGGCGATCGCCTCGCGGTCGAGCAGCTGGCCCGCATCCGCGCCGGCGGCGATCGCCACCATGTCCGCGCCCGCACAGGCGGCCTTCAGCTCGCTCCGCGGCAGGACCTGATCGACATGCGGCACGCTCTCGGTGCTGCGGCTGATGCCGGTGACTTTCATGTCGAAGGCTTTCGCCTTTCTTGCGATCTCCTGGCCGATGGCGCCGAGCCCGACGATCAGAAGTTGTTTGCCGGCCAGGTTGTCCATCGAGGGCGTGACCTCGTCCCGAGCCCATGTCTGCTGCTTGCGCGCGCTCTCGGTCGCGCGCACGCGCCGGACGAGGCTCAGCATCAGCATCAACGCATGCTCGGCGACGGCGAAAGCCCGCAGACCGGCGATGTTCGTGACGACGACGTTGGACGGCAGGCCGTTCTTCATGGCGTTGTCGATGCCTGACGTGGAAAACTGGATCCACTTCAGCGCGGCGCCGTGATCGCGAATGAGCTTGGCGTTGTCCGCGGTGTAGGAGCGGTTGTTGACGATCAGCGCCTCGCAGCCCTGGAGGGCTTCGCTCAGTTCGGCCGGAGTGTGCGCGGCCACCAGAGCGACCTGCGGGAATTCCTTCACCGCGGCGATCAGGTCTTCAGGGGGCTTCGAAGCTTCGTGGTAATAGACCGCCTTCATTCGTCCCCCCGCTGCACGGCTTGTTTGGCGGTATCCTCGCAAAGGACCGCCGTGATTTCAAATCATCAGCGTTCTGCACCGCAGAACGCGAAGCGGTTTTCACGGGCCATTTATGCGATAAAATGCCAGAAAAGAAGTCAGCTGCCCCGCCGGAGGCTGGGCAAAGATCAATTAGCTAGGTGGCAACGGATATTTCCGCCAATCATTCGCAGGCCATGGAGAAGCTCATGTCCGCTGACGCCGTTCCCGGAGCCAGATCCGCTGCCGCTCTCACCGCCGAGAAAGTCTTTCTGGTCGATCCTTATATGGACTGGGCCGAGGAGCAGCGGATTCCCATTCATGAGGACTTCGGTATCGACCTGCTGGCGATCGAAACGGCGCCCTGGGACTGGTACGGAGCGCGAGGCGCCTTTGCCCATACCCACGGCCGCGGCGACTTCATGGCCAATTACGTCGTCGAGATCCCGCCCGGCGGCAAGAGCGCGCCGGTGCGGCATCTCTACGAGAATTTCGTCTACGTGCTCTCGGGTCACGGCTCGACCACGCTCTGGCTGCCGAACGGCGAGAAGCAGACCTTCGAATGGGGCCCGACGTCGCTGTTCGCGATCCCGCTGAACTGCCAGTATCAGGTCTTCAACGGCTCCGGGCAGGAGACCGTGCGGCTCTCATGCACCAACGATGCGCCGCTGACGCTCAACGTCTATCACGACCGCGATTTCGTCTTTAACAACCCCTATCAGTTCGCCAGCCGCTTCGGGAAGCCGAACGAGTATGAGGGCGAGGGCCGGCATGTTCCTGTGGATCGCGGCGAGGCCGTGTCGGCCCTGAACATCTGGGAAACGAGCTTCATCCCCAGCCTGCAGGACTTCAAGCTGTTCGCATACAACGCGCGCGGCAAGGGCACGACCAACTGTTCCTTCGTGCTGGCGGACGGCACGCAGCATTCGCACTGTTCGGAAATGCCGACGGGCCGCTACAAGAAGGCGCATCGCCATAACGCGGGCACGCATGTCCATGCGGTGACCGGCGTGGGCTACTCGCTGCTTTGGTACGAAGGCGATGACAAGTTCGTGGAGATTCCCTGGCGGCATGGTGTGATGTATGCGCCGCCACATTGGATGTACCATCAGCATTTCAATACCGGACCGGAGCGCGCGCGCTATCTGGCCTGCGGCCTGGGCAGCCGGCGCTATCCGCTTAGTTCGTTGCGCAAGAAGAGCGGCGCAGGCGCGGGCCAGGTTTCGGTGAAAAAGGGCGGACGCCAGATCGAATTCGAAGATCAGGATCCGCGCATCCACCGCAAATGGCTGGAGGAAATCGCCAGGCAGGGCGTGAAGTCGGAGATGGGCGATGTCTTCGATGAGCCGGGGCTGATGAAGCTCGACATGAAAAAATACACCGGTGTGATCAAGACCCCGGCGTCGATCGGGCCGTCGGAGTGACCGCCGGCACAACGCCTGAGCCGGTGCTTCCACCGCAACTGCACGCTGGCGGAGAGCTTGAAGCGTAAGCCTGGCTCAGACATGCTAGGGTCAGGCGGATTGATAATTTCGCGAAATACGGGAGGAAGAAAAAAATGAACATTCAGGTTTCTGCCCAGGGATTGAATAACCCGTTGTCGGTCAGCGATGCGGAATGGAATGCCCGACTGGAGTTGGCGGCGGCTTATCGGCTGATGGGCCATTGGGGCATTTGCGATCTTGCCCATAACCATCTTTGCGTGCGCGTTCCGGGCGAACCCGATGCGCTCCTGATCAAGCATTCCGACGCTTTCTTCGAAGAGATTACGGCGTCCTCGTTGGTCAAGTTCGATTTCGAGGGCAATCCGCGCCAGGAAGGCTTTTCCAAGCTGCGCGGCGGCGGGCTGGTCATCCACGCCGGCATCATGGCGGCGCGCCCCGACATCAATGCGACGATCCATTCCCACACTGCCGCGATCATGGGCGTCGGCGCCCAGAAGGACGGCCTGCTGCCGATCAACCAGCACGCGATGCATTTCATGGGCAAGATCGCCTACCACACGTTCGGCGGCTTCGAATTCGACATCCGCCAGCGCGCGCCGCTGTTGAAGGATCTCGACGGCAAGAGCATCGCCATCCTGCGCAATCACGGTTCGCTGGTCTGCGGCCCATCGATCGGTGCGGCGATGGTCCAGCATCACCAGCTCGAAATCGCCTGCCAGGGCCAGATCGCGGCGCTCGCCGGCGGACGCGAGATCGTCCTGATCGACCCGGAAGTCCAGAAATACGCGATCGAGCAGACCAAGACCTCGAACGCGGGCAGGGGGGACGGCGGCAAGGACTGGAAGGGGATGGTGCGTCTCGCCGACCGGCTGTTCCCCGACTACCGCAATTAGAATTTGCCGGCGGCTGGTAGCCGCGGCATTTAAGAAACGGGGCCGCCTTTTCGAAAGGTTCAAGGCGGTCCCGAAATGAATGCGCAAAAAGCGCAGCTTCAATAACGTTACCCCGGGAGAGAAAACGATGACGAGGCGACTTTGGATTTCGCTGTTGGCGGTCGGTTGTGCGGCGCTCTATGCAGCGCCCGCTGCGGCCGACGACTTCTTCAAAGGCAAGCAGATCACGATGATGACAGGCTCGAATCCGGGCGGCGTCAACGAGGCCTACGCGCGCCTGCTCGGCCGTCACATGGCGAAGCATATTCCGGGCAATCCGACGGTCATTGTTCCAGAGCGTGCCGGGCGCGGGCGGCGCCGTGCTGGCCAACCGGCTCGCCGAGAAGTCGCCGCGCGACGGAACCGCCATCGGCCAGGTGCAGCGCACTCTGCTGCTCGATCCGCTGCTGCTCGACAAGACCGTTCAACTTCAACCCGATCGAGTTCAACTGGCTCGGCAGCCTGAACCGCGAAACCAATGTGCTGATCGTCGTCGGGCGACAGCCAGGTCAAGTCGATCGAGGACGCCAAGAAATCCGAGGCGGTGCTCGCGGCCGGCGGCGCCGAAACCGAGGGCGTGATCTATCCGATGCTGGTCAACGATTTTCTCGGCACCAAGTTTCAGGTCGTGTCCGGCTATCCGGGCGACGCCGGCATGATGCTCGCCATCGAGCGCGGGAGGTCGAAGGCCGCGGCGGCGTGCCGTGGAGCGCCATCAAGGCAACGAGCGCGCAAAAACTCGCCGACGGCAAGATCAAGGTCATCCTGCAGATGGCGCTGAAGCCGAACCCGGAGCTGGCCGGCGTTCCCGTCGCTGCTCGACTTGGTGAAGAACGACGTGCACAAACAGGTGCTGGAGCTGCTGTTCGCCCGCTCGGAAATGGGCCGTCCCTTCGTGCTGCCGCCCGGCGTGCCGGCGGAGCGCGTGGCGATGCTGCGCAAGGCCTTCATCGACACGACCAAGGATCCCGGAATTCCTCACCGAGGCACAGAAACTCGACTTCGAAATCGATGTCATGGACGGCGAAGAGATGCAGAAGCTGATGCAGCAGCTCTATGCCAAGCCGAAGGAGGTCTACGACGAGGCCAAGCGCGCCATTAAGGCGGCGGTGGAAAAACGATAGCGATCGGCCTTCGCCAGGAGCAAGCCGGTCGCAATGAAAATGCGCAAAAGCGCGGTTCAATTAAATCGACGGAGAACACGATGTCGAGGCGGCTTTGGATATCGGTGCTGGCGATTGGCTGTGCGATCCTGAGTACCGCACCGGCGCCGGCCGACGATTACTTCAAAGGCAAGCAGGTCACGTTGATGGCCGGTTCGGCGCCCGGCGGCGTCAACGACGCTTACGCGCGCCTGCTCAGCCGTCATCTGTCGAAGCATATCCCCGGCAATCCGACGATCGTTTTCCAGAACGTTCCGGGCGCCGGCGGCGCTGTCCTCGCCAACCAGCTCTACGCGACCGCTCCGCGCGACGGCACCGTCATCGGCCAGGTGCAGCGGACCTTGTTGCTGGACCCGCTGCTGCTCGACAAAAGCTTCAACTTCAAGCCGCTTGAGTTCAACTGGCTGGGCAGCCTGAACCGTGAAACCAACGTGCTGATCGTCTCGGGCGACAGCAAGATCAAATCCATCGATGACGCCAAGCAGATTGAAGCGGTGCTGGCGGCTGAGGGCGCCGAGACCGACGGCGTGATCTATCCGATGCTGATCAACCAGTTTCTCGGCACCAAATTCCGCGTCGTGTCCGGCTACCAGGGCGATGCCGGGATGATGCTGGCGATCGAGCGCGCGGAGGCCGACGGCCGCGGCGGCGTGCCGTGGAGCGCCATCAAGCTGTCGAGCGCGCAAAAGCTGCGCGACGGCAAGATCCGGGTCATCCTGCAACTCGGCATGACGCCCAATCCGGAACTGCCCGGCGTTCCCTCGCTGCTCGACTTGGTGAAAAGCGATGTGCATCGGCAGGTGCTCGAGCTGTTGTTTGCGCGCCAGGAGATGGGCCGCCCCTTCGTGCTGCCGCCCGGGGTGCCGGCCGAGCGCGTGGCGATGCTGCGCAAGGCTTTCGTCGACACCACCAAGGACCCCGAATTCCTGGCCGATGCGCAAAAGCTCAACTTCGAAATCGACGTGATGGGCGGGGAGGAAATGCAGAAGCTTATGCAGCAGCTCTATGCGAAGCCGCAGGCGGTCTATGACGAGGCCAAGCGCGCCATCAAGGCCGCGGTGGAAAAACGATAGCGGCGTTGCCGGAAAGCAGGGACCCGCGGAAATGCCGAGGATCGAACGTGTTTCCGTCGACGGCAGTTTGATGGATGTCCATGTCTATGAGCCCGCCCAGCGCGAGGCCGCGCCGCTCATTCTGCTGATGTATCCGCGCAGCGGGCTCGACGGCTTTCCGCAGCGGATCGCCGCCGCCTTTGCGGCGGAAGGCTACCGGGTCGCGGTTCCGGAGATCTCCCACCGCCAGAATCCGGCGATCCCGATCCGCGATCGCAAGCAGTTCCTGAAGGACGCCGAGATCGTCGCTGACATCCGCGCCACGCTGGCGTTTCTCCGTCCCGGCAACGCCGCCTTCATCATGGGACACTGCATGGGCGGGCGGCACGCGCTCCTCGGCGCCAGCTGCATCCCGGAAATCGCCGGCGCCATCGCTTACTACAGCGCCGACATGTTCGAAGCTTGGGGCGGCGCGGCGACGCCGTTTGACCTGCTGGAAAACATCAGGTGTCCGGTGATCGGTTTCTTCGGCGCGAAGGATCGCAACCCGCGCCCGGCAGATGTCGACCAAAATCAAGCAAAGACTTTCTGCGAACGGGATCGAGCACGTCTTTCATCGCTATCCTGACGTGGGCCATGCGTTCCAGCAGAACGCTGGCCGCAGTCCCGAAGAGCGCCGCGCGGCGGATGATTCAACGGCCAGGACGGTGGCCTTTATCAACGCGGTCGTTGCCGGCCAGCCGATTCCTCAATGACAGGCGGGCGAGGGCCGCGCGTCACTTGATCAGGTCTTCCATCTTGTCGACCAGTTCCTTCGGGCTGGCCATCAGGTCGTTGACCAGCTTGGTCAGCGCATCCCCGCTGGTCACGGCGATCGACAGCCCACTCCGCGTCGCATCGGCGATGAGCTCGGGATCCTGCATGGTCTTTTCAAACGCCTGCCGCAATGCCGCCACGCGATCCGCCGGCGTATCCGGCGGCGCCAGGATCGGCCGCCCCAGTTCGTTGGAGATCGACATGAGTTTGAGCAGCTGACGCTGTTCGTCGGTCTTGGCGAATTCGAAAATGCTCGGCGCGCCCGTTCCAGGCGCGGGAGCCGGCTCCATGTTGAACAAAATTTTGATCGCGCCGGATTCAATGCCGCCCGGCCGCGCCGCCTTCACCGCCGCGAGCGTCAGGAAGACGCCGTTCACCTCCTTGCGGTCGATCGCGAGCCATACCGCCGATGAGCCGGCATAACCTTCCACCAGCCGGAATTTTATTCCGAGCAGCTTGTTGAGGAACACCGGCATAGTGCTGACGGCGGTGCCGGCGCCCGCGCCGCCCATCAGCACCTCCTTCTGAAACGCCTCCTGCGCGGATTTCACCGGCGCATCGCCGGAAACCACGCAGACGATGCTGCTGAACTCCGGACTGCCGATCCAGTTGAACTTGCGCGGGTCGTAACGGACGTTGGCCACGTTGGTCAGCGCCTGAAACGGCAGGTTGCGCCCGATCATTCCGATCACGCTGCCGTCTTTTGGCACCGCCGAATAGAGCGTGTTCGCCGCCGTGATGCCGCCTGCGCCTGGCATGTTCTGCGGCAGGAACGTCGGATTGCCCGGCATGTATTTCGTCATGTACCGCGACACCATCCGCGACCAGGCGTCGTAGTCGCCACCGACGGTGGAGTGAATGATGAAGCGAACCGTCTTGCCGCGGTAGAATTCCTCGACCGTCTGGCTGGCGGCGCTGGTCGTCCAGGCAGTCAGAAAAAGCAGTGACGCCGCAAGCAAGTCACGCCATTTACAACGTCCGCTCCAACCCGTCACCGCAACCTCCCATCGATTATTGTTGTCTATTGCCGATCAGATAATTTTCCCTGCATCATAGGTGCGGAAGGCCGGCGGTCGCAACGGGTTCGGCAAGACACGGTCAACGGGAGGTCTGTTGTGCAGCGCAGTTCGAAGCGGATCCTGACCACGCATGTCGGCAGCCTGCCGCGCCCCGCTCAGCTCTATGTCGATCTCCAGGTGAAGGAGAGCGGCGCCAAGCACGACGAGGCGGCGCTTGCCGCAAGCGTGCGCACCTCGGTCTCCAGCGTCATCAGGCGGCAGGGCGAGATCGGGGTCGACGTCGTGAACGACGGCGAGCACAGCAAGTCGAGCTTCAGCGCCTATACCGCGAGCCGGCTCGAGGGGTTCACCGCGCTCGACGAGCCGCGCCAGAAGCGGGAGGAGACGCGCGACCGCCTGGAGTTTGCGGCGGTCTATGAGGATTTCCGCACGATGTGCGCGGCGCGGCCGATGATCAAGGCGATGCCGCGTCAGCGCCAGGCCTTCGCTTGCACCGGCCCGGTCCGCTATCGCGGACAAGCGGAGGTCAAGACCGACAGCGCCAATATGCGGGCGGCGATGGGCGATCGCTTCGAGGAAGGCTTCATCACCGCGCTCTCACCCAACAACGTGGCGCTCTACTATCCCAACAAGTTCTATCCGACGGAAGAAGAGTATGAGATCGCGCTCGCCGATGCGATGCGCGAGGAATACAAGGCCATCGTGGACGCCGGCTTCGTCGTGCAGGTGGACGATCCAAGCCTCGCCACCCACTACGACCGCCATCCCGAGCTCACGGTCGAGCAGTGCCGCCAGCATATCGCGTCGCGGGTGGAGATCATCAATCACGCGCTGCGCGGCATTCCGGCGGATCGCGTCCGGTTCCACACCTGCTACAGCACCAACGTCGCTCCGCGCGTGCATGATCTCGAGCTCCGGCACTATGTCGACCTGATGCTGCGCATTAATGCGGGCGGATATTCTTTCGAGGCGGCCAACCCGCGCCACGAGCACGAGTGGAGTGTATGGCAGGACGTCGCGCTGCCGGACGACAAGGTGCTGATCCCCGGCGTCGTGTCGCATTGCGTCGCGCTGGTCGAGCACCCGGAACTGGTCGCCCAGCGGATTTGCAGGTTTGCCGGCGTGGTCGGCAGGGAGCGGGTGATCGCGTCGAACGATTGCGGCTTCGCGACCTCCGGGGCGGGCGATGAAGTGCACCCGGATGTCGCATGGGCAAAGCTCAACTCGCTGGTCGATGGCGCCCGCCGCGCCAGCAAGACTCTCTGGAATTAGTTGAATCCGCGGCGATCCGCGCCCCATCCGCCGCCTTGCAGCGAGAGGCACCGGCGGGTACAAATCCGGCAAGCCCTGCCTCTCGCATAATCGCCACGCAGGAAGCCTTGTGCCCTCGGGCCGGGATCCGACCCATTCGCCCCAACCAAAGAGTGACGCCATGAACGAAGCTGTCCGTTCCACCAAACTGCAAGACATGCCGATGCTGATCGGCGGCAAGCTCGTGGCGAGCGAAAGCGGCCGCTGGATGGATTCCGTCAACCCGGCCACCGAGGAAGTGATCGGCCGCACGCCGCAAGGCACCGCGCAAGGACGTCGACATGGCGGTCGAGGCGGCGGAAAAGGCGCAGCCGGAATGGGCCGCGCTGCCGGTCTCCAAGCGCGCCGACTACCTGCACAAGCTGTCGGACGGCATGGCCAAGCGCGCCGACGAGATCTTGCGCGTCGAGGTGATGGATACCGGCAACACCATCTTCAAGATGCGCGACGACGTCGGCAAGGCGATCGGCCAGCTCAAATTCTTCGCCGGCCTCGGTTACGAGATGAAGGGCGAGACCGTTCCCTCGACGCCCGGCAACATCCACATGACGATGCGCGAGCCCTATGGCGTGGTCGGCCGCATCATCCCGTTCAACCATCCGATCGGCTTCGCCGCCTCGCGCATGGCGGCGCCGCTGATCGCCGGCAATACCATCGTGGTGAAGCCGTCGGAGCAGAGCCCGCTGTCGGCTTCGATCCTGGCCGAGATCGCCGCGGAGGTGATGCCGCCCGGCGTCGTCAACATCGTCACCGGCACGGCCGGGAGGCCGGCGAGGCGCTGGTGCGCCATCCGCGCGTGAAGCGCATCGCCTTCATCGGCTCGGTGCAGACCGGCATGGCGATCCAGCGCTCGGCGGCGGAAGTCGCGGTCAAGCACGTCACGCTCGAATTGGGCGGCAAGAATCCGCTGATCGTGTTCCCGGATGCCGACATCGAGAAGGCGCGGCCGGCGCCGTCGGCGGCATGAATTTCGCCTGGCAGGGCCAGTCCTGCGGCTCGATCAGCCGTCTGTTCATCCACGAGTTGCTCTACGACAAGTTCCTCGCCGATCTCGTCGCACAAGTCGGCAAGATGAAGATCGGCGATCCGCTGTCCGACGACAGCAAGATGGGTCCGATCAACACCAAGGCAGCAGTACGAGCAAGGTCATGCACTACATCGAGGCCGGCAAGGAAGACGGCGCGCAGCTGATGACCGGCGGCAGCGGCCGGAAGGCGACGATGTTCAAGAGGGGCTATTGGATCGAGCCGACGGTGTTCGCCGACGTCAACATGGCATGCGCATCGCGCAGGAGGAAATGTTCGGCCCGGTGCTGTCGGTGTTGAAATGGAAGGACGTCGACGAGGCGATCGCGATCGCCAACTCCATCGAATACGGCCTGACCGCGGCGATCTGGACCAACGACATCAACACCGCGCATGACTCACGGCGCGCAAAGTGCAGTCCGGCTATATCTGGATCAACGGCGTCTCCGGCCACTTCAAGGGCGTGCCGTTCGGCGGCTTCAAGAATTCCGGCATCGGCCGCGAGGAGGGCATCGAGCGAGCTGCTGTCCTATACCGAGGAGAAGGTGATCCACATCGTGCTGTGAGGGCGTGGTAAAGCTGTAAGAAAAATCCGAGAAGTGGCCAGCACATCTTCTCCATTGTCATGGCCGCACTGTTGCGGCCATCCTGCTTAGGAGGGCAGAGCGTCCATCGGGATAGCCGGCATAAGGCGTTTACGCCCGTCTTCGCGCGCTATGCCCGGCCATGACAAATCGATAGATTGTGCCAACCGATTAAAGCGAAGCGGGAATGCAAGAACAAACAACAACGGTCCCGCCATCGGTCCTGTCGCATCGCCCGTTCCTCTTTCTTTGGCTCGGCCGCATCGTTTCGGTGTTCGCCTACCAGATGACGATGGTAGCGCTGGCCTGGCAGCTCTACGACATCACCAACAGCGCGCTCGCTCTCGGTTTCGTAGGGCTCGCGCAGTTCCTGCCGCTGATCTTCTTCACGCTTCCGGTGGGCTACGTCTCCGACCGCTACGACCGCCGCAAGGTGGTCCGCCTCTGTCAACTGGGCGCGGGCTGTTGCGCGCTGGTGCTGGTCGCGGGCACGCTCGGCGGGATGGCTCGACAGCATTTTCATCTACGCGCTCGTATTCGTGATGAGCAGCATGCGCTCGTTCGAATTTCCGGCGATGGGCGCGATGGTGCCGAACCTCGTTCCGGCGGACGACGTGCCGCGGGCGATGGCGTGGTTCACCTCCGCGCAGAAGACCGCGACCATCGTCGGTCCCGCGCTCGGCGGCTTTCTCTATATTCTCGGCCCCGCGCGTGGTGTACGGCCTCTCGGCCGTTTTTCTGGGTCGCCGCCAGCATGTTGATGATGTTGATCGTCACGCAACGCGTCGTTCCGAAGAAAGAGCCGGTCACGCTGGAATCGCTGTTTGCCGGCTTTCGCTATCTTCTGCGTGACCGCATCCTGTTCGGCACCGCCTCGCTCGACATGTTTGCCGTGCTGGTCGGCGGCATCACCGTCCTGCTGCCGATCTTCGCGCGCGACATCCTGCACACCGGCCCCTGGGGGCTTGGCCTGCTGCGGTCGTCGCCGGCCCTCGGCGCGCTGCTTATGTCGCTCGTGCTGGCGCGTTATCCGCTGAAGCCGCCGGTCGGCCCGATCCTGTTCGGCGTCACCATCCTGTTCGGCATCGCCACCGTTGGCTTTGCGCTCTCCACCAACCTGATCCTGTCGATGCTGGCGCTCGCCATCATGGGCGGCTCCGACGTGGTCAGCGTGGTGATCCGGATGTCGCTCGTGCAATTGCGCACGCCCGACGACATGCGCGGCCGCGTCGGCGCCGCCAATGCGCTGTTCATCGGCGCCTCCAACCAACTCGGCGACTTTGAATCCGGCGCGGTCGCTGCATTGGTCGGCGCGGTGCCTGCGGTGATCATCGGCGGCGTCGGGCACGATCGCGATCACCATCGTCTGGATGTTGTTCCTGTTCCCGGAGCTCTATCGTATCCAGGCGCTCGACAGCGGCGACAGGATGCCGGAGGCGAAGCCGAAGCCGGCATAAAATAAACCGCAGCACCAAGTGGGGACGAAACGCATGATCAGGCTCGACGGCAAAGTCGCAATCGTCACCGGCGCCGCGCAAGGGCTCGGCAAGGAAATGGCCGCGGCTTTGGCGAAAGCCGGCGCGCGCGTCGCGCTTGCCGATGTCAATGAAGTGAAGGCGCAGGAAGCCGCCGCTGAAATCGAACGGCAGGTCGGATCCGACAGGGTGATCGGCGTTCGCCGCCGACATCAATCGCCTGGAGGATTGCGAGCGCCTCGTCGGCGAATGCCGGACGCGGCTCGGCGGATTGCACGTGCTGGTGAATGCGGCGCGGCGACCGCATCGCGGTCCCGGCCTGCCGGCAAGCGGCAACAGCCTGCCGTTCTGGGAATCCGATCCGCGGATCTGGCAGGAAACCGTTCAAACAAATGTGGTCGGCACGTTTTTCCTGTCGCGCACGGTTACGCCTCACCTTCTGGCGCAGAACTGGGGGCGGATCATCAACATCACGACGAGTAACGCAGGCATGAGCGGGGCGCGCGGCTCCCCTTACGGGCTGACGAAAATGGCGCTGGAAGCCGCCACCATGATCTGGGCGGCGGACCTGAAAGGGACCGGCGTCACCGTCAATTCGCTGCTTCCCGGCGGCAGCTGCGCCAACGAGCCCGGCAAGCTCACGCGCAGCGGAAAGCCGCTGCTTCCGATGGACATTCTAAATCCGCCGCTGGTCTGGCTGGCTTCGGACCTATCCGATGGCGCGAGCGGCAACCGCTATGTGGCAAAGTTTTGGGATGCGAGCCTGCCGCCGGGCGACGCGGCGGAACGATGTCTTGAAGCACCGGCGCTGCGGCGCGCGACTTAAGCTGACCCCGTAGGGCGCTGCGCTGCGGCGATTTACCGGGGATCGCGCGTTTCCGGCATGAACGCCAGCACCAGCAGAAGACCGAAGCCTCCGACGGAGCCGAGAAACAAAAAGGTCGCGGCGTTGCCGAACATGTCCGCAACATAGCCGGCAAGCGTGGTGCTGAGCGAAGCGCCGATGCCGATCGCGACGCCGGCCACGCCTTGCGCAAAGTTGAAATGCCCGGTGCCGCGCGTGGTGTCGGCGATGACGAGCGGCATGAGCACCCCAAGGGTCGCCGCCGAAATTCCATCCAGCAGCTGCACCGCTACCACGACGGCGGGATCGCTGGAGATCGCGAAGACCGCGCCTCGCACGCATAGCGGCGCGAAACACAACATCAGGAGAGGACGGCGGCCCCAGCTCTGCGCCGTGCGTCCGACCCACGGGGCGATGGCTGCGACCACGAATTGCGGCGCCAGAATGCAGATCGCGATCACCGCGGTGGCCGATTCCGGCGCGCGGTTCGTCAGGGTTCCGGCCATGATCGGCAGCATGGCGGCGTTGGAGAGCTGGAACAGCACGATGGCCGCAGCGAAGATCAAGAACGCCCGGTTGCGGGCAAGGCCCGCAATCCCGGCGGACCATTTGACGTCATCGCCTTTGCGCACCCCGCCCCGCGCCAGATCGGGATCGATGTCCGCGGACCGGATCTGCGCCAGCGCGAGGAGGGTCGGGATCGCGAGTGCGGCGGTGAGGAAGAAGATCGCCTGGTTCGAATAAAAATACGCAACGGCGCCCATCAATCCGGCAGCGACCGCATTGCCCAGAGAGAGGAACCGGGCATTGCGCCCAAGTCTGCGGCTCAGCAGGCCGTGCCCCACCAGCCCGAGGCTGATCGAGGCGAGAACCGGTCCGGCCAGACAGCTCGCCATCGCGTGCAGCAGCTTGGCGGCGAGCACCACGCTGAACACCGGCCAGAATGCCAGCAACAGAGCGCTGCCGCTGATGGCCACCACCGCAAGCCCGGCGAGCAGCCGTTTGGCTGGCACGTGATCCACCAGCGCGCCGATGGGAATCTGCATCACCATGGCAGCGAGCGTCCCGACCGTCAGGATCAGCCCGATGTCCAACTGGGTCCAACTCTTCGACGTCAGATAGGCGGCGACAAACGGCCCCCATCCGGTCTGGATGTCGGCTAGGAAGAATGCAAACCAGTCGAGCCCGCGCTGGCTTCGGCTTGACGGCTGGCGCTTTCCCCCTTCTATCGCAGTGGCGCTTTCCATTTCAGCCACGCTTACATCCGGTCACGGCGCTAAACCGCTTGAGGGTCGAGGGCCGGCGCGATAGCAAAAGCGCCAAGCGCCTGATAAATTGGACTAGAGCGTGACGATAGCCGTCCGGTTTCGTGCAGGACTTCAGATCGGAGATAGTACAATGACCGCAGCCTTCATCGACGAGATCGCCAATCAGAAAAAGTTCAGCGTCGGCGACAATGTCAAGCCGACCCTATTTCGCCTGCATGCCCAGCTGCTCGATCAGGGCCGCAGCAACACCTATCTCGCCGAGACCGACAATATGTGGGCGACGCTGAAGGTCTACGCCTCGGGCGGCGAGAACGGGCTGCATACCCATCCGAACGAAGATCACATGTTCGTGGTGCTGCAGGGCAGCGCGCGCTTTTACGGTCCGAACGAGGAAACGGCGGATCTCGGCAAGTATCAGGGCATCATGCTGCCCGCGGGCTCCTACTACAAATTCCAGTCGACCAGCGAGGAGCCGCTTGTGCTCATGCGGGTCGGTTGCCAGGCCGGAAAGGACGATCCTTCGGGACGGCTCAACAGCAAGGGTGAGCCGATGCCGGGCGACTTAAAGGAAAACGGGCGCGTGCCGGTCATCCCGCGGCCGAATGCCTATTTCGGATAGGCTTCCCTTCTCGTCATTGCCGGGCTCGACCCGGCAATCCAGCTGCATGCGAAGCCTGCCGTTAGCCGGCTCACTTCGTGTTGGCGAGCGTGCGCGCGCGCTCGAGCACCGGCTGGGGCAAAGCGTGCAGTCTGGCGAATACCGCCTCCATCTCGGCGCCGGTCATCGGCATCAGCTCCAGGCGCTGCTTCGCCGCCTCCTCGATCAGCGCGGGGTCCTTCATCGCGGCGTCAAACGCCGTGCGCAATAGCGCGATGCGCTCGGCCGGCACGCCCGGCGGCGCGAAGAACGGCCGCGCCATATTGGCCGGCGCCAGCATCAGCTCCAGCGCGGCGCGATCATCCGCGTTGGAAACGAGGTCGCCCAGAAGCGGGACGTCCGGCAATTCCGGATGCTTGACGAGGCCCAGCTGGATCAGCACGGTGACGTAATTATTCGCCAGCCATTCCGGCTTGTTCACCCGCAGGCTCCCGAACGACACGCCGCAGCGGCCCTGCAGCTCACCGCGCTCGATGGCGAGATCGATTTCGGTTGAGGTCAGATAGCCGCGCACCACCTTGAGCTTGGCGTCGAGCATCTTGCTCATGGTGGCGTTGAAGGTGGTCAGCTCCGAACCGGCGCCGGTGGTGCCGACCATCAATTCGCGCGTCTTGGTATCTTCCATGGAGCGAAAGCCGGAGTCCTTGCGGGCGATGCAGACGCCGGTTTCGCGCGCCATCGATCCGATATAGTTGAGTTTCAGCGCGTCGAATTGCGTGCCGGGCAGATCAAGCAGGGGCATCAGCGGCACGAAGCGGTGGCCGGTTCCGATCACGGTGCCGTCCTTAGGCGCGGTGTTGTAAAGCGAGTTCACTGCATTGAGGCTGCCGGCGCCCGGCTTGTTGCTCGGAATGATCAGCGGCTCACCGGGAATATGCTTGGATAAATGCCGCGCCAGCAGGCGCGCATAGATGTCGTAGGTCTCGCCGGCGCCGAGCCCGATCACGATGGTGATCTGCTTGCCGCGGTAGAAATCTTCGCCGGTTTGTGCGGCGGCGGGCTGCACGAACCAAACCGCGGAAAGAACCCCGATCGCAGCCGCGCGCCAAACCATCGCCATTCTCCCGTGACGCGGAAAAGCATATCGGGTCTGGGCAGGCCTGCAAGCGGCAGAGCGCCTCGCTAGCGCCGCAGCTCCGGCGTGCGCGCCACCGCGATAGCCAGGGCGATGCAGGCCAGCAGCAAGACCGAGCCGACGACGATAAAGCCGTTCTCGATCCCGGCATATTCCACGACCACGCCCATCGCCATCGGGGTGATGATCGACGAAAGCCGGTTGTTGGTGACGCGCAGTCCGACCATCGAGCCCTGCCGGTCGCGCGAGACCGCGCGCGCCTGCATGGAGAACATCAAGGGCTGAACGACGCCCTCGCAGCCGCGCCGCAGGGTTTGCGCGAGGGCGAGCAGGACAAAGACGCCGCCCATAAACGGGGTGATCAGCAGCAACGCGGCGGAAACGGTGGTGAAGCCGACCATCAGCCAGGGGATGGGCATCAGCTTGGATACGCGGCCGGCCAGCAGCGAACTGAAGCCGTTGAGGACTTCCGCGATCGAGAACAGCGCGCCGATCGCGGCGGCGGCGAAGCCAAGCTCGCGCAGATAGACGATGAAAAACGACGCCTCGACGCCATTGGTCGCGTGACGGATGAAAGAGACGGCGAGCGTCACCGCGATCGCCGGCAGGACCAGCAGGCGCAACGAGCCGGTGTAGTCGGACAGCTTTCGGCAATAGCTCGCGCCAGGAAAAGCGGCCGCTTCGCTCGATCGGCCTGACGTCCTTTATCTGCGACGAAACGATAAACAGCGTGGACGACCAGGCCGCGATGCAAAGAAAGGAAAGGGTTGGTCCGGCGAGGTCCCAGACAACGCCGATCAACAGCGGCGTCAGCACATTGCCGATGCGCGCGTAAAAACTGAACCAGCCGATCTGGCCCGGATCGCCGCGGGTGACTTCGCCGATCATGGTCTGCGCGCCGATCCACGTCATGTTGCCGGCGAGGCCGACCAGCATCTGCATGACGACCATGGCGGGAAACCACGGCACGAAGGGATAGCATGCGGCGACCGTGCCGCAGGCGGCGGCGAAGAACATCAGCACGCGGCGCGTGCCGAGCCGGTCCATCAAGGCGCCGCCATGAATGGCGAGGAAGAAGGTCAGCAGCGAACGGGCGCCGACCAGGGCGCCAATCTGGGTCGGCGAGGCGCCCTGCAGCATCGCCCAGAGCGGGACCACCAGCGTCAGCAGTTCCGCCTGGCCCATGCTGAGAAAGCCGGTGGCATAGGCGCCGTAGAGGCCGCGGCGGTCGGGCGGGCTAGCCGGTGTGGCGCGATCTTTGGACGTCGAATTAGGGGGCACGGAAAGTCTGGGAGCTGGGACAGGACGACGCGGGCGCGAAGGCGGCGCGGCCTTCTTGGTAAAGCATCTCGTCGCGAGCGCAACTGCCCGGCTGGCGTGAACGGCGAGAAGCTCGATTTCAACGACCGCGGCGAGCTACAGCGCCAGCGTCAGCTGCCGCTCCTGCTCCGGTTCATCACGGTCGATCGACGACAGTGTCACGCCCAGCAAGCGGATTCCCAGCCGCGCAGGGAAGATCGGATCGAGCAGCGCGTAGCTGAAGCGTTCGAGTTCGGCCTGGCTCGCCACCGGCGCCTCCCCGGTGCGGCGGCGGGTAACCTGCTGGAAGTCGGCATATTTCACCTTCAGCGTCACCGAGCGCCCGCGCGTGCCTGACGTCTCGCAGTAACGCCAGAGCTTCTCGATGATCGGCGCCAGCGCGGCGCGCGCTTCTCCGATCTCGGTCAGGTCGGTCATGAAGGTGTTTTCTGCGCCGACCGATTTCCGCACGCGGTCGGCATGCACGCGTCGCTCGTCAACGCCGCGCGAAATCCAGTAATAATAGCCGCCCGACTTACCGAAATGGCCGCATAAAAATTCCAGCGACTGCGCACGCAGGTCAGCCCCGGTGCGGATGCCATAGCCGTTCATTTTCGCCGTGGTAGCGGGGCCGATGCCGTGGAATTTTCCGACCGGCAGCTGTTCCACGAAGTCTGCGCCCATCCTCGGGGTGATGACGAACAGCCCGTCCGGCTTGCGGTGATCCGAGGCAAGCTTGGCCAGGAATTTGTTGTAGGACACACCGGCCGAGGCCGTGAGGTTGGTCTCGGCCTTGATCTTGGCACGGATCGCTTGCGCGATCTCTGTGGCCGAGGCGATGCCCTGCAAATTATCGGTGACGTCGAGGTAGGCTTCGTCGAGCGAGAGCGGCTCGATCAGCGGCGTGTGCTCGGCGAGGATCCCTCGGATCTGCAGCGAGACGGCCTTGTAAACATCGAAGCGCGGTTTCACGAAGATCAGCTCGCGGGCACATCCGCTTGGCGGTGATCGACGGCATCGCGGAACGCACGCCGAATGTTCGCGCCTCGTAGCTCGCGGCGGCAACCACGCCGCGCTCGCGCGATCCGCCGACGGCGACCGGCTTGCCGCGCAGCTCCGGATTGTCGCGCTGTTCGACCGAAGCGTAGAACGCGTCCATGTCGACATGGATGATCTTGCGCTGCCGCGCCGCAAAGCCGATCGCATCCGCGCTTGCGGTCTCCGCGCTCGGCTTGGTGAGGGGATCAGGTTGCCGCAAAAGCATCGGGGTCAGTCCGGAGCGGCGCGTCCAGCTCATACACCAGGCCGGTGGGTTCATATTTCAGCAGGACTTCGCCATGAAGCTGATCGGCCAGGCGGCCGATCAGGCGCGTTCCAAAACTTTGCCGCTTCGGCTTTTCGACCGCCGGCCCGCCGGTCTCGATCCACGTCAACTTCAGCCGTTGCGTCTTCTCATTGGTTGTCGCTGCAATCGCGATCCGGCCTGTGGCATTGGACAGCGCGCCGTATTTCACCGCATTGGTGCAGAGCTCGTTGAGTGACATCGTCAGCGGCAACACCGCCGCGGCAGCGACTTCAATGGAAGTCTCCTGAACCGTAAAGCGCCGGACCTCATGATCGTCGAAGGGCTGGATCGCGGCGTCGATCACGTCGGCCAATCTCGCGTTGGCCCAGTTGGCCTGCAGCAGCAGGTCATGCGCCCGGCCCAGGGCGATCAGACGACTTTCGACCGCCCTTCGCCCGTCCTCCAGATTGTCTGCCGTCCGCAGGCTTTGTGACGTGATTCCGATTACCGTCGCCAGGGTATTCTTCACGCGGTGATGCAGTTCCTCCAGCAGCAGGCGTTGCAACCGCTTGGCGACCTCGTTCTGGCTGGCGTCTAGTCCGGCCTGAGCGAGGAGGCGCGCGGCGTCGATGCCGGCTTGGTTCAACAGCTCGCGGAGACCGGCGACTTCGGCCTCAAGAGCGTCTTCCTTCAGGCTCGTAGTCTTGTCTGTCATCATCACCTGCAAAACCGATTCCTGCCGAAGTATTGTGGCCTCTCCAGATATGAATGCCAAATGAGCGGGAGAGACCCACGGATCGGCCTGGCGCCTATTAAGGCCGAGCAAGATTCGACGTTGCCCGAGCGGTTGACAGCCAGAAAACGTAGTCACAAACTAGCAGACAGCAAGCCTGCCACTGCGTAACGCATTATCACCCTTGTTAGGAGAAACTCATGTCGGTCGCCCGCGTTACCGAACTTATTTCCGCCTCCACCAAGAGTTTCGAGGACGCCGTTCAGATCGGCGTTTCACGCGCTGTTAAGACATTAAAGAACGTGGAGGGCGTTTGGGTCGATAATCAGAAGTGCGTGATCAAGAATGGGAAGATCGCTGAATATCGCGTCAACCTGAAAGTGACCTTTATTCTCAAAGATTGATCGTTCCGGACAGTTGCAGCGGCGTGATTGCTGCTCCGACTTCAAAGGCCGTGATATGACGCTCACAACCGGACAATCTTTTTCCTACGACTTTAATCGGATGGTTGTCCTGTTCACGATGAAAGACGATCAAACAGATGTGCCGTGTGCTATCAGCACTGCCGCCATGGACGATCTCGATCGGACCAGCGGAGCAAAAAGTCCACTGCAACGCGAAGAGCAATTCCTCAGGCTTCGAGATTTGATCGAAGCCTGCGCGGCGCGGAAATATCGGGAGGTCGGACGGGAGGGCAATCCTCCCGGATTAGTTCTCCGGAGCATCGACTTCCGTTAACTGACCACCGGGGCGCTCCAGGCGCAGGCGTCGTCTTGCTCGGGTTATTGGACCGCTGAGCGCGCGGATCCTCTCGAGCCAGCAGGAGTCATGCTGTAGCGACTTGAAAAGCTCTCTTCCTTGCTGAACGAGACGAAGTGCCGGTTGGCGCTGGGCGAGTTCCAGGCGCAGTCCCCCCAACAATCGACATTCTCCGTGTCCGCAACGAGAAGCCCTTGCCATGAAGACTTTGCGCGTGCTGGGTGCAGCAGATCACGACCACGGTAGCGGCAAGGACGAAACTCGACGCCAGCGCGACATAGGGAGCAAAAATAAGAACCTGCAACATCGGCCTCTCTCCACGACTGTGGGTTGGCAACCCTGCTTAAAGTCGATCGTTCCAAACTTTTTAGTTAACGCGCATTAACCCCTTTTAGTTAACGCGCATTAACTTCTTCTTTGGAAAGGACGACGCCCAGATCGTGAATAGCAGGCGTGCTAATCGTCGCTCTGCTGAAGGGGCTGCTTGGCTCCGGACGGCGGCAAGGAGCTTGCCTACCTTCGCCTGGAATTCATCGCTGTGGAATGGGTTATCAAGCTTGTACGGCATCCCAGCCGCCGGATGATGCACAAACAGCTCTGGGCCGGAAGCAGCTCCGCCGCAAAAGCGCCAAGCGCGCGAGAGTAAGTTCATCGGCGGTCCTCCCGCTTGTCTTCGGGCGTCAGCGAAGCGCGACGACCCGCACGATCCGGGGCTCCGTGTCGCCGGTCCGCAGGCAATTCCGTTCGTAGTACGGCCAGCCCTGCAACGCGCAGGGAGCCTTTACGATGACATCGGTTTGCACGAGCGGCGCTTGCAAGGTCTCTGCCCCCGCCTCCGGCACTCCCGAGGTCAAAACAACCGCGAAGCTGGCCGCAAGAGCGGCAGCAATGACGGCGGCGATGGATTTGGCGGCGAATTTAAACATGTGAGCCCCTCAGTCTGCAGGCACAACGGGTATAAGACCAATAAGTTCAATTTTTATTGGGGGAATACCTGAAATAAACGCCTATCCGACGTTAGATCGTCAGATTCCCGCCACTGCTGCCGCCGACAAACACCATTCCGGCGAGGCACGATGAGGCAGCACCAGTGGCACATTGAGCCCCCGTATCTGTGCCAGCAAGCCGCTCGCTTTCAGGGGCTCTCGCGCAACTGCCGCTTGATTGTCCTCGTGTGAGCGTGGCGCTTCGCCATCCCGGTCAATTGTCAGGCCGGCGCCACGGCGATATTCATTCCGGGATGTCCGAGCCTCCCGCCCCCGTTCCCCCTCCGGCGCTTCGCCCCACGCTTTGGAACCTGTTCAGCAGTTTTGCCATCGTCTCGATCTTCGGCTTCGGCGGCACGCTGGCCTGGGCCCGCCGCATGACGGTGGACGAACGCAAATGGATGAGCGCGACCGAGTTCAACGAGGTCTTCGCGCTTTGCCAGTTCCTGCCCGGGCCGAATGTGGTGAATTTTGCCGTGGTGTTCGGAGCGCGTGTGCGCGGGGTGCCGGGCTCGCTGGTTGCGACGGCAGGATTGTGCGGGCCTTCGCTCGTCCTGATGGTCATCCTCGGCGCGCTTTATGCACGCTACGGGGAACTGCCGGAACTGCAACGCTTCCTCGGCGGCGTCACCACCGCCGCGGCGGGGCTCACGATCGGCACCATGTGCCGCATGGCGGTGCCTTTGTTTGAGAACAAGCAGTGGGTGTCGATCACGCTGATGATAGCGGTGGTGATCGCGGTCGGCCTGCTGAAACTGCCATTGTGGTGGGCGCTCGGCATCTTCCTGCCCCTCGGCATCATCATCGGTTGGAGGAAGCCGAGATGAAGACGGACAGCGCAACCCTGATCACGCTCCTTCTGCATTTCGGCCTGCTCTCCATCGCCGCGGTCGGGGGCGGCAATTCGGCGATCCCGGAGATACACCGCCAGGCGGTCGAGGTGTCGGGCTGGCTGACGGAGCGCGAATTCGCGGACATTTTCGCCATCTCCACGGCCGCTCCCGGGCCGAACTTCATGATCTCGACGCTGATCGGCTACCATGTTGCAGGGCCGATCGGCGCGCTGGTGGCGACGCTCGGCATGTGCGGGCCGAGTTCCGTGTTGGCTTATTACGTCAGCGGAACCTGGGAGAAATTCAAATACGCGCGCTGGCGCATGGCGATCCAGGCTGGCCTGATCCCCATTTCGGTCGGCCTGATCGGTTCCGCCGGCATCATCGTCGCCCAGGCGGCGGACCACAGCTGGCTCGCTTACGCCATCACCGCGGCGACGGCGGGCATCACCTTTGCAACGCGGCTCAATCCGATCTGGTTGTTTCTGGTCGCCGGTGCTCTCGGCTACGCCGGCCTCGTTTAAAAGTATAACCCGCCATTTTTTGGCGGTCCGTCCCAGATGTGCTAACTAGAAGTCGGCAACAGTCCGCGGTGAGACGGACGACGCGGCAGGGGAGGGACGGCTGCATGTCGGAAGGTACCCGTCCGGCGGGGCGGCAGCGCAAACGGCTGACGACCGGCCATCATACGCTCGATCTGTGGGCAGCCGGGTCGCCGATCGCACTGGCGGCCTTCGCCTTCATCACCGCCTGGCATTTCGACACGTTCTCCGGCATCGGAATGTTTCTGCGCGTCCTGGGGTTCGCCCTGGCCCTGCTCGGGATCGTCATCCTCGGCCTGCGCGTTCATGTTCCCAACCACCGCGATTATTATGGCGGGCCTCGCGCTGATGGGACTGGCGCTGCTCGCCTTCTGGGCCGGCGCCGACCTGCCCGCCATGCGCGGCTTCTCGTTCGGCGCCGGCACGGCCCCCCGGCTTTTCGCCACCGGGCTCGCGATCGTCGCCGCGCTTATTACCATCTCGGGTTTGGTAACCAAGGGCGAGCCGGTCGGCGGCTATGCGGTGCGTGGTCCGCTGTTCGTAACCCTCGCCATCCTGTCCTTTGCCTTTTTCATCCGCGGCTTGACCTTTCATTTGGGCGAGACCCTTGTCCGGGTGCCAGCCTTCGGCCTGATCATCGCAAGCTTCGTCACCTTCGTGATTGCCGCCGTCGCTTCCAGGGAAACCCGCTGGATCGAATCGCTCATCATGGCGGCGGCGCTGACGGCGTTCTGCGTGGTGGTTTTCGTTTACTTGCTTGGCTTGCCATTCCAGCTTTGGCCACGGTTCTGATCGGGAAGTCGCAGCATGTATGACCTCTTGGCTAATCTGGCGCTGGGCTTCGGCGTCGTCTTCCAATTCACCTTTTTCGATCTCGGGGTCAGTCTCGATCCCGATCCCGATGAACCTGGTCTATTGCCTGCTCGGCGCGTTGGTCGGCACGCTGATCGGGGTTCTGCCCGGCGTAGGCTCGGTCGCGACCATCGCGATGCTGCTTCCGATCACTTTCGGGCTGCCGCCGACCGGCGCGCTGATCATGCTCGCCGGCATTTATTACGGCGCGCAATATGGCGGCTCCACCACGGCGATCCTGGTCAATATTCCGGGCGAGGCCACGTCGGTGGTGACGACGCTCGACGGGCACCAGATGGCGCGGCAGGGCCGGGCGGGACCGGCGCTCGCTATCGCGGCGATCGGCTCCTTTACCGCGGGCTGCATCGCGACCATTCTGGTAGCGGCCTTGGGCGCGCCGCTGACCGCCATCGCGCTGAAATTCGGGCCGGCGGAATATTTTTCTTTGATGGTGCTCGGGCTGATTTTCGCGGTGGTGCTGGCCAAGGGCTCGCTGATCAAGGCCATCGGCATGATTCTCGCTGGCCTGCTGATGTCGATGGTCGGCTCGGATCTCGAAAGCGGCGTCGGCCGCATGACTTTCCAGTTGCCGGAATTCGCCGACGGCATCAGCTTCGTCGTGGTGGCGATGGGCGTCTTCGGCTTCGCGGAGATCGTGCGCAATCTCGAGGCCAGCCCGGAAAGCCGCGAAATCCTAAATGCCAAGATTACCGGCCTGATGCCGACGCGCGCCGATCTGAAAGCGGCGGCGCCGGCGGTTGCCCGCGGCACCGTGATCGGCTCGATCATCGGCATCCTGCCCGGCGCTGGCGCGGTGATCGCGTCCTTTGCTGCCTATACGCTGGAAAAGCGGGTGTCGAAGCATCCCGAGAAGTTCGGACATGGCGCCATCGAGGGTGTCGCCGGACCGGAAAGCGCCAACAATGCCGCCGCGCAGACCTCCTTCATTCCGCTGCTCACACTCGGCATTCCGCCCAATGCCGTGATGGCGCTGATGGTCGGCGCGATGACCATCCACGGCATCGTGCCGGGGCCGCAGGTGATGACCAAGCAGCCGGATCTGTTCTGGGGCATGATCGCCTCGATGTGGGTGGGCAACCTGATGCTGGTGATCATTAACCTGCCGCTGGTCGGCCTGTGGGTGACGCTGCTGCGCGTTCCCTATCGTCTGCTCTATCCCTCGATCCTGGTGTTCTGCTGCATCGGCATCTTCTCCATCAACAACTCGCCTTTCGACGTGGTAATGGCGGCGTCTTTCGGCCTGATCGGTTATTGGCTCATCAAGCATGACTTCGAGCCGGCGCCGATGCTGCTCGGCTTCGTGCTCGGGCCGCTGATGGAAGAGAACCTCCGCCGCGCGATGCTGATCGCGCGCGGGGATGTGAGCGTGTTCTTTACGCGGCCGATATCGGGAGGGCTGCTGGCTTTGGCGGGCCTCCTGCTGGTGCTCGCGGCGCTGCCGATGATCCGCAAGAAGCGGGAAGTGCTGGCGGAGTCGTCCTAGGCAGCGCAGCTGCATTGATGGCGCGACGTAAGTAGGGAGCAAAGCTGATGGCAAAAAGGAAAAAAGCGGCCCGGATCGATTTAGTGCCCGAAACGATGCTGCTGGCCGAAGAGGATTTCGCCGCGATGCGGCCTGCCCTCGCGGTCGCGCCCGATCTGGTCGTCCAAGCCCTTAGCCGCAAGCGCCGACGCCGCCCAACGAAGCAGGCGAAGAAAAAGGTGCAGGCGCGGAAATCGTCGCCAAGAAGGCGCGAAAATCGTCAACGAAAAAGACGCGCAAGGCGGCATCGAAGCGGAAGAAGTCGAAAACCGCACGGCGAAAGTAACGCTCGGCCTTGTTCATCGCCACTATTTGCCGGCAACAACAAACCGATCCGGTCGTGCCGAAGCGTTTGGCTTTGCGGAAAGCGGCCCTAATCCAGGCTGATGCCGGCGGCTTTTACCGCCAAAGCCCATTTTTCGATCTCGCTCTTAAGAAACCGACCGAGATACTCAGGCGGACGCCGGTCCGGTGCGACCACGCTTCCGCCAACCTCGCTGAGGCTTTTCTGAACTGCCGGATCGTCCAACACCGCCGCCGCGGCGGCATTGAGTTTTTGCACGGCCGCAGGCGGCGAATTGGCGGGCAGAAACAGCGCGAACCACGTAGTGGCCTCAAAGCCGGTCAACCCCTGTTCATGCGCGGACCGCAGCTCCGGCAGCGCGGATGACCGGCCACGCGATAAGATGGCGATGCCGTTCACCTCGCCGCTTTTGATTTTCGCTATCGGCAGCGTGACCACCGGGCACTGAAAATCGATTTCTCCCGCCAGCAAAGCTTGCAGTGCCGGCCCGCCGCCATTGAACGCAACGTGCCGTGCCTGAATACCGGCCGCCTGATTGAAGCGCTCGCAGGACAGATGCGTGGCAGAGCCGATGCCGGCAGAGCCGTAGCGCAACGGTGCCCCGGTCCGGCGCGCGGTGAGGAGAAAATCCTGCAGATTGGCGGCGGAAAAATCCTGCGAGCAACGACGATGAAGGGTTGCTCCACCAGCAGCGCGACGGGCGCAAAGTCCACATCGGATTTGTAAGGCGGATTCTTGAAGACGGATTGGCTGGCGGCGTGGATGCTCGAACTGCCGAAGATGATTTCGTATCCGTCGGGCTCGGCTTTGGCCACGCGCGTGGCCGCGGTGAGGCCGCTCTTGCCGGCAACATTCTCGACGTTCACGGGCTGCCCGAGCTTCTCCGCCAGCCGCGGGGCAAAGATGCGGGCGATCGCGTCGTCGGCGCCGCCGGCCGGAAAGCCGACGACCAGCGTCAGCGGGCGCGCCGGCCAATTTTGCGCCGCCGCGGTCGTGACGGACGCCAAGGTTGCAAGCAATAAAATGAGGGAACGCGACGAGGATATCATTCGATCTCACCTCTCGCAGTGGAAAACCTAGCGCCAAAGCGCGGGGCAGTAAACGGCGGAGCGGCGTATGCCCGCCTTAGCCTTTGGTCGTGCGGCGGAATTGGCCCTTTTCAGCGCTCGAGCGATAAGCCAGAATTGCCCCCAACGCGCCTGTTCACAAGGCCGCGGGAGGAGACGACCATGTCCTTATTCAAGATCGCTGCCGGCGCGATTGCCGGCCTTGCCCTCGCATTCCAAAGCCCCGGCGCCCTGGCGCAGGACTACCCGGCGCGGCCGATCACGCTGATCGTTCCCTTTGCCGCGGGCGGGCCGACCGACGTGATTTCCCGCATCGTTGGCGAGCATATGTCGCGCACGCTCGGCCAGCAGATCGTGGTCGAGAATGTGGTGGGCGCCGGCGGCACTACGGCTTCCGCCAAGGCCAAGAACGCAACCAACGACGGCTATACGCTGATCACCGGCCATATGGGCACGCATGCCGCCTCGGTCGCGCTTTATCCGAACCTCGCCTACAACCCGTCGACCGATTTCGAGCCGATCAGCATCCTGGCCGGCACGCCGGTGGTCATTTTGGGCAAGAAGGATTTTCCGGCCAAGGACCTGAAGGAATTCGTCACTTATGTGAAGGCGAATGCCGACAAGCTGAACGCGGCGCATGCCGGCGTCGGCTCGGTGTCGCATATCACCTGCCTGCTACTCAATTCTATCATGGGCGTGAACCCGGTGTCGGTGCCGTTCAACGGCACCGGGCCCGCGATGAACGCGCTGCTCGGCGGCCAGGTCGATTACATGTGCGACCAGATCGTTAACGTGGTGCCGCAGATCAATGCCGGCACCATCAAGGGCTATGCGGTCGGCACCGCCGAGCGCAATCCCGCCTTGCCGAATCTGCCGACCGCCAAGGAAGCCGGCCTGCCGGACTTCGAGGCGCAGGCCTGGAACGCGCTGTTCGCGCCCAAGGGCACGCCGAAGCCGGCGCTCGACAAGCTCAATGCTGCGGCAGTGAAGGCGCTCGACGACGAAAATGTGCGCAAGCGCCTGCTCGAGCTCGGCAGCGTGATCCCGACCAAGGAGCAGCGCACGCCGCAGGAGCTGGCTTCGCTGGTGAAAAAAGAAACCGAGCGCTGGTCGAAGGTCATCAAATCCGCGCCGCCGCCGAAGTAAGCGCGGGACAGTCTGGAAGGCAGGGCGGCCATGCGGCCGCCCTTTGTTGGTTATGGAAACCGTTTATCTAAGCCGCTGTTGCGAACGCCGGCACGGCGCTATCCTTAGCGCCGAGGGTCGAGTCGAATTAAGGCGCGGAATCCAAGAAGCCAACGATCATGCGGCAATACCATGACCTGATGGAACGTATCCTCGCCGACGGCGCGGAGAAGGGCGACCGCACCGGCACCGGCACGCTCTCGGTTTTCGGTCACCAGATGCGCTTCGATCTGGCGGAAGGCTTCCCGTTGGTCACCACCAAGAAGCTGCACGTGAAGTCCATCATTTACGAGCTGCTCTGGTTCCTGCGCGGCGACACCAATATCGACTACCTCAATGACCACGGCGTCACGCATCTGGGACGAATGGGCGGACGAGCGCGGCGAGCTCGGGCCGGTCTATGGCAAGCAGTGGCGCTCCTGGCCCGCGCAAGGACGGCGGCACCATCGACCAGATCGCCAATGTGGTCGAGATGATCAAGCGCAGCCCGGACTCCCGCCGGCTGATCGTCACCGCCTGGAATCCGGCGGAGGTCGACAAGATGGCGCTGCCGCCCTGCCATTGCCTGTTCCAGTTCTATGTCGCGAACGGCCGGCTTTCCTGCCAGCTTTATCAGCGCTCGGCCGATGTCTTCCTCGGCGTGCCGTTCAACATCGCCTCTTATGCATTGCTCACGCTGATGATGGCGCAGGTGACCGGGCTGAAGCCCGGCGACTTCGTGCATACGCTTCGGCGACGCGCATCTTTATCTCAACCACATCGAACAGGCGCGGCTGCAGCTCGCGCGCGCGCCTCACGCATTGCCGGTGATGAAGCTCAACCCGGAAGTGAGGGACCTGTTCAGCTACGCCTATGAGGACTTCGTGCTGGAAGGCTACGACCCGCATCCGCATATCAAGGCGCAGGTGGCGGTGTGAGCCCACCGAAGGTCGTGCTGGTCGCCGCCGTGGCGGAAAACGGCGTGATCGGCCGCGGCGGCACGCTGCCGTGGCGGCTGAAATCCGACATGCAGCATTTCCGCAGGCTGACCGTCGGACGTCCGGTGGTGATGGGGCGCAAGACATATGAATCGATCGGCAAGCCGCTGAAGGATCGCACCAACATCGTAATTACCCGCGATCGCCATTTCGTCGCGGATGGTGTCGTCGTCGCGAACAGCCTGGAAACAGCCATGGACATGGCGCGGGAGGATGCGCGGCAGCGCGGCGCCGATAGCATTGCCATCATCGGCGGCGCGAAGATTTTCAGCAACTGCCTGGCCATCGCCGACCGGCTGGAAATCACCCTGGTGCATGCGGCCCCGGCCGGGGACACGTTTTTCCCGTCTATCGACAAGCAAATGCTGGCGGGAAACCGCCCGTATGCGGCAGGACGCCGCGCCGGGTGATGATGCGGACATGAGCTTCATCACCTATCTACGAGCGCGCCCCTAGGCGCTACAGTATCAACGTGCGTTGTAAGCGGCAGGTCACTCCCCTATAACTCATAACTTAATGAATGCAGCCGGGCCCAATGCCCGCGAGGAGACTATTCATGCCTTGGAGTAATCAGGGTGGCGGACCATGGGGGTCCGGCCCCAAGGGCCCTTGGGGTTCGGGGCCTCAGTCGTCAGGGCCGACACCGCCGGATCTCGAAGATTGGCTGCGCAAGAGCCAGGACAAGCTGCGCACGGTGCTGCCGGGCGGTTCGCTCGGCGGCAGGGGTTTCGGCATCATTGCCGCCATCGCCATCGTGGTCTGGGGTCTTTCCGGATTGTTTCGGGTGGAGCCCGATGAACTCGGCGTCGTGCTGCGCTTCGGCCAATACGTGCGTCAGGTGCCGCCCGGCCTGAACTACCACCTGCCTTGGCCGATCGAAGATGCGATCACGCCGAAGGCGCTGCGCGTCAGCCAGATCGACATCGGCATCCGAAACCTTGCCGATTCACGGCGCGGCGGCACCAGTGCCCGCGACGTGCCGGAAGAGAGCCTGATGCTTACGGGCGACGAGAATATCGTCGACGTCGATTTCTCAGTATTTTGGCGTGTGAAGCCGGAGACGGGCGGGGTCGGGGACTTCTTGTTCAACATCCAGAACCCGGAAGGTACCGTCAAGGCGGTAGCCGAAAGCGCAATGCGGGAAGTGGTCGGCCGTTCAACCATTCAGCCGCTGCTCACCGGCGCACGCCAAGTCACCGAAACCGCGGTACAGGACCTGATGCAGCGTACGCTCGACTTTTACGGGTCGGGCATCGTCATCCAGCAGATTCAGATGCAGAAGGTTGACAATCCGGCGCAAGTGATCGACGCGGCGCGTGACGTGCAGGCGGCGCGCGCGGACCTTGAACGCGCGCAGAACGAAGCCCAGACTTACGCCAATCGCGTTGTGCCGGAGGCGCGCGGCCGTGCGGCGCAGGTCCTGCAATCCGCGGAAGCCTATCGCGAACAGACGGTGGCGGAAGCTACCGGTCAGACCTCGCGCTTCCTGAAAATCCTCGACCAGTACCAGAAGGCTCCTGATGTGACGCGCGAACGCATGTATTTGGAAACCATGGAGCGTCTCTTCAACGGCACCGACAAGATCATCATGGACGCGTCGACCAACGGCGCCGTGCCCTATCTGCCGTTGCGTGAGCTCGGGCAGCAGCAGCGTCCGGCGCAGGGAGGCACCCGATGAAAACCGGTATCACCGGCGGCGTCCTGCTCGTCATCGCGCTGGCGGTCCTGATCGTCGGTTACAGCTCGTTTTATGCCGTCTATCAGACGCAACAGGCGTTGATCGTGCGCCTCGGCCAGCCGGTACGGGTCGTGACCGATCCCGGCCTGCATGTGAAAGTGCCGTTCATCGACAGCGTCATCACCGTCGACCGCCGCATCCTCGATCTCGAAGCGCTGCCGCAGGAACTGATCGCGTCCGACCAGAAGCGTCTCTCGGTGGACGCCTTCGCGCGCTACCGCATTGTGGACGTGCTGAAATTCTATCAAACGCTGGGGTCGATCGAAGCCGCGAAGTCGCAACTCAACAACATCATGAATTCGGCGCTGCGCCGGGTTCTGGGCGAGGCAACCTTTCAGGAAGTGGTGAAGGAAAACCGCTCGCAACTGATGGGCCGCATCCGCGACCAGGTCGATCGCGAGGCGGAGTCCTACGGCATCTCAGTGGTGGACGTGCGTATCCGCCGCGCCGACCTGCCGGAGGCGAACAGTCAGGCGGTCTATCAGCGCATGCAAACCGAGCGGCAACGCGAGGCCGCCGAATTCCGCGCCCAAGGTGCGCAACGCTCCCAGGAAATCCGCGCGAGAGCGGATCGCGACGTTACCGTGCTGATCGCCGAGGCCACCTCGAAGGCCGAGCAGACACGCGGCGAAGGCGACGCCACACGTAACCAGATCTTCGCCGACGCGTTCAACAGGGACAAAGACTTCTTCTCCTTCTACCGTTCAATGCAGGCCTATGAGACCGCCTTCCAGCACAACGACACGCGCATGCTGCTGAGGCCGGATTCGGAATTCTTCCGCTTCTTCCTGGCTCCCAGCGGCAAAGGGGCGTCACCGGCTTCCGGCGCTGCCGCCGCACCGGCGCCACAACCGGGAGCGCCGCAGACGCTGGGCGCAAGGTAAGGACAGAGCCATAGCGCCGCGGTGACCCATGTCTGATTTCTTCGTCGCGCTTGGCTTGGTCTTCGTGATCGAGGGATTGATGTTTTCCGCCTTTCCGGCCACCGCCAAGCGCGCTATGGAATCAGTTCAGCAGACGCAGGACGGAACCTTGCGGATCGTCGGCATCGTTTCGGCTGTTCTCGGCATCCTCGTGATCTGGGCGATCCGGGGTTAAACGGCTTCAAAAGCCGCAATTTCGTCCCGATCCGGCGGGAAGCTTACCAAGATCGAGGATTTTTCAAGCGAAGCGGAATCGAGTCGCGTGCAGAAAACGCGCTATTCTGAGCGCCCGGTTGCTGCCCTTGCATCCATGCATGCACAGGGGCAGTGTCGTGGAAAGTCGCAGGAGAATTGGCTGCCATGCTTGCTCATCTGACCGACATTGTCCGGCAGGTTGGACGTTGCACGATCGTCACGCTTACCGGCGTGGCCATCGTTCTGCCCGCCCTGTTTTCGCCGGCGGCGGCGCGCGGCCCCGATGCCATCGCCGACGTCGCCGAGAAGGTGATCGACGCGGTCGTCAATATTTCCACCTCGCAGTCGCTGGGGGCGAAAGCTTCGCCCACGCCGCAGCTTCCGCCTGGCTCGCCATTCGAGGAATTCTTCGACGAATTCTTCAAGAACCGCCGCGATGGCGACCGGGGCGGGCGCGGTGGCTCGCCGCGCCGGGTGAATTCACTCGGCTCCGGCTTTATCATCGATGCCGCCGGCATTGTGGTGACCAACAACCACGTCATCTCCGAGGCCGATGAGGTTCACGTCATCCTCAACGACGGCACGCGCCTGAAGGCGGAAGTGATCGGCCGGGATCAGAAGATCGATCTTGCGGTGCTCAAGGTCACGCCCACCAAGCCGCTGAAGGCGGTGAATTTCGGCGACTCCGACAAGCTGCGGCTGGGCGAATGGGTGATAGCGATCGGCAATCCCTTCATGCTCGGCGGCACGGTGACGGCGGGGATCGTTTCCGCCCGCAACCGCGACATCAACTCCGGACCCTATGACAATTACATCCAGACCGACGCCTCGATTAACCGCGGCAACTCCGGCGGCCCGCTATTCAATTTGGAAGGCGACGTGATCGGCGTGAACACCGCGATCATCTCGCCCTCCGGCGGCTCGATCGGCATCGGCTTCGCCGTGCCATCTAAAACCGTGGTGGCGGTGATCGACCAGCTGCGGCAATACGGTGAGACCCGCCGCGGCTGGCTTGGCGTGAAGATCCAGCCGGTGACCGAAGAGATCGGCGAGGCGCTCAACATCAAGCCCGCGCGCGGCACGCTGATCGCCGGCATTGACGATAAGGGCCCGGCCAAGGCCGCCGGCATCGAGACCGGCGACGTGATCCTGAAATTCGACGGCAAGGACATCAAGGAAACGCGCGATCTCACGCGCATGGTGGCGGATACACCGGTCGACAAGGAAGTCGAGGTCGTCATCATCCGCAAGGGCAAGGAAGAGAAGAAGACGGTGAAGGTCGGCCGGCTGGAGGACAGCGACAAGAAGCTTGCTTCCATCACGGCGAATGCGCCGGAAGAAAAGCCGACGGCGATAAAGAAGGCGCTCGGTCTCGATCTCGCCGACATCAACGACGACCTGCGCAAGAAGTACAACATCAAGGACAATGTGAAGGGCGCGGTGGTCACCGCGGTGGAGCAGAATTCATCCGCGGCGGAAAAGCAGATGAAGCCGGGCGACACCATCGTGGAGATTTCGCAGGTCGCGGTGGCGGGCGCGGCGGACGTGCAAAAGCGCGTCGATCAGCTCAAGAATGAAGGGCGCAGGTCGGCGTTGTTCCTGGTCGCCAATAAGGACGGCGAAACGCGGTTTGTCGCGCTCAATCTGCAGTAGAGGCAAGCGCGAACTTCTGCACTCGTCATGCCCGGGCTCATCCCGGGCATCTCGCTTAGATGGGCAGTGCGCTCCTTATCGAGATGACCGGGTCATAAGGGCGTTACGCCCGTCTTCGACGGGCTATGCCCGGCCATGACGATCAAGAGCTTTGTCTGCTCGGCTGAGGAAGACTACCCCTCCACAAATTCTTCCTGCCTATAGCCCTGTAGGTAGAGCAGCGCGGTGAGATCGCCGTGGTCGATGCGCGCATGGGCGGCTTCGGCAACCGCCGGCTTGGCGTGATAGGCCACGCCGAGCCCCGCTTGCCGCGATCATCGACAGGTCATTCGCGCCGTCACCCGCGACCAAGGTCGCTTCCTTGGCGATGCCGCGCTGCCGGCGCAGATCGAGCAATGTCTGCAGCTTGGCCTCGCGCCCGAAGATCGGCTCGCGCACGAGGCCGGCGAGCATGCCGTCGGGGCCCACTTCCAGGGTATTCGATCGGTTCTCGTCAAAACCGATCATCGCCGCGATGCGATCGGTAAACGACTTGAATCCGCCGGATACCAGGCAGGTGTAAGCGCCGTTGGCCCGCATGGTCATCACCAGCGTGCGCGCGCCTGGCGTCACGCTGATGCGGTCGCGGATGACCTCGTCGATCACGGTCACCGGCAAACCCTTCAGCAGCGCTACGCGTTCGCGCAGCGCCGGCTCGAAGGCGATCTCCCCGCGCATCGCGCGCTCGGTGATGGAGGCGACATGCGTTTTCCGATTCACGAAGTCGGCCAGTTCGTCGATGCATTCCTGTCCGATCATGGTGGAATCCATGTCGGCCAGGAAAAGCTGCTTGCGCCGGCCAGTGGCAGGTTGCACCACTATATCGATGCCGCCGGAAAACCGTTCGTGCAGCATACTGGCAATCGCGCGGCTCTCCGCCTCCGGCGGCGGGGTGAAAGGGATGTCGGCGGCGATGTTGTGCGCCAGCCATTGCGGCTTGCCCGCGCCCGGCAATTCGACACGCGCCGCGTCGACAAGAGCCGTGTAGACGGCAGGCTTGGCAGGATTGGAGATCAGGGTGGCGACGTGAGTCATGCGATCAACGATCAAACTGCCGGCGGCGTTAGGCAAGCGGTGCTTATTGCAGGCCCGACCGCGAGCGGCAAGTCTGCGCTGGCGCTGCAACTGGCGGCGAAACTCGGCGGCGTCATCATCAATGCGGATTCCATGCAGGTCTATCGCGACCTGCGGGTTATCACCGCGCGCCCGACGCTGCAGGAAGAAGCGCAGCAGCCGCACAAGCTTTACGGCCATGTCGACGCGGCGGAGAATTATTCCGTCGGCCGCTGGCTGCGCGATGCTCAGTCGGTGCTCGATGGAGCAAAAGCCGCCGGGCAGGTGGCTATCATCGTCGGCGGCACCGGGCTTTATTTCATGGCGTTGACGCGCGGACTCGCGGCGGTGCCGCCGATCCCGGCGGACATCCGCGCCACGGTGCGCGGACGGCTGGAGAGCGAGGGCGTGGCGCCGCTCTATGCCGAACTGAGCGAGCGCGATCCGGAAAGCGCGCAGCGGCTGATGCCGGGTGACCGCTCGCGCATCACCCGCGCGCTGGAAGTCGTGCTCGCGACCGGCCGTTCATTGTCCGACTGGCACCGCGACGGCATGCCCGCGGTGCTCGAGCCCGAGCGCGCCGCGCGGTTTTTCCTTGATGTTGACCGCGCGGCGCTCGGCCGCCGGATCGATACGCGCTTTGACGCCATGCTGGCGAGCGGCGCGCTGGCGGAAGTGGAGCGGCTCGCCGCGCGCGGGCTTCATCCGAGGCTGCCGGCGATGAAGGCGCATGGCGTGCCCTGGCTGATCCGTCATCTACGCGGGGAGATCGGGCTCGCTGCGGCGGCCGAAGGGGGCAAGCGGGACACCAAGCGCTACACCAAGCGGCAGGCCACCTGGTTCCGCAACCAGATGCCGGACTGGCCCTGGCTCGGCGCGGAGGAGATCTTGGCGAAAGCCAGCGGAATGGGCGAAAAAGGCTTGACCGGCGAGGTCGCCAACCCCTATAAGCCGCGCAAGGAAATGAGTATTAGAGATGAATGAACGTAATTTAATTACTCGGGCCGTCGTAAGGAAGCGCATCGCCGCAGGCTGAAACCCTGAGAATGGCGGTGCGCGGAAACAGGGGCTTTCGGGCCCCTTTTTGATTCCTGCAGGGCGTGTTGTTCGGAGCGGATGATGAAGGAAATGAGCGGCGCGGAAATGGTGATCGAAGCCCTGAACGATCAGGGCGTGCAACACCTCTTCGGCTATCCCGGCGGCGCGGTGCTGCCGATCTATGATGAACTGTTCAAGCAGAAGAACATCAAGCATATCCTCGTCCGCCACGAGCAGGGCGCGGTGCATGCAGCGGAAGGCTATGCGCGCTCCACCGGCAAGGTCGGCTGCGTGCTGGTGACCTCCGGCCCCGGCGCCACCAATGCGGTGACCGGCCTGACCGACGCGCTGATGGATTCGATTCCGATCGTCTGCATCACCGGACAGGTGCCGACGCACCTGATCGGCAACGACGCCTTCCAGGAATGCGACACCGTCGGGATCACGCGCCCCTGCACCAAGCATAATTATCTGGTGAAGAACATCGAAGACCTGCCGCGCGTGCTGCACGAAGCTTTCTATGTCGCGTCCAACGGCCGGCCCGGTCCGGTGGTGGTCGATATCCCGAAGGATATCCAGTTCGCAAAAGGCATGTATGAGCGGCCGAAGAATGTCGAGCACAAGACCTATCGGCCGAAGCTGAAGGGCGATCCGGACAAGATCAAAGCCGCGGTCGAAATGATCGCCAAGGCCAAGCGTCCGCTGTTCTACACCGGCGGCGGCATCATCAATTCCGGCACGGTGGCGAGCAACCTGCTGCGCGAGTTCGTGCGGCTCACCGGTTATCCGATTACATCGACGCTGATGGGGCTCGGCGCCTATCCGGCGTCCGATCCGCAATGGCTCGGAATGCTCGGCATGCATGGCACTTTCGAAGCCAACTGGTCGATGCATGATTGCGACGTGATGATCTGCATCGGCGCGCGCTTCGATGACCGCATCACGGGCCGCGTGGACGCTTTCTCCCCCGGCTCGAAGAAGATCCATGTCGATATCGACCCCTCGTCGATCAATAAGAACGTGCATGTCGACATCGGTATCGTCGGCGATTGCGCCAATGTGCTCGCCGACATGCTGCAGGTCTGGCGCTCGATCGGCGCTCAGCCGGACAAGGCGGCGCTGGCGGGCTGGTGGAAGCAGATCGGCACCTGGCGCGCGCGCAAGAGCCTCGCCTACCGGAACTCAAACGACCTGATCAAGCCGCAATACGCCATTCAGCGGCTTTATGAGCTGACCAAGGGGCGCGACGTCTACATCACCACCGAAGTGGGACAGCACCAGATGTGGGCGGCGCAGTTCTTCAAGTTCGAGGACCCGCGCCGCTGGATGACCTCCGGCGGGCTCGGCACCATGGGCTACGGCATTCCATCGGCGGTCGGCGTGCAGGTGGCGCATCCCGGCTCGCTCGTCATCGACATCGCCGGCGAGGCCTCGGTGCTGATGACCATGCAGGAGATGTCGACGGCGGCGCAGTATCACCTGCCGATCAAGATCTTCATCCTCAACAACCATTATATGGGCATGGTGCGGCAGTGGCAGGAACTGCTGCATGGCGGGCGCTATTCGGAAAGCTACAGCGACGCGCTGCCGGACTTCGTCAAGCTGGCCGAGGCCTATCGCGGTGTCGGCATCCGCTGCGAGAAGCCGGGCGAGCTCGACGCCGCGATCCGCGAGATGATCCATGTCGACAAGCCGGTGATCTTCGACTGCGTGGTCGATCCGGCGGAAAACTGCTTCCCGATGATCCCCTCCGGCCGCCCCCATAACGAAATGATCCTCGGCGACTCCGGCGAGAGCGTCGAGGAGGCGATTACCGAAGAAGGCAAGATCATGGTGTAGCGGCCGATCACGGGTTAACCGAAGATCGGCACGGTAGAAGTAATCCTCATCCTGAGGAGCATCGCATGAAATGCGATGCGTCTCGAAGGACGAGGTTTGTGTGTTTGCGATGTTGAGTTAAGGACAAGCGATGAACACGACGATTCCCGCTTCAACCAGCCATTACCCGGCCGCGCCGGCTAAACAAAAGATCGAGTCCCACACCTTGTCGGTCCTGGTCGACAACGAGCCCGGCGTCCTGGCGCGCGTGATCGGTCTGTTCTCCGGCCGCGGCTACAACATCGACTCGCTTACGGTGTCGGAGACCGAGCACGAGAAGCATGTCTCGCGCATCACCATCGTCACCCGCGGCACGCCGATGGTGATCGAGCAGATCAAGAACCAGCTGGAACGTCTGATCCCGATTCACCGGGTGATCGACGTCACGCTCACCGGGCAGGCGATCGAGCATGAGCTCGCGATGATCAAGGTGCGCGGTGTCGGCGACCAGCGCGCCGAGGCGCTGCGCATCGCCAATGATTTCGATGCCAGGGTGGTGGACGACACCACCGAGAGCTTCGTGTTCGAGGTCAGCGGTTCCACCGACAAGATCGAGCGTTGCATTTCCGCGCTCCTGCCGGTGGGCCTGATCGAAGTGTCACGCAGCGGGATCGTCGCGATCACCCGCGGCCGGGAGGGGATGTGATTTTCACTGTCATTCCGGGACCGCCATTGGGCGGGACCCGGAAATTATACTCCCGGTGGCGGTTATGGATTCCGGGTTCGCTCGCGATGCTCGCGCCCCGGAATGACGACATAGGGAGCCGAGCGCCCTTGATTTTCATGCTGCAATGCCGTCTTTGCGGCCCTGACAGTTATCAATTGGTGCGGGGAAGGACCTGAAATATGCGTGTGTATTACGACCGCGATGCCGACATCAACCTCATCAAGGGCAAGAAAGTCGCCATCATCGGCTACGGCAGTCAGGGCCATGCCCATGCGCTGAACCTGCGGGATTCCGGGGTCAAGGACGTGGCGGTGGCGCTCCGCAAGGGCTCCGCCGGCGTGAAGAAGGCCGAGGGCGAGAAGCTCAAGGTCATGGAAGTCGCGGACGCCGCCAAATGGGCCGACGTGATGATGATGCTCACGCCCGACGAGCTGCAGGCCGACATCTACCGCGAGCATATGCACCAGCAGATGAAGAAGGGCGCGGCGTTGTTGTTCGCCCACGGACTCAACATCCATTTCAACCTGATCGAGCCGCGCGCCGATCTCGACGTGATGATGGTCGCGCCGAAAGGTCCCGGCCATACCGTGCGCGCGGAATATCAGCGCGGCGCCGGCGTGCCCTGCCTGATGGCGGTGCACAAGGACGTCTCCGGCAATGCGCATGACTTGACGCTGTCTTATGCTTCGGCGATCGGCGGCGGCCGTGCCGGCATTATCGAGACAAACTTCCGCGAAGAATGCGAGACCGACCTGTTCGGCGAACAGTCCGTGCTCTGCGGCGGGCTGGTCGAGCTGATGAAGGCCGGCTACGAGACGCTGGTGGAAGCCGGCTACGCGCCGGAGATGGCTTATTTCGAATGCGTGCACGAAGTGAAGCTGATCGTGGACCTGATCTATGAAGGCGGCATCGCCAACATGAACTACTCGGTCTCGAACACCGCAGAATATGGCGAATATGTCTCCGGCCCGCGCGTGGTCAACGAACAGACCAAGGCGGAGATGAGGAAGATCCTCTCCGACATCCAGAGCGGCACTTTCACCCGCAACTGGATGCTGGAGAACCGCGTCAACCAGACTTCCTTCAAGGCCATGCGCGCCAAGATGGCGTCACATCCGATCGAGGAAGTCGGCGAGAAGCTGCGCGGCATGATGCCGTGGATCAAGCAGCGCGCCTTGGTCGACAAGAGCAAGAACTGATCGCGAAGCGGTCATTCCGGTACACGCGCGTAGCGTGGACCCGGAATCCATACTCCCGGCGGTGGTTATGGATCCCGGGTTCGTTGCTTCGCAACGTCCGGAATGACAGGATATAGATGACCTCCTTCTCCGTCCTGCCCGTTGACCGTTTGGATGTGGGCCATTCCTCCTGGGAGTGGCCCTTTGCGCAGGCGCGCCGGCACGAGATCGACGCGCATTTCGCGCAACTGCAGCGCGGCAAGCCCGAATTGTTTAACGGACGCGTACTGATGCTGCGTGACTTCACGATCGAGGATCGCGTGTTTCGCGCCGGCACTTTCGAAACCGACTTCGCGAGTCTGCTGGCTTGGCGCGACTGGGACTTTCCCGATCCGGCGGTAAAGAATGTCTATGCCATGGGCGCGCTGCGCGGCAGCGACGGTGGCTTCATCCTTGGCGAAATGGCCGCGCATACCGCCAACGCCGGCAAGATCTATTTCGCCGCCGGAACGCCCGACCCTGGCGACTTACGCGGCGGCAGCGTCGATCTGCTCGGCAGCATCATGCGCGAGGTGGAAGAGGAAACCGGCCTGACGCCCGCGGATTTCGTGGCCGACGCGGGTTGGTTGACCGTGCTGGCCGGACCGCGTATCGCGCAGATGAAGTTATTGCAGGCGAAGGCGCCGGCGGAGCAGTTGCGCGAACGGATTGTCAGTTTTCTCGCCACGCAGGAGCAGCCGGAGTTGACTGACATCCACATCGTACGGGGGCCGGCCGACCTCACTGACGCGATGCCGCCTTTCATGGCGGCGTTCCTTTCGCATATCTGGCTCCAGACCTGAGAAGCCTGTTGTAAAGCGCGCCGCCGCGGTGAAAACTCCCGCCATGCAAACTGCCGAGATCGCCCAGCACTTCCGCATCGAGAATCCGGACAAATTCCGGCTGCGCGACCACGACCCGGCCAGCACCGGCGGCCTCGCCAACGACAAGGACGCCTTCAAGCAGATGCTCGAGGCGGACGCCAAGCGCCTCGGCAAGCTGCAGGAGCGGCTTTATGCCGAGGGACGCTGGGCCGTCCTGATAATCCTGCAAGGCATGGATGCCTCCGGCAAGGACAGCATCATCGAGCATGTTCTCTCGCAGGTGAATCCGCAGGGCTGCGAGGTGCGATCCTTCAAGCAGCCGAGCACCGAGGAACTCGCGCATGATTTCCTCTGGCGCACGACTTTGCGCCTGCCGGAGCGCGGTCACATAGGCATCTTCAACCGTTCCTACTACGAGGAAGTGCTGGTGGTGCGTGTGCATCCGGAATATCTCGGCGGGCAGAAGCTCCCGCCGTCGCTCGTCACCGACAACATCTGGCAGGAACGCTTCGAGGACATCGTCGCCTTCGAGCGGCACCTCGCGCGCAGCGGCACGCTTGTGCTGAAATTCTTCCTCCACATGTCGCAGGCCGAGCAGAGCAAGCAGATGCTGGAGCGGCTGGAGGATCCGGAGAAGCACTGGAAGTTCAATGCCGGCGACCTGAAGGAACGCGCGCTGTGGGACAAATACATGGCGGCTTACGAGGACGAGATCCGTAATACCAGCCGCCCGGAAGCGCCCTGGTACGTCGTGCCCGCGGACAACAAATGGTTCGCCCGGCTGGTGGTGGCCGGCGCGGTGACCGACGCGGTCGAGAAGCTGAACCCGCAATTTCCGGCGCTGGGCGCGAAGGACATGGCGGCGCTGGAGGAGATGAAAAAGGCCCTGAAGGGGTAGGCGCCGTTCGAGGCCGCCCACGCTCGTTCCTTGAGGCGAAGTGATTGTGTAACACGCGGCGCAGACCCACATTTGAGTTTCGCTTTACGGAGTTTGCGGATGCATGGGCGTTCCCCCGAAGACTGGCAGCACCGGCATGTTTTTCTCGGTACCGCGCATGACAAGCACGAACGCCAGACTTGGTTCGTAGTGGCGCTGACCGCCGGGATGATGGTGGCCGAAATCATCGCAGGTGCCGTCTACGGGTCCATGGCACTCACCGCCGACGGCTGGCACATGGCGACGCATGCGACCGCGCTCGCGATCTCGGCCCTCGCATATCGCTTTGCGCGCCGCCATGCCGAGGATGCGCGCTTTTCCTTCGGCACCGGCAAGCTCGGCGAGCTGGCCGGCTTCGCCAGCGCGATCATCCTGGCGCTGATCGCGCTGCTAATCGCCTATGAGAGTGCGATCCGGCTGTTCAACCCGGTTCCGATCCGGTTCAACGAGGCGATGCTGGTCGCCGTGCTGGGTCTCGGCGTCAATTTGCTCAGCGCCTGGCTGTTGTCGGCGGGCGGCGATGGCGAGCAACACGATGATCATCGCCAGGGTCACGATCATGCACACGTCCATGGGCAAGACAGCAACATCCGCGCCGCCTTCGCGCATGTTGCAGCCGACGCGCTGACCTCAGTGTTAGCCATCCTCGCGCTGTTGGGCGGACGCATTTACGGCTGGACCTGGCTGGATGCCATCATTGGCGTCGTCGGCGCGGTCATCATCCTACGCTGGTCCTATGGGCTGATCGTTTCCTCGGCGGGCACCCTGCTCGACACCGTGCCGGACAAGAAATTGGCGGCGGAAATCCTGCAGGCGCTGGAGATCGGTGGGGACCGCGTCAGCGATCTGCATCTATGGCGGCTCGGTCCGGGGCATGCCGGCGTGATCGCCTCGGTGATCTCGGATGATCCACAAAATCCGGATGTCTATAAGCGGCGGCTGTCCGGCATCGTCGGCCTGTCGCATATGACCGTTGAGGTGCATCGTTGCCCCGGCGACCATCCATAGGACAGGAATAGGGCAGCGCCGCTGACCTATCTCGTCTTGCACCCCAGCGCCGATTTCCTTAATAACAGCGTGCTGGTCGCCGGTTTAACGCGGAATTCACATCGATCCGCGACCCTGGCGTTCTCGACGAGGGTTGTTTCAGCATGACGATGCGCCGCGATCATCGCGCGATCGGTGGGACGGCCGGCCGGCCGGCGCCCCGTGCTGCCCTCATTCTCGCTGGGCTGCTGCTCCTTATCCGCCCCTGAGGGCCGGCTGGGCGTTCGCGCCTGGGCACTCAGGGGTCTCTCCGCCAAGGAACAGCACCCAGAGCGCCCGCAGGGCGCAATCGACGAGAAGGACTTCGCCCCATGACCGCCCAGACCCCGTCCGAAAAGGACCGTGTCGTCATCTTCGACACCACCTTGCGCGACGGCGAGCAATCGCCCGGCGCCACCATGACCCATGAAGAGAAGCTCGAAGTGGCCGAGTTGCTCGACGAGATGGGCGTGGACATTATCGAGGCCGGCTTCCCGATTGCCTCGGAGGGCGACTTCGCGGCGGTCAATGAGATCGCCAAGCGCACCCGGCAGGCGGTGGTCTGCGGGCTGGCGCGCGCCGGCCAGAAGGACATCGACCGCTGCGGCGAGGCCATCAAGCCGGCCAAGCGAGGGCGCATTCATACCTTCATCTCCACCTCGCCGGTCCACATGAAGTGGAAGCTGCAGATGGAGCCGCAGAAAGTGTATGAGATGGTGGTCGCCTCGGTCACGCGCGCGCGCGGTTACACCGATGACGTGGAATGGTCGTGCGAGGACGGCACCCGCAGCGAACTCGATTTCCTCTGCCGCTGCATCGAGGCCGCGATCAAGGCCGGCGCCAGCACCATCAATATTCCCGACACGGTGGGCTACACGGTCCCGGAGGAATATTTCCGGCTGATCAAAACGCTGCGCGAAAGGGTGCCGAATTCCGACAAGGCGCGCTTTTCCGCGCATTGCCATGACGATCTCGGCATGGCGGTGGCGAATTCGCTCGCCGGCGTGCAGGCCGGCATCCGGCAGATCGAATGCACCGTCAACGGCATCGGCGAGCGGGCAGGCAATGCCGCGCTTGAAGAAGTCGTGATGGCGATGCGGGTGCGCAACGACGTGATGCCTTATTGGACCAATGTCGACGCCACCATGCTGACGCGCGCCTCAAAGCTTGTTTCGGCGGTGACGTCCTTCCCGGTGCAATACAACAAGGCGATTGTCGGGCGGAATGCCTTTGCGCATGAGTCCGGCATCCATCAGGACGGCATGCTCAAGCACACGCAGACCTATGAGATCATGACCCCCGACAGCGTCGGCGTGAAACAGACTTCGCTGGTGATGGGCAAGCACAGCGGTCGTCATGCATTCGTGCATAAGCTGGAGGAACTCGGCTACAAGCTAGCCGACAACCAGCTGGAAGATGCCTTCGTCCGCTTCAAGGCGCTCGCCGACCGCAAGAAGCAGGTCTATGACGAGGACATCGAGGCGCTGGTGGACGAGGAGATCGCGCACGCCCATGACCGCATCAAGGTGCTGTCGATGACGGTGATCGCCGGCACCATGGGGCCGCAATCGGCCACGCTCACGCTCGACATCGAGGGCCAGCACGTCACCACGCAGGAGACCGGAAACGGCCCGGTAGACGCCATCTTCAAGGCGATCCGCACGCTGGTGCCGCATGACGCGACGCTCGAGCTTTATCAGGTGCATGCGGTGACCGAGGGCACCGACGCGCAGGCGGAGGTTTCGGTGCGGCTGTCGGAAGGCGGACGCGCGGTAACCGCCAAGGGCGCCGACCCGGACACGCTGGTGGCGTCGGCCAAGGCTTATCTCGGCGCGCTCAACAAGCTGATGGTGCGACGCGCGCGCGGCAGGGCGGAACCGATGATGGTCGGTGGCCAGCGCGTGCATTCCACCGACACGATTTAACCGATCACCGGCTTACCGGAGCTGGGCGGAACTCGGACATGAAAACGCCGCGCCGAAGGGCGCGGCGGATTTGTTTGCTACCTGAGGCATGCCGAGCTTTGGCAAGCCGGTAATCGGGTCAGCAACGGAACGGGCCGTAGTGCCGTCCGGCATGCCAGCCGATGCGCCGCGCCCAATGCCGGCCGCTATGCAGGCCCCGGCACCACCCTGGCCCGTAGGCCCGGTAGACCACCCTCGGGCCCAGCACCACGAAACCGACTGAGCTCGACGGGCGCGAGCGTATGATGACACGCCGCCGGTCACGGTCGCGATCACGGTCGACGTGCCGCCGGTCACGATCGCTGCGAACGACGGTACGCGACCGAGCGTCGCGATTTTGACTGGTCTCACGGCGTTGTTCACGGCGGGTTTCGCTTTTGCGGTTATCCTGGGCGTCTTTTTTCTCGACTTGCGCCAGTTGAATGCGGCTCTGCGCGCTGGCGATAGTCGATGAAATAGTCACGCCGGACAGGATGACCAAGGCGGCCGCCGCAGCGAGATAAGAAGCTTTGGCTTTGGACGACATGGATCAACCCTTTGTTCAGTGACGCCCCACACGACAAGAATCCGGCCGGGCCGCGGTTCCCGAAAAACGGAAATAATTATTTGAAATCCGATACTTACTGAATTCTTGTTCATCTACGGGGCCGCTCGCTCGGTTTGATGGGAGCGTCATATCGGCGCCTCAACAACAATAAGTCCGGAGGAGCCAGCCGCAACAATCGCGGGCTGCAATTCCGCGACTGCTATTATCTCATTCTCTCGAGCTACGACGGTGGAGAGATCTCGCGGTTCGGACCTGGGCGGCCGCACCTGCATGAATTGCTTCGCCGCGCGATCGAGCGTGGCTTCGCGTATTTTGATTTCACGATCAGCGACGAGCCTTACAAGCTCGATTGGGCAGATCGCCAACTCGTGCTTTACGATCACCTGTCTGCCTGCACGGCGCGCGGGTGGCTGATCGTCTCGGCCGGTGTCTTTCTGCGCGAAGCTAAGCGCGTCATTAAAAAGACGCCGGTGTTAGGGCACCCGGCTGTGAAAAGTCCGGGCCTTTGCCCGCCGTGTGGCGTGGACGCTGAAAGCCCCAGCGGAATAGCCGCACCGTCATACCTCTTCAGGAACAATGGTCGGCATGGTGGGTTGCTTCTTACGACCTCACCGAGAGGACAACGCCATGACCATGAGAGACCCTGATATGAGAGACCGTGATATGAGAATTCTGAAATGAGAAACCGCACGACCGTAGGTGATCGCCGTTCCGGCTTGAATATGGGCTGGATAGCGGGCGCCCTGGTTGTCCTCCTGCTGCTCGGCGCGCTTGCCTTCACCTGGAACCGGGATGGAGATACCACGGCACGCACCAATACCAACGCCACGGCGCCCGCTTCGACGAGCGGCTCGGCCTCTACCACCGGCTCAGGCTCGACAGGTCCAGCATCGAACGTGCCGCAGTCGAACCCGCCGGCGCGCTAACACCGAATGCGAGATAAACCCCCGGAACACCTTCCGGGGGTTCTTTGTGCATGCTCCGTCGATCCTTCCGCGCCGGATCACGGGAGGGGCGTTCATCGTTTGCCGGCGCGGGCGGCGGATGAATTGGTCAGCTCATCAAGCCGCTTGGCGAGCTGGTTGAGCTCCCATTCACGCGCCAGCGCCGCGGCCTTGTCCCAGGTCGGCTTTTGCGTGCGCAGGCTCGGCACCGGCGCCTTGCGGTCCATGGTCGCGATCGAGCGAAACAGCAGCAACCGTTCGGCCTGCGCCGCGAAGCGGCCGGCCTTGAATAAACCTTCCAGCGAACCATGCTTGCGCAGGAGCGCCGCGGCGCCGGTGGCGCCCACGCCGGAGGCTCCGGGTAACCGGTCAGAGGGGTCACCGCGCAAGGCAATGAAGTCGGGAACCTGTTGCGGATCGACGCCATAGCGCTCGCGCACTTCGGCCGGACCGATGCGCGCCATCTCGCCCGCGCGCACCGGGTAGAGAATGGTCGTCTTCTCGGACGCCAGCTGAAAGGTGTCGCGGTCGCCGCTTGCGGCCAAAGCCATGCCGCCGCGCCGCTCTTCCGCCGCGACGGCAGCGGCGACAAAGTCGTCGGCTTCATAGCCGGCGCCCTTGGCGTTCGCGAAACCGCAGGCGCTGACGAATTTCGGTATTTCTTCGAGCTGTTCAATCAGCGCATCATCAAATTCCCGGCCGCTCTGATAGGCCGGAAATTTTTCATGGCGATAGGTGGCGACTTCATACGTGTCCCAGGCAACGAGAACCGCGCGCGGCTGCTCCTCGCGGTAGAGCCGCAGCAGCATATTGGCGAAGCCGAGAATGGCGCCGGCCGGCTTGCGTCCACGCCGCAGAATTGTTTTCGGCAGAGCGTGATAGGAACGGTGCGCAAAAGAATCTCCGTCGATCACCAGAAGCGGGCGGCGAGCTTGCTGCGTGGGCGCCACGCTTCGCTTGCCGGCAGGCGCAGGTCGGCTCGCGGGAACGCCGCTCTTTGCACGCGCCGCCGACCGGCCCTTCGAGGCATCCTTCAAAATGACCCAGGCCGGGGCATGGTCGCTGGCGCTATCCTTTCCCCGCACCGCGCGATCGACGCCGGCGCTCACCAGGCGCTTTGCTGCCGGCGCGCTCAGCAAAAGATGGTCGATGCGCAGCCCTGCATCGCGCGGCCAGCGGTTGCGCATGTAATCCCAAAAAGTATACATCGGCGTATCGGGATGCAGCGCACGGATCGCGTCCACCCAGCCTTGATCGAGAAATTTGCGAAAGAGCGCGCGGGGCTGCGGCTGCACCAGCGCATCCTTGGCGTAAGACTTGGTGGGGTAAATATCGCGGTCGGTTGGAACGACATTGTAATCGCCTGCCAGCACGACCGGCACGCCGGTGGCATAGAGATCAGTGGCATGCGCCACAAGCCGCTTCAACCAAGCGAGCTTGTAGGTGAATTTCGGCCCCGGCTGCGGATTGCCGTTTGGCCCGTAAAGCGATGCGATGAGCACGCCGTTGACCGCCGCTTCGATATAGCGGCTCTGCCCATCGGCCGGATCGCCGGGTAATTCGCCAAGGGTGAGGATCGGCTCGCAGCCGCGTGCCAGAATCGCCACCCCGTTCCAGGTTTTCTGCCCGCGCCAGAGCGCGCCATACCCGGCCTTTTCGATAGCCGCCTTGGGAAATTCCCGATCGGCGGCTTTGAGCTCCTGCAGGCAGACCACATCCGGCTTTGCCGACCGCAGCCAAGCCAGCAGGTTGGGCAAACGCTTGTTGACGTTGTTGATGTTGAAGGTGGCGATCTTCATGCCAGGCCACGTTTGCATCGAACATGCGTTGTGTCGATGCCGAGACTGACGAGAGCATGTTCAAAAGCCCCGCTCCAGCGGGGCTTTTTATCGCGATTGGGCAACTCTAGGAAGGTTCAAAGCCGCTGATCCTCAGGAAGAGGCAGCTTCCGACAGTCTCTTTTGGCACGCGATCCCAAACGCTGCTGCGACGGCCAGCCCCGCCACGCCGATCAACAAGTTGTCGCGGGACTTTGGATTACGCAGCATGGCGCGGGTTGCGGCCACGCCACTGTCGTACACCTCACCTGCCATATCTGACGCCTTTCGGGTGAAATCCCCGATGTCCTCGGTGTACGGCGCGATGGAAGGAGCATTGTTTGCCAGGGACGCGCCCACGTCTTCGGCGGCTTCCCGGACATCAGCAGTCCAACGCTGCACGGTATCTCTTGCAGCGCCGGCCAGATCAGCCGTCTTTGCCGATAAGACATCCTGGCCTTGGATTGCCATGTCCTTTACTTTCGAAAGGGCCTCACCAGCCTGTTCCTTCAGCCGCTGTTTGCCAGATTCCAGGTAATCCGGCCGGTAGCTCCCGATCGGGTGAGATGCGTTGGTTCGCCACAAGCTGAAAACTCCGAATCCAACAAGGGCGGAAGCGATCGGCGGATGACGGATAAAGTGCCATGCAAGTCCAGCGCCGATAGCCAGGGTTGCTGCAGGATTGGCAGCGGCCTTGGCTTTCAGGTCTTCAACCAGCTCGGTCACCTTGGAATGCGCGGCCGTCTTTGCCTTATCGACAAGCGCGTCCTTGGCCTCGAGCGCTTCGTTCTTTAGATCATCAGTAAAAGCGGAGATCGTATCGGGCGAACGCAACGTGGCTAGACTGCCCGTTAATTTCGCACGCGCCATTTCGACGTCGCCCTCAAATTGGCGAAGGGTTTTCGCGGGCATTGTAGTTGATCCTTGCTTCAGCGATTCTTCTCAGTAGATCCAGGCTGACCGAGTGACGGCGAATCAAACCCACTTCCGGGACCTTGATCCTTTTTTCCGCCCATCTGATCCTTCTTCCCACTTATCTGATTTCCAGTCTGATTGCCGCTCAGCTGATTCCCACTCATCTGATCCTTTTTTCCACCCATCTGATTTCCGCTCATCTGAGTTCCCGCTCATCTGGTCCTTTCTTCCGCCCATCTGAGTCCCACTCGGCTGAGTCCCGCTTGTCTGATCCTTTTTACCGCTCATAGTGTCGCTGAAGGCGCTGGCGGCGTCGCTTACGACCTCTTTCAACCCGTCAGCATTCAACCCGCGCTCCTCGACCGCGCTCTTCAGCTTTTCGCCGGCTTTAGCCGTCGCTTCCTGCAGCTGCCCCCCAACACGGGAGGCCGCGTCCGAAAGCTGGTCGCCAATCGGGCCGAGAGTTTGCCTCTCTATGGCAGTCGCAGGAAAGGCGGCGGCGATGGCGGCACCGGCCGCGACACCTGCAACTGCCACCAACAGGGGTTGCTCCTGCAAAATGCTGTTCATTGAACTCTGCAAAGTCGACTGGGCGCTGCTCGCGATCCGTTGCGACTGCTCACCGACAGTGCGTCCGGCTTGGCCGGCATAATCCGATGCCGAGGATGCGAACGAGCTGGCCGTATCTTTTACCTGCTGAGCAAAACCGCGGCCGGACTCGGACATTTCAGTCCCGCGGCCGGAGTGGTGCGTTTCAATTTCATCTCCGAAATCGCCAGGCATTTTGGTCTGATAGGACTGCGAATTGGTCCGATATAACCGCGAAACCGAGTTTTGTCGCATGAGGAGAACAGCGCCAGCGGCCAGCAAGAGCAGGCCTTCTGGATTTTGTCTGATCGTACCGAGCAGCCATTCGCTCATCCCGCCGCGGGCCCCAGATTGATATTGGTAAGTCATTTGAGTTGCTCCTTGACTGTAGCGATGTCCTGCTTGACTTGGTAAATGGTGCGGGTCGGGGAGAGCTCTTCCTTCGCGTCCGCGCGTCCCTTGGCGAAAGCCGCCGCGGCCATTACCGCCAACAAAGCAGCGACGGCCAGGCAGGACCAGTGCAACGCTATGCCGAACCCCGAAGCGATTCCGAAGATTGCGGCCTGAACGAGTACGAGCAAGGCGAAAAGGCCGAGCGCCGCTGCCGCCAAGATCCACACACCGGCCTGGATTTTCAGCGACAACTTTTCAGAAAGCTCGGCGCGCGCCAGCCGGATTTCCTTCTGAAAGAGGTCGGCCAAATCCGAGACAACATCAGACAAGGCGCGGGGCAGGGGCGAGTTTCGAAGGTGGTCAGCCATGATGGTTGCGTTGGTATAGGCCTTGCTGCCCGGGTTGGTATCGGCCTTGCTGGCCAGGTTGTATCGGGGGAGAGGCCGTCGGTCGGGAGCTTTTTATGGTCCGGAAGACAAAAAAGCCGGCGAGTGCGGCGAGCCCGAAAACCAATGCCGGTTCTCGCCTCGTGAAATCCGAAGCGGTCCGTGCCAGTTGGTCCACCGTCTGCTCCTGCATCCCACCCGCGTAGCCTTCCACGGTGTTGGCCAAGCTGCGGACAAAACCAGCCACCATCGGCGATTCCTTCGCAAGATCGTCCGCCGCCAGCCTCACCGAATGAGCAAAATGCCCGGCCAAGTCGGCCCCACTGCCGATCTGACGGTCGAGCAGGTCCTTGACGTTCTGTGTAACCGTCGAAGCGGTCGCGGATGCCGCGTGCTTGGCCTGTTCGGTTGCATCTCGCGCCATATTGGAAGCTTGGGAGAAGGCCTGGCTGGCAGCATCGCGGATATTCTGATTTTTTTCGCCCGGTCGCGGTGTCTTTTCTGTACCGCTTGTCGCGCTTGGCGAGCGGTCTTTTCCGAAATCCTGGTTGCTCATGGTTTCCTCCATGGCAACTCAACAGACTGAAGAGACCTTTGTTCCTCTGAGAGGTGCCAGAAGCCTCGCGCAGCGAAAGACGATCAACGGCGACAAAAATTTGTTTGGCTCGCCGGGCTCGTTCTTGAAGCAAACGCCTTGCCTTCCACACGCATTCGCGTAGCACGCTTCTATCGAGCGGAGGTGAGCGGGCGAACGATGGACCGCAAGGCATTATTTTTTGCGGCTAAATTCTACGGGAGGGAACACGGCACGGGCGGAAGGCGTTTTGCAGCAAGGTCGCTGATGTTTCTTTTCTTTTCTAACGGACTGGGCTTATTTGGCTCGATAGCCATCTCGGTTATCCTGAGCCTTCTTTTGCTCTATGCCTGTTCATCCTAGTTCGCTCGGTTTCGCACCATCCCCCACTGCGGATTGGGGGAATTCAGACTTCTTTTTCCCCCTTAAATCTCGCATAGGCCCGCCGCTCGTTCGGACCGAACAGGATCACCTCGTATTCCTCCTCACTGCCGCCCATGCCCGGCGATCCGCTGGGCATGCCCGGAACCGCAAGCCCTGTGGCCTGCGGGCGCTCGGCAAGGAATCGCTGCGCCGCTGCCGCCGGCACATGGCCTTCCAATACAAAACCATTGGCTTCCGCCGTGTGGCATGCCGCAAGATCGGAGGGCACGCCGAGCCGGCTTTTTACACTGTTGAGTTCCTGAGTTTCGATCACCTGCACCCGAAAGCCGTTCTGCTCCAGATGAGTTGCCCAACCGGTGCAGCAGTCGCAGGCCGGATCTTTATGGACAGTGATGATCGGCCCCGAAGCAGCAAATGCGCGTCCGGGAAAAAGCGCAGCAGCGGCGAGCCATTGGGTGCAGCAACGCCTGGAGACGGCCCGTGCCATTTTCTCTCTCTCCTGCCGGTCTTGCTTTGGGCGGAAGTTCGCTCAAGCCGCGCGTCTGAGACAGTATCCATATCAGAACCGCCCGAGCGCAGCGAATTATTGATGCCCCGGGGCCGAATGAATTTCGGCTGCGAGCCCGGTCTGGTGCCCCAGAATTGCCCAACAATTGCCGACGGATCGCCCGCCCGTGATCGCGCCAGCAGCAAGGTTGAAAGGTATCACACATTCGCGAGCGGCCAAGCGTTTCCTGGAACGAATTCCGTGCAGCCGCCGTAGACATCGTAACAACAAGAAATTTTGGAGGCGTGCAATGTGGAAGGCTGGGCTCACTGGCTTGGTAGCACTTATGATCGGTTCCTCCGTGGCTGCTGCGGGCAGCGGCGAGGAGGATTTCGGTCACGGCCAAGTTTTACTACAATCGGGCGCAATGATGAGCCTTGCCCAGGTTTCGCGTCTTAAGTCCGTGTTGAAGCTGACTGCGTCGCAACAGCAGTTCTGGCCGGCGATCGAGCGGGCGTTCCACGAGATCAGCCAGGCGCAGGAAGCAGCCAGTTCGCAGAGCTTCGTGCAGGGCATGAAAAGCCGCGTGGCTTCGGTTGGCCTGAACGCGCTCGCGCTCCGGCGCCTCGCCTCCGCGGCCTATCCGCTGATCCGCACGCTAGACGATGAGCAGAAGCAGAGCGGGCTGGCTTTCGCCCGTTCGGCCGGCTTGCATAGCGTGGCCGCAGCTTTCTGAACAGATAGTCAGAAAAGCAGGCTTAGCGAAGTTTAACTTGCGAAATGCGACACTCCCTCTTTAATGAGGGGGTGTTGAATTGTTTGGAGAGTGATCGTGCGAAAATTGGTCCTCGCCATATTCGCGGCATGGGTCATTGCCCTCCCGTCCGCAGCCGATGCGCAAGGCCGCGGCGAAGGGCAGGGACGTCCGCGCCCACAAATCCAACAAGATAGGCGCGGTGGCGGCTTCTCCGGCATGCTGAATGATATTGCAGGGGCCCGGCTCGACCGCGCCCATGCGGACAGGCGCTCGCTCCGGCAGCCGGGCAACGGCTCGACCCGGCAGCGGGCTGGTGCGGCGCCGGTAACGGCAGGAATTCAGCGGCAGCGCTGAGAACTGGCGTCGCCGCCTCACCATTGAGTGCGGCCCGGCAACCGAGCAGCATTTTCATCTCGGCTCCAACGCTCAGAAGAGCAGACGCTTGCCCACGGCTGTCGGCCGGTGACGCAAAGGTCTTCGGATCGTCTCACCGGAACCCACGGCGTTCATCGACGTTTCGCGCCTGTACACCTTGCCGCAAAGCCAGGCTGGGGCAGGAACAGCAAAAGTCCATGCCATGCAGCTTGGACCTCGGGCCGGAATGACGCAAATCTCCTCACGGCTCTGGCGCCGGCCTTCCGCCATCATCCGGGCCCTCCGTCTGGCGATATCAACGCTAACATGCCTCGTGCCGGCGATCGGATTGGCTGAAACTCAAACACCCGACGCCAGCAGCACAGACTCCGCCCGCTTCAACATCTCACTCTATTTGCATGATTATTGAATCCGCGGCGGCGGCCAACCGGCTTCCACTCGACTTCTTCGCGCGTGTGATCTGGCAGGAAAGCCGGTTCCAGCCGGACGCCGTGGGTCCGCGCACGCGGAGCGGAGAGCGCGCGCAGGGCATCGCACAGTTCATGCCGCGGACTGCCCTTGAACGGGGATTGCTCGACCCATTTGATCCGATCCAGGCCTTGCCGAAGTCCGCACAGTTTCTGAGCGAGCTGCGTGCCGAGTTCGGCAGCCTGGGCCTCGCGGCCGCGGCATATAACGCCGGTCCGCAACGGTTGCGCGATTATCTCGCCGGCCAGGGCGGGATGCCGGCGGAGACCCGCGCCTATGTCTTGGCGATCACCGGTGTGTCGCTCGAGGTGTGGGCCAAAGCCGGAACAATGGATAAACCGTCCGAACCGGCCCCCAATTGCCAGCAACTCGTGGCGATTCTCAAACGCGCGCCCAACCCATTCGTCCGGGAATTGGAGCAACGGGTTGCGGTCGTGGCTTCAGCTCCCTGGGGTGTCCAGCTGAGCGCGGGCTTTTCGCGCCAGGTCGCATTGCGGAGCTACGACGCAATTGCGAAACGCCACGTCAATCTTTTGCACGGACATGACCCGAGTATTGTCGCGACTCGCTTCCTCAGCCGCGGAACCCGCACATTTTATCAGGTCCGCGTGGGGACGAACACGCGACAGCTTGCCGAAAACTTGTGCGAAAGCATTCGCCGCGCTCCAAGGCGCCTGCCTGGTATTGCGCAACCGCTCCTGAATGGCTGCCTCATTTAGAACCATCAGCGCGGGTGTGCACGAAGTGTTGCATTTTTGACTCAACAGCTGCGAAAACGAGTCTCATTGCGACATCGGAATCGTTTCTGAACGAGTCTTCTAATTAAACAGCGTGGTGTCACACCGGCGCAACGAGCTTTATCCGAACAATCTCGGCTCTCATCGCAAACCGCTCATTTCAGTTTGTCAATGATCGGAGCAAAACGACAATCTGCGTTTATTGGTGACAAGACATTCGAATCAGGCCAATGATTCGTAGGGCAAGAACAACGTCGCCTTGGGGAGCGCAGCATGTCATCACCACGTGCAGTTCAGACGGAGGGTAGTCGGGTTATTGTGGTTGCCAACGAAAAGGGCGGCTCGGGCAAATCGACGATCGCAATTCACATCGCGGTCGCTTTGATCAAGGCGGGGCACACAGTAGCCACTATCGATCTGGACTCAAGGCAAAGGAGCCTTACCCGCTACGTCGAGAACAGACGCGAATGGGCGAGCCATGTCGGCCAAGACCTCGGAATTCCAACCCATGTTTGTATCGGGGACCAGACTATTTCTCGCAGCGCCGAGGAAGAGGCGCTGGTCTATGACCAACTGGTTGAGGCGGTTGAGGATGTCGCCAAAAGCCACAACTTCATAGTCATTGATACGCCTGGACACCAATCGCACCTGACGTCGCAGGTGCATGCCATGGCCGACACGTTAATAACGCCGCTAAACGATAGCTTCGTCGACTTTGATGTCCTCGCCTCGGTCGACCCGAAGACGCTGGAACTCATTGGTCCCAGCCAGTACGCTGAGATCGTTCTGCACGCGCGCAACGAACGCAGCCTGCTGGACCAGGCTCCCACCGAATGGATTGTATTGCGTAATCGGCTCTCGATGATTTCCTCGCGGAACAAGCGGTTGATGGGTGAAAGACTGCAAGAATTGTCGGAGCGCCTGAACTTTCGCTGCATTGACGGAATTGCCGAACGCCTCATCTTCCGCGAGTTCTACCCGCGCGGCCTGACGGCGTTCGACGAGGTGAAGGAAACGACATTGGGAACGCGTCCGACCCTGTCGCATGCCACCGCGCGTCAGGAGGTGCAAAGCCTGCTTGATGCGATGGCGCTCAACGCGAGTGCGGGAGGCATGCCGGGAAGTCGTGACGCGGCTTGACGGCTTGGGTTTTGGGAGTCGTTCGAGGCCAAGGGTCCTAACCGACAGCCGATGCGAGCACCACGACGTTGGTGCCGATCGGTGTGCGGTCGTATAGATCGACGATGTCCTCGTTGGTCAGGCGGATGCACCCGGAGGAAACGTTTCCGCCTATGGTCCAGGGCTCGTTGGTGCCGTGAATCCGATAGAGGGTGTCCTTCTTTCCTTGCCATAGGTAGAGCGCGCGCGCGCCGAGCGGGTTGTCAGGCCCCCCGGGCATTCCGACGCCGCTCTGCAGTTGCGTTAGATGGGGAATCACTTCGGGCCGCCGCTGCAGGATTTCCGGGGTCGGATACCAGTCCGGCCATTCCTGCTTATCGTGCACCTTGGCGACGCCCGACCAGGAAAATCCTTCACTGCCAACGCCGACGCCGTAACGCATAGCGCGGCCGCCGTCTTCCACGAAATAAAGGAAATGCTCAGACGGATCGACAATGATCGTGCCGCGCGGCTCTCGCGTGGTGTATTCGACCTCTTTACGGCGGAAGGCGGGATCGACCTCTCTCGGGCGCGTTTGGGTTTGGGTTTGCGTTTGCGTGGTGACGCAACCGCAGAGACCCAAGGCCGCGGCAATGGTGGAGGCTCCGGTTACCACTTTACGGCGGCTAAATAAACGCACGACTGCTCGACCTTTGAAAGGTTCCTGCAGTGTTCTAGCACGGTAGTGGGGTTCTGGAAATCGCACCCCGCAACTCAGAATCAAAGAAAATCGGCGGAAAAGCTCCGGATCGTCGGGGGAGCACGCTGAACAGAGTTGCTTGCGCAGTGTTGTGCAGCAACTAAACTGACCCACCAGGACGCGCCGTAGCTGTGAACGGCCCGGTGGGAGGCATTAACGCGATGCTTAAGAGAGGCACTTTTCCGACCGTTAAGGTGGCGCGGGCCGCGTCAGCATTGCGGCTCATGGCGCTGGCGGCAATGCCGTTGCTCATCGGCACGGTGCAATCGCGTGCCCAGCAAACGCCCAGCGTTGCGGATGATGTAATCCAAGGCACGGTAAGCAGCAGCAACGGCCCGGAAGCCGGCGTCTGGATTATCGCGGAGACCACCGAGCTTCCGACCAAGTTCGTCAAGATTGTGGTGACCGACGACAATGGGCGCTATGTGCTGCCGCAATTGCCCAAAGCCAATTACGACATTTGGGTGCGCGGCTACGGTCTCGTAGAATTCTCCCAAGACCAAGACAGTGCCGGGCAGGGTGCTCGATCTAAAAGCGGTAGTGGCGGCGAACGACAAAGAGGCAGCGGAGTATTACCCAGCGCAATATTGGTATTCGATGCTGGAGATCCCGGAGAAGGCGCTGTTTCCTGGCACCGGGCCGGGCGGCAATGGCATACCGGTCAAGCTGAAGAGCCAAGCCCAGTGGCTCGCCGTCCTTAAGACCCATTCGTGCAACTCCTGCCACCAAATGGGCAATACGGCGACGCGCAAGATTTTGCCGGCGCTTGGTACTTTTGCGAACTCGTTTGAAGCCTGGAGTCACCGGGTGCAGGTGGGCCCATCTGCCGAAAGCATGGTTCGCGGCATGGGTGAGCTCGACACGCAGCGCGCGCTTCGCCATTTCGCCTCCTGGACCGACCGGATCGCAGCGGGCGAACTGCCGAAGAGCAAACCGCCGCGGCCGCAAGGAGTAGAGCGCAACGTTGTCGTGACGCTATGGGACTGGGGTGACGCCAAAACCTACCTGCATGACGAGATCGCGACCGACAAGCGCAACCCGACCGTCAACGCCTATGGCAAGATCTACAGCGCGCCGGAGGATTCAACTGACGATCTGCCGGTGCTCGATCCGGAGAAGAATAGCGTCAGCTACATAAAGTCGGTCCCCAAGGATCCGAACACGCCGAACACGAGCTTCATCGAGCGCGCGGGGTTCCCGAGTCTTCCCTCGCCTTACTGGGGCGCGGAGAGAATCTGGAAAAGCCAAACATCGGTACACAATCCGATGCTGGACGGCGCGGGACGCGTCTGGATGACCTCGCGCATCCGCCCGCCGCAAAACCCGGCTTTCTGCAAGGAAGGATCCGACCATCCTTCGGCCAAACTGTTCCCAATGAAAGAGGCGGGGCGCCACGTCGCGATGTACGATCCTAAAACCGAAAAGCTCGTGCACCTCGATACCTGCTTCACCACGCATCACCTTATTTTTGCGGAAGATGCCAACGATACGCTGTGGCTCTCCGGCGGCGGCGCACGCCAGCAGGTCGTCGGCTGGATCGACACCAAAAAATATTTGGAAACCGGCGACGCGGCGGCTTCGCAAGGCTGGTCTCCGATGATCCTCGACACTAACGGCAACGGCAGGCGCGACGAAGGCTATGCCCAGCCCGACCAGCCGGTCGACCCGGCAAAGGACAAGCGCATCATCGCCGGTCTTTACGGCATCGGATACGATCCGAATGACGGCACGATCTGGGGCTCGGTGCTTTCGATGCCGGGCGGGGTGATTCGTATCATCCCGGGAAAAAATCCTCCGGCCACCACGCTCGCGGAGTACTACGAGGTCCCGTTCAATGAGCCGAAAGCGGCGGTGAACGGATTCGGGCCGCGCGGCGGGGACATTGACCGCAAAGGCGTGGTCTGGATTCCCCTCGCCAGCGGCCATCTTGCGAGCTTCGACCGTAAGAAATGTAACAGCCCGCTCAACGGCCCGGCTGCGACCGGACGTCATTGTCCGGAAGGCTGGACTCTGTACCAATTCCCCGGCCCGCAGTTCGAAGGTCTGAATGAACCGGGCGCAGTGCAATCAAGCTATCAGACCTGGGTCGATCAGTTCGACACCTTCGGGCTCGGCGAGAATGTTCCCTTCGCAACCGGCAACCTGTCGGATTCGCTGGAAGGTCTGGTGAACGGAAAGTTCGTCACGTTGCGTGTGCCTTACCCCATGGGCTTTCATGCCAAGGGTCTCGACGGACGTATCGACGATCCGAACGGCGGCTGGAAAGCCAAGGGACTGTGGTCGACTTATGCCGGCCGGGCGCCCTATCACATTGAAGGCGGCAAGGGCACCACCAGCAAGGTCGTCAAATTCCAGCTGCGGCCGGACCCGCTGGCGCAGTGATCATGCGCTGGCGCCGACGCGTGTGCGTCTTCGGCAGCGTGCGCCCGCGCCCGCTGGTGGGTTAATGAAGTCCGGCGCTATCTTGCCGGAATTGGCTTTCGCGAGCTTTCCAATCTTTAACTTGCCGGACTTCGCCCGCGGCATACCTTGTACGGGTGGGGCGATGACAGTGCCGGATTTCGGTGAACCCGTAATCGGCACAGCGCCGATCTACGGTTAGAGCCGGTGATCGGTTATTGGAGAAGGCCATGTGGAAACCCATTCTCGCCGCAACGGCGGCGCTCGCCGTCGTCGGCACGTCACTGGTTTATGCCCAGCAGCGCGATGACGGCCCCTCGCGCGGGCGCGGCCATGGTGCGGATCGTTCGGTAAATCTGGAGCTATCGCAGGAGGACCGCGCGGCCTTTACCGATGCACGTATCGCCGCGCTAAAGGCCGGACTGCGGCTGACGCCCGATCAGGAGAAAAACTGGCCGGCCTTCGAAACCGCGCTGCGCGACATCGCCAAGATGCATGAGCAACGCTCCGCAGGCCGGCGGCAGGACGAGCCGCGCGTGGGCGATCGCACTGATAATGCAGACCGCCGGGCAGACGCGGGTTCGGTCGAGCGGCTGCGCCGCCATGCCGAGATGATGATCAAGGCCGGCGAAAGCCTCCAACGCCTCGCCAACGCGCAGGAGCCGCTCTACCAGAGCCTCGACGACAGCCAGAAGAACCGCTTCCAGATCCTGTCGCGTGTCCTCCGCCATTCCTACTTCGCGCAGATGCGAGGACATGGCGACATGATGCAAGACCACCACGGCATGATGCAACGCCACCACGGCAGGATGGATGGCGAGCGCGGCATGATGCGTCGCGACCGGGACCGCGACGGCGAGGACCGCCGGGGCTCGCGCGGCATGCGTGGCGGCGACCGGGAACGCGGCGGTGGAATGATGGACGGCATGGGCGAGCGGCTCTAAGCCGAGCACCAGACGCAAAGCCGCCGGCGAACCGGCGGCTTTTTGTTCAGCTGGATTCTGCGTTGGAGCTCGCCGCGTTTACCCCGGGTTGATGGCCGTTACCCTCCAGGAGCTGGAATCCATCATCACTCCGTTCGGACCGAGATGCTTGGCGAGCTGCGCCTTCAGCGCCTGCGCGATTTCATCATGCCGGTCTTCCGCCAGCTTGCCCGCCTCGCGATAGACCTCGCCCGCCGGCCCAAGCGCGAGCTGGAAGGCGACGGCATCGTCGAGGTCCTTGCCGACGAAAACCTGGGCATCGATCCGCTCGAATTGGATGTCCTTGTAGCCGGCGATTTCGAGCTGCTTGGTCACCACGCCGGTGTCGGCCATGGAGAAGGGACCGGGGCCGCAGGTCTGCGCGTTCTCGCCCGGCGGCGGCAGAGAGCGCAGTACGACCTCCTTGGCCGAACCGAGCCAGGGATTATCCTTGATGCCGCGCCAAACGATCATCGTCATGATGCCGCCCGGTTTGAGACTTTTGCGCATATTGCGCAGGCCGGCGACCGGGTTTTCGAAAAACTGCGTGCCGAAGCGCGAGAAGCAGAAATCGTGGATCGGTTCGAACGGATAGGTCTGCACATCCTCTTCCAGAAAGGTGATGTTGCTGATCCCCGCCGCCTTGGCGTCCTGGCGGCCGAATTCCAGGAAACCGTCGCAGCAGTCGATCGCCAGCACCGAGCCCGAGGGGCCCACGATCTTGGCAAGCTTTATCGCGGTGTCGCCAAAACCGCAGCCGACGTCCACCACCTTGTCGCCAGGGCTGACGCGGAGCGTGGGAAAGATCGCTTCGCTGTGCAGCGTCAACCCGTCGACAATGATGTGCTTCCAGCGGACGAACTTTGGAACCAGGACCTCGTTCCAGAAATCGACATACTGGTTGCGAGGCGGCTCACTCTGCACGGTTTCCTGCACGGACATGGGGCGCTCCTGGCTGGCGGATTCTGGCGCATTCTGACGCGGCGCCAGCAAAGGGCAATAGGGCTTAGGCCTGTGCGCTGTTGCGAATGCCGTTTCACCGCTCCTCCGGCGGCTTCATATGCCTGAATTGAATTAGCAGCAGCAGGTCATAGACGATCTTGAGCGTCCCGCAGATGACCAGCGGCCATGCTCGGAATGAGGCGGCGAACAAGGCGCCGGCTAATACCGGACTGGCCGCAGCGGCCAGGCTGCGCGGCACGGATGTAAAGCTCGCGGCGGCAGCTCGCTCGGACGGCGTGACGACCGCCATGACGTAGGACGAGCGCGTCGGCACATCCATCTGCGACAGCGCGGCGCGAATGAGCAGCAAGGCCAGCGCAATCGGCAGCGTGGGAGCCAGCGCGGCCATTATCAGCGCGATGCTGGATGGGATATGGGTGAATACCATCGTGTTGATCAGGCCGATGCGCCGCGACAACCATGCTGCCACCGGAAAGGAGAAGGCCGAGAACAGGCCGGACCAGAAGAAGAAGACGCCGGCTGCTGCCAGCGACATATCGAACCGTTCGAACAGCCACAGCGCCAGCAGCGATTGGACCACGAAGCCGCCGGCGAAGGCATCGAGGCTGAACAGCGCGGCAAGCTTGTATACGATGTGCCGCGACGGGCCGAGCGCGGTGGGCGTTACGTGCTCCGGCGAGGGGCGGTGCGGCGGAATGCGCGCATAGATAAGGCTGCCGCAGACGCCAAGAAGGGCATAGAAGACGAACATCGCCTTGATCGCCGTCTGCTGATCGAGGCGCAGCGGGGCGAGCAGGTCTGGGATCGCCGCGGCCAGCGCGCCCACCGCTCCGGCCAGCGCCCCTACCAGGCTATAACGCGCAAACATCCTGGTGCGGGCGGTATCAGCGACTTCCCGCGCCAGCACCGCGTGCTCGACCGGCACGAACACGCTGACGCTGCCAGCCGAGGGGTTGATCGTGCCGGCGAAGGCTACCACCAGCAGCAGCGTGTAATCGTGCACCAGGGCGAAGGCGACGCCGGTTGCGATCATCAGGCTGGCGGCCGCGAGCAGGAGCTGGCGGTGATCGTAACGCGCTCCCAGAATCCCGACGGCGATCGTCAATAGCGCAGAGCCGAGCAAGGCCGCCGTGGCGATCACGCCCACCTCGAGCGGCGAAAATCCAAGCGCCAGGAGATAGACGGGTAAAAGCACCGCTACAAACCCATCGCCGAAATCGCGCAAGGCGCGCGCTAACAGCAGGTAAGTGGTCGCGGCAAATGTCTTGTCCGGATTGAGCGCTTGCATGCTACCCCGCACCGGCTCAGGCGCCGGGATCAGGTAGCAGAGCTTGGACGCAGAAGCGTCTTGCGAGCGCGGGGGGAGTCTGCTTGTGTCCCCGCGTCAAAGTACCAGAAGCCGTCGTCCCATCGCAAGCTCAGTCAAGCGGCGACACCGGACGCGGGTTTCACGGGGATTAAGGTGGAGGGCCTCGCCGCTCCGCGGTCTCGCATGGTGGTGCTCAACAAAATATCATGCGGCAAAGTCGAAGCGGCGCACCAGCCGCCTTCGAGCATTCTCACTGACTGTCGCACGTGATGATCCCTAGACCTGCAATGGCCAGGCACTGGAGGCTTCTGCCGCGTTGCCGGGTTCGTCTTCCAGCGGCATGAGCAACCAGAATGCGGCCCAGCGGCCGACAGCGCCGACGGTCTCTCCGATCAAAACCGCATAAGCTGCGCCCAAGAGTCCCCACGTTCGGCAGCAGCAATATGACAAGGAGAGTGTTCACGCCGGCAGAGAACAACATAACTGCTGCAACTGGTTTGGCGCGCCCGGCCGCTGCAAGGGCGAGGGAGGCCGGTATACCCACGGCCGCAACGAGCGCCGCCAGAGCGAGCAATCCCAGTACGTGGCTGTGTCCCGCGTAGACCTCGTCCCGATAAAGCAGGCGCATAATATCGGCGCCAAAAACGAAAACGACGAGACAAAACGCTGACAGGAGCACACCCAGGACCAGAGCGTCCAGAATCACTCGCTTCCGCAGCGCGGCGATGCCGTCGTTTTTGAAGATCCGGACGAACTTGGGAGTCAACACATTACAGAAGCCGAAAATCAGCGGATTCGTGAATGCTACAATGCTTGCGCAGGCCGCAAACAATCCGGCGACGGCGGCGCCGCCAAGCACGAGCGCCAGCCAGGGCGTCAGATAACCTTGTATCTGCATGCCGAGGTGTCCCCAGAGGAGCCATTTCCCCAAGTCCCAACACTGCTGGAAAGTGGCGCGCAACTGGTTGAAACCGACTGCAAATTGCTGGCGCACGGCATATAGCCAAGCCATGGTCGTGACAGCACAGCAGAAGCCGATAACGGAAATCATGGCTGCGGCGGAGACTGCACCGGCCCAATAGAGCATCCCAGCGGCAATCAAGGTGAGTACCGCAACGCCGACGTCCAGCATCACCGCCTGAGAAACTGCGAGGTGCGCAAAGCTAAATCGACGCGCAAATTCCCGCATCACCACAAAAGGAATAGCGCCAGCGAAAGAGCATGCAATGTAAAGCAATTCGGCTTGCGTACCGAGAGCGCTGAAGGTTACTGCGGCAGCGCTCGCCACAAGAGCGAACGCGCCGCAAAGCGCCAAGCTCAGAACGAGCACGCTGAAAGCATGCTGCGCCGGAGATCCCATGGGCTCGTGCAGCTTTATGGCGTAAGGTTTGGTGATCAGGGATTCCTGTGTCGCGAGACAGAATGCCAGGATCGACATCGCGAGCGCATAAATGCCCAGCTCCTTGGGGTCGGTGGAACGCGCGATGACGACGAACACCAGGAAACTCGTCGCACTCACGATGACTTGGTCAACCAACGCCAAGACTTGGCTCGCGGGCAACAAGGAAGAAAGCGCCCGCAGGAGCGAGCGCAGACTGAGATTTCGCATCTTTAATTCAGCCGGATTGCCGCCGGCCGGGACTTTCGGTTGATCAAGTGGGACCGGTCGAGCCATCGATCAGATCTCCATGAGCCGGCTGATCAGGGATTTGGTCGCGCGCTTGGCTGTCTGCCTGACTTGCTCAGTCCGCTGGAATGCCGACACGCGCCACTGCGGGTAGCGCGCCGCGCAGGAGAAAATGAGGTCGGCGACTTCCAGCCGACCTGGCCAGAGTCCATCAATGACGTGCTTGCCATCCGTGCCGCTATCCAGGCGGTCGGCCCAGGAATCCGACAGAAAGCTCCGCATCACCTCCAATTCCAGCAAAAGCCCAACGCAATAGGTCCGGTAGGTCTCGTCGTAAGCACATTTCACCGCAAAACCTGTGCGGCCCGCGAATAGGATCAGGCTAACCGCTACCGTTTTTCCAGCGACGGTCAGCACGTCGGCACGGCAAATCGATTCGGCTTCGCTGCCGGTAAAGACATCGACAGCAAACTGTCTGGTGGAAGGCGCACAAGCAAGCGCAGTGCCGCGCTTGCCTTTCCATCCACTTGCCTCCATTTGCAGAAAGGCCGTCACCGCATTGTCGAGCCCCGAATCGCAGCGATGAATTTCGTGCCCAACCGGCCCAAGTTCCTCGAGACGGCGCCGGTTACGCGCAAGCTCCCGCCGCCGCTTGGAAGAGATGTGCGACTGCATCAGCGCATCAAAGCTCGACCGATTTTCAAGTGTCGCCCGTAGGTATTTGTTCGCAAACAGCCAGGGGTGTCCGTTCGCCTGCAGCGCCTTGATCATCGCCTGGCACGCCGCGCCTTGCGTATAAATCCGCGGGAGAACCCACTCACCTGAATGAGAGGACGTCATGACATCGAGCAAGGCATCCGCCGCTTCCGCGCAGCGGTCCTTGTCCAGCAAGGGAGCGCAGTTGAAGGTGTATTTGGTCTGCCACGCCTGCGCGCCGGTTCCAGCGACGGGAATTCTGATCCTGGGCGCGGTAAATGGAAGCAGCGCAATGAGGTCGGCGCCTTCCCAAACCAGCGCGAAGCGAAGCGTCGTATCGCGCTCGACGTTTTTCATCAGCGCCTGCGCGTAGCGCGGGCAATAATAGACGTTGTCTTCGACGCTGTTTTTGCTCAGCGCTTCCCAAGCGGGCACCAGCTCGCCGACTTGATCTCGTCCTACGACCTGACCCCTCAGCGGCGATTTGATTTCGGCTAGCTGCAGCATGAGCGTCTCAATCGGCAGGCGGCAAGGCCCGCTGACGTCCGGCCCTCCAACTGTGGTAGCAGCCGAAGGCTGCATTTTTGTTATCCGGCTGGGCTAGTTCAAAGACTGGGAAACGAAAGCTTAATGACGACGGAAAAATCGCGGCTGAAGACCTTTTTCGCCGCCGATTCAGGCAAATAGCGGGGACGGCGCACAAATGGCGCCCTTCAGTCGACTGAACTAACAGCTCCTTAAGCGCCCTCGAGTATTACTGGTGATTGTGGGTGACGTCACTGCCTCGTTCATCGTTGATCGCGGCCGGAAACTTGCGAGAACAGCCTGGAGATGAGCAAAGCCGTGGAGCGTGTGTTAGTTTTCGGGGACGACATGCGCATTTTTTTGGCCGTGGTGCGCTCGCTGGGGCGCGCCGGCAAGGAGGTGCATGCAGCGCCTTTCAACTGGCATTCTCCCGCGCTGCAATCGAAGTATGTTTCCGCGGTGCATCGCTTGCCGCGCTATTCCGACGACCCGAGCGGTTGGCGCGCAAGCGTGATCAGTCTCGCGCAGAAATACAATTTCGATCTCATTCTGCCCTGCTGCGACGATCGGGCGATCCTGCCGTTCGATATCCACCGCAATGATTTTACCAAATATCGCGTGGCGATTCCGGATCCCACGAGCATGCAGCTGTTGTTCGACAAGCAATGCACCCGGGAGCTATGCGCCGAGCTGGATATTCCGGTCGCGCCGGGAAAGCAGCTCGCTGTCGATGACGACGCCTGCGATCTTGCCCTTCGTTTCGGCCTGCCGCTGGTACTGAAGCCGCGCAGATCGTTCTGGGCTGATCGTCTCGATAGTTGGGGAAAAGTCTTTATCGTAGAAAACGAAGACCAGCTGAATAAGCTGCTCTTCGAAGATTCAGGACCGGTCGCGTTATCTTGTCGAAGGTTATTTTAAGGGAGTCGGCGTCGGCGTCTCTGTTCTGTCAGATCACGGCAACATTCTGCACGCGTTCCAACATCGTCGTCTGCGGGAAGGATGGGGCGGGTCGAGTTCCTACCGCGTGAGCGAGGCGGTTAGTCCGGCATTGTATGCCGCCTGCGAAAAGATCTGCCAGCATACCGGTCTCACGGGCGTTTGCATGTTCGAGTTTCGCTGGCGTCCGACGACGCAAGAATGGATTCTACTGGAAACCAACGCACGATTTTGGGGTTCATCGCCTTTGCCCCTGTCGCTTGGCGTCGATTTCCCGCGTTACCTGTTCGACCTTTTGGTGCATGACCGCCGGCACGCAATGATTCAATACCCGCCGGGAATCAGAAGTCGCAATGCTGTGCTTGATGGAATGAATTTGTTCAAGAGCATTAAGCGGTTGGGTTCGAGAGATATCGGAAGCTGGATTTCGGAATTCGGGAAATTTCTGCTACAACCTCTGTTCTGGTTAAGCGGGCGAGAACTCTCCGATACCTTCGTGCGCGACGATCTCCGCCCAGCCTTTGCGGAATGTGCGATGCTCGCCAAGAGCATCAAAGAAAAGATTGCACGCGGGCAAAACTTCGTCGCACGCCGACGGCGTGGTGAACGCGCGGGCAAATCCTCTGAAGAAAACGTGGCACAAGAAGCGGTCTTGATGCGGGAAACATGGCAGCCGGCGCCGGGGGAAAGGGCGATGCAGCCTTCCGACGCCGCTGCAGTAAATGTCTCTCTCACCACAAGCTTGGCGTTTCTTGAGCAGGAGTGGCGCCAGTTTGAGAGCACCGCCGCCTGCACGCCCTTTCAAACGTACGATTGGCTCTCGAGCTGGCAGCGCTGCGTTGGGGCGAAGGCCGGTGTCACACCGGCAATTATTACCGCACGCCAACACGGCAAACTGCTGTTCATCTTGCCGTTAGCCGTTCAGCGTAAAGGGCTCGTGCGTGAGCTCACGTTTCTCGGTCACACGCTTTGCGATTACAACGCGCCGCTGCTTGCTCCTGATTTCTCGGCTCAAGTATCAGACACGCAGTTTAGAGCGCTTTGGAAGGCGGCAACCGCGTTGCTACAGCGCGAGTTTCATTACGACGTGGTGCTATTGGACAAGATGCCGGAAAAGATTGGCCGACAAGCAAATCCCATGCGCTTGCTTGGGACCAGCTTGCATCCTTCCGGGGCTCACGCCATGGCTCTGGGAGAGAACTGGGAACAGTTCTACTCGGCCAAGCGCTCTTCCGCCACGCGCCGCCGCGACCGAACCAAACGCCGCAAGCTCGCCGAATTAGGCGATCTTCGCTTCAGCACCGCAGAAACGCCCGATGAAATACGAAGGACCATGGATATCCTGATCGAGCAAAAGAGCCGGTGGTTTCAGCGCATGGGAATCCCGAACTTGTTCGAAATTCCGGCGCAGAAAGAGTTTTTTCTCTCGCTCGCAACGACGGCACGTCCCTTTGTGCATGTCAGTCAATTAAGCATAGGGCCGAATTGCGCCGCCGCGAATTTGGGGCTGCTTTTCCGGGGCTGCTATTATCATGTGCTCGCGAGCCACGATGATGGCCCGACGTTGCGTTTCGGCGCGGGGGTGGCCCATCTGCACGACCTGATGCGGTTCGCGATCGGACGCGGCTGCAAGTTCTTTGATTTTACTATCGGGGACGAGGCCTACAAGCAGGATTGGGCGGATTCCCAGTTTGTCCTGCATGATTATGTGAGCGGAGACGGATTGCTGGGCCGGCCGGCGGCCGCCATCATAAAAGCCAAGCTGCGTGCCAAACGTTATATCAAGAACTCGCCGCTCGTTTGGGGCGCTGTCTTGAAACTCAGATTCATGCTGGGTCGCCGCGGTGTCACAACAAGCTAGCATCGGCGCCCGTGGCGGTCTTCGGTGGTCGAAGGGTTAATCAGCACTCCCCGGCTCAGCAGAGCTATGCTGGCCCGAGGCATGAAGATGGGCGCCAGTTTGCTGTTTGTGCTTCGTCATATCCCGGCAAGAAATACGCAGGACGCGAGATTCTTGCCTTGATGGGAAAGCGCCGCTGCTCCCTGTCCGAGCCGGGCATGGGCGGCATCGGCGATCCGGCCTGAATGCGTGCCAAAGCCGCGCCGCCAAACGCCCGGTATTTCAATGTGAACAAGCGTTTAGGTGAGGGCGCCGCCGTTCAGCATGGCGGGGGATAGCGCTTGCCATGACAAGAATATTACAGTTCTATGACGCACGCGACGCTCGGGCGGTGAATGCATAATGACCCGGCGCCGCGCCAGGAATGTCTCTTACGACTCATTCTTTTAGCGCCCGCCTCGCCGCAACGGATCTCGTTGCGCGGCACGGCGTCACCCCAATCGCGATCGTCGGCCTGTTGCACCTTGCCGCTATCGGCCTGCTGGCCTGGTACGAGGTCTTTCCCGTATCCAGGCTCGCTTTCGTCCTGATCTGGGGTTTGTTGAATTTTTTCTGGCTCGCCCTGCTGCGGCGGCCGGCGATCGCGGCGGCGCTCTCGCTCATTCTGGTCGCTTTGGTGATCGTTCTCTCCGAGTTCAAGTTTCGCGTCCTGTGGATGACGCTGAATTTCCTCGACGTGATGATCATCGACGCCGATAGCTTCGCCTTCCTGTTCACGATCTTTCCGCAGCTCTGGCTGATCGTCGGCATAGCCGCGGGGGCGATCGTGCCGCTGCTGGCGCTGCTCTGGTGGATTGATCCGCTGCGGGTGCGTGTGCGCACGGCGATGGCGGGCATGACGGTCTGCTTCGCCGCACTTCTGGCGCTGGCGTTTGCGGTGCAGCTCGAGCCGTTCGAGGCCTTTTACGGTCACAACCACGTCTCCAATTTCACCCGCTCGGGCATCAGCGTGGTTTCCGACCTGATGAAGCACGGTTTCCTGGAATCCGACCCCGTGGTCGCTGATCGCCTGAAGTCGAGCGCTGACACCGCCTGCCAGCCCGCCGGCAAGCCGCCGCACATCATCATGGTGCATGACGAGTCGAGCTTCGATATCCGTTCGGCGCCCGGGATCGAGGTCCCGCCCGGCTATGGCGCGCATTTCAACTCGTTTGACGGCAAGGCGCGGCGGTTTTTGGTGGAAGGCATCGGCGGAGCCAGCTGGATCGCGGAATATAATGTGCTCACTGGGTTGTCGGCGCGTTCCTTCGGGCGCTTTTCCTACTTCGTCACCCGCATCGCCTCCGGGCGCGTCACGCGCGGCCTGCCGAACGCGTTGCGCCGCTGCGGTTACCAGACTTTCTCGCTCTATCCCTCGCTCGGCGCCTTCATGAGCGCGCGCAGCTTCCAGACGACGACCGGCATGCAGCAGTTCCAGGATGCCACCGACATGGGCGCCAAGGGGCTGCAGCCGGACACATTTTTTTATGACAAGGCTACGCGTCTGATCGAGAGCGAGCGTGGCAACGGGCCGATGTTCCTGTTCGTCTATCTCGCCGCCAATCATTTCCCCTGGAGCTACCGCTTTCGCCCCGAACTCGTGCCGCAATGGCAAGACCTGAACAATCCTCCGGCGGTCAACGAATATCTGCGGCGGCAGGCCATGAGCGCGCAGGACTACGCGGGCTTCCTCGCCGGCCTGAAGCAGAATTTCCCCGGCAAGTCTTTCCTGATCGTGCGCTACGGCGATCATCAACCGGATTTCGCCGCCAAAATCATGGAGCCGTCGCTTGACGAGAAGGCCGTCGGGGATCGGCTGATGCGCTTCGACCCCAAATACTACACGACTTATTATGCCATCGACGCGCTCAACTTTAAGCCGGTGGATCTGTCCTCCGCAGCCGATACGCTCGACGGACCTTACCTGCCGCTGGTGGTGCAGGAAGCTGCCGGCCTGCCGCTCGATCCGTCCTTCGCCGAGCAGAAGAATATCTTCAAGCGTTGCGCGGGGATTTTCTATGCCTGTAACGGCGGCGTGGAGGCCCGGCGGTTCAACCGTCTGCTGATCGATGCTGGGCTGATCAAGCAGCTGTAAGAAGCGCCTAACAATGGCGGTTAGGCAGCATCAAAACCACCCCAGCCGCTCGACCACCGCCTGCAGCCAGATCAGCCCGGCGGTGATGATGGCAAGGCCGACCGCGGCCGAACCCATATCCTTGATGCGGCCGATGCGCTCGTCGCGCGCGGGGGCGACGAAATCCGACAGCTTCTCGATCGCTGTATTGAGCAGCTCGACCACCAGCACCATCAGCAGAACGGCGATCAGCGTCAGCGGTTTCCAGTTTTCCGTGCCGATGAAAAAGGCTAGCGGCACTGCCACCGCCAGCACCACCAGTTCCTGACGGAAAGCCGCCTCGCTGCGGGTCGCGGCGAGAAGCCCGTTCCAGGTATTGAGGGTGGCGCGTAGCAGGCGGTCCAAGATCAATTCCTATGCAGTTCCCGGCGACCGATAGGCGATCGATGAAGCCTTTTTCAAAGCTGCGAGCGTTTCTTCCACGGTCAGCAACGGAGTCGTCTGCAAGGAGCTCAGCGCTCCGCCGGCGCTGATTGCGATCGCGGTGGCTGCCATCGAGACGTTATCCGGTGCCTCCCACAGATTGTAGGCATCGTGGTCGCCGAAGGCATACCAAAAACCGTGCAGCTTTCCGCCGACCGATTCGATGTACTGCTTGGCTGCCGCCCGGCGGTCCTCCGGATTCTTGATAAGCTTCGCCCAGGTTTCCGGGGTGTAGCTGAACCGGGTCAGGTAAAAGGGCATAAGGCTTCCTCCTCGTTTTCATCCCCATCAGGCGGCCAAAGTGGTGCTTAATCAGGTCTGAGCAGAGACGACTTGGCCTAAGCATACAAGAGTGAAGGCGCGATTCCGATACCGGCGTTAAGCGCGGCAGATTTCAAAGCGATGCCGTGACTGCTGAAGCGTTCGTTGCATCGTCGATTCCGCTGGCATAAATACAACCCGGGGCGCGCGATAAAAGAAGAACCAATGGCCAAACGATCCGGAAACGCCGACCTGCCCTTGCATGGCGGGCATGTGCCGAAATGGCTGGCCGATCGCATGACACGGTTGGGCGCGGTCATGAGCCAAGCTATTGTGCATCATTACGGCCGAGACGAGTTGCTGCGGCGGCTGTCTAACCCTTTCTGGTTCCAGTCCTTCGGCGCGGTAATGGGCATGGATTGGCATTCCTCCGGCATAACCACCAGCGTGATGGGCGCGCTCAAGCGCGGGCTGGCGCCGATGCAAGGCGAACTCGGGATTTATGTCTGCGGCGGGCGCGGCAGGCATTCGCGCAAGACGCCGCAGGAACTCACTTCGATCGGCGAACGCGTCGGAATCGACGGCGCGGGCCTGGCGCGAGCGAGCCGGCTGGTAGCCAAGGTGGACTCCGCCGCGGTGCAGGACGGCTTCGATCTTTATCTGCACGGCTTCATCGTCACCGACGACGGGCATTGGGCGGTGGTGCAGCAAGGCATGAACGGCGCACGCAAGCAGGCGCGGCGCTATCACTGGCTGTCGGAAGGACTAACCAGTTTCGTGGACGATCCGCACAGCGCCATCGACGGCGAAGGGCAGGGACGGATCGTCAATCTGGCGGACCGCAGAGCCGCGGCCTCGCGCCGCGCGCAGCTTTCGATGCTGAGCGAGATCGGTCCCGACGGCATCGCGCGGGAGTTGGCGGCGTTGGAAGGGGAAGTGGCGGAGCAGCTGCCGGACACGCAGCCGTTGCTGCCGCATCTGGTCATGCCGGAACATCATGACGTGCGAGCGAAAGACGTGGTCCCGCGTCGACTGCACGCCGCTTTCGCGGCGGCGGCGGACCGCGCGCCGCAGGATTTCCCCGAATTGCTGCTCACGCCAGGCGTTGGTGCGCGCACGGTAAAAGCATTGGCGATGGTGGCGGAAGTGGTGCATGGCGCGCCCTGCCGCTTCTCCGATCCCGCGCGCTTCTCATTTGCCCACGGCGGCAAGGACCGCCATCCCTATCCGGTGCCGCTGAAGGTCTATGACGAGACGATCAGAGTGCTGAAACAGGCGGTGCAGAAGGCCAAGCTCGGCCGCGACGAAGAGCTCGGCGCGCTAAAGCGACTGGACGAACAGGCGCGCCTGCTGGAGCACCGTGCAACAGGGCCATCGGCCGAGAAAGTCATCGCCGACGAGATGGCGGCGTCGCCGGAATACGGCGGACGGAGCGTGTTTGGCTGGGAAGGGGCTCCAGCGGGTGCGAACAAAAAGGCGCGAGGATAAGACGGCGGGTGTGTCCCCATAGCCGATTTCCCGATTGGTCGCGGGCAGTTCAAAGGCGCGCAGTGCGCGCGTTGTCGGGATGGCCGGGACAAGACCAGGCATGACGGCGGAGTGATGCGTTCTCGCAATCCTCTATATTGTCTCGGATTTATGCCCCATAATCGACCGCTCCATGCCTCCTGGGGGGAGGGCACCTTTGGGACGTCGCAGCCTCTCGATCCGGCTTCATCTTGCCATTTACAGCGCGTTGATCGTTTTGCCCCTGCTCGCGGCCGGGCTGCTGATCGCCAAGCTCTATGTCGACCAGGCGCGCGAGGCGCTCACGATCCATGCGCACGACATCGTTGCTGACGCGACCGCAGCGATAGACCAGGAGCTCCATCGCTACAGGCTCGCGCTACAGGTATTGGCGTCCTCCGAGGCGCTCGCCGAAGGCAAGTTCGAGCAATTCTATCTGCGGGCAAAAGCACTCAGCCAGTCCGTGACCGACAGTGTCATCGCCCTGCGCCGGACCGATGGGACCGCGATTTTTGTCACCAGCCTGCCTTTCGGCGCGCCTATCCCGAACATGACGGATCCGGGCCTGCGGGCAGCCGACCGGCTGGCAATCGAACACCGCAGTGCGGTGATCTCCGACTTGGTTTCCGGCCCTGTTCGCCCCAACGTTGTGGCGCTCGAGATGCCAGTGGTGGCGAACGGCAAGGTCGACTATCTGCTCACCCTGGCGATTTCTCCCAAGGGCGTGTTCGACATTCTTGCCGCGCAATGGCGGGGCTCGCGATGGCTGATGGGGGTCGTCGACAACAACGACAGGATCATCGCGCGCAGCTGGGACAACGAGCGCTTCGCCGGGCAGAAGGCATCCGACGAGTTCCTCCGCAACACGCCAGCAAAGTCCGGCAACTTCATCGGTACGACGTTGGAAGGCGTCACGGCTTTCAACGTCTATCAGCGCTCGGAGCTTTCCGGCTGGCGGATCGCCGCTGCAATTCCGCTCTCCGAGTTGGAGGCGCCGCTCTATCGCTCGCTTCTACTGCTGGCGATTGTCACCGCCTTAGGATTCTCGGCCTCGCTAATCCTCGCCTTTTTCTACGCGCGGGCGCTGGCGCGGCCGCTGCGCCAGTTGCGGGGCGTGGCGGAAGCGGGCGGCGGCAATACGAAAACCATCCGGACCGGCATCGCCGAGCTCGACGGCGTCACCGGCACCCTCATGCGATCAATCATTGTGCTGAAGGATCGAGACCGCGCCCGCGCCAGGACGGTCAACGAGCTGAACCACCGTATGAAGAATATGCTCGCCATCATCCAGGCGATCGCGCATGAGACGCGGCGGCGCGCAACGTCGCTTGAGCAATTCGGCAAGGCGTTCGAAGGTCGCCTGATAGCGCTCGCCAGGTCGCATGAGGCGCTGGGCGATCCCGAGTGGCACGGCGGCGACCTCGCCGCGCTGATCACCCAGTGTTGCAAACCGTTTTGCGATGAGACGAAACTCGAACTACAGGGTCCGCCGATCGAGCTGCCGCCCAAGGCGGCGGTTGGAATCGGCATGGTCATTCATGAGCTTGCGACCAACGCGGCGAAATACGGCGCGCTAAGCGTGCCAATCGGCAAAGTGAAGCTGCATTGGGATCTGCCGGAGGAAGACGGCTTGCGGATATTGCGGCTGCAATGGCAGGAACAGAACGGCCCGCCGAGGCCGTCAGCGCGCAAGGAAGGTTTCGGCAGCGTGCTGCTGCGCTCGATCATCGAACACGATCTCGGCGGCAGACTAGACATGATCTTCGCACGCGACGGGTTGTTGGTGATTGCCTGCATTCCGATGACCGCGCTGATGGGACCGTCAATCGTGCCGCAAGGCGACCCGCTCGAGGCGGCTGGACCGGAGCGGGGATAGCGGGCCGCAGAGTTGGGCCTTTGCAGCACGTCGGCTTCACCGGGCGAGGATCGCGTGCGGCGTCGCGCTGCCTGCGTATCGCCAGAGCAAAAGACTACCGAAGCGGCCGCGCGAGCGAACTACGACGTCACGCCGGGAGACCGCTGTGAAAGCTCAATCACATACCTGGATCCGCGGACGGATCCATGCGCCGCGATAGCCGTCCCACACGGGGGCGCCGCGCGTCCAATAGCAGCCTGCCGCCATCGGCGCAGGCGGACCCATCTCTACCTCGACCGGGACAGGCTCATAATAAAAGCGCGGCTGGGCTACGGCTGCGCCGATAAGCGTGCCGGCGGCGAACCCGCCCAACAGCCCGACGGCCACTCCGTTTCCGGCAAACGCTTTTTGGCTGGGAGAAAGGATCGCGAGGACCGCGACCGTCACGCACGCAATACCGAGTCGCCTCATGTCACACTCTCCACTCTTTCAAGGTTGAGAGATCGTTGCAACAATCTGTTAACGAATCGTAACAGGCCCAGCGGCCGTGCTGCGGAGCCGGGCGGTCGGGCTGCAACCAGCGCGGAGGTTTGCGCTGCGGCTAAGGAAAGCCCCGCTCGAGCTAATGAGCTGCACGCAGAATACGGATCGCTAGCGTTGGGCCTGCGTCATAGCCCGCCTTTTCGTCATTTCGCCCCGGGAGTTGGGAACGGGTCGTTGGCTTTAAGGAAATTGCGCCGTCGCGCCGCCGCCCAGCGACTCTGCGCCTCAGAACGACAGGGTGACCAATTTGGCGCGGGCAGCCGCGGGCTCGGACCCGTTGGCACAGAATACGCGGATCGGAAGCTTGATTTGATTGGCGTGGTAAGTGGCTTTCGGGGTGATCGTGAGGCGTATTTTTTTCGCATCGCCCGCCGGAATATCAAATGCCTCGTTGACAGCGCCTCGCGGAATTCCGCCCACGGTGACCTGAAAGCGCGAGACGGCGGCAAGCGGCGCATCGGGGGCAACCGAACAACCGATCGCCGATGTGATGCCGGTGTTGCGCACCACGACATCGAAGTTAGCCGGTACGCTCGGCGTCGCAGTCGCAGAGGGCGGCGTCACGGAGGTCGTCAAATCGCTTGATGCCGGCATCGCGCCGACCATGAATACATGCTCGGCGGTTTTGCCTTCGAGTTGAACCTGCACCTTCCAGCGGCCTTTCGGTGCGCTTGGCGGAAGATCGATTTGCCCGTACCAGTAAGTAAATGGTTCTACCAGCGAAAGTTGGCCCGACGTCCAGCTTTCAAATATTGTGCCGTCCGGCTGCAGAACCTTGAAATTGAGCGGAGTCGCGGGCGTTTGATCGCGAACATAGGCAGCCACCCACACCCGTGCTCCCGTCGTGAAGCGGTCGGAATAGCCAGGGTCTGGATTGGAGCAAAAAGCCAGATGTGCACTGGGGGGAACAACCTTGTGCGTCGCGATGCGGATGATCTCGGTATCCAATTTTTCCGGTTGATGCCTCCACAGCGTTTTCGTCGCGCCACAGGTCCCGGCAAACGGATCCACCGTTTGCCCGTTGATGAAGCCAGAAGCGGTGCGTAATTCGAAGTGAAGATGAGGCAGAAGTGAGGTGCCGGAACTCCCGACCAGACCCAGAACGTCGCCGGCCGCAACACGGCTGCCGACTGAAGGCGCAGTCACGGAACCTTTTTTCATGTGAAAATAGTAGGCGAAATGCCCGTCGTCCTGCTCGATCACGACGTAATTTCCGGCCGAGGCGCCGGTCAAGCTGCACTGCCTATCGAAGTTTCCGTCGTTCTTGTTGATGATCCTTCCCGGCGCCGCTGCGACGACCTCCGCTTCCTTGCCATCCATCATGCGCCACCAGAACGGACTCAACACAAAATCGGTCCCGTTATGACCTTCATAGGTGCGCCTGCCGCAGGTAAAGTCCTTGAGCTTTGCCGTTCCAGCAAGGTCGACGTAGTTGGCGATGTGATGCCCGGAGATCGCCTTGGACTGAGCGCGCAGGCGCACGGGGAACTGCAGAATTGCCGTGCCTGCCCGCGCGGCCGTAACGGGCGCAAGCGCTTTGGAGCGAGCAACGCTCGCGCGATGCACCGCGTCGATCTCGGCGTGGTTGCTGTCTAGGGGCCCGAGCTGAACCGGCCCGCCGCCGACGCTGGACAGCTGGGCGGCTGCCGGGCTCGTCAGCAGGACAAGAGCTATCGCAGTGTTACGCAAGACGTTTTGCACCACGGCATCATTATCGAACATACCTAACCCGGCTTGCGCAGCTGCCCATGAGAAAGGCGCTATTCGCAATTGTTCTGCGTAATGATGATTTTAGTGTTACCGGTTAGTTACCGGCCCTGATCGTACAGCAATCCCTGGCTGAGAACGCGCCGCTATCTTGCGACGTTCATGCAACACAAACATACTGCGAGCCGCTCATCCCAATTCGCCGGGCCGCTCCGATCGCCATGTCCAGCCGGGCACCCACGCGATAGGCAATTCCCCACGGCCCGGTGTCGTTGATCCTTACAACGACGGAACGGCCGTTTTTGGGGTTTGTCACCGTCAGGCTCGTCCCGATCGGCCAGGTGCGCGCGGCTGCGGTATTGCCGTTAGGATCAAATCGTTCGCCGCTGGCCGTGCGCTTTCCAACCCAATAATAGCTGGCGAGGATTTCTTGCCCGGCGCAGTTCCCCGTCCGCTTGACGTATTTATGGACAGAACTCCATCCCGCTGCATTTGCTGAGGCGACTGTCAGGATGAGGAAAAACGTGACACCGGCGGCGGTTTTCATGCGAGCGTCCTCTGGTCCATGCAAGATAGAATTTTGTTACAATTTGAGCTGTTTTGCTCGCGCGAGAAGGCGGCAGAAAAGAGGCGCGGGCGGGCCGTGGGGGCTGGATCGGTGGCGGATTACGCCGGCGAGGGACCTATTTTTCACTACTAAACAAACATTTGGTGGCGCCAGAAGGCGCACGGATTGCCGCCCGGGGGAACCGGAACGCGTGGAAGTGTCGCAGGTTGTGCGAGCAACAACTGGCGACAGTGGATAGCCTTGACGCAGGCTATGGCCGGATCGTCGACTGGATCATCCGCGCGCGGCTATTCCCGTTGCGCGCCGGCTTTTCTCTGAATCGTTTCAGCGGTTGCCGGCAGCAGTCGGGCCATAGGTGCTGCTATATGTGCCACTATTTGTGCCGGTATACGCAGGAGGTGGCGGGGGCGCTCCGATTTGTCCGGCATAGGGATTGATGTTCGGCCCGGCAGTCGTGGTGCTGTAGCTATTCGCCGGTGCGGTACGATACTGCGGCTGAATATTCCTGCGGGTGTCGAACGGTCGGTCGAAGGTCTGTGCGAAAGCCGAACCGCTCAGCACGACGAGCGCAAGGGCCGCTCCGATTTGTATGAGCATGACGTTGCTCCTGTTGGAAGCATGATGGCCTTGCATTGAAGACCCGCGATAAGGGTAATCCCGCGCCGGGCTGGAAGCAAAGGCCGGTTGCCTGCGCAGACGGGAGGGAACCGAAGCGGCAATTCGCTATGCCGTGGTACGGCCAAGCAGCCGCGCTTCCTGGCTTTTGAACGCGCGATAACATTCGCAAGCGGAATCCTGCAGTCCTTCGAGATCCATGATGTCGACCCGGCCCCTGCGGTATTTGATCAGCTTCGCCTCTTTCAAGCGGCTGGCCACCAAGGTGACGCTGGTTCGTCGTACGCCGAGCATTTGCGCCACAAATTCCTGGGTGAGGGGAAGGAAATCGCTTTCTACAACGTCGCGCGAGCGCAAAAGCCAGCGGCACAAACGCTCTTCCACGGTATGGGTGGCATTGCAGGCTGCCGATTGTTGCGCCTGCACCAGGAGCAGCTGGTCGTATTGATATAAGACGGCGCGAAGAGACGCGCTTTGCCGCGCGGCCGATTGTATCGCCGCCACTCCGACGACGGAGGCCTGGCCGGCGACCTGGACCACGGCCTGATTGATCGCTGTTGCGCTGTCGAGGGCGGCGGGCGTCCCGACGACGCCGTCGCGTCCGATCATTCCGGCTTCGACGATTTCCCCACCGCCAAGCGGCACGACCAGCGAAATGGCACCATTCAAGGGAAAATAGATGCGGTCGATCTCGCCGCCGGTTTCAAAAAGCACCGCCGCATGCCTGAGTTCGACGCTGCGCAGATGCGGCGCAAACAGTTCGTAATCCGAGGGTGAAAGCGATTGCAGGAAGCGGTTGGCTGATCTGGAATTTTGGTGCACGAGCGCTCCTCAGCAGCAGGCGGGAGCACATCGGCGTCTCTCTCAGTCACCAACAGCCCATTTCTCGCGTCCGCGAGGACCGAGTTATAGGACGCCGGCCTTGGCCCGGTCTGTTGGGCATCGCACAAAGCGCAGGACTTTGCGCTCCAGACCGCGTAAAATTCAGTTGGCAAGGGACATGCGCCGCGCCTCTTTGCAGCGGCCGCCTAGCGGAACCAGACAGATTATTCGGCGGCCCTGAGCTCGCTCGCCTGCCGGGCGAGCGTGCGCCATCGCTCGGCGAGCGCGCCATAAGCGGCCCGGACCTCGGCGCGTGTGGCGCGCTGCGCCTCCGCCTCGCATTTTTCGGCTTCGACGAGGTAGGCGGCGGGCTTATGGGGGTCTATGAGCATCCCGCATCATCGGCACAATTTGTCCGGTATGCGACTCAAATGAAAGTGAACATCATGAGCAGATGGCATGGTCGGCCGCGACAGCGGTACGCCCGCGGCGCTTGATGCAAGCCAGGCTGCCTATTTTCCCAGCGGCTGGTCCAGATAAGACCTGTCGGGCGGGTTGCTCATGCAAGCCTGCTCGACGTTCCGCCGGAAGATTTCGTCCTTCCGGTGTTGCAGCGCTAGAAAACCCACTGTTCCGCCCGGCATCACGCCGGCAAATATGTAAGCCTCTGGGCTTTGGTCGAGGAGGCCGTTCTTATAGTTCTTCGCCTTCTCGCGCATGCTGAGGCACGCTGGCGAGTTGTATTTCGGATCCTTGGGTGAAAGCTGCACCTGGAATTCCTGCGCTATCGCCGCAGGACTGCTCAAGCTCACGGCACAAACGGCCACCAACAATATTCTGCGCATGAAGCCCCCCATAGCTGTCCGGATCATCCGACATACGGGCTGCAGAGGCAACTGACGTATACAAGCGATTTCCGCAATCCACCGGGCTAGACGCGGAGCGCGAAAGGGCCTTCGCCGAGGGCAAGCGGTTTGTGTGCAATGCAGATCGTCAAATCGATGCTGACGACACCGTGGCGCGGGGACGGGCGAACCGACCCCCAAAAAACACGAAACCCCGCCATCTCCGGCAGGGCTGTTTCAATAAAACCAAAGTTCCAGAAAAACAAAGACCGATCGTTGAGCCTTGAGGCCGCTCAATTCTTCTTTTCGCTAAAGCTTCCCGACTTCCCAGTACATCCGTGGCAAAGGCGAAGTGCTCTAGAATTTATATAGACCTCGACAGCGGTTATTTCAAGGCCCGGGAGAGGCTCATTCGAAACCAATCGGAGATGGTGGCGTTGGCCTGCCGTGAATTCTGCGCAGCCAAGCCTGTTTGGTGAGAGCCCGGAGCTTCCGGACGGCATGGCCTATGCCGAAGAGATCATCACGCATACGGAAGAGAACCGGCTCACCCATTTTATAGCGGCGCTGCCGCTCAAGCCTTTCGAATTCGTCGGCGGGCTGAAGGGTAACCGCAGGGTGATCTTCTTCGGCTTCCGCTACGACTGGGGCGCGCACAAGCTGGAGCCGGCCGAGGAGATTCCGGCGCCGCTGCTTTTGTTGCGCGAGCAGGCGGCTGCCTTCGCCGGCATTGAGCCGGAGCGGTTGCAGCAGGTGCTGGTCACGGAATATGCGCGGGGCGCCGGGATCGGCTGGCACAAGGACCGGCCGCAATTCGACCAGGTGATCGGCGTCTCGTTACTGGCGCCTTGCCTGTTCCGGCTGCGCCGGAAGGCCGGCTCAACATGGGAGCGTAAATCCTTCACCGCGCAGCCGCGCTCGGCCTATCTGCTCTCGGGCGCCGCCCGCCACGGTTGGGAACACAGCATCCCTGCGCTGAAGGAGCTTAGATACTCCGTGACGTTCCGGAGCTTTAGGTGAGGCGGCAGGCAGCGTCATTCGGCGCTCCTGCATCTCGTCCGAATCAGGAATACCGATGACAGCACCAACTGGAGCTCAAGTCGCACCGGGAACGATACGGCTGCGCCCAAGATTGCGGCTTGAAGCAGAAACGGCGCAGGCGGTGAGTCCACGTGCGCCGCTGCTTGGTTCTAGCCAGCGCTTTCCACACTCACCGGCGCGAGGCCGTTAAATCCGAGAGCCCGCGCGCCCGCCGGCGTCAGATCAATGATGCGCCCGCGAATAAACGGCCCGCGGTCATTGATCCGCACCACAACACTCTTGCCATTGCGCTTGTTGGTCACACGCACCTTGGTGCCGAACGGCAGCGTCTTATGCGCCGCGGTCAGCCCAGCCGGCTTGGCGGTCTCTCCATTTGCGGTCTTTTCGCCTGCGTAAGCGTAGACCGAGGCAATTCCCGATTCCGCCATCGCGGCGGATGAGCACACAACAAAAAAGGCGCTGCACATCGCAGCGCCGAGGCGCACGATCATATTCACACTCCCCTTTTATTTCCCTACAGGTGCGCGGGTAGGCAGTTGCCTGAGCGCTTTGAGGGCGAGAGTGCGGCCATTTTGAGAAACGGGCTTCGCTATGCAGCCCTGGCCGCGCAAGAATTGATCGGCTGAGTAACGGCCTGATGCAGCTTTCTTGCGCCACGGCTCTTGATTCAGACGATTTTGCTTCCAAATGCCAGAAAATCCCGGCATTGAGCGCTGGCCGGCACGCAGTGCCGCCCCCGCGCAACTCCTGCTTGGAGATCAGATGGCCGGCTACAAGGACCCCGATTTTAGAGACCGTCAACAGGCAGCGGCCGCTGCGAGGAAAGCGGCCCTGGAAAAGCACCGCGCCGCAGCGGCCGATCCGGCTGCTGGCGAGAAGCAGGCGGCCCGGGTGGCGGTGATCGAGGCGCGCAAGCACCGCGCCGCGGAGCGCGAGCAGGCTAAAAAGCTCCGCGCGGCTGAAAAGGCAAAGGAAATGGCCCAAGCCGCCGAAGCCGCCAAGCTTGTGGAACAGCAGAAACGTCAGTCGGAAGCACTCGCTGCAGCGCAAGAGGTGGAACGTGAGGACGCGTTGCAGGCCGAGCAGAAAGCCGCCCGCGACGCACGCTACGCCGCGCGCAAAGCTGCGAAAAAGGTAAGGCGAAGGGGTTATTGATCTCGCCCCGGCGTATCGCGGTCATCGGCGCCGGCCCCGCCGGGCTGATGGCGGCGGAGACCGTGGCCGGCTCCGGCGCGGAAGTCACGGTCTACGAGGCGACGCCGTCGGTGGGGCGGAAATTCCTGTTGGCCGGGCGTGGCGGGTTGAACCTCACTCATAGCGAGGATTTCGAGCAGTTTCTCGCGCGCTACGGGGCAGCGGCGCCGCGCTTGCGCCTGGCGATTCGAGGCCTTTCCGCCTGCGGCCTTGCGCCAATGGTCGGAAAAGCTCGGGCAGGCGACCTTCGTGGGCACGAGCGGGCGGGTGTTTCCGAGGTCGCTCAAGACCTCGCCGCTGTTGCGCGCCTGGGTGCAGCGGCTCGAGCGGTCGGGTGTGCGCTTCCGCTTGCGCCACCGATGGGTCGATTGGGACCAAGGCGGTGCCATTATACTAGAGGGGCCTTCGGGGCCGGTAACCGTCCAGGCAGATGCGGTGGTGCTGACGCTAGGCGGCGCCAGCTGGCCGAAGCTCGGCTCCGACGGCGGCTGGGTGCCAACCCTGGAAAAATCCGGCATTGCGATCGCGCCGCTGCGCCCGGCCAATTGCGGCTTTATCGTCAACTGGTCCGAGATTTTCCGCGACCGATTCGAGGGCCAGCCGCTCAAACGCATCGCGCTCACCTTCGGCGGCAAGACAGTGCGCGGCGAAGCGCTCATTACCCGCGATGGACTGGAAGGCGGCGGCATTTATGCGCTCTCGAGGCCGCTGCGCGAGGAGATTGCAGCGAGCGGCGAGGCGGTTCTCACCATTGCGCTGCGGCCCGATATGTCGGGCACCGAGTTGCAGCGACGGCTGGAAGGCCCGCGCGGCAAACAGTCCCTGTCCAATGTGCTGCGCAAGGCGGCGAAGCTGTCGCCCGTGGCGATCGGACTGATGCATGAGGCCGCGGCGTCGGCCTCGCAAAAGCTCAGCGCCATGAGCGCGACCGCGCTGGCCGAATTGATCAACGCCGTGCCCGTTCGTCTTGTCGCAACCGCGCCGCTGGAAGGGGCGATTTCCACCGCGGGGGGCATCTCTTTCGACGAGATCGACAAAAACTTCATGTTGCGGCGGCGTTCCGGCATCTTTGTCGCCGGCGAAATGCTGGACTGGGAAGCGCCGACCGGCGGCTACCTCCTGCAGGCATGTTTCTCCACCGGCGCGGCGGCCGGGCGCGGTGTGCTGGCCTGGTTGCGGGATGCAGATGCCAAAGCCGAACAGGATCAAAACAATTCATAAAGATCGGAGAAGTAAAGCGCCTTCGCGCCGTCCCAGCTGGGCAATCCATAAACTCGGACAAAATGCGCCGCCGCCTCTGCGCCGTGATATTCTTCGATCTCGTCGGCCAGCACCGCGAGATCGATATAGCGGTCGCCGCTGCCGGTGCTGCCGCAGTCGACAAAGCCTAAATGTCCTTCAGCATCGACGATGAGATTTGTGAGCGTTGCATCGCCGTGGACGACGACGAGGTCTTGCTCTGGTGGATTTGCTGCGAGCCGCGCCAGCAAGACCTCGGGCGCAGTTCCGGCGTTGCGCGGCGCAAAAGCCGCGGAGTCCACTTCACCGGAAGCGACCGCTTCGGCAGCGCGCGACGAGCCGTACCCCGAGGCTTTCGTCAAATGGACAGTCCGCGGCCCGCAGTTTGTGCAGAGCTGCCAGCCCGCGGGCCAGAATATCGATCAGACGGGCAGCCGGAAGCGTGCTTGCCTCGGCCGGCGATCCAGGCACTGCCTGCGTGAGCATCGCAACTTGGCCAGGCCGGTCTTGAACGCGCAGGATCGATGCGACACGCACGCCCTGTTCCGCGAGCCATCGGGTGCGGACGATCTCGCGCCGTAATGGCGCTATGGCCTCGTCTTGCGCAATCTTCAGATAGCGTACGGGCAAATCGTATTCAATGACTCGAAAGACAAATGCGCCGCTCATTCCCTCCGTGATGGGTTCGATGCACGCACGCGAAAGCTCATTCCAGTCCGCACTCTTCAGCAGGGAAAGCGGTAGCACGGTATCATCTGGAGTTTGGGCGCTGCCGAACACGGTGACAATGCGATGGTTTACTTACCGGCCGCCGTCCATGACGAGGGTTACTTCGTACAGATGCGGATCGATCTCGTCCGTCAGCTGATCGAAATGTCCCCACTCCTTGCGGAATTCCGGCGACTGATGAGCCGCGCTGCAACAGCTCGCGACTCTGCCATTGGATGTAGTTGACGATGCGCCGGCCATCGAGGCTGCGATGCAGGCTGATGGAGATGAATCCGGGCTGGCGCGCCATGAAGCGGGCGCGCTCAGTCATCAGCGACAGCGCCTCGGCCTGCTTGCCCGGCTCGGGCTCGATGACCGTGATCTGAGTTACGGGCTGATTGTCGGTTCGGATGTGGGGCATAGCCGACCTCGCTTTCCTATTCCTGGTGCCAGTCGAGCGCGCGGTCAATCACGGCATCGCTCTGCCTAATGGCAACGCTGGCTTAATTGAGCGGGTTCCCGGCGCCAGACAGAGAGCGGGCCGCGCGCTCTATTTTGCGCCCGACAGCCTCTTCGCCTCGTTCACCAGATCCGGCGACGTGGCATGGAGCTCGACGATAAGACGCTGCAATTCCTCGCCCGAAATCGGCTCGACCTCGATCTTCTGCTTCGCGGCGTCTGCGATGAATTCCTTGTCTTCCATCGTTTGCATGAAAGCCTTGCGCAATACCGCGACCTTGTCGGCCGGAACGCCCGGCGGCGCGACGAACGGCCAGCCGAACAGCTGGCGCGCGATGATGAGCTTGAGCACCTGTTGTTGTCTCTCATCCTTGGCGATGTCGAGCACGAGCGGCACATGCGGCAGTTGCGGATGCTTCTTAAAGCCGAATTGCAGCAAAAGATTGAGTCGCTTGTCGTCGACCCAGGCCTGATGCGTGTTCTTGATGCTGGACCATGACCAGCCGCAGCGGCCCTGGACTTCGCCCCGTTCGATCGCCAGCGAAACGTCGCCGCTCACCTTGTAGCCGGACACGATGTCGAACTTGGAGCCGAACACCGCATTCATGATGGCCGGCAGTTCGCCGCTGTCGCCGCCGCTGACCGCGCCGACGATCACGCGCTGGCTGAAAGTATCCTCGATGCGGCTGACGCCGCTCGACGCCACCACCGCGCAGATATTGGTCTCGCTGCTCGGCGTTCCGATCCAGTTGAACTCGGGCCCGGCAAAGGCCGCGGCCTGATTGCCGAACAGGGAATCGAATCCGGCGCCGCGGGCGATCATGCCGAACACGGTGCCGTCGCGCGGCGCCGTGTTTTTCAGCCAGTTGCCGAGCTTCAGGCTTCCGGCGCCTTCCATATTCTTGACCACGATGCTCGGATTGCCGGGGATGTATCGCCCCATATAGCGCGCCAGCAAGCGGCCGCGCTGGTCATATCCCGCGCCGATAAAAAAGCCGACATAGAGTTCGATGGTTTTGCCGCGGTAAAAGGTGTCCGCGTCCTCGGCGCGCGAGGGCAACACAAACCAGTTGAGCAGAAGCAAGAGCGCGCCGCCGGCGCACGCCGTCCATCGTGTGAACGTTGTTGCCATGGCGAAGCCTCCCCTTAGATTGCGTTTTTATTCGAAGAATGCGCCTTCGATCAGCACCGGTGCGGCCGCGCCTTCCTTATGCGCGCGTCCCGCGATGGGATTTCCCTGCGGATCGAGCCTGGCGCTGCCATAGCCATCGGGGCTCGCGCCGAAACGAAGCAGGATGCAAGGCTCTTCCGTCTCGTTGGAGAAGGAATAGTAGCATCCGCGCGGAATGAAGACGGCCTGGTGCTTCTTGAGGGCAGGGAGCTCCCCGTTCACGCCGCGGAACACCGCTTCGCCCTGCAGGCAGACGAAGACGTGGTCTTCTTTCACATGGGCGTGCAGACCATTTTCGCCGCCTTTTGGCGCGTAGCAATGGATGTGCATCGTCATCATGTCGGTCTTGGCGAGGAGGTGCTTGGTGTGCCCCTTCGATGCCAGCTGCGTGCGCAGCGCAATAATCTCCGGGTCGCGATTCGCGTCTGCCACCGGCGCCACCGCTTCATTGGCAGTATTCATCTGAAGTCCTCCCATCGGCTTTTTATGCAGCTTATGTTACGCAAGGCGGGGCGCAAAGCAGTATAAAAACATGACATCCGCGCTCGTAGATTGCCGAGGGGACGGAAAGTACGATGGATCAAAGAACAGGGCCGGTGGATGGGGTTCCGGCGACGGAGAATAAGCCAAAGCAGGAGGGCGCAAAAATCGCGGGCTTGCGCAAGCGCTTTCCGACCATCGAGTTGCTGCGCCGGCGCGCCCGCTGGCGCGTTCCCCGCTTCGCCTTCGATTTCGTGGACGGCGCGGCCAACGACGAAGTCTGCCGCCAGCGCAACGCCGAGGCTTTGGCCGCTGTTGAGATTTTACCGCGTTATTGCGTGGAGACCAAAGGCGTTTCCACCGAGGTGGAATTGTTCGGCCGCAAATATGCCGCTCCTTTCGGCATCTCGCCCATGGGTTCCGGCAGCCTGATGTGGCCGAAGGCCGAGCAGATGCTGGCGCGCGAAGCACAGCGCCGCAACATTCCCTACATCCTGGCGACCCCGGCCAGCGCCTCGATCGAGGAAATCGCGAAGATCGCGCCGGATGTGTTCTGGTTCCAGCTCTATCGCTTCGTCGGCAACGACCACTTCATCACCTATGACCTGGTGCGGCGCGCGGAAGCGGCCGGCGCGCAGGTGCTGGTGCCGACCATCGACAGCGCCGGCAAAAGCAAACGCCCGCGCGACATCCGCTGGGGCGTGAAGGTGCCGTTCCGCATCGGTCCGATGACCTTCATGCAGATCGCGGCGGCGCCGCTCTGGGCGATGAGCTTCCTGCAACAAGGCCAGCCGCGCACGGAAAACCTCGTGCCTTACATCGAAGGCTATGCCACGCGCGACAACACCGGCGAGCTGATGCGGGTCAACTCGACCGGCAGCCACACCTTCGACGAACTGGCCCGGCTGCGCGACCGCTGGAAGAAACCCTTTGTGGTGAAGGGCGTGCTGCACCCGGCCGACGCCGAGCGTCTGGTTGCGCTGGGGGCCGATGGCCTCATCGTGTCGAACCACGGCGGCCGGCACTTCGACGGCGCGCCGGCGACCATCGATATCTTGCCCGCGATCGTCTCCGCCGTCGGCTCGCGCGCGACGGTGATGATCGACAGCGGCATTCGCAGCGGCCTCGATATCGTGCGCGCGCTGGCGCTTGGCGCCAAATGCACCTTCGCCGGCCGGCCGTATCTGTATGCGGTGGGGGCCTTGGGAGCAGACGGACCGCGGCACGTCATCGATCTGTTCTTTGACGAGCTGAAAACTGAGTTCCAGCATGTCGGCATCCGCACGCCGGCGGAGGCGGCGGCGATAACGGTGCGGCATCTGCGGGCGTGGCAGCTGTAGGGGACGTCGCGGTCGTACGGGGCTTTGCTGGCCCCCTTGCAAATTGGCCCGGCTTAGTCTTTTGCGAGAATTCTGGCGCGGTCAGGTTTCGAACTTGCGAAACTTGCAGCGCCGCCGCCCGAACCGAAGCTGGAGACGCCTGCAACCCGGCTTGCGATGCCGGAACTGCTTTCCAGCGTCACCGGCGCGAGCCCGGAGAATCCCAAGGCGCGCGCAGCGGCAGGTGTCACGTCGATCACGCGGCCGCGCACGAAGGGGCCGCGATCATTGATCCGGACGATGACGCTATGGCCATTGCGTTTGTTGGTGACGCGGACCGTTGATCCGAACGGCAATGTGCGATGCGCTGCGGTTAGCCCGCCGGGGCTTGCGCGTTCCCCGCTCGCGGTCTTGCTGCCGGAATAGGCATAAACCGAAGCAATTCCACTTTCCGCCGCTGCGGTGGAGCCGCAAACTAATATGGCGGTGCAACATGCGGTAATGAAAGCAGCGCTACGCAGCTCGGTAGATAGGCGCGGGACCATCTTACCTTCCCCAAACTTAGATCGCGCGACCGGCGACAGCCTGGCGCTCGAGGTGACAGTGGGGCTACTTTGAGGAACGGGTGCTGGCGTCAAAGGGTTCCACCATGTCTACCTTTTTTGCCTTCCTGCATCATGTGACAGCCTTCACACTGGTGGCAGCCCTTGCCGTTGAGTTCGTGCTGATCCGGCAGGAGGTCACTCCGCCGGGCGCGATCCGGTTGCTGGTTGCGGATGCGGTGCTGGGCGCATCAGCGGTGGCCTTACTCGTGGTTGGACTGTTGCGGGTGTTCTATTTCGAGAAGGGCGCGAGCTATTATTTTTCGAACGTCGCCTTCCTCACCAAGCTGTCCATCTTTCTCATTGTGGCGGCGTTGTCCGCCGCGCCCACCATCGAATTCCTGTCATGGCGCAAGGCCGTGAAGGCCGGGCAGGCGCCGTCGCCCACTCCGGGGAAGCTCAACCTTGTCCGCAAAATTATTCACTTTGAGTTGATCGGGGTCGTCGTGATCTTGCTCTGCGCGGCGATCATGGCGAGAGGCGGCTGGCATTAGCGATCCGGCAAATTACGCCTGCACCCAGGGCGCCTTCGCCGTCTGCGTGGCCGGCTTCGTTGCCCGCGCAGGTTTACCGTCGCCGCTTTTGTGGAGAAAGGATGCGATCACCGCTTCCGCGCTGGTAATGAACCGCGCGCAGGGCCCCTCGGCGCCGACGCTCTGACGGCTGACACGGGCGCCTTCCAGCAAGAGGACGATAACGTGTCGGCGAGCAGGTCCGGCTTCGGTGACGCCGGCGTCGCGGGCAGAGCTCCGCCAGGCGGTCGCGCTGCTTGCCGTCTTGAATTCCTCGATGACGCGCCGCGCCGGATGGTCGCTCTCGGCCAGTTCGACGGCCGCATTGGCCATGTCGCAGCCGCGGCCGTCGTTGGTGTTCATGCATTCGGCGCCGAAGCGGACCCAGGCATGCAGCTGCGCCATCGGATCGCCGGGATGGGCGGCTTCGAATCCGGCCCATATCCTTCGACGCTCGCGGCGCGACGTCGCGCAGGCATTCCACGATCAGCTCGTCCTTCGAGCCGAAGTGCCGGTAGAGCGTCATCTTGTTGGTGCCGGCGGCCTCGGCGATCGCGTCGACGCCGACGCCGCGAAGGCCGTGCTTGCGGAAGAGGTCCCGCGCCGTGCTGATGATCCGCTCGCGCGGCTTCGACCGGGTCAGGCCGAAGCATTGTCCTCGCATGGGCCTTTCCTCTCGTCTGCGCCGCAAAAAATTCTCGAGGCGCCTTGACGGGGTGTTACCGGTCTGTCACATTACAGTGTTACTTACTAGTAACACCTCTGCTGCCGTTTGTCAACGACCGAATTCGGACTTAAGTGCTTGTTTTGAAAGGGCGCCATGCGATGCCAAGCATCTGCCGAACCGCCATCCACGACTTGCTCAATGATCCGCTCGATCTCACGCGGTCATGCGAGCTGACCGAGTCGATCCCGCTGGCGCTGCGCCGTCATGCTGGGCCGGCCGCTGTCGACGTCGCAGGCGCTCCGGCCAGCTGCGGGCGCGACTTACCAGCCGCGATGGCCGGCAACCGCGGCCGGCGGCGCGGTTCGGTGTCGGGCAAGTGTGACGCGCGCCGAGTTCTGCGGGCGCCGCGAGCCATGGTCGAGCTTCTTCATCCAGCGCCCGATCTTCGCCTCGGCCATCGCCGTCATCATGGTGCTGGCCGGCGCGCATCTGCTATTTCCTGCTGCCGGTCTCGCAGTTTCCCGACATCACGCCGCCGCAGGTCGTGGTCAGCGCCAACTATCCGGGCGCCAGCGCGCAGGTCGTCGCCGACACGGTGACGACGCCGCTCGAGCAGCAGATCAACGGCGTGCCGGGCATGACCTACATGTCGTCGTCGAGCTCCAATGACGGCTCGTCGAACATCACCGTCACCTTCGACGTCGGCTATCCGCTCGAGCATCGCCGCGGTCGACGTGCAGAACCGCGTCTCGCAGGCGGCGTCCGTCGCTGCCCGCGCATCGTCAATCAGGCCGGCGTGACGATCAAGAAGCAGAACCCGAACTTCGTGCTGATCGTCAATCTCGACCTCGCCGGACGGCTCGGTCGATCCGGTCGCGCTCAGCAACTACGCCTATCTGCAGGTGCTCGATCCGCTCAAGCGCCTGCCCGGCGTCGGCGACGTGCAGATCTTCGGCGAGCGGCGCTATTCGATGCGCATCTGGCTCGATCCCGACAAGCTCGCCAATCTCGGCATCACCGCGGTCGACGTGCAGAACGCGATCGCCGAGCAGAACGTCCAGGTCGCGGCCGGCAAGATCGGCCAGTCGCCGGCGCCCGACGGCACCGCCTTCGAGATGCAGGTCAACGCCGTCGGCCGGCTGAGCGATCCCGCCGCAGTTCGGCGACATCGTCGTGCGCGCCGATCCGGCGACCGGCTCGGTCGTGCGGCTGCGCGACGTCGCGCGCATCGAGCTCGGCGCGCTGCAATACGCTTCGTCGGCGCTTCTTCGGCGAGCGATCCGACGGTCGTGCTCGCCGTCTTCCAGATGCCGGGCTCCAACGCGCTCGACCTGCAGCAGCCAGCGTCAAGGACAAGATGGAGGAGCTGTCGAAGCGTTTCCCCAAGGGCATCGCCTACGCCATGCACTACGACACGACGCGCTTCGTCTCGGCCGCGATGCACGACGTGGTGATCGACGCTCGGTCGAGGCGCTGGTCCTCGTCGTCGCTCGTCGTCTTCATCTTCCTGCAGAGCTGGCGCACCACGCTCATCCCGATCGATCGCCATCCCGGTGTCGCTGATCGCGACGCTCGTCGGTCATGTATCTGCTCGGCTTCTCGCTCAACATGCTGAGCCTGCTCGGCATGGTGCTGGCGATCGGCCTCGTGGTCGACGACGCCATCGTCGTGGTCGAGAATGTCGAGCGCCAGCTGGAAGCCGGCCTGAAGCCGCTCGCCGCGGCGCGCAAGGCGATGACGGAGGTGACCGGCCCGATCATCGCCACCACCGCGGTGCTGATGGCGGTGTTCATTCCGGTCGCCTTCATTCCCGGCGTCGCCGGCCGTCTCTACAACCAGTTCGCGCTGACGGTCGCGATCTCGGTCGGCATCTCGGCCTTCAATTCGCTGACGCTCAGCCCGGCGCTCAGCGCCGCGTTCCTGCGCCACCGCGGCGAGCCGACATTTCCTGCCGTTCCGCTGGTTCAACACCGGCTTCGACTGGCTGTCGCACGCCTATGCCGGCAGCGTCCGCACGCTGATCCGCTTGCGCTGGGCGATGCTCGGCGCTGTTCGTCGTCGGCGCTCGGCGCGCACCTACTGCGTCTCGCAGCGCATCCCCTCGACCTTCCTGCCGGTCGAGGACCAGGGCTATTTCTTCGTCGTCATCCAGCTGCCCGACGGCGCCTCGCTGCGAGCGCACCGACGCGGTGGCGAAGCAGGTGCGCGACATCCTGCAGCGACACGCCCGGCGTCGAGATCGTCGGCTCGATCAGCGGCTTCAACTTCCTGACCAACGCCGCCCAGTCGAACTCCGGCGGTCGAGTTCGCCATCCTGAAGCCATGGGACGAGCGCGGCCCGGACGCAGAGCGCGTCCGAGCATCGTCGACGACGGTGCGGCCGAAGCTGCTGCAGCATCCCCGACGCCATCGTGCTGAGCTTCGACCCGCCGTCGATCCCGGGCCTCGGCGCGACCGGCGGCTTCGAGTTCCAGGTCGAGGATCTGACCGGCCGCGGCAGCGCGGCGCTGAACGAGGCGACGCAGGCGGTGATCGCCGAGGCGCGCAAGCAGCCGGAGATCAACGCCGCAGCAGCTGTTCACGCACGTTCAGCACCTCGACGCCGCAGTTCAACTACGACCTCGACCGCAACAAGGCGAAGCTGCTCGGCCTCAACCTGCCGGACGTGTTCAACACGCTGCAGATCTATCTCGGCTCGCTCTACGTCAACGACTTCAACCTGTTCGGCCGCACCTTCCGCGTCACGCATGCAGGCCGACAAGGACGCGCGCGCCTCGGCCACCGACATCTCGCGCCTCTATGTGCGCAACACCGCCGGCGGCATGGTGCCGCTGAGCACGCTCGGCACGCTGCAAGCCGATCGTCGGCCCGGAGACCGTGCCGCACTACAACAACTACGCCGTCGGCGCTGATCAACGGCGCGCGCCGCGCCGGGCTACAGCTCCGGCCAGGCGGTCGCGGCGATGGAACGCGCGGCCGCGACGGCGCTGCCGCGCGACTTCAGCTTCGAATGGACCGGCATCACCTATCCAGGAGCTCAAGGCGGGATCGATCGCGCACCGTCGTCTTCGGCCTCGCCATCGTCTTCGTGCTTCCTGATCCTGGCCGCCCAGTACGAGAGCTGGTCGATGCCGTTCATGGTGCTGCTCGCGGTGCCGCTCGCGCTGTTCGGCGCGCTGCTGGCGCTGTGGCTGCGCGGCATGCAGATCGACGTCTATTCGCAGATCGGCTTCGTGATGCTGATCGGCCTTGCGGCCAAGAACGCGATCCTGATCGTCGAGTTCGCCAAGCGGCGGCGCGAGGAAGGCCTCGAGATCGTCGAGGCCGCGATGGAAGCCGGCGCGGCTGCGGCTGCGGCCGATCCTGATGACCGCCTTCGCCTTCATCCTCGGCGTCGTGCCGCTGATGATCGCGACCGGCGCCGGCGCGGCGAGCCGGCAGTCGATCGGCACCACCGTGTTCGGCGGCATGCTGGCCGCCACCGATGCTGACGCTGATCTTCGTGCCGGTCTTCTACGCCGTGATCGAGAACTGGCGGGAGCGCCGTATCGAGCGGCGCCGTCCCGATCCCGGCGCCATCGGCGGAGCAAGCCGTGCAGCCGGCGGAATAGGATTGGAGAATTGCGTCATGCGCAGTTGGAAAATCGGTCTTGGCAGCCACCGTCGCGATCGCCGCGGTCGTCGCCGGCCGTCGTCATTCCTCGCCATGACGCAGTGCGGCTGATCGGCGACACGGCGGGCGCGGCAACGCCAGCCGCCGCCGACCGCACGGCCATGCCGGTGCCGGTGGCCGACGATCGTCAAGAAGACGATCCCGATCTATCTCGAGTATTCGGCGCGCACCGAGGCGATCCGCAACGTCACGCTGCAGGCCAAGGTCGTCGGGCTATCTCCAGGAGCAGCACGTCGCCCGACGGCACCGATGTCAAGGCAGGGCGACCTTCTCTACAGGATCGATCCGCGCGACTATCAGGCCGCGCTCGACCAGGCCAAGGCGCAGGTGCAGCGCGACGAGGCCGCGCTCGACTATGCGCGCGCGCAATCTCGACCGCGGCAACGAGCTCGCCAAGAGCGGCTATCTCGCCAAGGACACCTTCGACCAGCGCACCAGCGCCGTCGCGCCAGGCCGAGGCGGCGCTGGCGATGACCGAGGCGGCGGTGCGCACGGCCGAGCTCAATCTCGAGCTACACGGAGATCCGCGCGCCCTTCGCCGGCCGGCTCGGCCGCAACCAGGCGCCGGTCGGCACGCTGATCAGCGCCGCCGGCACGCCGCTCAACACGCTGGTGCAGCTCGACCCGATCTATGTCACCTTCAATCCGAGCGAGACGGATCTTGCCGAGATCCAGAAGGCGCGCGCCGCGGGCAAGGTCGAGGCCGAGGTGCTGCTGCCCGGCGAGACGCAACCGCGCGCACAACGGCGAGCTGACCTTCCTCGACAATGCGGTCGACCGCTCGACCGGCACGATCGTCGCGCGCGCGACGATCGACAATGCGCGATCTCGACGCTGCTGCCCGGCCAGTATGTCCGCGTCCGGCTGCACATCCGGAGCAGCCCGACGCGCTGATGGTGCCGCAGGCCGCCTCGGCTCGAGCCAGCTCGGCAAATATCGTCTATGTCGTCGGCAAGGACAACAAGGCCGAGCAGCGCCTCGTCTCGCTCGGCGCCGACCGAGGGCGACCTCGTCGTGGTGCGCGAGCGGCGTCTGCGGAGGGCGACCAGGTCATCACCGGCAATCTGCAGAAGATCGGCCCGGGCGCGCCGGTGCAGCCGCTGCCCGGACAATAGATTTACTGGCCGGATTCGCCCCTTCCGTCCAGCTCTGAACGCGCCGTTACTCTTGCGAGTGCGGCGCGTTTATCTTTGATATCCCCCCGGTGCTGGCAGGATGCTCTTGGAACGGGGGCGCCCCATCAAGGTCAATCGCGGCGCGCAATAACGCGCGAAACTTCCTGTCGCGCTTGATATGCCATTCGAGACTCATGGCTTCATTGCGGGTCGTGCAGTTCTCGGAATAGAGCAGACGCCATTGTCTTCCCCGGGTCGATTTGGCGCCGGATCCGGAATTGTGCCGCCGAAGACGCTTTTCCAAATCGGTGGTCCAGCCGACATAGGTCCGGCGATCATCGTTGCGCCGGCTCCCCAGCACGTAGACGCAAACATTCTTTTGCTGAATTATGGGCTGCTTCGCCATGGTCCGCCCTTTGCGATACTCGCGAGTATGGAGTGAAAAGCCTTACTCGCGGGTAACCGGAACCGGCAAACTCAAGTCCTGACAGGATCGAAAACCCGCCCGTGCGGCCAAGGCGTCCAAGATCGCGGAGCCCAATGAGCGTGGCAATGGGGTAAGCCGGGGACGCGAAGCCGGCCAAATCGGCTTCGCGTCTTTTGGCCAGTGCTAGCAGGAAATCGCAGTAGCTTCGCCGCCAGCTGGTCCGGAAACTTTGCAATCCATTCCGACTTTCAGCATTTCCCGAGTGCCCGCTGCCCCTTTGATCGTGACTTTCGTGCGCTTGCCCGAAACCTCATATTTCTTGCCGCCGACCGTAATTTTTTCGCGGCCATCCCAGGCAGTAACCTTGTCCGCGAGCGCAGGCCCGATCGCTACAGTTGTTACGAAGGCAACTGCGGCGAGGGCGAGTATTGTCTTGTTCACGGTTTCCTCCATCTTTTGTTTTTGCCGATATTTCGACGCTATCATTATACCTAAGGTTAAAAGGCCGACAATGGGCAGTGCGTGGGGTGCACCCGTTGAATGGCTACGAATGCCGCAGAGTTTGCAAAACTGCCTGCATTTTGGCCCTGATGGCCCCAAAGCAGAGGCCGGTCCACCGAAACGTTTGAAAGCCTGATTTATAGCGGACGTGAGGCGTCAGGACGGACGCCATGAATGCAGCGATCCGTCCCACGGGGGGAGGCTGGATTGGCTAGGCAGCGGCGCGGAGCTCAGCGACTTCAATTATTGGGACAGAGAACAGTCTGCTCCCAGCAGCGTCCCTGACTTGGATTTCCGCATCCTGCCACTTCTCGAAATCCGTGCAGTTCAAATCCAGGCTTATTAGCTGCGCATGCTCATGCGCAGCCTCGGGATCGCGAAAGTATCGACCATGAAAATCAATCGACCGGTCGGCTGGTCCTATCAGATCAAAAAACAACCGCGTCATCGGCATTGGTCCTCGCTCCTGGGTCAGAGGAGGGTACGGTGGTCCGCTTGAGTAACGATGAATTTTTGTCTCGGATTTGAGACAAAGAGACGCCAAATTGTGCGTTGGATGCACAAAACCGGCTGGAGCGCTGCGTGAAAAGTCCGGCTGGCCCTGGGCTTCTGACCGCCCGCACTGTCGCTTTGGAGTGCTCGCCGATAGTTCGCCGCAAAACACCGCGTGGCTTCAACGCTTGCGACAGCGTCATGCTGGCGATCGATGCGAGCCCGGTTTGAGCATCAGGCGGCCAGCGACATTCACCAGGCGAAGCCACAGCCTGAAGCGTGGACGGTCGGGAGCTAGCGACGCAGCGGCTTGCGCCGTTTTGCGAGCCTCTGCCAGATGGCCCCGCAGCAGGTGAGCCTGGCTTAACCGATACTGAGCGGCGGCATTTGCAGGATTGCGCCGCACCACTTCACGATACTGATCTTCTGCCTTGCGCGGGCTTTTCCAGATCGCGAACCGGTTCTTGTGCGCCGATGTGTTAGCTTTCATGTGCTGGATCGCGAGCGCCACGGCGTGCAGAAAACAACCCAGGCTTCGGACGGCGGCTTGATCGAATTGTGGGGAGATCGGCTGCCCGCCTTCCGCAACAGCGAAAGTTCCGTGCTGGTAGACGTCCCGCAGCCATCCGAGTTCCGCGGGGAGGGGCGGGCGTTGCACTTCAGGCGGATATTGTTTTTTCTCCAGCTTTTGGAGCTCGGACGCCATGCCGGCCAACACGCTCTTAATTGAGTTTATGGTGGATTGGCCCCAGCGCGGAACGGAAGCGGGCTTCGGATCGGCGCGGCCAAAAACTTGTTCGCCAATTATCTGGTTCAGCCATTTGATGTCTGCCGAGATCTCGGGCTCGTGTTTAAGATATTGCTGCGGATCAATCGCAAATCTCTCCCCCTTGATCCCGACGATATACATGTGAAATCCGAATGCCCGCGCGCGGTTGGCGCGACGATTGATCAAGACCGGAACCGCCGCGTTCGCTTCGCTAAGGATCACGGCGGCTTCGTGTGACATCGATTGGTTTGCCTGCTCCACATTCAGGCTTTCCGCCAAACGCGGGGGTTCGCCGATCGCCGCCAGGAAATCGGAGATCAGGTCGCCGCCTATAAAACGGCGACGGTCGAAAATGCGGATGTCCACATTCTCGCGGCCGAATGCGCCAATGTATGTCTGCAGCTTGTTGCGATATTTCGGCAAGGGCAGTCGCCTGCGCGGACTATCCAAGGTGGAGCCGCTTTTCAGCCGCTGCAAAAATGCGCTGTTGGCGTATTCATAGTGATCGCGCACATAGACGATAATGCGGTAGCTGGCGGGATACGGGGCGAGCATCGCCTTCAGCCGCTCGATCTCGGCTGCGGAAAGGTCGGAAAGCCCTTCCCCGGAGATCACCATCTTTCCGGAAACGTTTTGCTCCAACGCCTTTTTTATCAGGAAGCTAATCGAGGAGTTGAATGAAGCGGTTTTCTCTGGCGTTTCGAGATGCCGCCGAATGTTCCGAGGGGTGTGGTGTGGATCGTCGCGGAGCAGTGACATCAAGGCAGGGCCATGGTTTGGACCGCCGGGCAGCGAATTGATGCCGTGCGCCAGAAGGATGGCGCGGTTGTCGGACAGGGCATACTGTATCGACTTGGTTCCCGTCTTGTGCACCCCGATGTGGATGTAGAATTTCGCTCGCATTCTGCCGAGATTTTTGGCCCCCCAATAATAACCGGATCGTGTCATAGCTTGCAGATCCTACCAGGAATTCAGGTCGAGCTCGCCCCGCCTCCGTGTTTCAGCATCAACTGTTTGGGGTTTTATTGGTGGGCGCACCAGGGCTCGAACCTGGGACCCGCTGATTAAGAGTCAGCTGCTCTACCAACTGAGCTATGCGCCCCGACACCAATAAGGCTGGATAAGCCGTTATCTAGGACACTCGGCGGCAAATGCCAAGCGCAATAACGCGGCCCCGAAAATTGACCTGCGAATGTGCAATGCGCTGCAATTCTGTTGGAAAAGTTGGCCGCCAGGCGGCCAATCCGCGCGTCGTTCGCCCGTGCCCGCTCCGCGTCTAGGAAACATCATTGTTCTCAGGGAAAGGGATGGCCCGCCGTCCGGCCCTTCATTACTGTCTGTCGAAAGTACGCAATTCAGGGCCAAGCGCTGGGGTCTGCATATCGAATCCGGGCTCCGTGCTGCGCACGATCCCAAAATGACGATCGGTACGAGAAAAAAGGCGGGAGAAATGGCCGGTAAATTGCTGGTGGTGAAGGGTGGAACGCTGATCGACGGTACCGGCCGGCCGCCGGTTGAAAATGCGGTCGTCATTATCGAAGGGGGCAGGTTCAAGGCGGTCGGAAGCAGGGCCAGGTGGCCGTCCCGGAACAGGCCGAAGTCATCGACGCGCGCGGCCTGACGGTCCTGCCGGGTTTCATCGACGGCCACGCCCATCTCGAGGATTTCCACGGCGAGCTTTACCTGCATCTCGGCATCACCACCTGCGCCACCATCCAGATTTTCCAGGACGGTCCCTGGACCCTGGCGCAGAAACGCGGGACGGAGCTGGGCAAGATCCGCGGTCCGCGCATTTGGATGTCGGGCCGCGCCATCGGCGGCACCCGCGTAATGACCGACGCGCCGGACGGCCGCACCGACCGCGGCAACATCATCGTCACGACGCCGGAGGAAGCGCGCGCCGCGGTACGCACGGAAAAAGGAGCTCGGCTGCGACATCATCAAGCTCAACGAGTTTCTGCCGCTCGATCTGGTCAAAGTCGTGGTCGAGGAGGCGCATGGCCTCGGCACTGCCGGTCACCGTCGCACAGCATGGATTGCATCGGCTCGGCCAAGGCCGGCGTCGACGCGATCGAGCATATCTGGGCGGTGGGAACGAGCTCGATCCTCTATCCGCCGTGCGCGCGAGCAGCTGCACATCGATCGGCTCGGCGGCTTGATCGATCAGGAAATCGCCAATTCCTATTACCAGACGGAAAATTTCGGCCCGATCATCGACGCCATGGTGGAGCACGGCGTGGCCTGGACGCCGACGATCGCCAAGTGGCTGCGTCCGCTGTCGCCGAGCGCCGAGCGCTTTCGCGCGCGCGAAGATGAAATCCTCGACGATCCGAAGGCCGCTCTTCCCGGGGCGGTGCGCGCGGTGACCTACAATGCCTATGACAAGCTGTTCAAGCGTTACAACAAGGAACAGCTCGAGCGCGCGAAGATCGGCTACGACAAGGCCAACGAATTCATCCGGCGCTTCGTCGAAGCCGGCGGCATCCTGAAGGAAGGCTCCGATCCGCCGCGCGGCATGGCGGCGCTGCTGATGCACGAGGCGCTGACTATGGACGTCGAGGCTGGCGTGCCGCCGATGACGGTTATCCAGGCGGCGACGCTGAACGTCGCCAAGACCTTCAAGAAGGACAAGGACTACGGCAGCGTCGAGCCCGGCAAGGTGGCGGACTTATCGATCGTCGAGGGCGATCCGCTGAAGGACATGTGGTGCACGCAGAATGTGAAGATGGTGGTGAAGGACGGCCAGAAGATCGATATCGCCTTCAGCGGCTACAAGAACCCCATTCCGGCTTTCTACGCCTACCAGACGATACCGATGGATCTCGACATCGAACCGAAATCAGCGACGCAAGGGTCCGGCCCGATCACGCTGAAGGTGCGCGGGGAGGGTATCTGGCCCTTCCATCGCGTCATGCTGAAGCGGGAGTTCGGCAGCATCTTCAACTTCAACGCCATCGAGCTGCCGACCCGCTACGTCTCCAAGCATGAGCTGGAAGCTGACATCGCGCCCGAGCAGATCACCGAGGCGGGCACTTACACCATCACCGTGAAAGCCGAAGGCGAAATGCTCCCCGAGTCGCACCGGGCGCACCTTATCGTGGGCTTCAGAGCGTAACAGACTTATCCAAAGCGTCACGGCGGGGCAAGGCGGGAAACCTCGCCGCTGCCCTGCACGACATAGTACTTGCCGTTGAAGCCCTGGCCGAAGCTGGTCACAAGCGGAATCGAGACCTCGGCCTCCTTGTCGTCGATCGCCTGCTGCGTTGTCACATTGGGCCGGAAGCTGCGCAGTTCGCCAACGCAACGGTCCGCATAGATGTAGCGGCCGTTCAATTCCGTCAGGTTTGAATTGCGGACCACATATCCGCCGATCACGGCTTGGCAGCCCGCGCCGTGCGGATAGGTGTGCATGGGAGGCGTGGCTGGGTCGCGGCCCGGCCGGTTGGGGTCGAACAGGGCGGTGCCTTCAAATTGCGGCCAGCCGAAATTCGCGCCGCGGGCATCCTCGAGGCGCAGGAAATTGATCTCTTCCTGAGCCTGCTGTCCGACGTCGGCGATGATGATGCGCATCCCGTCAAAGGCAAAGCGCCACGGGTTGCGCAGTCCGTAGGCAAAGATTTCGTCGCGCCCGGGCACACCGACATAAGGATTGTCGGGCGGAATGCTGTAGGGTTTGCCATTTGCAGCGAGGGGATCGATGCGCAAAATCTTGCCGAGCAGGCTGCTCAAGCGCCGCGCGCTCTCCCCGCGCGGATCGACCGCGCCGCCGTCTCCCGTTGACCAGTAGAGATAGCCGTCGCGACCGAAGTTCAGCTGTCCGCCGTAATGATTTTCCGCGCCGGGATGCGGGATCGTGGTGAGGATCCGGCGCGTGCCGCGCTCGGCGCGCAGCGGATTGCTCACGGTGCGCCGGAATTCGTTCAGTTCGATGGCGCCATTGACGTTGGAGAAGGCAACATAGAAGCGGCCGCTCTGCTGATAGTCCGGCGGGAAAGCGACCGAGAACAAGCCCTGCTCATTTCCGCCCTCGGGCGGCCCGCGCACAAGATCAGTGATATTGAGAAAAGGCTGATCGAGTTTGACTTCATTTTGCAGCAGCATGATGCGGCCGGCCTGCTCCACGACAAAGAGCAGGTTGGGGCGGCCCGGCGCTACGGTGACGTAAACCGGTGTTTCAAATTCACCTAAAAGAACGAGAACTCGCCGCCGGGGCGGCGCGCACAGGCGCGGCCGCCACCGAAATGGCAAAGGCCACAGAAAGAGCAAGCAAATTGCCGCGGTGCATAGCATCGATCCCTTCATTGGAATCGCCGGGAAGGCGCGTTTGCCTTCCCTTACCCCGGCAACGTTAATTATTCCGGCGTGTTCCCAGGGCGATTCGGCTTTCCGGCAATCGTGCACCGCAAGGCGGATTCTAGGAAGCCTGCCCCTGCTTTAATTTATCGTAACGGCCGCGTGCGACAATCTCGGCCAGCGTGCCGTCGGGCGCGCGGAATTTCAGCGCCCCCGCGCCGGGCTTGGACAGGATCTCGCCGCCGGCTTTCTTGATCTTCTCGGCAAAAGCTTCCTGGTCTTCCACCTCGATGCCCCAGTGATGGATGCGTGGTCCGGCGCCGGCCCATTTGGCTTCCTTGGCGTCCTCGCTGTCATAGACCATGAGCGCAAGATCGAGCTCGCCGTCGGTCAGGTGGCGGGAAATGTGCTCGCGGCTGTGGTCGGTAGACACGGTCTTGAAGCCGAAGACATTCTCGTAAAACTTCGTCGCCTTTTCCAGGTCCTGCACCTTGAGCGCCAGGTGAACGATGCGGTTGTCGATTTTTTCCTTTTTCTTGTAGCGGCCGATGCCGACGACCTCCGCCATGTTGCCATCAGGCGCGCGGAATTTCAGCGCGCCCTCTTCGCGATCTGAGAAAATCTCGCCGCCATTTTCCTGGATTTTTTTTATGGTGGCTTCGCGGTCCTCCACTTCGACCCCGAAGTGATGGATGCCTGGGCCGCTGCCGATCAGCTTGGCTTCCGGCTCATCCTCGCTGTCATAGACCATCAGCGCGAGATCGATATTGCCGTCGGTCATATGGCGCGAGGTATGACCGCGCGCATGGCCCGTCTTGGTCTGGTAGATGCCAAACACATCCTCGTAGAATTTCGTCGCCTTCTCAAGGTCCTCGACCTTGATTGCGATGTGCACGATGCGAGCCATGTCTCTCTCCTCGGTTCAGGCACAGGTCGGATGTATATCCAACTTGTGCAATGCCCAAGCCGGTTCTATCCGAATTGGGTTGTTTCAAAGTCAAATGACGAGGGCGCGCGGCAGTCCGCTACATCATCTCATTCGATTTTCAAGCTTGAGAGCAGCTAGTGCGAGGCCTGGCCGTTCGTCAAGGCCGGTTCCCGCGGCGCTCTGATTGGACAGCGCCGCGGGCCGTTTTGCGCAAGCGTATTGTGGCTACCGCACCACTTTCGCGCCGGCTTCCTTCAGGATGCCACGCAGCTGTTCCTCGTAAGCGGTGAGGAACGTCCGCGTCTGCCCCGACTTTTCATTCACGTTCTGCAGCTGGCTGTCGGCGAGGAACTTCTTCCAGCTGGCCGTCTGCCGGAGCTTGTCGAGCATCGCTTCGTAATAGGCCACCGCCTCCGCCGGCATCCCGGGCGGGCCGACGATGCCGCGCGTCTGGGGAACATCGGGGATCTTGAAGCCCTGTTCCGTGAGCGTGGCGACGTCCTTGAAGGCATCAAGGCGGCTGTCGCCAATCTGCGCGATCACCCGCAGCTTGCCCGCCTTCACCTGCTCGCCCGCTTCGCTCGGATCCATGATCATCAGGTCGACGTGGCCGCCCAAAAGCGCGGCAATGCGTTCGCCGCCGCCCGGGAAGGAGATAAAGGCCCAGTTGCCGCCGGTCTGCTTCATCAGGAGCTGGCGCACGATGTTGTCGCGCGAGGTGATCGATCCGCCCGATTGTTTCAGCGTACCGGGCTTGTCCTTCGCCACCTTGAGGAAATCTCCCATGGTCTTGTAGCGGCGAATCCGCTTTGACAACGGCCAGCGCGGGCTCCGTTACGAGCCGCGTGATCGGGGTCAGATCATTGAGCCTGGTCTGCGCCGCTTCCTGCGTCAGCGGATCGACCACCCACACCACCGTAAAGATGGCGATGGTGTGGGGATCGCCTTTTTTGCTCGCCATATAGGCTGACGCGGTGGTGCTGCCGCCGCCGGTCTTGTTTGCGACTTGCACGCGCATGGGCAGCGAGCTTTTCCTGTTCGATGATGGTGACCATCTGGCGCGCCATCACATCGTTGCCGGACCCCGGCCCGCCGTGCACGACGAGTTCAATCGGCTGTGTCGGCGTGAATTGCGCAAGCGCCGGTGCAAAGGCGGCCAAGACCGCTAGTGCCGCCGCGCCGGCAAGTAAGCTTCGTCTTTTCATCGCATTTCTCCCTTGGGTTTTTGCGCTTCTGATTGACAGCAAATTTTCCTGCTCATCCTTCCGCAAGCGCGCGCACGCGCGTGCGATTGAAGTAGGACAGCAAGGGCAGGATCAGTACGAGCGCCGCGAGCGCCAGCATCACGGCCGAGATCGGACGTTGCACGAGCATGGTGAGATCGCCCTGCGACATCATCAATGATTGTCGAAGCGCACGCTCCATCGAGTCGCCAAGGACGAAACCCAGGATCAGCGGCGCGGTCGCGTATTTCAGCTTGGTCATGATATAGCCAAGCAGGCCGAAGCCCGCGAGCAGGGCGGTGTCGAACATCCGTCCGGTGACGCCGTAAACGCCGACGATGGAAATGCCAAAAATAAACGGGTGGAGGATGTAAGTCGGCAGGCGCAACAGCTGCGCGAAAAGCGGAACAAGCGGAAGGTTGAGCACCAGCAGCATTACGTTGCCGATATACATGCTGGCAACCAGTCCCCAGAACACGTCGGGCGACTCCTGCATCATCAGTGGGCCGGGGCGGATCCCCCAGATGATCAGCGCGGCGAGCAGGATCGCGGTCGAGCTGCCGCCGGGAATGCCGAGCGTCAGCAGCGGCACCAGCGCGCCACCGGTGTCTGCGTTATTGGCGCCTTCCGGCGCGGCGACGCCTTCGGGCACGCCGGTACCGAATTTCTCCGGATGCCTGGAGACGGCTTTTTCCAATCCGTAGGAGATGAAAGACGCGATGGTGCCGCCGGCACCGGGCAGCACGCCGATCAGGAACCCTACTACCGAGCCGTTGAGAAAGGCGAAACGGCAGGCCTTCAGATCTTCCCAGGTCGGCAGCAGATTGCGCAGTCCGCGCGGAACCGGAAGCATTTGGCTTTCCTCGCCGCCATCGATGTTCGCCAAAACCTCCGCGATGGCAAACACCCCGATCGCCACCACCATAAACTCAATACCGCCGAGTAGCGGGGCTTGGCCGAAGATGAAGCGCGCCTGCGCGGTGAAAATGTCGGTGCCGATGCTCGTCAGCCATAGTCCCAACAGCAGCGCCAGCAATCCCTTGACCAGCGAGGGCCCGGAGAGCAGCACGACCAGAGCCAGGCCGAGCACCATCAGCGCAAAATATTCCGGCGAAGAAAAGCGCAGCGCGAACGCGGCGACCGGCGGCGCTATCAGAGTCAGCAAGACAATGCCGACCGTGCCGGCCACGAAGGAGGCGATCGCGGCGATGCCGAGCGCGGCGCCGGCACGACCTTTGCGCGCCATCTGATAGCCGTCGAGACAGGTGGCGACGGACGAAGACTCGCCTGGAATGTTGAGCAGGATCGACGTGGTCGAGCCGCCGTATTTGGCCCCGTAAAAGATGCCGGCCATCATGATGACGCCGGCGGTGGGGCTCATGCTGAAGGTCAGCGGCAGCAACAGCGAGATCGTCGCGGCGGGGCCCAGCCCCGGCAAGATGCCGACCACCGTTCCAAGCAAACAGCCGACAAAGCACCAAAAAATATTGGTCGGCTGCAGCGCGACATAGAATCCATGCAAGAGGCCATCGGCGATGTCCATGTCAGAACCCGAACCAGCCGGTAGGAAGCTGGACCCCAAGCAAAACCGGAAAGACAATATAGAAGGCGGCCGTGGCTCCAACAGCCGTCAATGCGGCGGCCACTAGCGTGCGCTTGAAGACGAAAGCGACGAGAAAAAAGGTGAAGAGCGCAAAGCTGAGGCGAAATCCCAGGACGCCCATCACCGCCACGCAGGCAACGAAGATGAGCCAGGTGATCAGCGCGCGTCTCGTGCCAACCCAGTCCTTGCGCTGTTCTTGCGGCTTCGGCTTCAACGCGGTGCTGATGATCAGCGCCAGCGCAAGTCCGATCATCAACAGGCCATACCAAGTCGGAAAGAAGCCGGGACCCGGACCGTCAGGGGTGTAGTAATTCCAGAAGCGGGCTTGGGTCACGATATAAACGCCGAGCGCGGCCAGGATGGCGCCGGACACGACATCGCCATTGCGAAGGTTGTAGTTCTGCATTTCCTCTCCCGTCCCCTTGTTTTTCGGGGGGTTGGCAAGAAGGCTAGCAGCCATCGCGGGGAGACGAAAGCCCGCCAAAAGTCCGACGAAGGGTAGCATTGCTGGCCACAATCGATAGAATGCCGTTTGCCGCCTAATTTGTGGCACCTCCAATCCTATCGCAGCCTCAGCAATGACATCGGCTTCCATTACATCTGCGGTGCCCGTCATGCGCGATCCGTACATGGAATGGGCTGCGCGTCAGGGCGTCCCCATTGTGGAAGACTTCGGCATCGATATCCGCACGGTGCCCGTGGCGCCTTGGGCGCGGTACGGCATGCATGGGGCTTTTTGTCACCTCAAAGGCCGCGACGATTTTCTCTCGATCTTCGCCTTCGAGCTGCCGCCCGGCGGAAAATCGGCCCCGCTGCGCCATATCTGCGAAGAGGTGATCTACGTGATCTCCGGCCATGGCTCGACCGTGGTGACGACGGAAGACGGCCGCAAGCACAGCTTCGAATGGGGGCCGAAGAGTCTTTTCTCGATTCCTCTGAACGTGCGGCATCAGCATTTCAACGGCTCCGGGCTGGAGCCTGCGCGCTTCGCCTCCGCAAATAATATGATCTTTGTGCTCAACCGCTTCCGTAACGAAGAGTTCGTCTTCAATTGCCCGACGCAATTTCCCGAACGGGTCGGCGGCGACGGATATTTCGCGGGCGAAGGCGAATTCATCGGTATCCGGCCGGGCCGGCATCAGTGGGAAACCAATTTCGTCGCCGACCTCTCGTCCTTCGAGCTGAAGGCATGGGCAGCACGCGGGGCGGGCGGCTCGATGCTGCGCTTCATGCTGGCCGACAACACCATCGGCGCGCATTCCTCGGAAATGCCGGTCGGCACCTACAAGAAAGGCCACCGCCATTTCGACGGTGTCTGCGTCTTCGCTGTCACCGGCGAGGGCTACTCGCTGCTCTGGCACGAAGACGATCCGGATTTCGTGCGGGTGAATTGGGAGCACGGCGTTGTTTATTGCCCGCCGGATTCCATGTTCCATCAGCATTTCAATGTCGCCAATCATCCCTCGCGGTATCTGGCATTGCAGATCGGCACCGTGCGCTACCCGCTGCTGAAGATGAAGCGCGAGATCTGGGACGTTGGAGTCGACAAAGACGTCAAGCAGGGCGGCGCGCAGGTCGAATATGAGGATCAGGATCCGCGTATTCACAAGATTTGGCTGCAAGAGATCGCCAAGCACGGCGTGACATCCGGCATGGGCAAATTCATCGACGAAACCCCCTTCAGCCAGGCCGCGCGATGAACGAGAGCAATCGGCCAGCGCCGGCGGGGAAATACCTGGTCGATTCCTATGAGGACTGGGCGAAAGGCGAGGGCGTGCCGATCCATACCGGCGCGGCGCTGGACCTGCTGAAGGCGGAGGTGAAGCCCTGGGCACGTTTCGGCGTCAATGGCGCCTTCTGCCATCTCGACGGGCGCGACGACTTCCTCACGGTTTTCCTCATCGAGCTGCCGCCGAATTCCGGCTCGGCGCCGCACCAGCATTTATACGAAGCCGTTTGCTACGTGCTGTCAGGTGCCGGCACGACCGAATTCCAGGCGCCCGACGGGCATACGCAGGTGATCGAGTGGGGGCCGCGGAGTCTGTTCGCGCTGCCGATGAACGCGCATTATCGCCACCGCAACACCTCTGCCGAACCGGCGCGCTTAGCGGCGGTTAGCGATCTGCGCTATCTGTTCAATTTATACCGCAGCGAAAAATTCGTGTTTCAGACCGTGCGGCAATTCGACGAGCGGCATGAGGGCACCGAGGTGGTGGCTGATCTCGCGAAACAGCAGCCGGGGCCGCTGACCCTTGCTAAGGGGACGCTGTCCAGCGACGTGCACGAACTGGAACCCGGCACCTATCGTGAGGGCTCGCGTCAGATGTTCGGCGCTCATCTCCTCGGTGTCGATGGCGAAGGCTATATGATGACCTGGGAGGAGGGCTCGCAGGACTTTGCCCGCACCCCCTGGCGTCATGGCATCGTGATGGCCGCGCCCGGGATGCGCTTCCGCCAGAATTTCAACGCCGGGGCGGGCCCGGCGCGCTACCTCGACGTGCAGATGGGCAGCCAAAACTATCCCAACTTCCGCTACCGGCGCGCGGCCTATGGCGATACCAGCGTCTACGCAGCGGGAAGCGCCACAATTCCGTTTGCGGAGCAGGACCCGCGTATTCACAAAATGTGGCTGGAAACTATCGCGGCCAAAGGCGTGACACCGCGGATCAGGCTAGCTCGTCATTCCGGGACGCGCGTACGAGCGCGGACTGGAATCCATACGCCGCTCATGCTTATGGATCCGGACTCGGCTTCGGCATCCCGGAATGACGCGGTCCCGCCCCAAACCCTTGCGCAGTTTCCCCACCGTGCTAGGGGAACAGCCGCGGCTGGCCGGCCGCATTCATCCCACGCGGAAGGGCCATGCACGATTTAGATTTGGAGCACGAACACGCCACCGAAGCCGACCGCGAGGAACTCGCCCGCTTCATCTGGAGTCAGGACAATATCGAGCTGAGCACCATCGGCATCGATATCGGCAGTTCCACCTCGCATTTGCTGTTTGCCAAGGTCACGCTGCAGCGCCAGGCGCTCGGTCTTTCCAGCCGCTTCCTGGTGGTGGGCCGCGAGGTGGTCTGGCGCTCGCCCATCATGCTCACGCCCTTCGTGCCGGACGGCACCATCGATGCCAAGAAGCTCGGGAACTTCATTCATCAGGCCTATCACGACGCCGGATTCACCCGCGCCGACATCGATTCGGGCGCGGTTATCCTCACCGGCGAGGCGATCAAGAAAACCAACGCGCGTGCGATCGACGATTTGTTTGCGGAAGAGGCCGGCAAATTCGTCTGCGCCACCGCCGGCCATAAGCTGGAATGCACGCTGGCGGCGCACGGTTCCGGCGCGGTCACGCTGTCGAAGCAGCGCAATGCTTGCGTGCTGCATGTCGATATCGGCGGCGGCACCACCAAGCTGGCACTGGTCGACAAGGGCAAGATTGTGAGCGTCGCCGCTTTCGCGGTCGGGGGCCGCCTCTTGGCAAGCGACGCTTATGGCGCCTGGACGCGGGTGGACGATAGCGCCCGGCTGGTGGCGGAAGAGCTTGGCATCGCTACCGACATGCGCAGCATGGGCGAGTTGAAAAACCGCAAGGCGATCGCCACGCGGCTCGCGACGCTCGCGGTCGACCAGATCCTGGGCGGCAGCACCGACGCGCTCGGCAAGAAGCTGGAATTGACCGAACCGCTGGCGCGCCCGGTGCAACCGGAATTTCTCACCGTCTCCGGCGGGGTCGGGGAATATGTCTTCGGCTACGAGACTAAGGAACATGGCGACATCGCCAAATTGCTTGCTGCAGAGATCGGCAGCCAACTCGGCAAGCGCAGCAAGGTTACCGTGGTCGATCCCGGTCAGCGCATCCGCGCCACCGTGATCGGCGCCTCGCAATTCACCGTGCAGGTCAGTGGCAAGACCATCTACCTGCCGCCGGAAGACGATGTGCTGCCGGTGCATAACGTGCCGGTGGTGCATGTCGATACCGATCTTTCCGGCAAGATCGATCCGAAGGTTTTCGCCAAGGCGATCGATGCCAAGCTCAAACAGGCCGACCTGCAGCCGAATTCGCGGTTGGCCATCGCCTTCACCTGGGCGGGCGATCCGGAATATTCCCGCCTGCGCGCCGCGGCCGAGGGCATTGTCGCCGCCGTGAGCGGGCGCCGCAAATCTGGCGACGTCCTCTTCCTCATGATCGAGGGCGACGTCGGCCGCACCTTCGGACACCTGCTGGAGACCGAGCTGAAATTCCCGGGCCACGTGATTTCCATCGACGGCGTGCAGCTGCAGGACTTCGACTATGTGGACGTGGGCGCCATGATCACGCCGCCCGGCGTGGTGCCGATGGTCATCAAGTCGCTGCTGTTTTCGTAACGCGCGCAGCCGCATATTCCGCTCCTTCCCGCCCGCGATCGAGTCGGCGGTAAACTCCAGCGGAAATCCAGTTGCCAAGCATCCACGGCTTGCAATTCTGTGTCCCCGACTTCGCGGGGACGAGCGGAGAGGGGTGGATGCGTCATTCCACCCGGAAACCATCTGCCCCGCCGTGCGTTCTCCTAAAGCCCTTGATTTCAAGAGCGTTTGGAGACCCGCCGATGCAAGTCCCCCTCGAAATCACCTTCCACAATATGGAGAGCTTGGACTGGGCCACGCAGGAAATCCGCGCCCGCGTAGACGATCTGGAATCGATTTACGATCGGCTCACCTCCTGCCGGGTGCGCGTCGATCAGCGCGCGACCAATAGCAACGATACCATCCCGCCGGTGGTGCGGATCGAGATCGGCATACCCGGCCGCAAGGATCTGGTGGTGGCGCATGAGCCCGACCGTCTGCAGCTGCGATTCCAGCGCCCGGATCTGCACAACGCCATCAACGAGGCTTTCCGCATCGCCGAGCGCCAGTTGAGCGAGTACAAGGACCGGCTGAAGGACCATACCAAGGAACTGCGCCACGAGTCCGGCCAGCACAATCTTGGCCAAGTGGCCGAGCTCAATCCCGATCGTGACTATGGATTCCTGCTGACCAAGGAAGGCGGGCTGCTCTATTTTCACCGCAACAGCATGCTGGGAGGCGACTTTGACGCGCTCAAGCTGCGGGACGAGGTCTACTACGTCGAGGAGGTCGGCGATACTGGCCCGCTCGCGACCAAGGTGCGGGTGAAGAACGCCAACGCCGAGGAAACGACACAGCAACAACGGCTATAGGGCTTATCCTGCGGAGCGTCGTAAGTACAAGGAGTGTTTCATGAAACTATATTTTTCGCCCGGCGCCTGTTCGCTTGCGCCCCACATTCTTCTCCGCGAAACGGGCGCGACGTTCGATCTGGAGCAGGTCGACAACAAAGCCAAGAAGACCAAAAGCGGGGCCGATTTCTGGCAGATCAATCCCAAGGGCTATGTGCCGGTGTTGGAATTGGACGACGGCGAGCGGATCACGGAAAATCCGGCCGTCCTGCAATATATCGGCGACCAGCAATCCGGGTTCTGGCCTGGTGCCGGCCTGCGGGTCGATGGAGCGCGTACGCATTCAGGAATGGCTGAATTTCGTCACCTCGGAAATCCACAAGACCTTCGGCCCCCTGTTCAAGGCGGACACGCCGGAGGAATACAAGACGATCTCGCGGGCAAACCTCGCCAAGCGCTACGCCTATCTCGATAAGCACTTCGCCACGCACCAGTATTTGCATGGCGAGAAGTTCAGCGCACCGGATATTTATCTGTTCGTTGTCTCCAACTGGCTCGGCCGCGTGGGGCTCGACATGGCGACGTGGCCCAACGTTAAGGCCTGGTGGGACCGGATTGCCGCGCGCCCGAAAGTGCAGGAGGCGATGCAGGCGGAGGGATTGAAAAAAGCGGCGTAGATTTCGTCATGCCCCGGCACCCTGTCAACTTGCGCAGACGCGTATCGCTCTTACTTCAGCTTTGACCCGATGGTGATGGTCAGGCGGCCGACGCCTTCCACTTCACATTCCATCTTCTGGCCTTCCGCTACCGGGCCAACGCCGGAGGGCGTGCCGGTGAAGATGACGTCGCCGGCGGCGAGCTCGACCATCTCCGACAGCTTCGAAATCGTTTCCGGCACGTTCCAGATCATCTGCGCAAGGTCACCTTCCTGCTTCAGATTGCCATTCACCTTCAGCGTGATCTTGCCCTTGGAAGGATGGCCGATTTCCGATGCCGGACGCAGCGCGCTGCAGGGCGCCGAATTGTCGAAGAATTTTCCGATCTCCCAAGGCTGCTTGATATTGCGCGAGGCGATTTGCAGGTCGCGGCGCGTAAGATCGATGCCGACGCCATAGCCATAAATACAGTCATTCGCCTTCTCGACCGGGATGTTGCGGCCGCCGCTCCTGAGCGCGACCACCAGCTCGACTTCGAAATGGAGATCCTTGGTTAGCGACGGATAGGGGATCGTCGCGCCGTCGCGCGCCAGGGCATCCGACGGCTTGGCGAAGAAGAACGGCGGCTCGCGCTCGTCATTCCCCATCTCCCGGATATGCTCCAGATAATTGCGGCCGACGCACCAGACCCGACGGACCGGAAACAGTTTTGAGCCGCCAGCCACCGGAAGCGACGGCGGTGCGGGCGGGGAAATCACATAATTGTCGTTCACGCTCATGATTGTTTTTAACCCATCGGAGGAGGGAAACTGGGTAGCAGATGCGCGAAGAACCGCGGCGAGGTCAAGCCATGGCCGCGATAGGATCGCGCGGCTCCTGGTCGCGCAGCTGCAGGCGGTAGAAGGAGGCATAGCGGCCGCCCTTGCGAAGCAGATCCTCGTGCCGGCCGGATTCGGCGATAGCGCCATCCTCCACGACTAAAATGCGGTCCGCCTGCGTCACCGTGTGCAGCCGGTGGGCGATCACCAGCGTGGTGCGGCCCTGGCAGAGGTGCTCGATCGCCTGCTGCACCGCGCGTTCGGATTCGGAGTCGAGCGCGGCGGTAGCCTCATCCAAAAGGATGATCGCCGCGTCCTTGATCAGCGCCCGCGCCACCGCGATGCGCTGGCGCTGTCCGCCGGAAACCTGCAAGCCGTGCTCGCCCACCGGCGTGTCGTAGCCGCGCGGGAAAGCCATAATGAAGTCATGCGCGCAGGCGGCCTGCGCGGCGGCGACTATTTCCTCTTGCGTCGCGTCAGGCCGGCCGAAGGCGATGTTGTCGCCGGATAGTGCCGCGGAACAGGAATACATCCTGCCCCACATAGGCCGTCTGCCGCCGCAGCGATTGGCGCGACACCGCGGCGATATTCTGTCCATCAATCACGATGGAGCCGGCGCTGATCTCGAAGAAGCGCAGGATCAAGTTGAGGACGGTCGATTTGCCGCCGCCAGACGGGCCGACCAGCGCCGTCACTTGTCCGGGCTCGGCCACGAAAGACAGATCGCGAATCACGGGCTCGCCCGGCCGGTAGTCAAAGGACACTTTGTCGAATTCGATACGGCCGTTCTTCAGTTTAAGGTCCGGCTTGCCGATCTCCGACGGCTCGGTGGCCGGGCTGTCGAGCACCTCGAACAGTACGCGCACGCCCACGAGCCCGCTGCTGAGGTCGATATTCAGCCGCGCCAGCCGCTTCGCGGGCTCATACGCCAGCAGGAAAGCGGCAATGAAGGAGAAGAATTGTCCCGGCTCGGCTCCAGTCTCGATCACGCGGTAGCCGCCATAGATCAGCGCGACGGCGATGGCGATGCCGCCGAGCGTCTCCATCAGCGGGCTGGCGCGATTGCCGACGCGCGCGAGCTTATTTGATTCCTTCTCGACTTCGGCGATGTGGGTGTCGAGCCGCGCCTGCATCTGGTCTTCGAGCGTGAAGGCTTTCACGATGCGGATGCCCTGCAAGGCTTCCTGCATCGTTTCCATGATCAGCGTGCCGCCGGTGAATTGGTTGCGCGCGATGGTGCGGATGCGGCGGATGAGTTTGCGCAGCACCAGCATCGCTGGCGGGCCCACGAGCAGCGTAACCAGCGATAGTATCGGATCCTGGATCACCATCACCACCGCGAGCGCGAGCAGCGAAAGCAGATCGCGGCCAAATGACGTGACTAGGAGATTGAGCACCTGCGCCGCCGAATTGGCGCCAACGGTCAGCCGGGAGAGGAATTCCGAGGAATGGCGGTTGGCGAAGATAGCCAAGATTCTCATGCATCAGCTTGGCGAACATGCGCCGTTGGTTTTCCGCGATGATGCGGTAGCCGATGCGCGACAGCATTACCGTGTGGCCGTAGGTCGCCGCGCCTTTGAGGGTGAAGACCAGGATCGTGGCGAGGCCGATCCAGACGATCGCCGGGAAGTCGCGGTTGATATAAGCTTGATTGACGACCTCGCCGATCAGATAAGCCGGCAGCGCCGTGCAAACCGCGACGACCGCCATCATCGGAAAGACGAGAACGTACTCCTTCCAGTGTGGCAGCCCCTGTTCGGACAGCAATCGCCGGATCATGGCGAGGGCGCCGTCGGGGTCCGCGAGCAAGGAATTCTTCTCTGCTTCGGCCATCCGCCTTCCGCCGGAAGCGGGAGTTTTACCCGTTCCTGTGTGGTCTCACGTCACGCGCGCAAGGGGTTTCCTTGCCCCGATAAGCAGGTTTTTTCAAGCTAAAATAACAAGGTAGCTTAAGTCGCCCCAGCGCTTAAAGCATTGGTTAGGTTGAATAACCCGCCGTTCGGCGGGCTTTACGCGCTTGCTGCAGAACCTGCTCCCAGGCCAGCGCATGCGACAGGATGGTGTCGAGGTCCTCGAATTGCGGCGACCAGTCGAGTTTGGAACGGATGCGGCTCACATCGGCCACGAGGCTGACCGGATCGCCAGGACGCCGGCCGGCCATCTGCACCGGCAGCTTGCGGCCGGTGACGCGCTCGATCGCGCCAATCACCTCGAGCACCGAATAGCCGTGGCCATAGCCGCAATTGAAGGTCATGCCCGCGCCGCCGCGGCGCAGATACGTGAGCGCCGCGCTATGCGCGCGCGCCAGGTCGCTGACGTGGATGTAATCGCGGATGCAGGTGCCGTCGGGAGTCGGATAATCCGTGCCATAGACGTCGAGCTTCGGCCGCATGCCGAGCGCGGTCTCGACGCCCACTTTGATCAAATGCGTCGCCGCCGGCGTGGCACTGGCCGGTGCGCTGTTTGCGGATCGGCGCCCGCGACATTGAAGTAGCGCAAGATGACGTAGCGCAGGTCATGTGCCGCGGCGACATCATGCAGCATGATCTCGCTCATCAGCTTCGATGTGCCATAGGGCGACATCGGCTGGGTCGGCGCGTCCTCGCGCACCGGCAGCACAGCCGGATTGCCATAGACCGCGGCGGTGGACGAGAAGATGAAATGCTTCACGCCGCCCTTGACCGCGGATTCGATCAGTGCGCGCGTCTTCACGGTATTGTTGCGGTAATAGCCGAGCGGATCGCGCAGCGAATCCGGGACCACGATTGATCCGGCGAAATGGATGATGGCGCTAATTTTGTGATCGCCGATGATCGACGCCACGAGGTGCTGATCACCCGACGTCGCCGACGCACAACGGCACGGATTGTGGCAGCGCGGAGCGGAAGCCGGTGGACAGGTCGTCGAGCACCACGACAGGCTCGCCGGCGTCTGCCAGCGCGTGGACCATGTGACTTCCGATGTAACCGGCGCCGCCGGTGACCAAAACGGTCATCTGTTTATCCTTGCGCGATTGATCTCGCCCTGGCCATGCAAGCTCCCCTTAGCAGGGGAATCGTATGGCGGCTACGCTTAACGCCGCGTATATGACCACAGGATAAACGGGCGGGACGGCGGGCAATGGATGACCGATCGCTGAGCGGGCTCGAGGTCATCATCCCCAATCTGCATTGGCGTTATTCCGGCGTGACCGCGACCAGCCGGATGATCGCGCCGCGGCTCGCGCGGCTGCTCCCGACTGCATGGCTTGGCCGCGACGCGCCCAAAGGCATATCCCGCTTGAATTTCGGCGATCTGCTGCGGCTGCGCAAACTGCCGGCCAAGCGCCCGCGCGTCTGGCATGCCCGGCGCAACAACGAGATGATCATCGGCCTGCTGCTGAAAGCGCTGGGCTGGCGGCTGACCCTGGTCTTCACCTCCGCCGGCCAACGTCAGCATACCTGGATCAGTCGCTGGCTGATGGCGCGCATGGACGGAGTAATCGCGACCAGCCAGGCGGCGGCTTCCTATTTGGCGCGGCCGGCGCAGGTGATCCATCACGGCGTCGATACGCAGCTTTATCATCCGCCGGCCGATCGCGCCGCGTTCTTTGCCGCTACCGGATTGCCAGGCAAATACGGCATTGGATGCTTCGGCCGATTGCGCGAGCAGAAGGGGACCGATGTCTTCGTCGACGCGATGTGCCGGCTTTTGCCGCGCTATCCGGATTTCAGCGCGGTCATCATTGGCGCGGTGACACCCGATCAGCAGATATTCGTCCGCAGCTTGCGTGCCCGCGTGGAGGCGGCGGGATTGGCCGAGCGGGTGCGCTTTTTCGGCGAGCTGCCCATCGCGGAAGTGCCGCTCTGGTATCAGCGCATCACGATCTATGCCTTCACTTCGCGCAATGAAGGTTTTGGACTGACGTTGCTGGAAGCCATGGCGGCAGGCAATGCGCTGGTCGCCGCCCGCGCCGGCGCCGCGAGCCAGGTGGTGATCGACCGCCGGACAGGCATTCTCGTTCCGCCAGGCGATGTGCAGGCGCTTGTTGCGGCGCTTGAGCCGCTGATGCGCGATCCGACCCAGGCGGAAGCGATGGGTCGCCGCGCGCGTGACCGTGCGGTTGATGATTTCGGAATCGACAGCGAGGCGACGGCGATCGCGACCTTTTATGAGAAGCTGTGGGCGAGTGCGCGATAATATACTTGGTTCCACCGGCTTGCGCAGCACGGCGTGAAATCCAGCTCCGGTATTAATTCGTAGGCGGCATTCCCGCGGGCGGCGTATTCGGCTTCGGCTGGTTGGCTAGCATGCCGGCGCGGTCTTTTTTCACCTGCGCTGCTTGTTTGGATTGCGTTGCACGGGAGGCAGCCAATTCGCGCTCGATCTTCTCCTGCTCTTCTTCACTCACAACCTTAGTGTCGCGGGCAGGCGGCCGCTCGTTTACCGCCGGGTATTGCAGCTCGGTCGCCGGCCGCTGCGGCGTGCCGGCCGGCTCGCCGCCAGCCCAGGCCGGAACGGAATCAATGGCCGAGCTCGAGCAGCCCGCCGCGGCGAGCGCAAGCACCAGTGCGATAGCGATGCGTTGGTATCGGGCGGTCACGTCAATCCCCGAGGATCTCACAAAGCGGCGCATATTGAGCCAGACAGCATGGCGGGAGCATGGCCGCGGCTTTGTTCCTCGTTGCAGTTGGTTATGCTCTGGAGTGCTGAGAGGACGGCCGTGAGGCAATAAGTTATTTTGGATCAGAGACTTACATCCGCATTGCACACGCCGCCGCTCAGAACCCGCCCGGCAGGCCGCTCGACGCCTTGGCTGATCTGCCCATCCCACAACGTGCGCAGGCCGAGCGTCATCATAACGGAGTGGGTCTTTTCCTGCGGGTTGCCGCTGTAGCTGTAGCTCGTGGTGTATTGCAGGGCCAAGGCGATGCAGTCATCGATATAGGTCACCCCAAGCTGGGTCTGGTCCACCCTATGCTGGTCGAGGTCATACCCGATGGCGCCGAAAATGCTCCAATTGGAGGTGAGGCGAAGCGATGATGTTCCGAGCACGCCTTCACGATCAGTTAGGAAGCCTAGCTCCGGCTGCGCGGCGTATTGCCCATAGATGCCTGTGAAGCTCCAGCGGTCGAGATTGACGCGACTCTCGACCTCGAAGCGCTTCACGTCCCAGGTCTCTTCGTCGAAGCGGAAGCGCGAGGTGAAGGCGTACATGCGCGAGGGCTGGTAGGCGAACCGCGCAACGTAATCCGAATGCGGCTTGTCCAGGCCGGAGTCCAAACCGGTATTGGTCACGCCGCCCTGGGTGAAGGAATTGTCGCCCATCAGCTGGTAGGACTGGCCAAACAGCACGTTGAAGAAGCCGGCATTGTTGACTTGCGCGGTGTATTGCACGCCCACGTTCGCGCGGGTGCCGCCTTCCTGGCGATCCCAGCCCGAGAACTTGTCGAGCTTGAACAGGTTGCTGTCGTCGAAAATGAGGCTTTGCGAATCCTCGTTGGGAAGCCGGCCGACGCCGGTTTCGTTCGGACGCACGACGATTTGAGCGATGGGCTCGATGGTCTGCGTGCCCCAGGACTGCACGCCGATGAAGGGATAGCGATACTCCAGGCCGGCCGCGGGCATCGCGCGCACCAGGTTGGTATCTCCCCCGGGCAGGAAGTTGTCGACCGCGGCGGCGGGATCGATCGAAAGCGATGCGACGTCGGCACGCGCATAGAGGAACGGCGTGAACACCTGACCCAGCGGGTCGGTGATGCTGCGCCGCCAGGTGGTTTCCGCGGAGAAGCGCGAATAGATTCCGGGAAAGCCCCGCAGCACGCAGTTGCCCGGAATCGTTCGGGCCGGGTCTGCGCTCGGCGAACATAAATCGTGGTTGACGGCCTGCTGGGTGATCGCATCGAAGCTCGCCTGCTCGCGCGACAGGCTGGTCAGGTTCATCCTGTAGCTAAGCTCGCCGCCCAGGATCGGCTGGCCGAAGGTGTATGAATAATCGATCACCGGGTGAACGATCGGGATCTGGCTCTGGATGTCGAATTCCGAGAAACCGTAAAAATACATGGTGCGCGCATCGAAATAGCTGCGATCGCCGCGTCCGGTGAGATAAAGTTGCGAGATGCCTTCCGACGGCGCGTTGCGGATCAGATCCCTGGTCTGCAACCGGTTGATGTTGTAGTCCTGGAAAAAGGTCTTGTCGCTCGGCGCGACGATGTCCCAGCCCCATCCCCATTTGTCGGAAAGGTTGAACTGCCCGGAGCTTTCGAGACTGCCGCGGAACTCGCGATAGCCCGGCGTCCGGGTGCCGTCGTCATGGACGAAATAACTCTGATCCCACTGCTTGATGCCCGCGCCCCGGATGAGGAAAGCGCCGTCGGCCGTGCGCTGGCGCCATTCGGTTTCCAGCAGCGGACCCTGTCGCGTGGTGAACATGGGCGTCAGCGTCAAATCGTAATTCGGAGCTAGCGCCCAGAAATAAGGGATGGCGACGGCCGCGCCGATCTTGTCGCTGGATGAGAAAGAGGGCGCCAGGAAGCCGCTCTTGCGCTTTACCGTCGGGTCGGGAGCCGAGAAGTAGGGCAGATAGACCAGTGGCCTTCCGTAGAATTCCAGGCTGGCCTGCTCGAAATAGAGCATCTTCTCGCCCTGGTCGTGGATAATGCGCGCGGCCTTGATCTGCCACAGCGGCGGCTTCTTGGGATCGTCCTTGCAAGGCTCGCAGGCGGTGTAGACGCCGCTATGGAAGATCGAGAAATTGCCGGCGGAGCGTTCCGCGCGCGCGGCCGCGATGCTGGTCTGCTGCGCCGCGTCCACGCGCAGGGAATCGACGAAGCCCTCGCGATAGTCGTCGGAGAGTTCCATGATCTCGCCGTAGCTGACTTGGCCATTGGGCTCGGTCAGCCGCGCATTGCCTTCGGCGCGCAGACGCTTGGTTTTCTGGTCGTAGATGACCTTGTTCGCCTCGAGTATCGAGCCGTTGTAGTAGATCTGAACATTGCCGACGGCGGCGACGCGCTCGTTGGCGTAGTCGTAGTTGATCTCCCTCGCCTGCACGAGCATCTGCCCTTCCGTCGTTGGCTTGCGGACGGGCGGTTTGGGGCGGGCAGGGAAGGTGACGTTTTGCGCGGAGGCGGGATCGGACGCAAGGCTTGCGCCGGCCATCAACAGACCGATTAACAAAAGCAGCGTCCCACGCCAAGGAGTCCGCCTTGCGGAAAGGCGGCAACGCCGAGCAAAGATGGCGGGACAGCCGGCCATCACCGCTCCTCTCGCGGGAGAATTGCGCCCGGACACTTCGGTGCGGAAACTGCGTGCGCCGACAGCGCTGACTTGGGGTACATCGCCGCCCTGTTAGCTTTTGCTTTGAGGCCATCAAAAAGCAGAAACCTTGGCGCAACACCACCCGAAATCATTGCTTGACTGTGGCTTGGCGGCGAATCGGATAAGCCCGGCAAAAGCCGGACACAAGCCGAAGCGGGCGCGCCAAGCACGGCGCGGCCCCTGCCCCGATCGATTGACCCCATCCGCTCCCCTTACGCCAGTCCGGACCTCGGCTACCCCGAGTGGGGCACTCATTGACTGCCGAGGTCAAAATTCCGACTTCGGCGGTCGTGGCAGCGCCCCCAGCACTAACCCAGACCCCAGCCGTCCCCAGCCAGTCTGGCAGGATTCTTATTGAATCCACGCACAAAATGGCTTCGCCAAGGCAAATTTGTCGTGCACCCCGGCCAATTAATGGTGTTCCCTGCGGCGGATCTGCGAAACTGGCTAACAAAAGGTAATTAATCGAACAACCGCGCTCCCGGCCGTGGCGGAACTCCAGCAGCCGCTACTCTAGCACCAATCGTCGTGCCAGGGCGGGTTTAGCGCCGGGCCGGAGCGGGGGCGGCCGGCGGGGATCGCTCGGCGCCGCAGTTCTTTTGGCTGGCGACCTCGGCCAGCATTTTCTGCTCGCCTTGCGCTTGCAGATACTCGCCGCGATAGGAAGCCGCCGCCATCAAAACCCCGAAGCTCTCTTTTTCGGCACGGTCGATGAGTGCCTTCAGGTCCCGCTCACGCTTTGCGGCGGTCTCGCTCGCCTTCGCGATCTCCGCGCATGACAGATAGTCGAAGCGCCCCGGCCGGACCAAAAATTGCTCGGCAGCATCGCCCGCGCAACCGGCGGTGAAGGCCACGGAAAAAAGTGCTGCCGCGTGCATGATCTGGCGAAAACGGATGCTGTGGCAAAGCGTCATTTGCCGAGGATGCCTTCCACGAAGGCGTGCAAATCGCCGCCTGCAAACAGATATCCGCGAATGTGTGCCGCGTGCGCGGCCTGCAGATCAGTTTGTTTATCGCCGACAAGGAAACTGCGATCCAGTTCCACCGGCCACAAGCGCATCAGGTCAAGGATCATGCCGGGTTTCGGTTTTCGCCAATCGGAGTCGCGTTTGTAAGCGGCAACTGTGGCTTCAGGAAGATAAGGGCAGTAGCGAACGTCGTCGATCCGCGCACCCTGGTTCAGAAGTTCCAGCCGCATGCGCACATGCAGCTTCTCCACGTCATCCTGGGTGAAATAGCCGCGCGCAACGCCCGACTGGTTGCTGACCATGAAAACGAAATAGCCGGCATCATTCAGGTGGCGGATCGCTTGCGCCACCTTCGGCATCCAGCGGACGCGATCATAAGTGCCGATATATTCGTCATCGTAAATGATGACACCGTCACGATCAAAGAAGGCGGCGGGGCGCAGCGTGCGTCTGTCGTATTGTGGCGGTGCGGCCGTCAACGCGCTCAGCCTTCCGCAAACAGTTCACGCTCGACGATCCCGCAAATGGCATGAAAGGCCGTGATGTGAATCTGCTGGATCAGTGCGGTTTGCTCGGACGGCACCGCCAGGATGAGATCGCAAAGCGGGCGCATCTCGCCATCCAATCCGCAAAAGCCGATCGTCGTCATGCCAATCGCGCGGGCAGCCTCCAATGCAGCGATCACGTTAGGAGAACGGCCGGAGGTGGAGATCGCAATGAAGGCGTCGCCCTTGCGGCCGAACGCGCGCACCTGGCGCTCGAACACGCGTTCGAAACCGTAATCGTTGCCGATTGCGGTGAGCACGGACGTGTCGGTCGTCAGTGCGATGGCGGGAAGCGGCGTGCGGTCAAAGCCGAAACGCGACAGGAACTCGGCCGCCACGTGCTGGGCATCGGCTGCGCTGCCGCCGTTGCCGGCGATCAGGAGCTTGCCGCCGTCACGCAGAGTGCGTGCGATGCGGTCGGCAATGCCGCCGATCGCCGCCAACAACTCCCGATCGCCCGCCACGCGCTCAAGCAGTTCGCGCGAAGCGCTGAAATGACGCGAAACAGCATCCGGATCGGACATGGGCGCGCCGTGTGATGGCCTACTTTTGAGTTGAGCAGCTACCTATTGCGTTGGTAAACGCCGCCCGGCCGTTATGCAAGGCTACGCCGGAACCCGAACGGATCGGGCGACTTCCTCCAAGAGCCGCGCGCTGCACGCAGCGTGCTGCGCGACATTTGTATCGCGATCATCGTTCTCGGTCCCGGAGGTTTGCAGACGACGGCGTGCGATCTCGATCACGCGGCCAGCCGAAATCTCACTGGTGCTGCGATCGCGGGCGAACGAGCGCTCGGGCTCCACCACCGCCGCCAGTGGATTGAGCGGGCCCCAAAGCTGCGGATCGGTGGGGCCGAAAATTCCGATGGTGGGCGTGCCGATCGCCGCCGAGATATGCATCAACCCGGAATCGTTGCTGACCGCGAGATCAGCTCCCTTCAGGGCGATGATGGCGTCGCGCAAATCGGTGCCGGTGAGGTCGCGCACGCCATTGCCGGCGTGGCGGATGATGTCCGCCGCCAGCTCTTTCTCCAGCGGGCCGCCGAGAATCCAGACCGTCGCGCCGTCTTGCGCCAGCGCCTTCGCCAGCTCGGCATAGTTTTCGGTCGGCCATCTCTTGCCGGGACCGACGGCGCCGGGCGCCAGCGCGACGATGGGTGACCTGTCGGAAGCGAGTTTTCTGCGGGCGCGCCATTCCAGAAGCTCCGCCTCGGGCACGACGATTTCCGGCATCGGCCATTCGGAGGGGAGGGGGATGCCTCTTGGCAGCGCCAGCGCCCCGCAGCGGTCGATCATGCGCGCGAGCCGGCGCTCGCCGAAACGCACATCGTTGATGAGCCAGAGGCGGGCTTCACCGATGAAGCCGGTACGCTCAGGAATGCCGGCGAGGAATGGCGCCAGCGCGGATTTCCAGGTGCGCAGCATCACCAGCGCGGAGCCGTAATTTTCCCGGCGCAGCCGTTTGGCGAGCGCGTGATATTCCCCGAGCGGCAGCCGTTTGCGCGGGAGATTCCATTCGACGCCCTTACGCACCCCGGGCATGTAGTCGATCAGCGGGGCGCAAAGCGTATTGGTGAGCAGATCCACCGGCCGGTCCGGCCAGCGCGCGCGCAGTAGTTTCACCACTGAATGGCAGCGCACGAAATCGCCGATCCACATATACGGCACGATCAGGATCGGGCTGCCATGTGGCGCTGATACGGCAGGCTCGTCTTCCGCAGAAGACTCAGATCGATCAGATTGAGATGAACTATAATTCATTCTAAGATCGATAGTGAACTGCAATTCGTTCTTTTGTAGGCTGGGGGCCGAGGCACGCGGCCTGCGTAGCACGACGGGGCGGGTCATTGCTGCCTGCGATGATCCTCAAAAGTACTGGTCAGCAGTGGATAGCTCCGGCTCGCGTTTACGCAAGGCTTGCGGCCAAGTTGCGCCCCCGCAGCTAGTCGGGCAAAGCTTTTCACTGCACAGCCGGGGGATGGGTCGCGATGCTGTTGGTTACCGGCGGGGCAGGCTTCATCGGGTCCAATGTCATCGCCAGCCTCAATGGGGCCGGGCGCAGCGACATCGTCGTCAACGACGTCCTGGGCACGGATCGCAAGTGGAAAAACCTCAGCAAGCGCCAGTTCGCGGATTTCGTTCCGCCCGCTGATCTCTTTCGCTGGCTTGAGGGCCGCAAGCTCGAAGGCGTGATCCATCTCGGCGCGATTTCCGATACCACCGCGACGGACGGCGATTTGGTGATGGACGTCAATTTCCGACTCTCGCTTCGGCTGCTCGACTGGTGCACCGCCAGCCGCACGCCTTTTATCTATGCTTCCTCGGCAGCGACCTACGGCCAAGGTGTCGACGGTTTTGACGACGACAATTCGCCCTCCACCTTGCGGCGGCTGCAGCCGATGAATCTCTATGGCTGGAGCAAGCATCTGTTCGACCTCGCCGTGGTGGAGCGTCAGAAGGGCGGCGAGCGGATGCCGCCGCAATGGGCCGGCCTGAAGTTCTTCAACGTCTTCGGGCCGAACGAATACCACAAAGGCGCCATGGCGAGCGTGCTTTGCCGCGGCGTTCAATGGCGCGAAAGCGGGCCATCCGGTGCCACTGTTCAGGTCGCACAAGGAGGGTATCGCCGACGGCGACCAGCGGCGCGATTTCATTTATGTCGACGACGCGGTGTCGGTGGTGCGCTGGCTGCAGGAGACGCCCTCGGTCTGCGGTATCTTCAATGTCGGCACCGGCAAGGCGCGCAGCTTCCGCGACATGATCACCGCCATGTTCAAGGCGCTCGGGCGCGAGCCGAATATCCAATATATCGACATGCCGGATGAGATTCGCGGCGCTTATCAGTATTTCACCGAAAGCCGGGTCGAGAATCTGCGCAAGGCAGGCTACAACGCAGGCTTCACGCCGCTGGAAACCGCGGTTGAGCAATATGTGAAGGGCTTTCTCGATCGCCCGGATCGCTACCGGTAGCCCGATGTTCGACTTCGACAAGGAATTGGCTGATCTCGGGGGGCGAACGGTGCTTTGCATCGGCGACCTGATGCTCGACGATTTCGTCTATGGCGAAGTCACGCGCATCTCGCCGGAGGCGCCGGCGCCGGTCATCGCGGTCCAGCGCAGCGAAACCAATATCGGCGGCGCGGGCAATGTGGCGCGCAACCTCGCCTCGCTCGGGGTGCGCTGCATCTTCGTGGGCATCATCGGCGAAGACGAGGCCGGCAGGATTTTGAGCGAGAGATTGCGGCGAGAACCGCTGATAGAGGCCCGGCTTGTCAGCGATGCCTCGCGTCCGACGACCCGCAAGGTGCGTTTCGTGTCGGAGCATTACTCCACGCATCTGCTGCGCGCCGATTGGGAGCTCGCCACAGCCGGTCGAGAAGGACAAGGAAGACGCGCTGATCCAGCATGTGCTGGAAGCTTTGCCGAAAGCCGGCGCGGTGATGCTGTCGGATTACGCCAAGGGCGTGCTGACGGCGCGCGTTATTCGCGCCGTGATCGATGCCGGCAATCAAGCGAAGAAGCCGGTGATCGTAGATCCCAAGGGTCTCGACTACTCGGTCTATCGCGGCGCCACGTTGATCACGCCGAACCGGCAGGAACTCGCCGCCGCCACCCGGCGCCGTGCCGATACCGACGCCGAAATCATCGCCGCAGCCGAGGAACTGGCGCGCCTGGTGGAAAGTCAGGCCGTGCTGGTCACCCGCAGCGAGGACGGCATGAGCTTACTGGTGAAGGGCGAAGAGCCGATCCACATCGCCGCTTATCCTGTAAAGGTGCGCGACGTTTCCGGCGCGGGCGACACCGTCGCCGCGGTGCTGGCCGCCATGCTTGCCGCCAATGCCGGTTTTGAGGCCGCTATGCGCGCGGCCAATGCCGCCGCCGCAGTCGCGGTCAGCAAGCGCGGTACCGCGACGGTTTCCATTGCCGAATTGCGCGCTCGGATTCTGCCTGCGGCATCGCTCGCGGCGGAAGAAAAGGTTATGTTCGACTGGTCGATGCTCGACGAGCGGCTGAAGGAATGGCGGCGGCAGGGCGTGCGCATCGGCTTCACCAATGGCTGCTTCGATCTTTTGCATCCCGGCCACATCAAGGTGCTCACGGCTGCCCGCGGCTTATGCGACCGGCTGATCGTGGGACTGAACAGTGACGCCTCGGTGAAACGCCTGAAAGGCGAGGGTCGGCCGGTGCAGGAAGCGCATGCCCGCGCCGAAGTTTTAGCCGCGCTGGAAGCGGTCGACCTGGTGATTGTGTTCGAACAGGACACGCCGCTGGAATTGCTCAAGCGCGTGCGTCCGAAAGTGCTGATCAAGGGCGGGGACTACCGGCCCGATCAAGTGGTCGGCCGCGAACAGGTAGAAGCCGACGGCGGCCAAGTGGTGCTGGTGGATCTCGTGCCCGGCTTTTCCACCACCGAACTGGTGAAACGCTCGCGCACCGCCAGCAAGCATTAGCGAACAGATCGAGGTCACAGTGCCGCGGCTGAGCGCCATCGTCATCGCCAAGAACGAGGCAGTCAACATCGTGGAATGTCTCGACAGTCTCGCCTTCTGCGATGAGATTGTCGTGGTGGACGGCGGCTCCATTGACGACACCGTGGTCCTCGCCAAGGCGAAGGGCGCGCAGGTTATTTCCGCACCGGACTGGCAAGGTTTTGGCTCGCAGAAAAATCTGGCTTTGTCGCAGGCCCATGGCGATTGGGTTCTTTCCGTCGATGCCGATGAACGCGTGACGCCCGCGCTGGCGCGTGAGATTGAAACCGCGATCACCGATTCGGAAGCTCATGGCTATAGCATGCCGCGGCTTTCCAGCTTTTGCGGGCGGGAAATCCGCCACTCCGGCTGGTATCCGGATTATGTGCTGCGCCTTTTTCGCCGCAACAAGGCGCGTTTCTCCAACGATCTGGTGCATGAGCGCGTGATTTGCGAAGGGCATGTCAGGCGTCTGCGCGAACCGCTCCGTCACCACACCATCACGAGCCTGGAAGATGCTCTGTCGAAAATCGATCGTTACTCAACCGCCGGCGCCGACATGCTGCTCGCATCGGGCCGCCGGGTTTATTTCATCAGCGGTATCGGACATGGCTTCTGGACTTTTGTACGCACCTATTTTTTCCGCGCAGGTTTTCTCGACGGGGCAGAAGGGTTTCTGGTCGCGCGTTATCATGCGCAGACCACCTTTTACCGCTATATGAAAGCCTGGATGAAACAGCGTCGCGGTGAATGAAGTGATTTGCTCTGAGCCGACAAGGCTGGCCCGGCCATAAGTCTTTCCGCCGCCTTGCAACCTTATAATGCAAAGCTCTTTCGCGCTGCCGATGCACTCGCAATCGCAACCGCGGCGTCGCTGCCGTGGTCGGTCTCCGCCACCGGCATTCTTGTGGGCCTGTGGCTGCTGGCTGTCCTGCCGACGATTGACGTGGTCGCCTTGCGGCGCGAGCTTTCCCATCCTGCTGCCGCTCTCGCCGTTTTGCTCGTCGCGCTGGCGGCACTCGGAATCCTCTGGAGCGAAGCGAGTCGGGCGCACGCTTTCCAGGGCTTTACGCCATTCGCGAAGCTCCTGGTCATCCCTCTTCTGTTCATTCACTTCCGGCAGTCGGAGCGCGCGCTGTGGGTGTTCGCTGCTTTCCTTCTTTCCTGCGCGCTGCTGCTCGTCGCCTCACTGATCCTTATCAGCTGGCCGCGGCCGTTCGGCTGGCGGTTGAATACTCACGGCATCCCGGTCAAGGACCGCATCGTACAGAGCGGTGAATTCGTACTATGTGCCTTCGGCGCGCTCTATCTCGCGTTCGAACTGTTTCGGGGTGGCCGGCGGTGGCTGGCCTTGGCGCTCGCAGGGCTCGCGGGGGCGTTTCTCGCCAATGTGCTTTATATCGCCGCCTCGCGCACTTCCCTGGTGGTCATTCCGGTGCTTGCTGCTGTTCCTGGGATTTAGGTGGTTTGGCGGGAAGGGCACGCTCGCGCTGGCTCTAGCCGGCGGGGCGCTCGCGGCGATTGTTTGGATATCCTCGCCGCACGTGCAGCAGCGCATTTCCGATATATCGAAAGAAGCGCAGGCCTATGAGGCGGATCGCAAGGTGACATCGACTGGTTTGCGGATCGATTACTGGAGGAAGGCCGCCGGGTTCATCCAGGACGCGCCGGCCATCGGCCACGGCACCGGCACGATCCGGCAATTGTTCGACAAAGCCTCGGCGGGAGAAGCATCCGAATGGCAAACAGCCAATCCGCACAACCAGACCTTGGCCGTCGGCATTCAGCTCGGCATCATGGGGATCGCTCTGCTTTGGGCGCTATGGCTGTCGCATCTCCTGCTTTTCATCCGGGAACCCGGGCTCGTCGCCTGGATCGGGCTGATCGTGGTCGTGCAGAATGTCGTCAGTTCGTTGTTCAACTCGCATTTGTTCGATTTCACCCAAGGTTGGATCTATGTGTTTGGCGTCGGCGTGGCGGGAGGGATGATTTTGCGCCATCGGGCCAAGGCCGAGAGTGGCGCGGATATCCAAAGGCCGTTATGAAAGTGCGGACGGATCGTCCGCATAGGTTCAACGCAGGCCCATGATTCGACTGCCTCGCCTCACGCCGCGCCAGATGCTGATCGTGGTGCATGATCTGGTCGCCACGGCGGCCGCGATCCTGGCCAGCTTCTATGTGCGTTTCGAAGAAAAAGGGCTGGTCGAGCGCTGGGACGGGCTGCTCAGCTTCCTGCCGCTGTTCGTGCTCTATGCCGGCATCGTCTATTTCTTCTTCGGACTCTATCGCGCGAAGTGGCGCTTCGCTTCCGTCCCCGACCTGCAGAATATCTTTCGCGCCTCCACCGTGCTCGCGCTGTCGCTGTTGGTGCTCGACTACATTCTGGTGACGCCAGGATATTATGGCACCTTCTTCTTCGGCAAGATCACGATTGCGCTCTACTGGTTCCTGCAAATGGCCTTTCTCGGCGGGCCGCGTATTGCCTATCGCTCCTTCCGCTATTCGCGCACGCGCCAGCACGCCAAGCGGGAGAACTCCATTCCAATCCTCGTGCTCGGCCGCGCGGCGGATGTCGAGGTGCTGCTGCGGGCGATTGAAAGCGGAGCGGTGCGGAAGATCTGGCCCGTGGCTATCCTGTCGCCGTCGCCGGCAGATCGCGGGCAAGCCATTCGCGGCATCAGCGTGCTCGGTAATTTCGACGATCTTAAACGCACGGTGTCCGATCTTGCCGAGCGCGGCACGCGGGTAAACCGACTTGTGCTTACGCCGTCCGCCCTCGCGCCGGAGGCGAAGCCCGAGGCAATGCTGATGCAGGCTCGCCGGCTCGGGCTGACCACCAGCCGGCTTCCTTCGCTGGATGAGGGCAGCGATGCGCTCCGCCTCGCGCCGGTCGCGGTGGAGGATTTGCTCCTGCGGCCAAGTGTGAAGATCGACTACCGCCGGCTGGAAAATTTCGTGCAGGGGCGATCGATCGTCGTCACCGGCGGGGGTGGATCGATCGGCGCGGAAATCTGCGATCGTATCGTTACTTTTGGCGCCGCCCGGCTGTTGGTGATCGAGAATTCCGAGCCTGCGCTGCACGCCATTCTTGAATTGCTGGCGACAAAGCAAAGCAAGGCCCAGGTCGAAGGCCGGCTCGCCGATGTGCGCGACCGCGAGCGCATGTTCCGCCTGCTCGGCGATTTCAAGGCCGATATCGTCTTCCACGCCGCTGCGCTGAAACATGTGCCGTTGCTGGAGAAGGATTGGGGCGAGGGCATCAAGACAAACATTTTCGGCTCGATCAATGTCGCGGACGCCGCTACTGCCGCCGGCACCGCCGCCATGGTGATGATCTCCACCGACAAGGCGATCGAGCCGGTATCGGTGCTCGGTGCGACCAAGCGTTTCGCCGAAATGTATTGCCAGGCGCTCGACGCCGAATTTCACGCGCATGCCGAAGGCGAGAAGAAGCCGATGCGCATCATCTCCGTGCGCTTCGGCAATGTGCTCGCTTCCACCGGCTCTGTGGTGCCCAAGTTCAAGGCGCAGATCGAAGCCGGCGGGCCGGTCACGGTCACGCATCCGGACATGGTGCGTTACTTCATGACCATCCGCGAGGCTTGCGATCTCGTGGTCACAGCCACCAGCCACGCGCTCGGACCCGAACGAAAGGATGTCTCGGTCTATGTGCTCAACATGGGCCAGCCGGTGAAGATCGTCGATCTTGCGGAACGCATGATCCGACTTTCCGGCATGCAGCCCGGCTACGACATCGACGTGGTGTTCACCGGCATCCGGCCTGGTGAGCGGCTGAACGAGATCCTGTTCGCGCGTGAAGAGCCGAGCGAACAGATCGGCATCGTCGGCATCGTCGCGGCCAAGCCGGTGCGCGCGTCGCTGCAGACCGTGAAGGCCTGGGTGGCGACGCTGCAGCAGGCATTGGACAAGGAAGACCGCGAGGCGGTGTTCCGCGTGCTCGGCGACGCGGTGCCGGATTTCCAGGGCAAGGTGGCTTAGCAGGAGCTTCAATGATCTCTTCGACAATGCGGTTGTTGTTGTACGCACTGACCGCGGGCTATGGTGCGCTCGGAGCGATCCTGTTTTTGGTGCCGCAGTGGGTGGCCGCCGGCAACTTCGCGTGGAACGTTTCGCCCTTCGTCGCCATGACTATCGGCGGCTGGTGCCTCGGCACGGCCTGGGCCTGTCTCACCGTCGCGCGTCGCGGCAGCTTCCCGGCGATGATCTGTCCGATCCTCTATCTCGGCCTGTTCGGCCTGTTCGAGACCGCGGTGCTGATTGCGTTTCGGGAACGCCTGCTTCTCGGCAATCCGCTCGCATGGCTTTACTGTGCGACGCTCGCTGCCACCTGCTTGTTCGCGCTGCTGGTAGCCGTCGAAGCGATGCGCCGCCCGGTGCTGACCGGCGTCGGACCGAGCATGAGCCCTACCGCGGTTGTCATGGCCGTAATCTTCATCCTGCTGGTCGGATTCCTCGGCGTCTACGGATTGACCGCGGCGCCCGGGATGCGCGGCCTGAACGCCAGCATCTTTCCAGAGCTGTTGTCGCCTTTCAGTCTGCGCGCTTTCGGTGCTTTCTACCTCGCGCTTGCACTGGCGGTCATTCCACTGCTGCTGGTGCGCGGAATCGGCAATCTCGTCAGCCACGGATTTGCCATGTATGCGCTCCTGGTCTTCATCACTGTGGCGGCGTTCGTGTTCATCGGTCGTTTCGATTTTTCCGCCCGTCCGACGCAACTGGTCTATATCGGTATCTATCTTCTGGTCGCTGCGGCCGTAGGATTCTATCTACTGCGGTACGGGACTGGCGCAGAGCACCGCGCGGCGGCGTGATCACGGAGTCGAAAATGTTGCGCGCGAAGGTTGCACAACGCGCCAAGCTATTGTGCGAGGATCGTTCGGTGAGAAGGCGGATGGGGGACGGGCTCTGACCGTCATTGAAGCACCAGTCGGCATCCGCGCCACCCGCCGCCGCGTCATTGCCGCGGGCGTCGTCGGCAACGTGCTCGAGTGGTATGACTTCGCCCTGTTCGGCGTGTTGGCGCCGGTCATCGCCGCGCATTTCTTTCCGTCCGCCGATCCGCTGGCGGGGCTGATCAACAGTTATGCGGTCTTCGCCATCGGGTTTCTGGCGCGGCCGCTCGGCGGCGTGATCTTCGGCCATATCGGCGACCGCTTCGGACGCCGCCAGGCGCTGGTGCTGTCCGTCGTGCTGATGGCGGTGCCGACTGCGCTGATGGGCCTGCTGCCGACCTATCGAGGAGCGTCGGCATGCTGGCGCCGATCCTGTTGACCTTGCTGCGCATCGTGCAGGGCATCTCGACGGGGGGCGAATTCGCCGGCTCGATCATCTTCCTGGTGGAGCAGGCGCCGGATCGCCGGCAAGGGCTTTACGGCAGCATCGCCAATTTCGGCGCCATGATCGGCGGATTGCTGGGCGCGGCCGTCGGCTGGCTGATGTCGGAAATGCTGACTCCGGACGCGATGCAGGACTGGGGCTGGCGCGTGCTGTTTTTCACCGGGATCCTGGTCGGGCTTTTCGGGCTTTGGGCCCGCACCGGGGTGCCTGAGACGCCGATCTTCGCGGAACTCGCGGCCTGTGAGGGTTTGCAGGCCCGGCCGCTGCGCACGGCGTTGCGCCGTGAATGGCGCCCGATGGCAATCGGGGCGGGGCTTAACTGGAGCGCCTCGGTTGGCTATTACGTCGTCTTCGTCTGGTTCATCGGCAACGTGTCCGAGATCATCGGACTGCCCTACCGGACGGCGCTTGGGATAGGGACGTTCGGCCTGGTGGCGGGTCTTCTCGCCACGCTTGCGATCGGTCACCTGTCGGACACCGTTGGTCCCAGGCGCATGCTGGTCGCCGGCTCCGTCGCGACCGCGGTGTTTGCCGTTCCGCTCTTGATGCTGGCGGCCACCGGCACGCTCGCCGCCGTTACGCTCGCGCAACTCGGCCTCGCCGTCCTGGCCGCAATTTTTCTGGGCACGCTGCCGGCGGTCTTCGTGTCGCTGCATGGCCCGGACTTGCGCTGCACGGCGCTGTCGGTGGGCTACAACATCGCGCTCGCGCTGTTCGGCGGCACCGCGCCGCTGATCGCGACCCTGCTGGTGAAGGCGACAGGCTGGCCGGGCGCTCCCGGACTTTATCTGGTGCTGACGGCGCTGGTCTGCCTGGCGCTCGTCCGCTTTGTGCCTCAATCGCCGGTTCGCCGCTGAGCCAAGGCGGTGCCGCAGTCAGGCCGCGCGCTTGCCGTTCTCGAAGCGGTAGAGCAGCCCCGCCACCAACACGGCTCCCAGCACCAGCGCGCCGAATGTGACAAACGGTGAGGGCGCCAGCACGGTGGCGGTGGCGAGCGAGGCCAGCACCAGATTGAGCACGAACACCTGCCGGACCACCTCGCGCACGGTGAAGCCGCCATCGATGGCGCGCTGATAGAAATGGCTACGATGCGCCTCCCAGACCTTTTCGCCCGCGCGAAGCCGGCGCAGTAAGGTGACCGTAGTGTCAGCAAGATAATAGAGCGGGAGCAGGATCGCGGCGGCGACATAGCCTTGCCCCGCCACCAGCAACAACAGCCAGCCAAGCAGAAGCCCGATCGGCAGGCTGCCGACGTCACCTAAAAACAATCGAGCCACCGGCTGGTTGAACGGCGCGAAACCGAGCATCGCCCCGCATAACGCAATCGCCACCACGATGGCATAGGCCGGCAAGCCGCCGTTGAATCCGATCACTACCAGATAGACCGTGATCGGCACCACTTCGGCAACGGTCATCCAGTCGATGCCGTCCATGAAATTCACGAGATTGACAAACCACACCCCCGCGACCAGCAGCAGCGCGCGTTCCAGCCAGAACGATACGAGCGGCGCGATCCGCGCTTCGTCGGGCAGGGCGGCGATCACGGTGGCGACGGCGACGAATTGCAGCAAGAGCCGCGGCACTGCCGCCAGCATGCGGATATCGTCGACCATCCCGACCAGTGCCAGGAGGATGGCCGCCACCATGACCGGAGCGAATTCCCGCAGGGCGGCTTGGCCGAAGAAAGGCTCCGCCGCTAAGACGATCACCGAGAGCACGAGCGTGGTACCAACCACGGCGATGCCGCCGCCCTGTGCGGTCGGCTTTTCATGCGAGGAGCGCGCATTGGGCCGCGCCAGTGCATAGCGCTCCAGCACCGGGCGCAGCATCACGATCAAACCTGCGCAGGCGGCGGCCGCGGCGCCCAAAAGCAAGGCGCCGTCTAAAAGCCAGTGTTCCAAAAATTTCATGCAGGCAGCCCCGCCGCTCGCGCCGATACCGAGCTAAACCTTCTCCACCACGTTACGCATGACTCGTTCGTAAAGTGGTGTACATGTGTCATTGATAAGATCGCGATCTTCGGCAGCGAGAAAGGTTTCGCGCTCGGCGGGAGCGCTCGATACGGTGCCCGGCGTCATCGGACCGAAGCTGGTATTCGCTTCGATGGGCTTGCCGTTGAAAGTAGGGGTCGTCAGCGTGTCCTCATAGCGGATACCAACACGCTGAGAGATCAGACGCATGGTCGCTTCGGTGTTGGTAATGAGGTCGTTGAAGGAAATCACGAGGACCCGCTCTGGCTTGCGCTCTTTCTCCCGTAGCGTGCCTTCAACCGACTTGTTCCAGTAGGCGGCGATCTTCGCCTTATTGTCGAAAAGTGGATTGCCGACTTTTTGCCGGACGAAGGAAGGAAACCAACTCAACGGTGAACGCACGACCGAGATGAGATGGCCGTCAGGATAAGCTTCCCAGAACCGATCGAAATTTTCGGACCGCGGCGTGAGCCGCGGGCTGAAGCCGGTGATAAATTTGGCAACTTCGATATCGCCTTGCCTGTTGATCCAGGCGTTGAAATAGGACGTGAAATAGGCGTCCAGCACGTCACGCGGCGTCAGATTGCTCGCGCCTCTTAGCATCGCGCGAAAAATCTCTTTCTGCGCCTGCGGCAGGAAGAAGAAGTCCTTCCGGTCAACGCTATATCTGCCTTTGACATAGCCCTCTTCGCACATCCTGATGGTGTCGTATTCGAACAGGATGCGGAAATTTTCCTCGACAGCGCCATTCACGTCGATCGGCGGCCATGTGCCTTTGTCGGGGTAGCCGATTTTTAGCTCATGCGGATGCGCAAGCAATTCGGTGTGGCTGTCGAACAGTTGTGCAAGCATTGATCCGCCGGAGCGCTCCGCTTGCGACACCAGCACGAGCGGTTGTGTCACCGGCTGATAAGTTTGCTGCAGGCGCTTCACGATCGACGAGCTATTGGCCGCGTGTCCCCGGATCGCAGCATGGTATTTTAGACGCTGGAGCTGATGAGCGGCTAACTCGCCAATGCGCCGGTAGGCGGCTTCGATCGAAAGCATTATTTTCATTACCATGGAGGAGGAGCCGGGATCATAGCGGCGGGTGGCCTGCTGGCAAGCGTCGGACTTGCCAGCAAGTGGTGGCAATCCTGTCATCAAGACAGCGCTTCAGCCCTGCCGTGCAGTCTTGCCCATTCCTGAAAAGCCACTATCGCCCATAACTGCCAAGCGGTGTCGCGGCGGCCGCTTTGCAGATCCCGCCGCCAGCCCTGCACGACATCCGGATGCAAGATGCCCTGCCGCTTCAGCGCAGCAGGATCGGTGCTGGCGCGCAACCGTTCGGCGGCCGCGCCGGCGAGCAAAGCGCCGACCGGAAGCTCGAAGCCGCGCTTCGGCCGCTGGAAGACATCAGCCGGAAGCCGGTCCCGGAAGGCGCTGCGCAGGATGCGCTTTCCTTTCGGCCGGCCGCCTTCCAGCGCGAGCTTGTCGGAGCCGGCAAGCGCAAAGCCCCATTCCACCACGCGCTGGTCGAGGAATGGCGTGCGGGTTTCCAGTGCATGCGCCATGCTCATGCGGTCGACCTTTACCAGCATGTCGCTCGGCAATTCCAGCGCCACGTCGGCGGCAAGCATGGCGTTGATCGGGTCAGCGTCATGCGCGGCCTGCCGCAAGGCTGCGACCAGGCCCTCCGGCCGGATCGGCTGCGCGGGCGCGGGGCCGAGCAGCCGGTCAACTTCATCTTCGGTGATCAGCCGCATCCAGGCGGCCTGCCGCGCGGCCGGGTCGGCATGCACGGTTTCGACGAAGCGCCGCAGCCGCCGCAGGTTTTCCAGTATGGGCCGATCTTTGCCTTCCGGCAGATGTGAAAGGAGCGCCCCGAAGCCACGCCGGATGCCAGAAGGCAGCTTGTTCCAGTAAGCTTGATAAAGCTCCGCCCAATAGCGGCGATAGCCGGCAAAGACCTCGTCGGCACCGTCGCCCGTGAGCACCACGGTGACTTGCTGCCGCGTCGCCTCCGACACAAGGAAAGTAGGCACCGCGGAGGCATCGGCAAAGGGCTCGTCAAGCCCGAGGAAAACGCGGTCCAGCACGTCAGCGGCGCGATTGAAGTCGACGGAAATCTCGTTGTGCTCGGCGCCGAGATGGCGCGCGACCTGCGCCGCCGCCGGCCGCTCTTCGTAATAATCCGGCGCGCCTTCAAATCCCACGGTGAAAGTTTTCAGCTTGTGGCCCGAGCGCGCCACGGAAGCGGCGACCAGCGCCGAATCGATCCCACTCGACAGGAAAACGCCGACCGGTACATCGGAGACGAGGCGCGCGGCGACGGCGGCGTCGAAACGTTGGCGCAGCTCCGCTTCCGCCTGCAGGCGATCGCTCGGCCGCGTGGGTCGCGACCCGGCGAGATTGTACCAACGCTCGAGCTTCGCACCGTGCTTGTCGAAGCGCAGCCAATGGCCTGCCGGCAGTTTGCGAATGCCGCTCGCGATCGACCAGGGCTCGGGAATAAAGCGCAGCGTGAAGAAAGCGCGCAGCGCGGCGGCATCCACCGGGCGCGTCTCGCCCAGCATCGTCTCGCAGGATTGCAGGTCCGATCCGAAGGCGAGCCGGCGGCCGCTCACGGCATAGAGCAGCGGCTTCTCGCCGAAACGGTCGCGCGCAGCGAACAGCGTTTGCTTCTCCGCATCCCAGATCGCGAAGGCGAACATGCCGACGATGCGCGGCAGCAGGCCCTCGCCCCATTGCCGCCAGCCGGCGAGGATCACCTCGGTATCGGAATTGCTGCGGAACCTATGACCCAGCCCCGCCAGTTCGGTCCTGATTTCCGCGTAATTGAAAATCTCGCCGTTGAAGGTGACGACCAGCCCGTCGCGCTGCATCGGCTGCGCACCACCGGGGGAGAGGTCGATAATGGCGAGACGCGTATGCACCAGCGCGCATTGCCCGTCCGACCAAATGTCTTCGCCGTCCGGCCCGCGGCGGCGCAGATGGTCCCGCGTGGCACGGGCGCGGCCCTCGACATCGCCGAGACCGCCAAGCTCAACCAATCCGGCAATGCCACACATAAATGGATAGTTCTCGGTTTCTCCCTCAAATCCCATGCGCGAGGGCGGGTAGCCGGTCAAGTTTCTGCAAGAGAAAAGGCAGCGCTGCCGGCGTGGAAGCCGCCGCAGCAGATGATTATAGTCGATGGCGTTATAGTCGATTTGCGGCGGCCGACGTGCGCCGGTGCGGGGAACAATCGGACATGGCGGGGAGGCAACCGAGCGGAACCATCCGGGTCACTCATCTCATCACCGATCTGGGACGGGGCGGGGCGGAAGTCTTCTTGCAGAGACTGGTCAGCGCGCCGCAGGACGGCATCCAGCATCGCGTGGTTTCTCTCACCAGCGAAGGCGAGCTTGGGCCGGAGATGCGTGCGGCCGGGATTGATGTCGCGGCGCTGTCGCTTACCGGCGCAGCCGGCGCGCCGCGCGCCCTGAGCCGCCTCGTGCGGATCCTGCGGGACGACAATCCAGACGTGCTGATGACCTGGCTCTATCATGCGGATTTCCTCGGCACGCTTGCCGCCGCCCTCGTCCCGCGCACAAAACTGGTCTGGAACATCCGCTGCGCCGACATGGACCTGTCGAAATACGGCTATGCCAGTCGCGCGCTGCCGCATGTGCTAGCACGGCTGTCGCGCCGGCCGGCGGCGGCGGTGGCCAATTCTGAAGCCGGCCGCCAAATCCATGAAGGTTACGGATACGGCCCGAGGCGCTGGGAAATCCTGCCGAACGGTTTTGACATGGCGACCTTCCGTCCCGATCCGTCGCAGCGGGCGCAGATGCGTTCCATACTCGGCATCGATCCGGACACGCCGGTGGTCGGGCTCTTCGCACGCTTCGATCCAATGAAGGATCACGCCACGTTCCTGGCCGCGGCGGAGATCGTCGCCAAGACGCGGCCGGACGTCCTGTTCCTGCTGGCCGGGCGCGGCACCGACAGCACGGCGTTCGACCGCCTCATCGGCCACCGCGAAGCATTGCGGACGCGCTTGATCCTGCTCGGCGAGCGGCGCGACATGCCGGAGCTGATGGCGGCGACCGACATCGCCGTCTGCTCGTCGCTGACCGAGGGCTTTCCCAATACCATCGGCGAAGCGATGGCGTCAGGCGTTCCTTGCGTCAGCACCGAAGTGGGGGATGCGGCCTTCCTGATCGGCGACACCGGCGGGCTGGTGCCGAAAGCCGATCCATACGCGTTGGCGCGAAAGCTTGAGGAATTTCTCGGTTTGGCAGCGGAGGCGCGCGCTACTCTGGGCGCGGCAGCGCGCCAGCGCATCGAAACGCGGTTTTCGCTGCAGGCGGCGGTTGCGCGCTACGGCGAGCTGTTTGCCGATCTAGTCGACAAGGCTGAAGCTTAAAGTAGGGCAATCACATAAGATTTGGAACTTGGCAAAACCATGAACTGCAAGATCCGGGCATGCATCTCGGTTCAGGGATACAGCATTCGCATGCCGTCAGGCTGTTCCCTGAGCTCGGGAGTGCATAGGTATGAATATAGTGACGAATAGTGGTTCGCACGCGATGCAATTCCGAGGAGCGCTGAGAAACTAAAGAGCGAAATTCCAAATCGCTAATATTCAATAACTCGCGCAACCACTCGCTATGGACGACATGAACAGCCAGCGCGACGGTTGGGATGGCGAGCTGCTTGGCAAGGGCGATCCGATGATGGCCTTTTCGAAAATGCAGCAGCTTGCCATGCTGATCGATCGCCGCGCCGATATGGTCATCAGCGCGCGCGGAGCGGCCTTGCAGATCATCGGGGGATGGTATTTGGCCGTTAGCGCTCACGATACGCACTAACCCAATCAACCTAGTTAGGTATGCCGCTGCTTCTTCTCTTTTCCAATTTCGAGTCGAAACTCTTACATTTTCCTGAATGAAGCGGAAATGTGGATTGCGTAATCCGCTTTGCCAAATCGCATCAAGGTGAGCATCATTCCCGGTTTCGGCGTAGGCCAGCGCTTCTGCGACGTAACTCCACGTCATATGTTTTTGTAGTGGCCGTATGTGAGGAGTCCAATTCCCCGGTGCAACACAAAACGATTTAACCTTAAACTCGTTCTTTAGATGCCTTACCGCGACGCTGATGATGTTATTGCTTTCTCCTCCCCCCGGAAGCCGCTGACAAATTCTGGAGAGATAGCTGCCAGAGAGCGGATAGCAATCGTCGTCCAGCTGCGACGCGATGGCGTCGCTAGGTATGATGAAGGGTTCTGATGGAATGAACTGGGCGCGACGACTTTGGCCGACATACAGCGCTGCGCCAGCCGCTCGTTTAACTAAAAACTCTTCGATGACAGTTCCCATAGGAGTCGACTGAAAGGAAACTAGGTATAGAGCCTGTGGATCTCAGCAGGCGCGTCGGCATTGGATCTCTGGCGTATGAGACGCCGCATACTACCTTCCTCCTTTCAGATAAAGAACCGCGATGTAGCTGGGATGGAACCGGGTGCTGTACAGCACTCGGCCGCCTCTCTATATAACCCTCTGTTCACCAGCAACATTCGATTTTGAACAATGCGCGACGACCATGTGTTCATAATGGGTCCCCCGCGGTCCGGCACGTTGATGTTGTCGCGGGCATTGGGACGCTATTCCGGAACCTACCTTGTTACCGAACATAAGAAGAAATCGGTCGTTCCCGAAGAACAAAACCCGACACCAGATCGCGAATTTTGGCGAGAAGCATTCGGATTGTCGCGGCTGCCTTTGGAGGAGGTCGAGTTTGACGAGAATGCGTTTGCTCACCTGAATGCGCTTTGGACCGCCAATTCCGGCGGCCACCGTATGATCATCAAAAATCCCAACAATGTTGTGCGCGCTAAGGAAATCAGGCGAGCCTTTCCAAACGCGCAGTTTGTCTGGTTGCTACGAAATCCCTGGGCGGTTATCCAGTCGATGCTTCGCGGAAAGCAGGCGGGTCACAAGACGCCCATGTTTCTGGGCGCGGCCGAGGTGTTGAAGCACGAGGACCCGGTGTTGCGCGCTGCCGCCAGTTGGGTCCATGCCATAAATATGATGCGTCAGGTGAGCTTGCCCGCAGACATCACGACCCGGTACGAAGATATCGTGGCAAAGCCAGGTCAGGAACTCGCGCGGATCGCCCAACATTTGACTCTGACCGACGGCCGTCGTGCCGAGGACGTGCCTGAATCGCGCGCCGAAAATTTTTGGACAATGCGTTACTTGTTGCGGCGATCGCCCGCGCGGGAACGAATCATCGAAACGGTTGCGCCGTTTGCTTCGGACCTCGGTTATCCGGCGACACCGCCCGGATTCCCCGGAGATGATAGGATTCTGGCCGTGCACTACCTGATAAGGTGGCTAAGTCGCAATAAAAGTCCCCCGTACGGCTTTAGGCGGCTGGAAAGCATGAAATCTCGCTTAAGAGCGACGGCCCGGAAATATATAAAAGGCACCTAAGGGGACGAGGCAAATTTCCCTCGAGCCCGTTCGACCTCCGCACGCAGGATCGCGACCACGCGACGCCCCGCCCCGGCGTCATCGTTACCTACCCAATAACGGAGTATTTCCGCGACTTCGGGCGACAGCTGCGCCGGGATCGGCGGGGGGTTCTTGGCATAATGTGAAATTTTCGCCTTGAGCAATTCCGGCAAATCCGCGTAGTCGACCGCATCACCCAAGTCGATGATCAGATCCTGCATGGCAGGATCGGCAGCTTCCGCAAAGCGCGGCACGATCACCGGCTTACCCGTCGCAATCGCTTCAAGCAGGCCGGTGGTGTTGAACCCCACAACCACCTGGCAGCGGGCGATGAGATCGAAGGGATCGCCACTCGTGATCACCGTGACATTGGGCGGCAGGCCGTCCTTCATGTCGCTCAAAATCTGCAGGATATCGTTGAGCTTTCGCTTCTGCCCCTTGGACTTCACGATCACTTCGAAATCCGGGTTCTCGCGCGCAAGATCGATGATTGCTTTATGGGTGTCCACGCAGTGTTGGCCCCAGCTCAGCCTGCCCCATTCACCCTCCATGGCTTCCATGTCGCCCGGCACGCCGGCGGAAGCCTTGCGCTGAAATCGCCGTCAGCTTGTCGCTGCGGGCAAAGGCGAAGAACAGGATCTGCGGCTTCTCCCCGTTCACGGGGCCGCCATGCTCTTTTCGCCAGCGATGCAGCTTGTCGAGCCGCGGCATCCCGGTAACAGTGACATTTTTGGCGTCGATCACCCCGGTCGTGATCTCGAGCTCCCGCTCGATGTCGTTATAAACGAGAATCCGGCGGCCCCCGAATTGTCCTCGCCTTTCCCTGTAGAGGGTGGACCAATATTCCTGCACGCGGCGGGGAGGGCGCACATTTTCCTTATGCAAGGCGAGGAAAGGCGTACCGGCCTGTTCCAGCACGATGGCAAATTCACGCTCGGTAAAATAGGCAAAGTTTCCCGTCAGCGCGACGTCAATAGGTTTTCTCGCCGTGAAGTGTCGCCATATCTCGGTGAGGAAGCGGCGATACTCTAATTTCGTCACTTCGATATTGGGATCACTCGTAATGTAATTATTATGGTCGAGGGAGGGGTGGAGGATTTCTTTGGCAAACGCCTTTAGCGCGAAACTGGACCAATAAATCACCTCGAAGTCATCGGCATGGCGAAAGCTCTCCTCCACGTCCTGGAAAAATCCCGTACGTTGCATGATGAGAGCACGATACTGTTTGCGAGTTCCACTGCCGCCGCGCTCGACTGCCACCCGCCGCGTGGTAACCAGCAGCAGCATCGCTCCAAGGCCCGCCAATCGATAGCGCGCTATCAGGCGGAAAAGCATAAAAAGAATCTTACGCGCGAGGCTCATGACTTCCCTGGTGGGTTATAGGGCGGCACTACGACTGTATTAGCGCGCTTGTGAAAGGCTCGCGAGGTGAAGCGGCAATTTCGGCGAGCAGGAACTGCAGCACGCGAGCGGCGGCGGCACCATCATCGTTGCCTACAAGGCGCCGCAGGGTCCTAGCGGAGCTGTCCGGTAGCGCGAGCGGCACGCTGGCGCCAGCCATGAGGCATGCTGTTATCTTTTTAGCCAGATCGTCAGGCGAATGAGCGTAGTCAACCGCGTCGCCGAGATCGAGGATGATGTCGCGCATGGTCTCGTTATGCACTTCGCCGAACCAGGGGACTATGGCCGGCTTGCCCGCCGCTATCGCCTCAACGAGGCCGGTCGTGTTGAACCCAACAACCACGCTGCTTCGCGTTATCAGCTCGAACGGATCGCCGCCCCGGATCACCTGGATATTGGGCGGCAGTTCGCCTCCGCCTTTCAGCAGTTCGACAGTTTCCTCTGTCTGCCTTGTCTGTGCCTTGGTCTTGACCACGACTTGCACCTCGGGATGGCTGCGCGCGAAGGCGGCAATGCCCTGGCAGGTTCCGATGCAAAGCTGATCCCAACTGAGGTTTTCCCATTGTTCGGTGGCCTGATCGAGCGCCGCCGCCGTGGCGAGCAGGCCCTCGGCCTTGAGCTTTTTGATGCTGCGCGCCGGCACCTTGTCCTTGCGGCTGAAGCCGAAGAATAGGACCTGCGGCCGCTCGCTTTTGCTGCCGGCATTATCGCGTCGCCAGCGGTGGATCCGATCGAGGCGCGGCATGCCCGTGACGACAACAGCGTCCGGCTTGACGATGCCGCTGGAGATCTGCAAGTCGCGCTCGATATCGTTGTAGACGAGGATCTTGCGGCCGGTAAATTTGCCACGGCCTTTCTCGTAAACGAGGCGCCAGAAATCCGCCCGGCGCGGTGTCATGCCGTTGAGGTTTTCCTTTTGCAGTATGATGAAAGGCGTGCCGCTCTCTTCCAGTGCGGCAGCGAATTCGCGTTGAACATAATAGCCGAAATTCACGCCCAGCACGGCATCGATGCGATATCTCGCGGTGAGGCGTTGCCAGACCTGCCGCAGGAATTGCCTATAGCGAAGCTTCGTGGCTTCGATCGCGGAATCTGTGGTCACGTAACGGTCATGCGACAGCCCGGGCGCTAGCAACACCGCCGCGATCGCCCTCAAGGCATAACTTGGCCACACCACCACTTCGAAGTTCTCGACGCCTGCGAAGATCTCTCTGATATCTTCCCGCACGCCTGCCTTATCGATGCTGAGGACCAACACGCGTTGGGGCGTCCGGTTGCTTCGAGCCCGCGGCTTGTCAGCCGGAAGTTCAAGCTTTTTGGTCAGGGCGAGCAGCAGACGCGAGACGGGGCCAGCCAGACGTAGCCGCGACAAGTGCCCGATAGCAGGCCACATAAAGGTTTTAACGCGAAAAAGGGAAGTCATGACTGCGCCGGTTACCGTCTCGCATGTCGGAAAAGCGTGCTGGCATATAAGCTGCGCTGGATAAGCCTCTTAACAAACATCCGTGAGTCCCTGGTATCGTGGACATCTGCGCCTTGGCAGACTAAAGCGAGGGTGCTTGCAAAGCTACACAGCCAATGCGCACGGCTCCAATCAGTTGCGGGGCGACTCGACATACTGCGCAATCGCGCTTCGAATGCCTGTATCCTCTGCAGCAACCTGGGCAATCCTCCGGATGAGCCCACGCCGGCTTACCCCCAACAAGTTGCGAAGCCAATCGGAATGGACGAGGTGAAGTTCGACATCCAATTGGGGAACTTCAAGCTGCTTCGCCAGCGCGATCCGATGATGACCTTTGCGAAAATGCAGCAATTCACCATCCGCACCAATCGCAATTCCAACCTCTTCATCCATACGTCCGGATAGCTGCGCAAGTTCATCGCTGCGTGGTACACGCCCGCCATTTTGAATGAGGTTGGCAAGGCTTATAATCCGTTCCATATACTGCGCGGCGTCGGTCTTGGTCCATGCTTCACTGCGTACCTTTACGTTCTCCTCGACGTACCGGGATCTCGCTTCCTTCAGGCCGTGCTGCCAAATGGCGTCGATCGCGGCCGGCTTATCGGTTTCTGCGTAGGCCAGAGCGAGGGATACGTAAGTCCAGGTCCCGTGATCTTGCAAGCGGCTGAGATAATGCGTCCAGTTGCCGCCGGCGATACAAAGGGCCTTCAGCTGAAGTCCCTTCTTTATGTCCTTCAATTGACGCGCAGTATAATTTAATCCACACAGTTTGGCGGCGCGCGCCAGCGGAACGGCGACGTGTGGGAAAATACTGTAGATGCCGGGATAGACGTCGTTGGCCAGCGTCTTCGAAACGTGCCGTGTGGCGATTGTTAAGGGGGCAGCCGGAATAAGCGCCTTATGTAATTTTCTCGAGATGTAAACAGCGCTCAACTAAAACTCCATTCCTGGAAGAACACCGGTGCCGATGGTTTGAGCCATCCTGACGCACGATTTCACCCCTGCTTCTGCATCACATAGAACGCGTCGACCCGTCTTTTGGTGGCGGCCAGAGCCACCGGCACGGTCGTAACGACGTATTTTGCACTCAACCCGACCTGCTCGCACAGGCCCAGGAAAAGGGTTTCATCGACAGCGCGGGCCTTAATCGCCTTGACGTGCAGCTTCCGGCCCGACAACTTTCGTTTGACGACCTTCGCGATCGCGGCACGCAACCCCTTGCGCAGGTCGATCTCAGGTGCAACTAGAATCTTCTGATGCAGCAGCGCAAGGCCACCCGGCCGCATGACACGAGCAACCTCGTGTAGGACCTGATCAAGCACGGCATCTTCTGGAAGCCACTTCAGGAACTTCACAGACATTACCAAATCGAAATTTCCGGAAGTGTGCGGAATCTCCCGTGCGTCCGCCACCCGAATGTCTGACGTGGGTTCCTTCTTGCGCGCGAAGGCGACCATGTCCGAGGAAATATCGATCCCGTGATAGACGCCGCCGAGGTCGCCTACGAATTTAGAAATGCGGTTAGTCCCGCATGCAATGTCCAAGACCTGAAATCCCGGCTGTACGAGAGCACGCAAGATATTTTCGATGACGAATTGGTCTTGGTGAAACTCTTCCTTTCCCTGGCGGCTTGCATCATAGATTTCCGCGACCTGCCCGTAGTACTTTTCGGCAACCGGTAAGGACCGCAATTCTTCACTCATTGACCGTCTCCGAGGGTGGCTTGTGGTTCACAGCCTGCCGCAGCGGAGACGAGTCCGGACAGACCATCCCGCAGTGCGGCCGCACTTGGTTGGTAGGGCAGAACGAAAAGTGAATCAAGTTAACGCTGCCCATATGGCAGCAGGCCCGCGGGCTTGACTTGGCGCAGACCCGGACGTATGCAAACCGCTTCAGCAGGAGTCCGGCTAAAGCGGGAATTTGCCAAAGATTGCAATAAGCTGCCGCTTTATCCGCCGGCGCTGGCGCAACCAACTCCTGGCTACCCGGATATCCCACCGTGCTTCAGCTCACCGCAAGAAAAATCCATAATATCGGCGAGTTGTTTGCTGACTATAAACTCATCATTGCAAAGCGCCCCCGGCTGTTACTCGCTGCGATCGTCTTGAGTTTGGCTGCGGCCATAGCAGAAGGCGTCGGGCTTTCGATCGTCTATCCTATTTTGGACAGCGTCGTCAGCGTCCAGCAAGATCAGGGGCGCGTTTGGTTGGCGCTGCGGGCGGCAGCTTCGGCTATTTCGGGAAGCTCGGTGGTCGAAGGGCTGCTTCTGTTGGCGGTTGGCATTTTCCTACTGAAGGCACTGCTGTTAATAGCCAGCAATGCCATCATGAGTGCGTGGATTTACCGGCTGCAGGAAGACTGGTGCTTGGCGGCTCTGGGGCATTACCTCTACGGCCCTTACAGCACGATTATCGACATTCGCAGAGGTCAGATCCTGCAAAATACGCTGGGTGAGCCCCGTACGGCAGCGAAGGGAGTGGAAACCCTTCTTACTCTGCTGACAAAGAGCATATTTGCGCTCGTTCTCATTGCGACGCTGTTCGTTCTGAATTGGAAGATGACACTTGGCTTGATCGTTATCGTCACTTCCATCGGGCTGATTGTGCGGCCTTATTTATTCCGGCCGATGGAGAAATTGGGTCGCAAGCGCATGGCAGCCAATCAAACCATCCAGGCTATCGCAGCCGAGCCGTTATTTGCCGCCGGCACGATCAAGCTACTGGGCGCCGAGGGCACGGTCCTGCAGCGGTTGCGGCGTCCCTTGCAGAAATTCACGCGCGTCAGCGTGCTTATGTCTGTTGTGTCTAAGGCGTCCGACAGCTTTATCGAATTCATCGTCGTGGCCGTGGTGGCAGGCGCCTTTATTGTGCTGGCCCATGGATTTGGCATGCCGTTCCAAGAAGCGGCGCCTTTGATTGGAAGCTTCGCGGTGGTTTCGTCGCGACTGTTCGGAACGCTCGGCAGTTTATTGGGCAAACGCCTAAATATCGCATCGGTGGCCGCGTCACTGCTTCTAGTGCAGCGACTTGTTCGCGATGACTCGGCCCATGAACATGTCGCCGTCGGCGCGGAGCTTGATGCCGTTGAAAGCGATATCGAATTCTGCGATGTCCGCTTTTCCTATGCGGGTGGCAATACCGTATTTCCTGCACTTTCGCTGACCTTCCCGAAAGGCAAAGTCATTGGTCTTGTTGGCACGACCGGCGCAGGCAAATCGACCATCGGCCATCTGCTCGTCAGGCTTTACGATGTCGACAGCGGTAAGATCTTGGTCAATGGTCGCGACATCAGGGAGTTTTCGCTCCGCTCGCTGCGGCGGCGGATCGCCTATATCGAGCAGAATCCCGCCGTTTTCAACGGCACGATTGAAGAGAATATCCGTCTCGGCGCGCCGGAAGCCTCGCACGACGAAGTCGTCACAGCGGCGCGTGCAGCAGGTCTTGACGGCTTCATTAGTGCGTTGCCTGATGGCTATCAAACGTCCGTAAGCGACCAGGGCGCGACGCTGTCGGGCGGTGAAAAACAACGCATTGCCATCGCACGTGCAATTCTTCGCAAGCCCGACGTGTTCATTTTTGACGAGGGCACCAGCGCGCTCGATCGCAAGACCGAAGCGGTCATTCAGCAATCCATCCAGAAGCTGGCGGGCCACGCTACGATAATCCTGATTGCGCACCGTATTGCTACGCTGAAGGATGCCGACCTGATTTATGAAATCCTGCCGAGCGGCGAGGCCGTGGTCCGGTCGTTCGAGGAGTTGGCCGCCTGATGGACGGCAACAAAGCGGCGACCTCGCGTGGCGGAGTACATGCGACCATTTGCATTGCCGGCCGGATCATCGGGCCGGGGCATACGCCATACCTGATCGCCGAGGTGGCGCAGGCACATGACGGCTCGCTCGGCTTTGCCCATACCTTCATCGACGCAGCCGCCGAAGCCGGTGCCGACGCCGTAAAATTTCAGAACTCATTTCGCTGACGACGAATCGACGCAGGACGAGCCGTTCCGCGTGAAATTCTCCAAGCAGGATTCGTCGCGCTACAATTACTGGAAGCGCCTGGAGTTCACCGATGAGGAATGGGCCGGGCTCGTAGAACACGCCAAGGAGAAGAGGCTAACCTTCCTGAGCTCCGCCTTTTCGTCCAAGGCGATGGACCTGCTTGAACGTCTCGGCATGCCGGCGTGGAAGATCGCGTCCGGCGAGGTGCTGTCGCCCGGGTTCCTTGAACGAATGAGCGTATCCGGCAAGCCGATCCTGCTCAGCACGGGCATGAGCACCTACGCGGAAGTGGAAGCTTCGGTGAAAATGCTGCAAGAGCGAAAGGCGCCGCTCGCCGTCCTGCAATGCACGAGCCGGTACCCGACCAGCTATGAGGATAGCGGCCTCAACGTGATTGGTGAGTTTCGCCGTTCTTTCGGCTGCCCGGTTGGCCTTTCAGACCATTCCGGCCGCATCTACACGGCCGTGATCGCCATGGCACGGGGCGCCGACCTGATTGAGGCACATATTACCCTCGACAAGCGCATGTTCGGTCCGGATACCTCCTCATCGCTGACGGTGGAGGAGTTCGCGATGCTGAATGAGAGTCGCAAGGCGCAGGCGGCGATCGACGCCCATCCGGTCAATAAGGATGTGATGGCCGCCGAGCTCAAGGAGATGCGCAGCTTGTTTCAGAAATCGGCTGCGGTCGTGCGGCCGTTGCCGGCCGGGACGGTCCTTACCCGCGAAATGTTGACGGCAAAAAAACCCGGGACCGGGATTCCGGCTCAGGAGATGGAGAAATTAGCCGGCAAGCGGCTCGCCCGGGCGGTTCAGCCGGACCGGATTCTCACCTGGAGCGATATTGATGAGTAGTACGAAAGCCCGGAGGAAGGTGTGCGTGGCGGTTCACAGCCGCGCCAATTACGGACGCATCAAGTCCGTGATGCAAGCCATCCGGGACAATCCGAACCTCGAGCTGCAGCTTATCGTCGGCGCATCTGGCGTGCTGCAGCGTTTCGGGGCGGTGGTCAACGTTTTGCGCGACGACGGCTTTGAGCCGAATGCGACCGTCTACACCATCCTGGAAGGTGAAACGCCGACCACCATGGCGAAGTCGACGGGCATGGCCATTCTGGAGCTCGCCACGCAGTTCGAGAATCTCGAAGCCCGATGTCGTTCTCACCGTCGCGGATCGTTTCGAAACCATCGCGACCGCTATCGCCGCGAGCTACATGAATATTCCCGTCGCGCATACGCAGGGTGGCGAAGTCACCGGCTCGATCGACGAAAGCGTGCGTCACGCGGTTACCAAGCTGTCGCACATTCATTTTCCGGCCACCGAGAGAGCGCGCGAATTCATCATCCGGATGGGCGAGGATCCGGCTACGGTGCACTCTCACCGGCTGCCCTTCGATCGACGCGATCGCGGATATCGATTTTTCGGCCGAAACTGGACGTCTTTTCAGCGCTACCGCGGCGTCGGCGCCGAGCTCGATCCCGACCAGCCGTACCTCGTCGTCCTGCAACATCCGGTGACCACGGAATACGGCCATGGCCTCGCGCAGATCAACGAGACGCTTGAGGCCGTCGCACCGCCTCGGAATGCAGACCGCATGGCTGTGGCCGAATGTGGACGCGGGCTCGGACGACGTGTCCAAGGGCATCCGCCGCTTCCGCGAGAAGCATCGTCCGGAGAAGATTCACTTCTATATCAACTTCTCAGTCGAGGATTATGCGCGCCTGATCAACGGCGCGGCCTGCCTCGTCGGCAATTCCAGCTCGGCCTTGCGCGAGGGCGTCTTCCTCGGCGTGCCGGCGGTGAACATCGGTACGCGGCAGTCAGGCCGCGAGCACGGGCCAAATGTCATGCATGTTGGCTACGACAATACCGAGATCGAAGCGGCCATTCGAAAGCAAATCGCGCATGGCCGCTATGAGCGCTCCACCATGTTCGGAGACGGCAAGGCGGGGCAACGGATTGCCGACGTGCTTGCCGAGGCCGAACTGCGCGTCCAAAAGCAGCTGCAGTATCGCTAGAGCAGGCACGGCATGATCACCGTCTATCTCGGCGCGCCGGAAGGCGAGGCGGCCGCGCGGGAAATTCTCGCCGGCACGTCCGAAGTCGTTCATCCCGGCGCGGATCCGCAGAAGGTCGCCGCAGCCCTGCGCACAGCCGATGCGCTTGCTCGATGCTTCGATGAAGGTGCCGATCACGAATGCGATGGTGTCGGCCGCGCCGACGCTGAAGATCATCAGCTGCGCCACCACCGGCTCCGATCATATCGCCCGCGACGGAGTTGAGCAGCGCGGCATTCCGGTGCGCACCTTACGCGAGGATGGCGGAGTTGCTGCGCAATATCACACCGGCAGCCGAACTGACCTTTGCACTCTTGCTGGCTTGTGCGCGGCAGGTTGCCGGCTGCCGTGTCCGCGGTAAAGGCGGGGCGGCTGGGTACGGGAAGATTTTCCCGGCGATGATGCTGCATGGCCGGCAGCCTCGGCATCGTCGGCTGCGGGCGAATCGGGGGCTGGATGGCGCGCTATGCCCGCGCTTTCGGCATGGATGTGGTCGGGCTACGATCCCGATCCTGCAGCATTGGCCGGAAACGATCAGGCCGGTGTCACTGCAAGAGCTTGTCGCGACCAGCGACGTTCGTCACGGTCCATGTGCATCTCTGCCGATGCCACCCGAGGGCTGATCTCTGCCGATCTCTGATCCGGCGCATGAAGCAAGGCGCGATCTTCCTCAACACCTCGCGCGGGGCGGTGGCAGACGAAGCCGCGCTGCTTGGAGGCCTTGCAGTCGGGTCGGCTCGGCGGCCGCCGGCCTCGATGTGCTGGAAGGCGAACCGGATGTGCAAAACCATCCCTTGCGCAAATATGCCGAGCAGCACGACAACCTGCTGATCACCCCGCATTGCGGCGGCTTCAGCCCGGATGCGGTGCGGGTTGTTTGCGCGCGCGCCGCCGAAAAGATCCGGGACCTGCTCGCGGGTGTGCAAGTGACCGACATCGCGCGACTGGCCGAAGAGATCACCGCCCATGGCGTGACGCGCCTGTTCGGCGTGCCGGGCAGCGGCGTGACGCTGTCGCTGATCGACGCGCTGGAAAAGCGCGGCATCGCCTTTCACCTCACGCATTTCGAAGGCGCGGGCGCGCTGATGGCGGCGACCGTGGGCCGGCTTTCCGGCCGCGCCGGCGTTTCGCTGTCGATCAAGGGTCCCGGCTTGGCCAATGCCGTGCCCGGCATCGCCGCTGCCTGGTTCGAGGCTTATCCGCTGGTGCATCTGGCGGAGGCTTTTCCACCCGGCTCGCCGGCATCGCAAGCGCATAAGCGGATCGATCAGGCCGCGCTGGTGGCGCCGATCACCAAGGCGTCGCGGTTCTCGGCGAAAGACGGCCCGAGCTTCACATCGATGGCGCATTTCGCCTGCGCCGAAGAGCCGGGGCCGGTGCTGTTCGAACTGGCGCCGTCGTCGCCGCCCAAGCGCCGAGGCTTTGCCGGAAATCACCAGCGTGCGGCAGGACGGCACGCGCGCGCGCGAGCTTCTGCGCAACGCCAAGCGGCCCGTCGTCATTGCCGGCGCGCTCGCCTCGCGCGCCGGGCTCGGCGCGGCTTTGGCCAAGCTCAACTGCCCGGTTTTCTCCACCGCCGCCGCCAAGGGCATTGTCGACGAGCGATCGGCGAACGCCGCCGGGCTCTGGACCGGCGTCGGGTTGCAGCTGCACGCCCGAACATGTGCTGCTGCGGCAGGCCGATCTCGTCATCGGCATCGGGCTCACCGCGCGCGAGGCTTTGCGCTGCGCGCCATTTGAAGCACCGTATCTCGCCATCGAAGCGGTGGAGACACCGGGCACCGACGCTTTTGCGCCTGCGGCGCGCGTCGGATTGGGAGACGGCTCGGTTGTGCTGGATCAGCTTTCCGAGAAAGGCTGGGGCCTGGAAACATTACGGAGCACGCTCGAGAAGCTGCAAGCGCGCATGGAAGAGGGCTTCCTCCCGGGCGCGGTCTTCGCCGCGATCGATCACCAGTTCCAGCGCCGCCTGCGCATGGTGATGGACACCGGCTATTTCTGCACCATCGGCGAGCATGCCTGGCGAGCGGCTTCCGCCGATCTCTGTCTGCTGTCGGGGCAGGGGCGCTATATGGGCACCGGCTTGCCGATGGCGCTCGGCGCGGCGCTGCATGACCCCAGCGTGCCGACTGTGCTGGTCACCGGCGATGGCGGCGTTGCGATGTATCTGGCCGAGGCCAAACTAGCGGTACAGCACAAGCTGCCGCTGTTGATCGTGCTGATGACCGACAATGCTTTCGGCTCGGTCCGCACCCGCGCCATCAAGGAGGGGCTGACGCAGAAGCCGCTCACCATGGACGGCAAGAGTTGGGTCCCTGTCTTCGATTCGCTCGGTATCCCAGGCACGCGGGCCGAAAATATCAAGACGGTCCAGGAAGCGCTCGCTGCCTGGATGCCATCCAGCGGGCCGGCATTCCTCGAAATTCCGTTCGCGCCCGACGCCTATGAGGCGATGGTCGCCGGTATCCGTTAGAGTGGCGCCAAGGTTCTGAACATGGCACCGCACATCCTGATCATCGGTTCCGGCAGCGTCGGCAAGCGTCACGCGCGCAACTTTGCCGCGCTCGGCTGCCGCATCTCCTGCGTCGATCCGCGCGAGGAGCGCCGCGACGAGCTTGCCGCCGAGACGCCGGTTGTCGGTTCGCATGCGACCGAGGAAGCCGCGCTGCGGGCGGGGGGCTTGGATGGCGTCGTGGTGGCTTCACCGACCGCCTACCATCCGGCCAACACCGTCGCCGCGCTTGAAGCGGGGCTGCCGGTGCTGCTGGAGAAGCCGGTGGCCAAGAGCGCCGCCGAGGCCAAGATCATGCTGCGGGCGGAGCAGACCACGGGCGTGCCGGTGCTGCTCGGTTACACCTGGCGCTGGTGGCCGCCGCTGCAAGCGGCTGCGCGAACTGCTTGATGGCAACGCGGTCGGAAAACTGCGCCATGTGCAGTTCCACATGTCGGCGCATCTCGCCGACTGGCATCCCTGGGAACCTTATCAGGAATTCTTCATGGCGAGCGCCGCGCAGGGCGGCGGCGCCTGCTCGACGAAAGCCACTGGATCGACCTGATGGTCTGGCTGTTCGGCAGGCCGCAGCAGCTGATCGGGCGTGTCGAGAAGATTTCGGATCTGGAGATCGACTGCCGACGACAATGTGGACGTGCTGGCGCTTTTTGCAGAACGGCCTGCGCGTTTCGCTGCATCTCGATCTCTACGGCCGCCCGCATGAAAAATTCATCCGCTTCATCGGCGAGGGCGGGACGCTGATGTGGTCGGCCGATCCGAACCGCATCGCCGTCGGCCGCGACAGCGCGCAGAATTGGGAAGAGGAAACTTCGCCTGTGAGCGCAACGATATGTTCGTGGCGGTGGCGAAGGAATTCCTCGAGGTGGTCGCCGGCCGCGCCCGGCCGTCCTGCACGCTGACGCAGGGCGTCGGCGTGATGGAATTGATCGAGGCCATTCGTACCAGCAGCAAGAACGGCCGCGCAGTTGTTACCTCAGAGGTAACCGCATGATCGACGGTCGCACAATTTTGGCAGTCGTGCCTGCGCGCGGCGGATCGAAGTCGATCCCGCGCAAGAATCTAAAAATGGTTGGCGGCGTGTCGCTGGTGGGGCGTGCGGCGCAGGTCGCCGCTGCCTTGCCTTTGATTGATGCCGCGCTGATCTCAACTGACGATCCGGAGATCGCCGCGGAAGCGAAAGCGCATGGCCTTGACGCGCCGTTCATGCGTCCGCCGGAGCTGTCGGGCGACACCGCGACATCGGTGGACATGTGGCGGCATGCCTGGCTGGCCGCCGAGGCGCATTACGGCAAGCGCTTCGATCTTTCCGTGCTGCTGGAGCCGACCAGCCCGCTGCGGCGGCCCGGTAGACGTCGAGCGCACGCTGCGGGCCTTGATCGATGCCGGCGCGCCGGCCGCTGCCACCGTCTCGCCCACGCCGGCGCATTATACTCCCCATAAGACATTGAAAATAAATGATAAAGGTGAGATCGTCTTTTACCTGGAAAGCGGCGCCAGCCACTCTTTGCGGCAGGGGATTCCCGCCTATTACCACCGCAATGGTCTGTGCTACGCAGTCACCCGCGATCATCTGGTGAAGCAAGGGTTGCATCATCGACCACGGCGCGGTGGCCGTGGTCGTCGACCGGCACGTCGTCAACATCGACGACATGTTTGAACTCGAATTGGCCGAATGGCTGCTGCAGCAACCGCCGGAAACTTTAGAGAAGTCCTGAGGACACGATGGGCGACAAGCGGGCACCCCGGCTGCTCTTCGTGAATTACCACTATCTGCACGACCCGGAAGTTTACGAATTCCCCGGAATCCATCCGCTGTCGCCGCAAGCTTTCCGGAATCAGCTCGAGATTCTGCGGGAGCATCTGCATTTCGCCACGCCTGCAGAAGTGGAGCGCTTCGTGCTGAAGGGCGAGGGGCTTCCGGGCCCAAGCGTCTTCCTCACCTTCGATGATGGGTTGGAGGACCACTGGCGCGCGGCGCGCGATACGCTCGATCCGCTTGGGATCAAGGCCGCTTTTTTCGTATGCTCCCGACCCGCGCGCGAGAAGCGTGCGCTCACCGTTCACCGGGTGCAATGGCTCCGGTCGCAAACCCCGCCGGGCGATTTCGAGGCTGATTTTTTCCGTCGCCTGCCGGAGGATTTGCGTCCAAAGGGAAACGAGACCTGGATCGAGACGGCGAAGCAAACCTATGTTTATGATATGCCCGCGGTCGCGCGCGTGAAATACGCGCTGAATTTCGTGCTGCCACCGGAACTGGTGGATACCATCACCCGTGAGATGTTTGTGGACCGGGGCATCTCCGAGCACGCTTTCTGCGACCAGTTTTACATGGGCAATCGGCAGCTGCGGCTGCTGGTCGAAGGCGGGCATGTGTTGGGGGTGCACGGCCATACGCATGAGCCGTTCTCACGGCTGGGCCGCGAGCTTTTCGGTGAGATACAGATCAACGCCGATTTTCTGACGGAAATCGGCGGTGCGCGGCCGCGCTGGATCTCCTACCCTTTCGGCCGGGAGGACGCGATCCCGGGACCGCAGCAGTTGAAGGAAATGTTCAGCCGCTTTGGCTTTCAGCTCGGCTTCACTTTGCTCGGCACCTGGAACGATGGAACGCAGGAAGCGCACAAGCTTCGCCGGATCAACACCAACGAAGTCGATAAGGTGGTGAAGATGCTGGCGGCCAACTAAGCTACGGCCGCCGCGGGCTCTTCGCGCCGCAGCACGAAGCAGGAGGAGAGCTGCGGATGCGGCGCGACGCTGATCGATAGCGGCTTGCCGCGCGCGCGGCTGATCTTCTCCAGAACTTCCCGCAGCTCATCGATCTGAAGTTCCGGGAATTTCTGCATCATATAGGCCAACAGCGATTTGTTGGGGCGCAGCACCCGGCGTGCCCGGCTGGCGGCGGATCGCGCCGCCGATATGAGCCGCAGCCGCGTCTGCTGCCATGATGCCGGTTCTTGCGGCCCGCTATCCTGTATCTGGCGCAGCACGCGCACGATTCGTTCGGTTGCGAGCGGGCCGGAGATATCGCCGACATACCGCTGCACCATGTGTTGTTTTTCCTCTCCGGCGGGATCGCGGCGCTCGCCGGTGAGCGCCTTTTGCACGGCGCTCGTCAGTTCATCCTCGGTCTGCGCACTCATGCTGATGGCGTTGGGCAGATAGTTCAGCCGGTTGAAGACATCGTGCAGCACAGGAACGTAGGCGATGGTTGGCCGATCGAGCAGAAAGGATTCCACGCCGGTGGTGCAAGCATTGTGAATCACCGCTTCGGCGCCCATCATCCAGGGGATGGCGTTTCCTTCAGTGACGACGGTGACGTTGTTTAGACCAACTGAGTTCGCGACGCCAGCGCTCATGATCTTCCGAAGGGTGCGGCCGCACAACGATCTTGTGATCAGGGAAGCTGCCCGCGAGGCGCGGAATGGCGCGTGCGAAGGCGTGGAATACTTCGCCAAGATGATCGACCCAGCTCTTGTAGTAGGCTTCCTGCTCGGAACTGAGGGCGATGCCGCGCTGTTGCAGCACGTCAACGACATCCTCCCGGCCCGGGAACCGGTTGAAGCGAGAGAAATTCGTGTTGACAAGGATGTAGCGACCGAAGCGCGCCTGCAGTCGCGCCACGTCGTCCCTGAATACGTCGCGCAGCGCGGGGCGCAGCAGATCGAAACGCGGATTTCCGAAGACATGGATTTTGTCCCGCGCCTGCGGCACCACTTCCAGGATGTCGTCGCGCTGCACGTCGCCCCAGGCGAAAAAAGCATCGAGCTGCATGAGCGACGCTGCCGACACGCGTTCGTGCTGATAGGCGAGCTTGTTGCGGTAGACCAAACCTTCCTCGCACCACGCGGCGAGCCGGAAACCAAGATTCCTCAGCCGCGCGAAATGCCTGGTCTTGGTGCGGGAAATGCTCTTGTCGAGGTAGATGCCGACCGGCAGGCGATGCAACGATTGCGAGATGACACGCTGGTCGCCGAGGACGACCTCCATGCCGGCCTCCGCGGCACAGAGGGCGAGCAGGGCCTTGCCGTAGAGCTCGCGGACTTTGGTTTCGATCGGAACGATGAGGGTAGCAGCGCCCATTGCAATGCTCTCGCTAATGATTTCCGCTCGGGGCGGCAGGCCTCTGGCCCTCATCGCAGTGCGACCACACCTATTAAGGCATTGAGCTGGCAATAAAAAGCCCTGATGGCTTCCCGCCTAAGGCGTTATCCTGTAAGGACATTTTTGCTTGATTCAGCTCGGAAATTGCATGTTGGAGAGGCCGAATCTTTTGGCGCCGCGGGCGCCCCGGAAAGGCCGGACGATCGATTGCGACGCCGTCGGGGACAACACGTGGCGCGCGCCGGTCGGCATTCGTGCGCAGGATATCTGGGAGCTCTGGCGGCTGTTCGTCGTGCAATCCGCCATCGCCTGGACGGTGCCAAGCTTCGCCTGGCGTCATGTGGCCGGAGGCCTCGGCGCGCTGAACGTGCTGCTGCATGCCCGAAGCCTGTCCAAACGTCTCACGCCGTTGAAGCGCATCTTACAAGATCGCCCAGACTGGCCCACGCCATTACAGGTTGAGATTGGACTATCCGCCGGCAAGTATGAAGAGCGGTTTCAATACCTGCGGGTCTATCGGCCTGGCGGTTGGGAGCCCACGATCTGCATCTATGGCATGGAGCATGTCGACATTGAGTTTCGGGCCGGGCGCGGCATGCTGTTCTGGGGCAGCTCCTTTGCCTTCAACGACCTGATCTCCAAAATAGCGCTGCATCGGATCGGGCTCGACGTCTATCACTATACGCGGCCCGTGCATGGTCTCTCCGACACGCGCTTCGGAATCCGCTACATCAATCCTGTGCGCACCTCCGCCGAGCTGCGTTACCTGGAAGCCCGCGTCTGTGCGGAGGTAAAAATCTCCGACGCCATGGACGTGCTGAAAGGCGTCGCCGAAAAGGGTGGGGCGGTCTCGATCAAGACCGGTAACCGCGGCAAGCGGCGCGCCACAGCGCCGTTTCTCGGCGGCCAGCTAGAGCTGGCGACCGGCGCGCTCGCGCTCGCTGCCCGCTGGAATGCGGCCTTGCTGCCGACCTTCACCCTGCGGCGTTCGGACGGCAGCTTCGATTTCATCATCGGGCCTCCGCTCGACAGCGACGAGCAGGACTTGGAGCGTCGCTCGCAGGATATCGTGCGGCGCTACACCGATCAGCTTCTGCCGTTAGTGCAGGCGGAGCCGCTGCAATGGCGCGGCTGGCGCTTCGTCTTGCCGCTGGAAAGTTGATCCTCGGCGTTTTCGCTATCGGACCAGCCGCTCGATCAAGGCAATGTCGCGGCTTCCGCCAACACCGTCGGAAACACGGTCGGTGGTAAGCAGCCGCACGGGAATGAGCCGGTTCAGGTCGGCGATATAGGTTTCGATCGGATGGTCGTCCTGGTGGCCCTCGTAAAGCATGTAACGCCACGGCAACGCCGAAAGCCCCGGCAACCATCCGAAATGATCGCGCACCGACAGGTAGCTGAGGATCGCGTCCTCGTGGCCGACCGATTGCAGGTGCGCGGGAAGCCCGGCGGCCAGGCGGCTGTCGCGATCGAGCGTTCCTCCGGTCAGCGAAAAGCGCGTGCAGCCGATGGAAAGCAGCACCTTGTGCGCAGCTTCCACCATCTCCGCGCGATCCCATCCATGCATCCAGCGCACGCCGCGACGCAAATATTCCGCGCCCATCAGACCGAGATTGCAGCCGAAATCGAAGACGACCTTGCCTTCGATCGAGATACCCGCTCTTGCCAGCATCGGGTCCCAGGCCTGCAGGCGCACGCGCGGTGATCGCTTTGCCGGCCAATCGAGACCGGGAATCTCCTGATAGAGGAACGATCCTGCCTTGCCGCCGAGCAAACGGCTGCGGCCGCCTATGTGACTCGTCTCAGTCACGCTCACGGCGAGATCGCGCAGATATTTCTCATAGCCATCGAGGATGAAGTTGTGCACGTCTACATAAACCGGACGCATGCTGCGGGCATCGCGCAGCAGATTCCCATTGCAATCCGGCGATTGGAAATCGGCGCCACTCCATCCATCTTCGCCGACGAGCTTCAGTGGGCTGCCGCTCTCCAGGCCGCGCAGGCGAGCGACCATGCTTTCGCAGTCGTGAGGCAGCAGCGGGGTTGCGGCGACATGGCCGACGACATACGCGGTCCATATCACTCCGCTGCCGTCGCTGATCTCGAGCAGGTCATAGAGGCGAGGTGCGATACCCTGCAGGTGAAGAAAGTTGAAAGTCAGTGTCTGCAGGCGATGCGGATAAACGTCCTTCGCCACGGCGCGTCTGGCATCTGGATCTACGTAATGCACGCCCGTGCCGCCCGCGTGCCTGACGATCTTCAATCCGGCGTCCGCTGGATATTCCGGCAGGGCAGGAGCAAGCGGCGTGGAACGCCAGCTTTCGGGCGGCAGGTAAATCGCGTCGCGGCCTTCGGCGAAGGGTAAATGCCGCGCGTTGCACCAGGCCTTGATCTGCTGCGGATTAAGCGTCGGCGTTACGGCTCCGGCATCCGCGCGCAATGGCTTTTGAACCGGAAGCTCGCGTTGCCAGGCGTTGCTGTTTTTCCCAGCGCCCAATTCCCTCGCGATCAGTTGCGGCGCGAAATGGATCAGTGCGAAGAATTCGCGTCGCAGAGCCGCATAGGTGAGATAGCTCCCACGCACGGCGTGAAACAGCGCAGGAACCCTTATCAAGACCGATTTAATTCTGTCGCGCCGCTTACGCGAGATCATGGCTATCAGCTGTTTGTTGTTACGCGCAGGGGTTGGTGGAAAAAGGCCGGATAAAGGCGGCCAGGCAGCGAAGGGCCTCCCACCGCAGGCAGTGGTTGGTAGAAATAAACAGTGTCGTCGTCAAGACGATCAGAGATAGTCGAGGCGCCGATTGAATCTGCCTGCAATTTCCTCAAACCGCGTGAGCGTCGCCGGCGGCATTTCCTCGCGCCAACGCGTGTCGTGACGTATCGACGCGAAAGCGATGCTGGAAAAATCGGGCGTTCCGCCAATATGGTGAAACGGTTGATCGGAATGCTCGGCAAAGCCGTCGCCGGCAAGTCCCAGTTTCTCGACGATGCCGCTCACCACGAGCCTGGGATCGGCGCACAGATCTTCATATCGAATCCAGATACTGCGCTGTGGGCCGAGCACGCGGCGCAAGGCGAGCATCGCACGCGTCGTGCGCACCCAATGACGCGCGGCGGCATCAACCGAAATTCCGGTGCGGCGCATCTTCGACCAGACGGTGCCGCGCCCGTCCCGCAGGATGAAGACGACATGCACCGGCAATATCTGCTGGTGCAGGAGATAAACCGCGTGACCGGGATCCTTGCTGTTGTCGATCACGACGCGGGCTCGCGCCAAATCGGCGGCGGCGGCGAGCAGCCGGGCGGAATGGTCCGCCACGGTGGCTCCGCGAAACAGCAGCGGCCGCGTCAGCGCGGTTGCGTGCAGCGCGACCCCCGCGAATCCTGTCGCTTCCTCAAAGCGCCGGAGGATTTTCTGCGCCGGAGGTTGCGTCCTGATGCTATCGGCATCGAGCCCGGCGCGTTGCATGATGGCGAGCCAATGTTCACAGGCCGTAACCCGCTGGCCGCAGCTGCAGGGCAGGCCTTCGGCGATAAATTTCTCCAGCCGTCGCAATTCACCAACCGCGCGTCGCTTGCCGATGCAGCGCGACCAGGCCCTGCAATATGCTGGAGCCGGAGCGGGAATCTCCCGCGATGCAAATCGCGCTGCGGCCGCTTTCATTCGTCATGGCTATTTTCGGGGTCCAGAATGACTGCAGAAGGAAAGCGAGGAAGATCTTTCATCCCTGACTGGCCGGAAAGGGTGCGAGGTTGCATACTCGCGATGCGCCGGCCCCCGCGCGCCGAATTTGACGTTAGATAATTGCCGCCGTCGGAACAATGCTTGAGATGACCTCTTCCTCTTCGCGCGAAGCGCCGCAACCAATCCGGCGGCTGCTTTATTTGGTCTCCGAGGATTGGTATTTCCGCTCGCACCGGCTGCCGATGGCGCTGGCCGCCCAGCGGGCCGGCTATGAAGTGCATGTCGCCACCCGTGTGCAGGCGGATGGCGCCGCCATCGAAGCCTTGGGTATCAAGCTGCATCCGCTGGCTTGGCGGCGCGGCAGCACCAATCCATTCGACCGCCTCCGGCTGATCGGCGACGTACGCCGGCTCTACCGCAGGCTGAAGCCCGACTTGGTGCATCATGTCGCGCTGGAGCCAACGGTGATCGGTTCGGTCGCCGCGCTCGGCTTGCCGCTGCGGACGCTGAATGCATTGGCGGGACTCGGCTTTTCCTTCACCTCGCGCAGCCCGAAGGCACGGCTCACCGGGTTTGTCCTGCGCGGCCTGTTGCGCTTCCTGCTCGCGCGCCGCAACGCCGCCGTGCTGGTGCAGAATGAAGATGACGGCGCCGCCATCGCCGCGCTCGGCATCAGCCCGGATCGCGTTTTTCTCATTCCTGGCTCTGGCGTCGATGCCGATCAACTCACGCCCATGCCGGACCCCCCCGGGCCGGTGACGGCAGGTTTTGTCGGTCGCCTGCTGGACGACAAGGGCGTCCGAACGCTGATTGCTGCGCATGAGATTCTGGCCAGGCGGGGGCGGCCGGTTCGCCTGTTGCTGGCTGGCGAGCCCGATCCCGCCAATCCGGCATCCATTCCGCAAAAGGAGATCGCTTCGTGGAAAGCCCGCGAGGGCGTGGAGGTGCTCGGCCAGGTCGCCGATATCCGCGAGGTCTGGGCGGCGGCGCATATCGCCGTGCTGCCCTCGCGACGCGAGGGCCTGCCGAAGAGCCTGCTGGAAGCCGCCGCCTGCGGCCGCGCGATCGTCGCCACCGACGTGCCGGGCTGTCGCGTGATCGCCCGCGACGGCGTCAATGCGCTCTTGGTGCCGCCGGACGATCCCGCAGCCCTGGCGGACGCGGTTGACGTGCTGGCGCGCGATCCGGTTCTGCGGCAGACCTTTGGCAATGCGGGCCGCAGGATGGTGGAGGAGGAGTTTTCCAGCGCCCGGGTTGGGCAGCAAACCGTGGCTCTTTACGACAAATTGCTTTGCAAATAGCCCCCATATTGCGCCCCTAGCCGCCCCTCGGTAACAGTGCCCGCGCAGGGCGCAGGGAAATCAGTTTGGCACATACCCGCAAGATAGCAGTGATCGGGCTTGGCTATGTCGGCCTTCCGGTGGCGGTGGCTTTTGCCCGCTCGGGCTCTCCCGTCATCGGTTTCGACATCGATCCAGGGCGCATGGCGGAGCTGCGCGCGGGCCACGATCGCACGCGCGAGGTCGAGCCGGCGGACCTGAAAAACTCGAATCTGCGGGTGAGCAGCGAGGCCAAGGACCTCGCCGGCGCGGATTTCTACATCGTCACGGTGCCGACCCCGATCGACGAGGCGAATCGTCCCGATCTCGGCGCCGATGCTGTCGGCCTCGCGGACCGTCGGCGAGGTTTTGAAAAAAGGCGATATCGTCGTTTACGAATCGACTGTCTATCCCGGCGCGATCGAGGAAGACCTGCGTGCCGGTGCTGCGAAGAGACATTCCAAGCTGAAGGCCGGGAGCGATTTCACGGTCGGCTATTCGCCCGAGCGCATCAATCCCGGCGACACGGCGCATCGCTTTGAAACCATCGTGAAGGTGGTCTCGGCGCAGGACGCCCCCACACTCGACATCGTCGCCGACGTTTACGGCTCGGTGGTCACCGCCGGCATCCATCGCGCGCCCTCGATCAAGGTGGCGGAAGCCGCCAAGGTGATCGAGAATACCCAGCGCGATCTCAACATCGCCTTCATGAACGAGCTGTCCGCGATCTGCGAGGTGCTCGGCATCGACACCGGCGACGTGATCGCTGCTGCCAGGACCAAATGGAATTTCCTGCCGTTCTATCCTGGCCTTGTCGGCGGGCACTGCATCGGTGTCGATCCCTATTACCTGACGCACCGCGCGGAGATGGCGGGCTATCATCCGCAGGTCATCCTCGCTGGGCGGCGCATCAACGACAATGTCGGCTTTCGCGTTGCACGCGAATGCGTGCGCCGGCTGTTCGGCCGCGGCAACGGCGGCTCGCAGGTGACGATCCTCGGCCTGACCTTCAAGGAGAATGTGCCCGACACGCGCAATTCCAAGGTGCGTCGACATCGTGCGCGAATTGCAGTCGTTCAATGTCGATGTGCAGGTGCATGACCCGCTGGCTTCACCGGACGAGGCCAAGCATGAATACGGCCTCGCGCTGACGCGACCTCGATAGCCTACGTCCGGCGGACGCGGTCATCCTCGCGGTATCGCATCACGACTATGTGCGCGGCGGCTGGCCGCTGGTGACGCGGCTGCTCAAAGGCGGAGCGGGCGTCGTGCTGGACATCAAATCCCAGCTCGATCGGGCGACGAAACCCGCCGGCGTCGACCTGTGGCGATTGTGATCCATGGCAAATGACGCAATCCTGGTGACGGGCGCGGCCGGCTTTATCGGCTTTCACGTCGCGCGCCGGCTGCTGCAGAACGGCCGCAGGGTCGTCGGGCTCGACAACCTCAATGACTATTACGATCCGAAGCTGAAGGAGGCGCGGCTGGCGGAGCTCGCCAAGCTGCCGGGCTTCACTTTCGTCAAGCTCGATCTCGCGGAACGCGAGGCGACGGCTGACGCTCTTCGCGGAATACGAGTTTCCGCAGGTGGTGCATCTCGCCGCGCAAGCGGGCGTGCGCTATTCGCTGGTCAATCCGCACGCCTATGTGGATGCCAATGTGCAAGGCTTCATCAATGTGCTGGAGGGGTGCCGGCACAATGCCTGCCAGCATCTGCTCTTTGCGTCGTCGTCTTCGGTCTATGGCGCAAACACCAAGCTGCCGTTCTCGGTGCATGACAATGTCGATCACCCCATCAGCCTCTATGCCGCGACCAAAAAGGCCAACGAGCTGATGGCGCATACCTACAGCCATCTCTACCGGCTGCCGGCGACGGGCCTGCGCTTCTTCACGGTTTATGGCCCATGGGGCCGCCCCGACATGGCGATGTTCATCTTCGCTAGCGGTATCGTCGACGGACAAACCGCTACGGCTGTTCAACAACGGCAATATGCGGCGCGACTTCACCTATGTGGACGATGTGACCGAGGCTGTGGTGCGGCTGGCAGACCGCGTGCCGACACCCAACCCGGCCTGGTCAGGCGATGCGCCCGATCCGGGCAGCAGCCTGGCGCCTTGGCGGATTTACAACATCGGGAACAACCGCACGGTGGAAGTCTCGCGCGTGGTCGAACTTCTGGAGAAGGAATTCGGGCGTCCCGCGATCAGGGAAATGGCGCCCATGCAGCCGGGCGACGTTTCCGAAACCCGCGCCGATGTGGACGATCTGATGCGCGACGTCGGCTTCCGCCCCTCCACCTCGATCGAGGAGGGGATAAAGCGTTTCGCCGCCTGGTACCGGGGCTACCGGGGCATTTGACAGAGCCGGATCGACGGCTTAGGCGACGGGGAGAGATCCGAATCCGCCTGTGAGGGCCCAGATATGACCGCACCGACCCTGCAAAGCTTGAAGGTCAAGCTGTTCACCGATGGCGCCGAAAAGGCGCAGATCGTCGAGATGGCAAAAAACCGGTGGATAGCCGGCTTCACCACCAACCCTTCGCTGCTGAAAAAGGCCGGGGTGAAGGACTACCAGGCTTATGGCCATGACCTGGTCGCCGCGGTCCCCGACCGGCATATCTCCTTCGAGGTCTTCTCCGACGATATCCCGGAAATGGTTGCGCAGGCGCGCGTGATCTCAAGCTGGGGCGACAACGTCTATACCAAGCTGCCGGTGTCGACCACGCGCGGAGAGACTCTGTACGAAGCCGTGCGTTCGCTCTCGCGCGACGGCGTCAAGATCAATCTTACGGCGGTCTTCACCTCCGAGCAGGTCGAACGCGCTATGGAGGCTTTTTCGGGCGGCGCGCCCTCCATCATCTCGGTTTTCGCCGGCCGCATGGCCGATCTTGGCATCGACTACCGCCCTATCATGCACGATGCGATTGCCCGCGCGCGCAAGACCTCGAATGTGGAGATCATCTGGGCCTCCACGCGTGAGGTATTCAACATTGTCGAAGCCGACGAAATGGGCTGCCATATCATTACCGCGCCGGCCGATATCCTGAAGAAACTGCCGGCGCTCGGCAGCAAGACCGGAGCCGAGCTCTCGCTCGACGCGGTCAGGGCATTTCGCGAGGACGCGCTTGCCGCCGGCCTGCAGCTGGCGGTCCGGGCCCCGCGCGCTGCCGAATAACAGCGCCGTCCCGGTCTTTTAGCGTTGTAAATCAATCAGTTCTCTGTAATACGCTGAAGCAAAACGTGTTCACCATGCGTCCCGGGAGGTGTCCCGGGGGCCTGGACCGTGCTAAAGATAACCGCAGGAACTGGGGATTCTTCCAAAAATGGTGCAGACCGCGAAGAAAAACGCGGATGGCCCGTTGCGCGTAGGCGTGATCGGCGTCGGCGTCATGGGCAGCAACCATGCGCGCGTCTTCGCTGACATGCCGGGCGTCAAGCTGGTCGGCGTCGCCGATATCGATTCCAGCCAACGCGACTTTGTGGCGAAGGCGTTGGGCTGCGCCGGCTACGACAGTCTCGATGCGCTGCTCGACGGCGGCGTTGATGCGGTGACCATCGCTGCGCCGACCCACCTGCATCACTCTATGGCGCTGGCCTGCATCTCCCGCGGCTTGGATGTGCTGGTGGAAAAGCCGATCGCTTCTTCGGTGGAGGAGGGGCGCGAGATCATCGCCGCCGCCCGCAGGGCCGGCATCACGCTGATGGTCGGGCATGTCGAGCGGTTCAACCCGGCGGTCGAGGCGATCAAGAACGCGATTCACGGCGAGGACATTCTCTCCATTGCCATCACCCGCGTTGGCCCGTTCCCGCCGCGCATGTCGAATGTCGGCGTGGTCATCGATCTCGCGGTGCACGACATCGATCTGATCCGCTGGTTCACCGATTCCGAGATCATCGAAGTGCAGCCGCAGCTTTCCAGCGCGGTGGCCGAGCGCGAGGACATCGCGCTCTTGCAATTCCGTACCGCCTCCGGCGTGCTCGCGCATATCAACACCAACTGGCTGACGCCGTTCAAGGCGCGCAACGTCACGGTGGCGACGCGCGGCAAATACGTGATGGGCGATCTGCTGACCCGTCAGGTCACCGAGTGTTTCGGCTTCCAGCCCGACGGCAGCTATTCCATGCGGCATCTTTCCGTCGGACATGCCGAGCCGCTGCGTGCAGAGCTGATGGCTTTCATCAGCGCGATCGCCAGCAATGAGCCGGCCGCCGTCACCGGGGAGGAAGGCGTCGCTTCACTGGAGATCGCCATTCAATGTCTTGAGGCCACGCCCACCCAGATCAGGGCCGCGCCGCACAAGGCTCCCCGCCGCGTTACCGGCTGACGCGCGAGCCTCGCTTTTGGAATTATGAGCCTGATGAACCAGCACGCCCGCCTCGATAGCACGCCGATTCCCTTCATCGATGTTGCCGCCCAGCGCCGCCGCCTCGGCAGCGCCGTCGATGACGCCATCGCGCGCGTGCTTGCCCATTGCCAATTCATCATGGGCCCCGAGGTGCAGGCTTTCGAGAAGGATCTCGCCGCCTTCTGCGGCGCGCGCCACGCCATCAGCTGCGCCAGCGGCACCGACGCGCTCTTGCTGGTGCTGATGGCAAGGGGCGTCGGCCGCGGCGACGCGGTGTTCTGTCCGGCTTTTACTTTCTGCGCCACGGCGGAAGTCGTCGCGCTGCTCGGCGCGACGCCGGTCTTTGTCGATATCGACGAGGCGACTTTCAATCTCGATCCGGCGAGCCTGAAGCGCGCCATTCCGGTTGCGAAACAAAAGGGGCTGACGCCCAAGGCCGTCATTCCGGTCGATCTGTTCGGCCTGCCGGCGGATCACGACGCGGTGGCGGCAATCGCCAAGGCGGAAGGCTTGTTTGTGCTTGACGATGCCGCGCAGGGTTTTGGCGGCGTCTATAAGGGACGCAAGCTCGGTACGCTCGCGCCCGCCACCGCGACCAGTTTCTTCCCGGCCAAGCCGCTCGGCTGTTTCGGCGACGGCGGCGCTGTGATGACCGACGACGATACTCTGGCGGAAATCATCCGCAGCCTGCGCGTGCATGGGCAGGGCACCGACCGCTACGACAATGTGCGCATCGGGATAACCGGGCGGCTGGACACCATGCAGGCCGCGGTGCTGATCGAGAAGCTGAAGATTTTCCAGGACGAAATCGTCGCGCGTAACGAGGTAGCCAGGCGCTACAACGAAGCGCTCGCCGATGTCGCGGCCGTGCCGCAGGTGCCGGAGGGCTACACCTCGGTATGGGCGCAATACACCATCCGCCTGCAGCCTGGCCGGCGCGACCAGCTTGCCGCCGCGCTGAAGACGCAGGGCATCCCGACCGCGATCTACTATCCGCGCCCGCTGCACAAGCTCGCGGCTTACGCCGGCTTCCCGTTGTCGGAAGGCGGCGTGCCGGTTGCAGAGAAACTGGCGGATGAAGTGATCAGCCTGCCGATGCACGCCTATCTCGATGCACCGACCCAGGATCGCATCATCGCTGCGGTGAAGCGGGCACTGGCGGCCTAATCCACCTAGCCGTCATTCCGGGGCGCGCGAAGCGCGAACCCGGAATCCATAAACACAGACCGGGGTTATGGATTCCGGACAGCCGCTGCGCGGCTTCCGGAATGACGGAAGTTGGGAAGCCGTAGTGGCTGGGGCCTATCTGGCCTTTGGAGATAACTCTGTCGGCCGCGCGGGAGACCAACGACGTCCACTCATCCGTCGTTGGGTAGAGGGTACGGGAATCATCAGCTTCTCTTATAAATATCGTCCAGCCGGACGATGTCGTCCTCGCCGAGATAGCTGCCGGTCTGCACCTCGATCAGCTCAAGCGGGATCTTGCCGTGATTGGCGAGGCGGTGCACGGAGCCGATCGGGATATAGATCGAACTCGTTCTCGTGCACGATGCGCTGCTCCTCGCCGATCGTGACTTCGGCGGTGCCGCGCACCACCACCCAGTGCTCGGCGCGATGCCGGTGTTTCTGCAGTGACAGCGTGCCTCCTTCGCGCACGACGATGCGTTTGACCTGGAAACGCTCGCCGGCGTCGATCGAACTCGTAATAGCCCCAGGGCCGATAGACGCGGCGATGGTCGGTCGCCTCGGGGCGCTTTGAGGCCTTCAGCTTCTCCACCAGTTCGCGCACGTGTTCCGCGCGCTCGCGCGGGATCACCAGCACGGCGTCGCTAGTGGAGACCACCACGAGATCCTTGACGCCGACGACAGCGGTGAGCCGGTCGTCCGAATGGATGACGCAATTGCTCGTATCGGTGGTGACCACCTGGCCCTGCACCGCGTTGCCGGCGCCATCGCGCTCGCCCACGTCAAAGACCGCGTCCCAGCTTCCAATATCGGACCAGCGATATTGCGCTTCCACTACTGCCGCGCGGTCGGTCTTCTCCATCAGCGCATAGTCGATGGATTTCTGCGGCGCGCGCGCGAAGGCATTCGGGTCAAGCCGGAAGAAACCGAGATCAGTGGTCGCCGCTGCCGCCGAAGCTTCGACGGCTTCGACGAGAGCGGGCTCGAAACGCCTGAGCTCCGCGAGCATCACATCGGCGCGGAACAGGAAATTTCCGGAATTCCACAGATAGCCTTCCGCGATGTAGCGCGCGGCAGTGGCGGCATTCGGCTTCTCAACAAACTTCTCCACCTTGTAGGCGTCCTTCGGCCCGAGTGGCTTACCGCGCAGGATATAACCGTAGCTCGTTTTCGGCTGCGTCGGCTTGATGCCGAAGGTGACGATATGCCCGGCGTCGGCAGCTTCCCGCGCAGGCTGGCAGGCTTGCACGAAAAGCTCCGGGTCCAGCATGACATGATCGGCCGCGAGCGTGAGCACCACCGCGTCCGGGTCCTGCTTCATCGCCAACACGGCCGCGGACGCGATGGCGGCAGCGGAATCCCGGCGCAGCGGCTCGATCACGATCATCGCTTCCAGCCCGCATTTTTCTGCCTGGTGGCGAGCGAAGAAATGAAATTGTCCCCCGGTCATCACGATCGGCGCGGCGAAGGTGCTCCGGTCCGCCACCCGTTGCAGGGCCTGCTGATAGGTGGAGAGGGTGCCGACTAGCGGCAGAAATTGCTTGGGGAGCGCATCGCGCGACACCGGCCATAGCCGGGTGCCCGCGCCGCCGGCGAGAAGAACGGGTACGATGGGGGAGGGTGCCATGGCAGTTTTGATTCGCCTTAGGATCGCCGCGTCTATTTCCCTATATTTCACATGGAAGGTTAATGATCGAGCGCATTCTAACTGTCGGCGGCCTGACATTGGTGTCGCGGGTCACCGGCTTTATCCGCGACATCATGCTGGCGGCGATCCTGGGCGCAGGGCCGGTGGCCGACGCCTTTTTCGTGGCGCTGCGTCTGCCCAATCATTTCCGCGCCATTTTCGCCGAAGGCGCCTTCAATGCAGCCTTCGTCCCGGCCTATGCGCGCATCCGGGAGCAGAGCGGCGCGGAGCGCGCCGGTATCTTTGCCGACCGTATTTTTACGCTGTTGCTGCTGAGCCAGATCGTTTTACTCGGGGTGGCGCTGGTCTTCACCCCAGAGGTGATCGCGCTGCTGGCGCCCGGTTTCAACGACGATCCCGCCCGCTTCCCGCTCGCGGTGGAAATGACCCGCATCACCTTTCCCTACCTGCTGCTGGTGACTTTGGTGACGCTCTATGGCGGCATCCTCAATGCGCTGCAGCGTTTCGCCGCCGCCGCAGCAGCGCCTATCCTGCTGAACCTTTCCATGATGATGGCGCTGGCCATGGCGGCATCCTTTCCGACCGCGGGGCATGCGGCGGCCTGGGGCGTGCTGCTGGCGGGGCTGCTTGAATTCGTCCTGCTCGCCGCCGACGCCCGCCGGGCTGGCGTGACGCCGTGGTTCCGCTGGCCCCGGTTCGATGTCGATGTGCGGAAATTCTTCCGCGCGCTCGGCCCGGCGACGGTCGGTTCCGCCGGCGTGCAACTCGCGCTCTTCGCCGATACGATCCTGGCGAGCTTCCTGGCCACCGGTGCGCTCTCGGCGCTCTATTACGCTGACCGGCTCAATCAATTGCCGATCGGCGTCATTGGCATCGCCGCCGGCACCGTGGTGCTTGCCGGAAATGGCGCGCCGCATTGCGGCGGGGGACGACGTCGGCGCGCGCCGCGCGCAGAACCGCGCCATCGAGCTGACGCTGCTGCTTTCCATTCCCTGCGTCGCCGCCTTCCTGATCCTGCCCGAGTTGATCATGCGCGCGCTGTTTGCCCGCGGCGCCTTCACCTCGGCCGACGCGGTGGCGGCCGGGCAAACGCTCGCGGCTTATGCGCTGGGCCTCGTGCCTTTCGTGCTCATCCGCAGCGTGGTCGCCACTTTCTTTGCGCGCGGCGACACCGCCAATCCGGTGAAGGCGGCGCTCGCCGCGGCTGGGGTCAACATCGGCTTCAAGATTCTGCTGGTTGGATCGCTGGCGCAGGTGGGGCTCGCGCTCGCCACCTCGATCGGCGCCTGGATCAATCTCGCTTTGGTATTATGGCTGGCGGGACGGCGGGGACTGATCGGCCTCGACCCTGACTTGCGCCGCGCGATGCTTAAAATTGCGGCAGCCGGTATCGCGCTAGGGTGCGCGCTTTGGCTCGGCCAATTTCTCGTCGCGCATTGGGTGCATGATGATATGGCGTTGCGCGACGAAGCCAGGCTGGCGATGCTGATGGCGATTGGCGCGGTGGTCTATGGCGGAGTCGTGCTGGCGCTGTTCGGGCGGCAATGGCTAGAAACTTTCCGCCGGCCCGCAAGTCCGCCTCTTTAATTCGCCCGGCCCGGTATCTACCTTTCCGCCAATTGCCATTCTGCCTATACTCGAAATCTTATGATCCCATCAATTTCAGCGCGTTTCGCCCTGCTGCTTGCGCTCGCGCCGCTTTTGGCCATGTGCGGGGAGAACCAGCAGCAGGCCGCGCCGCCGCCGCCTCCGGTCACCGTCGCCATTCCGGTCAAGCAAATGGTGACCGACCAGGATGAATATGTCGGCCGCTTCGTGGCGGTTGACGCGGTCGAAGTCCGCACCCGCGTGGCCGGCACGCTCGACGCCGTGCATTTCAGGGACGGCCAGATCGTCGCCAAGGGCGATCTCTTGTTCAGCATCGACCGCCGGCCTTTTGAAAACGCGGCGGCGCAGGCACGCGCCAATCTGTTGCTCGCAAGCTCCAATCTCACTTTCGCGGAAGGCGACTTGACGCGCGCGCAACAGCTCGTGCGCGAAAGGACGATCTCCGAGCAGGTGTACGACCAGCGTGCCCAGACCAAGCGCAATGCCGAGGCCTCGGTTGCGGCCGAATCAAGCCGCCGTGCGGCAAGCGGAGCTCGACCTGGAATTCACCGAAGTGCGCGCGCCGATTGCCGGCCGCATCGGCGACCGCCGCGTTTCGCCCGGCAATCTGGTGGCTAGCGGCGCGGGGGCGACCTTGCTGGCAACGATCGTGTCCACCGATCCCATGCGCTTTGAATTCACCTTCGATGAGGCTTCGCTGCTGCGCTACGATCGCGTGGCGCGGCAGCATGCCGAGCAGCCGGCGCGCGGGTTTTCACTGCCGATCAAGCTGCGCCTGATCGACGAGCCGGATTTCACGCACCAGGGCGCGATGGACTTCGTCGACAACGTGATCGAACGCGGCACCGGCACCATCCGCGGCCGCGCGGTCTTCGAGAACAAGAAAGAGTTGTTCGTGCCCGGCATGTTCGGCCGCGTGCAGATTCCCGCTGCGCCGCCGGCGGAAGCGCTGCTGGTGCCGGACGCCGCCATCGGCGCCGATCAGGCGCGCAAATTCGTCTTCGTGGTGGAACCGGATAACTCGGTGAAGCAGGTCTTTGTGACGCTCGGGCAGGCGGTTGGCGACAAGCGGGTCGTGCGCGAAGGCCTCGCGCCGGATTCCCGGGTCGTGGTCAATGGCCTGATGCGCGTGCGGCCGGGCGTGAAAGTCACGCCCCAGGAAGAGGGCGCCGCGCCGCCGGCGCCCGGAACGCCTACCGCCGCAGCCAAGTAGTTACAGGGCCAGCCGATGCGTATTTCGCATTTCTTCATCGACCGCCCGATCTTCGCGGCGGTTATCTCGATCGTGATCGTGATCCTTGGCGGCGTGTCCTTCGTCCGCCTGCCGGTGGCGCAATATCCCGAGATCGCGCCGCCGACCATCAACGTGGCCGGCCAATATCCCGGCGCCAGCGCGGAGATTGTGGCTTCCACGGTGGTCTCGCCGATCGAGGACCAGATCAACGGCGTGGAGGGGATGCTCTACGTCTCGTCCAATTCCACCTCGGACGGCCGGTTCTCCATCGCGGTCACTTTCGACCTCGGCACCAACCTCGACATCGCCCAGGTGCAGGTGCAGAACCGCGTCGCCATCGCGCAGCCGCGGCTGCCCGTCGATGTGCGCAATATCGGTGTCACCGTCAACAAATCTTCGCCCGACCTGATGATGGTCGTGCATTTGTATTCGCCCGACAAATCTCGCGACCAGCTTTACGTCTCCAACTTTGCGAGCCTGCAGATCAAGGATGCGCTGACGCGCGTGGACGGCGTCGGTTCCATCACCGTGTTCGGCAGCCGCGATTATGCCATGCGGGCTTGGCTGGATCCCGGCCGGCTGCAATCCCTTGGGCTGACGTCGCAGGACGTGGTCACCGCCATCCAGGGGCAGAACCTGCAAGTTGCTTCCGGCGTGCTGAACCAGCCGCCGGTGGAGAGCGATCTTGCCTTCCAGGTCTCGGTGCAGACGCAGGGGCGGCTGAGCGACCCGGCGGAGTTCGGCAATATCGTGGTGAAGCAGTCGCAAGGCGCCGTGGTGCGGTTGCGCAACGTCGCCCGCATCGAGCTCGCCGCGCAGGATTACGGCACCAATTCCTATCTCGACCGCGACCCGGCGGTGGCGCTCGCCATCTTCCAGCGGCCCGGCTCCAATGCGATTTCCACCGCCAGCGCCATCCGCGCCACCATGCAGCAGCTGGCGCCGAGTTTCCCCCCGGGCGTCAAGCACGCCATCGTTTATGACCCCACCACCTTCATCCAGCAGTCGGTCGATGAAGTGGAAATAACGATCGTGATCGCCGTGGTGCTGGTGGTCTTCGTCGTCATCATGTTCCTGCAGACCTGGCGCGCGGCGGTGATCCCGATCGTCGCCATTCCGGTCTCGCTGATCGGCACATTCTTTTTCATGTCGCTGTTCGGCTTCAGCCTCAACAACCTGTCGCTGTTCGGGCTGGTGCTCGCCGTCGGCATCGTGGTGGACGACGCCATCGTCGTGGTCGAGAACGTCGAGCGCAACATCGCCGCCGGCATGAACCCGCGTGACGCGGCCTACAAGAGCATGGACGAGGTCGGTGCGGCGCTGATCGCCATTTCGCTCGTGCTATCGGCGGTGTTTATTCCTTCCGCCTTCATCACCGGAATCTCCGGCCAGTTCTATCGCCAGTTCGCGCTCACCATCGCCGGCGCGACGCTGATTTCGCTGACGGTATCGCTGACGCTTTCGCCGGCGCTCTGCGCGATCCTGCTGCGTCCGCATGAGGAGCGCGGCCAGTCGAGGTGGCTGCGTCCGGTCCACGGATTCTTCCGTCTGTTCAACCGCGGCTTCGACGCGTTTTCCCATGGCTATGGCCGGCTGGTGGCGCGCGTCGTGGGCATTGCTGCCGTCATGCTCGCCATCTATGCCGCGGTGCTCGTGGCGGGATTTTTCGGATTCCGCGCCGCTCCAACCGGGTTCATTCCGCAGCTCGACCGCGGCTATATCATCGTGGCCGCGCAATTGCCGGCCGGCGCCGCGATCGGTCGGACGGACAAGGTGTTGCGCCAGGCGGTCGATATCGCGCTCGATACACCCGGCGTCAGCGGGGCGGTGAATTTCGTCGGCTTTTCCGGCGCCACGTTCACCCAGGCGTCGAATTCCGGCGCGGCCTTCCTGGTCCTGGAGCCTTTTGAAGAGCGCGCGGGCGACAAGGCGAAATCGGCGGCCGGCATCCAGGCCGAGCTGTTCAAGCGGTTTGCGTCGATCCAGGAAGCGCTGGTGCTGGTGATCCTGCCGCCGCCGGTGGCCGGCATCGGCAATGCCGGCGGCTTCCGCATGATGGTCGAGGACCGCGGCGGGCGCGGGCCGGTGGCTTTGCAGGGCGCGGTCTATGCCATGATGGGCAAGGCGGCACAGACGCCGGGCGTCGCCCAGGTCTTCTCGCTGTTCGAGACCGCGACGCCGCAGCTGTATCTGGACATCGACCGCACCAAGGCACAGCTCCTCGGCATCAACATTCCCGATGTTTTCGCCGCGCTGCAGACCTATCTCGGCTCGTCCTATGTCAACGACTTCAACATGCTCGGCCGTACCTTCCGGGTCACGGCCCAAGGCGACGGCAAGGATCGTCTCCAAGCGGAGGATGCGCTGAAGATCCGCGTGCGTAATGCGAATGGGGAGACCGTGCCGATCGGCGCTTTCACTACCGCCAGCGACCGCTCCGGCCCGTTCCGCGTGCCGCGCTACAATCTTTATCCGGCGGCCGAGCTCGACGGCGCGCCGGCGCCCGGCTTCTCGCAGGGACAGGCGATCGACATCATGCAAAAAATGGCGGCGGAGACGTTGCCGGAAGGCTTCAGCTACGAGTGGACCACGCTCGCCTTCCAGCAATTGCGCGCGGGTGATACCGCGATCTTCGCCTTCGTGCTCGGGGTGGTTTTCGTCTTCCTGGTGCTCGCCGCGCAATACGAGAGCGTGACGCTTCCCTTCGCGGTCATCCTGATCGTGCCGATGTGTCTGGTCGCCGCGATCACCGGCGTGCTGATCCGCGGGCAGGACAACAACATCCTGACGCAGGTGGGATTCATCGTGCTGATAGGCCTGGCGGCGAAGAACGCGATCCTGATCGTGGAATTCGCCAAGCAGCTGGAAGAACAAGGGCGCGACCGCTTCGCCGCCGCGGTGGAAGCGGCGCGGCTTCGGCTTCGCCCGATCCTGATGACCTCGCTCGCCTTCATCTTCGGCGTGGTCCCGCTGGTGATCGCGACCGGCGCCGGCGCCGAGATGCGTCAGGCGCTCGGTACCGCGGTGTTCTTCGGCATGATCGGGGTTACGGCTTTCGGCCTGATCTTCACGCCCGTGTTCTACGTGGTGACGCGCGGGCTCGCCGATTGGGTGAGCCGCCGGTTCGGCAGGGCCAAGGCCCTCGCGCACCCGGCCGAGTAAGGGGCACGAGCGGCGGCCTTTCGCGGCGCTCGACCAGGCAACAAATCCGCGCATTCCTACGGGAATAGCCGAGGATCGTCGGGGTTTAAACGAGGATTAGCCGCCGTTTTCGCAAACGCAAATGGGAGAATCTGAATGATTCGAGTCTTATGTGCGGTCTCCGTCGTTGCCGTAATCTCGAGCGCGACAATGGTCATGGCCCAGCAGAATCCCATTCTGGCCCGCCAGGAAATCATGAAAAAATCTGATGAGGATTTAAAACTATTGAGCAGGATGATGCGCGACGAAGTGCCGTACGACGCCGCCAAAGTGAGCGCGGCTTATGCGTCGATGGAAGATAGCTACAAGAAAGTGCAGGGCCTATTCCCTGACAATTCCAAGACCGGCGAGAAGACGCGTGCGTCGCCCAAGATTTGGGAAAACCGCGCCGACTTCGATACTAAGATGGCTGCTTTCATCAAGGTCGCAGGCGAGGCGAAGGCGAAGGCGACAAGCGACGCAGCCTTCAAAGACGTCCATCAGGCCGTCATCAAGGGCTGCGACAATTGCCACGCGGATTACCGCATGCGCCGGCAACCCTGATCAATTTGTCCGATCGTGCAACGCGAAACACCCGCCGGCTGGCACCGGCGGGTGTTTGTTTTCGGCGGGGCGTTACTTGGTGACTTGCCCGCGGATTTCTCCACTCGGATTGGCGGCGGTATGGATGTTGACGTAATACCTGCCGGCCTGCAGGTCCGCCGCCTGCGAATCCGTCAAAGTAGCGGAGCCGGTTACCGGGCTGTTGGCCTGGTTCGGGATCGGCACGGCAACGCCGGCGTTCTTGCCGGCTTCGGCCGGTCCATGGAAATGCGCCGCGGTGGGAGGGCCGCTCAGACCGGAATATGTCACGGTCCACGACAGTTTCTTGGAAGCCGGCTCGAAGTTCACCTCCGCCGAGCCTTTGCCTTGCGTCGTGACGGGCGGCACTTCCTGTGCGCCAGTCAGATCGGCCTTCATCTTCATCTCCTGGGCGAAAGCGGCGGAGGCGGCCAGGATGGCAATGGCAGCGATGCTGCCGCATCGAATCTGAATGTTCACGCGAAACCTCCCTGTTTTGGCGAAGCGACCGGAGCCACCTGCAATAACCCCCGCTTGCGGCGGTTATTCCTTTCGGCTCGCGCCGGATGCGGGGGGCGATAGTGTCCTGTTAAACAGGGGTGGACTTCATCCCGGCGTCGTTCCACTTGTCTGCAATCAACGTCATTAAGGTCAGGACCGTGTTGCGAAAGCTGATCATCGCGGGAGTGATTGCCGCCGTCGTCGGCCTGCTCGGTTTTGCCATTCTCACCAGGCCGCAGGAGATACCGACGCGTGCGCTCGGTCCGCATCAGCCCAGCCTGGAAAACGGCAGGACCATGTTTTTGGCGGGCAACTGCGGTTCCTGCCATGCTTCGCCCAATCAGGACGACGAGACGAAGCTCGGCGGCGGACTTGCGTTGAAGTCGCCGTTCGGCACCTTCTATCCGCCCAATATTTCTCCGCACGAAGAAGACGGAATCGGCAGCTGGAGCGAGGCACAATTCGTCACCGCGATGGTGAAGGGCACCTCGCCCGACGACTGGCATTATTATCCGGTATTTCCCTACACGTCTTTCCAGCGGATGAAATTCGACGATCTGCGCGATCTCTTTGCTTACATCAAGACGCTGCCGGTTGTAGCCGGCGTGGTGGCGGAGAATGACCTTCCGATCCATTATAAAATTCGCCGCACTCTCGGCATTTGGAAACTGCTGTATCTCGATGGCACGCCGTTCCGGCCCGATCCGACAAAATCCGCGCAATGGAATCGGGGTGCTTATCTCGTCAACGGGCCGGCGCATTGCGCCGAATGCCACAGCCCGCGCAACTTCCTCGGCGGCATCGTGCAGCGCCAGCGTTTTGCCGGCGGGCCGGATTTCGAAGGCGAGGGTTTCGTTCCCAACATCACGCAGAAGGGCCTCGGCGACTGGTCGGAGAAGGACATCGCTGGCATGCTGGCAACCGGCGACCTGCCGGACGGCGACCGCGTCGGCGGCTCGATGGTGAAGGTGGTGCGCAATACGGCGCAGCTCAGCCCCGAAGACCGCGCCGCCATCGCCAGCTACATCAAATCTCTGCCGCCGGTGGATGGGCCGCAACCGCCGCAGCGGAACTGAGGCACGGGCAGAAAATGCAAGATCCGGCATCGACGTCGTGAGCATCTACACCGCGATCCTGTTCAAGGTCATTTCCACGGCGTGCTTCGCGGTGATGGGAGCCTGCGCGCGCTGGCTTGGCGAGGTATTTCCGGTCGGACAGGTGGTGTTCTTCCGCAGCTTCGTTGCCTTCGTGCCGGTGCTCATCTTCTATGCTTGGCGCCGTGAGATCTGGACCGCGATGAATACGTCGCGTCCGTTCGGCCATGTGGCGCGCGGGCTGATCGGCGTCGTCTCTATGTTCTTCTTCTTTGCCGCTTTGGCGCGCTTGCCCATCGCTGACGTAACGGCAATCAGCTTTTCGACGCCGTTGATCATCGTGGCTCTCGCTGGCCTCCTCCTCGGCGAGCGTGTGCGCGGCTATCGTTGGTCAGCGGTCGTCCTGGGACTTCTCGGCGTGCTGGTTATCCTCGCGCCGCATCTTTCGGTTAGCGAATTCGCCTCCATGTCAGGCGCGGCGACGCTTGGCGCCAGCTTTGCCGTGCTCAATGCAGTGTTTGCCGCGGGTGCTTACATCCAAATCCGCCGGCTGACATCGAGCGAAACAACCTCGTCGATTGTGCTCTATTTCTCATTGATCTCGAGCCTCTGCGGACTCGTCACTTTGCCGCTCGGCTGGGTTTGGCCGAACGCGCAGCAGCTCGGCATCCTGCTGATGATGGGGTTCTTCGGCGGCGTCGGCCAGCTCTTCATGACCGAGAGCTATCGCTACGCTCAGGCCTCGCTCACCGCCCCGTTCGACTACACGTCGATCATCTGGGCGGTCATCCTCGGTTACATTGCTTTCGGCGAAGTGCCGGGACCGAGCGTCTGGGCCGGTTCTGCGATCGTCATCGGGGCAGGGCTGTTCGTGATCTGGCGCGAGCGCCAGCTCATCCTGCAGCGCCGGCTGGAACGGGACAATTCTCTGCTTCCCCCGCTCTGATCAGGCGCCAAAGGCCTTGAAGGTGATGATGGTGCGGGTGTCCTGGATGCCGGGGATCACCTGCACCTTCTCATTGACGAAATGGCCGATGTCGGTGCCTTCCTCGACATAAAATTTGGCCAACAGATCGAACTCGCCGGCGGTGGAATAGATCTCCGATGCGATCTCGGCATCCGCCAGCTTGTTGGCGACCTCGTAGGACTTGCCGAGCCGGCACTTGATCTGGACGAAGAAAGGGACCATCGCAAACCTCCGGGCGCCGCCTGGATCAAAACCGAACCGATTTCGGGCAAGACGATTACCTGCAATGCAGCAAAATCGCGCGGCGCTGGCAAGCGCGCTTGCGGGCAGGGCGGAGGGCGGTTAGCTATGCCGGAATGCGCGTTGATCTGCGCCTCTATGCCCTTGTCGATCCCGAACACGCGGGCGGCTACGGTCTGCCGGACCTCGCGCGCCGCGTGGCGCAAGGCGGGGCGACGCTCGTGCAATTGCGCGACAAGCGCGGAGCGACACGCGAGACGGTTGCGCAGGCGCGCGCCATCAAGGCGGTGCTTGCGCCACTCGGCGTGCCCTTCATCGTGAACGACCGGGTCGACGTGGCGCTGGCTTCCGGCGCGGACGGCGTGCATCTAGGGCAGGACGACATGGACGCCGCCGACGCGCGGCGAGCTGCTTGGGCCGGAGGCCATTATCGGCCTCAGCATCAAGACGATGCCGGAGGCGCAAGCCGCTCCCTTGCAGCATCTCAGTTATGTGGCGATCGGCGCGCGTCTTTCCCACCACGTCGAAGGATAACCCGACGCCTATCGGAGCGGAGGGATTCCGGCAGATTGCCGCCGAGATTCGGGCCCGAATGCCGGGATTTCCGGTCGGCGCGATTGCCGGCATCACCGACGCCAATGCAGCGCATGTCATCGCTGCCGGGGGCGACGGGATCTGTGCGATTTCGGCATTATCGTCGGTGCCCGATCCCGCCGCGGCCGCGAAGAAGCTGCGCGGCATCGTGGATACGGCGCTGAAAAAGCGAGGTGCGCGATGACAGCGATCGCCGTCACGATTGCTGGATCGGATTCCAGCGGCGGGGCAGGGATCCAGGCCGACCTGAAAACCTTTTCCGCGCTCGGCGTCTATGGCGCCTCTGTCATCACCGCACTGACCGCGCAGAATACCCGCGGCGTCAGCGGCATTCACGACGTGCCGCCGGCCTTCATCACCGCGCAGATCGATGCGGTATTCTCCGATCTGAAAGTCGGCGCGGTGAAGATCGGGATGCTGTCGCAGCCCGCCGCTATCAAGGCGGTTGCGGCCGGGCTGAAGCGGCACGAGGTGAAAAACATCGTGCTCGATCCGGTGATGGTCGCGGCTTCCGGCGACCGCCTGCTCGCGCCGGAAGCGGTCGAGGTGCTGCGGCGCGTGTTGATTCCGCGCGCAACGCTGATCACGCCGAACCTGCCGGAAGCCGCCGCGCTGCTCGATGCGCGGGAGGCCACGACCGAGCCGGAGATGAAGGATCAGGCGCAGCAGCTGCTGGAACTTGGCGCCAAAGCCGTGCTGCTGAAGGGAGGCCATGCGGAGGGCGCCGAGAGCGTCGATTTCCTGGTGCAGCCAACGAGCGTCGCGCGGCTCGCCGCCGACCGCATTGCGACCGTCAATACCCACGGCACCGGCTGCACCTTGTCCTCGGCGATTGCCGCCGGTCTCGCCAAGGGCCTGTCGCTCGCCGAAGCCGTGCGCGTGGGCAAGGCCTATGTCACCGCCGCCATCGCCGCGTCAGGCAAGCTCCATATCGGCCATGGTTTTGGCCCGACGCACCATTTTCACGCGTGGTGGTGAGGGTGAACCAGAGATGCGTAGACGCAAACAGTGAGCAAGGCGTTCGGATTCCTGACGCCCACATTCCAGCAAAATCAGCGCAGCGCCGTATAGATCGGCGGCATCGATGAGGCGCCAACGGCTAACGATGAGAGCATCATGCCGAAGCGTTGCATCCAGATTTGGCCTGAACATGTTCAAGACTCCAAGCAGCCCGAGCGGCCATAACAAAGTATCAAGTGAAGGATATAGCCGCTCTGCATTGGACCAGTAATCCAAAAGATGAGCGGTCCGACCAGGGCCGGCCATTCACGCGCACTATTCCCCTTGGTTGAACGATCGGATGCGGGGGCAGAGCGAGTGGCAGGTCACGACTCGCATGGCCGGGCTGACTTGCCTACGTGCTACCCATAGCGCTACCGTCGCGCATGCCCGAACAATCTCTTTCTCTCCCACCGCCGCCGACGTGGAAGCCGCCGCCAAGAAACTGGAAGGCGTCGTCGCTGCGCACGCCGCTCGTGCGTTCCCCGGTGATCGACGAGATGACCGGCGGGCAGGTATTCCTGAAGACCGAGACGCTGCAGCACACCGGGTCGTTCAAGTTCCGCGGCGCCTATAACAAGATTTCCTCCATCCCGCCGGAGCAGCGCGCCGCCGGGGTGGTTGCGTTTTCGTCCGGCAATCACGCCCAAGGCGTCGCCGCGGCGGCAAAAATGCTCGGCATGCGCGCCACCATCGTGATGCCGAAGGACGCGCCGAAACCGAAACGCGACCGCACCGCCGCCTTCGGCGCCGAAGTGGTGCTCTACGATCGCGACAAGGGGGAAGACCGCGAAGTCATCGCGCGCGCGATCGCCACCGAGCGCGGCGCGGTGCTGGTGCCGCCTTACGACGATCCTTTCATCATCGCGGGGCAGGGCACCGCCGGGCGCGAGATCGTAGAAGACCTCGCCGCCATCGGGCTGAAACCGGATGTGGTGGTGGTGCCGAATTCCGGCGGCGGTTTGACCGCTGGCGTTGCGCTGGCGGTGAAGGCGAAAGTGCCGCAAGCCAAGATCTATACCGCCGAGCCGGCAGGCTTCGACGACTTCTTGCGTTCGCTCCATAGCGGCAAGCGCGAGCAAAATCCGTCGCCATCGGGCACGATTTGCGATGGTTTAATGACCGGCACGCCGGGAGAGATCACTTTCGCCGTCAACCGCAAGCTTGTGACCGAAGGGGTCACTTTGACCGACAAGGAAGTCGGCGCCGCGGTGGCCTTTGCCTTCCGCGAGTTGAAGCTGGTGGTGGAGCCGAGCGGCGCGATTTCGCTCGCAGCCTTGCTCACCGGCAAGATCGATGTGCGCGGCAAGGTGGCGGTCGCAGTGCTGTCCGGCGGCAATGTGGATCCGGCACTGTTCAATCAGCTGGTAGCTTAGAATGCTCTTTACCTCCCCTTGCAAAGGGGAGGTCGGTTTCGCTCGCAAACCGGGTGGGGATCATGATCAAAAGATGACCCCCCTCCCTGACCCCCCTTTCAGGGCGACGGAAAGTAGCTGCGTCGCTTGGAGCGAGCCTAACTAAACAGCGCGATTTTCTGCGCCTCGCTCATGGCCCGCAGCGGCGCCAGCGGATCATGCGGCGCGTCGAATTTCGGTTGTTCCGCTTCCGCTTCCGCTTGCGGCGGCAGCGTCTCCGGCGTCATCAGCGCCGGCTCGTTGAAGGCGCCGGCTTCCCCTTTCGTGACGGCAGGCGGGTCCGGTTCTTCCGCTGCAGTTTGCTGCAGCGGAACTGCTTGCTCAGGCGCCGCCGCTGCCGGCACGTTGCTCAGTTCGGCTTCGAGGCGGCGCAGGATCATCGAGGCCAGCTCGGCTTCCGCAGGCTCTACTGGCCGCTCGGCCAATCTGCGCGCGGCGTCGGCTTCGCGCAAAACCCTTTCCGAGACAGACAACTGCGGCCGCACATCTTCCCCGGATTGGATAAAAGCGATGTCCGGCTGCTCTGACACCGCCTGCTGCGAGCCGATCATCGGTTCGATCGCAAGCATTTGGCGACCGATGTCCTCGAGCGTGGCGTCTTGTCGGTCGTCTTGCCGCTCATTTTGTCTGGGCTGCATCACGGCGTCCACGCCGGCTTGCGCCGGGCTGCTGCTGGTGAATGATGGCTCGCCCGCAGTCTTCAAAGCAGTGAATGTCTTATCCCGCCCGCTGACCACGGTGTTGATCCGGTCCTCCAGATAGCGCAGCAGCTGGATCACCTTTTGCGTGCGCTGGCCGGTGAGATCCTGGAAGGAACAGGCAGTGTAGATTTCGGTCGCCCGCGCATCGAGCTCATCGCAGAGCGCTTCGACCGAACCGCTCTCGCGCATCGTCCAGGCGATCTCCTGCACCTGTTCGGCGGCGGTGAGAATGTGCGAGGTGGCGGTCTCGGTTGTCTGCACGATCGAGTTGAGTTCTTCCATCGCATCAAATGGGCCGCTGCCGGGTGGCTTGATCGCCAGGATCTCCGCCCGCATCCGCGCGATCATCTGCGCCATCTCGGCCATTTCGAGCAGGAGATCGACCCGCTCGCCGGCGCTTCCCTGACGGATGGCGGCTTGCATGCGTTCGATGGCCGCGAGGCTGGCGTCGGGTTCCGACGGCCGGCAGCGGCGGGCGTATTCCTCAAGAAAGCGGCGGCCCTGCGCCGTTTCCGACACGGTGCCATGGATGAGGTCGTAATCCGCATCCGTCAGAGCGGACTGCGGCTGACTTTTGTTGACCAGGGGTTCTTCTGACATGCTTTACCGCTAGCTTTTAAGTCTACCATCGCTCCGAACGCGCAATCCGCGAAATGCCCAATGATCCCCAGATATCAGCGGCCCGTTTCGTGCGCCCGCTCGTGCTGTTCTATGTGGCGTTGTTCGTGTCCATCGGCATCCAGTTGCCGTTCTTTCCGTTGTGGCTGGAGGCCAAGGGCCTCGACGCTGGCATGATCGGCCTCGTTCTGGCGGCTCCGATGGTGGTGCGCCTGTTCTCCATTCCGGTGCTGACACGGCTGGCTGACCGTCATCAGGCCGTGCGCGGCGCCATTATCATGGCCTCGGTCCTTGCCGCCGCCGGAACCATTGCGCTCGGCTTCACCGAAGGCGGCCTCGCAATCCTGATCGTCTTTACGCTTGCCTCGATTCCCTTCACGCCGGTCATGCCCTTGGCCGAGGCCTATGCGCTGCGCGGGCTGGCGCAGGTCGGGCGCGCCTACGGACCCGTACGGCTATGGGGCTCGGCCGCTTTCATCGGCGGCAGCCTTGGAGCGGGATGGATCATTGATTCGTTGGCGGCTGGCAACCTTATCTGGCTCATCGCCGCCGCTTTGATGGCAAGTGCGGTGGCGGCGGCGGGTCTCGTCCCCCTGCCGCCGCATACGCCCGTGCTGGATGCACCGGAGGCGTCCTATGAAGGTTTCCTGCGCACACCGGGATTTGCCATGGTCGCCGCGGCGGCCGGGCTGATCCAGGCCAGCCACGCCGTCTATTACGGATTCTCCGCGCTCGACTGGAAAGCAGCGGGTCTCGACGGCACGGCGGTGGGCCTATTGTGGGCGATCGGCGTTGCGGCGGAGATTACGCTGTTCGCGTTTTCTGGCCGCTTGCCGTTATGGATTTGCCCTCCCGCGCTGCTCATAGCCGGTGCGCTCGGCGCCGGCCTGCGCTGGGGGATCATGGCGCTCGAGCCACCGACCGCCACCTTGCCCTTCCTGCAGTGCCTGCACGGGCTGTCTTTCGGCGCCACGCATCTAGGCGCGATCGGCTTTGTCGCCCGCGCCGCACCGGCCGGACGCGCCGCCACAGCGCAGGGCGCGCTCGCGGTCGTGCTCGGCGGCACGATGGCGCTGAGCATGGGCCTCTCGGGCTGGCTGTATGAGAATTTTGGTGGGCAAGCCTATGCCGGCATGGCCTTGATGGCGGGAACGGGTGGCATATGCGCGCTCATCGCGTGGCAGCGGCGGACTTGAGCAGACCGACTCACTTGCCCGGGCAAGAAGGGGAACGCGATGGATCATGATGCCCGCTGGAGCGCAGTCGTCGTTGATATTCGGCGATAGTCGCGAACATCTCCTTGATGGGACGAGCAACCGATTTTTGTTGGCCAGCGTGATTTCTTCAGACACATGCTTAGCCCCACAGCGACGGGTCGGCGGATAAACCTCGCTGCCTTCATAGCGCAGCCCGCCATCCCGGTCCTTCGCCAGCAGCAAGGGTCCATCGAGATCGACCACGCGCGCGCGTTGCGCCACAAGCAGAGCCGGCGCCATCGCCAGCGAGGTCGACACCATGCAGCCCACCATGATCGCAAGCCCGGCGCGCTCGGCTTCATCCGCGAGCGCGAGCGCCTCGGTCAGCCCGCCGCTCTTGTCGAGCTTGATGTTGATGGCGTCGTATTTTCCGGCGAGCGAAGCGAGCGAAGCGCGGTCATGAATGCTTTCGTCGGCGCAGACCGCGATCGGCCGGGTGATGGAAGCGAGCGCGTCATCTCTTCCGGCAGGCAAGGGCTGCTCCACCAGCGTAACGCCGGCCTCGGCACAAGCGCGCAGGTTTTCCGCCAGGTTTTTTTCCGTCCAGGCTTCGTTGGCATCGACGATCAGGCCGGAATTTGGCGCGGCGCGCCGTACCGCCGCGATTCGCGCGGGGTCGCCGTCGCCGCCCAGCTTGATCTTCAGCAGTTTACGCTGCGCGACCTTCTGCGCGGCCACCGCCATGCTCTCGGGCGTGCCGAGCGAGATGGTCAGCGCGGTGGTGACCGGCCGCAGCGCGGAAAGCCCCGCAAGCGCATGGACCGGCTTGCCGGTGCGCTTGGCCTCGAGATCCCAGAAGGCGCAGTCGAGTGCGTTGCGGGCCGGCCCGGCGGGCAGGGCGCCTTGCAGCGCCATTCGGTCGAGGCCGTCCGCGAGCGCTTCAGTCAGTTCCTTGAGCCTGGCGGCCTCGCCCTCGACCGTCTGGTCGTAGCGGGCGAGGGGAACGCATTCGCCCCGCCCGGTCAGCGATCCGTCGCGGAGCTCCGCCACGATCACGACAGCCTCGCTTTTGGCCCCCCGGCTGATGACGAAGGAGCCGGCGATCGGCCAGCGCTCAATATGGACGGTGAGACGGACTGCCATGCGGCCCAAAAAGAGGGGGAAAGGAATTCGGGGACCGGTCTTCGACAGGCCCCCACGAAACTGTTTTTCAAGTATATGATGGGAAGGGGACGCTGACCTCAACTGGGCTACAAAAAAGCCGGCTGCACTGCGGGTTGCCCGAGTTCGGGTATAATCAAGCATCCGACGTCGGAAATATCCGATTTCGGAGGAGGGGGAATTTGAACGACGACAGTGTACTCAGAGCCCGCCGCGATGGCGACCGGCTGGTGCTTACGGCGCTTGGTCCCTGGACCGCCGTGCATGCGCATGACCTCGAACCCGTGATAGAGGCGCAGGCGACCAGCGGCCAGCCGGTGCGCGCGGTCGATATCGATCTGAGCCAGGTCAAGCCGCTCGATACCTTCGGCGCCTGGCTGATCGAGCGTCTGGCGCGGGACTGGAGCGCGCGGGGCGCGGAAACCCGCATTCTCGGGTTGCCGGAGGACTACCGGGGTATCGTTGATGAAGTGCACGGCGCCAACCTGAAGCCTGCGCCGCCGCGGGTGGAAACCAGCCGCGTCGTTGCTGCACTGGGCGCTATCGGAGGCGCCCTCGTCGCCGTCGTAAACGCCGCGGTGCTGATCCTGCGGATGCTCGGCGCGGTCAGTAAGGCGCTCGGGCGGGCGATCCTGCACCCGACCAAATTCCGTTGGACCGCCATGGTGGTGCATATGGAGCGCGTGGGCTGGCACGCGGTGCCGATCATGCTGCTTGTCACCTTCCTGATCGGCTGCATCCTTGCGCAGCAGGGTATTTTCCATTTCCGCAAATTCGGCGCCGATATTTTCGTGATCGACATGGTCGGCATCCTGGTGCTGCGCGAGGTCGGCGTGCTGATTGTTTCGGTGATGGTCGCCGGCCGATCCGGCAGCGCCTATACCGCCGAACTCGGCTCCATGAAGATGCGCGAGGAGATCGATGCCCTGCGCACCATGGGCTTCGATCCGACCGAGGTACTGATCCTGCCGCGCATCGTCGCGCTTGTCGTCTCGGTACCGATCCTGACCTTTCTCGGCTCGATGTCGGCGCTCTATGGCGGCGGCCTCGTCGCCTGGCTCTATGGCGGCATCGACCCCGATGTCTTCCTCTCCCGCCTGCGTGAAGCCATCTCCATGGAAACCTTCCTGGTCGGCATCATCAAGGCGCCGGTGATGGCCTTCATCATCGGCATCGTCGCGTCGGTGCAGGGGTTGCAGGTACAAGGCAGCGCCGAATTGCTTGGCGCGCACACCACCTCCTCGGTTGTGATCTCGATTTTCCTCGTCATCGTGCTGGATGGGTTCTTCGCCATCTTCTTTGCCTCGATCGGAATATGAGCATGTTGCAGCCGGCAAGAGAGGTGGTGTTGAGCGCCCGCGACGTCGTGGTGGCTTTCGGCGAGAAGGTGATTCTCGACCATCTCAATCTCGACGTTTACCGCGGCGAGGTCTTGGGCTTTGTCGGTGGTTCCGGGGCCGGCAAGTCGGTGCTGATGCGGACGATCATCGGGCTCCTGCCGAAGCGGCAAGGCAAAATCGAGGTCTTCGGGGTCGATCTCGATGCGGCCTCCGAAGAGGAACTGGTCGGGGTTGAGCAGCGCTGGGGCATCCTGTTTCAGCAGGGCGCGCTGTTCTCCTCGCTGAACGTGCTGCAGAATGTTCAATTCCCGATCCGGGAGTATCTCAATGTGTCCGAACGGCTTATGGACGAAATCGCGGTCGCCAAGCTCGAAATGGTCGGCCTGTCGCCGGATGTGCAGAAAAAATTCCCCTCGGAACTGTCGGGCGGCATGATAAAGCGCGTGGCCCTGGCCCGGGCGCTCGCCCTCGACCCGGAACTGGTCTTCCTGGACGAGCCCACATCCGGCCTGGACCCCATCGGAGCGGGCGAATTCGACGAACTGATAAAGACCCTTCAACGGACTTTGGGCCTGACCGTTTACATGGTAACTCATGACCTGGACAGCCTCCACGCCATCTGCGACCGCATTGCGGTTCTGGCCGGCGGCAAAGTGATCCTGGAGGGGCCGATGAGCGCTATGCTGGCCTCGGAGCACCCCTGGCTGAAGGCTTATTTCCGCGGCAAGCGGGCGCGTATGGCGGTAACGGCATAAGGGATAGGGTTTAGAAGATGGAAACCAAGGGAAACCACGTGCTGATCGGCCTCTTCGCCGTGTGCGTCGTGGCTGCGGCTTTTGCCTTCGTTTTCTGGTTCCACAACATTGGGGGAACTGCCAAGCGGGTCACCTTTTTGGTGCGTTTCGATGGGGCTGCTTCCGGCCTGCGTCCCGGTTCAGCGGTCCTATTCAACGGCATCCGCATGGGCGAGGTGACCAAGCTCACCCTCAATCCCGACGATCCGCATCAAGTGCTGGCGACGATCGAGATCGATGCGCGGGCGCCGGTGCGCACCGATACGGCGGTCGGGCTCGACTTTCAGGGTCTGACCGGCATCGCCTCGGTGTCACTCACCGGCGGTTCCAAGGATGCACACGCCTTTGCCCGCTTTTCTGACGCGCCGCCGATGCTGATAGCGGACGCCAGCGCGAGCCAAGACGTCACGCGCGCGGCGCGCGATGTGCTCAAGCGCATCGATACGCTGTTGGGCGAAGACGGCACGCTCAACAACACCTTCAAGAATATCGAGACGTTTTCCGCCACCCTTAAGGAGGGCGGCGCGCTCCACAATACGGTCAAGAGCATTGAGACCTTTTCCGCTACGCTTTCTAAGAACTCCAACCGCATCGACAATATCCTGGCAGGGCTGGAAAACCTGAGCGGGGGCCCTGACGGCAAGGGCGACATTCAGGAGGCGGCGCGCTCCATCCGCCAGCTGGCTGACAACCTCGACAAACGCACCGCCGAGATCGGGGCGGGCATCAATCGCTTTTCCGCCACCGGCTCGCGCGAACTGGAAGCTTTCGCGGGCGAAGCCCGGCGGACGCTTTCGGAGATCGATCGCGCGGTCAAAAATCTTGACCGCAATCCTTCCCGGTTATTGTTCGGCGGTAGTGGAAATTCAGTTCCTGCGTATAATGGCAAGCGGTGAAATTGCGGCGGCCGGTTGGCGCCGGCTTGGGGGGCTCTGTGCGGGGATCGTCGCGTAACTCCGGCGGCAGGCGGGCCGTCGTTCTGGTCGCTTTGCCGTTATTGGTCGCCGGCTGCTCGGTAATGGGCGGGGGCGATCCGCCTCCGACCTTTGACCTCTCCGCCCCCGAGCAATTCCCCCGCGCGTCACGCGCCTCTCGCGGCGCAACTCATCGTGCAGGATGCCACCGCGGTTGGCGTGCTCGACAGCGACAAGATCGTCGTGCGGCCGGCGGATGGCAAGATCGCCGCGCTCGCCGATGCGCAATGGGGCGAGCGGCTGACCCGGCTTGTGCAGGTGCGCGCGATCCAGGCTTTCGAGAATGCCAAGCGCATGCGCGCGGTGGGGCGCCCGGGCGACCGCATCGTCGCGGATTATCAGCTGTTGCTTGACATCCGTTCCTTCGAGATCGTGGTGGAGGGTTCGTCGGCGGAAGTGACGATCGCGGCCAAGATCGTCGGCGACCGTTCCGGCCGCATCGTCGCCGGCCGGGTGTTTACCGCGCGCGTGCCGGCCAGCGCCACCCAGGGCCCGCCCGCAATCGCCGCGCTCGACGAGGCCTGGGGCAAAGTGGCCTCCGACATCGTGCTCTGGGCGAGCACGGTTATTTAGCTCACCTGCGTCATTGCGAGAAACCGCCTACTCGAAGCGTCCCGCCGCATGCGCCAGCATGGTGTAGACCTTGCCGGTTTCCGAGGTGAGGTAAGTGCGCGCCACCACCTGGCCGCGGTCGTCGCGCGAGACCTCGTCGAGCAGCCGTTCGAATTCGGTGATGTAGCGATCTACCGTCTGCCGGAACTCGCGGTCGGCGCGATACTTTTTGGTGATGTCGTCGAATGCCTTCTGGCCCTGTAGCGTGTAGAGCCGGCGGGTGAAGACATTGCGCTCGCCGCGCTTGTACCTGTCCCACAGCTCGATCGCGGCATTGTGGTCGATCATCCGCGCGATATCGACCGACAGCGAGTCCAGCGATTCTATGCTGTGGGCCGCGGTGCGCTCGTCCCTTGCTGCCTCCCTGGGCACGGTCTCGCGCTGCCCATCGGGGACCGGCTCCTCTTCCCGCGAGGCGCGCTGCAACAGGTCGCTGAGCCAGCCGCTGGCGCGGTCATTGCCAGGCGCCGGACCGAACGCCGGCGCCTCGGCGCGGCGCGCTGCGGTGTTGCTGCTGCCCGTCAGGCTCACGCTGGGAAGTTCGCGGCGCGGGGCAGGGCGCGGGGCCTCCCCCCGCTCGCCGGAGCCTGCCGGCGGGCCGACCTCGTCACGCTCGCGGGCATTGCCGGCAGCCGTCCGGCGGGCAGGCTCGGGCGCGTCAAGACCGCGGCCGTGCCGGGCGACAATGCGGTTGAGCTCGGCCAGCGCCTCGATCTGATCGACGATGACGCGGCGCATCTGCGCCGCGCTCTCGGCGGTTTCCTGCGGCAATTCCAGAATGCCGCGACGCAGCTCGGAGCGGGTGGCCTCCAATTCGCGCTGCATTTCCGCCGCCATGTGCTTCATGCCGTGGATCACCTCGGTGAAGCGTTCGGTCGATTGGCGGAAAATGGCGTTGGTGTCGTTGCGCGCATCCTCATAGATGCTGCGCATTGTTTCGGCGGTGCGTTGGCGCTCTTCCTCGACGGTCGAGCGCACGCGGCCGAACTGCTCGGTGATCGCCTGCGCGCCGCTGCTGCTGGTGTCGGCGACAATGCGGGCGATTTCTTGCGCGCGGCCGGAGGCGGTATCGAGGGTTTCGTCGAGCAGGCCGGTGAAGCGCTTTAGCCGCTGCTCAAGGTCTTCAGTGCGGGTATCCAAAGCGGAGACCAGCTCGTCCAGGCTGACGCGGCGCTCGGCTAGCGTCTCTTCGGTGCGGCGGTTACTGCGGTCGATCAGGTTGACCGCCTGGGCCAGGCCGCGCCCATGGCCTTCGAACTGCGTCGCGAACTGGGCGAGGTCGCCGAGCACGCGCGCCGTCACAGCGCTGAACTTGCCGATCTGTTCGTCCACCCTGTTGGTGGCGGCGCCGCTGCGTTCGGTCACTTCGTTCATGGCCGAGACGAAATCTGAAACGCGCGTCACTAACGTGTTCTCCAGCGAGCTCATATTATCATGCGCCCCGCTGAGCACCTCCTGCAGCAAGATGTTGGCCTCGCGCAGCCGCTCGAACAGCGTTGTGGTGTCGCTGCGCAGCATGCCATGGGTTGCCAGCATTTCGGACACGGTGGCCGAAGCTGTCTGCTTCGACCGTTCAATCGCCGATTGCGTCGTTTCCTGCAATTCCTGCAAGGTGCGGTTCACCGCGGTGGTGGCGTTGACGCTGGCCTCGTTGATGCCGCGCGTGATGTCGCTACTCTGGTCGGTCAGCGCCTTGGTCAAGGCAAAGCCTTTGGTGTCGATCTCGGTCAGGGCGTGCTCGGTAGCACGGCCGACTTGAACTGCGAAATCCTCGCTCTTGTTGGTCAGTGCCGAAAGAAGCCCGCTGCTGCTCTGATCGAGCACGCCGGTCATCTCGGCGGCGCGTGCGCTCACCGCAGCAGAAATTTCTTCGGCCTTGCCAACGAAGGTGCGCGCCACTTCCGCGCTGACGCCAAGCAAGGTACGTTCAACGTCTTCGGCATTCTGCTTCAACGTGTTGCTGATATTTGCCGAAAGCTCGGTAAGCCTTCGCTCGGCGACGCCGCTGCTATCCTGCACCGAAGCGTTGAGCTCCTCGATGCGTTGGATGCGGCTGTCGAGATTGCCAGCAACCTCGAGCGCGCGGCTGCCGAGCGTGCGATCGATGTCCTCGATCTTCCCGATCAGCGTTTTGGCAACGCCCAAGCCGTGGCTGTCGATCACACCAGCAATCTCGGAGATGTGGCTTGCGAGCGACTGGTCGAGCGCCTGCTTGCGGCTCTCGAGTGCTTGCTCGAGCGCGTGTTTCGGCCGTAAGCGTTTCCTCGAGGCCAATAAGGCGGCGGTCGAAAACAGTCGTCATCTCCTCGGCGCGTCCGCCGGCGCGACTGTCGAAGCCGTCGACATAGGTGCGCATTGCTTCGGCGACTTCCTCGGTACGCTGGCCGAGCCGTTCCACCAGTTCTCCGCCATAGGTTTTCACCGTGCGGTCGAATTCCGCCAGATGTCGGGTAATCAGGTTACCCAGCATGGTGCTTTCGCGGGTGATCTTCTCGCCCAATTCAGCACCGCCATGGGTGAACATTTCCTCAAAGGCGAGCAGGCGCGCGGCCAACATATTCTTGACCGCTTCCCCCTTGGCATCGACGACGCGCGCCAAGCCCTCGCCCTTCTCGCGGAAGCTCTCGGTGACTTTGCCGCTGTTGGCGACCATCGCCTCCGCGATGCGCGCGCCGGTCTGCTCCAGATTGGCGACAACGTCGCCGCCGCGCAGGCTGAGGTCGAGCACGAGCGAATCCCCGGTCGCCTTCAGCATCGAGTTCACTTCTTCCACACGGCCGGCGATGGTTTCCGCGATATGTGCGCTGTTGTCGATAATCGCGGACGCCATCTGCTCGGTGCGGCCGCCCATCATGTCGACCACCGCTTGCGAGCGCTGCTCGAAATCGCGCGCTATGCCGGTCATCTGCGAGTTTACGGACTGCTTCAGGTTGTTCGCCAGGCCGGCGAATTCCTGTTGGATGTGGTCGGTCTTAAAATTCAGGCTTGCCGTCATGCGCTCTGTGGCTGTGGAGATGGCATGGGTGGTCTGATCGCTGGTGTGTTCCAGCCGCTCCAGCAGGTCGCCGCCGCGCTCGGTGAGCGCGTTGATCATGCTGTCGCCGGCGCGGCCGAGCGCCAGCGTGATGTGCTCACCCTTGTCCGCCAGTGTATGGGTGATGCGTTGCGCGGTTTCACTCACGCGCTCGGCGACGCGGTCGGTGACGGCGGTAATTTCCTGGCTGAGGTCGAGATGGACGCCGGAGATGGCGTTGCGCACCTGCTCGGCCTGGCTGACCAGCGTGTCGCGCTGGCCGGCGAGGTCGTGCAGCAGGCCGCGAATGCGGACTTCGTTGTCGTTATAGGCGCGCTCCAGCGCGGAGACCTCGTTATGCACGAGCGCTTCCAGCTCGGCGGCGCGCGCCAGCGCGCGCTCCACCCCGTCGCCCATGGCGACGACTTCGCGGCGAATGGCCTGACCGACGGAAACTATCGACTCGCGCGCCACGGTTTCCGGCTCGGCGAGCCGGATCGCGACTTCCGCCATGGATTGCGCCATCAGCCGCAATTCTTGGGAACGCGAGACCATGTGGGCGAGAGCGTAAAAGAAAAAGATCGGCAGGAAATACAGGGCGCCCAAGCCGATGAGCAGGGGCGCAGCACCGCGGCTTTGAGCAAGGATCGCCTCCAGCTGCGGCATGTAGAGCCAGGCCAGCCCGGCGCCGGCAACGAGCCAGGCGGTGGAGAAAACGGTGGCCATGGTGAAGGACATGCGCGACGGACGGCGCTGCACGGCCTGCAGGATCTGGCCGATCGACTGGCGGTCGTCATTAGCGGCGGGGCGGCGGGAAACCGGCGGCTCTTCGCCGCGCGGCAGCGCGCGAATGGGCGCCTCGGCAAGAGGCGCTTCGTCGTCTTCGGGAGCCGCGCCATCAAGCGGCTTTTCGGCGCTCCCATTGCGCGCTTCTTCGGTGATTGCGGCATTGCGTGGCGCGTTGCGGCGGACATCCGGCGCGATCTCAGGCTCCGCGGTTGCCGACGCAGGATTTGCGTCGGATGCGGTTCCCCGCTCCCGTACCTCCAGCGCTTCCTGGATGGCGGACAGCGCCGCTTCGGTCGGGTCGTAGATTTTCTTGGGATTATTGGCCATTTCCGTCGTCGCCTCGTTCGTTACTCGTTAGCAGGGCAGCGAGCCGGGGGTGCCAGGCCGAGCCACGAGCGCGTGATCGCAATCCGCCGCCAGCGCGAGCCAGACCGGGAAGCAGCGTAAATGAACGAAGTCCGCCCCCGCGGACATCGTATCGGCTTGGCGGAGCAATGGAAACCTGGCCCGTTAACCTTTCCTTAATCATCGTTAACCATGGGATTCAGCACTGCGCCGCAAGTTGGCCGCAACATTGAGGCCGTCCTGCGGCCAAAGCTGAAACTCCAGAGGTGATCGGGCGGCTGGCTGCAAAACTGGAGCGCGGCCGACCGACCCGGCCTGCGTGCGGCTTCTCAACCTCTCATTAACCATAACGCGGATTTCGAAACCTCCGAAGCTGCCGCGGAGGCCAGACATTTACCCGGTTTTGGCCGTTTCCGAGTCACAGTGAACTTCTAAGGGGACAAAGAGCCCCGGGGAAGGCATCAAATGGTCGAGCTTTCGACGGTTATCGTCGATCTGGTTGCCGCGCCCTCGCTGGCGGCTGTCGAAGCGCCAATCGACGTGACGCACCTTGCCCGCATGACGTTGGGCGATGCCAGCCTCGAGCGCGAGCTGTTACAGCTCTATGATCGCCAGGCCGAATTGCTGCTTGCCCGCATGCAGCAGGTAACGCCGCCCGCCGCGGCCGCCTATGCTCATACGTTGAAGGGGTCCTCCAGCGGCATCGGCGCCTTCAAAGTAGCGCGCGCTGCCGAAGCCGTGGAATTCGCCGCCAGCAGAAATGCGGAGGCTGATGTTGCGGCCGCGATCAGCCATCTCGGCACCGCGATCAGCGAGGTCAGCGCCGTGATCGCCGAACGGCTGCGTTTGCCGCTCCGGAATAGGCCGCATGCTGGCTGAAAGCTGGCGCCCGCGCACACCAGGCTATATACGGGGCCGCGCCCGGCCTAGCGCGCGTGCCGCTTGCGGCATTCGCGTCCAACATAAAACCTGATCCCATCCGATGCCGAAAATCACTTACATCGATACCAGCGGAACCGCCCGCAGCGTGGAGGGCGAAGTCGGCGCGACAGTGATGGAGACCGCGATCAAGAACAGCGTGCCGGGCATTGAGGCCGAATGCGGCGGCGCGTGCTCCTGCTCCACCTGCCATGTCTATATCGATGAGGCCTGGCGACAAGCCACCGGCGAGCCCTCGCCGATGGAGGAGGACATGCTGGATTTTGCCTTCGATGTACGGCCGAATTCGCGGCTGTCGTGTCAGATCAACCTGACCGAGGCGCTGGACGGGCTTGTGGTTACCACGCCCGAGCGCCAGGCGTAACGCCGGCTTGTCACACGCGCCGCGGTTAGGTAGGCCTGCGGCATGACTGAACCAATCAAAACCGACATTCTCATCATCGGCGCGGGGCCGGTGGGGCTTTTCGCGGTCTTCGAGCTCGGCCTGCTCGACATGAAGACGCATATAGTGGACATCCTGGACAAGCCGGGCGGGCAGTGCGCCGAGCTTTATCCAGAGAAGCCGATCTACGACATTCCGGGCGTGCCTTTCGTCACCGGACAAGGCCTGGTGGAAGCGCTGATGGCGCAGATCAAGCCGTTCCATCCGCAATTCCACTTAGGCGAAATGGTGGAGACGATCGAGAAGATCGGCGATCCGCTGTTCCGCGCGACCACCGGCGCCGGCAAAGTGTTCGAAGCCAAGGTGGTGGTGATCGGCGCGGGCGGCGGCTCGTTCCAGCCCAAGCGCCCGCCTATCGCAGGCATCGAGGCTTATGAGGACAAATCAGTGTTTTATGCCGTGCGGCAGATGGAGCAATTCCGCGGCAAGAAGCTGCTGATCGTCGGCGGCGGCGACAGCGCGCTCGATTGGACATTGAACCTGCAGCCGATCGCCTCGCAACTCACGCTGCTGCATCGGCGCGACGATTTCCGCGCCGCGCCCGACAGCATCAACAAGATGCGCGCGCTGGTGGCGGAGAAGAAGATGGATTTCGTGCTGGGCCAGGTCATGAGCCTGGAAGGGGAGAACGGGCAGGTGAGGGCGGCGATTGTGAAGGGCGCCAACGGCGAAATGTCCTCGCTCGCCTGCGACGACGTGCTGCCGTTCTTCGGTCTGACCATGAAGCTCGGGCCGGTGGCGAACTGGGGCATCGCGCTGGAGAAGGACGTGATCCCGGTCGATACGGAAAAATTCGAGACCAGCGTGCCGGGCATCTTCGCCATCGGCGACATCAACACCTATCCCGGAAAGCTGAAACTGATCCTGTGCGGCTTCCACGAGGCCGCGCTGATGGCGCAGCAGGCCTATCATTACGTCTATCCGGATAAGAAGATCATATTCCAATACACCACCACATCTTCCTCTCTACGGAAGAAGCTCGGCGTCAGTTAGTGCGATGTCTAACGCGCAGAATACTAAAGGGAGTAATGGTCTAGCTACTGGTTTTTTCGCCATGCCCGCCAATGAGCACCTGTTCAGCCAGCGTCGCCCAGTAGGCAGCGCCGATCGGCAAAATTTCGTCATTGAAATCGTAGCGCGGGTTGTGCAGCTGCGGCACCTGCGGGTCTCCTCCGGCGCCGACAATAATGTAGCTGCCAGCCTTCTGCTTGAGCATGGAAGAAAAGTCTTCCGCTCCCGTCGATGGCTTTTCCAGATGATGCACGGCCGCTTGACCAACGACTGCTTCCGCTGCCGCTCGGGCGAGCGCCGTAGACCGAGGTTCGTTGATCGTTGCGATGCATGTGCGCTGAAACTGGACTTCAGCTACGGCGCCGAATGCGCCGGCGACCTGCTTGGTAACGCGTTCGACACCGTCGCGCAAAGTTTTTCCAACTTCGTCGGTGAACCATCGCGCGCTGCCCTTTAGATGCACGGCATCAGGAATGACGTTATAGGCATGGCCGCCTTCTATTCGGCAAATCGACAGGACGGCGCCCTCGACCGGATCAACGCTCCGAGACACGAGTGAATGGAGCGCGGCGACCACATGTGCGCTGGCAAGGATCGGATCAATTCCGCGATCGGGATGCGCGGCGTGAGCGCCCTTGCCGGTGATAGTGATGTCGATGTGCGCGGCGGCCGCCATGATGGGTCCGTTTCGCCAGAAAAAATGTCCCGCCCGGTGGCTAGGCCAGTTGTGCAAACCGAAAATGCGATCCATGGGGAATTTTTCGAACAATCCCTCGCGCACCATCAGGTCGGCACCATCGCGATCCTCTTCGGCCGGCTGGAAGATCGCATAGACGGTCCCGGCAAAATCCCGGGTTTGGGCTAAATAGGCCGCCGCGCCTAACAGCATCGTCGTATGGCCGTCATGGCCGCAGGCATGCATCACCCCGGAATTGCGCGAGGCATAGGGCAGCCCCGTTGCCTCCGAAATAGGCAGCGCGTCCATATCGGCTCGCAACCCGATAGCAGCGCCAGGACGGCTGCCGCGGATGGTGGCAACCACGCCGGTTCCCGCCAATCCGTAATGAACCTCATCCACGCCGAAGGAATTCAATAAGTCCTGCACCTTGCGGCTGGTGCGCGTTTCCTCCAGGGATAATTCGGGATTCGCATGGAAATCGTGCCGCCACCCCATCATGGGGGCATGCAATGCGTTCATCTGGGCCAAAATGGCTGTGGGGGACATAGAGAGCTCTACTAAATTTGGAGATACCAGGATGATTGGGATACACAGAACGTGCTATCTCCAATGTCGCTCTGATCCGCGACTCACGCAATGACTATTCTCAGCGTTCGCCACGTCACGACCTACCGATATCGCCGTCCCGTCGGATTCGGTGAGCATCGTATGATGTTCCGGCCGCGCGACAGCTATGACCAAAGATTGATTGAGGCGACGCTCATGATCGTGCCGCAACCGGTGAGCATCCGTTGGATGCATGATGTGTTTGGCAATGCGGTTGCGCGTGCGACCTTCAAGGGACGCGCTGAGGAGCTGCGTTTCGAGAGCACGATCCGCGTGAAGCTCTATCCCACCGGCGCGCCCAACCTTGAGATCAAAACCGCCGCAAAAAGCTATCCGTTCGCTTATCAGCCGGACGAACTGCCCGACCTCGCTCCGTCGATTGCGCGCGCTTATCCTGACCCGAACAACGAGGTCGAGCGTTGGGCGATGCAATTCCTGTCAGCCGGGAAATCAACGCCGACGGGCAAGCTGCTGATGACGATGACCTGCGCCATCAGGGAGAGCTTTACTTATCTCCGGCGGGTAGAGAGAGGCACCCAGGACCCCGCCGCCACCTTACTCTTGCGTCGTGGAACCTGCCGCGATTTCGCTCTGCTGATGATCGAAGCGGCGCGTTCGCTGGGATTGGCGGCGCGTTTCGTATCGGGTTATCTCTATGTGCCGTCGCGCGACGGCAAGGATTATCTGGGGGGCGGCTCTACCCATGCCTGGTGTCAGGTTTACCTCCCCGGCGCTGGCTGGGTGGAGTTCGATCCGACCAATGGCATCATTGGCAACCGCGACCTGATCCGCGTCGCAGTCGCACGCGATCCCGGTCAGGCGATCCCGCTGTCAGGCTCCTATCTAGGCCTTCCTGATGACGATCTGGGTATGAGTGTCGAAGTCAACGTCAAGTCGGACGAGCCGCAAGCCGTCGGTCAAAATATTCAGCAGGCCAGGTAGGGAACCAATCAGCGGCGGCATCGCTTTTCCCTGGCCCGGGCTGATTGTCCTGACGAGTGCGACCAAGATGAAAATACGAGCCGGCTACGACATCGTTTATGATTGTCCTCAACCTACACCAAAGATCCTGCTACTGACCGTTCATCCGTCCCGGCAGGGCGATCTTGTAACGCCCCATCGTATGGTCTTCGACCCGCCAGTTGAGGCATCGGACTATCTCGACGTGTTCGGCAATGTCTGCACGCGATTGTTGGCGCCCCCTGGCTTGTTCCAAATTCGCTGCGATTTCGACATCCAAGAATTCAGGTGAGCCCGACCCGGTGGTGCCAGATGCGGCGCAAATCCCGGTGCAGGAGTTGCCCGCCGATACGCTCGTGTTTCTGCTCGGTAGCCGCTATTGCGACACTGATCTGATGGGAGACACGGCATGGTCCTTGTTCAAGGATACTCCGCCCGGATGGGCGCGCGTCAAGGCGATCTGCGACTATGTTCATAACCGGCTGACGTTTGGCTATGGCCACGCACGCCCAACGCGAACCGCACTCGAGGGTTTTACCGAGCGGCTCGGGGTTTGCCGCGACTTCGCGCATCTCGCTATTACGCTTTGTCGTTGCATGAACATTCCAGCGCGCTATTGCACCGGCTATCTCGGCGACATCGGTGTTCCCAAGGATGAGGCGCCAATGGATTTCAGCGCCTGGTTCGAGGCTTACCTCGGAGGACGTTGGTACACTTTCGACGCCCGCCATAACAAGCCACGCATTGGACGCGTGCTGGTGGCGCGTGGGCGTGATGCGACAGACGTGGCCATCTCCACGAGCTTTGGTAAGAGCGCAATCACCAAGTTCACCATTGTTACTGATGAAGTTTAATGGGGAAATGCTATATCGTAGAGCCGCTAGAAACCGCCGTCGGATACGCGGGCAGACGCGCTGTGGCACGTTGCTCGCTCTCTGATCATTCGCCCGCCAATTCGTTAAGCAGTTGCCCAATCCCAAGCGAAAATGGAACAATGCCGTATGCTGCCAGAAGTGGCGTAAGGTTTGCAGCGAGGCTTCCGGTTGGTTGGTGAGGCAGGGCCGTGCGGGTTGCATTCGATGAGATGACGGCGGCCGACGGCACAATACGCGGGCCTTATGCGGAGCTATCCGCTTGGCTCTCCGAGGTGCCGTCCGACATCCTCGATAACCGTCGCCGCGAGGCAGAACTGCTGTTCCGCCGGATCGGCATTACGTTTGCTGTCTATGGCGCGGCCGAAGCACAGGAAAGGGTGATACCCTTCGACGTGCTACCGCGCATCCTATCCGCCCGCGAATGGGATCTTCTGCGACGCGGCCTGGAGCAGCGCGTTAAGGCGCTCAATCTCTTCATCAAGGACGTCTATGGCCCGCGTGATGTGCTGCGCGCCGGAGTGATCCCGGCGGACCTTGTTTATCAGAATCCCGTGTTTCGCCCAGAGATGAACGGTCAAAAAGTGCCGCATGACATCTATGTCCATATCGCAGGTATCGATATCGTGCGCGTCGACGCGGAGGACTTTTACGTACTCGAGGACAATGCCCGCACGCCCTCGGGTGTTTCATACATGCTGGAGAACCGCGAAATCATGATGCGGCTTTTCCCAGAACTGTTTTCGCGCCTGCGCATCGCGCCGGTCGATAACTACCCCGACGAATTGCTGGCAACGCTCAAATCGGTCGCGCCGGCGCACGCGCCGTCCGAACCGGCGGTAGCGCTGCTGACGCCCGGCATCTATAACTCAGCTTATTTCGAGCATTCGTTCCTGGCCGACAAGCTCGGCATCGAGTTGGTCGAGGGACGCGATTTGCTGGTCAAATCCGGCGTCGTCTATATGCGGACGACTGAGGGCCCCAAGCGGGTGGACGTAATTTACCGCCGCATCGACGATGACTTCCTCGATCCTTTGACGTTTCGGCCCGAACTCCGCCCTAGGGGTATCCGGCCTGATATCCGCCTACCAGGCCGGTAACCTCACGCTCGCCAATGCGGTGGGTGCCGGCATCGCCGATGACAAGGCGGTCTACAGCTACATGCCCGAGATCGTGAAGTTCTTCCTGAGCGAAGAACCTATTTTGAAAACCGTGCAGACGTGGCGCTGCCGCGAAGCGGAGCATCTCTCCTATGTACTCGACAATATCGAGAAACTTGTGGTCAAAGAAGTGAATGGCTCTGGCGGCTACGGCATGCTGGTTGGGCCCGCTGCCACCAAGGCCAAAATTACTTCCTTCCGTTCCAAATTGAAGGCGTCGCCGAATAATTTCATTGCCCAGCCGACGCTTGCGCTTTCTACCTGTCCGACCTTCGTTGATTCCGGCATCGCGCCACGCCACGTTGACCTGCGGCCATTCGTTCTTACCGGGCGGGACAGCATCCGGATCGTCCCCGGTGGCTTAACACGCGTCGCCTTGCAGAAAGGCTCGTTGATCGTCAATTCGAGCCAGGGCGGCGGTACCAAGGACACCTGGGTGCTGGACCACTGATATGCTGTCGCGAACCGCGGACGATCTCTATTGGCTCGCCCGCTACGTTGAACGGGCAGAATATCTTGCGCGCGTTCTCGAAGCCGCGCAGCGCCTCACTGCCTTGCCACTTGCTTATGCTGGCGCCAGTAACGAATGGGAGTCTGCCGTGGCGACGGCAGGCTGTGTCGACGCCTTCTTCGCCCTGTATCCGGAAGCAAATGAGGAGAATGTCACTCACTTTCTGGCCTTCTCGACCGACAACCCGTCGTCGATCCGGAGTTGCTTTGAGGCTGCGCGGACGAATGCGAGGTCTGTACGCACGGCGCTTACGGTCGAGATGTGGGATGCGATTAACGGTACTTGGCTCGAGCTGCAGCGCTATGCCCGTGGTCCGATCTCGAGAGAGAAGATCTCGCGCTTCCTACGCTGGGTGCAGGAATCATCGCTCCGTTTCGACGGTTCGGCCTATCGGACAATGTTACTTAACGATGCTTTCTCATTCACGCGGCTTGGCGTCTATCTTGAGCGCGCCGACAACACCGCCCGTATTCTGGACGTGAAATACCACGTCCTATTGCCGGCGGAGGAGCAGGTCGGTGGACCGTTGGACTATTTCCAGTGGGCGGCGATCCTGCGCTCGGTCTCGGCGCTCACTTCGTATCATTGGGTCTATCGCAAAAGCCTGCAACCCTGGCTGATCGCCGACCTGCTGATCTTGAAAGCCGAAATGCCGCGCTCGCTCGCAAACTGTTACGAGAACATCGTCGCCCACCTTGACAAAATGGGCCAAGCCTATGGGCGGCAGGGGCCGGCACAGAGACAATCCCGCGCGCTTCGCACCAGATTGAAAAATCTTCGTATAGAGGACATCTTCCAGACCGGATTGCACGAATTCATCCAGGACTTTATTGCTGAGAACAACCGCATCGGGGGTACCATCCAGCAGCAATACCTGACGTGATGTGCTGCAGATAGATCGCCGGCATTGTAGCGTCGGCAAACAGAGTCTAATGCGAATCTCGATCGTCCACGACACGAGCTATTGCTATGCGACGCCTGCGCGGAGCGTCATCCAACTCTTGCGAATGAGGCCGCGCAACCATGAGGGCCAGTATATAGTTGCTTGGCACATTAACGTATCGGGCGATCGCAAGCTCGATCAGCACGAGGACGCCTTTGGCAATATCACGCACAGCTTTACTGCCGATGGTCCGCTTGATGAGCTTATTGTGCATGCCGAAGGCCAGGCCGAAATTGAAAACACGCATGGCGTGGTGCGCGGGGCAATCGAGCGGTTTCCTGCCGACTTGTTCTTGCGCGAGACGCCGCTAACCCAAGTCGACGACGCGATAGCCTCTACCGCCAGAGGGATCAAAGCCGATGCGGGGCCGGACACCTTAGCGATGTTGCACGCGGTTGTGTCGCATCTGCACAACGAGATGAACTTCGATCCCGCTCCTACCACCGTGGTAACAACCGCTGGTGAGGCCTTCGCCCTCAAACGCGGCGTCTGCCAGGACTTCACGCATATTTTCATCGCAGCCGCGCGTCACCTCGCGATTCCCGCTCGCTACGTCAGTGGTTACTTCTGTCGGGGGGATGGCGTTACAGAGCAGGCCGCCGGCCACGCCTGGGCCGAGGCTCTGGTGCCGGATCTGGGCTGGGTCGCTTTTGACCCAACGAACGGCATTTGTGCCACGGATCAGCACTTGCGGGTCGCTATCGGCCTGGATTACCTCAGCGCCGCCCCGGCGCGCGGCGCGCAAAGCGGCGGAGGCGGAGAAGCCCTTTCGGTCCGCATCTTGGTCGATCAGGCGAGGAGACAAATCACGAGTTGAACTTCTACTGCCATCTCTGGGAGAATCCGGGCCGAGGTGCCTAATCGGGAGCCCGCTTCATCAACATGAGCTCCATCTCACGGACGTGAACCGCTTCCGTGGCGATCATGCGAGTCGCATATTCCTCGAGCACCGTCGACTTGTCCTTCGTCAAGTCGAGCAACTCGCGATAAAGCTGCACGCCAGCCTGCTCGCGCTGCACGGATTCGGTAATGATTTCGTCAATGGTATTGTGGCGCGTCGTGGGCAGCGTCGCGATGCCGAGTTCCGGCCTTTTTCCTATTCGCATGATTGCTTCGCCGGCTTCTTGAGCATGTGTAAGCGATTCCGTCGCGTTCTCACGCAGCCACGATACAATCGGAATGCGAGCATGACCGTAGATCATGAACGAGTAATGGGTGTAGTAAACAACGCCTGCTAGTTCCATCTGCAGGATTCGGTTGAGCTGCTGCGTGACAGCGTCGAGGTCAAAATTGAAATCGCGCTTCATTGCGGATACCCGTGGGCGGGGCCTTGGCTAGCCTCTGGCGCATTCTATGCGATCAATATGAGCAACGCCAATTTTAATTGCAGGCGGGTAGTACGCTCTTTGCTTGTTGGTTGCTAGAAATTACAGATTGTCGCCTCGGTACCCCGCTTCAGGTCGTTCTGGCCGCTCGGGATGCACCAGTGTCCTCCGGCGCGACCGTTCGCGAGGCACGGAAAAGGTCATCGAGTACAATACATATCAATGGACTTCCTCCGTAGGGAGGCCGACATTTGAGCGGCACCTAAAGTTGCGTAACTGGCATGGACGATTGTGCAGACACGCCGTAACGTCAATGCAACAGTGCCCGAAATTCCGCGCATTGTTTGATGACGCGGGCATGGCCAAGACTTGGAGGGAAAGATGTTACTCCGCATCATTCGTGGCAAGCTGAAACCAGGGACATGGGACGCCTTTGAGGTTGCCTATCGGGCTGCGATCTCGAATGCTGGCCCTATCGAAGGTCTTTGCGGACGCTGGCTTGTGCAGGACCTCGATGACCCCGACTCTGGCTCGACGATCAGCCTGTGGAAGACCGATGAGGCAATGCAAGCCTATGAGAAAAGCGACCTGTTGAAGAACACGATCACGGCCAAGCTGGCACCCTTCTTTTCCGGGCAGTACGAGACGAGAAAATGCCGCGTCCGTTTCGCGGAGGGCGCTCCCGCACCAGACGAATGGGTAGTGGAGCCGTAGCCAGGATCACAGCAATTTCGCGAAGGAAGATAACAGGCAAGATTGCTCGAGGGTCAGCGTGGATTTTCAAACGAAAAGCAAATTGGCGCCTACCGGTCGCCTGCGCGTGGGCATCGCGGTGGGAGCTGCAGTTTCAGCGGTCTGGGCCAAGCGTGACCCGGCGACCGGTCAACCTCGCGGTCCAACTGTCGATCTGGCGAAGATTTTTTCCGAGCGAACGGGTCTGCCGTTGGCTCTTGTGGAGTATCGAAGTTCGGGCGAAATCATCGAAGCGGCGTCGTCCGGGAATTGGGACGTTTCTTTCACGCCGGTTGACGACGAAAGGAAGGCCGTCGTCGACTTCGGACCAAACCTCGCGCTCGGCGAAAGCACCTACATGGTGCCAAAGGGTTCTGCGATCTTAAATCTCAGTGACGTGGATCGCCCGGGCGTTCGTGTTTTCGGAGTCGAAAACACTGCGACAATCCGAAGCTCACGTCGGTCGCTCAAAAATACTACGGCCGTTGGTCTCGCGGGCTTAAGCGAAGTGCTGGAGAAATTCCGCGGCGGACAAGCCGACGCAATAGCGTTGGGCAAGGAATTGCTTCTCAGCATCCTGCCCGAATTTCCTGAGGCCAGGATCCTGGATGGAAACTTTCTGGCCTCGGGAACCGCCGTAGCCGTCCCGCGCGGGAATGCCGTGGCGCTAAAAATTTTCAGTGAACTTCTTGAAGAATTGAAGGCGAACGGAACGATCAGAAGCGTGTTTGACAAGCACGGCATGACCAGCTCCACAGTCGCTCCTCCTGGTTCCAGATCCTGATCCGTGCCCGCGAGTTCATTCGGTGTGGACCCGCTTTATCCGCCGGTTCGAACCGCGATAAAACTCCTCAATTTGCCGAGTTGCACCATCGCGTAAAACTCGCCATTTATCACGCTGAGAGGTAGGTGCTTATCCTGCCATTTCGGTTATATCGGAAGCAGCAAACCAGCGCCTCGGAACCGCTGGATTTTGACGACACAAACCTGCGATTAACCTGGAGACATCTTGCTTCATGAACGCTGACATCGCTGCATTATTCAGAGAACGGGAATCAGAGCGCTATGAGATGCATAGCCTTCATATCAACGAGCAGATGGTGAGGCTGCTTAAGACAATCGGATATGACGTGGGTTTCTGCAAAGGTGTCGGACAATATCTCTATGATCGTGAGGGAGTTCGGTACCTCGATTTGCTCAGTGGCTTCGGGGTCTTTGCGATCGGACGGAACCATCCGACGTTGCGAGAAGCGTTGAAGAGCATTCTCGATAGTGATTTGCCCAACCTCGTGCAGTTGGATGTGTCGACGCTGGCGGGTATTCTTGCTGAACGGCTGCTGGCTCAAGTGCCCTATCTCGACAAGGTATTCTTCGCCAATTCAGGCGCCGAGGCCGTCGAGGCAGCGATTAAGTTTTCACGCGCAGCGACGGGAAGACCGGGCATTATCGCGTGCGAGCACGCGTTCCACGGGCTTTCTTATGGCCCCCTTTCGCTTTGTGGCGATGAGATATTCCGCCAGGGTTTTGGACCTTTCCTTCCGGACAGCACACGAGTTCCGTTTAACGATTTGGCGGCCCTGGAAAGTGCGTTGCGCGCACGAACGGCAGCAGCTTTCATCGTTGAACCGATTCAGGGCAAGGGCGTCAACCTTCCGGCGGACAATTATCTTAAAGACGCTGCCGAGCTGTGCCGCCGCTACGGCACCTTGTTCGTCGTCGATGAGATCCAAACCGGACTAGGCCGTACCGGGCGCTTCCTTGCACTGGAGCACTGGAACGTCGAACCGGACATGGTCCTCCTTTCCAAGAGTCTGTCCGGCGGGCACGTGCCTGTCGGCGCGGTCCTGACGCGAAAGCGCATTTTCGAAAAGACCTTCAGCCGAATGGACCGCGCTGTCGTGCACGGATCGACCTTCGGCAAGAATGATCTCGCTATGGCGGCGGGAATTGCGACACTGGACGTGATCGCGTCGGAAAATCTGATTCAAAATGCCGAGGTAAGGGGAGAGCAATTGTTGCGGGCATTGACTGCGATGATCCCGCGCTACGAGTTTCTAAGCGAGGTTCGCGGCAAGGGATTGATGATCGGCATCGAATTCGGACCACCAAAGTCTTTGAAGTTGAAAGCATCCTGGAACATGCTGGAGACCGCAAGCACCGGTCTATTTTGTCAATTAATCACGATACCTCTATTCAAAGAACATAAAATCGTGACGCAGGTCGCGGGCCATGCAAGCCATACGATCAAGCTGCTGCCTGCACTGGTCGTGTCATCGGCCGACTGTGATTGGATCTCGGCTGCGTTCGATGCGGCCATCGGCGACAGTCATCGGGTCCCGGGGGCCGTTTGGACGCTCGGGAGGACACTGGCAGGCAATGCCTTCCGAGGGTGATGGAACCCGTGGGATTGCGGTACGTTGAGTAGCTAGCCTTATGGGACCCCATATATATATCCGCTAAAAAACAGGGCTGCATTGTTGAGATAAGGGGGTGGCTAAATCGGCCGCCGCCCTGTGTAATGGTTTTGCACCTTACAATTGGGATAGTAATGCTGGACGCCATACAACTGCCTCGCGACCTCAGGGCATTAAGCACTTCAGACCTTAAACAGGTAGCTGAAGAGTTGCGCGCTGAAACGATTGCCGCCGTCGCCGTTACTGGCGGACATCTCGGCGCAGGCCTGGGCGTTGTCGAGCTTACCGTTGCTCTGCATCACGTGTTCGACACCCCGACCGACAAGTTAATTTGGGACGTTGGACACCAAGCTTATCCTCACAAAATCCTGACCGGTCGTCGCGATCGGATCCGCACGTTGCGTGCTGGCGGCGGGCTGTCCGGTTTCACCAAACGGGCGGAAAGCGAATATGATCCGTTCGGCGCCGCGCATGCATCGACTTCAATTTCGGCCGGGCTTGGTATGGCCGTGGCGCGCGATCTGCAGCGACAGACTCACAACATTGTCGCGGTGATCGGCGACGGCGCGCTGTCGGCCGGGATGGCATATGAGGCGATGAACAACGCCGGTGCGATGAATTCGCGCCTGATCGTCATCCTCAACGATAACGAGATGTCGATCGCGCCGCCCGTCGGCGCAATGTCGGCGTACCTGTCGCGGCTGCTGTCCGGGCAGACCTACCTGAAACTCCGCGACATCGGAAAGCAACTTGCCAATCACCTGCCGAAGTTTCTCCAGGAGAAGGCCGAGCGTGCAGAGGAGTTCGCACGCGGCTTTTGGACTGGGGGCACGATGTTTGAGGAACTGGGCTTCTACTATGTCGGCCCGGTCGACGGCCATAACCTCGACCACCTTTTGCCCGTGCTCAGGAATGTGCGCGATGCAAAAGAGGGACCGATACTGGTTCACGTTGTTACGAAAAAGGGCAAGGGCTACGCGCCAGCTGAGGCCTCCAGCGACAAATATCATGGGGTTGTGAAGTTCGACATCGCCACCGGCAAGCAAACGAAGGCCAAAACGAATGCGCCGTCGTATACGAAAGTATTTGGCGAGAGTCTGGTCAAGGAAGCGGCGAAGGATGATCGAATCGTCGCCATCACCGCGGCGATGCCAGCGGGCACCGGAGTCGACATTTTCGAAAAGGCCTACCCGGAACGAACGTTCGACGTCGGGATTGCTGAGCAGCACGCGGTAACGTTTGCGGCAGGAATGGCGGCCGAGGGTTTTAAGCCGTTCTGCGCGATTTACTCCACGTTCTTGCAGCGCGCCTATGATCAAGTGGTGCACGACGTCGCGCTGCAATCGCTGCCGGTACGCTTTGCGATTGATCGCGCCGGTTTGGTCGGCGCCGATGGCCCGACCCATGCCGGTTCCTTCGATGTGGCCTATCTCTGCTGCCTTCCTGGCTTCGTTGTCATGGCGGCTGCGGATGAAGCCGAACTCGTTCACATGATCGCCACCGCGGCAGCCATCGACGATCGTCCCAGCGCGGTCCGGTATCCGCGCGGCGATGGTATCGGAGCGGAAATGCCGGAGGTCGGCGTCCCCCTGCCGATCGGCAAGGGCCGGATTATCAGCCACGGCAACAAGGTGGCACTACTTTCATTCGGGACGCGGCTGGCCGAATGCTCGAAGGCTGCCACCGAGCTTGCTGCACATGGACTTTCTACCACGGTGGCGGACGCCCGCTTTGCGAAGCCATTGGATACCGATCTCATCCTGAAACTCGCGAGCGAGCACGAAGTGCTCATTACCATTGAAGAGGGCTCGATCGGCGGCTTCGGTTCGCAGGTGCTTCAAACTCTCGCCGACCATGGAGTTCTGCAAAACGGTCTTAAGGTTCGTTCGATGGTTTTACCGGACGTGTTTCTCGACCAGGACAGCCCGGCGGCAATGTATGCAAAGGCCGGACTTGATTCAGCTGGTATTGTTGCCAAAGTGTTCGACGCGATCGGAATGAATGCATACGAAAATAAGGTCAGGTTTGTATAGTTATCAGCAGGTGGCTGCAAACGCGATGACAAAGGCAGAGCCGATGCAAATCATTCTGGCGCAACCGCGAGGTTTTTGCGCGGGCGTCGTGCGCGCGATCGAGATCGTCGAGCGCGCCTTGAAGAAGTATGGCGCACCCGTCTATGTGCGCCACGAGATTGTTCACAACAAGCACGTCGTCGACAGCCTTAAGGCAAAAGGCGCCCGCTTTGTGGAGAGCTTGGCGGAAATTCCGGAAAACGCGGTGACGATATTCAGCGCGCATGGGGTCGCCCGGCGTGTGGAGGACGAAGCATCCGCCCGCGCTCTTCCTGTGCTCGACGCGACCTGTCCGCTTGTAACCAAAGTGCATAATCAAGGGCGGCGTTACGTGGAGCAGGGGCGGACACTCGTGTTGATCGGTCACGCCGGCCACGCTGAAGTTGAAGGTACCATAGGCCAGATTTCTGCGCCGGTATTCCTGGTGCAGACGGAACAGGATGTAGAAACCCTGGATATCCCTCCTTCCACCCCTGTGGCTTATGTGACACAGACGACACTTAGTGTGGACGACACGAAGGGGATTATCGCGGCTTTGGAACGTCGTTTCAGCGATCTCATCGGACCGGATATTCGGGATATCTGCTATGCAACGCAAAACCGGCAAACCGCCGTGCGGGAGTTGAGCGCATTGGTCGATGTCCTCCTGGTGGTCGGGGCTAAAAACAGCTCGAATTCCACCCGCTTGCTCGAAATCGGGACCGAGACAGGGGTTCCAAGTTATTTGATCGCCGACAGTAGCGAGTTGCAGCTCGAATGGGTTAAAGCAGCGCGCGTAGTGGGCATCACCGCGGGGGCTTCTGCGCCGGAAGTGCTGGTCGACGGGGTTATCGATGCCCTCGGATGCCTTGGTCCCGTCGAAGTTTCCACGTTAGCTGGGCGCCAGGAGACTGCTGAGTTTCGATTACCTGCTGAATTGGCGGCTGTTTAGCTCACCCTGTGCTGTTCTGCTGACGCCGATAGGGAGCCAAGGACACGACCGATGGCCATTCCGTTCTTCAAAGAAATACGTATCGGCGCCTATCTGCTCAAGCAACGGTTGATCGGCCGCGAGCGCTATCCGTTGGTCCTAATGCTCGAGCCTTTGTTCCGCTGTAACCTTGCTTGCAACGGTTGCGGCAAGATCGATTATCCCGATGAGATCCTCAACCAGCGCTTGTCGGTCGCTGATTGCCTGCAGGCGGTCGATGAATGTGGAGCTCCGATGGTCGCCATCCCGGGCGGCGAGCCGCTTATTCACAAGGAAATCGGCGAGATCGTAAAAGGGATTGTCGCGCGCAAGAAATTCGTTTCGCTTTGCACGAACGCGCTGCTTCTCGAAAAGAAGCTGCATTTGTTCGAGCCATCTCCCTATCTGTTTTTCTCCGTCCATCTCGATGGCATGAAAGAGCATCATGACAAGTCGGTATCGCGCAAAGGCGTTTTCGAGATAGCGGTTTCGGCGATCAAGGCGGCGCAGGCAAAGGGCTTCGCGGTCAACGTCAACGCGACGATTTTCGACGGCCACGCTGCGGAGGATATTGCCGCTTTTCTGGACCATGCCAAGGAGCTCGACGTGGGTGTTTCGATCTCCCCCGGTTATGCCTACGAACGCGCGCCGGATCAGGCGCATTTCCTCAACCGCCGCAAGACCAAGGAACTGTTTCGCAAGGTATTTGCCCTGGGCAAAGGCAAGAACTGGAACCTCATGCACTCCACGCTGTTCCTCGATTTCCTTGCCGGCAACCAGGAGTACCATTGCACCCCGTGGGGCATGCCCACGCGCAACGTGTTCGGCTGGCAGAAGCCTTGCTATCTCCTCGGCGAAGGCTACGTCACTACGTACAAGGAACTGATGGAGACGACCGACTGGGATTCCTATGGGACCGGCCAGTATGAAAAATGCGCGAATTGCATGGCGCATTGCGGGTACGAGCCAACTGCGGTTCAAGCCACGCTCGGCAATCCGTTGAAGGCGCTCTGGACGACCATTCGCGGCGTCCGCACCGATGGACCGATGGCGCCGGAAATCTCGCTCGATCATCATCGTCCGGCGCAGTTCATGTTCTCCCGGCATGTCGAGCAAATGCTGACGGACATCAAAAGCAAACCTCAGCCTCCCGCCGTGGTGAGGCCGGAGCAAACAAAAATGCCGGCCGCCGTAAAGTAAGTGGTGACCTCGAGTGACGTGCGACGTGCGACGTCGCAATGGCGATGGACAGCGCAGTGTGGACGCCGTTGACGAGATGCTTGGGGGCGTTCGAATGAATAATGAATAACGCGCCGATGCCAGCATCCTTGATCGTCCGCATTATCGAATTCAGCACGCGTCACGCCGTGCTGGTAATGGTTTTTGGATTACTGCTGGCATTGGTTTCCGGGATCTACACGGCCCGGAATTTCGCCATCACCTCGGACATCAATGCGCTGCTGTCGCCCAATCTCGAATGGCGCAAACGCGAGATTGCACTGGAGAAGGCCTTCAGCCGCTTCGAACAAATCATCGTCGTTGTTCGGGCGCCGACGCCGGAACTCGTCGGGCAGGCGACAGCCGATCTGGCGGAACGGCTGGCGCAACAGAAGGATCGGTTTCGCTCGGTGACGCAGCCGGGAGGCGGTGAGTTCTTTACCCGCAACGGATTTCTGTTCCAGACACCGGAGGAGCTTAAACGCTCCCTTGCGCTTCTAATTCAGGCGGAGCCGATCATCCATGACCTCTCCACCGATCAAAGCCTGCGTGGCCTTGTCAGCGGTGTCGAGGATGCGCTGCTCGGCGTTCAATCCAGAGCAGATAGAACTTGATGACTTGACGGCTGTCTTCACGATGGCGTCCGACACGTTGGAGAATGTGATCGCGGGACGTCCGGCGAGCTTTTCCTGGCGTGGTCTGGCCCAGGGCCATCCCACACAGCCCAGCGATTTGCGCGGCATTATCGAGGTGCGCGCCGTGCTCGACTATGGCGCGCTGGAGCCGGGACATGCAGCCACCGCAGCCATCCGCCAAGCTGCCGCCGAGATTGCTCCGGCCTTCCAGGCCGATGTGCGGCTGACCGGCCCGGTGCCGATGGCGGACGAGGAGTTCGGCACCCTGCGGGAAGGCGCGGTCAGCAACGCCATCGTCACCATCGCTGTCGTCCTTTTTATCCTGTGGCTGGCATTGCGTTCGGGCCGGCTGATCGCCGCCGTGTTCATCAGTCTGTTCATCGGGCTCACGATCACGACGATGCTTGGCCTCATGATCGTCGGTGCGTTCAATCTGATCTCCGTTTCCTTTGCCGTTTTGTTCGTCGGCATCGGAGTCGATTTCGGAATTCAGTTCAGCGTCCGGTATCGCGCCGAGCGCCACGCAGTCGATGGCCTCAAGGCAGCCATCATCGATGCCGGAAAGAGGGCAGGTGTGCCTTTGATGCTGGCGGCCGGTGCGACAGCGGCTGGCTTTCTGTCGTTTCTACCGACCGATTACCGCGGCGTCTCCGAGCTGGGCCTGATTGCCGGCCTTGGGATGCTGATCGCTTTTGCCACCAGTATCACCGTGCTGCCGGCCCTTATCACGCTGTTCAATCCGCCGGGCGAGCCGGAACCGCTTGGGTATGCCGCATTGGCGCCCGTCGATGAGTTTTTGGAGCGCCACCGCATCGCGATCATTGTGGGCACGGCAATTGTCGTGACTGCCGGTCTGCCGTTGCTTTATTGGCTGCATTTCGACTTCAACCCCATCAATCTGCGCAGCCCCAAAGTCGAGTCGGTCGCGACGTATCTTGAGTTGAGCCGTGATCCGGATGCCCATACCGATATGGCCAACGTGCTAGCTCCTTCGCTCCAAGAAGCAGGCGCTATCGCCGATCGTGTGTCGAAACTGCCCGAGGTCGGCAGCGTCATGACGCTCGCGACATTCATCCCGGATCATCAGCCAGAGAAGCTTGCGATGATCGCCAATGCCGCCAAGGCACTGGCCGGAGCTTTCGACGTGAAGAATATGGAACCTCCGCCGACTGACGCGGAGAACGTCGACGCACTGAATGAAGGCGCGGCGCAGCTCACCAAGGCGGCGGGAAATCAATCAGGTTCCGGCGCCGATGCCGCCAGGCGTCTTTCGGCCGCGCTATCGACACTCGCGAAGTCAAACCAGGAGGCACGGTCAAGGGCTGAGGCTGCCTTCCTGCCGCCGCTCCGGGTCGCTTTGGGTGGCCTCCAGGCCTCGCTCTCGCCGCAACCTGTCACCCAGAATTCCTTGCCGCCCGAATTGCGCCGCGATTGGATGACACCAGGCGGACAGGCACGCGTGGCAATCGCGCCGAAGGAAGACCCAAACGACAACGAAGCCATGCGGACTTTCGCACGCGCTGTGCTGGCGGTTGAGCCTCGCGCCATCGACGGGCCCATCTCGGTCACGGAAGCCGGCGACACCGTGGTGCATTCGTTTATTCAAGCGGGCTTGTGGGCGCTGCTTTCGATTGGAATCTTGTTATGGATCGTGCTTCGCCGCTTTGGCGATGTCCTGCTGACGCTGATTCCGCTGCTGCTGGCCGGTGTGGTCACGCTGGAGGTCTGCGTTCTGATCGGCATGCCGCTCAACTTCGCAAACATCATCGCTCTGCCGCTCCTGCTCGGCGTCGGCGTCGCATTCAAGATCTATTACATCATGGCATGGCGCTCAGGGCAGACCAACCTGCTGCAGACCAGCCTAACGCGCGCGGTGATCTATAGCGCGCTCACAACGGCGACGGCATTTGGCAGCCTGTGGTTTTCCAGTCATCCGGGCACATCGAGCATGGGGAAATTAATGGCGCTATCACTCGTGTGCACGCTGGCCGCGGCGGTGCTGTTTCAACCGGTTTTAATGGGTAAGCCCCGGGAACTTGCTCCCGGCGCGGAGGCTTGACCTTGCAAACACTGCAGCGGTACTGCAGAGCAATCGAACAAAAGGAGTTGCCCGCATGGCGGTCGGTAGGGCTGTGACAGTCGTAATATTAGGCTTGTGGTCTTCAGTAGCGTTCGCGCAGGAGAACGTTCCTAATGCAAGCGCGGCCGCCGCACGCGGCACGTCCCAGGAAGAGAGCGCGTGCCGCCGGGATGTCCGGCGGTTTTGCCGTGATATTCCCGACAGCGCGGGGTCGCTTTCCTTTCTCAGGTGCCTGCAGGAAAATCGCGCTAAGATCAGCAAGGCCTGCCAGAATGTGCTCGCAAGTCATGGGCAGTGAACGCGCAATGATGTGAAGCGATAGAGTGGGTAGGGCTGGTTACGAAGGCAAACACGCATGAAACGGATGTTTTTGCCGACCACCGTTGTAGCGATGTTGATTTGTTCGGCCCTTGCAGCTCCGCTGCACGCAGAGCCATCGGTCGTTGGTCTTTGGGAGCAATCCGATGACAACGGTCGTGTCCAGGCTTGGTTCAATTTCACAGAGAAGAATGGTGTCTATGTCGGCGCTCTCGCTAAGACATTTCCTGCACCTGACGAAAAATTTGAAGAAGTTTGCAGCAGATGCCCAGGCGATCAAAAGGGTGCACCGTTTATCGGTCTCCTCATCGTCAATGGCATGCAGCGCAAGGGGCTTTCATACCAGGACGGAACGATTCTCGGATCCCCGGGACGGCTCCGTCTATCGCGCTGTAATGGAACTTAGCCCCGACGGTCAGAAGCTCACGGTTCGCGGCTATCTCGGCATTAAATTGTTCGGTCAAAGCCAGGTTTGGCGACGGCTTCCCGACAATGCGATGCAGCCAGCCGGCACCGTACCCACCGTAGGCAAACGGCCGTCAGGCGCCGCTACGAAGCCTGAGTAAGAAGGCCAAAGCCATGCCCCAGCAGCCGGCGCGAACGCACCAGTGCGGCGCGGGCGGTTCGGGTATCCAAGGCAAGCTGCAACAATCCACCCAACTGGCTGGGCTGCGCGACAATCGAGCGCCACACCGCCGATAGGTCGGTCGTCCCGTCCACAAGACGCTCGCTGAGAGCCGCTGGCGGCAGGCTGCGATGACTTGGATCTGCCACGACCCGCAAGGCGGCGAATGGGAGCTTTTGCTTGAACGCCACGATTGCCGAACTGGCGGATTCCATGTCCACCGCAACTGCACCGGTGGCAAGAGCCATCTTCGTTTTGTCGCCCGGACTGCTCACAAGTGTTGCCGCGCCGGCGATATCCGCGTGAATTGAGCCTGGTATCGCCGCCCCGAGCCTGTCAAACCATTCGCGGTGCGAATGGTATTTCCGATCGCCTGTCACGATGGACTGCGCGACGATACAGGCGCCGGGTTTGAGATTGGGCGTCAATCCCCCAGCGATGCCGAAAGAAACAATCCCCCGGCACCCCCGCCGAACGGCTGCGGAAATGGCATCCGCGTTTGCTGCACCGCCAGTGACCACCACGACGCCGGGCCCGGCCGCGATGCTTGCCTCGAAGGCCATGCCCGTCACGACAATGACATAGGGTCTAAGATAAGGTTTTGGCGGCATCACATCCCGAATCCGACGGGTTGTCCCGCCATTACGTTCCGCCAACGGGCCAGAGCCCAAAGCGGAAACAATTTAGAATATCCATGATAGCGTAAATAAAACACCCTAGGAAAACCGGTTGCAGTGAAGCGGTCCTCCTTCCAAAATCCATCAGACCCCTGAGTGCGTAGCAGAAAATCGATGCCCCGCGCCACCGCTGGGGTTTCGGTCGCGCCAGCCGCCATCAGACCGAGCAGGGCCCAGGCTGTTTGTGAGGCCGTGCTCGGGGCGGCTTCGTAGCCGCGATAATCGAGTTTGTAGCTGATTCCGTCCTCGCCCCAGCCGCCATCGGGATTTTGGATCGAGACCAGCCAGTCGGCAGCTTTGCGCATCGGCGGTGCTGCAGGAGGCACGCCGGCGGCGTTAAGGCCGCATAGCACCGACCACGTGCCGTAGATGTAATTCATGCCCCATCGACCATACCAACTACCGTCTGCGCGTTGCGCGCGGACAAGATAGTCAAGCGCCCGGCGCAGCGTATGGCTGGTGTCTGGCCGTTCGCCGAGTTGGGCCAGCATCGACACGCAGCGTCCCGTTACGTCCTCGGTCGGCGGATCAAGCAGGGCGCCATGATCAGAGAACGGGATGTTGTTGAGGTAAAGGTAATCATTGTCGGCATCGAAGGCGCCCCAGCCACCATTCTTGCTCTGGAGGTCGGAAACCCATTCCCGTCCACGCTCGATCGCGGTTTGATACCGGGCGTTGCCGGGCGTGCGCTGTGCACGGTCCATCGCCATCACCACCACTGCGGTGTCGTCGACATCCGGGTAGTACGGATTGGCGTATTGGAACGCCCAACCGCCGGGCCGCGCTTGCGGCCGGCTCTCGGCCCAGTCTCCAACGACGTCGAGCACCTGGAGCGGCTGCAGCCATTGCAGGCCGGCGGCGACCGCGTCGGCTGCGGGCTGCGTGCCGACTTCAAGCAACGCATGACAAACCAAGGCGGTGTCCCATACCGGCGAAACGCAGGGCTGGCAGTAAACTTCGTCGGGCTTTATGACCAACAGCTTGTCTATGGAGGAGCGCGCTGCGACATAATCAGGATGCTGACGCGGATAGCCGAGCGCGTCGAACATCATGACGGCGTTGGCCATCGCTGGAAAAATCGCGCCCAGCCCGTCCTGGTTGTTGAGACGCTCGGTGACGAAGGCCACGGCCTTGTCGATGGAGCGCTTGCGCAATCCTTTGGGAAATGCCGGCGCAAGCAGCCGGAGCACGGCGTCAATGCCGCGAAATAGCTGGAACCAACCCCATTGCTGATGCGGCGCTTTGGAGCGTGTACCGATGCTCTCCGGCGGCTGGATGAACAGTTCATCAATGCCGACGTTCTTTGGATTGCGAGCTTTCGGTTTGAGCGCCTGCAGGACCAGCAGTGGAACGATAACCGTGCGCGCCCAGTATGATACCTTGGACAGGTGAAACGGAAACCACCGCGGCAGTAACATGATCTCGACAGGCATGACGGGAACCGCTCGCCACGTAATTATGCCGAACAATGCCAGCATGAACCGCGTGAAGACGTTGCTTTCGGCCGCGCCCCCTCGCGCCCGGATCGCGTGTCGGGCACGCTGCATGTGCGGAGCGTCGATGTCTTCGCCGATCATCTTGAGCGCGAAATAGGCCTTCACGCTGGCGCTCATGTCAAAATCGCCGCCGTGGAATAGAGGCCAGCCATCATGCTTGCCCTGGATTCGACGCAAATAGACCGCGATCTTTGATTCAAGAGACCCGTCTACGGGCTCACCCAGATAGTGCCGCAACAGTACGTATTCCGCGGGAATTGTTGCGTCGGCTTCGAGCTCGAAAACCCAATGTCCGTCGCGACGCTGCCGTGCCATTAAGGCATCCGCCGCCAAGGCGATCGCACGCTGAAGCGCGCGCTCGTTTGGCAGGAGATTGGCAGGCGCCTGTAAGGTGTCGGACATTCTGCTGTCGTTTCACGCCTTGTTACTGATCAGTTCCGCCGCGCGGTTGCCCGATCGAATTGCGCCCTCGATGGTTGCTGGCAGGCCGGTAGCGGTCCAATCGCCCGCAAGCGCAAGATTGGCCCAACGCGTGGCTGCGCCGGGGCGCCGGGCTTCCGCGTCAGGCAGCGCCGCGAATGTTGCCCGCCGTTCCCGCACGATTTGCCATGCGGGCAGCGCGGCTGCAATGCCTGTGATCGCGGCTATCTCTTGCCACATCAGGGTTGCCAGGTCTTCCCGGGGCTTTTCGAGCAACCGGTCTGCGTTGCTGATGGTAACGGACAGGCGGTCAGGAAATGCGAATAGCCATTCGACCGTGCCATTGATTACGCCGGTGATCGACACAAACGGTTCCGGCGGCTTGATCCGAAAATGGCCGTTGACGATGGCGCGAAATTCGGTCGGAACCTTGAGGTCATCCACCAGTGCGCAGGCAACCACAGGCGGAACGGCGAGGACGAGGGCGTCACCGTTTTCCAAGGGCACGGGCGCTTCGCCGAAGTCGAGGGCGCCCACACGCGCTGCGTCGAACGCAAGACGGCGCAGCCGGCTGCCAAAATGGACCGTTCCCCCGTTTGCCTGGATAAAGCGGAGCGCCGGCTCGATAAACGCGTGCGACAGACCGTCACGGGCGATCAGGGGACGATAGTTGTGTCCGCCCGCGGCCAGCGTTTCGCGAATCAGCGCGGCTGCAAGTTTGGCCGAGCCCTCGCGGGGCTCCGTGTTGAGGGCCGCCAGCAAGAACGGTTTGATCAGCCGTTCGTAAAGCGGTCCACTGCAGTCGAACAGGTCACTGACGGCAGCGCTTTCGGGCGGGCGCAGCAGGCGCAGGATGGAAAGATAGTCGCGCGCTCGTGTGCCCGGCACCCGACGTTTCGGATCGAGGATCCACCACGGCACCAGCCCGTCATTTGCCCGAACAGTCCATCGTTCGCCGCTTGAGAGATCGACAAATGGAATGCCGGCATTGCGGGGCGATGATAGCCGATCTCGCGCGCCGATGTTATCGAGAAATGCCAGCGTTGCGTGGTTGCCGGAGAGAACGAGATGGTTCCCATTGTCGATCATCATCCCGAGTGTTGGGTCGTAATATGAGCGGCATCGCCCGCCGGCCTGATTGGTTGCCTCGTGGACGCTGACGCGCACACCCTGTGACGCCAATTTCACAGCCGCCGAGAGGCCGGCCAGCCCCGCGCCAACAATGTGGACCAAACGCGCCATCACACTATGGCGTATTGCAGAAGGATACGGAGAAGTTGCTTGCGCTTCAGTTTGACGCGCTCGCGCGGTGCTTGCCATCCGCGCTCGATCATGCTCGCCAGGAGCAAACGGTAAGCCGCCGCCATGATGCGCGGCGTGCGCACCGTCCGGCGCGGGTTTTTTGCCATGATAGCATCGGCTTCGATGAAATGGCGCTCTGCGAGCGCGACGACGAATGCGCAAGCGCGGGGGATGTTTGGATTTGAAAGCGCAGCCAAGGGCTCGCTCGTCGTAATGTTTGCTTCGAGCAATGCTTCTTTCGGAAGGTAGAGACGGCCAAGAGCTGCATCCTCGTCGAGATCGCGCAGGATGTTGGTGAACTGCAGCGCGCGGCCCAGGTAGTGCGCGAGCGCAAGCCCTGCTTGTTTCTCCATTTGGAACACACGAACGCTCAGCCGGCCCACGGCACTGGCGACACGGTCGCAATAGAGGTCCAGGGTTGCAAGGTCGGGCGCGCGAATGGTGGACACGACGTCCATCTCCATCCCGTCGATGACTGCGAGAAGGTCCTCGCGCCGCAAGTCGAATGTTCGCACCGCGCGTGCGAGGCCGTGCGTATGCGGGGCAGGGGAGCCGGAGTAGATTGCGTCGATGTCGGCGCGCCAGCGCTGCATTTGATCGATGCGCACCTCATGCGGAAGTGGCTCATCGGCGATGTCGTCCACCGCGCGGCAAAACCCGTAGATCTCAAACATGGCCTCGCGCTGCGCCCGCGGCATGATGCGCATGGCCGTGTAGAAAGAGCTGCTACTGGCACGGGTGCGCGGCTGATGCTGGCTGTTCTGCCATCAGGGCGCTCACGTTCGGGGCGCCCCGGCCGGCACGCGCGTTCGCCGGCGGAAGCGATGTGACACACCCTTCAGCACCGCAAGCAGGCTGACGAAGGCGGCGTCCACCTTACCGAGATGCGTATTCTCGCTCAAGGGATCGTGCGTGGCCAGCAGGCCCACCAGACGTCCGGCCAATGCGTGGATGACCGAGATCTCCAGTCCCAGGCGCCAGTCTTCGGTAAGCCCAGAGAGCGTTTTCCCCTTGTCCAACAGCGTCGCCGCGCGATCGGCGAGGCCCGCAAAGCAGCGCCGCAGCGGCGGCGACGCCTGCGGCTCGCCGAGCGCTTCGACACCGAGGCCGACGGCTTCGAGCGCCTCCAGGGGTACGTAGACACGGTCGAGATTGCGGTAGTCCTCACCGCAGTCCTGCAGATGATTGATAATCTGAAGCGTCGCGCAGATCGAATCCGACGCGGGCCAGGTCGTGCGGCTTTCGCCGTGCACGTCGAGCACAAAACGCCCGACCGGCATGGCTGAATAGGCGCAGTACGCCATCAGATCGTTCCAATCGGCGTACCTGCGCTTGGTGACGTCAAGCCGAAAGGCTTTGAGGATGTCCTGCGCGTGTTGCGGTGACAGGCCATGACTGGCGAGCGCGTTGCGAAGCGCGGCAGCATGCGCATTTCCGCCGTGGCCTTCGATCAGTTCGGCCTCCAGGCCATCGAGCAGGTCAAGCTTCTGCTGCGCAGGCAGCGTGGCGTGGTCGGCGATGTCGTCGGCGGTCCGTACGAATTCGTAAAATGCAAGGATCGGCGCGCGGTGCCGCGACTGGATCAACCACGACGCCACGGGGAAATTCTCATTCCGGTGCGTCTTCCCGGACCGCAGATCGTTAGCATCGATCATCGCTGCTTGTCTTCTTTGCTTGGACACGGCCTTTCCAAAGACCGCCGCGTCCGACAACGCTCTGATAAGCGGAATCGATGGTAAAAGCCATGTACGAAAGCGCAATCGCCGGCAGCAGCAATCCCCATAACGGTGACACCCGGTAGATCCGCAACGTAGGCTGAAATACGATCGCCATAGCCCCCCAGGTGAGAAGGCCGAGCGCCTGAGCGGCACCCCGGCCGAACATCGCGAGCAGAACCGGCGCAATATAGGTGAGCGTCATTGCGGCCACGGTTCCTGCCAGCAGCAGCGGCGAACAGCGAAGTTGCGTATAGGCTGATCTGGCGACCATGAGCCGGATGTCGTTGATCTTGGGATAGGCCCGCGTGCTGCGGGCGCGTTCGGTAAGGCCGAGCAGGATCGCTCCCTGTTTTTTCATCGCGGAGGCCAGCGCGCAATCGTCGATCAATTCGCCTCGAATGGCTTCGACCCCGCCGGCGGCACGAAGCGCGTCAAGCCGCGCCAGCATGCAGCCGCCGGCGGCGGCGGCGGTGGCGCGATCCTGGCGCCTGACCCAGGCGAACGGATAAAGCATCTGAAAGAAAAATACGAACGCAGGAATGAGCGCCCGTTCCGCAAAGCTTTTGCAGCGTAACTTGACCATCCGTGAGTTGAGCACCAAGCCGTCTGCCTGAGACCTGGAAACAAGTTTTGCCAATGCGTCGTCCGCGTAAACGATATCGGCGTCGGTAAACAGCAGATAGGTAGGGCTGCTCTTTTGCGCGTGGTCGATGCCCTGCTTCATCGCCCACAATTTTCCGGTCCACCCCTCGGGCAATGGTGCGCCCGGATAAGATGGTGAGGCGGCCCGCAACATCCGCTGTCGCGGCAACGCGGCGCACGGCGTCGGCCGTGCCATCGATGCTCTGGTCATCCACCACCACAATCGAGAAGGGTCCAGGGTAATCCTGGCGCAGCAGCGAATGGACGGCTTCCCCGATGCCATCAGCCTCATCTCGCGCGGGGATGATGACGGCGACAGGCGCCCATGTCGTCGGCGCGGGGGCTTCCGGTTCCCGCTCCGTGGCGAGCCAAAATCCGCCACGCGCGGCAATAAGGTAAATCCATCCTATTACTGCTGCGAAGGCTATGAGGTTCGCTACCATGGTGTTGAATGTATATGACAAACGCTCGTTCGAAAGCCTCTATCCCGACGGAATCAATCTCACCGGCATCACGGGTCGTAGCCATGTGGAAATCCATACCCCGAAACGTTGCACCGGACTAATTTCAACGCGATTGAATGCAGGGCCAATCGCGGTAAGCTCGTGCAGGTCCGCGTTGCGATTGCCTGGCACTGTTTTGCCGAGGGCAGAGTCCCACGAACGCACTCGGGTTGCCGAGCAGAACAAATGGGGAGAACAACTATATGACCTCACGGTTCGCGATCTTGAGAAGTAGTTGTCTGTCACTTCTGGCCAGCACCGGAATGATGATTTCGCCGTCCTCCTCCGCGGCCGATCCGGTCGCAGAATTCTATGCCGGCAAGCAAATACAGATGATCATCCGCTCCACGGCGGGCACCAGCTACGATACCTACGCCCGCCTGCTGGGCACCCATATGGTGAAACATATCCCGGGCAAGCCGACGATCGTGCCGGTGAACATGCCGGGCGCCGGCGGGTTGAAGGCGGCCAACTACGTGGCGAAGATTGCGCCGCGCGACGGTACGGTTTTGACCATCATCGGCCAAGGCATGCCGCTGTATCAGGCGTTGAACCTGGGGCCGGGCTTCGAGGGCGATCTGCGGGAGTTCAACTGGGTCGGCAATATCGACATCTCCAACCAACTGCTCACCACCTGGCACACCTCCCCGGTCAAGAACTTGGACGATGCGCGCAAGCGCGAAGCGATCATCGGCGCCAGCGGCGACGGCTCGAACTCCGTGCAGCTCGCGGCCGTCTATAACAACATCCTCGGCACCAAGTTCCGTATCATCACCGGCTACGATAGTTCGGCGGCGCTCAATCTGGCGATGGAGCGCGGCGAGATTGACGGCAAGGCCTCGGGCCTGTGGCAGTCCTACCTGATCGCCAAGCCGGATTGGATCGCCGGGAAGAAGCTCAACGTCATCATCCAGACCGGTTTGAAGAAAGAGGCCGATCTGCCCGACGTGCCGCTGCTCATCGACGCGGCGCAGACACCGGAGCAACGGGCGATTCTGGACTACATCAGCAAGACCGTCGCCGTCGGTCGTCCCTTTGCCACGACGCCAGGCGTGCCGCCGGAACGGGTAGCGGCCTTGCGCAGGGCCTTTGACCTCACCGTCGTCGATCCCGCCTTCCTCGTCGATGCGAAGAAACAGCAGCTCGATCTCAATCCCCAGTCGGGCGCGGAACTTGAAGAGGTCGTCAATTTCCTGATCAACGCGCCTGAGTCGCTGCGCAAGCAGGTGGACGAGGCGATGAAGCCGAAGTCGGTCGAGCAAAAGAAATAGCGCCTGGCGTCTTAAGGGAACGACCCCCCATGTTCGAGGAGTATCTTTTCAAGCATAGAATCGGCGCCCTGGTACCCTTGTCCGTGATCGACACCTCGGCCGCAGAGTTCTATCGGCTGGCGCCGCCGGGCATTCTTCTGGTGATGATCCCGCTGGGGCTGGAGAAATTTTCGAGCGAGGATGTGGAGCGCGTCTTCGCGCCGCTGGATGAGCATCTCGACAAGCTGATGGACCGCGGCGTGCATGTGATCACCCAGACCGGCGTGCCGCTGCCGATCCTGATCGGTGTTGCAGCGCACGACAAGATGCTTACTCATATCACCGCCCATACCGGTGTGCCGGCGACCTCCACCGTCCTGGCGGTGGGCCGCGCCGCGCGTCACCTCGGCGTGCGCAGGCTCGCGCTTGTCAACAAGTGGACCGAGCCCATGAACAGAAGTTTGGGCGAATTCCTGGCGCGCGAGGGTGTTGCGGTCTGCGGCACCGCGACCAAGGAACTGACCCCGGACGTCTTCCAGAAACTCGACGCCGCGGACCATATGCGGCTCGCCTATGAGCTCGGCCGCAAGGCCTTCCTCGACAACCCCGATTGCGACGGAATCTATATCGGCGGCGGCACGTGGCTCGCCGAGCCGGTAGCGAGCCGGCTTGAGGAGGAATTTGGCAAGCCTGCCTTGTGCAATCAGACCGTGGCGATCTGGGACAATCTTCATATTCTCAAGGACTGGACACCCTTGTCCGGCCGCGGCCGCTTGCTCGGCAGCGCCTAACGCGATGGGATATCCGATGGAAAAATCCGCTTCGGCCGATCTCATGCTGCATATCGATCATATCGACATCGCCGTCGAGGACCCGGATGCGACTGCTGCCTTCCTAGTTTCCGTGGGCTGCACCATCGTATCTCGGAATGAACATGACGGCATAGCGATCGAGCTGCACCTGCCCGGCACGAAGGACTTGATTTTGGAGCTGACGATGACGCGGCGGACGAGTGGCAAGGTGTTTCCGCCAGGCTTTCGCCACATGGCGCTACGCTGCCAAGACATCGCGGTCACGCAGGCGCACCTTGCGGCGAAGGGCGTGACCTTCGATGGGCCGCCGAAGCGCGTAAAGGGCCGTCTGTTGGTCAATGCGCTCGATCCGACAGGGCAAGTGCCGGTGCAGCTTATCGAATAACATGGTATCGTTGGGAGCGATCTCCGGTAGTGGGCACGCCACATGATCCGCGTTATCACCGCAGCGGTTCTGGCTCTCGTCGGCTATTCCGCTTATGCCGCCGAGGCGCCCGCCGGGGCAGCTTCGTGCTCGGGTTGTCATCCCGCAAGCAAGTCGGTTGCAACGCCGGTGCCGCGTCTGAACAGCAGCGACGCGGCGCAGATCGTGACCGCGATGCAAGACTTTCGTTCGGGACGACGTTCGGCGACGGTGATGGATCGCATCGCTAAGGGTTTCACGGACGAAGAAATCGATGCGATCAGCGCGTGGTACGCCGCGCAGAAGGATTGATCGCGATGCAGCGCAACAGCCGCCGTGATTTCCTTAAAGCCATGGCCGGGATCTCAGCATCGCTGTTCCCGCTGCCTGCTATCGCACAGGGCGGCGATGGCCGTGTCATTGTTGTGGGCGGCGGCTTTGCTGGTGCGACCTGCGCCCGCGCGCTCAAAAAATTACATCCGCGCCTCGGCGTGACCTTGGTGGAAGCGAGCCAGACGTTTACGGCTTGTCCGTTCAGCAACAATGTCGTTGCTGGGCTGCGCGACCTTAAAGAGCAGCAGTTCGGGTACGAAAAGCTTGCTGCCGACGGCGTCGAGCTGGCCTTCGCGGTGGCTTCCGGTATCGACCCGCAGGGCCGCGCGGTGACGCTGACGAACGGCGCGCGTATGTCCTACGATCGACTGGTGCTCGCTCCCGGCGTCGACATGCGCTGGGACGCCATTCCCGGTTACAATGAAGCCGCCGCCGATCGCATGCCGCATGCCTGGAAGGCCGGCGCCCAAACGCTGTTGCTGCGCCGCCAGCTCGAGGCCATGGACGATGGCGGCCTGGTGATGATCTCGGCTCCGCCAAATCCGTTCCGATGCCCGCCCGGCCCCTATGAACGCGCCAGCCTGATCGCGCATTACCTCAAGACAAAGAAGCCGAAGTCGAAGCTGATCGTCCTGGACGCCAAGGATGCTTTCTCCAAGCAGCGGCTATTTCAAAATGCCTGGAAGGAACTCTATCCCGACTTGCTCGAGTGGATCCCGCTTTCCGCCGGAGGCAAGGTCACGGCGGTCGAGCCGGAGTCGAATACGCTGATCACCGACTTCAGCCGCCACAAGGCCGCCGTCGCCAATGTCATCCCGCCGCAGAAGGCGGGCCGCATTGCCGAGCTTGCCGGCGTCACCGATCGCACCGGCTGGTGTCCGGTCGATCCAGTGACTTTCGAATCGAAACAGCAGCCGAACATCCATATCATCGGCGACGCCGCGATCATGGGCGGCATGCCGAAATCCGCCTTCTCGGCCAATGCCCAGGCGAGAGTTTGCGCTGCCGCGATCGCGGCGCTGTTGCGCGGACAGGCGCCAGCGGAACCAAGGCTGATCAACACCTGTTACAGTCTGGTTGCCCCCGACTACGGGATTTCCATCGCTGGTGTGTATCGGCCTAAAGATGGCCAGCTCATGGACGTGGAGGGTGCGGGCGGCGTGAGTGTTCTCGATGCACCCCGGACGGCGCGCGCCCTGGAAGCGGAATTTGCCCATGGCTGGTTCAATACGATTACCGCAGAAGTGTTCGGCTGAAAGCCTGGCTCTTCTCGGCTGCGGGATCGCACTTATGATTGGGGTGGCTGTTCGTCCTGCGACTGCCGAAGGCCTGCGGCCCTATACCGTGGCCGGAGATGCGATTCCTCTCTCGCTCACGGGCGCCAAAGGCGATCCGGCGCGCGGCCGCGCGATCGTCGCCAACCGGCAGGTCGGACTTTGCCTGCTCTGTCATACCGGCCCTTTTCCGGAAGAAAAATTCCAAGGCAACCTGGCTCCCGACCTGCAAGGCGCGGGTTCACGCTGGTCGGATGGGCAATTGCGGCTGCGGATCGTGGATTCCAGCCGCCTCAACCCTGACACCATCATGCCGTCTTATTATCGCGTCGAAGGGCTCGTTCGTGTGGCGCCGGCATTTGCCGGAAAACCGGTGCTGACGGAGGAGCAGATCGAGGACGTGGTGGCCTACCTTGCCACCCTGAAGAATTAGGATGCCTTCGGATATGGTCGCCTATCACGATACGAAGCGCGCGACGCGGCGCGGCTTTCTTTTAGGCGCGGCGCAACTTGCCGGCGGCGTCGGGCTTCTCTGCATTTATCCGTGCAGCGAAAGCCGCGCATTGCCCGACATGCTGCAGGCGGCAATCAAAAAAGTTGTAGGCGACGCGCCGTTGCGCAAGGGCAGGGTGACGCTAGGTCTTCCCCCGATGGTCGAGAACGGCAACGCCGTTTCGGTGGAGGTCTCCGTCGAAAGCCCGATGACCGCCAGCGATCATGTTAAGGCCATTCACGTCTTCAACGAGAAAAATCCACAGCCGAATGTGCTTAGTGTGCGGTTGGGACCACATGCCGGCAAAGCCAGAGTGTCCACCCGCATACGGCTCGCCACCACGCAACAGGTTATCGCCATCGCGGAGATGAGCGACGGAAGCTTCTGGTCCGACTCCGCCGACATCTTCGTCGCGCTCGCGGCCTGTCAGGAGGACCCGGGATGACGGCGCGTGCTTTGATCAACGTTCCCAAAGAGGCCAAGCGCGGCGAGGTCATTGCGATCAAGACGCTGATTTCGCACGAGATGGAAACCGGCTTCCGTTACGACAACAGCGGCAAGCTGGTTCCGCGCGACATTATCAATCTGTTCGTCTGCACCTATAATGGCGTCGAAATCTTCCGTGCCGAGCTGCATCCTGCCGTTTCCGCCAACCCTTTCATCGAGTTTCACGCGGTGGCTACCGACAGCGGCAAGCTCGAATTTAAATGGTCAGGCGACAATGGTTTCTCGGCAACCGAATCTGTCGCCATCACCGTCCTATGAGCAAGCTGCTCCGCTTTGCCGCTTTAACAGCCGTCTTGTGCAGCATGCTGCCGGCGTCGGCCGATGATATCCCGCTTGCCGATCGCAAGTCCGGCTATGCACTCATGGGTCGCGAAATCCAGACGATGCAGGACGATGACAGCGCGAACCCCGGAATGCTCTCCGTGCTTGATGGCGAAGCGCTGTGGAACAAAAAGGCCGGGGTCGCGGAAAAGTCCTGCGCCGATTGTCACGGCGACGCGCGCGCCAGCATGCGCGGCGTTGCGGCACGCTATCCGGCCTACCATGCCGCGCGAGCACGCCCCATTGACCTTGAGCAGCGCATCAACCTATGCCGGGTCGATCAGCAAATAGCGACGCCGTTGCAATATGAGAGCAAGGAGTTGCTGGCGCTCGCCGCCTATGTGGGGCGGCAATCGCGCGGTATGCCGCTGCAACCGACTGACGAACGCCTGCGTCCCTTCATCGAGGCGGGGCGCGAATCCTTTAATCGGCGGCAAGGCCAGATCAACCTCTCGTGCGCGCAATGCCACGATGAGCGCTGGGGAAAACGCCTGGCCGGCAGCGTGATTCCGCAGGGACACGCGACCGGGCTATCCGCTCTACCGCCTGGAATGGCAGGCGCTCGGGTCGCTGCAGCGCCGGCTGCGCAACTGCCTGACCGGCATGCGTGCGGAGCTTTATCCGCTCGGGGCGCCGGAATATGTCGATCTTCAGCTTTATCTGATGTGGCGCGCCCGCGGCCTGGCCGTCGAGACGCCGGCCGTGCGCCCCTGAGTCGACAGACGCGAGGAAATTCCCCGCGCCTGTCTCAGCTCCGTGCCCACCGGTCGCGCTAGACCATCTTCAGGTTCTTCAGCGGCAGGCTGCGCACCGGCCTGCCGGTGGCGGCATAAATTGCATTGAGCACCGCGGGCGTCACCACCGAGATGGTCGGCTCCCCAACGCCGCCCCAGAAGTCATAGGTCGGCACGATCACCGTTTCGACCTTGGGCATTTCCGCCAACTGCAGGATCTCATTGCTGTCGAAGTTGAGGCTGGTCATCCGCCCCTTGTCGACGGTGCACTCGCCATAGAATGCGGCGCTCAGGCCATAGGCAACAGAGCCTTCGACCTGGGCGGCGATCTGCGAGGGGTTGACCGCATGGCCGCAATTGAGCGCCAGCACCATGCGGTGAACCTTGACCTTGCCCTCCGGGCTTACAGAAACCTCGGCGGTGGCAGCGGAATAGGCGCCGTAGCCCATGAACTGCGCGATGCCGCGATGGATGCCGGGAGGCAGGGGCTTTCCCCAATCGCCTTTCTCCGCCGCGGCATTCAGCACGGCAAGATGCTTCGGGAATTTGCCCATAAGCGCGCGGCGGAATTCAAGCGAGTCCTTGCCGGCCGCCCGCGCCACCTCTTCCATGAAGCATTCCTGGTAGACCGCGTTTTGGTTGGTATTGACTCCGCGCCACGGCCCGACCGGCACGTGCGAATTCCGCATCGCGTAGTCGATCAGCAGGTTCGGCACGCTGTAGCCGAACTGCGCGTCTCCGGCCTCCTCGTAATAGCCCTGAAGCTGGCGCATGTCCTTGCCTTCCTTGATCGCTGACGGATTGGAGAAGGCGTTAATCGACTGGCCGGACACGCGCATATGCAGCCCGACCAGGTTGCCGTTGGCGTCGAGACCGGCAGAGCCCTTGAACATCGAGATCGGCCGGAAGAAATCATGCGCCATGTCTTCTTCCCGGCTCCAGATCAGCTTGACGGGAGTGCCGGGGAATTCCTTGGCGATGGCGACGGCTTGATGCACGTAGTCCTGTGCACCGCCGCGGCGGCCGAAGCCGCCGCCGAGATCGCTTCGATAGACCTCGCATTTCTCCAAGGGCAGCCCGGATGCTTTCGACAGGGCCGCGAGCGAGGCCTCGGCATTCTGCGTCGCTACCCAGACCTCGCCTTTGTCCGCCGTGATCCTGGCGGTGCAGTTCATCGGCTCCATGCAGGCATGCGCGAGGAATGGCGTGCTGTAGACCGCTTCCACCTTCTTCGGGGCTTCGGCGATTGCTTTGAGCGCGTCACCGTTCTGGCGGCCGCCGTTAGTTTCGGTCGCGGTCAGGCCCTCTTTGAGGCGTGCCGCGATCGTCGCATCTGACTCGTTGGCATTTGGGCCTTCGTCCCAGACGATCGGCAGAGCGTCGAGCGCAGTCTTGGCGTGCCACCAGGTATCGGCGACGACGACGACCGCGTTGTCATTGTATTTCACGACCTTGCGGAAGCCGGGGCGGTTTGCGATTGCAGCTTCGTCGTAGCTCTTCACTTTGCCGCCGAAAACCGGACTGTCCTTGATCGCCGCGCACAGCATTCCCGGCAGGTTCACGTCGATCGCAAAGACCTTGCTGCCGTTGAGCTTGGCGGCCGTGTCGAGCCGGTTGAGCGGCTTGCCAGCAATCTTCCATTCCTTCGGATCTCTCAGCTTGATGCTCTTCAGATCCGGCGCCTCGAGCTTGGAGGCGGCCGCGGCCACTTTGCCGTAGGTCGTCGAGCGCTTGGACGCGTCATGCGTGATGACGCCCTTGGAAACCGTCAGCTCGCTGACAGGGACGTTCCATTCGTTGGCCGCCGCCTGCATCAGCATCATGCGCGCGGCAGCTCCGCCGCGGCGGACATAGTCCTGCGAACCGCGAATGCCGCGGCTGCCGCCGGTGCTCATGTCGCCCCAGGGGCGCTTGCGCGCAAGGTTCTGACCGGGCGTGATCTGCTCGGTCGTCACCTTTTGCCAGTCGCAATCGAGTTCTTCGGCGACGAGCTGAGCCAGACCAGTCAGCGTGCCTTGTCCCATTTCCGAGCGCGCGATGCGGATCACGCAGGTGCTCGTCTGGCTTGATGACAACCCAAGCGGTCACCTCGGGGCCGGCACCGGCGGCGCCTTGAGCTTGCGGCGGAATTCAAGGCCGGCAAACGAAACCCGAGCGCCAGACCACCTCCCGCGGCTGCGGTGCCGACGATAAATTTGCGGCGCGAAACTTTCGCGGCATTGCCAATCATAGTTTTCACGGCGAACCTCCCTGGAGGTTAAGTTCTGGATTTGGTGTTGGCGTCACACGGCCGCCGCCGGCGGCTAGGTGCACAGCCTGGCGGATACGCTGATAGGTGCCGCACCGGCAGATATTGGTCATCGCGTTGTCGATGTCCGCATCGGTCGGCTTCGGAATTCTTCGCCAGCAGCGCCGCGGCCGCCATGATCTGTCCTGATTGACAATAACCGCATTGCGGCACGTCGACCGTTGCCCAGGCCTTCTGCACCGGGTGCGAGCTATCGGCTGACAGCCCTTCGATGGTGATGATTTTGTCGGTGGCTTTGACACTTCCCACCGGTATGGAGCAGGAACGCGCCACTTCGCCGTTGATGTGGACGGAGCAAGCCCCGCACTGCGCCACGCCGCAACCATATTTGGTGCCGGTGAGGCCAACCTGTTCACGGATGACCCACAAGAGCGGCGTCTCCGCGTCCACTTGCACGTCACGAACTTGGCCGTTGATGTCGAGCTTTGCCATAGTCTTCCTCTCTCAGCGGACCTGGATACGAATTTTATTGCGCCTCGCGACCCGGGCGCAATACGAAATGACGGACCGGCTCCATGATTTAGCATATCCTGGACGACAGGAGCATAACCCCTACGACAGGCTCTGGGCACGCACAATGGCCGGCTATCACGGACTCGTAATAATCGCCAAAGCGTTTTTTCCGCAAACTCGGAAACGGGCTGGCGGTGCGTGCGCAGCTACTTTCGGGCGCAAAGACCGGTGACCGGGCCAGCGCATTTACGGCCGTCGCTCTGGCCACTCGCACAGACGAGCGATACCAGGACTTCATCGTCTCTACAGGTGAGCACATCGGTTCCACTGACGATGCGCAGAGTGGGTCCCTGAGATGTAGCGGCCGCCAGACCTCCATCTCCTCCTGCTCCAGGAGCGCCAGCGTCACCCTTCGGGCCTGCTGGGCCAGGAGGTCCAGGAGGCCCAGCGAGGTCCTGGCTGACCCGGTTCGCCTTTTTCTCCGGCCAGTCCGCCAGGTCCCACCGGGCCCTGCGGGCCAGCAATGCCTTGCGCCCCCTGCGGGCCTACCGGTCCCTGTGCTCCTTGAGCCCCCTGCGGTCCGGCAGGTCCTTGCGCACCTTGCTTCGGGGCCTCTCCGCACGCCGCCAGCGATACAGCAGCAACGAAAGTCATAAGGCTCAATTTAGTCGGGCGCATAGGCATCTCCTGGGGGGACTCGCAATAACCGCGCACATTGTTGAGCGCTTCCGCCTGCATCCATCGCGATCGCTCCAGTCGTTGGGCAACGGTGCGGTATAGCTTCGCCTGTCTATGGTAATAAGCTGCATCTGGCATGAGGCCTCGCGCGGATCGCAAGTTTTCCGTTAGGTGCTTAAGACGGTAAAATCTGAAGCAACCTGACAGTTCCACGGTGGCATTCAGTTTCTTGTCTTTTCTACGTCTTTCATAGGGGCGATGTGCCTGCCCCCGGCTGAACCTTTACATGAACGAAGGCCGGAAGCCGGTTCCCGCGCTCCGCTGTCCAAGCTTCAGCCAAAGGGAACAGAACTCCTGGCGCGGCCGTTTACTGCCTAATCAGAAGGTGTGCCTTGGCAATTTTCCGACGGGAGCTATACGCGAGTGCGAACGGAGACAGCTGGTATCTCTGTCGTGAGGGCTCAGGTCGGGTGTTTGTGGAGCATGAGCCGAATTTGCCATCAGGCGGGAAGTCATCTCGCATTGAGCTCACCGCGTTCCTGCAACGTCCGCAAGGGCCCGAGCATCAGGCGCTGCTCCACCTGATCGGAACGCTTGTCGACAGAGACAACCCTATTCACCAATCGGTCCGGACGGTGTGAGCGCGCAGCAGATCCGCACAGGGAATCTCCTGGATCAAACTCACGCCTGCGGCGTTACCTCCCCATGAGAATACCGCTGCTGATTTTTCTTTTGCTCACCGCGGGTACGAATGTTGCCGGGGCGCAAATCGGCCGGCTGTGATTCCTGCGGGATGGATTCAGCAACCTAGGCACTCAACGACCGAGCCATTGAAATTTACCTCTCCGGATGGAACGGCCTCGCTAGCCCTTTATGGCACGCCTGCCGAGAAAAGCAGGGGAAGCAAAAAAGCATTCGAGATCGCCGATGGAGAGCGCGTTACCTACCGGCGGTCAACGCCTCGATTCGTCGCCGTTTCCGGGTTCAGAGGTGACCGCATCTTTTATCGTAAGAGCAACTTAGCGTGCCGTGGAACGCGGTGGCATCACATCGCTCTGGAATATGCGGCCAAAGACAAGCGCAAAATGGATACGCTGGTGACTCGGGTCGCGCATGGGATGAACCGGTTCGATCATGACTGCAGAGGGTCAGCTTCAGAGACTTCCGGCGGCTTGATCCGTAGTCGCTAGGTGAGGGTTATTCGACCAGCTCGTACAGCTTTACCACCGCCGAGGATCCCTTGAGGCCACGGGTGTGCTGTACGATTTCCTTGTGAGCATCGCTGTTTTTATAAGCTTCGATGTCTGCTTCGCTTGCCCACTCTGAATAAGAGATGAGTTCGTGCGCATCGCGACAACGCAGCAATTTTTCGGAAATGCAGCCTTTTTGTTGGATCATCAGCGGCGCGCATTCCGTCTTCCAGACCTCCAGAGCTGCTTCGATCTGAGACGAGTCGATTTTGATGTGGATGAGACGGACTAACGACATAGGCTTCTCCTCACGGATCAACATTGCGAACCAACTCCGCCGCTGCCGGAGGAGGCGGTCAATCAGGAACAGGCGGCCGCGGGTTAGAATGTCGCGCGATGGTTGATCGTCTGTTGTCTGTTACCTAACATAACTGCCGGTAGGACAGTGGTTCCTCGTGAGGGACTTCTGCGCCGGAGCTTGCTCGGTCAGCTTTGCTCCAGCGTCACGGTCCTTGTCTGGCAGAAGCGGAACAGCGGATTCTTGTCCACCCTCGTCACCGGATGGGCCCCGTCGGCGGAGAAGGGGCACTCGCGTGCTAGAGAAACCGAATGGACCTTCCCGCGTTAGCGTAATCGACGCCAGATCGATCAGCCGCTTCAGCAGCTCGATTGGGAATGAGACTGACGGCAGCATGGGATGTGCATTGCGCCTATTTTGAAGCAGTTCTGGCCGCGGAAGGAAGAGGAGGAGTGCTGATGGCTGACAGGATCGAGGAACGCGTGCCAGCAGACCCGGCAGCGGTCAACTTACGCGAGCCTTGGGAGGTCACCTATTGGTGCGAGAAGTTCGGGCGGACGCGGGTCGAATTGGAACTGGCCATCAAGGAGACTGGCAGCGTCATAGTTGACGATATTGCAGCCTATTTCGAGACGAGGAATGCTGCCGCTGGGGAGCCCGGCAATTCAAGTTAGCTTGCCTTGGGGTGCCAAGGGACTTGCCTAAGCGGTTGCCTCGCTTGCCCCCACGCTCTCCGTCAAACCTTCGTGGAGGCAATAAGCTGGCCGAATGGGCGGCAACAGCAAGCAATGGTCCCTTGTCTGTTGCCGCCCCCTTAACTTCTAAAAAACCTTTTAAAGCTACCTTCCGTTAACTACTGGGAACGCCCAACGATGTTGAGACCTCTCATTTCAGTGGCGGTCAGGCGTGACTGGCTGCTCATCCTGTTAACCGGCATAATTTGCCTCGGCACCAGCCTGGCGATCCTGAGCGCCAGCAACGTCCAACTCTTTTCTTTTATATCGGCACCGGCAGCCTGGGTCACCGATAGCTTAATGCTGACGCTGCTCGGCCTGAGCGCTGCCAGCGTGTTTGTGATCCATTGCCTGCGCCAGCAAAATAGACTGTTGACGGCAGCGGTCGAAAACATGCCGCAAGGCTTGTGCATGCTGGATTCTTCAGCGCGATTGATGCTGTGCAATCAACGTTACTTCGACATCTACGGTTTGAATGCAAAGCAAGTCCTGCCGGGTTCCTCGCTGCGTGACCTGCTCGAACACTGCCGAGCGGCGGGAACCTTCGCAGGCGATCCGGATGTATATGCGACGGAGTGCATGGACCGTAGCGCGGAAGGAAAGACGACCAGCACCGCGTTTGAAATGGCAGACGGCCGCATTATTGCGCTCGCGAGCCGCCCGATGTCCGGTGGCGGATGGGTCGACACGCACGAGGATATAACGGAGCGCCGCCGCGCCGCACTGCAGCGTAGCTCGATGCAGGAGCACCAGCAGCGCCGCATCGCCCTGGAAGAGGCGATCGGCGGTTTCAGGCACCGCACCGAAAATCTCTTAAAATCTACCTCCGAAAGCGCGACGACGATGCGGACAATGGCGAGCGCTCTGGTTGGCGCATTCGGCCAGACTGTACGGCGCGCTGAGAGTGCGGCGAAAAGGTCGCAGCAAGCGTCGAAAAACGTCGAGTTGGCGGCGGTGGCGGCGGAGGAATTGTCGACGGCGACCGCCGAAATCAGCCAGCGGCTGGGGCACACTGCCGGCCTAGCGTGCGTTGCAGTGAAGGAGGCGCAGACCACCAATGAACAGGTTACGAGCCTGGCGCAAGCCGCTCAGAAGATTGACGACGTTGTCCAATTGATCCGCGACATAGCGGGCCGAACCAATTTGCTTGCACTCAATGCCACAATCGAAGCGGCGCGCGCTGGAGAGGCTGGGAAGGGGTTTGCGGTAGTGGCCTCCGAAGTCAAATTGCTCGCGGTGCAGACCGCCAAGGCAACCGAGGATGTCGCTGGACAGATCGCCGCCGTACAGAAATCGACAGCCATGGCGGTCGCCGCCATCGCTCGAATTGCCGAGCGCATGCATGAAATCAATGAAGACACGTCGTCGGTTGCCGCTTCCGTGCATCAGCAGGACGCCGCAACCGGAGAAATTTCGCAGAATGTAAGCAGCGCAGCGGAAGGCACCAAGGTGATCGCGTCTGAACTCAGCGACGTCGCTGGCGAGGCCTGCGAGGCGCGCACATCGGCGCAAACACTTCTCGAAGCGTGCGAAGGGGTCGCCAGCGTTGCCGCAAATCTGCGGGGTGAGGTAGAGAGCTTCCTCGGCAAGGTGGCCGTTTGAGCGGGTTGCCGGCGGGTGCCCTAGAAGTTTGGCTTTCGGCCTTAAGAGTGCGTCACCTTCCGCTCTTATACCAGCATGCAGCTGAGCCGTACGGCGTTGCCAGAAACCCTAACCTGCACGGCGGTCTTTCCTCTGCTGGTCGTCGTTTTCGGCATCGGATTGTCCCCAAGGCCGCGCCGCCGAAGCCAACGGCCTTCCCGGGCAAAATGCACAGCGCAGCAGCATCATCAACTGCGCGACGTTCAAGTTACCGATCGTTGGGTGCAGATGTCGCTGCCGGACAGTGTTGAAGAGACTCAGCCCAAAACCCGCATCCGCCACAATGGCACTCAATCTGAGTATACCCTTGGGCCTCCAAGGCGGTGATACTTAGACGAATTCCTCGGTCATGCTCAGACCCGATCCAGCTGGTGAAGGGAGGATTGAATGAGACATCCCCCATCACCGATAACAGCAGATGGCGAATAATGTGTTAAATTGCGGGGGGCCTCTGACTGGCATGGAGGACTTGCAAAACCCGCCATAGCTTCATCAGGCTGAACGGTAACGTCCCCCAGCTTCTCACGGCGCTCCCCACAACGCGAGCTATGACGAAGACTTTGAAGAGAGATACCCGTGAGCATTGGACTGATTGCGCTTCTTGATGACGTCGCAGCGATCGCAAAGGTGGCGGCAGCCTCTCTCGACGATGTGGCCAGCCAAGCCGCCAAGGCCGGGATCAAGGCAGCGGGTGTTGTGATCGACGACGCAGCGGTCACTCCGCGCTACGTGGTCGGTTTTTCCGCTCAACGGGAATTGCCGATCGTAGGCAAGATCGCCGCGGGTTCGCTTCGTAACAAGCTCATGATCCTGCTGCCGGCTGCGTTGCTACTCAGCTATTTTCTTCCTTCGGCAGTCACTCCGCTTCTGATGCTAGGCGGAGCCTATCTCTGCTATGAGGGCGTCGAAAAAATCTACCAGCTCGTCGTACCGCACCAAGCGCAGTCGCACGAGGCTCGACTGGAAGCGGTGGCGTTGAACGCGCGAACGCTGGAGGAGGAGAAGATCGCAAGCGCGATCAAGACCGATTTCATCCTTTCAGCCGAGATCATGGCGATCACCTTGGCGGCTGTTCCGGAGAGCGGAATCGTGAGTCAGGCGGCGGTGCTGGCAGTTGTCGGGATCGGCATCACCGTGGCGGTATATGGCGTGGTCGCTCTCACGGTGAAGGCGGATGACGTCGGGGTGGCGCTTGCAAAAAACCCGAACAACTCAGCCATGGGCGGTCTCAGCCGGGGGCTCGGGCGCGCGCTCGTTCTCAGTATGCCAGTCTTTCTGATGTTTCTCAGCGCCGCGGGCACGGCAGCCATGATTTGGGTTGGCGGCGGCATCATCGTGCATGGTTTGGAGGTATACGGCCTCCCGTCAATCGGCCGATTGATTCACGCCGTCGCCGAGACGGCAGTTCACGCGCTGCCACCGCTCGCGGGAGTTGTGGAATGGATCGTCACCGCCGCCGGGTCGGGAATCATCGGGCTGCTGATCGGCGCCATGCTGATCCCGGTAGTCGGCTTCGTCTTAGCGCCGGCGTGGCGGCTCGTGAAGCGCGTTCTCCGGCGCGAGCAAATCGGGCTCAAGAGTTAAAAATCCAAAATCGCCTCGTGGCCAACGAGGCGATCCTGGAATCCGCCAACCTTCCCGAACGTCTGCCCGGACGGAACTTCGGGCTCTGGCGGGCTATTTCTTGTAGACGCTGTCGATATAGCCGCTCTTGTCGAGTTCGGTGATGAAGCTCGCGTCGTAGAAATCTTCCACCTTGCTCTTCTTCAACTCGCGGTGGGTATAGAGCGACTTCACCGCCTCGATGGCCTTGACCGACGGATAGGGCTTCATCCGCGTCGCCTCGACGGTCTTGTACATGTTCTCCTGCTGGGCACGGTCCTTAATGCCGTACCATTTCTCGATCGCCTTCAGCGTCGCTTCCTTGTCGTTCTTCATGAAGGCATAGGCGTCGATCGAGGCCTTCACCATGCGCTTCGCCGTCTCGCGGTTGTTCTTCAGCCATTCGCGCTCGGCATTGAGGCCAGAGCCAGCGACCGGGATATTCAGCGGCGTGATGTCTGCGAGGTCCTTGAAGCCCTGTTTCTCGGCCATGCCGTAATAGATTTCGCTGCCGATGAATGCGTCGACCTTATCTTTCTTCAGCGCGTCATAGGCCATGCCCTCGCTGACCAGTGAGATGTCGTCCTCGGCGCTCCAGCCTTTCATTCTCAGCAGGGCCAGCGCCATCATGTGGCTGACCGTGCCATATGCCGAATAGCCGAGCCGCTTGCCCTTGAGGTCGTCGAGGGTATTAAGCTCCTTCTTCGAGATGATGTGAAACTTCGAGGTGTCCTCGAAAGTCAGCAGGATCACCCGGCTGACGGCGCGCGCATCGCTCGTCATCCGCACGATCATCGGTGAGCCGCCGCCGATGTTGAGCGGCGCCGCGTGCTCCTCCTCCTCGGTCCCGATGAAATCCTCAGGCACGACGACGCCGCTGCGCTTGATGCGGTTTGCCGCGTTGGCGGTGACGAACTGGCGCACTTTCAGGCCGTTCTTCTCGTAGATGCCGTTATCCTGAGCGACCAGGAAGGCGACCTTGTTGAGCGACACGTCGCCAAGTGACAACTGGACCGGGATCAGGTCCTGTGCCTGCGCCGCGCCGATTGAACCCGCAAGCAATGCGGCTGTGAGAATGTGTTTCATGCTGATCTCCAATATTTCCTTGATGGTTGAGCCTAAGCGCGGACGTTACTTAGGCGGTTCGTCCTTCGCCTGCAGCGCATTCTTGACAACTGCGATGACTTCCGGCGGTTGATTGAGTGCTTCCTTGACAAGCTTCAGCACGTCGTCGCCGTAGGCCGGGTCGATCGGAAGGTTGAGCTTTTCAGCCTTGGCCTTGAGCTCCGGGTCTTCCATAGCTTTCCTGTAAGCGTCACGCAGCGCCTCCAGGCGGTCCGCCGGAATGCCGGGAGGGCCCGCAGTCAGTCGTGCGATATCCCCCTGCGACTGAATCAGCGCGACAAAGGTCTGGCCCTTGGCGTCCTTGATCAGGTCGCGCACCTGCGGAAGGTCGGTCTGCTTGCCGCCAATCTGTGCAATAAAACGGCCATAACCGTTCTTGACGAACTGCTCGAACGAAGAACGGGAACCCATGGTTCCGGCAGCTTCGCCCCGGCGCATGGCGAGTTGATCCTCGTTGCCGTTGTAGCCGGTCAGAACCTTGATCGGCAGCTTGAGGAGGTTCGTCAGGGAAGAGATTTCGACATAGTTGGCGCTGCCGATGCCTGTCGTTGCAAAGTTCAATGGCACCTTGGAGTTCGACAATGTCCTGGAACGTCTTGACCGGTGCCTGTTCAGCGGCAAGGAAAATACGCGGCTCCGAAGCAGCCTTGCCAATCCAGGACATCTTGGTGAGATCAAACTTCACGCCGTCTGCGTTGATCAGCTGGTTATAGATCAGGCCGGTATTGAATGTCCCGATCGTGAGTCCGTCCGGCTTTGATGCATAGATGGTGTTCGCGCCGACGATATGACCCGCACCAGGAACGTTCCTCACCACGAAGGTCGAACCGGGCAGATATTTCTGCATATACTCGGTAACAAGCCGGCCATAGGTATCGTAGCCGCCGCCCGGGGCGGTGGCGACGATGTAGGTGACGGTTTTGCCTTTATAGAAGTCAACGCCGGTCTGCGCCTGCGCGGCGGTTGCGACCAAGAGTGTCGCCGCCAGCGCACCCGCACTGATAGAGAAGCCTCTCTTGCTCTTCATGTTTACCTCCTGTTTTGTCGCGACATCGTCTGACTGGGTGCTCGATCCGATCAGCCGCGAAAATCGCCTATATTCTCATCCAATCGACAGTTTTTTCTTCTTCCAATTTCTGAACGCGCTCGAACAGCGCATCCGATTTTGATTTGGAGCAATCGCGCATCAGGATCGCGTATTTTTCATAAGTTTCCTCGCGGTTCGCCTGCCGCCACGGAACGCCCGGCTCAGGAAGGGTCAGCTTGAGCACGTCGCCGCTCTTCAGCGTCACGGTCATTTGGCAGGTTCGTTTGTCGCTAATGTCCCCGGCCACGTAGCGGATTCGCTGTAAGACTGCGCGAATGGCCGGGTCGGCCAGGGCGCTTTCGTCGAGCGAGCGTGGATCGCGCACATCACGGACGCAGGCGAGGGCGATGCAGAACGGAACGCTATACTGCGCCTGCATCAGATCCGTTGGCGACAAGTTGTCGTGACGCTCGACGGCTTCGCGGGCGGCGGCGATGTGGATGGAGTCGATTTCGTCGTGCGAGAAGGAGCGGCTGTTGCGGATTTGCAGCAAGGTTTGGAGCGGAATCTGCGATGTGCCGTGTGTGCCGAAACGCTTCATCGATATCTCGCGCATGCGGAAGGTGCTGCGATCCAGGCCGCGGGTCAGTTCTGTCACATCATAGTGATCGCAGAACACCTTCAGGAACCCGGCCTCGCCTTCGAGGATGTCATGCGGGCCGTCGAAGCCCTCGGCGGCTAAGCCGGCGGCAAGGACACCACCCTCCGCTCCGCGGCCGAAGTGCAGCCGCTTCACCATCGAGCCGGTATCGGAGACGGAGAATTGCCGCAGCCCGCATGCGACCGAGCCCGCAATGCCGATGGCATTGAGCAGGCGCACAAGGTCGAGGCCCAACAGTAATGCGCAGGCAATCGCAGCGCCGAAAGGCCCGGTTGTTCCCGGCGCATGAAATCCCCGGTGCTCGTTCGAGCGCCCGGTGGCGCGGCCGATCCGCAGCATGACTTCGCTGCCGGCGACGAATGCGGTGATCAGCTTTCGGCCGCTCAAGCCTTTATCCTGCGCGACAGGCAAGGCGGCGGTGAAGACAGTGCCGAACGGATGGGCGCCGACGCCCACCCGCGTGCCTGCGTCCAGTTCGAAGGAATGGGCGAGGGCGCCGTTCACAAGCGCCGCAAAGGGCGGCGGAAGCATCGGTGCGCCCGGTCCGAGCACGGCGCTCTTGCCGGCACCGGACTGCTGCGCATATCGCACGATCGCCTGGCTCCAGGGGAAGCGATACCCGAAGACGCATGCCGCGATGCCATCCGCGATCGTGTTCTTCGCCGCATCGACAACGTCAGCCGGAATATCTTCGTAGCGTAAGGCGGCTGCGTATTCTGCCAGCTGGACGGTTTCACGGCTCACGGCTTCAGCCTTTTCGTCGGTTTCACGGTTGAATGGATTCGACAAACCATTCGGCCGGCACTTCGTGGCCGAGGCCCTGTTCACGGCAGCCACTGTAGATGAGATGCGCGAGCGCGGTAAATTGCGCCCCTACGCCGGTGCTGTTGAGAAAGAAGGTGCGTTGCTGCGGGGTCTGTCTTCCGTTGACCTTTCCGGCCACAAGCTCGCCCAGATCGGGAAAGTCGTTCCAGTCCAGCTCGCGCGGAGGATGATCGCGGATGACGAAGCCGAAGCGCTTCTCCATCGCGGCGAAGTCCGTGGACACGTATTCGTGCTCCTTCATCTTGGTGTGAAAGATCACGACGTCCGCTTCCTCGAAGCAGTCGTCCATCGGCTCGTCGCGCTGCATGCAGCTGAGGTGCATCCCCGGCTTGAGCCAGGCCGCGGGGAAGAAGGGGACGCGGCTGTTGGTCGCCGTGATGGCGATATCTACGCCATCAACCGCCGCCTCGGCTGTTTCGGCGGCGGTTACCTCGATCCCGAGAGAGGCCGACATGGATTTGGCAAAGGCCTCGGCCTCGCCTGCGGCGGGGCTGTAGACACGAACATGCTTGATCGGCCTCACTTCCTTCAGGGCGGCCAATTGCGGCCCCGCCTGTCCTCCCGCGCCGATCAGCCCGACAACCGACGAGTTCGGGACGGGAAAGGTACTTGGCGCCGATGGCGTTGATGGCGCCGACCGTGAAGCGTTGCAGCATTCCGTCCTGGAGGATGGAAATGAGCTCGCCCGTTGCAGAACTAAACAGGAAAACCAGTCCCACGTAGGACTTGCCTGTCGCGGCTGGAATCTTGATCCGTCGGCGGAGGCCGTTCACTTCGGGAAACGCCACCACATCCGAGGTGACGCGGATTGACGCGGCATGCAGCCGAGGAATTGCGCCGTCCAGGGTCTTGAACTGATGCGCTGCCGGAACGTCGGCCCCGATTTCCGCTACGGTGGGCGCGAACAGATCCGTACGTCCGCGGTATACCGCGCCGCCAGCGCCCAAATCCTGATATAGCTGCTCAAGCGCCGCGATGGTGTTGGACATCGTCAACACCTTCGCGGCGTCGTCATTGGACAGCATTAAGGTCATTCTAGCCCTCTAAGATGTGGAGGAGCTTCAGAGGATGAACGCTCCCGTCCGCAGCGCGCGCCTCGTGGTGTCGCGCCTTACGCGCTTGTGTCGGGCGTTCTCATTTGTCCATAGCCGCCGACGCCTCGGCGCCGAGCACCACGTCACGCAACTCGCGGATAACGGGCTTTGGGGTCTTGGAGATGCGCGCCAGCATTTGCTGGATTTGTTCTCCGCCTACTGGTGATAGTTCGATTTGCTGGGCTTTCGCGGCCGCAGCGAAGTCGGGATCCTTGATCATCCGCATGAACCCCTCGCGCAAAGCGCTCACTCTCTCAGCCGGCACACCGGGTGGTGCTGCGAATGGCCGTGCCATCTGTTGCGTGGACAAGATGAGATCCAGCATCTGTCGCTGCTGCTCCGTCTTCGCGAGATCCGTCACCAAGGGAACATCGGGTAGCTCAGGATGTTTCTCCTCCGCGAACTGAAGCACGATATTGAGTTTCTTGTCACGGACCCACTCGGGCCTGGTGCTGATGATCGAAGACCAGGACCAATTGCATCGACCCTGTACCTCGCCACGTTCCAAGGCAAGCACCACGTCGTTCCCGCCCGGGTAGCCCTTGACCTGTTTAAGCTTGGCTCCGAACAAGACGTTCAACAAGTTCGCGTGGTAGACAGCCGTCGAACCGAGAACAACTTCTTTGGTTATGAACTTCTCCAGCGTATCGATTCCACTGTCATGCCATGTCACGCACGTGCTTGTGTCGATGTTGGTGCTGCCGATCCAGTTGAGCTCAGTCGCCACGAACTGCGCGACGGGGTTGCCCCATATCGAATGAAGTGCGGCTGAGCGATCGAAGGTCGCAATGGCCGTGCCGTCCTTGGGAAGTGTCTTGTAGAGCTGATTAGCGACAACGAGGCCGTTGGCGCCGGGAGAGTTTACGACAATGACTTGCGGATTACCCGGAACGTGGTTGCCGAGAAACCTTGCAACAAGGCGTCCATAGATGTCTGTACCGCCGCCCGATGACGAGCCGATATAAAGCGTCAGCTTCTTGCCGCGATAGAACTCTTCGACCTGTTGAGCGTGAGATAGCGTTGGCAGCCACAGCGCTGTTGCAGCAACAAGCAAGAAGCCAAAAGTCCGCCAATTCATCCTTCCCTCCTCGTTATTCTTCTTAAAACGGGGCGCACGGTTCGCCTGAACCCTGCGCCTCGTCTTAGGCACCGAAGCCATGAAGCCGCGCCGGGTTGCTCACCAGTACTTTCTCAATGAGTTCCTTGTCGTTGCGAAGGTAGCGATACAGCAACTCGACAAGCTCTGCGTCGTTGGGCATGCGGGGCTTGCTCCAGCGAACGTGCGGCCAATCCGAGCCCCATATCATCCGATCCGGCGCAGCCTGCACAAATGCCTCCCCGAAAGGAACCGCGTCATCCCATCCTTCGGACATGCTCGACAGGCGGCTTCCGTTGGAGAGCATCAACCACCATCCGTGGTTCTTGATCCGATCGAGGAGCCATTGAAACGTGGACCCGCCAAGGCCCTGCGAAAAATCGACATGACCCATATGATCGACGACGATGGTCAGATCCTTCACCGAGGCCAGCATGTCGGTATATTCCAGGAGATGCGGCCCGGCCACGTGCAGCCGGGCGTGCCAGCCAATCTCTCTCGCGCGCTGCATCGAGCGCATGACCGATGCAGGAGACTGAACCTCGTTGTAATAGCGCCCGATGTTGAAGCGCGCAGCGCATACGCCGAGATCGTTAAGCGTGCTGAGTTCGGCGTCGCTGACGCTGTCTTTTATTATTGCGGTTGCGCGGATATTGCTGCGGTCGGCCAGGCCGGACAACGTGTCGATCAGCAGACGATGGTCCGTGTCGTAGGGCATGGCGTGCACGATGACTCCGCGTGCGAAGCCGAGTGTCCGTAGTACGCCCATCATGTCATCAAATGTCGCGTTCGGTGGCTCGTAGAGGGCCCCTGGCTTCGGCGGATATTTTTTTGGGTCCGCAAAGATGTGAAATTGGCAGTCACAGCTCATGGGCGGGGGAGGAGGGGACGGGATCCGGGTCGCTCTGTCCCATTCCAGAAACTTCCCACTGCCGTGCATAGAAAATTCTCCAACCGGGTTCGATCTCGCCGAGAAGTGGTACGTCGCATCGAGCGCTTCCCCGTGCCTCGCAGGCCAGGTTTGCGGCCGTATGCCCGTCCTTGGCTCTCGACGTTGTGTGGGAAGCGCCAGGCACCACCGTGCCCCGAACGGTCAAAGCCGGCCACTATTATTTTGTCGCTAAGTCATAAACAAAGGGAATGAGAGGTTTTTCGGGACGCGGCAGCCCGCTTTACCGTTTGCCCGGACGGCGGCGCGCCATGCAAACCTCCTCGAGGATGCGGACAAGCGATTTCACCGCCGGCGACATCGGCTCGTTTTCACGGCGGACGATACCAATAGGCCTGAGCATCAAGGGAGAATCGATTTCCACGCTTTTGAGGAGTCCCTGCGAAAGTTCTTTCTCCACTCCGAGCTTGGCAACAATCCCGATATGATTGCTGCTGATCATGATCATAGACTTGATCACGACGGGATCCCTGCTTTCGAACTTTGCCGTCGGGAAGGGTAACCCTAGCTGTTCGAAGTACAGCTTCAGCCGGCGCTGGCTCCAGGTTTCATGGTCGGGGAAGACCCAGTTCTGTCCGACCAATTCTTCCGGCTTGACCCTTCGGCGTTTGGCGAACGGGTGATCCGGACGCATCACCAGGACGAGGCGATCGTCGAACAGCCATTGCGTTGTCAGTCCCTGCTTCGGTATCTCGTCATAAAGCATGGCAACGGCGAGACTGAACTTGCCGTCCAGGAGATCGGTGAACAGGTCCCTGTTCTGCGTCACAACCCGCACCTGAAGCTTGGGGCGCTCTTGCGACAGCCGCACCAGCACCTGCGGGAGAAGCTCAGTCATGATCAGGGGCGGGCCGGCGACGGTGATAATGCCCTCAGTACCGTTGCGGAGAGCCGCGATCTGGCTCTCCGCTTCCGCCATGCCGATGCAGGCCGCTTTCGCATAGCCCCTTAGGCTTTCAGCGTAGAACGTGGGCTTCATTCCCCGGGCTTCGCGCTCGAACAAGCGAACGCCCAAATGTTCCTCTAGGCGCTGAATGCCTTTTGTCAGAGCCGGCTGCGAAATATTGAGGCGTTGTGCCGCTTTGCCGAGGCTGCCTTCTTCCATGACCGCCAGCATGTTGCGTAGATGGCGCACGTCCATTGAAGCCTCAAAGTTGGGTTGGTGCTGCAACGATTAGCGGTACGTAACCTTAGGTTATGGGTGGTGGACAATTCAATATTTTTAATTCATTGCCCGACCGTATAGCGTTAATCAAGCCCGATTTTGAGCCACTGCAAGCCGGAGAGTTCCAATGACCGACGCAAACCCGCCGCCCAACGAAGTGGTCCCGCCGCAACGCCTTCCAAACGACAACGCAACGCCGACGCTTCAGCGGGCCGTCGCCTCTTATCCCGCCCGGCGCGGCTACAAGCCGTATATCCAGACGCCGCCCCGGATCGATGGCGTCAGGGGCATGATCGACATTCACTGCCACGCCGAACACGGCCAGCAGGACGCGCTCGCTCTTGCCAAACTGGCGTCCGAAAGCGGCATGTACGGCATTCTTTATAAGTCGATCGGCAAGGAGGACAAACGTTTCGCCGGCCCAATGGAAGACGTCAATAACCTGATCCGCGATCTGGATCGTTGGGCGCAAGAAACCGGGATTGCACCTATCAGGGCCTGGGGCGGATATGCGCTCTGTCGTGACAACAAGCCGCCGAGCCGCGAGAAAGTCGAGATGCAGGTCAAGGCAGGCGTCGCGTCCTTCTGGCTGGCGTTGTCGAACCACGCCAACACCTACTTTGTCGTTGGAGGCAAACCCAAGCGCTGGGACCCGAATGCAGATCCGAAGGCCCATTCCGATCCGCTCCCGTGGGAGCAGGCCCTCAAGTATGGGCACTACGCCCTGGACGAGAAGGGCCGGCTGAAGCCGGAATATGAAGAGGCCATTCGGATCGTCGCAGACAACGACCGCGCGCTTTCATTTGGACACTCCACCCACGAGGAAATCTTCGTGCTGGCTGAGCTCGTGGACAAGTTGAATTTCAAGCGTGCCTTCATCGACCATCCGTTCAGCCCGTTCGTCAACGTTACGGTAGAGCAGATGAAGCAGCTTTCGAAGGTCGGCATTCATTTCAATTTCACCTACGACGAGCTGTCGCCGATGCTGGGTGTCGATCCCGGCAAGATGTACCAGGCGATCAGGACCGTCGGAGTCGAGCACTTCACGCTGGCCAGCGACGCCGGAGACGTCCTGTTCCCGAATTCAGTCAGAATCGATGCGGCAGATAAGCGGGTACATGAAGGCGTTCGGCCTGACGCAGGAAGAAACCGAAACGGTGTGCATCAGGAACCCAGCATTCATCGTGCGCGCCGACCCGATGGAGGCGCTGCAGCGCGCCAGGGATCTACAGGCAGCCTGAACGCCTGCGCGCCGTAACTGCTCGTGTAATAAAGCGGGACCGCCAATGCGGGCGGTCCCTGGACGACGGTCGACGTCCAGAGTTCCACTTTGCATAGTCAATATGAACAAGACGACGCCCAAGAGATTGCAGGAGATCGATCGCCCGCAGCGAGCGGAAAATCCCGTCATGGGCTGGGGGTCTGATGCGATCGCGGCTCTGCTCGCGAAGCTCGATTTCAAATATATCGCTCTCGTCCCGGGTGCCAGTTATCGCGGGCTGCACGACAGCTTGGTCAACTATCTCGGCAATAACAATCCTCAAATGCTCGTGTGCCTTCATGAGGAGCATGCCGTGGCCATCGCCCAGGGCTATGCCAAGGTCACCGACAAGCCGATGCTGGCATGCTTGCACAGCAACGTCGGGCTCATGCATGCGACGATGGCGATCTATAACGCCTGGTGCGACCGCATGCCGGTGGTCATTCTCGGCGCGACCGGGCCGGGCGACGCCAACGCAGCGCCGGCCGTGGATCGATTGGATTCACACCTCGAAAGACCAGGGCGCCCTGATCCGCAACTACACCAAATGGGATGACGAGCCGCGGTCGGTCCCGGCGGCTTTCCAATCTATTCTCAGGGCGCGGCAGATCTCCATGACGCCGCCGTACGGTCCGACCTATGTCTGTCTCGACGTCGAAATGCAGGAAGCCCCGATCGACGCGGCGCTGTCCTTTCCAGAGATCGAGCGCTATCAGCCGGCCGAACCGGCAGCGGCGGCGGAATCGGTCATAGAGACGGCTGCCGATTGGCTGACGCAGGCGAAGCGCCCCCTTGTGCTGTGCGGCCGCGTATCGCGCGACGCGAGCGATTGGCAGGCGCGCGTCGATCTGTGCGAGGCGATCGGCGGCATCGTGCTGACCGATCTGCGCAACTCGGCGGCCTTTCCGAGCGAGCATCCGCTCCATGTCGTCGAGCCACGCGCGCGGCCATCGGCGGCGACGCTGGAAGCGTTGTCGAAAGCGGACGTCATCCTTGCGCTGGACTGGCTCGATCTCGCCGGTTTGCTCAAAACCTGCGAAGAAGACGGGGCCTGTAACGGCCAAGATCATCCATGTTTCCGCCGACAGCTACGTTCATAACGGCTGGTCGATGGACCATCAGGCGCTGCCGCCAGCAGACTTGCCGGTGTTGACGTCACCCGACGCCGTCACGCGGCCGCTTCGCCGGGCGATCGAACGGCGCAGCGGCACCGCCCGCTTCGGCGAGCCGAAATGGACTCTCAGCGCCGCCGGCAAGGCAGCCATCAGTTACGTCGAGCAAGATACGCCCGCCGGCGAAGGCGGCATCGGATTGCGGCAGTTCGCCGAATGCGTGTCGGAGACGATGCGCGAAGAGCCGGTGACGTACACGCGGTTCACGCTCGGTTGGCCCGGCCATGTCTGCCGCTTCAGCTGGCCCGCTCGATTATTTCGGCAACGACGGCGGCGGCGGTGTCGGTTCCGGTCCGGGCGTGTCCATTGGCGCCGCGCTGGCGCTGAAGGGGACAGGCAGGATACCGGTCGCGGTCCTCGGGGATGGCGACTACCTGATGGGCGTGAACGCTCTGTGGACGGCGGCCCGGGCGCGCATTCCGCTTCTCATCGTCGTTGCGAACAACCGCGCCTATCACAATGACGAAGTGCATCAAGCGCATATGGCGCGCGAGCGCGGGCGGCCGGTGGAGAATAAGTGGATCGGCCAGATGCTCGACGATCCGGCCGTCGATCTCGTTGCGATGGCCCGCGCTCAGGGCTTTACGGGCGAAGGGCCGGTCACCGGCCTTGAGTCATTGCCGGAGGCGCTGCGTCGCGGCATCGAGATTGTCCGCGGCGGCGGCTGTCATTTGATTGAAGTCTCCATTTCGAAGGAATGAAGGCTGCACATTCTCGAGACCAACGGCCCGCCGTCAACGCGGCGGTATCGATAGCTTGCGCGAGAAAACTCCGCGCTCATAACAGATAGGAGCATGATCATGAATATTGCTTTCAAACCTGACCAATCCCTCGGCGAGATGCCGATGCTGATCGGCGGCGAACTGGTCGGCAGCGAAAGCGGCCGGTGGATGGAGTCAATCGAACCGGCTAACGAGCAAGTCCTCGGCCGCGTGCCGCGCGGCAGCAAGAAGGACATGGAGCGATGCGGTGGCCGCCGCGGAAAAGGCGCAGCCGGCCTGGGCCGCCCTCTCAGTCTCCAAGCGAGCGGAATATCTCTACAAGCTGTCGGACGGCATGGCCGCGCGCGCGGCCGAGATTCTCAATGTCGAAGTCCGCGACACCGGCAATACTATCTTTAAAATGCGCGCCGATGTCGGCAAGGCGATCGAGCACCTCAAATATTTCGCCGGACTCGGCTACGAGACCAAGGGCCAGACGGTTCCTTCGACGCCGGGCAACCTGCACATCACCGTGCGCGAGCCCTATGGCGTGGTTGGCCGGATCATACCCTTCAACCATCCGATCAACTTCGCCGCCTCGCGCATGGCCGCGCCCTTGATCGCCGGCAATTGCATCGTTGAAAAACCGTCGGACCAGAGCCCGCTCTCAGCCTGCATTCTCGCGGAGATCGCCCAACAGGTGATGCCGCCGGGGGTGGTGAACATCGTCACCGGCACGGGCGCGGAGGCCGGCGACGCCTTGGTGCGCCATCCGCGCGTCAAGCGCCTCGCTTTCATCGGCTCGGTCCAGACCGGGATGGCGATCCAGAAGTCGGCGGCCGAAGTGGCGGTGAAGAACGTCACGCTTGAACTCGGCGGTAAGAATCCGATGATCGTCTTCCCTGACGCCGATTACGACAAGGCGGTGGCGGCGGCAGTGGGAGGCATGAACTTCGCCTGGTCCGGCCAGTCCTGCAGCTCGACGAGCCGGCTATTCCTGCACGAGTCGATCCACGACAAGTTTTTGACCGACGTGGTTGCGCGCATCTCCAAGCTGCGCATCGGCGATCCGCTGTCGGAAGAGAGCCAGATGGGCCCGGTCAATAACAAGGGCCAGTACGAGAAGGTTCTGTATTATATCCAGTCCGGCAAAGACGACGGCGCGCGTCTGATGACCGGCGGCAAGCGGCCGGAGGGGAAGATGTTCGAGAAGGGCTATTGGGTCGAGCCGACCGTGTTCGCCGACGTGAAGCCGGGCATGCGGATCGCCAACGAGGAAATCTTCGGCCCGGTGTTGTCCGTCTTCAAATGGAAGCACATCGACGAGGCCATCGAGATGGCCAACTCGGTCGAATACGGCCTGACCGGCGCAATCTGGACCAACGATCTCAACACGGCGCTTACCACCGCGCGGCGCATCCAGTCCGGTCATATCTGGATCAACGGCGCGTCGGGTCATTACAAGGGCATGCCGTTCGGCGGCTTCAAGAACAGCGGCACCGGCCGCGAGTCGGGACTGGAGGAATTGCTCTCCTACACCGAAGAAAAGGCGATCAACTTCATGATGGCCTAGACTTACTGCGCTGAAAGCAGCTCCTTCATGCGCTGACGCACTTTCTCTTTCTGGGTGACGGTGAACTCCCAGTCGTAAGTGTCGAAATACTGCACGCCTTGTTTCGGGATAATCTCCGGCGGCAGGTGGCTTTCATCGATGTCGCTGCGCGTTGGAACCGTGCCCACGGCGCGGTTGAACACCTCGCTGCCTTCCTTGGAGGCGATCCAGTTCACGAAAACCTTGGCCGCGTTGGGGTGCGGAGCGCGGTCCATGATGGCGACCTGTCCGAAACTCGCGGATATCTCGCTGTAGAGGTCGGTAAGATTCTCCAGGATTGAAACCGGCACCCCCTCCTTGCGGAGCGCTTCCACCTTGCCGTCCTCGGCGCCTAGCGTGATGGCATAAGTACCTCGCGCGAGACCGTCGGTGATCAGCCGCGTGTCGCGGCTGATGATCGGCTTCTGATCGACGTAAAGCTGCTTGATGAAATCATCGCCATGCTGCAAGTAAAGATGCGCGGCCTGGTTGCTGCCGCTGCCGGAGATCGTCGGATCCTGCAGCGCGATCTTTCCCTTCCATTTGGGATTGAGCAGGTCCTTCACGGATCGAATCTCTTCCGGTTTCGCTAGGCTGGTGTTGATGTGGAACATCGTCGTGACGGAGTTCGCGAGCCGCAGAATATATTGCTCCTCCGGATCGGCGAACCAGAGCTTCCCTTTCTTCCATTTCTTGCCGTCGATGACCTCCGGCAATTGCAGCGCCGGCTTCAGCGGTTGCAGCATCTTCTCGCGATGGAACACCAAAGCCATGCCCTGGATGCCGGCAAATACGATATCGAAATAATGGATGCCGGCCTGCCGTTCGGCGCGCATCCGCGCCGCCGCCTCCGTGCCGCCGCGTGCTGCGATATACTCCACCGCGATGCCATAGCGCGCTTTGAAGGCTGCCGGTAATGCTTGGCGGAGTTCCGGGACCGGTGGGCCCGAAATAACCACCTTGCCTTCTTCCCGCGCCGCGGCGAGCGTCTCCTCCCAGGAGCTTTTCCACGCGGCGTTCTGCGCCGCCGCGCCGACCGGCAATAGAGCGACGAATAGCAGCAGAGCAAAAAGTTTCGTCATTGTTGCTCCTCCCGTTGCGCAGTCGCGGCGAAATATGTCCTTTATCGTTGTGACAGGCTCAGTCTTTGCTATCGATTTTAATAACGCCGATCCCGTTATCGTTGCGAACCTCGACGCCATAGATCCGCGACAACTCCGCCACGCGGTCAATGACACGGCTGGCGATGGCGCCGGTCGCCAGCATCGGGCGGCCGCGTTGTCCGAGCGATGCACCGAAGCCCTGCTCGATGGGATGAATGCGGATCTCGGCGGCGGCGCCATTTCTGAATTCGCAAGTCACCGCGATATTTTCCCAAAAGCCGGCATGGGCGATGTGGCCTTTGCTGCCGCCGCCGGTGCGGGCATCGAGAAAATCGCTCGGGGTGGCATCGTGACCAAGCCCGAAGCGGGCGTAGGCTTCCGCCGGGAAGCTGCGCACGCTTTCGTTCTGGAAGATGAAATTGCCGACCGAATAGAGGATCGGCTTGCCCTGGTAGATTTCGATGCCGAGCGGGGTATGCGAGCCGTGTCCGACGAAAATGTCGGCGCCCGCGTCGATGCACTGCCGTGCAAACGCCGGCACAAAGTCCGCCGGCTCCTTGAGGTCGATTTTGGTGGCAGCGGATGCGACGCTTTTGTGGGCGAACTGATGGCTATGGAAGCTGACCAGCACCCAATCGGCTTGCCGCCTTGCCTCCCTGATCCAGCGCAGATTGTCCTCGACGTCGGCAACGTCCGCGCTGCTGGTCGCGCCGAATGTTCCGGCCTTGGCGACGCGCGTGCCGAATATCTGCAACGCGCCGCTGGCTTCCTCGGGCGCCTCCGCGTCGGAATAGAAATGGGTGCGGTTACGCTTGCGGGTCTGCTCGAAGCCGAGACCCTCGGATATCTTCTGCAAGGCCTGGAAGGCCGGCTCGTCAACCGTATAGGTCGTCTCTGAATTGAGCGGATTGACGCCGGGCCGTCCACGCATGTCCGGACGCTGCGGGCTCGCCGCATTCCACGGACGGTAGGTGGCCGTCGTCGCGATCAACGCCACGCGGCCGGCACGGGTGTCGAGATAGCCCGGCCGCCGAGCTTCCGCCAGGTTCTGCCCGCTGCCGGCGAACATGATGCCGGCCGCCTCCAGATGCCGGACCGTGGCCATCAGCCCGCCTTCGCCGTAATCGTAAGCGTGATTGTTCGCCGTCGACACCATGTTGACCCCGAGCCAGGACAGATCGGAGAGCAGTTCCGGAGGCGTCGTCATGTAGGTGCCGCGCGTGACGCCCGGCGTGCCTTCCTCCGGCCGCCGTACGACGGACTCCAGGTTGACGAAGCCTGCGTCGCATCCGCGGAACAGGTCGCGCAAAGCAAGAAAAGCCGGCTCGCCGAAAACCGAAAGCCGGCGCGTCAGCATGCAATCGCCGGCGAGCGCGACGCGAAAGTTTCCCTTGGCAGCATCGTAGGTCATCGGCGGCGATTTCCTCAAAAGGCGAAAGTTTTCAGCTTTGCGTGATCGATCTCGGCGCCAAATCCCGGTGCGTCTGTCGGCGTGAGCGTGCCGTCGCGGAAGTGGAACTCGCCGGCAAAGGCGTCGTCGGTGAGCTTGTCGAAGAAATGCGTCTCGGCGGGATAGGGCTCCAGCCAAGGCAGCGCCGTCCTGAAATGCATACGCGACAGCGATCCGATCCGGCTCTCGGAGTCGGTGCCGATCACCACCGGCAGGCCCGCCGCCTCCGCCAGCGCCGCGATCTTCAGCGATTGCGTGAAGCCGGTGCGGCGAAGCTTGATGCTGACGGCGCCCACCGCTCCGAGCCGAATGTGCAGCTGAACGTCCTCGAGTGATTGCAGGCATTGATCGCCGAGCAGCGGGAGCGGCAGGTGTGGCGCGAAAGCGGCTTGCCGAAGCGGATCGGAAAATTTGCAGGGTTCCTCGATAAAGCTGGCGTTGTAGTCGGCGACCCGCGCCAGGATCGTCCGCGCCTCGCCCTCGGTATAGCTGCCGTTGCCGTCGACATAGAGGAAATGCATCATCGCCGAGCGCCTTTCGCACGTCCTCGACCAGCCGGACGTCCTCCATGCTGCGCTTCCAGGTCTTCAGCTTCATCGCATTATAGCCACGCTCCTCGTGCTGCCGCAGCGCTTCGGCGACCATCGCTTCCCGGCTGGTTTTGCCGTGGACGAGCCAGGTCAGCGGCACCGGCTTTGGCTCGGCCGCACCGAGCAGCCGCCATACCGGTTGATTCAGAATCTTGCCTTTGAGATCCCACAGCGCGACGTCGATCAGAGCCTTTTCCGTGCGGCAGAACTTGACGCGGCCGATCGCCGCGAGCGCGGATAGGTGCGCGAGCGGATCGAGCCCGACCAGCCGCGGCTTGAACAAGGTATCGATTGAGATGGCGACCGCTGCCGCGTCCTCGCCATGCTGCTCGGGACGACACACCGCTTCCGCAATACCCTCCTGGCCGTCATCGGCGACGATGCGGATCAGCACATATTCGCCGCGGTCCTGGGTCACCGAGCGAAAATTGACAACGCTGCGGTACGGCAGCCGCAGCTTGTGGACGATGACGTCCTTGATCCCGAGCTCGCTCGGGCCGCTGTCGGGAAGTGTCTGCCTGGAGGGCGATGCCATGGTGAGCCGTCCTTTTAGCCGTCTTTCTCGCGCGTGATGCGATCGAGCGCCAATAGCATCATAACGAGAGCGAGCTGAATGAGTGAGGTAGCCGCCAAGGTGCCCATGTCGCCGGTCTCGTAATAATGCAGCAGCGTCACCGTGAGGGTTTCGATGTCGTCGCGGTAGAGCAGCAGCGGGATCGTCAGATCGCGCGATGCGATCGCGAACACGATGACGAAAGCAGCGAGCGCACCGCGGCGCAGCAAGGGAGCCAGGATATGGCGAACGGTGCGCAGCCAGGAGCCGCCATGCACCCGGGACGACTCCTCGAGCTCCGGGCTGATCTGGTGCACGGCCGACTGCATCGTTGCCGCCCCGAGCGGCAAACCCTTGACGATGAAACCGATGATGATGACGAGCGCGGTGCCGTAAAGATTGAATGGCTGCGGCGGCAGCGCCCAGGCCCACAGCAGGGCGAGCCCCATCACCACCCCCGGCAGCGTCCAGGGCGCCCACGCCATCAATTCGAGCGCGTAGCCGAGCCAGTGCCGCGTGCGCACCCGGATATATCCGACGAGGCCACCGATGATGACGACGGCGAATGCGGCAAGCGTGGCATAGATGATCGTGTTTTTGAGGCCGTTCAGGGCGCGGTTGTTGTTGATGACGTTCGTCCAGTTCTTCAGCGTCACATACTGCCAGCCATAGAGCCCGAAGATCTCAAAAAACGAGTTGAACACGATCTGTGCGATCGGGATCACGACCGCCAGCAGGAAATAGATGACGAAGAGCGCGAAGATGCTCCAGCGCAGCAAGCCGGGCAGGCGCAGCCGCGTCGGCCGGTAGCCTTTCCCGGTCACCACCGTGAACCGCCGCCCGCCGAGTTTGCGCCACTGCACCACAAGCAACGCGAATGTCGTCACGATCAGGATCACCGAGAGTGCCGTCGCCGCACCGTATTCCGGCGGGTGGCGGTAAGACAGCATCCGGTAGATCTCGTTGGCGAACACGTAAACGCCGCCGGGATTGCCGAACAGCAGCGGGTTCTCAAACGACTCAAGCCCCTGGATGAAGACCAGCAGCGAGATGCTCAGGATCGCCGGCGCCAGCATCGGGAAGGTGATGGTCATCATTACTTTGAGCTTGCTCGCGCCGCTCGTGGTCGCGGCCTCTTCGTAGGACGCGTCCATTTGCTTGAAGAAGCCGACCAGCATCAGAAACATGAAGGAGATCGTATTCAGCGAAGAATGGAAGATGAGACCGCCCCAGCCGTAGAGGTTGATGATCGGGCCCTGGGCGCCGAAAAACTGCTGCGCCAGCTGGTTGATGATTCCGTTCTGCGGGTTGCCGAGCATCAGCCAACCGAACCCGGTCAGCAGGTCCGGGATAAAAAACGGAATCGGTATCATCCAGCCCATCAGGCCTGCCGCCGGCACGTTGGTGCGCGCCACCGCCCAGGCGAAGAGCAGGGCGAAGAACAGTGCGATCGCCAGCCGGGAAGCGGAGAAAATCATGCTGTTGAGCATGATCGGCAACAGATCCCAGGAACCAAGCCAGACGGCGTAGTTGGCGAGCGTGAAGCTGCCGAGCCGGCCCGGCTGCCCGGTGAAGAAGCTCGACGTCAGCAATACCGCGAAGGGGTAAAGCACGAGCACCGCGAGAAGCAAGGCAAGCAGCGCATAAAACACCACCGGCGGAATACCGAGCCGCCCGATCCAGGGTGCTCGAAGCACCCCGATGCCGATCGCTCGCCCAACCCCCGCCTGCTCGCCCGGCGTTGCCGCAGTTACGGCCGGAACGGTCATTGCGGGCTCGGGCGGTAGAGGACCATATCTTCCGGGGCAATCGAGAGCATTACCTCGGATCCGGCCCCAACGGTCACATCGGTCGACGCCTCCACCTTCAGCGACGTCGCGTCGTTGATCATCACCAGATACTCCGCACGATTGCCGACGTAAGCGCGTCCAACTACGCGGCCGGCGAGTTGCACGGCGTGTGCCGATCTGCTTCCGGCTCTTGTGCCGTTCCCGATTTCGACCTTCTCCGGCCGCACGAACAGACTGGCGGCAGGCGTTGCCTTGCCGTTGGTTGTCGCCGTTGCCTTGCGTGCAGGCTCGGTGCGGATCGAGCTGGACGGGATGTGCACTTCCATCATCCCGGCGCCGGAATGCAGCGTCAACCGCGCGCCGGATGGCTGCCAGTCCACGCCGCTCGCAACGTCGATCATGTTCCCCTTGCCGATGAACTGCGCGACGAAGCGGGTCGCCGGACGCTCATAGACGTCGATCGGCGTCCCGATCTGCTCGATCTCGCCGTGGTTCATTACAACCAGCCGGTCCGACAGCGTCAGTGCCTCCTCCTGGTCGTGCGTCACATAGACCGCGGTGAGGCCGATCCGCTGCTGCATGATCATCAATTCGAAGCGCATCTGCTCGCGCAGCTTGGCATCGAGATTGGACAATGGCTCATCGAGCAGCAGCAGCGCGGGCTCGAACACCAACGCACGCGCCAGTGCGACGCGCTGCTGCTGGCCGCCCGAAAGCAAAGTCGATGGCTTGTCGCCGAGCCCGGCCAGCCCGACGAGATCAAGCACTTTATCGACAAGTTCTCGCCGTGCCGCGCGTGCGACATGCCGCATACGCAACGGATAGGCGATGTTCTCCGCCACCGTCATATGCGGCCAGATCGCGTAGGACTGGAAAACCATTCCGAGACCGCGCATCTCCGCCGGCACGTCGATGCCGCGCGCGCGGTCATAGACGGTGCGCTCCCCAATACGGATGCTGCCGCCGCTCGGCTCCTCGAGCCCGGCGATCATGCGCAAAGTGGTGGTCTTGCCGCAGCCGGAGGGACCGAGCAGCGTCAATAACTCGCCGTCAGCCGCCGTGAGCGTCGCGCCGTCGACAGCAACCAGCGTCCCGAAGCTCTTGGAGAGGTTGTCGAGCGCGATGTCTGGCACGGTTGTTCCTGGCTGTCAGCGGATGCCGAAGACCTTCTCCATCTCCTTGAAGAAGAAGTTCGGCTGGTCGAGTTGCTCGTCGGGGATGCGCGGCATCAGCGTCACCCCGGCCAGGCTCATCTCCGGGATAGGGGACTTGATGTCAGGATGCGGTATAGGCCGGCCCTGATTGGTCCATAACTGCATCTGCTCCACCTCGTAGAGCCAGGTGATGAACACCTTGGCGGCGTTTGGGTTCGGTGCGCCATTGATGAGCGCTATCGAAGATGGGGTCCAGGCCAGCCCCTCCTTCGGAACGACCCACGCCAGCGGCGCGCCCTTCGGCAAATTCTCGAAGAAATCGCCGCGGCCGGAGAATCCGATAGCGAACTGACCGCGGACCACGGCGTCGCGGATCACATTGGAGCCGCCCGACAAAATGAACGGCTCGACGGTGCCCTTGAGCTTCACAATATAGTCCGGTCCCAGCCCCCGCGTGTTCTGGATGCCGAGCATGTGCCAGGCACCGCCTCCCGACGAACGGGGGTCGCGAATTGCCACCTTGCCCTTGAACTTCGGATTGATGACGTCCCAATAGGAACTGATCTCCTTCGGATCGACCAGGTTGGGATTGACCACCAGCCCCTGTGCGCTGACGTGCGTCGGCCACCAGAAACCCGCCGGTTCGACGACGAATGCCTCTCTGCTGATACGGTCAAGCTCAGGCGCCGGCGGCTTCCATTTGACAAGGGCGTCGAGCCTATGCAGCTCCAGCATGTATTGATCGTTGCCCTCGAAAATATCGGCTACGACACGGCCCACCGAAATCTCGGTGCGGATGCGGTCAACCAGCTTGCGCAGCTCAGACGTCAGAGGCTTGATCTTGATGCCGAACCGCTTCTCGAATTTTGCCTGGCCGCCATTCTGTAGGAAGTCGCGGGTGGTCGTCCCGGAGTAGAGATTGACGGCACCCTCTTTTAGCGCCGTATTGATGACGGCGGGCCCAAGCGCCTTGGCGACGGGATCGTCGGCGAGTTCCGCCGGCAGTCGGCCTTGCGCGGCCGCCGGCAGCATGACAAGCCAGCCTGTAAGCAAAGCGGCGCCAAGACTTGCAGATGCGGCAGACATGATTCTGAGCATGAGATCCTCCCGCCGTCGCTCTTACGGCATCTGGTGAGGATCCTTATTCGTCGGCGCCCTCACTCGCGAAGAATTAGAACAGAAATGAAATGGCCCCGCCAGTCCCTGTGCGTCCGGACTGGAATGGTGCAGTGTGAGCCAGGAGTGGTGACGAGAAAGTACGGCCGAACGCGCAAATGTGACCAAGTCGATTGACAATTCGGGAGCCGCAAATAGGCTTTCAAAAATGTAAGAAAATGGCTTTGGCGGCAGAGGCCGTTCATGGCAGCACGAGGAGGGAAATCGATGCTGAGGAGTATGTTGCGAACGCTGTCACTCGCGGCGCTTACCTTCTGCCTGTTGCTCTCACCGAGCTTTGCCCAGGAGGACTTCTACCGCGGTAAAAGCATAAAGCTTATTGTCGGCGGGTCCCCCACAGGCGGGTACAATCTGAATGCGCGGACGCTTGCGCGGTATATGCCAAAGCATATACCCGGGAAATCCCAATATTATTGTCGTAAACATGCCGGCGGGTAACGGTATCGCGGCCACCAATCATTTGTACAACATCGCCGATAAGGACGGAACGGTGTTCGGTTTGTTCAACCGCTATACCGTCTTGCTGCCCATTCTCGGCAACGAGCAGGCGAGATACAAATCCGAGGAGTTCAATTGGCTCGGCACCACCGCGAGCTATACCGATAACGCTTATCTTTTTGTCATTCGCGCCAAGCTTCCGCAAACGGATGTCGAGGCGATGCGAAAGGCTAACCCGCCACTAAACGTGGGAAATATTGGCGCATCGCCAATCGAGGTGATCAACGAAGCGCTCGGGCTGAATTTGAAGATCATCCATGGTTACACCGGAGATAATCTCGACATTGCGTTCGAAAATGGCGAAGTAGACGGACACACCATTGGCTATCAGAACTTGCTTGCGCGGAAGCCGTATTGGCTTGAGAAGAACATCGCACGCCCGATGATTCAGTTCGGGCGCTCGGGCAGGCATCCGGAGTTGGCAGACGTGCCAACGGCGCGCGAGCTCGCCAAGACCCCAGAACAGCTCGCGATGATCGAATTCGTCGAGGCTCCTCTGATGATCGGCTATCCTTTCGCGCTGCCGCCTGGTGTGCCGGCGGATCGCGTGGCGATCATGCAAAAGGCCTTCCAGGACACCATGAACGATCCGGAGTTTCAGGCGGAAATGATCAGACAGAAGCTGGAGTTCACGCCGAAAGACGGAAAAACGATCGCAGAATTAGTGGCCCAACTGGCGAAGACCCCGGAACCCGTCATCAAGCGCTACAAGGCTCTCGTCGCCGACAGGTCCCCTGGCTGAGGGTTGCGACTGCTCATGGGCGCTGCCGCAGGCGATTGGCCAGTAAGGCAGCCGCAGACAGCACGTGAGGGAGGAGGAAGTGAACAATGCATGACACCACCAGCCCAGATCACTGGCATGAGCCGAGCGGCAACCAGAAGGCAGGCCTTGGCACGTTCAAGCGCGTCACCACGCCCTACGACAAGTTCATGGAGGAGCAGGAGATACCAATCGTCCGCGCGGTCGGCGTCAGCAAGGTGCAGGACCTTCCGCTCAAGCCATGGAAGCGGATGGGCGGCAAGGGATCATTCATCCAGCTCTGGGGCACCGAGGGCCTGTGGGGCTCTTATGTGGTCGAAGTGCCCGGCGCCGGTGCGCTGAATGTCGAGAAGCATCTGTATGAAGAGCAATATTTGGTCGTCGAGGGGCGCGGCACCACGGAAGTCTGGCAGGAGGATGGAAAGAAGCACGTGTTCGAATGGCAGAAAGGATCGCTCTTTGCGATTCCGTTGAACACCTACCACCGCATCGTAAATGCCTCATCTTCGCCGGCGCTTCTGCTTGGCGGCACGACCGCGCCACCGGCGATGAATCTCTATGACAACAATGATTTCCTCTTCAACAACAGCTACGTGTTCACCGATCGCTTTGACGGCAGCCAGGACTACTTTAAGCCGAAGGAGGATCTTGCGCCCGATCCGGTGCGCGGCCTGGCGATGCGCCGCACCAACATCGTTCCTGACATCGTCAAATGCGAGCTGCCGCTCGATAACCGACGCTCACCGGGATATCGCCGCATCGAGCCGCATATGGCGGGCAACCGCTTTTATATGTGGATCGGGCAGCACGAAACCGGGCGCTATTCGAAGGCGCACCGGCATGGCTCCGCCGCTGTGCTCATTTGCGTCAAGGGCAAGGGCTATACCTATACTTGGCCATCGGAGATCGGGCCCACGCCCTGGCGGGATGGCAAGGCCGACCAGGTCTTCCGCGTCGACTACGAGCCGGTTGGTATGGTCAGTGCCGCGCCAATGAGCGGGGACTGGTTCCACCAGCATTTCGGCACGAGCAAGGAAGCCCTGCGACTGACGGCCTGGTTCGGCGCCAACAACTCACGCTCACGCAAGCCCGGCCGTCCGGGCGAGAAGCAGAAGGATTTGGGCGCAATCGATATCAGAGACGGGGGCTCCGCGATCCCGTATGACGAAGAGGATGCGTATATCCGGGAGGAATATGAGGCGACGCTCGCCAAAGAGGGCGCGGTTTCCCGGATGGAGGGCTGGCTTTACGAGAAACCGAAACCGGGCGAGGATCGGCCGATGATGGATTTTGTCGGCCTTTAGACGCCGCCTCATGTAAGGTGCGCTTGAATACATCAAGAATAATCGGAGGCATTAATGAGCGACAGCGCGATAGCAAAGCGGCAAGCGGCGCCGGCGGCGGCAATAGAGCTTGAGAACGTGAAGATTGAGCGCGACGGCGCGACCACCTTTATTATTTTGAATCGGCCCGAAAAACGAAACGCGATGAGCCCGCAGCTCCATGTTGATATGGGAGATGCGCTCGATTGGGCGGAGATGGACGACCAGACCAAGGTCGTCGTGATCACGGGGGCGGGCGGTAACTTCTGCGCGGGACAGGATCTTAAACTCTATTTTCGCGGGACGGAGAACGATCCAAAGGCGCGCGCCAAGGCGCGAAGGGCTGCGCAATCATGGCGCTGGGAACGTCTCTCAACATTTCCGAAGCCGACGATCGCGATGGTGCACGGCTATTGTTTCGGCGGCGCCTTCACCCCGGTGATTGCCTGCGATTTCGCGTTTGCCGCAGATGACGCCACCTTCGGTTTGTCTGAAGTCAATTGGGGCATCATTCCAGGCGGTCTCGTCGCCTGGGCCGTGACGGAAGTCATGGGATATCGGGACGCCCTTTATTACGCAGTCACCGGCGACAAATTTTCTGGCAAGGAAGCCGCGGCGATGAAGTTCGTGAACCGGTCGTTCCCGGCCGAGCAGCTGCGTGAGGAGACGCTGGCATTTGCACGCAAGTTGGAAATCAAGAGCCCGCAGGCCATCCGCTATACCAAGGAGTGCATCAGAACCGTCCGCCGGATGTCGAAAGAACAGGCGGCGGACTACCTGAACTGCAAAAGCGACGCGCTTAAGCACGTGGACCCGGAGGGTGGCCGTCAGAAGGCGATGAAACAGTTTCTCGACGATAAGACTTTCAAGCCCGGGCATGGTGACTTTAAGCGAGAATGAATGCGGTAAAGCGGCGGCCTCGCAGTCATATCACGGGATACGGCATGGGTTATGAGAGCGTCGATAAGCGCCGCAGCACGAGCAGATGGAGATAGCGGTCATGCGCTGCTTAACCCGCGTAGCATCGTCATCCTTGGGCGACGGACCTGCTGCGGCAGAAGGGCGGCATCGTGCTGGACGCGCTGGGGTGCTAAACGACCAACGTTCCGCCAAATGAATTCCGGCACGGCGTTCGTCAGACCCGCTTTACGAAATCGGAATAATCGAGCTTCGGCCGGGGATAAGTGATCGCGCTCTGCGTCATGCCGAACGCCACGCACATCTCGGCGAAGCGGATGCCGATCGCCTTGGTGTTGAGCACTTGCACGCCGGTGGCCTTGGCGAGATCATCGGGGTCGACGACGTAAGGGATGAGCGCGCCTCCAAGCGGCAGGATGATCTCCGCCCCGCTATCGTCGACCAGCGACCGGATGAGCCGTTCGGTGATGCCGAAGATCTCGTCCTTGCGCTCTTTTATGTCCTTGCCGTAGACGCCGATCGGCTTGATATCGGAGACGAAGCGATCGAGGCCATAGCTGCGCAGGATGCGCCAGGTATAGGGAACATGCGGCGCCAGCGGCACGGTGATGCCCACCTTGTCGGCAAGCGTCAGCGCGGCGTGCATCGAGGTTCGCAACAGGCCGATCACGGGGATGTCCACCGCCAGCCGACCGCCGTCGACGCCGGGATCGAAGGTGTTGCTGGAGATCACCGCATTATAGCCGTTCTGCGCCGCCCAGAAAATTTTCCGAATAATGCTTGGGGCCTCCATCATGTGATGCAGGCCGTTCAGCGCGCTTTGCTTGCCGATCGTGTCGAATAGCTGGGACCCCTCGTAATCGTCGGGGAAGCCAATCTCCACTTTGGTGCCGGGCGACGCGTAGCCGTTGAGCTGGGCCTCGATCGTGGCCACGTCATAGGCCTGATTCTTCGGCGCCTGGTTTAGGAACAGGATGCGCGTGGCCTTCATTTCGTCATCTCGCGCATCTTCTCCACTATCTCCTCCGGCGTGCTCATCAGATCGGCGATGAGCTTTTCCAGTTCACGGCCCGATACATAGGTCATTTCCATCCCTTGCTTTTTCGCTTCGTCGAGCAATTCCGGATCCTTGAGCGTGGCGGCAAGGGCTTGGCGCAAGGCTTCGACCCGCTCTTTCGGCACGTTCGGAGGCGCCACGATCGGCCGGCCGAATTCAACGCTCGAGGTATAGAGCGGCGAGAATCCTTCGGTGTTCCTCCGACTTGACGAATTCGAACACCGAGGGCGCATTCAGACTATCCACCGGCTGCCGTTCGGTGTTGAACAGCACTTTCAGCTTGCCGGATTCGAACCATTCAGGACGGCTGCCACGCAGCGAGCTGAGCGACTGACAGATGCCCTGCACCTCGCCGCGTTCCATGGCCAGCAGGATCGCCTGGGAGTTGCCGTAGCCCTCGACCAACTTGAACTTCATTCCAAGCAGGCGTGACAGCAGCGTAGGCGTGTTGCTGACCGCGGTGCCGGCGCCCGCGCCGCCCACCAGCAATTCGTGCTGAAACAGATCCTGCGCCTTTTGCACCGGCGCGCCCTCGATCGCGACGCAGACGCGGTTGGTCAGTTCCGGGCTGCCCAGCCAGTTGAACTTGAGCGGATCGAAGCGCACGCCCTCTTTCTTGACCAGCGCATCGTTCGGCAAATTGCGGCCGATCATGCCGATCACCGTGCCGTCCTGCGCCGCCGCGGTAAAGAGGTGGTTGGTCGCGATGATCTGGCCACCGCCCGGCATGTTCTGTGGAATGATGGTCGGGCTGCCCGGGATGTATTTGCCGAGGTAGCGGGCGATCAGCCGGGACCATTGGTCATAATCCCCGCCAGTGGCGGATGAGATGATGAACCGGACCTGTTTTCCGCGGTAAAACTCTTCGACTGGGTTTGCCGTCACAGGCGCCCAAAACGCCGCCAGCATCGGAGCCGCCGCGACAGCGGCCTTGAGCATTATTCTCAAGTGCATCCTCCCTCATTCGTATTGTTGGCCGGATATTAACTGGAACGGGAAGGGGTGCAAGCTTGCCGGCCTAGGCCGCCGCTGCGAGCGCGGTCAGCAGCGCCGTGAGCGAAGGGCTCTCATCCAGCGCCATGACGGCGTCGATGATCCGGTCACGCGACGCGCGCGCCACACGGCTTTCCGTGAGCGCATGGAATTTGGCGACCACGGCTTTGCGTTCCAGTGCGCTGTGTGAGAAGCCGGGCGGATAGAGCACCTCGGCACGATAGCTACGCCCGTCCTTTGCCATAGCCTCAAGCAAGCACGGATAGGATCCGGGCGCTCGCTCCGCCAGTGCGGCGTCGGTTGTCATCTCGATGCGGTTCATCACGGCGCGCACGTCAGCTTTGTTCCAGCGCTCGTTCTCGAATTGGGCGAGGCCGAACGTCCCGTCCACTAGCGCCGCCGCAATCAAGAAAGGAAAGCTGTGATCTGCCGCCTCGTGCGACTTCGGATCGGCACGGTCGCGATCTTCCTGGTGCGCGCGCACGGTCGGGATATCGGCCATGACGACCCGGATACTGTCGAGCCGGGTGGCATCGCCGCCGATCAGCTTATGCAGCTCGAGTGCCGCGCTGACCGCAGCTTGCGCGGTGGCCACGCAAGGATAGGTCTTGACGTTAGACCTCATCACATAGCTGTCCGCTTGCAGCGGCGACGTCAACGCTGCAGCGTCAAGCTTGGGAAAGACTGCCTGCATCCCGCGCGGATGATCGAAGACTTCCCTCGGGCCGGTCACGCCGTGGCGGGCGAGCAAGGCCGCCTGCACCCCGTTCTGGGCGACCAGAGCATTGGCGAGCGACTTCGCCGCCGACATCTCGCCCCATCGCACGGCAGCCGAGGTCGCCGTGCGGGCAACGCTGAGGGCGACCGCATGCGACAGTGCCTCGCGGTCAAGCTGCATCAGCCATCCCGCCATCACCGGAACGATGATGCCGGATATCGACGACCCGTCCCACGCGGAACGCCGCTCCAGGAAGCCCTTGCAGCGGCCGTAGAGTTCGTAACCGATAACGATGGCCGCAAGCACATCGCGGCCGCTCCGGTTATCGAATTCGCCGGCCGCCAAGGCGACCGGGATATTGTCGCTTGGGTGTCCGCCGATGGACCCGTCGGGTTCGATCACATAGTCATTGAGGTCGAGCACACGGATCAGCACGCCGTTCGCCAGCACCGCATTGGCGAGGCTGGTCTTGGCAGCGCTGCCGATCACGGTGCACTGCGGCGTCGCCGCCGGCGTTTGCCACAGCTGCAAGAACATTGCGGGCGGCATGTTGCTCCGAAGCGGCGAGACCGCAGCCGATGGTGTCGAGCAGCAACAGCTTCGCCTGCTCGATCGCAGCGCGCGGGATGTCTGAGGCATGAATGGATAGCGCCCAATCGGCGAGGCGCTCGACCGTGCTCGGTTTTCCCGTCGAGGGAATCGGGCGCGATGTCATAAGCCCGGTCAGTTCTGCAGGGCGGCAGCGCTGCGGCCGGCCAGATAGCTGAACACGACGTTGCGCGTCTGGCCGGTGCAGGAGGGATAATTGTGGAAGAACAAGCCGACCACGTCACCGGAAGCGAAGAGCCCGTGAATCGGCCGGTGCCCCGTGTTGATCACCTGAGCCTTGGTATCGACCTGCAAGCCCCCGAATGTGAAGGTAACACCGGCGGTGATCGGATAAGCCCGGAAGGGTGCGCGCCGGATCGGCTCGGCCCAATTCGACTTGGGCGGCGAGATGCCGACGGTGCATTTGCCGTCGAGCACACGCGGATCGAGCGGCACGTCGGTGCGGCACGCCGCATTGAATTCTTCCACGGTATGCACCAGCACGGCGGGCTCGATGCCGATCTTCTGCGCGAGCTCGGCGATGGTCGGCGCCTCGAACACCGTGGCCGTGTAATTCGGGCCGTGCCGGAATAATTCGACGCCGGTCTGATCGTAAATCTGAAAGGCGGCCGCGCCGGGTTGCGCCAGAACCGCGCGCCCGGTCTTTGCATATGTATAGGAATGCTTGGCTTCGCCTTCGTCGAAAAAGCGCAATCCAAGCGTGTTGACGGTGATGCCGTAAGTATAGTCGTAGCGGTTCATGGAATTTCCCTTCCCGCCTTCCAGCAGAGGGGTTTCCACGGGTGGGGCCGCGCTGTCGATCGGCGTCATATGCGCGCCCTGCCAATGGCCGGCGGCTTTGGCGCCGATCGCCAGCATGGCCTGCAGTACCTCGCCGGTATTGTGCTTGCTGCCGCGCACCCGCAGGAGATCGGAATTAGCACCAAGATAACGCGCCCGCATCTCGGCATTGGCCTGAAAACCTCCGCTGCAGCAGATGATCGCACGGCCGCTGAGATCGTATTCTCCCGACGGGCCTGAGACGTGCACGCCCTCAACCTGGCGCTCGTTGCCGTGAACCGCGCGCACCTTGGAATCGTAGCGAATCTCGATGCCGTGCTTCAGCGCGATCTCCCGCAACGCAAGCAGAAGCCCCAGCCCGCCGCCGATGGGATGGATGTTGATGCCAGGCTCGAAATACAGCTTGTCTCCGACCTTGATGGTTTTCTCCATCTCCCATTTGATGCCGATGTCCTTCATCCAATGAACCGCCGCATTGGATTGTGCGACAAAGGCGTCGGCGAGAACGGGATCGATCCGGTTCTGCGTCACGCGATTCAAATCCGCCAGGAAGTTCTCGCGCGTATAGGGCGGGACATGCATCCGCCGATAGGTTTCCTCGTCGAGATCGGGCACGAATTCCCGGACTTCCTCGGCGCCCGCATGCACGAATCGAAAACCGGTATGGGAGAAACGGGCATTACCGCCGAATTCGGCCTCCGGCGCCTTCTCCAGCATCACCACGCGATCGGCACCCGCGGTCTTTGCCGCAATGGCTGCCTCGAAGGCTGCGCTGCCGCCACCGATCACGATCACATCGTAAAGCTCACTTGCACTCATGCTGCCACCATCCACCAACAAGCGATTGTCCGATTTTCGTATTTAAATACGCATAAAGCGGCAGCGCAATCTTGCCGCCCCACCAAGGGAATTCAAATGCCGGATATCCGGTATCCTATCGCTCCGCTCTTGGCGCGCCGGAGCCGTCTCGGCTTAAGCTGATACAAAGACCGCGGCTGATTTCTAATCGTGCCATAATTCGGTTATGAATACCTCAATTTAAAATGCCGAGGCCAGCAAGGAGACCGACTTGGATTTCCATCTGCCGGAAGAGTTGCGCCTGTTGAAGCAGACCGTTCGTCGCTTTGTCGATTCAGAATTGATTCCGGTCGAACGGGAAACTTGCGTGGGAGATGAGTTGAAACCGCAGTGGCGGGCAAAATTCACCAAGCGGGCCGAGGATCTTGGAATCCGCGGGCTGGAGGTTCCTCAGGAATATGGCGGGTTGGGATTAGGTGTTTTGGCTCGCGTGGTGGTGTGGGAGGAATTGGGCCGCACAATCGCGCTTCCGTCGCGAGGGGAAACCATCACCGGTCCTAACGTACGCGCCATCCTTTATCAATTGCAGGGTGAGTTGAAGGAAAAGTACCTGCTACCGGTGCTCCGGGGAGAAAAGCGCGCCTGTTTCGCGCAGACTGAGCCGGACGCCGGATCGGATCCCGGGTCCATGCGCACGACCGCGGTGCGTGACGGCGAATTTTACGTGATCAATGGGGTGAAGCGCTTTATCAGTCATGCCGACAAAGCGGACTTCGCTCAGGTCATGGCGGCAACCGATCGCGCCAAAGGCTCGCGTGGCGGCATCTCGTGCTTCCTGGTTGATATGGACACGCCGGGTGTCAAAATCTCCACCAGATACGAAACGATGATGGGCGACCGCCCATGCGAAATCGTCTTCGACAATGTCCGCATTCCGGCAACAAACAGGGTCGGGGCGGAAGGCGAGGGATTCAAGCTCGGTCAGCAATGGATAGGCCTTGGACGCGTGAAACACGGGGCGCGTGCGCTCGGCGTCGCCGAACGCTGTCTTGAGATGGCTACCAGCTATGCCAAGCAGCGCGTTACCTTCGGTAAGCCGCTGGCCGATCGTCAGGCGATTCAGTTCATGTTGGTCGATTCCTATGTGGAACTGAACGCGGCGCGCCTCATGGTCTATCAGGCTGCGAGCAAGATGGAGGCGGGCGAGGACGCTCGGGTCGAGGGATATGTCTGCAAATCCTATGCCGACGAGATGGCCTTCCGCGTGGCCGACCGCTGCATGCAGATTCACGGCGGCATCGCGCTGACCACCGATCTGCCGATCGAGAAATTCTGGCGGCAGCAACGCAGTTATCGGATTACCGAAGGCGCCACCGAGGTGATGAAGATGGTTATCGCCCGGCACGTGCTCAGGACCTATTCTTGATGCCTATTTGGCAGCTTTCGAATCTCGCCACACCGCCCGGATATCCACCGCGACTGCTCCCTTGCCCTTGCGGCGGACGATCAGCGGGTTGATTTCGATGTCCAACAGCTTTTCGCGGTGATCGAGGAAAAAACGCGACAACCCGGTTGCCGCCCTGACCAAAGCAGCTTCGTCAGCAGCCGGTTGGCCGCGAAAGCCCGCAAGCAAGGTTTTCAGCTTCAGCTCGTCAATCATTGCGCGCACGTCGCCGGCAGCGACCGGAAGCATGCGAAGTGCGACGTCGCGGGCGAGCTCCACCATAATTCCGCCGGACCCCACCAGCAGGAGGGGCCCGTACATTGGATCTATGCGCGTGCCCACAATCGTTTCAACGCCATCCACCATTTCCTGCACCAAAAAGCCGCTGATGCGAGCGGTCTTTTTGTAGCGTCGCGCTGCCGCGGAAAGCGTACGCACGGCAGAGGATACTTCGGCCGCACTCTTCAGATCGAGAATGACCCCGCCGGCTTCCGTCTTATGCCCAATGTCTTGGGAAATAATTTTGACGGCGACCGGATAACCAATTCGTCCAGCGACCCGGGCCGCATCCGTCGCGTTTTTCGCAACCCCCGACCGGGGCAGCGCTAATCCCATAAGCGGTGAGCGTTTTTTCCAGCGTCTGAGGCGTCAGATCGGATTTCTTTGGCCCAGGGATTGGCTTGATTTTGCGGCCTACGCGCTCGCCATAGAAGGCGAGCGAATTCAAGGCGCGCAATGTCGGCTCCAGGCCCTGCAAAAACGGAATGCCAATGCTCTCCTGAGCATTCAGGCCTTCCTGCGTCACCTGATAATACATTCGGCCGAAGCCGACGAACGGCTTGTCGGTGACGTCCAGCAGGCGCCGGATCGGCTTTACGTCGTCCCACTTCGCCTTGCGACCGGGCAATTGGCTGGCCCAGGCGACCATGTCGACATGCGGATCATTGAGCACGGCCTCGCACATCTTGGCGGCATTTTGCATCCCGGTTGGGATTCCGGCATCCAGCGGATTGCTCGGCAGGATACCGTCCTGCATCATCGGCTGGAGCGCCGCGACCGTGCGCTTGGCGAATGGCGGAAATACCGACCTCTCGCTTTCCGCATAGTCCCACAAAAGGTCGACCGTGCCGCCGGATGTGGTGACAAAACCGATCCGGTTTCCTTTCGGGAGCCTGCCGGCCTGGAACGCCAACACCGTTTCAACCATGTCGTCCAGATTGCGGCAGCAGACGATTCCGTAGCGCTCGCACATGGCTTCGTAACCCGCAAAATCACCGGCGATGGCACCGGTGTGCGACAGCGCCGCTTCGCGAGATTGAGCGGTCCTTCCGCTCTTGATCGCGATGATCGGTTTGCGCGCCGCGAGCGCCTTGGCTGCCGCGATCATGAAGGCTTCGGGTCTGCGGATTCCCTCAAGGAAAAGAACGATGGTCTTGGTGTTTTCGTCTTCCACGAAGAAGTTGAGATAATCGGCAAGATCGAGATCGATTTCATTGCCGGTCGAGACCGCGTAGGAAAACTTCACGCCCCGGTCGCCCGCAGATTGCACCCAAAACTGCAATGTGCCTCCCGATTGAAAGGCGACAGCGACCGAACCCGCCGGCAGCTTGGCGATACTGGTGTTGGGATAGAGAAACAGCTTCTCTCGCCACGAGTGGGCGCCCATGCAGTTGGGCCCGGCAACCACAAGATCATTCGCAGCGCATATCGCCTTCAACCTGCGGCCGCGTTCGAGAGATTTTGGGTCAATGCCGTCGCCCACTCCCGCCGCGTAGACGGTGGCGGATTTCAGGCCGTGTTGAACGCCATCCTCGAGAACGGAAATAACGTGAGGCGCCGGTACGATAACGGCCGCGTGCTCGACGGGCGAGGGCAGGGCGGCGAAATCCGGATAGCAGGGAACTCCCCAGACCTCGCGATATTTTGGATTGATGGGATAGACTTCTCCCGCGTAACCGCCGTCACGCAGGCTGGCGTGAATGTCACTGGGCCACTTGGCCCGTTCCGATGCGCCAACCAGAGCAACCGAGCGCGCACGCAACGTCCTTTCCGCGGATTTAAACACTCGCAGGATCTTGCCCAGTTTGAGGGTAAGGCGGCAAAAGAGATTACTGGCCGGTTATTTCCTTGGCGGCGGCCACGATATCCGGAGGCGCTTGATAAAGCTTCTTGATGGCGGTCTCCACCTCTCCTGCCGTCATAGCCGTAACTGTCATCCGCTGCTTCTCAGCGTCTGCCAGGAACTCCGGGTCCTTCATGGTGGCATTAAAAGCAGCCTGCAGAGCCGCGATGCGATCAGCTGGGACGTTCTGCGGCGCGATGAACGGCCTGCCAATGAAGGCCGCAGCGGTAAGCAGATTGAACGTCTCTTTCTTTTTTTCGTCACTTAAAAGATCGCTGGCATAAGCCATCGTCGCGGGCATCGCGGGAAGGCGCGTGCGAGAAAAGCGAACGAGCAAGGCAATCTTGTTATCCTTGATCCAGTCCTCCGGTACGCTGGTCCAGGAACCGCAGTCGCCGTCGAGTTCGCCTCGCTCGATAGCAAGGCGCTTGTCTGCGCTTCCGGGGTACCCCTGCACCTGATGGATTTTCGCGTCGAGCAGTACGCTCAGTATCCGGTTGTCAATGTAGGCCGAAGTGCCGACCCCGGTATTGCCGAACCGCAAATTGTCTTTCGCTAGGAAGTCCTGCCAGTTTTTGACGCCGGTCGTGTTCCAGGTATAGCAAACACGAAAATCTTCGCTGATATTGCCGACCCAGGCATAATTGAGAAACTTTACCGGCACCTTGTCGGGCGTCGTAATCGATTGGGTGATCAGGCCGGGATTGAAGGTGGTTATCACCGTGCCATCGGTCGGCGCTCCGGCATCAAGATACTGCACGGACTTTAGGCTTGCCGAACCCGGCATGTTCTGGACGATGACCGTCGGATTTCCAGGTATATGGCGACCGAAATGGCGAGCCAGCAGTCTCGCGTAGAGATCGTAGCCGCCGCCGGGCGAAAAGCCGACGACGATCCGTACGGTCTTTCCATTATAGAAGCTCGCGGCATCCTGGGCATAAGCCGAGCCGCAGAGAAGCATGATGGCGCAAGCCGCCAGGGAAGCCCGCAAGGAAAAGCGGCGCCGGGGCGGGTCAAATGACGATCCAGTCACTGATAAATCCATAGTACAGCCTTCCTGTATGGGGCCTGTTTGGACGGCAGCTTACCCGAAAACTACCTGAAGATGACCGTCGCGTTCTACAGTGTCAAATCCATTACCCGATAAATTTGCCGCGACGGTTCGCCGCTTGCCACTAGCCGAAGATGGCCCCCGCGCGTAGTGTTCAGGCGAAACGTCGAAGCCGGAAGATTGGCGCATGCACAAATTTTCGATTTCTCCGGACGTCATCGACCGAGTCAAAGAGCGGTCGGGCAAAGCCCATCCTTTCGATTATTTGCACGCGCATCGCACCGCCTTGCTGGTTATCGATCTGCAAAATTACTTTCTCAAGCCCGGGGCGCAAGGGGAAACCCCGTCAGCGCGCGCGATCGTCCCGACAGTCAACGAGCTGGCTGCCGCGCTGCGCAGCCGCGGCGGACATGTCGTCTGGATCCGGAACGGTACGGCCGGCACGCGCCAAAGCTGGTCGACATTCCACGAGTGCCTGATGACGCCGGAGCGCCAGCAGCGCCGCTACAAGGAAATGGAAGCGGGTGGCGACGGCTTCGAATTTTGGCATGCCCTCGATATCCGGCCGGGCGACGGCAAGGTCGAGAAAAAAAGATTTAGCGCCTTCATCCAGGGTTCCTCGCCGCTGCTGGACTATCTGCATGGCCGCAACATCGACACCGTCCTGATCGCTGGCACGGCGACCAATGTCTGCTGCGAAAGCACCGCGCGCGACGCCATGATGCTGAATTTCAAGACCCTCATGGTGTCCGATGCGCTTGCCGCGCGCTCGGATGAAATCCATGCCGCGTCCTTGACCGCGTTTTACTCCAATTTCGGGGATGTGCAGAACTCGGCGGAAGTTTTGCAATCGCTCGATCGGGGTGCGCAGGCGAGGAAGGCCGGATAATCGGCATGACGTCATCGCCATTCCGACGATTTCCCGTGACGATGGTCGAGATTCCCGGTAGCAAGCGCGCATCAATCGCGGCCTCGAGAAATTCATGACGTTTTCAGGTGATCAAGCCTCAACGCGGCCCGCTATTGTCCGGATTCCCGCGCTCATCAAACGCAATATGGTGCTGTTCGCACTCTCGCAGTCGTTCACCGGCGCGGGAATGCAATTCGCCTATGGGCTGGGGCCGCTGATGGTCATCGGCCTTACCGGCTCGGCGAGCCTGGCCGGGCTTTCGGTCGGCCTCATAGGCTTCAGCCGGTTTCTCGTGTCCTATCCCATCGGGAAGATCACCGACACCTATGGGCGAAAGCCCGGCATCCTTTTGGGTCTTGTCCTCGCGCTCGTGGGCTCGGTTGTCCTCGGCTTTTCACTGACGTTCCGAAGTCCGGCGCTGTTTGTCGTCGGCATGCTGGTTTTTGCGATGGGCATGTATGGGGCGCAGCAGCTTCGCGTCGCCGCGACCGATATGTTTCTGCCGCATATGCGGGCGCAGGCCCTCGGCTATATCGCTACCGGCTCGCTGGTTGGATTGGTGATCAGCCCACTCGTGGTCTACGGAGCCGAGCACTTCGCGCACCGCGTCGACATGGATCCGCTCGGCCTGCCCTGGTTTTTCCTGCCCTTGCTGATCTTGCTGGGCATGGCGCTGGTCGGCTTCATCCATCCCGACCCGAAGGAGATCGGGAAAAATCTTTCACACTATTACGAGGGCTATGTGTCGCCGCCGCGGCTGCCGGAGGAAGACGCATCGACTTTCCGCGCCAGCACGCTTTTGCGCCAACGCCCGATAAGGCTCGCGATTGTCGCGAACTGTGCCGCGCAGGGCAACATGTCGATCGTCATGGTGCTGACTTCGTTGGTGCTGGCGCACCACGGACACGGCATCGGGGCCATTGCCGCCTCGCATACCTTTCATACCGCCGGAATGTTCGCTTTCACGATTCCGCTCGGCAAGCTCGCGGACCGGATCGGCTATGGCAAGGTGATGTACCCGGGTGTGGCGGTCGCGCTCATTGGCGCCGTTCTGGTCACCTTTACCGATTTTTACCTGTCGATCACGCTTGGGACCTTTCTCGTCGGCATCGGCTGGGCCGCCGCCAACGTGGCGGCAACCGCGCTCATCGCCAATCGGACCGAGACGGTGCAGCGTGGCCGTGCCATCGGCATCAATGACAGCTTCGCGGGCGGCATGAGCGTCGCGGCGGCGTTGGCGACCGGACCGCTGATCGAATGGCACGGCCTACCCGCAGCGGGGATCGCCGCGGTTGTCATCGCGGCAGTACCTTTGGCGATGGCTCTGTCGCCAAAAAAGGAAGCGATCGATTGAAACTTCCTCGAACCGCGTAACCCGAGTTGATCCCCGTCCTGGACTCGGGGCGTTCGCCCGCATGGCGTCAGGGCCCTTCTTGGAACGCCTTTTCGCGCGTCCTTCTCAGCGCGGGCGTGATCACCATCAGCACCAGGCCGGCCGCGATGATCAGCATCGCCGCGCTCACCGGGCGGGAAACCAGAACCAGAGGGTCCCCGCGCGAGATCAGCAGGGCTCTGCGGAGAAACTCTTCCATCATTGGTCCGAGCACAAAAGCCAGCAGGAGAGGCGCCGGTTCAGCATCAAGCTTGCGGAAGACGTATCCCAGCAGGCCGAAAAACGAGAGCACGTATGCGTCAAAGTTCGTGTTGTTGAGGCTGAATACCCCAATGGCGCAGAATAAGATGATGGTCGGATATAACAGGTGATACGGAAAGCGGATCATCATCACCCATATTCTGATCAACGGCAGATTCAGGATCAGCAACATGAGATTGCCGATCCACATCGAGACGATCAGCCCCCAAAACAGCGCCGGCTGTTCACCCATGACGGATGGCCCAGGCTGAATACCCTGGATGATCATGGCGCCGACCATCAATGCCATCGTCGGATTTGACGGAATTCCGAGCGTCAGCATCGGAATGAACGAAGTCTGCGCGCCGGCATTGTTCGCTGCCTCCGGCGCGGCCACGCCCTCAACGGCGCCGCGACCGAATTCGCCCGGGTTTTTCGACAATCTCTTCTCGAGGGTGTAGGCGCCGAAGGCGGCAAGTAGCGCGCCACCTCCCGGAAGGACGCCAAGTAGCGAGCCGAGCGCGGTTCCCCGCAGGATCGGTCCGACGATGCGCTTGCAGTCCTCCCGGGTCGGCATCACGCGGTCGATGGTGCCGACGCTGACCCGCCGCTCAGAACCGTGCTCCAGGTTCGCGATGACCTCGCCCACGCCAAACAACCCCATCGCGAGGGCGACAAAGCCTATGCCGTCGACAAGCTCGGAGATCCCGAAGGTGTATCGGACAGCGCCGGAATTCACGTCGGTGCCGCTGATCCCAAGCAACAGCCCGATCAGGATCATACCGAAGGCGTGCAGGAGCGACCCGTGAGCGAGGACGATCGCTGCCACAAGCCCAAGCACCATGAGCGAGAAATACTCTGCCGGGCCGAAGGTCAACGCCACCTCGGCGAGCGGTGGTGCGAACAGCGCGATGATTAAGGTCGCCACTGTTCCGGCGAAGAAAGATCCGATGGCCGCGATGGCGAGCGCGCGTCCGGCCTTGCCTTGCCGAGCCATCTGGTAGCCGTCGAGCGCGGTCACGACGCTGGAAGCCTCGCCGGGCATATTCACCAGAATGGCCGTCGTCGACCCGCCGTATTGCGCGCCATAATAAATGCCCGCCAACATGATCAATGCCGCGACCGGCGGGAGCCCAAAGGTCAGCGGGAGGAGCATGGCGATCGTGGTGACCGGGCCGAGGCCCGGAAGCACGCCGACAGCGGTCCCAAGACAGACGCCGATGAAGCAGTACAGCAGGTTTTCCAGACCGGTTGCCGTCTGAAGACCGAGCGCCAAATTGGCGAAGACCTCCATCACCTATTCTCCGATCCCGCTGAACCAGGGACCGATCAGCGGCATCGGAATTCCCATGCCGATGACGAATACAATCACGCAGAATGCGACGAGAGCCGCCATGCCCAGCAGGGGCAGCCATCCGAGGCGAAACCGCTCGCTCGCTGCGGCACATCCGAGCACAAGAACGACGGCAGCGAGCAGAAGGCCGGCACGATTGATGAGAATCCCGAATGCGGCGATGGAGCCGAGCACGAGCAGCATGGGCTTCCATGCGAAGCGATCGACGAACTCGCCCTGGCGAAAGAACGAGCGCACCACAATGGTGACGCCCACTGCCGTCAGCAGCAGAGCAACTGCCGTGGGAAAGTAGCCCGGACCCATCCGTGCCGCCGAGCCGAGCGCGTAGTTGCGTGCGACCACGAAAGCCGAGAGGCCGATGACGATGTAGATGACGCCCGTCCAGAAGTCCTTGCGCGTCGCCACCGCAATCCGCATTTTTGGCGTTCCCTCAAGCGCGCGCTCACGTCCAAGCTCGGCCGGCCACCATCCACCGGCGGGGCGCTCCGGGAGAGAGCGGCGGAAAGCGCTCCACCTTGCAGGGGCAAGCTTATTCCGGCTTCAGGCCGGCCGCCTTTACTGCTTTCTCGACGCGCTCATTCTCCGCGTTGATCGCGCGCCCATACTCTTGCGGTCCGTTCCAGGCCGCTTCAATGCCCGAGGCCGTGAAGCGTTGCAGCACTTCGGGCTGCTTGAGGACGGCGTTCATCTCCGAGGCGATCTTCTCGATTGCCGCGGCAGGCGTACCGGTTCGGGCGAGCACGCCGATGATCACGGCAAAGTCGAATCCTGGAATGGCATCGGCAATGGGCGGGACGTCGGGCGCCTGCGCCGAGCGCTGGCTTGCATTCGTGGCGATCAATTTGACCCGGTTGTCCTTCAGAAACTGCGCAAGTGAAGGATAGGCGGAAATGAGAACTTCGACTTGTCCACCGATCAGCGCAGGAACGGATTGGCCTGAGCCTTTGTAAGGGATATGGGCGAGGTCGAGACCGAGGGCGGCTTTCATCGCTTCCATCGTGAGATGGTGGGAGCTGCCAATGCCGGAAGACCCGTAGTTCAGCTTTCCGGGATTGGCCTTCGCATAGGTGATGAATTCCGTGAGCGTCGATACCGGAACCTTCGGATGAACCGCCAGGAACAAGGGCGCGCGTGCAACCGTGGCGACCGGCTGAAAGTCCTTGTCTCTGTTGTAAGTGAGATCCCGGTAGAGCAGGGGGTTGATGGAAAACATCGATCCATCCGTCACCATGAAGGTGTAGCCGTCGGCAGGGGAGTTCGCGATGACCCCGGCCGCCACATTGCCGTTCGAGCCCGGCCGGTTCTCCACCACGACGGTTTGGCCGATTCGCTCCTGGAGCGCTTGGCCGACGACCCGCGCGACCGTGTCCGGCAACCCTCCCGGCGAATAGGGCACGACGAAGCGAATCGGTTTGTTCGGGTATGTCGCCTGCGCCTGAGCCGGCCAAGCACAGAGCGCCGTTGCGCTAACGACGAAAGCGGCGGTCACGATCCGGCGGCGAGAGACCATGTTCATCCGTTTCCTCCCTCCACGAATTGACACTCGGGAAGTGCGCCCTTTTCATCCGGCTGCGCGAGACTTCGCGCGCAGCTTTGCTCGGCCTGGATCCGCTGCCTAGCGGCAGCTTCTTGGTCCGGCTTGTAAAACTTAGGTTGCTTATTAATCGGGGTCAACGAGGATTGCCGCCCGCCTAACGGCAACAGCCCTGCACGCCAAGTTTAAGAAATATCGAGTTCGGACTCCGCCGTCTCGTCGACGGCGACAGGCTCCAGGTTGCGTTGAACCGCTGCAAGGAATCCCAGAAATAATGCCACCTCCCGCTCGGAAAACCCCGCGGTAGCGGTATTTACGACCTCTCTTGCGAGCGGGAGCAGTTTACTCTTTAAGCGCTGTCCCTTAGCAGTGAGAAATACGTTCTGCTTCCTGCGATCGGCATCATTTCGCACACGTTTGACCAGTCCGCTTGCCTCCATCGCAAGGATAGCCGTCATGGTCGTTGGTTCGCGCGTGCCGATCCTGCGCGACAGCTCGCGTTGCGTGAGGCCGTCTTCGTGCCAGAGCGCGCGAAGGAAGTACCATGTGCCCAATGTGACGTCGTGCGACTTGATCTTGATCTGAAGGTATCGTTGCAAAGCGCGGTGAGTCATTCGGACCTGATAACCGACGCTGCGCTCGAGCGGCAGATCGTCATCGGCCTTGGCGACTGCCCGGGAAGGCGAACTTGATGTCTTCAATTTCGGGGATGCCATGCAGTTCTAGTCCGCCACTGCCGCGACCTGGTGCTTGAGCATCATCGTCCGGCCGCCGTCCTGTGCCGAGCGAAGGATGGCGAGGCAGACCTCCAGCGTCGCGCGCGCCCATTCACCGCTGTGCAGCGGCGGCTTTCCGTTCGTCGCGGCCTCGTAGAGCTCATCGATGACTTCCGAGCGCGGTATTTGCGGCGGCGGCAGCGGGTCGAGCCGCTGGGTTTCGTCCGCATAGATTATCACGCCGGAGGGCAGCGGACGCAGGTCGGCTTTATCGCAACTTACGACGACGAATCCGAAATGCTGATGCTGCAGGCCGGATATGGGGGCGGGGGGCTTGTAGGCCGTTCCGCCATAGTTGCGGGCGCTTTTCAGCGCCGCCTCAACGTCCGAATTTGCAGCGGAACCAAGCGCCCGGCGCGCTGCGCCATAACGGCTTGGCGCTTTTTGCTGGCCCATTTCGTCGATCCCGCCCATCAATTCATCGCTATCGAAATGGCCATAACCGCTATAGGTCGCCGAGGCGAAAGCTCCGGTTTCAAAGCTGAGGAGAGCGGAATAAGCGCCCTCGGTCCGCCGCGCCTGATCCCAGGAGCCGGTCGCCGCGCTCACGGTCTTGACCCGGCCGCCGCCGATCAACCGCACGATGTCAATCTGGTGCGCAGCCTGGCTGAAGACGACACCGCCGCCCTGTTCCGTGACAAGCTCCTCCGGCCGCCGGGGACGGTAGAGAAAATCGGTATAGTTCAGCGCGCTGATCATCCGCACAGCGCCGAACTCACCGCCCTTGATCAGTTCACGCACCCGCTGTATCGGGCGGTTGAAGCTGTGGCTGTGTCCGACGATCAGATGCGTGCCGGCTTTCCGAGCGGCATCAATCATGCTGTCGCATTGCTCGATGGTAATCGCTATCGGTTTCTCGACCAGCACGTGCTTGCCGGCTCGGGACGCAGTCTGAACGTGCTCCGCGTGCATTTGATGCGGAGAAGAAACGTAGATCGCCTCGACCTTCGGGTCGGCGCAAAGCTTTTCCACCGTTTCATACGCCGGCCCGAACTCGGACGTGAACAGCGCTCTTGCCTCCGGCCGCGGATCGGCCGCCGCACACAGCCTCACCCGCGGATCGGCGGTGAAGGTCGGCAGCATGAGCGTAAAGGCACGGCCCAGGCCGATCACGCCCAGTTTCAGGACGCGCTTCTGCCTGTTCTCATCGGTCAATGGTGATCTCGTCTGATTTTGCGCGGGACACGCAGATCATGATGTGATCGTTGCGCTCACTATTGGTGAGCACGAGATCGCGGTGATCTGCTTCACCCGCGACGAGCTTGGTCTTGCAGGTGCCGCAGGTTCCGCTTTCGCAGGAACTCGGCGCCTCGTGGCCCGCTGCCCTGATCGTTTCCAGGATCGTTTTCTCGGCAGCCACTTCGACGATGGCGCCGGAACGCGCCAGCTTGACTCGAAAGGGCCGATCATTGGGCTTGTGGGCTTCCGCGTCGCTGAAGGCCTCGAAATGGATTTGCGAGGCGTTCCAGTGTCCGGTCATATCCCGTACCGAATCCATCAGTCCTCGCGGTCCACAGCAATAGACATGACCACGGGGATTCTCCAGCACGGGCCATAGATCGAGGGCCTTATCGAGCTCGCCACCATCATGATGCATAACGACCTGACCGCGAAAGTCGGGGGTGGTGAGCTGTTGGTAAAATGCGGTCTTCTCTTTGGAGCGCGTGCAGTAATACAGCTTGAATTTCGGCCCTGCGCTACTTTTGAGGTGGCGCATCATCGACAGGATAGGGGTAATACCGATGCCGCCCGCGATGAATGTGTAACCGGCGGGGCTCGGCACCAGAGGGAAATCGTTGCGCGGAGCAGTCACCAAGATCTCGTCGCCTTGCTTGACGTCGTCAACCATGCTGACCGAACCGCCGCGCCCGCCCGGTTCGCGCAACACCGCAATGACGTAGCGCTCTTGTTCCGCGGGGTCGTTGCAGAGCGAATATTTCCGGATCATGCCGTTGGGGGCGCGCACCGAAATATGCGCACCAGGTGAAAATTCCGGCAACCCGGCACCATCCGCGCGTCGTTAGTTCGAAGGAACGGATGTCCGGCGTCTCGGCCGACGCCCGGGAGACCCGCAAGGGCAGCGAAGGAATTTCCGGTTCGGCCATGATTCTTACGCTCTCCACACGGGATTGACAGCAACCCGCTGTTCTAGGGTAAACTTAGGGACCTAAGTATTTCAAGACCCTGACCGCTGACGCCGTTGACGGGAACGTGCCATGCTGACAGCCGAAGAAAACGACCTTCTGTGCCGCGTCGAGGGCGATGCGCCGATGGGCCAGCTCATGCGGCGGCACTGGATTCCAGCCTGCTTATCGGAAGAGGTGACCGAGCCGGACGGAACTCCGGTTCGCCGCAGGCTTCTTGGCGAGGATCTTGTCGTGTTCCGCGACAGCGACGGCCGGCTTGGCGTGCTGGACGAATATTGCCCGCATCGCCGCGTCTCGCTTGCCTTCGGCCGTAATGAGGAATGCGGACTGCGCTGCCTCTATCACGGCTGGAAGATGGACGTGGAAGGCAACGTGCTGGAGATGCCTTCCGAACCCGCCGCGAGCGGCTTTGCCGAGAAGGTGAAGCACAAGGCCTATCCGGTGCGCGAATGGGGCGGCTTCGTCTGGACCTATATGGGACCGGCGGAGACGATGCCGGAATTCGAGCCACCGGCTTTCGCGCCGACCGAGCAGACCCGCGTCAGCGTGGTCAAGATCCACGTTCCCTGCAATTGGGCGCAGATCCAGGAAGGCCAGATCGACTCTGCCCATTCGTCCACCTTGCATGCATCGGACATGCGTCCGGCCAAGGTCGACAAGGCGAAAGCCTTCGATACGCATTGGGTGCGGCCGTCGACCGACAAATCCCCGCGCATGGAGGTGGAGCGCACCAGCTTCGGGTTCCACTACGCCGCCATCCGGCGGCCGATCACCAATGCGCAGACGCACGACTATGTCCGCAAGACCGTTTACATCGCGCCGTTCACGGCACTGATTCCGCCGAACGAGAGCTATAACGTTGCGACGCTGCTAGGGCCTACCGACGACACGCATACGGCCTTTTACTTCATTGCCTGGAGTGAAGAGCGCGGTACCGATCAGGAAGCCTGGCGCAAGTTCAATGTGGCGCGCCCGGGCATCGACCTGGATGCCAACTTCAACAACTTGCGCACGCGCGAAAATAACTACCTGCAGGACCGCAACGCGATGAAGCTCGGCAACTCCACCGGCATCAGCGGCATTCCCAATCAGGATATCGCCATGTGGGTCACCATGGGGCCGATCGCCGATCGCTCGCGCGAGCGTGTCGGCGCCAGCGATCTTGCGGTCGTCGAATTTCGCCGCCTCATGGTCGAAGCCGCGCGTCAGATGCAAGCCGGCGGACCGGCATTGGGCACCACTGAGCCTCACATCCCGCAGGCGACGATCAGCTCTTACGAGGGCGTCGTCCCGAAGGGGGCCGACTGGCGCATGCTCAGGCCCGGGCAGGACGTTACCGCAAAGGAGCGCGTCGCCTGAGGCGCGAACGATTTCCGAATTGCCGTCATGAATAAAATATCGGTGAGGACGTGATATGAGCGAAGCGACACAGCCGCGCTACGGGGTCGATCCCTATCTGGATTGGGTGAAGCAGGAAGGTCTTCCGATTGCCGAGGACTATGCACTCGACCTTTTCGAAGTCGAGACCGCGGAATGGCCACGCTATGGAGTCAAAGGGGCGGCGGCTCACCTGAAAGGCCGCGGCGACTTTTGCAACATGTTCGTGCTCGAGCTGCCTCCGGGGAAATCGACGATACCGCAACGGCATCTCTATGAGGATGTGTATTACGTGCTGGAGGGCCGCGGCAGCACGCAAATTGAATTTGAGGACGGGCAGAAGCGCAACTTTGAGTGGGGTCCTAAGAGCCTGTTTTCAATTCCGCTCAACGCGAAACATCGGCATTTCAACGGCAGCGGGAGCGAACGTGCATTGCTGGCGACCACCACCAACTTGCCGATGATCATGAACGTCTTCCACTCCGAGCAGTTCGTCTTTGACACGCCGTTCGATTTCATCGATCGCGCAGGCAAGAGCGAATATTTCGCCGGCGAGGGCGATCTCATCACGGTGCGGCCGGGCAACCACATGTGGGAAACGAATTTCGTCTCCGATCTAGCGGCGATCGAGCTCAAAAGCTGGGGCGACCGCGGTGCCGGCGGCACCAACATCATGTTCGTGCTCGCCGACGGCATCATGCATGCGCATATCTCCGAAATGCCGGTCGGGACCTACAAGAAGGGCCATCGCCACGGCCCGAGCTTCCACGTCATGTGCGTGACCGGCCACGGTTATTCGCTGCTGTGGTTCGAAGGACAAAAGGATTTCCTGCGCGTGGACTGGAAACACGGGACGGTGTTTCCGCCCGCCGACCAACAATTCCACCAGCACTTCAACACCAGCAATCATCCGGCGCGTTATCTGGCGACGGCGGTGGGTGGCTTGCGTTATCCGGTTATGGTGACGCAACGCAATGCGCTGCTTGGCAAAGAAGGCCAAAAGCAGGGCGTATCACTCAGCTTGAAGGAAGGCGGCGGGCAGATCGAATACGAGGATCAGGACTCGCGCATCCACCACATCTGGCTGGAGGAAATGAAGAAGAACAACGTCACGCCGCGGATGGAACATCTCATTCCGTCGGTTTCGCCCACGGCGGTCAGTGCATAATGCCGGGTCACGCGCTTCGCCCTCGCTACCACCACAAGGGCTCGATCGGCATCGGTATGCGCATCAACTGGATGAACAGGCCCCAGGTCACCAGCAGCGACGCGCTGGAGATGACCGCCGATAGCCGCCAGGACGAGCCATTGGCGAGCAGATAGGCGAGGAGATAAAGCGCCGGGCCAAAAACAAAACCAAAGGCGATGACGAAAGGCACCAGCGCGAAGGCCCAGGCGACAGCCGCCCAGGACAAGGGTTCAAGCGGCATGTCAGTGGCAGGCGGCTTCGGCTCGTGCCCGGTCAAGCTCATGGCGATATCGATCAGGCACATCACACCGACGAACACGCCGGCGCCGAGTGGGAAGCCGATCACGGTCAAGGAATAGCGATAGACGAAGAGGCCAGACGCCAAGAGCGCCGCGACCAAAGCGAAGATCAGGCAGGGAAAGATGATCTGCCCGCGGCTCATCATGCCGGCCTCCACAGGCGGATGATGCGGCGGCGATTGGGCCACAGCAGCCCAAGCACCACGAGCGCCATGATTACCAGCGCGATCGGCCGCATGAAGAAGAACGGGCCATGGGCCTTCAGCGATACCAGGAAATAGCGCTCGATCAGTTCGCCCAGCACGAAGCCGAGCAGGAGCGCGGCACGGCTGTAGTGGAACCGCTCCATGGCGATGCCCAGCAGGCCGAAGATGAAGACCCAGAGCACGTCGTAGCTATTGTTCTGCGCGGAATAAGTGCCGATGACGACCAGCACCAGCAGGATCGGCGCCAGGATGCGCCCGGGAATCCGCGTGACGTGCATCAGCGGCTTCGACAGCGCGAACATGCTGGCGCTCGCGACCACGTTGCCGAAGGCGCAGATGATGCGCGAGCGCGAAGGCGATGTCGAGGTGCTTGGTGAGAAATTCCGGACCTGGCTGAAGGCCGAGGATGACGAAGCCGCCGAGCAGCAGCGCCATCGAGGAGCTGCCGGGAATGCCGAGCGCCAGCGTCGGCACCAGCGCTCCGCCCTCTTCGGCGTTCTTGGCGGCCTCCGGCGCGATCACGCCTTCGATGCGGCCGCGGCCGAAGGTCTCCGGGATTGCCGGCGGTCTGCCGCGCCATGGCGTAGGCGACGAAGGTGGCGGTGACGCCGCCGATGCCGGGCATCACGCCGATCACCGACGCCGAGCGACGATGAACGCAGCGACGTGCCCCAGTATTTCAACACGGCGAGCGCGCCTTGAAAGCCCTGGCGATAACGAGATCGGCTCGATGCTGTCCGCGCGCGCGATCTGCTTGCCGCTGGTCATCAGGGCCAGGATCTCGGGAATGGCGAAGAGGCCGAGCGCGAGCGGGATCAAACGCACGCCGTCCAGCATGATATTCGAATTGCAACCAGAAGCGCGGCACGCCTTCGGTCGGGTCGTAGCCGAACAGCGACAGGAAAACGCCGAGACCGCCGGCGATCAGTCCACGCACCGGCGCACCCGAGCTCAGCACGCCGATGAAGGCGATGCCGGCAAGCGCAGAGAAAGAAATTCTCCGGCGAGGCGAAGGCGAGCATCACCGGCTGCATCACCGGCAGCAACAGGATCAGTATCAGGCAGCCGAACAGCGCCGCCGAGGGCGGAGGCCATCAGCGCCGCACCGATGGCGTAGCCGGCGCGGCCCTGCTTGGCGAGCGGATAGCCGTCCAGCACGGTGGCGGCATTCGGCACCTCGCCCGGCACGCCGAGCACGATGGCCGTCATCGAGCCGCCTTGCGACACCGCCGTGTAGGAGCCGAGCAGGAACGCCAAGCCCGACCAGCGGGCTCCATGCCGAAGGTGAAAGGGATCAGGAAGGCGAGGGCGCTGATGCCGCTAATGCCGGGCAGCAGGCCGACGAAGAGGCCAATCGGCAATGCGAGCAGCATCGCCGCCAGGACGGCGGGCTGAAAGACCTGCACACCGGCCGAGAGGAAAGCATCGAGCATGGCTTCCTCGGGACGCGCGAGGTCCTAGGAATATTTCTTCTGCAGCACTTCGTTGATGTCCTTGATCTTGTCCGGCGACAAAGATTCCAGGATGTCGTTGATGGTCTTATTGAGGGTCTCCGGCGCCTCGTAACTCAACGGCCGCTGGCTTTTCTCAGCCTCGGCCAACACCGCCGGATCGGTCAGGATCTCCTTCCAGACCTGCTGCAGATATTTCAGCCGGTCCGGCGCGCATTCCGGGCGGCGCCACCATCACGCGGCCGTAGTCTTTGATCGACAGGCGGAAGTCGATGTACCACTTGCGATCGGGCGGGAGCTGGAATTGCTCATAGACGGTCGCAACGTCCGGCTTGAACGGCGAGCGCGCGTTGCCGATGGCAGCAATCACCTTGGCCTTGCCGCCCTGGGCGTATTCGTTGCCGGAGCCATCGGAGATGGCCAGCGCGTCGACTTCGCCATTCATCACGGCGAGGCCGGCTTCCTTGCTGCCTTTGTAGCCGACGATGATCTGGCAATCCAATTTCAGCGCTTCGCAGAGAACGGCGGCATAGTCGCTGAGATTGTCGATGCGGCCGACTGCGGAGAATTTGATCTTCTTGCCGGCGGCCTGAATTTCCTTGAGCGTGTCGGGCATGTCCGGGCGGACCAGGACCAGATGCTGCTCATGTGCGACGCGCGCGAGCGTGTTGACCTTGGTCATGTCGTAGGCAACGCCGTCCTGCTTGACCAGTTGCGCCATGATGGCGCCCTCGCCATTGAGCATCATCATGCTGGTACCGTCCGGCTTGGCGCGTACGAGCTGATTGAGCGCGGTGAGGCCGCCGCCGCCGGGACGGTTTTCCACCACCACGGTGGCGCCGGTCTTTTTCTCGAAATGCGGCGCGAGCATGCGCGCATAGGCGTCGTAGCCGCCGCCCGGGGAGAAGCCGACATAAATGCGGACGGTCTCGCCCTTCAGCGGCATGCTGGCGTCCTGCGCGCCGGCTGGCGCGAAAGCGGCAAACATCCCGCAGCAAAGCGCGATAGCGAGAAGCGCACGGCGGCTGGCGCAAGCAGAACGCATGATTTCCTCCAGGACGTTGTTTTTTGGGGTTGTTGGTTGCCCCTGTGATGCATTCGGTCAGCAGCACCCGTCAAGTTAATACCATAAGCGATTTTACCGCCAGCCTCGACGCGACACATGCCGCCCGGCGAAAAGACGCAGGGCCCTCTTGGCCAGTCCCAATGGGCATCGGGTGGATTTGTCCGCGTTTATGCAGGTAGAATTGCGCCTTGTTCCGCGTGGTGTGGCTCAATGATGATTGGGCAAGGGAGGAAAAAATGATTCGTCTTTCAGCGCGACTGCAGGCCTATGCCTTGGTCCTCACCCTCGGCGGGCTCGGTTGTTCCGCGGTTTGTGCGGAAACCGTGGCGGATTTTTACAAAGGCAAGACCGTGAACGTGCTGATCGGCGTCGGGGCGGGCGGCGAATACGACCTGCAGGCGCGCCTGGTCGCGCGCTTTCTCGGCAAGCACATCCCGGGCAATCCGGTCGTCGTAGCGCAGAACATGACGGGCGCCGGCGGCCTCAAGATGGCCAATTACCTTTACGACGTGGCCGCGAAAGACGGCACCTATATCGGGATGATCGCGAACAGCTTCCCGGCGCTTCAGGTCGTCGGTCTTGAGGGCGTGCAATTCGACGCCAGCAAATTCGGATGGCTCGGCACCATTGCCGCTACGGTGGAAACAATGGCGGTCTGGCACACTGCCGGTGTGAATTCTATCGAGGACGCCCGCAAACGTGAAATTGTCGCCGGCGCGTCCGGCAAGGGCGCCATCACTTACACCTTGCCGGCCGTCATGAACGAGGTGCTTGGCACCAAATTCAAGATCGTCACCGGCTACACCGGCGGCAACCAGATAAATCTGGCAATGGAACGCGGCGAGGTGCAGGCGCGCAACAATACCTGGTCGAGCTGGAAGGCTACCAAGCCGGACTGGCTCCGGGATAAGAAGCTCTCGATCATCGCCCAGGCTGGGCCGCGAGCTTCCGACCTCGATGTGCCTTCAATCGAGGACTTGGCGAAAAGCAACGAGGATCGTCTGCTCGTCGAATTGATCGTCTCGGGAACGCAATTGGGCCGCCCGCTGGCGACCACGCCGGGCGTGCCGGCGGAGCGGCTGAAAGCACTGCGCGACGCCTTCGCCGCAACGATGAAAGATCGCGAATTCCTCGAGGAAGCGAAGAAGCTGAATTTTGAGGTCGAACCGGTGCTCGGCGATGCCTTGCAGAAAGTCGTCGCCAAGGTGCTGAGCACTCCGAAAAGCGTCGCTGACCGCGCGCGTCCGATTTTGCAGGAGTGAGATACGGCGATGTTCCCGGTTCCCCAATGCGTGTTCCTCACCCGTGGTGTAGGTATTCACCGACATCAGCTCACGGCTTTTGAATACGCGCTACGCGACGCCGACATAGAGCAGCAAAATCTTGTGAGCGTTTCATCGATCCTGCCGCCGGGATGCGAATTGATCCCGGCGCAACTCGGAATAGCGACCTTGCAGCCTGGCGAGATTACCTTTTGCGTCATGGCGCGGGCTGAGACGAATGAACCCGGTCGGCACGTCAACGCCAGCATTGGTTTGGCGCGACCAAAAGACACCTCAATCTATGGCTACATATCCGAGCACCACGGTTTCGGGATGACAGAAGCGGAAAGCGGAGATTATGCGGAAGATCTCGCGGCCAGCATGCTGGCCTCGACGCTCGGGATAGAGTTCGATCCCGATGCAGCTTGGAACGAGCGTAAACATCTCTATGCGATGAGCGATTTGTTCGTAGACAGCCTGTCGATTACCGCCGCTGCTGAAGGCGCACCGGATGCCAAGTGGACCTGTGTTTTGGCCGCCGCGGTTTTTCGTTTCACTAAGCTGGATGCTTCGATCCCATGAGCGGACCCGCGACTTTCGCGATCGAACCAACTTTTCTTGGTGTCAAAAACCGAAATCGCAGCTCCCCACTGTGCATCGTCGGCATCCCTCTGGACATCGGTACGACGAACCGGAGCGGGGCGCGATTTGGACCTGCGGCAATCCGACAGGCAAGCCGCATGCTTGTCGATGGCGCCCATCCGGTGCATTGGACCGATCCAGCGACCTCGCCCTTCGCGGACATTGGGGACTTTTCGATTGCACTCGGTGACATCCCAGCCAGCCTGAAGCTGATCGAGCAGCAGGCAATCGGCCTTGAACATGTCCTGGCGCTCGGAGGCGAGCACGGAATCACACTGCCGTTGCTTCGCGCTTTGTGCAAAAACGCCGGGCCGGTGGCGCTGCTGCATTTTGATGCTCATGTGGACACATGGCCCAACAATTTCGGGCAGGTCTATGCGCATGGCTCGGTGTTCTATCACGCCATTGAGGAAGGCCTCGTCGATCCCATACGGATGATCCAAATAGGGATCCGGTCGCCCGTCCATCGCGAGGTCTACGAATGGACAATTGATAAGGGCGTCACCATCATTTCGGCGCCGGAAGTGCACGAATTGGGATGTGCCGCGGTGGCGCAACGCATTAGCGATGTCGTCGGCACGCGGCCTTGTTACCTGAGTTTCGACATCGACGTGCTCGATCCGGCCTTTGCGCCCGGGACCGGAACCCCGGAGGTGGGAGGCCTGGCGAGCTGGCAAGCGCAGGCGATACTGCGCCGCCTCGGGGGCTTGCGTTTCATAGGAATGGACGTCGTTGAGGTGGCTCCGCCCTACGACATTGCCGAAATTACCGCTCTCGCCGGCGCAACGGTTGCTTGGGAGTACCTCGCATTGATAGCGCGTCGGAGCGACAAATGACCCCATAACAACGTTTAAGAATGGGGATTATTTAACCACGAACACCGAAGAGGATATTTGACCTAATCCAAGGAGAATATTTGATTAGATTGACATGCGGCACTTGCTTTCCAGCTATCTGTGGTTGGTGCAAAGGCCTGGGTTCTTCGAGCAACCACCAGCCAGAACGGGTGGAGCGGCAAAAGCGGCGCACGGCGATTTGTGCGCCCGGCCGGCGAGGGGCGCGTACCCACCGGTGCAGAACTCACGGTAAAGATTAGCGAATCGCTCCAGAACCGCCCATCTAATTGCCGGATTTACCCGGCAACCATAAAGTCGGTCATGGGTCGGCAACCCAGATAGCTCACATTCTGGTCCTGCTACCGCCTTGACCTCAGCTCTGGCGTGCAACGGAGTAGCGATGCTGCCGCGACTGTTATTGGTTGTGGGATTAACTGTCGGCGTCATGCTGCCTTTGATCTGGGCGGCATTTGCGCCCGTAGCTGATTTCCGCGCAGTCTCCGAACCGGACGCTGATGCCGTTCACAGCGGGTCGCCTGGAGCAGACTGGCGCGGGGCTCCACCGGAAGCCGCGGAGCCTTCAAATCCGGCTGCACGGTCGAACGAGACCACGATAGGAACCGCACCTCATCATGAAGGAGAGGCATCGGCAGTTCGCTCCGATGACTTGCCTCGTGCGGGCCTTTCGGAGCCGACTCTGATTAAGCCAAAACTTCCGGAGGCCTATGACAAGGAAGCGGAACGGGAGCCATTAGTTTCTGAAGAAGCCAAGGCTCCGCCTGAAGAGGCCAAGGCTGCGCCTGAAGAGGCCAGGGCTCTGCCTGAAGAGGCCAAGGCTCTGCCTGAAGAGGCCAAGGCTCCGCCTGAAGAGGCCAAGGCTCCGCCTGAAGAGGCCAGGGCTCTGCCTAAAGAGGCCAAGGCTCCGCCTGAAGAAGCCAAGGCTCCGCCTAAAGAGGCCAGGGCTCTGCCTAAAGAGGCCAAGGCTCCGCCGGAGGAAGCCAAGGCTCCGCCTGTTAGTGAAGAAGTGGCATCAGCAACTCGCTCCGATGACGTACCTCGTGCCAGCCTTTCGGAGCCGACTTTGATTAAGCCAAGTTTTCCGCAGGAAGCGGCACCGGAGCCGTTGCTGTCTGAAGAAGCCAAGCCTCTGCCAACAGAAGCGAAGCCTGTGTTTGAAGAAGCAAAGCCTCTGCCAACGAAGCGAAGGCTGTGTTTGAAGAAGCAAAGCCTCTGCCAACAGAAGCGAAGCCTGTGTTTGAAGAAGCAAAGCCTCTGCCAACAGAAGCGAAGCCTGTGTTTGAAGAAGCAAAGCCTCTGCAACAGAAGCGAAGACTCCGCCTGAAAGAGCGAAGGCTCCGCCTGAAAGAAGCCAAGGCTCCGCCTGAAGGAGCCAAGGCTCTACAGAAAGAAGCCAAGGCTCCGCCTGAAGACGCTACAGCTGCGACCCGAAATATCGAAAAGCTTCCAGAGGTCAAGCAACGGTACGCTGCACCGGATGCCACTCCCAACAGCGGATCACGCGCACGCGCGAATGGCACCGAGCGTCAAAAGATTTATCGCAAAAAGCAGAGAGACCATTCTGGTTGGATCGGCATCATGCGTGAGGCGGGCTGGCTGGCACCAGGCCGACGGCGGTAATCTTGGGTCAATATTTTCACTTGCTCCATCGAGCGGTGCGGCGCCTGAAATCGCGAATAATTTCGCGGGCAGCGTTATACCCAGGGGCTCCGGTGACACCTCCGCCCGGATGAGCACCCGAACCGCAGTGATAGAGGCCATGAACAGGCCCGCGGTAGTCCGCATAGCCCAGCAGTGGTCGGGCTGAAAATAGCTGATCAAGTCCCAAGGCCCCATGGAAAATGTCACCGCCCGTCAACCCGAACGTTTCTTCCAAATCGACGGGACTGAATGTCTGGCGGGCGACCACGCTTGACGAAAAGCCCGGTGCGTACCGATCCACTGTCGCAATCATCAGGTCCGCGACTTCTTCGCGGCACTCGCTCCAGGGTCTTCCGTGCCGAAGGTCGTAAGCGGTGTGCTGGCAGAACAGACTTGCGACGTGGCCTCCGGATGCAACCAGGCTGTCATCGATGGTAGATGGGATGAGCATTTCGATGATTGGCTCGCGGCTCCATCCGTGCAGCCTTGCCTCGCAATAAGCGCGGTCCATGTAGCTGAGACTTGGGGCGAGGATAATGCCGGACGTGTGATGATCGTTCGCCACGCGCCCGGGCAAAGCTGAAAAGCTCGGAAGCTCCGACAGCGCGAGGTTCATTCGAAACGTAGCGGAGTGGCAGCGATAGGCGTCTATCCTCGCCATAAAGTCTGGCTGCAGGATTCCGGCAGGGACGAGCTTGCCATAGAGCAGCTTGGGTGTGACGTTGGATGCGACCGATGCCGCGCGCAGGACGGTGCCGTCCTCGAGAACGACACCCGCGACACGATCCCGTTCGACCGCCACTTCGCTCACAGGAGAGCCAATGCTGATCTCCGCTCCCGCTGCCGTAGCAGCCTTCGCCATTGCTTGCGTGATAGCTCCCATTCCGCCGATTGCATGACCCCAAATCCCCCGGCGGCCGTTTACGCCTCCTATCGTGTGGTGCAACAGCACATAGGCTGATCCGGGCGTGTAGGGGCTGGCGTAATTTCCGACCACGGCATCAAAACCAAACAAAGCTTTGACGAGGTCGGACTCGAACCAGCGGTCCAGGTAATCCCCGGCGGACTTGGTCATTAATTCATGGAAGGCTACCAGACCCTCTTTATCGAAAGAGCGCAGTTCACTGCCCAGGCGGAGCAATTTCAACAGTTCGGGCAGGCGGGCTCGCTTTTCAAAATGCGTCACGTTCGGCGGCGTCCGCAGCAGAAGCGACCGTACAAAATCTCCCACCCGTGTGACCTGACCTTCGTATGCCGGATAGCTTGCCGCGTCGGCCGGCGAGATCCGGGCGATGCCCTCGCGGATCTGTCCAGCTCGGGTGAGAAGGTAGCTGCCGTCAGTGTGGGGTAGGAAGTTGAGGGCCTTGCGCTCTACGATACGCAGCCCGTGCTCATGGAGCCTGAGATCGCGAATAACCTCCGGGCAAAGCAGCCCAACGGTGTAAGCAGCCACTGAATTCCGGAAGCCGGGATGAAACTCCTCCGTGACGGCGGCTCCTCCCACCACCTTTCGACGCTCCAGCACGCGGACCTTCAGGCCCGCGCGGGCAAGATAAGCGGCGCAGGTCAGGCCATTGTGACCGGCCCCGATTACGATGACGTCGTACCCGCTCATGCGTTACTCCAGCGATCCTGCCGTGCTCGTCCCAGCATAACCTCTTAGCCGTCCGTATAGTTTACGACCTCACTTTGCGTGGCGCACTGTATGAGCCGCAGCGCGTATCTGATACGGAAGTCGGCTGCAAGGACGGGTTGGGATGAAGGTGCACAAAGTCCGGACTTACAAGTCAGTCGAAGGCCTGCCGCGCGAAGAACAGCTCGCCTGGAAAATCGCAGCGGCGGCGTGCGATCCCGTGTCCCGATCGAATCCGACGTGCTCGAAATGATCGGCAATCGCATCATCGACAATGCGGCCGTGGCTGCTGCCTCGCTTGCTCGCTCCCCGGTAGCTGCGGCGCGCGCTCAGGCTTTCGCCCATGTTCTCAAGCCTGGGGCGACAGTGTTCGGTTTGCCGCAGAGCCACCGTGTGTCTCCGGAATGGGCCGCCTGGGCGAATGGCGTGGCGGTTCGCGAACTTGATTTTCACGATACGTTTCTTGCGGCGGACTATTCTCACCCCGCGGATAACATCCCGCCGCTTCTCGCAACGGTGCAGCATTGCGGCCGCTCCGGCGCTGATCTGGTCCGTGGGCTCGCGGCCGCTTACGAAATTCAGGTCGATCTCGTAACGGGTATTTGCCTGCACGAGCATAAGATCGATCATATTGCGCATCTCGGGCCATCTGCAGCGGCCGGTATCGGGGCAGCTCTCGGCCTCTCAGTCGAGACCACCTATCAGGCAGTGCAACAGGCGCTGCATGTCTCCACGACGACACGCCAGTCGCGCAAGGGCGCCATTTCGAGCTGGAAAGCGTATGCACCGGCCTTTGCGGGAAAAATGGCTATTGAAGCGGTCGATCGCGCGATGCGAGGTGAGGATTCACCTTCGCCTATTTATGAGGGAGAGGACGGTTTTATCGCGTGGATGCTTGGAGGGCCGAACGCAGAATATGAGGTCCCGTTACCTGAACCGGGCGAGCCCAAGCGCGCCATTCTCCGGACCTACACCAAAGAGCATTCCGCTGAATATCAAAGTCAGGCGCTGATCGATCTCGCGCGCCGAATGGCGCAAGCTATCGGAAATTTGGACCGGATACGCGATATCACGATCCTAACGAGCCACCACACGCACTATGTCATTGGTACCGGCGCCAACGATCCGCAAAAAATGGATCCGAATGCGAGCCGCGAAACGCTCGACCACTCCATCATGTATATCTTCGCGGTGGCACTCCAAGACCGCGGCTGGCATCATGAGCGGTCATATGCGCCAGAGCGCGCAGCGCGCCCCGATACGGTCGCGTTATGGCACAAGATCCGCACGGTGGAGGACCCAGAGTGGACGAGGCGCTATCACAGCCGGGATCCCAACGAGATGGCATTTGGCGGGCGCGTTGTCGTCACCTTTGAGGATGGCAGCGTGCTGGAGGACGAGATCGCATTTGCCGACGCGCATCCGCTGGGGGCGAAACCGTTTAGACGCGAAAATTATATTTCGAAGTTTCGCGAACTTGCCGACGGCATTGTCACGCGCGCGGAGCAAGAGCAATTCCTCAACCTTGTGATGAAATTACCAAAATTGACGGCGGAGGAGTTGATTGGTCTTACTTTCACGGTAGATCCGGTTCGCTTGGGGCAGGTCGCCTCGACGCGGAATCTTCGACCAGAAAAGATAATAGGCGCGATCACGCGGGAATTCGGGAGGGAGACGGTGAACGGGATTATGCAGCCCACTCAAAAAAAATCGGTCGCGTTGTCCGGCGTAGTGGCAGGCAGCACGGCCCTGTGTACCGTTGGGCATACCGGAAACGACTTGCACTATCGCGGATACGATATCTTCGACCTCGCCGAACAATGCGAGTTTGAGGAAGTTGCGCACCTGCTCGTTCACGGCACCTTGCCGACGCAAGCGCAGCTTATCGCCTACAAAGCCAAACTCAAGGCGCTTCGCGGCCTGCCGGAGGCGCTAAAACGGGCGCTCGCGCTCATTCCGGCATCGGCGCATCCAATGGATGTCATGCGGACGGGGGTATCCATTTTGGGATGCGTGTCGCCGGAAGCTTCCGACCAAAACCACGCCGGGGCTCGCGACATCGCCGATCGGCTCATGGCTTCGCTCGGCTCCATGCTGCTCTATTGGTATCATTACGCGCATAACGGACGCGTCATCGAGGTGGAAACCGACGACGATACCATCGGCGCTCACTTCCTCCACCTTCTGCATGGCGAGCCGCCGCGTGAGAGTTGGGTGCGCGCCATGCATACCTCGCTCATCTTGTATGCCGAGCATGAATTCAACGCCTCCACCTTCACCGCCCGCTCGATCGCCGGCACGGGTGCCGACATCTATTCTGCGATTACCGGAGCGATCGGCGCCTTGCGCGGACCAAAGCACGGCGGCGCCAATGAGATCGCCTTTGACGTTCTAAGCCGCTACACGAATATTGATGAGGCAGAAGCCGATATCCGTCGCCGGCTGGCAGCGAAGGAGTTGGTGATCGGGTTTGGCCATCCTGTCTATACCGTTGCCGATCCTCGCAACAGGATAATCAAGGAAGTCGCGCACCGGCTGTCAAAGGAGGCAAATACCGACATGTTGTTCCGGATCGCTGATCGCATCGAAAGCGTGATGGCCGATGCCAAAAACATGTTTGCCAACCTGGATTGGTTCAGCGCCGTGTCGTACCATTCGATGGGCGTGCCGACCGCTATGTTTACGCCCTTGTTTGTCATCGCGCGAACTTCGGGCTGGTCTGCGCACATCATCGAGCAACGAATTGACAACAAGATCATCCGGCCGGCAGCGAACTACACTGGCCCGGAAAACCGTCGTTTCGTGCCGCTTAAGGACCGATAACTGATGCCCATCCAACTCAACTCAATGACGCAACAATGAGTTATCTTTCTGGCTCCGAACTGCCTTCCGTACCGGCGGGCGAACGCTTTCGAGCGCTGATCAACCGCTCTGGTATTGTGGAAATTCCAGGTAGCCACAACGGGATGGCGGCGCTGCAGGCAAAGGCGGCAGGATTCGAAGCGCTTTATCTTTCGGGCGCGGCGATCAGCGCCAGCATGGGTTTGCCCGATCTCGGCGTCATCACAGTCGATGAAGTGTGCTTTTTCATTCGTCAAGTCAGCCGGGCAAGCGGCTTACCTGTGCTGGCGGACGGAGATACCGGCTACGGCGAGGCCCTCAACGTCATGCATATGGTGCGGGCTTTTGAAGATAATGGCGCGGCGGCAGTGCACATCGAGGATCAGCTTCTTCCCAAGAAATGCGGTCATCTGAATGATAAGAAACTTGCCGACATTCGCGATATGGCGGCCAAGATCGCAGCCGCTGCGCGCGCGCGGCGGCACCTTTACATCATAGCCCGCACCGATGCGGTGGCTTCCGAGGGAATGGATGGCGCCGTCGCGCGGGCCAACGCCTACCTGCAAGCCGGTGCGGACGCGATCTTCCCGGAGGCCTTGACCAGCGCTGACATGTTCCGCGAGTTTGCACGGCGGCTGCCCAACGTGCCGCTGCTCGCGAACATGACGGAGTTTGGCCGCACACCGTTTTTCACGTCGGCCGAATTCGAGCAGATGGGATACAAAATGGTCATTTGGCCCGTGAGCTCGCTCCGCGTCGCCAATAAGGCGCAGACCCGATTATTTGCCGCCATTCGGCGAGATGGCGGAACACATAAGATGCTGGACGAGATGCAAACGCGTGCCGAACTGTACAGCACCATTGGGTACCAGGATTACGAAGCGCTCGATGCTTCCATCGTCGCGTCTGTCCTGCCGGAAACGAAAACCTGACTTAGCCTCAGAAATAGGCCTCGTGTTCACTCTCGTGTGCGGAATCGCGTCCGTTGCGGGGGTAGGGCACTCGCGATAGAGTTTTCTGCTGACTTGGCGCTTGTCTGGAACGGGCGCCGTGCCGCTCAAGTTTCGAAGTCAATCACGAAAGCGGAGTAGTCATATGGACGCCCGCACCAGCCGCTACCACGAGGTCTATGCACGCGCGAGCCGCGACCCGGAAGGGTTCTGGGGCGAAGCCGCGGCCGACATTGATTGGTATGAGCCGGCGAAGAAAATCTTCGATCCGTCGGCTGGCGTTTACGGCCGCTGGTTCGTGGGCGCGTCATGCAACACCTGCTTCAACGCAATCGACCGTCATGTGTTGCGGGGGCGGGGGAAGCAGGCGGCGCTGATTTACAATTCATCGATGACCGGCACCAAGGCCTCCTTCACTTACGAGGAGCTGCTTTCGGAGGTGACGACGCTCGCTTCGATCCTGCAGGACTTCGGTGTCAGCAAAGGCGATCGTGTCGTCCTCTATATGCCGGCGGTGCCGGAAGCGGTCATGGGCATGCTGGCCTGCGCGCGCATCGGCGCCATCCACTCGGTGGTGTTCGGCGGCTTCGCAGCCAAGGAGCTCGCCACCCGCATCGACGACGCCAGGCCCAAGCTCATTCTATCGGCAAGCTGCGGACTCGAACCCGGACGCATCGTCAAATACAAGCCGCTGCTCGACGAGGCGATTGCGCTCGCCCGATCGAAGCCGCAGGCCTGCCTCATTTTACAGCGACCGCAGGAGCACGCGTCGCTTACCGAGGACCGCGACCATGATTGGGCTAAACTGCGTAGCGCTGCCCTGGCTGCGAAAAAATCCGCCGATTGCGTGCCGGTGGCCGCCACCGATCCGCTCTACATTCTCTATACGTCGGGCACCACCGGCATTCCCAAAGGAGTGGTGCGGGATAATGGCGGGCATCTGGTCGCGCTCAAATGGTCGATGCAATATCTTTACGGCATCGAGCCCGGCGAAGTCTGGTGGTCGGGCTCCGACGTCGGCTGGGTCGTTGGCCATAGCTATATCGTCTACGCCCCGCTGTTGCACGGCTGCACCTCGATCTTGTACGAGGGAAAGCCGGTCGGCACGCCCGACGCCGGCGCGTTCTGGCGCGTGATCGCAGAGCATGGCTGCGTTGCCCTGTTCACCGCCCCGACAGCGTTCCGGGCCATCAAGAAAGAAGACCCGAAAGGGCTTGCTGATCGGCAAATACGACATGTCGAAGTTCCGTGCTTTGTTCCTCGCCGGTGAGCGCGCCGACCCGGACACGCTGAAATGGGCGGAACGGATGTTGAAGGTTCCGGTGATCGATCACTGGTGGCAAACCGAAACCGGCTGGTGCATCGCCGGCAATCCAGTCGGGCTCGGGCAGCTGCCGGTGAAATACGGCTCGGCCTGCGTGCCGATGCCGGGCTATGCGATCGATGTCGTTGATGAGCAATGCGAGAAGATGCCAGCCGACAAGATCGGATCGATCGTCGTCAAGTTGCCGCTGCCGCCAGGATGCTTTCCGACGCTTTGGCAGCAGGACGAGCGCTTCCGGGAAAGTTACCTCAGTGAATTCCCGGGCTACTACAAGACTGCCGACGCCGGTTATCTGGACGGCGACGGATACGTCTATGTGATGAGCCGCACCGACGATATCATCAACGTTGCCGGCCATCGGCTCTCCACCGGCGGCATGGAGGAAGTGCTCGCGTCGCACCAGGACGTGGCGGAATGCGCGGTGCTTGGCATCAAGGACGAGATCAAGGGCGAAGTGCCCTGCGGCTTCGTCGTGCTCAAGGCCGGCGTCGACCGGCCGGCGGGGGTGATCGAAAAGGAGGTCGTGGCACTCGTGCGCGAGAAGATCGGCACGATAGCGGCATTCAAGCTGGCGATCACGGTAGCGCGGCTGCCTAAGACGCGCTCTGGAAAAATCCTCCGTGGCACGATTAAGAAGATCGCCGACAATGAGGCCTGGATTATGCCGCCGACGATCGACGATCCGGCAATTTTGGATGAGATAAAGGAGGCGATGAAGGCAAAAGGACTAAGAATATAGGCAATGTGAGGCAGCGACAGATTTACAGGTGAGATATTTCCGCGAAGCGTCTGCGACGGGATTTCGATCGGAATCGCGGGACAAAAGCCGGTAAACGCGACCGATGTTAAAGCGCTCCGGGAGCGTAGGGGCGGTGTGGAGCTCCTGATGACAGCGATTCTTGATCGCGATCAACATGACGGCGCTATCGCACCGTTCCATGCAGATTATGCACCTGCTGACGAGGAACTCGCAGCGACATTCGCTGCGGGAGCGCCCCGCGCCTCCGCGGCGGAAGAGCGCATTGACGCCCGGGCGACCCGACTAATCGAGGCGGTCCGGGCGCGTTCCGGCGGTCTCGGGGGCATTGATGACCTCCTCCACGTCTATTCACTCTCGACAAAAGAGAGTCTGGCCCTAATGGCGCTGGCCGAAGCGCTGCTGCGCATTCCCGACGCGACCACGGCCGATCGTCTCATCGAAGACAAGCTCGCAGCAGGCGATTGGCTCGGCCACGAGCGAAGCTCGGCCACACTGCTGGCTTCCGCTTCGGCGTGGAGCCTGGGGCTCACTGCACGTATCATTCAGCCCGGCGAGACGCCGGACAACATCATTACTAGCCTGGTGAAACGGCTCGGCGCGCCCCCCGTGCGCGCGGCAATTCAACAAGCGTTGCGATTGCTCGGCTCGCATTTCGTCCTGGCGCAGACGATCGAAGAGGCGCTCGAGCGCGCGCGGGCGCATCCGGAGTCGCGCTATTCGTTCGATATGCTGGGCGAAGGAGCGCGTACATCCGCAGACGCTGAGCGTTATTTCGAATCCTATGCCGCCGCGATCGGCGCGATCGGCAAAAGCGCCGGAACGCGTCCGCTGCCGGCGCGGCCCGGGATTTCGGTGAAGCTTTCGGCGTTGCATCCCCGCTATGAGGCGATCTCGCGCGAGCGCGTGCTGCGAGAGTTGGTGCCCAGAGTGCTTGAGCTCGCGCGCAACGCCAGGCAAGTTTGACCTGAACTTCACGGTTGATGCCGAGGAAGCGGACCGTCTGGAATTGTCGCTCGAGGTAATCGCGGCCGTCCTTGCAGATGGCTCGCTTGCCGGTTGGGACGGCTTCGGCCTGGCGGTGCAAACGTATCAAAAGCGCGCGCCGCAGGTGATCGATTGGATCGCGGAAGTCGCCAATTCGCTGAATCGGCGGGTGATGATCCGGCTTGTCAAGGGCGCCTATTGGGATACCGAGATCAAGCGCGCGCAGGAGCGCGGACTTGCGGACTACCCGGTATTTACCCGCAAGCCGATGACGGATCTTTGCTACCTCGCCTGCACACGCAAGCTTCTTGCGGCGCGGGCACTGATTTACCCGCAGTTCGCCACGCACAACGCGCTGACCGCGGCCGGTATCATCGAGGATGCAGGCGGCATAGCTGGATATGAGTTTCAGCGTCTGCACGGAATGGGCGAGCTGCTCTATGAGACGCTGCGCGAAGAGTTTCCTGACCTGGAGTGCCGTGTCTACGCGCCGGTCGGCGGGCACCGTGACCTGCTTCCCTATCTGGTGCGGCGGCTGCTCGAAAACAGCGCGAATTCGTCTTTCGTCTCGAACGTGCTCGATCCCGCAGTGCCGGTAGCATCTTTGCTGCGGCGGCCGCAAAGCATGATCGACACCCCGGCGAAGGCGCGCCATCCCCGAATTCCATTGCCTCGCGATCTCTATCGGCCCGGCCGCCGCAACTCCGAAGGCATCGAGTTCGGACACCGCGCGAGCGTCGAGGCGCTCGTTGCGGAGGTCAAGCGTTCAGCCGGGACTAGGGTCAAAGCCGGCCCGCTGATCGATGGCGTGATGCGGGACGGCCGTCAACGGCCGGTTCGCTCGCCCATCGACTGTGCGATCGTCGGAACTGTCGCCGAAGCGGACGAAGCAAGCGTGCGCTCGGCCATGGCCGCGGCGGAGGCCGGGTTTCCAGGCTGGAACGCTACCTCGATCGAATCACGCGCGGAGGCGCTCGACCGCACAGCCGATCTTCTGGAACTCAATCGCGCCCGCCTGATTGCGCTGTTGCAGACCGAGGGTGGCAAGACGCTTGACGACTGCGTGTCGGAGGTGCGTGAAGCGGCGGATTTCTGCCGTTACTACGCCATGCAGGCGCGGCATTCCCTGGTTCCGGAATCGATGCCTGGTCCGACGGGCGAAAGCAACGAACTGCGTTATCGCGGACGCGGCATTTTTGTCTGTATCAGCCCCTGGAATTTTCCGTTGGCGATCTTTACCGGGCAGATCGTGGCTGCGCTGGTAGCCGGAAACGCCGTCATCGCGAAGCCGGCGGAGCAAACGCCATTGATCGCTGCCGAGGTCATACGTTTGCTGCATGCCGGCGGAATTCCGGCGAGCGCCCTGCATCTCGTCCCCGGAGATGGCGCGATCGGATCCATGCTGGCGAGCCACCCGCGGGTTGGCGGCGTCGCATTTACCGGCTCGACCGAGGTAGCCCGCAGCATCAACCGTGCGCTAAGCGAAAAGCCTGGCCCGATCGTGCCACTGATTGCCGAGACCGGCGGAATCAACGCCATGATCGTCGATGCCACCGCCCTGCCGGAGCAGGTGACCGACGATGTAATCGCGTCGGCCTTCCGCTCGGCTGGCCAGCGCTGCTCGGCGTTGCGGCTCCTGTGTCTTCAAGAAGAGGTGGCCGAACGCATGCTCGACATGATTATCGGCGCGGTACAGGAACTGAAGCTTGGCGATCCGCGCGATGTGTCGACCCACATCGGACCAGTGATCGATGCGGAAGCCAAGAGCAATCTCGATAACTGGCTAGCAATGATGCAAGAGCGCGGCGCGCTGCGCTTTCGCTGGGATGCCAGCAGGGCTTTGCCGGGCTCGGGCACCTATGTGCCACCAGCCATCATCGAACTCGCGAACGCGCGCGAGCTTACGCAAGAAATATTCGGCCCGGTGCTGCATGTGGTTCGTTGGCGCGCCGACAAGCTTGGCGAGCTGCTCGATGATATTGCCGGGAATGGCTATGCTCTTACCCTTGGCGTTGAAACGCGCGTTGACACGACGGTGGGCCAAATCACGGCCCGCCTGTCCCACGGCAACGTCTACGTCAATCGCAATATGATTGGCGCCGTCGTCGGCACCCAGCCATTTGGAGGCAGCGGACTTTCCGGAACCGGGCCAAAGGCCGGCGGCCCGAACTATCTAACCCGTTTTACGCTCGAACAGGTTGTGACGGTCAACACCGCCGCCGCGGGCGGCAATGCTGCGCTGCTTACCGAAAAGGAATAGTCATCCTGCGGCCGTGGTGCAGACGGGAAGAACCAGGGCGGGCAAGGTGCTCCACAGCACGCCGATCATTGACAAGGCGACAAGCGCGATCGACATATCGCGAAGGAATGGAGGTCTATTGAGCTTGTTCGCTGCCTTGTGGTCGTGTCGCCTGAGCCGAAGCTGCCAAGCGACGAAGCAAAGCATGGTGATCAGGGCCACCGCGGTCAAGCCCAACGCAACGAGCCAAAATTTGTTTTCGAGAGACGACCTGCCAAGGCCGGAGCAGATAGCAGCCTCAAGTCCATACAGGAGAGAGAAATGCGCCGCCCACACGATGGGGCCACTCAAATAGAGCCACAACGCGCCGACTGATCTGATCCTGATATTCCTAGCGCCCGTCCGCCTCGCCATTATCCAACCAGTCGTGGGAAGCCATGCACGAGCAAGAGCCCGAATAAGCCCTGGCCCACAGCGTATTGCCATAAAAGATGGAGATTATCGAAAGTGACCCGCCGTACGCCATGCAGCCGGCCGGCGAGCCAGCGTGCCAGAACGAAACCCGTCATAATCACGATAGGCAGGACAAGCTGCAGCTGTAAGAACGAAGCCAAATAAACCATGGCGCCGTAGCTGCTGACATTGGCGCGAAGCCCAGTCTCCCAATGCGCGATGACCTCGACGCCCAGCGACGCCAACATTGCGCCCGTGGCGAAAAGGATAAGCGGGACGAACAGCCATCCAGTTAAACGACGCAGTGCGAGTACGCGGCTGGCGACAAACATCATCGCGCTGCTGAATAGCAAAAGGATGCCGGAAACCGCAGGCCAACCCAGGGACGGAATGGCTTGCCCGCTGGCTGCGGGCCAGACCTGTGGAGACACGGTCCAAAGATAAAGAAAGGAAAATACGTAGGAGAGGTAGAGCGCACCGCCGACAAGAAGCAATACGACCATCGCCCACCAAGAATGCGATGAGGACCCCGAAACATACGTGGGTAACAGGGCTCCGCCGCCGATGTCGACGGGCGCAACAGGCTCCGGGTCGCTGTCCCACATCCAGGCGAGGATCATGATGACCGCGAGCACCGCGCAAATCGCAGCGAGCGTCACAAATTTCACGGTCAACAGCAGAAAGAATGCCGCTGTGAACACCGCCGCGAGAACGGGAGTCCAGCCGGGACCCGGCAGGCGCAGCAAATATTGCGGTGCCGCTTCCAGGGGGGACGTGATGATGGTTTCACGCCGGCCGGTTAGCGCGCCCGGGAGATAGTAGCGTCCGGCATCCACGTCGTCATTTAACCCGGGCTGGTCCCACAATGGGTCGCGGCTCGTGATGTAGGGGACGCTGCGCGCCGCGAAGACCTCGTTGTTCAGCCACTCCAGCGTCCCGGCACCCCAGACGTTGCCTGCTGATTGCGACAAAGTAGGGCGGAAATTTCTCATAACGTCGATAAGGAAAACGAGAACGCCCGCCGCGAGGGTGAATGCTCCAATCGTCGAGATCAAATTGAAGATATCCAGGCCAAGTCCGGCGGGATAGGTGTAGACGCGCCGCGGCATTCCCATCAAGCCGGACAGATGCATCGGGAAAAATGCAACGTTGAATCCGATGAACATCAGCCAGAAGGCCCACCTTCCGAGCCGCTCGGAAAGGGCCCGGCGGCTGAATGCCGGCGCCCAGTAGTAAAACGCGGCGAATAGGGGAAACACCATTCCGCCAACCAGCACGTAATGGAAATGCGCCACCACGAAGTAGCTATCGTGCGCCTGCCAATCGAACGGCACCATCGCCACCATTACCCCGGTGAGACCGCCCAGCGTGAAGATAAACAGAAAGCCAAGCACAAACAGCGATGGCGTGGCCCATTGCAACCGTCCTGAGGCGATGGTGGCGATCCAGGCGAATACCTGGATTCCGCTTGGCAACGACACCGCCATGCTGGCAGCCGAGAAAAAGCCGAGTGACAGATAGGGAATGCCGGTCGTGAACATATGGTGCACCCACAGACCGAAGCTGAAGAATCCGGTCGCGATGAGCGCCACGACAATCAGGTTGTAAGCGACAAGCGGGGTGCGTGCCATCGTGGGCACGATCATCGACACCATGCCGGCGGCTGGAAGGAAGATGATGTAAACTTCCGGATGCCCGAAGAACCAAAATAAGTGCTGCCACAGCAGCGCATCGCCGCCCTTGGCTGGAATAAAGAACGGCCACCCGAGAGCGCGCTCCAATTCCAGCATGATGGTCGCAAGGATCACCGCCGGAAATGCAAACACGATCATTCCGGCGAGGACCAACATGGTCCAAGCAAATATCGGCAGCTTGTCGAGCGACATGCCGGGTGCGCGCGTTCGGAACACACCAACAATGATCTCGATAGCGCCGGCAATGGCGGATATTTCGATAAAGCCGATGCCAAGCAGCCAAAAATCCGCCCCGACATCCGGTGAATATTGTGTGCCGGTCAATGGCGGGTACATGGACCAACCGCCCGAGGGCGCGAGATCGAAAAACAGGGTGCTAAAGAAGGCCAGCCCGCCGACAAAATACGCCCAGAATGCAAAAGCGCCGAGACGGGGAAATGGTAGATCGCGTGCAGCCAGCATCTGCGGGAGTAGCAGCACCCCCATGGCCTCGACAACGGGCACGGCAAACAGAAACATCATCACCGTGCCATGCATGGTGAAGATCTGATTGTAGGTTTCCTGGCTCAGAAACGTATTGCTCGGCACGGCCAGCTGGGTGCGCATCAGCAGCGCCAATACGCCCGCGAGCAGGAAGAACAGCAGGGCCGTGCCGATATAAAAGTGACCGATGACCGTGTTGTTGACAGCGCTGAGGATGCGCCACTTCTTCGGTACCTCCCACACCGCGCGGAGTTGGTCGAGTTCACCCTTGGGGCGAGGGAGCGGATTGGGATAAGTGGCTGGCTTGGCCATGGCTACCGCAGGCTCAGGAGATAGGTGACGAGCGCCTCGAGATCGGCTTGGGAGAGGACACGGAATTCCGGCATGGTATTGCCCGGCTTGACGCTCTGACCATGGAGAAGGAAACGCTCCAGATTGGCTGCCGTTAGCGGCATTGTGTCGAGGGCGACCGAGCGTCGGGCTCCGATCCGCGTGAGATCGGGTCCGATCGTCGCGCGCGCCTCCGTGCCACGCAGAGCGTGACATCCGCCGCAGCCGGCGGCGAGAAAGATCGATTTCCCGCGCCGTTCGGTTTCGCTCGCCGGCTCGCGCGCGGGGCCTGCCTCGCGCGTCAACCAGACCGCGTGCTCGGCCGCCGGCATCGCGACAATCGACAGAGCCATCAGCGCGTGCGGCCCGCCGCAATATTCGGCACACAGGCCTCGATAGACGCCGGGCCGCGCGGCCGCGAGTTGTAGCTGTGTCGTGCGGCCCGGAATCATATCCACCTTGCCGCCGAGGCTCGGCACCCAGAAACTGTGAATAACGTCGGCCGACTTGAGCGTGAACTCGACGTTGCGGCCGACGGGAATGCGAATCTCGTTGGCGCTCGCAACGCTTCCACCTGCAGCGACATAGCCGACGCGCCACCACCACTGCTCACCGACAACTTCGATACGCAGGACATCCTCGCTGGACAATCCCGGCGGCTTGGCTTGCATCAGCCAAACGCCATAGCCCAGCAATCCTGTCAACGTGACCGCCGGAAAGACGATGCCCGCCAGGATGACGGTGCTGTGGTCCGCCAATCTGGCCCGCACTTGCGTTGAGCCTCGCAGGGCCAGCCAGAGCGTGACGAGTACGACGGCAAGGACGATAAAGCAGATTGCAATCAGGACCCAGGCGAGGTGAGCTATTTGGTCCGCATGCGGGCCTTGCGGCTGCAGGACGGATTGCTCGTTCTGGCAACCAGCCATCAGCACCATCAGCGCAGCGATGAGCAAGGGAGAGCGAAGTCTCATGGCGCTACTTTGCGCCACGAGAGACGGCCGGTTGCGAGCTGAAATAGGCAGAAACCTCCTCGATCTGCTGTTCGCTTAGCAATCGCGCGATCGGGGCCATGATATCGCTTGTCTCCGTATGGGCGACATAGCCGCTCCGCCAGAGCCGCAGCCGCGCGGCCATGTAGTTCGCATACTGTCCCGCGAGCCGCGGATAAACGGGCAACGCGTCGGCGCCATGACAGCTTGTGCACGCCGGTATCCGAGCGGCCGGCGACCCCTGCGTGGCCAGCACCCGTCCGCGGTCAATCACCGCGGGATCTGGGGTGCCACTGCGCGGCGGCGGCGGCAACCGAGAATAGAATCCGGCGAGCCTCTCCATCGCGTTCGGCGTCAGGTCGCTCGCGACCGGTTGCATGATTCCGCTCTCGCGCTTGCCGCTGGCAAACTCCTGCAAGGCCGCCAGTAGAAACTCACGCGGTTGCCCATGAAGGACAGGCACGAGCCTGCTGGTAGGACCCTGGCCCTCTGCGCCATGGCAGCGGGCACAGGCGGTCGTGGCTTCAGGCGCTGCTTCGAAGACAGCGAGCTCTCGGCCGCTCTGAGGCGCGATCGTCATGCCGCCCACCGCTATCTCTCGGTAACCTTGCGCGTCCAGATGGGGCAGACGCTTGAGAAAAGCCACGACAGCCCAGACCTCATCGTCCCGCTGCTGCGAAACCCAGGCCGGCATACCGGTATATTTGAGGCCGTGCTTGACGATCCAGAACAGCTCCCGGTCCTTCCACGCTTCGGTCGCCGCGGCGAGATCGGGCGGCGGCGGCAGCATGTGCCGCGCTATCGGGCTGATCGTGATCCCCGGCGCGCCGTGGCAATAGGCGCAGCCGCCGTGGAAATGGCCCGCACCGAGGGTGACGAGATCGGGATCGTCTAGCGGCGGTGCATCGATGAAGCGGGCGTGCGTCTCGACGGAGTTCTGCATACCAAAGGCAAGAGCCCATTCAATAATCGGCCAATGGCCGCGGCTCGCTGCCACGCTGTAAAGGCCGGCCCAGGCTATCAGCAGCGCGGCCAGAGCGAGCCCGGCCAGGGTGGCAAGCACCCCGGCAGCCAGCCACCGCATGCGTCTGCGAAGCGCGATACGCATCACGCCGCCTGACGGCCGGAAGAGGTCATCTCCCGCCGCGGTGCGCCGAACGCGGCGATGGCCTGCGCGGCAAAGACCACGCCTGCAACGAGATAGCTCAGCGGGCAGGCGGTGATCATGAGCAGCCCGGCAAGCTGCTGGTCTTCTAGCGTGACGATCGCCCAATGCGCGGCATCAGCATGCGGTGATATGTAAAGCACACGCGGCGCAAAAATCAGAAGAGCCGCGAGCAGGCAAGCGAGCTTCCCGGTCAATAACAGAATCGGAATGGCCTGCCAGCGGACAGCAGCCGGCAGTCGCAGCAAGCCGTGCCAGAAGCACAGCGCGACGAGGAAAAGAAATCCGTGCATCACCCACTGCAGCAGGTGCGAAGCCGCGGTCAGCTGCTGGAGTGCCGGCGCGTGCGATGCCCAGAGCAACACAATCTGAATGGCTGCGATGATCCACAGCGTTGCCGCGCGTCCGGAGCCGGGCCTAGCCCTGCTGCACCAGGACAGCCGCCATTAGCGGCGCCGCCACATTCATCAAGCCTATGTGCAGTGCCATGTGCATCGGCAACGAACGGAATTCGAACAGCGGCGCGAGCAGAAGACCGGTGATCAGAACCACCGTGGTACTTACCGTCGCCGGAAGTATCGATCTCGACATGAAATGCTTTCTCCAGTCGCCTGTTCACAGGAAAGTCGAAAGCGGCAGATTTGCTTTGATCTACAGCAATACGATCGCAAGCAGAATTAAGCCCGTCCCTGTCAGGATGAGTGCTGCGATCGCAAGCAGTCCGTCATGCGCCGCCATCGCAAGGCTAAACGCCGCAAGAGCGGCCCACAATGGTATGTCGACGAAAGGCACAAGTTCGAGAGGCGGAACGGTCAAGGCGATCAGAATGCAGATCAGCGCGATTACATACAAGAACGGGCGATCGGTCAGGAATGTAAGCCGCGGTCGGATCGCTTTGTCTATCACCCGCGCTGCCGGTTGCAGTGACTTCGCGGCTTGTTGCAGTTTTTTCCCATCGATTTTGCGGTTTAATAGAAATTGCGGAAGCCAAAGGCTATCAAAGCCAACGATAATTTGTATGGCGATCAGTACGATCAAGGCAGCAAGTATCGTGGGAACGCCAGGAACGCCGCCGAGCGGAGTAAATCCGATGAGGCTGACGGTCAGGAGAAGCGGCGCGAAAGAGCGTCTCCCGACGATTGCCCGCAAGTCTCGAAGTGAGACTTCGTCCTGATCGCGGCCAGCTTTTGCCAAATCTCCGATAAGGCCAACGAGGTTGGGCGGCTGTCCTTTCATTCTTGGCGACTTCCTCGTTGTCCAACCGCGAACGTCTTATGTCCGCTAAATGTATCCGCCCGATTCGGCCAGTGTAACCCGGGTTTCACGACGAAATGCTCGCTTATTCGTAATAATCCCTTGGTGTCCGAAGAACACGACGCGGAAGAGGGATGAGCGCCCCGAATCCGGTCATTGGCGATGAGGCGTTGAGTTACCCGACTTAAAGCTAGGTGCCGCTTCTGCCGATCCCGTGATAAGTAAAGCCCGCTTGCTTTACCTGCGCGGCATTATAGGCGTTGCGCAGGTCCACCATGATAGGCCGGGCCATCGCGCTCCTGAGGCGTCCGAGATCGAGGGCGCGGAACTGCTCCCATTCCGTAACAATGACCAGCGCATCGCCACCTTTCGCGCAGTCATAGGCGTTCTCGCAGTAGGTGACGTTCTCCAGCACCTTCTGAGCTTGTTGCATGCCGGCCGGATCATAGGCGCGGACTTTCGCTCCCATGTCCTGCAATGCCGTAATCAGCGGGATGGAGGGCGCCTCGCGCATGTCGTCGGTGTTCGGCTTGAAGGTCAGGCCGAGTATCGAAATTGTGCGGTCGCGGAGTTCGCCGTCCAAGGCATTGGCGACCTTGCGCGCCATCGCACGCTTGCGCTGATCGTTGACCGCGATGACGGTCTCGATAATGCGAAGCGGGACGGCGTTGTCCTGCGAGGTCTTGACCAGGGCGACCAGATCCTTCGGGAAGCAGGAGCCTCCAAAACCGGGGCCCGGGTGGAGAAACTTCGAGCCGATGCGGTTATCGAGGCCGATGCCGCGCGCGATCTCCTGCACATCGGCGCCGACCTTTTCCGCCAGGTCCGCGATCTCGTTGATGAATGTGATCTTGGTCGCGAGGAACGAGTTGGCCGCGTATTTGATGAGTTCCGCGGTACGGCGGCCGGTATACATGATCGGCGCGGCATTGAGATAAAGCGGTCGGTAAAGTTCGCTCATGATCTCCTTTGCCCGCGCCTCGGTTGTGCCGACGACGATACGGTCAGGATGCTTGAAGTCGCGAATGGCCGCGCCCTCGCGCAGGAATTCTGGATTGGATACCACGGCGAATTCGGCATCCGGCCGTTCACGGCGGATGACACGTTCCACCTCGTCGCCGGTGCCCACCGGAACCGTCGACTTCGTCACCACGACGGTGAAATCCGAGATAGCCTGCGCGATCTCCCGCGCGGCGGCGTAGACATAGGAAAGGTCGGCATGCCCATCACCGCGGCGCGATGGGGTGCCGACGGAAATGAAGACGGCCTGCGCGTTGCTCACTGCGGCCTTGAGATCTGTCGCAAAAGAGAGACGGCCCTGCTCGACATTGCTGGCGATTAGTTCAGTGAGGCCGGGCTCGTAGATCGGCGTCTCGCCGCGCTTGAGCGCCGCGATCTTACTCTCGTCCTTGTCGACGCATGTCACATGGTGGCCGAAGTCGGCAAAGCAGGCTCCTGAGACCAGACCGACATAACCACTGCCTATCATCGCAACACGCATTAGCGTTTCCTAGTTCGATACCTGTGGTGCGGGCCTAAAATGCAGGGGAGATACGGCTCCGGCGTTATATACGGTGAACTTTCATTGTCCATCGAGTAATTTGGCCGCGCGAGCGGCGATTGTGCAGTTCAAGCCCAACAGGGTTAATTAAAACACCAAGATCGAGGACGACGACGCAAGTCGGAATGCGGGGGCTGCGGCAGATTATCAGGCGCAACCTTATACCTTGGAAGGGCCATCATATGCTTTCGTGACTGTCCGATTTGGGAAACATCGTTGAGCCAATGTTGCGATGGGACAGCAACGTATGCTGCGGGATTCTGTGGTCGCGACCGCCGATCTTTTTGTAGACATCGATTTCGATTTTTGCGATCCTTGCATTGTCTTAAGAGGAAAAACTGAAGTACGAGGGGAAAGCTACGACAGCTTGCGAGGATAGGACGTTTGTTCTCTGCAAAAAGCTCTTGCCGTATGTGCTGCAGTCCACTTGTCCAAATCGAAATAGTGGGACAGCGATGAAACAAGCAGAAAATGAGATGCTTACCCGGGTCGGGCGAGGGACGCCGGCCGGGGAGTTGCTGCGGCGGTATTGGCACCCGATTTTGGCGGTCGGCGAACTGACCGACGAAAAACCCATCAAGCAGGTCACCATCCTGGGGGAAAAGCTGGTGGTCTTCCGTCTGCCGCTCGCGCCTGGCGAGAAGGAAGCCCGCTACGGCCTTGTCGGCGAACACTGTCAGCACCGCCGGGCTTCGTTGTTCTACGGCAAGCTCGATTGCGAAGGAATCCGCTGCCCTTATCATGGTTGGAAATACGACCTGCAAGGGAATTGCCTGGAAACTCCGCCGGAACCGAAGGAATGGGCTTACAAGAATGAGATCAAGGCGGACGCTTATCCGGTGAAGAAGCTGGGCGGCTTGCTTTTTGCTTATATGGGACCATCCCCCGCGCCGGAGCTACCGCGCTGGGACGTCCTGGCCCGCGAGGATGGCAAGCGCTGGGTCACCAAGGAGTCGATGCTCGACTGCAATTGGCTGCAGCCGATGGAGAACTCGGTCGATCCTTCGCATCTGTACTGGCTGCACGGCGAGAGCGCCTATCTCGGCCGTGGCAATCGTCAGTATGAGGAGAAGCACGAGTTCACCCCATTCGAATTCGGCATTATGAAGCGGCGCATTTCGCCCGGCTTCAATCCGTCGGACCCGCCCCTGGTGGATGAACATCCGCTGCTCTTCCCGACAATGCTTCGCCTGGTCACGCTCGCGGATCGCGGCAAGAAGAACGGCCGGCACCGCCACGCGATCCAGTTCCGCTTGCCGGTGGATGACACCCATACGCAAGTCTACCGCGTCAACTTCATTCCGTCGGCGACGGACCGTTCGCCTGCCGACCAGGATCCGCCCTACGAATACCGGCCGCTGAAGGACGAGGAGGGCAATTATTACATGGACATCGTGTCAGCGCAGGACGCGATGGCGTGGGAGACGCAGGGTGCGATCACCGACCGCACCTTGGAGCACATCGGTCACGGCGATCTAGGCATCGTCATGTTCCGACGCATGTTAAGGGAGCAGATCGAGATCGTGCAGAAGGGCGGTGAGCCTTTCGGCATCATCCGCGATCCCGCGAAGAACACCATCCTCCACGTCGAGGTCTATAATGACACGATCGGTCTGGCCAAGGGCGGATGGCAGGATTTGGTTCGCGCGAAAGCCTCCTGATGAATGCTTAAAGGTAGAGAAATTGAACCGATCGCGCTCAAGACTCCCTATCAAAAATGGGCCGAGGCGCAGGGTGTCCCGATTATCCGCGATTTCTACATCGAGGACCTGAGAACGGTTGCCGCTGCAGCCGTGGGAATGGCGCGGTGGAAACGGCGCGATCATCAACCTGATCGGCACCGGCGAGATCAACGAAGCGTATCTATCAGAGATACCGCCCGGCGGGACGCTGAAGCCGCTGCGTATGATGTATGAAGAAACCATCTTCGTCGTTGCAGGCAACGGCTCGACCTCCATCTGGAACGACGAGAACAAGAAGGTCACCTTCGAATGGGGACCGGGGACTATCTTTGCGCCGCCGCTCAACACTTGGCGGCAGCATTTCAATGCCAGCGGCACGAAGCCGGCGCGATTGCTTGCGGTGACCTCGGCGCCGCCGGTGATGAGCATGTTCCGCGACATGAATTTCATCTTCAATAATCATTACACGTTCAACGATCGCTTCGACGCGGAGGCGGAAAGCTTTTCCGGGGCGGGCGTGGCCTATGAACGAAGGGGACGGCGCGTTTGGGACACCAACGTTGTTTCCGACGTGCGCAAGCTCGAATTGTTCGCCTCGAAAAAGCGGGGGGCGGGCGGCAGCAACATTCAGATCGAGCTTGGCGAGAATGCCATGGCTGTGCACATCTCGGAATTTCCGGTCGGCACCTACAAAAAGGCACATCGCCACGGCCCGGGCGCGCATGTCGTTATCATCGGTGGCGAAGGCTATTCACTGATGTGGCCGGAGGGCGAAGAACCGAAGCGCTTCGATTGGCACGACGGCACCATCATCGTTCCGCCGGAGCGCTGGTTTCACCAGCATTTTAACACCGGCGCCAAGCCGGCCCGCTACCTCGCCATTCGCGCGGGCGGCTCGAAATTCGGCCGGCCCTGGGGCAAAGACACCAACATGAGCCAGGAAAAAAGCATCAAGGACGGCGGTGATCAGATCGAATACGAGGATGAGGATCCCAAGATCCGGCAGATGTTCGAGGAAGCGCTGAAGAAGAGTGGCGCAAAATCCGACATGGACGCGGTGATCGCGAAGGAAAGGGCGAAAGCGGAAGCCGCCGAGTAGGGGAGAGCCCCACAACCGGGCGTACACGTATGGCCTTCGTTCTCAGCGCTCGACGAAATCCGCGCAGCGTTGCAGCTGGTCGCTTGCGCCCCAGGGCATGATGGGGACCGAAGAGGTCGAATTCTTCGGGGACCCTTCGATTATCCGGTCGGAATAGACCATATAGACCAGGACGTTTCGCTTGGCGTCGCAGCCACGCACGATCTGCATTTTCTTGAAGAATAGGGATCGCCGTTGCTTGAACATATCCTCGCCCTGCTCGAACTTGGCTTTAAAGCGTATCGGCCCAATCTGGCGGCAGGCGAGAGATATATCGGACACTTCCTCCGCTACGCCGATCCAGCCTTTGAAGCCGCCCCTTTCCGGGACCGTGAAGTGACAAGCGACGCCTTCCACCTCAGGGTCGTCCAGCCCGTAGGTTGCCAGCTTGTCGTTGGGCGAAATCCATTTGAATACGGTCGAGCGCTTAAAAATCAGGTCAGGTTCGTCAGCGGCATGAGCCAGGCTGGCGGCGGCGAGCAGGCCGAGCAAAATTGTCAGCCACCTGTAACTTTTCATCGAAACCTCCGTGTCGGAACCTACCTAAACGCACGCTTGTGGGAATGGTTCACCCAGAAAAAGCCAAGGTCAGTCTCCCGCATACCCGGATTGCAAAAACCACTTATTCGTTGCGAAGAGTTCGGTAATCTGACGTCCGAGCCGGAATTGCCCAACCACAATCAGAGCGAACTAACATGACGTTGATCCTGTCCAACAAGGATGTCGAAGAGCTGCTGACGATGCGTGAATGCATTGACGCGCTGGAAGTCGCTTATGTGGAATTGGCGGCCGGCCGCGGTCTCGCGCGCACCCGGTCGGACTGCCTGACGGCCACGGCACGGCCGGATGCGCATTACAGCCTCAAATCGATGGATGGCGTGATTCCGAAGTTCGGAATCAGCGCCGTCCGTATCGATTCCGACATCATAACGATGCCGAAGGTCGGCAACAGCGTCCGGCGCGTGAAAGTGCCGGCGGCGCCGAACGGCCGCTACGTCGGATTGGTACTGCTGTTTTCCACCGAGAACGGCGAGCCCCTGGCCATCATGCCGGATGGGGTGATGCAGCGAATTCGCGTTGGGGCCACCAGCGGACTCGGCGTCAAATACCTGGCTCGCCGCGACGCCAAAAACATCGGCCTGCTTGGTTCGGGCTGGCAGGCCGGCACGCAGCTCATGGCGGCCTGCGCGGTGCGCGATATCGAGTCGATCCGCTGCTTCAGCCCCCGCCGCGAGCGGCGTGAAGCTTTTTGCAAAGAAATGAGTGCCGTGCTGAACACCGAAGTGATCCCGGTCGATCAACCGGAGACCGCGATTGCGGGAGCCGACATCGTCATGTGCGCCACCAACAGCGAGGATGCGGTCTTTTTCGAAAGCTGGATCAGGCCAGGCATCCATTTGAGCTCTATCAAGAAGCCCGAGGTCGATCCACCTGCGATAAAGCGGGCGGATCGGGTCATCATTCATGCCCGTGACAACCGGCCGATCGTCGAATTGAGCACGGACCTGCCGGAGGCCGTCCTCGATGCCGAGGCCAAGCGCTGGCCGGACGCCGGCGACCGTGATTTCAAATTTCCTACGCTGCCCGACCTGATTGCCGGGAAAATAATGGGCCGGGAGAAAGAGCAGGATGTCACCTGTTTCCTCAACTACCTCGGCCTTGGATACCAGTTCGCCGCCGCAGGCTCGGTTGTCTATCGCAAGGCCAGGGAGCGCGGCATGGGCCACGAGCTCCCGACCGACTGGTTCACTGAAGACGTACATCCTTAAATGAGCAGTCGGAATGCCAGGTGGGAAGCAGACAAGTTGTCTGGCGCGCTTAAGGCGGGTAGTTTGCTCCTTCGGCGGGACCCCTGAGCAATGTGCGCCTCGGGTGCGAGCTAACAAGCCGGACATCTTAGTGCAGTCTAGGGAATACGAATGGATCAGCAGAAATTTGAAGCAGACGTCAGGCCTCTCTACAGCAACAAGCCGCTCTACGAGCAGTGGGTCGAAGCGCAGAATATCCCGGTCATTCGCGACTTCTATATCGAGGATTTGCGCGATGAGAAGCTCGCGCCTTGGGCGGCGAAGGGAGGCAATGGCGCCATCCTCAATCTGGTCGGCTGTGGCGATGTCAACGACGGCTATCTCGTCGAGATTGCGGCAGGACAAAACCTCAAGCCACAACGCCTGATGTTTGAGGAAGTGATCTTCGTCCTCGAAGGTCATGGCTCTACGTCGGTCTGGAACGACGAAAACAAGAAGGTCACCTTCGAGTGGGGCCCCGGAAGCCTGTTCTCCCCGCCGCTTAATACCTGGCGACAGCATTTCAATGGCAGCGGCGAACGGCCGGCCCGTCTCCTGGGCGTCACGTCCGCGCCGCCGATCATGAACACGTTCCGCGATCTCGATTTTGTCTTCAACAATCCATTTCCGTTCAAAAGCCGCTTCGATCCCGATGCCGATAGTTTCTCCGGCAAGGGCAAGCCATGGATGGCGAAGAACCGGCCGGTCTGGGAGAGCAACTTCATTCCTGACGTGCGCGAGCTCGAAGTATTTGCCTGGAAAGAACGCGGCGCCGGCGGCGGCAATATCATGATCGAGCTTTCCGACAATTGCATGAGCGCGCACATCTCGGAATTTCCGGTCGGCACCTACAAGAAGGCTCACCGGCACGGGGCCGGCGCGTTTGTCGTCATCATCGGCGGCGAAGGCTATTCGTTGATGTGGCCGGAGGGCGAAGCACCGAAGCGCTATGACTGGCACGATGGAAGTGTGGTGGTGCCGCCGGAACAATGGTTCCACCAGCACTTCAATACCGGGGCGACGCCCGCGCGCTACCTCGCGATCAAGCCCGGCGGACGCAAGCATGTGCGTCCCTTTGGTTTGAAGCATTTCGGGGTGGATCAGAGCACCGAGCAGGGCGGGAGCCAGATCGAATACGAACAGGAAGATCCGGCCATTCGCCGGATGTTCGAAGCGGCCCTCGCAAAGAACGGCGTTACCTGCCGCATGCCCCCGATAGCAGCGAAGAAATCTGCCTAAAAAGAACAAACGGGAGGAAATAACAGAAAAATGAAAAATGCCATTGCTGCGTTATTGGTTGCGGTGCTGGCGCCCAGCGTCGCCCAGGCCCAGTCAGTCCCCGATTGGCAGAAAAAATGGGACGACACGCTGAAGGCGGCACGCCAGGAGGGCAAAGTCGTCGTCACCGGCCCGCCGGACGCGCAGGTTCGCAAACTCCTGCCGGAAGCCTTTAAGAAACGCTACGGCATTACGATGGAATATCAGAGCGCACGCGGGTCGGATTCCGCCAACAAGATGCGTTCCGAGCGCGCCGCCGAAATCTATACCGCGGATGCCGCGCTCGCGGGCAGCAATACGATGTTCACGGTTATGCTGCGGGAAAAAATGCTGGCGCCGCTTCGGCCGGAACTCATCCTGCCGGAAGTCACCGAGGGCAAGAATTGGAAGCGAGGAAGCATCTGGTTCGTAGATCCCGAAGAGCAATATGTGCTCCGCCTCTTCAGCACGGTGAATGAGGCCTTCTGGATCAATACCAAGGAGGTCAAGGCGGGCGAACTGCGCAAGATGGCAGGACCTGCTCAATCCGAGATGGAAGGGAAAGGTTGCTTTTATGGATCCGACCGTCGCGGGTACGGGCGCAAACCAAGCCGCCAATCTCTACGCCATCTTCGGCGCGGATTTCGTCAAGAAGCTGTTGATCGATCAACAGACCACCTTCAGCCGTGAACGGCGTCAACTAACTGATTGGCTCGCGCGCGGCACCTATCATGTCGCTTTTGGCGCGGAGGATGGCGAGCTTCAACGGCTGCGCCAGGAAGGCCTGCCCGTCAATTCGATGCATGGCTTGGAAGACATGCCGGGTTCGCTGTCAGGCGGCAATCAGGTCGCGCTTTATGGCAATGCTCCGCATCCGAACGCGGCTCGGGTTTTCGTCAACTGGATGGCGTCGAAGGAAGGCTCGGAAATATATGCGCGGGCGCTCAACATGGTGCCGGTCCGCACCGATATCGATGCATCGAGTTTCATGCCGTCCGAGGTCATTCCCCAACCGGGCGTCAACTACTTCGATCCTTATCTGTATGACTTTACCGTCACGACCAAAGAAGAGGCCCGGCGTAGCATCAGGGAAATGCTGCGATCACAATAATCGGCGTCGATGCAGGCGCCTCAGGGAGCAGTGGAATGGAGACTGTGAGTACAACGGCGCTGGCCGGTGGGGCACGGCGGATGGGCAAGACCGGCTTCGTCGTCAGCCGCCTCGGTTACGGCGGCATGGAGCTGGCCGGTGCGCCGTTAGCGCGGGATCTGAGCGAGCAGCAGGCGATCAAATTCATTAACCGCGTGATTGATGCGGGCATCAATTATATCGACACCTCGATCGATTACGGCCTGAGCGAGCGGCTGATCGGCAAAGTTATGGAGCACCGGCGGGCGGACGTGGTTCTGGCCACGAAGTGCGGCTGCCAAGTCGGTGTCGAGGGCGTGGAAAGGCACCACGGCGAGTCTCACACCTTCACCGGTGAAAACGTCATGGCCGGGATTGAGCAAAGCCTGCGCCGTCTGCGAACCGACCATCTCGACGTGGTGCAGGTCCACGGCAGGCCTACACGCAAGCAATTGGAAGACGGCGGCGTGATCGAAGCCATGCTCGAGGCGAAAAAGCAGGGCAAGGTGCGCCAGCTTGGGATCTCATCACGACTGCCAACATTGGCAGACTACATCGACGTGGATTATTTCTCCGTCGTGCAGGTGCCGTATTCCGCCCTGCAACGGCATAACGAAGATGCGATTGCCGCACTGCGGCGTTCCGGCAAGGCCGTCGTTTGCCGCGGCGTTACGGGCCGCGGCGCGCCGGCCAAGAATTGGTCTACCCGGCCGATCGGAACGGCGGATGGCGAGGCACGTGATATCTGGGAAACGGCGAAGCTCGATGACTTGCTGGACGGTATGTCACCGATCGAGTTCATGATTCGCTTCGTGCTCTCGAACGACAACGTCGACGTTGCGCTTGTCGCCACGACCGACGAAGCGCACCTCCTTGCCGACGTCGATTACGCGGCCAATGGGCCGCTCGACGCGGAGCGGCTGGAAGAGGCCAAGCGGCGCCTTACGGCCGCCGGCAGCATGCCCGGAGAGGGAAAGTACCGGGGTGGTGGTCCAACCCCAGTCCTCTAAGAAGTCGGCGGCAGACAGTGGCGCGCCTATTGGAGTTTTCGAGTGGAATCCGGCAAAGCGTCCGCGCAAAAGATACCGATCTCCTTGCTGACCGGCTTCCTTGGCAGCGGCAAGACCACGGTGCTCAATTACCTGCTGCGGCAGCCCGCCATGGCGAATGTCATGGTGATCGTCAACGAGTTCGGGGAAATCGGCCTCGACCATGAACTGGTCGAAAGCGCGACCGATGATCTGGTTCTGCTCCAGAGCGGATGCTTGTGCTGCACCATCCGCGGCGATCTCATCGAAACGCTACAGACCTTGTTTTCAAAGCGCTCGCGCTCAGAAATTCCGGCATTCGATCGGGTGGTCATCGAAACGACCGGGCTCGCGGATCCAGCGCCGATCCTGCAGGCGATCATGACCGACGGGCTGGTGATGAGCCGATTTCAACTCGACGGGGTCATTGCCACTGTGGATGCCGTGGCTGGAGGCGCGACCCTCGACCGGCATATCGAGGCGGTCAAGCAGGCGGCGGTTGCCGACCGGATTCTGCTGACCAAGACGGATCTTGTTGAGCAGGACGAATCTCAGGCGATGGAGCACCGCTTGCGCGGACTCAATCCGGCGGCGCCGATCCAGCGCATCAGTGGCGGCAAGGTCGATCCGGGTCAGCTGTTCGACGTCGGCCTCTATAATCTGGCGACCAAGAGCATCGACGTGCAGCGCTGGCTGCAGGAAGAAAAATATGCGCAGGCGCAGCACGGCCACCGCCATCATGGGCACGCGCATGACGGCGAACATGCCGGCAATGACGTCAATCGGCACGACGATCACATCAGGGCAGTGAGCCTGGTTGTGGACGAGCCGGTCCCTGGCGAGGCGCTTGATCGCTGGCTGAGATCACTGCTCCAGTTCAAAGGGCCCGATCTTCTGCGCTTCAAGGGCATCATCAACGTCGCCGGCATGCAGGGCCCGATCGTCGTGCACGGCGTGCAACACGTCATCTATCCGCCGGTCGCGCTCAAGAGCTGGCCAAGCAGCGACCGCCGCACGCGGATGGTGTTCATCACCTATGACATCGACGAAAAAATGCTCCGCGATTCGCTAAATGAGTTGACCAAGGAGGCTAACGCGGCGTTTCCTTGAGAGTTTGAATGCCCGTAGCGGTCAATCCTGCGACTTCATCGCGGTTTGCAGAAGATCGATGAAGGCGATGGTCTTGGCGGGCAGATATTTAGTCTTGGAATAGTAGGCCCGCATGCGTTCCTGCGAATGCGTAATGTCCTCAAAGATCGGCTTGAGCTTTCCCTTCGCCAGTTCGGTCCGCACGCTATAGCGCGGAACCTTGATGATCCCGACGCCATCAAGCGCGGCCTGAGTCAAAATCGCGGAGCTGTTTGAGGAGAATGAACCCTTCACCTCAACCATGATTTCCCGCGAGCCTTTCTTAAACAGCCATTTTCTCGGCGAAAAAGACGAATTGGCCAAACAATTATGCGCTCGCAGGTCCTGCGGCTCGCCCGGCTTGCCATGTCGGCGGAAATAACCCGGTGACGCGCAGACAACGTGCCGGATCGGTCCGATATCCCGCTCCACCAGGCCGGGTGCCGCCGGCTTGCTATTCGCCACAATCACATCGCATCCGTCCTCGATCGGATCGCGGGAACGGGACTCCGTAATGAGGTCAACACGAAGCTGAGGATACCGGCGGATGAAACCCGGCATCAGCGGCGCGAGTATCCAGCGGGCGTAACTCGTGGTCGCATGGATGCGGAGCGATCCGTAGGGACCGGTCTGAACGTTGCGCGTCTCGGTAACAAAGTCGTCGAGATTTTCGAGCAGCTGCAGACAGTTTCCAAAGAGGTGCTTGCCGGCCTCGGTCAGCGTCACGCCGTGCGGTGAACGGTTGAGCAAGGAAAATCCGAGCGCATCTTCGAGTTCGCTCATGTGCTTGCTGACAACGGAGGGGGTCGTGCGCAAGTCGCGGGCGGCCTGGGTGAAGCTACGCCGTTCGGCCACGCGTACAAACGTATTGAGCTTGTTTAAGTCTCTGAGCGTGGGCATCGAAGACATTTTTTCCGAACTCCCATTCGGCTAGCCGCCTTCACCGGAGACAGTTAGCATAACAAGCCCAAATAACGAAACACGCCAAGGGGTTAGCTCAGCCGTGCAGCGGGAGAACAGCGGACCCCGCCGGTGTTGGCCGCTGCCGCGACAATCCATCGCTCGCGGAAACACCATTGTTCCAGGAACATGGATACCGCCGCTACTTGCGAGCGGCTACGATTGGTTGTTTGGGAACATGGCGCGGAGAAATCAAAAATATGCCGGGTAAAGTTTTGGCGATTAAGGGCGGCAAGCTGATCGACGGCACCGGCCGTCAGCCGGTCGAAAATTCCGTCGTCCTGATCGAGGGCGGCAGGTTCAAGGCGGTCGGCGCGGCGGGGGCCGTCCCGATCCCGCCCGACGCCGAGGTGATCGACGCCGCCGGGCTGACCGTTATGCCGGGCTTCATGGATGGGCATGGCCATTTAGAAGACTTCCACGGCGAACTCTACCTCCATCTCGGCATCACCAGCGTCTTCTCCATCAACACCTTCCAGGACGGGCCCTGGAATCTGGCACAGAAGCGGGGAACCGAGCTCGGCAAGATCCGCGGGCCGCGCATTTTCGTGGCGGGCCGGGCGATCGGCGGCGAGCGCGCTATTCCCGAGGGGGCGTCCGACAGCCGGACCAGCCGCGGCAACATCACCGTAAGGAACGCCGAAGAGGCGCGTCAGGCGGTGCGTAGAAAGAAGGAACTGGGCTGCGACCAGATCAAGCTCAACGAGTTTCTGGAATTCGACCTGGTGAAAGTCGTCGCCGACGAGGCGCATAGCCTCGGCATGGGGGTGACCACCCACAGCGTGGACGCTATCCAGTCCTCGAATGCGGGCGTCGATGCCATCGAGCACATCTGGTCGATTGGGAACAGCACCATTCTTTATCCGCCGTCGCGGATGAGGTTGCACAACGATCGTCTGCAAGGCCTGATCGATCAAGAAACGGTCTGCGGCTATTACCAGACCGAGAATTACCAGCCCATCATCGATGTGATGGTACAAAACCAGACTGCCTGGACGCCGACGCTTGCCAAGATCGTCCGGCCATTGTCTTCCTACGCCGAGCGCTTCCGCGAGAAGGAAAAAGAGATCCTGGACAATCCGAAGAATGGTTTGCCCGCATCGGTGCGTGCCATCACGGACAACGCCTACAACAAGCTGTTCAAGCGCTACTCGCGCGAAGAGCTCGACCTGGCCAAGCTCGGATTGGAAAAGTCATATGAGTTCACGCGCCGCTTCGTCGAGGCCGGCGGCAGGCTCAAGGAAGGCTCCGATCCGCCGCGCGGCATGGCCGCGCTTCTGATGCATCAGGCCATGGCGATGGATGTCGAGGCCGGGGTGCCGAATATGATGTCGATTGTGTCCGCCACGCTGAACGTCGCCAAGGCCTTCCGCAAGGACAAGGACTACGGCAGCGTCGAGGTCGGCAAAGTCGCGGACCTTTCCCTTGTCGCGGGCGATCCGTTGCAGGATATCTGGACGACAACCAACGTCAAACTGGTTGTTAAGGACGGCAAAGTGATCGACCCCACCTTCACCGGCTACAAGAATCCGATCCCGTCCTTCTACGCCTACCAGTCACAGCCCGCGGATCTTGAGATTTCACCCTTCTCGACCTTGCAATCCGAGCCGACGACCATCCGCGTGAAAGGCGACGGGATGTGGCCGTTTCATCGTGTCATGCTGAAACGGGAATTCGGCAGCCTGTTCAATTTCAACTCCATCGAACTGCCGACAAAGTACATCTCCAAAACCGAACTCGAAGCGACGATACCCCCCGAGCATATCACGGAGGCCGGAACCTACACCGTCACGGTGAAGGCTGAAGGCGAAATTATGCCGGAGTCCAATCGTGCTCATCTGATCGTGGGTTTCAGGCAATAGCCGCCGAAGTTCCTCCGGCGGCTTTTTTGACGCGTGGCTTAGGTCGGGAGCACTCGCCGTGTCAGGAAAAACTACTGTAATGTTGCCCCGCGCGCGAACGAGGGGAGGCCACATTGATACCAGTAAGTCGGCTCGGGCATGTCACTTTCGAGACGCCCGACATTGAGAAGCAGATCGATCATTACACTAGAATCGTCGGCCTCACCGTCGCAGCGCAGGAAAAGGACCGCGCTATCCTGGCCACTCATTTGGGAGAGGAAGCCTTGGTACTGGAGCGCGGGCCGCGCGAGCGGACCACCGCTGTATCGTTCCAGGTGGATGCGGATTTCGAAATGGCTCGCGGCCGCAAGGAATTGCAGGACCGCGGCATCCGGAGCGAGGCCCGCACCAATATCAGCGGTGGAATCGAAAATGCCGCGGTCTTCGATGATCCGAACGGAACGCGCATCGAGCTTTTCTCGGAAAGCAAGCTGCTGTCCCGTTGCGACAGAGTCGGGGCAGCGCCGATCAAGATCGGCCATGTCGCCTTCGTGGTGCGCGACGCCAAGCAGATGGTGGATTTCTACACCAGCGTGTTGGGATTCCGGGTTTCCGACTGGGCTGGGGATTTCTTCGCCTTTCTGCGCTGCGGACCCGACCATCACACGGTGAATTTCCTCACCGGCGACGAGCAGCGCATGCATCACTTCGCCTTCGAGCTGAAGGACTGGGCGCATGTCCAAAGCGCCTGCGATCATCTCGGTCAGAAGGACGTGCGGATCATCTGGGGGCCGGGCCGCCACGGCATCGGGCACAATATCTTCGTCTATCATTTCGATCCGGATCGGCGGGTCGTTGAGTTTTATGCCGAACTCGATCAGATGAAGAGCGAAGCGCTCGGTTATTTCGAGCCGCGTCCGTGGCACAAGGATCGGCCGCAGCGGCCGAAAATCTGGACCGATTTTGAAGCCGCGCGGCTCACCTGGGGTCCGCCGCCGACACCGGAATATCCCGCCAAGAAGAAGATTTCATAAGCGCTCCGGCGAAGTCATTTCGGTCGCGGATCGTGTAAATTATCGTCGGGCATTTTCATTTCGCCGCGCCGGAGCTGATTGACCGCCTGCAGCAGCGAGCGCGCGGCATTGCGCGTCTCTTCCTGCACAGCCGTATCCTTGTCAAGCGCGTCGTGGCTTGTCGCATAGGGCTCCATGTATCCTATATAGGTACCCAGTTGCGATAAATGCCCCGCCTCGATCAGGCCCATGTCGGCGAGCCAACTGGCCAGACCGGTTCTCACCGCGCGCGCGCCGGTGGCATCGCCATGCACCACCAGGGAAAATACTCTGCCGGCCAGATGACGTGGATAATGCCAGCCATCCAGCTCCAGTTTCTTCGCCAATTCCGGTTTCTTACCCTGCGTGGATGTCGGGTCCGGGTTGCCGCCGTCGGCGCAGACCAGACGGTCGATCATCAGCTTCAATACGCTCGACGGATTATACCAGTTGACCGGGGAGACAATCATGATGCCATGCGCCGCCGCCCACATCGGATAGATGTCGTTCATCCAATCTTGCACCTGCCCTAGCGCATGGTTGGGATAGCAGGAGCAGGGCCAATGACAGAGCGGCATCGCCGTGGAGACGCAGGTCTTGCATGGAAAGATGCGGCGGCCGTATTCGGAAACCACCCGACTTAAATCCAATAGCTCGATTTCCAAGCCTTTCTCCCGCTCGAAAACCTCGTGCGCAAGGGCCGCAAGGCGCCAAGTCTTAGAGGTTTCGCCCGGACAACTATGCTCGCTGCGGGCGGCACCATTGATCAGCAGGATGCGCGAAGGTGAAGCTGGATCTTTCTGCCTCCGCTCTGCGTCTTTTATCCTGCGGCTGGCCTCGATCCATTCGACCGACAACTGATAGTTAGCATCAGCATAGCCGGGACCGGCGGGCTGGGTGTGCGGCGCCTTCCGGTTGTTGCTGTAGCCCTGCCAGGCGGCTTCGATAATCCTATCGACATCCCTTCGGATGCCGTCGAAGGCGGGGTCGGAGAACTGTTGCTGCATACGCTGTGAAAACTGCTCGCGCGTCAGCTCAACGCCGGGCATTTCCTTGCGAATGTTGAGTTTCGGCATGGCGCGCTGGCCTCAAATGAATGTCCTACGACCTTAAGTCGGGAAGAAACCAAACAGTTGCCAGCTTTCTTTCGCCGCGCCGGCATCTTGCGTACGAAACGGCTAACCATCCGAAAACACAGGTGGAACCGAAGCGGAAGCGTATACGTTTAGTACTGCTATTGATGTCCTGTGAGGTAGCGGCAGATGCCCCAGGCGCGCGAAACCCAGTCGAATCGACAGCTTTCGGAGGCGGAGGCAAAGGCATATGAGCGCCGCTATTTGTTCCGGCGCTTTTGGCTCAGCGGGTTGAGCTTTTGGAGCACGCGGCGCGCCTGGATGCTTTCCATCGGGCTTGCCGCCGTCATTATCGTCAACATCGGTGTGCAATACGGACTGAACGTCTGGAACCGGCATTTTTTCGACGCGCTGGAAAACCGTGATACCGCCGCCGCCATCAATCAAGGCCTTGTCTTCCCCCTGTTAGCCGCGGCCAGTGTTTTTCTCGGTGTATTTGCGGTCAATCTTCGGATGGCGACACAGCGCTCCTGGCGTTTGTGGCTTACCCACAAGGTAGTAGACTACTGGTTGGCCAATGGCCGCTATTTCCAACTCAATCTAATCCGCGGCGATCATGGTAATCCGGAATATCGCATCGCCGAGGATTTGCGCGTCGGCACCGATGCACCGGTCGATTTCGCCGCCGGATTTTTCCAGGCGGTGCTTTCCGCGCTGACGTTTATCGTCGTGTTGTGGACTATTGGCGGCGCACTCACCATTACGCTTGGCGGCAGCGAAATCACGATACCGGGGTTTCTCGTCATCGGTGCCGTCGTCTATGCGGTGATTGCGAGCGGCTCGATGGTGATCATCGGCCGCCGCTTCGTGTCAGTGGCGGAAGCCAAGAACCAGTCGGAAGCCGAATACCGCTACGTGCTGACGCGGTTGCGCGAGAACGGCGAAAGCATCGCACTGCTTGGTGGCGAGGATGAAGAGCGCGCCGGCCTCGACAAGGCTCTCAACAAAGTGCTGCGCGCCTGGCGCGATCTTGCGGTTCAGCATATGCGCACCACCGTCGTCTCCCAGGGCAGTGGGCAGCTCGCGCCGGTGATTCCGGTGTTGCTATGCGCACCGAAATTCTTGGCTGGCAGCATGTCATTGGGCGAAGTCATGCAGGCCGCCTCAGCCTTCGTGATTGTGCAGACGGCTTTCAGTTGGCTGGTGGACAATTACCCGCGCTTTGCGGACTGGACCGCGTCGGCCCGGCGCGTAGGCTCGCTGCTGGTTTCACTCGACTCGCTCGAACGCGCGGAAGAATCCGGCGTTGGACATATCCAGCGCTCTGACAAGGGCAAAGCCGCGCTTCGACTCCGCGACGTCTCCGTGACACTCGACGACGGCACGCAGGTGATCAATGAAACCGACGTCAGCATCCAGCCGGGCGAAAAGGTGCTGGTGGTCGGCGAATTGGGAACCGGCAAGAGCTCCCTGGTACGCGCGCTCGCTGGGCTGTGGCCCTGGGGCGGCGGCGAAATTCAATATCACAAGGGTTCAAAGTTATTCCTGCTCCCGCAGCGTCCCTACCTGCCGGTTGGTACGCTGCGGCGCGCGGTGAGTTACCCGTCGCCGGAAGACGAGTTCCAGCACGACAAAGTTGCGAAGGTGATGGAACAGGTGGGTCTGAAGAGTTTTGTAGGCCGGCTGGATGATGACGAGCCTTGGGAGCAGATCCTGTCAGGCGGCGAAAAGCAGCGGTTGGCTTTCGCGCGGCTGATCCTGCAGGAGCCGGATATCGTGGTTCTTGACGAGGCGACTTCCGCGCTTGATCCTCCCAGCCAGGATAAGCTGATGGCTCTGCTGCGAAAGTATCTGGAGAAAGCGACCGTGCTCAGCGTCGGTCACCGGCCGGAGCTTGAGGCGTTCCATGACCGCAAGCTGGTCATGGAGGCACGAAAGGACGGCGCCCGCCTGGTGCGCGACATTAACATTTTGGCGCCGCGTCGCCGCCGCTCGCGCTGGAAATGGCGCTTGCGCCGTAAAAAGAAACGGGGCAGGGCGGAGGCGGCATAGATGAAACTGGTCCGCATCTATCTTCGGGTGCTGGGAGCGCTGCATCGCGAGGCGCGGCTCGCTTGGATCCTCGCGATCGCTAATCTCGCACTCGCGGCGGCGCAGTTTGCCGAACCCGTGCTGTTCGGACGCGTGATCGATACGCTGACTGGCGCTTCGGGAAGCGACGCCGAAGTCTGGCCACGACTCATAATGCTCTTGAGCCTGTGGGTAGCGTTTGGGCTTTTTACCATCATTTGCGGCACGCTCGTAGCGCTCTACGCGGATCGGCTGGCGCATCGGCAACGCCACTGCATGCTCAGCGACTATTTCGAACACGTGCTGCAACTGCCGCTGGCCTTCCACGGCACGCGACATTCCGGCCGGCTGATGAAGATCATGCTGCAAGGCACGGATTCCCTTTGGGGTCTATGGGTCGGTTTTTTCCGCGATCATCTGTCGGGTTTTGTCTCATTCTTCGTGCTGCTGCCGTTGTCCGTCTTCATGAACTGGCGGCTCGCGCTACTGCTCATCGCGCTCTGCGCCATATTTGCCGTGCTGACGGTTTTCGTAATGCGGAAAACCGAGGAGTTGCAGGGGCGGGTGGAGACACATTATTCGGAACTCGCGGAGCGCGCGTCCGATACGCTCGGAAATGTGGCACTGGTGCATAGCTTTGGCCGGGTCGAAGCGGAGGTGCGCGGCCTCAAGCACATCATCGACAAATTGTTGGCGGCGCAAATCCCGGTGCTATCGTGGTGGGCGGTCATTTCAGTGCTCACGCGCGCCTCCACTACCATTACGATTTTGTCGATTATCATCGTAGGCGCGCTGCTGCATTTCCGCGGCCTGGCAACTGTCGGTGAGATCGTTACATTCATGGCCTTTGCCACCATGCTGATCCAGCGGCTGCAGGACGCCGTGTCGTTCACCAACCGTATTTTCACCGAGGCACCTCGGTTGCAAGAATTCTTTGAGGTGATGGATGCGACCCCGGGCATGCGCGACAAGCCTAACGCGGCAGATCCCGGACGAGTGCGCGGCTTGGTTGAGTTCAGGAAGGTGACCTTCTCCTATGACGGGCGCCGGCCGGCGGTTATCGATCTGGATTTTACTGCCAAGCCGGGACAAACGGTCGCCATGGTGGGTTCCACAGGTGCCGGAAAATCGACCGCACTCGCGCTGTTGCACCGGGCTTTTGACCCGCAGTCCGGAAGCATCCTGATCGACGGCATCAACACCCGGGACATGAAGATAGCAGCGCTGCGCCGAAACATTGGCGTGGTGTTCCAGGAAGGCCTTTTGTTCAATCGCTCGATCGCCGACAACTTGCGTATCGGCAAACCCGATGCGAGCGATGCCGAGCTTCGCGACGCCGCAACGCGGGCGCAGGCTATCGGTTTCATCGACGCCGCCCCCGACGGTTTCGAAGCGCGGGTCGGCGAGCGCGGGCGCATGCTTTCCGGTGGTGAGCGGCAGCGGCTTTCCATCGCGCGTGCTCTGCTCAAAGACCCGCCGATTCTCATTCTTGATGAAGCTACCAGCGCGCTGGATGCTAAAACCGAAAGCCAACTTCTCGCGGCACTGGAAGCCGTGATGAAAGACCGGACTACCTTTGTGATCGCCCACCGCCTCGCCACCATCCGCAAGGCAGACTGGATCCTGATGTTTGCTGAGGGAAGAATTGTGGAGGCGGGCACTTTCGATGAACTGGTCGCCAAGAACGGGTATTTTGCAGAGCTGGCGCGCGCCCAATATTTGGCGCCGGTGACAAACGCGGCCGAATAATGCAGCGCAGGTTCTCTCGCGCTCATTCCGAGGTAAGCCAACCGATTTCCTGTGGCCACGCTCGATATCGCGACGCGTTGTCTTATCGAAGCGAGCCGGGGGAACCTAATCCACGCTTGCGTACCATTTTCCGGAGGCGCCACGCTAGGCCGATAAGGCGATTCCGTAGCCGGCTATGTCCCACCGGCGAAATAGCACTACCCGCTGGATTGATCAGCCCTCTCGTGACGGCTATCGTCCGCCTGCCTCCTAGCGAGGACCACCGTCGACGGAAAAATGAATGAACAAGCTGAAGTGGGTTGCGTTCTACCAGTGGACGGCGGGACTGCGGAACGAATGGCTGCATCGCCTCGACCCCAAAGGGGTGTTGCGCAACCTTTTACACGAAGAAATCGAGACAGCGGCCGGGCGAAGAATACGCGTTCTGCTTGCGCCGCTTGGCAAAGATGCCCGATCCCTCTTCTTTGGATTCCTGCTCCGCCGTTCGATCAAACAGGCGTTTGGGCACGCCGCCGACATTGTATCGGAAGCCAAGGCGTTTGCTTGGAGCGAAGAGGAGTCATTCGAACTCCTCAGCCAGCTACGCGCGCAGGCGCAGCAACTCTTGCACGATCATCAATGCGATGTTCTCGTTGTGCGGCAGCCCGACCCCAGGAGCGAGCCCTTGCTCCGTCTAGTGATCAACGACAGCAAGAGCCGGATCACCTATGCGCAATTCGAGAAGAATAATCTGCCCGTCTTCTTCCGCGCCCGCGCGCGTCACGTTTTTGCGGCACGGCTTTTCGTGACTATCTCGCAGGCCGTCCACATGGGCGACGATCTGCGCATCGCTATACTGAGGAAAATGATTGCCCGGTTAGGTCCGGTCACGGCAACCTCGCCGCAGGTTCGCGGCTTGACGCTTGCCAACCGCGCTTTTCTGTACCGGATATTCGGGGAACAGGTCGGATCAAATGAAGATCTGAAAACGGCCGTGCGGACCTATCAAGACGCGTTGAAGGACTTTAGCCGTGAACACGAGCCACTGGCATGGGCGAGCGTACAGGATGCTCTCGGCAGTGTGCTTTGGGTCATTGGGGAGAGGGAACAGGACGCCGCGACCTTGCGGCAGGCAATCGTGGCTTTCAATGAAGCGCTGTCCGAAAGAACGCGGGAGCGAGCGCCGATGCAGTGGGCTGCGACGCAGGCTAATCTGGGTTCGGCGCTCGCCAGCCTTGGAGCGCAAAAGCAAACGGTCCGACTGGAAGAAGCCGTGATCGCCTTCCAGGCCGCTCTAACCGAATGGACGCGAGAACGAGTGCCGCGCGATTGGGCTAGGCTCCAGCACGAGCTTGGACGTGCCTTGTTGCTATCCAGCGATCAGTCCAAGGACACGGCGCGGCTGCAGCAGGCGATCGTTGCTTTCCGTGCTGCTCTCGAAGAAAGGCGCCACGAGCATGTGCGGACACAGTGGGCAAACACGCAACAAAATCTCGGCAACGCGCTGTTGCGGCTTGGAAATCGGAGCAAGGGTACCGCTGAACTGCATGAAGCGGTAACGGCCTTGCGCGCTGCACTGAAGGAAAGAAACCGTCATGTCTTTCCGCAGCAGTGGTCCGCCCTGCAAAATAGCCTGGGTGTGGCTCTGGCGGCGATCGGTCAGCGCGAAGCGGACAGGGCCTATTTACAGCAGGCAGTCGAGGCCTACCGGGACGCCCTCAAGGTGCGGACCCGCAAGCGCATGCCAATCGAATGGGCGGCGACCCAAAACGAATACGGCGCTGCCTTACTGCGACTAGCTGAACTGGAGAATGATCCCATTATTTTAAAAGAAGCTATCGCAGCCCTGGAAGCGGCTTTGCTGGAGCGGACCCGCGACCGCAGGCTGCTGCAATGGGCGGCGACCCAAAGCAACCTCGGAGCGGCGAGGTTGCGGCTCGCCGAATTCGAGGCCGGAACGGCCCGCCTGGAAGAGGCGGTTGCGGCCTATCGCTCGGCTCTGGAAGCCTATGAGGAGGCCTCGGTCCCGCATGCCGCGAAGACCGCGCGGGCCAAGCTGATGGCAGCAGAAGCCAGGCTGAAAGCAGTCGCTGACAGCTAGGCAGCAGCCCGCACGATTGCAGGGTCGATGTTATTGAAATAACTGAACTATCCTAGCTCAGTCGCGGGGTGGCACACCCGAAAAAAGCCTGAAACAAAGTCTGTTATGACTGCCGCGGGCTTGAGAGGCAGCCATGATTCCTTCCGACAAATCGGTGCACGCATTGCAGAGATTTGGGCTGGGGGCGCGCCCTGGCGATCTCGCTCGCGTGCAGCGCGATCCGGTCGGCGCGCTTCAGGCGGAAATCAATCGGCCGCGAGCCACCCTTTTGTCGAAGCCGGGCCTACTTTCGACTTTCGAGGCCATTAAGGCCAGCGACGAATATAAAGTTGAACGTCGCAAGCGTCTTGCCGCCGAACCCAGTCCAGCCGAGGACGCTGCGGCCATGAGCGCACCGTCGCGGCGCGGCAAGGACATGATGGAACGCCAGCAAAGCGCGCTTGGCAGCTCGCAGGAAATTTATCGCGACGAAGTGGTTGCACGATATGAAGCCGCGCAGAAAGCGGAGTGCGGATTTGCTGAACGTCTGGTCTGGTTCTGGTCAAATCACTTTGCGGTTTCGGCCGCCAAGGGTGCGCGACTTCGCGGCACCGCTGGCGCATTTGAGCGCGAAGCCATTCGGCCCCATGTGTTTGGGCGGTTTGCCGATATGCTGCTTGCGGTCGAGCAGCACCCCTCGATGATCATGTTTCTGGACAACCATATCTCCATTGGGCCGAACTCTTCGGCGGGCTCCCGGCGCGGCCGCGGCTTAAATGAAAATTTGGCGCGTGAAATTCTTGAGCTGCATACTCTGGGTGTGGGCGGCGGTTATACCCAAGCCGACGTGCTAGCCTTCGCCAAGATCATCACCGGCTGGACGATCGGCGAGAAGCGGGACGGCAGCCGTGGCAACTTCACTTTTAATCCAAATTGGCATGAGCCCGGTGTGCATAAGGTGCTTGCGCGGAGCTACGCGCAGGCCGGGGTGGGCCAGGGGCAGGCTGTCCTTGCCGATCTTGCCCGGCATCCCGCCACCGCCCGTTTCATCGCAGCCAAACTGGTCCGCCATTTTGTCGCCGACGATCCGCCGGCCGATCTGGTTGAACATCTTGCCAAAACGTTCGAGATGACCGACGGCAATCTGGCGAAGGTTTCCCGCGCGCTGATCGACGCTCCAGCGGCCTGGGATGCTCCGGCAACCAAGCTGCGCAGCCCGCAGGAATTACTCGCGGCCATGCTGCGCGCGACAAATATTTCGCTTGAAGGGCCACAACTCGTCCGCTTGCTGATGACCCTCGGCCACCGGCCGTGGAGTCCCGGAGGACCGGATGGCTTTCCCGATACGGCCGCCCACTGGGTCTCAGCCGCCGGAATGCGCGCGCGGCTCGACGTCGCTTCGGTTGTCGCACGGCGAGCGGAAGATAACTCCGATCCGGCAATGCTCGTCGGCCAAATCCTCGGGCCGATCTCCTCCAAAGAAACGCGGTCGGCGATCGCCGCGGCGGACAGCCGGGCGCAAGGGCTTGCGATTTTGTTCGCATCCCCCGAATTCCAGCGGCGGTGAATGTCATGATCTACTCACCCATCTCGTTCTCGCGGCGTGCTGTTCTTCTGGGCGGCGGAGCGCTGTTCACATCCGCCTTCGTGCCTCGCCTCGCCTCCGCGGAATCGCGCGATCCGCGCCTGATTGTCCTCATCCTGCGCGGCGCACTGGACGGACTTTCCGCGGTGGCGCCGATCGGCGATCCAGCCTATGCGCCGCACCGGCAAGACATTGCCTTGTCGGCGTCGGGAGACTCGCCGGCGCTGCGGCTCGACGGATTTTTTGCGCTGCATCCGAAATTAAAGACGTTGTCTTCCATGTACGCGGCCGGCGAAATGAGCGTTGTGCATGCCACTGCCTCGCCCTATCGCGAGCGGTCGCATTTCGACGGACAGGACGTGCTGGAAAGTGGCTACGAGCGGGTGGGCCGCGTCGATTCCGGCTGGCTCAACCGCCTGTTCGCGGCCGTGCCTTCGGGGCGGCCGGTGCCGGGCCCGCGTATATTGGGAGTGGGATCGTCCGCCCCGCTAATCGTTCGCGGCCCGGCGCCGATCATCGGCTGGGCGCCTACCACGCTCCGCCACCCGCATGACGACCTCACTGCGCGTGTGCTCGAACTCTACCGGCATTTGGATCCGCCGCTCGGCGATGCGTTGGCGGCCGGCATTGAGGCCGGCGACGTCGTCGAAAACGCAGAAGGCGTGATGGGGAAAGCGCAGACCGAGGGGATGGGCGGGAGCGAGAAGTCGATGGTGGAAACGGCGACGGGAGCGGCGCGTCTCCTGGCGAGTTCTGGTGGCCCACGGCTCGCATCCTTGTCGTTTAACGGCTGGGATACCCACGCGCGCGAAGGCGGGGCAGAGGGCCGACTCGCCAACCTGCTCGCAGGCTTGGATCAGGCGGTTGCTTCAATGAAATCCAATCTGGGACCGGCTTGGCGTGATACCGTCATCATGATAGTCACGGAGTTCGGCCGTACTGTGCATGTTAACGGCAGCTTTGGGACTGACCACGGCACGGCCACCGTCGCGTTTCTCGTGGGGGGCGCGATAGCTGGCAAGCGGGTTATTGCCGACTGGCCCGGGCTGGGGCCCGCCCAGCTCTATGAAGGCCGGGATCTCAAACCGACCATCGATCTGCGGAGCGTCTTCAAGGGCGTTGCAAGGGATCATCTCGGCGTGCCTGAGAGCGTGCTGTCGTCCAGCGTTTTTCCGGGATCTGAGGCGATCAAGCCGAAACGGGACCTGCTAAAAGCCTGATTTCGGAGCCGGAACTTTTAGGGGTACGAGCCCTTGGCGGGCGCCCCCTGCATTCGGTAAATATCGCAGGAACTGTCGCTCGATCGAGCTTTCGAGGCGTTGTTTTGAGCTCCGGCCAAATGACGCCGTGTCACTTTGTATGTTGGAAACACCCAGGATCATGACGCAACGCATTTTGATTACCGGCGGCGCCGGTTTTATCGGATCGCGGCTGGCCAAGTCACTTTGCGGCGATCACGAAGTCATGGTCTTCGACAACTTTCATCCGCAGGTGCATGGGTATGACCGGGTCGAAGAGGCGACCGGATTGATCGGCAAGTGTCACATCCTTCGCGGCGATGTAGCAAACGCAGAGGACGTTCGCTTCGCCATCCGTTCCTTTAATCCCGATCTGATTTATCACTTCGCCGCCGAGACTGGCACCGGTCAGTCCTATGACGAGCCGACGCGCTACAACTTGGTAAATGTGATCGGGACCAGCAATCTCATCGAGGCGGTCCGCGCCCACGGTGGCAACGTGAGACGCATCGTGCTTGCGGGGTCGCGCGCGATCTACGGCGAGGGCGCCGCGCGTGACAAGCGAGGCGCTCTGCGCAACGCGCCGCCGCGGCGAATTGAGGACATGCGACGAGGCGTTTTCGGTTTGCAGGACGAGCAGGGAGATACCCTTACGCCGGTTCCTACGCCGGAGACGCTGGCAGCCGCCCCGGCGTCGATCTACGCCTCCACCAAATTGATGCAGGAATATCTCTGCACGCAATGCGTCGCCGGGACCGAGGTGGACGTCGTTATCCTGCGTCTGCAGAACGTCTACGGGCCAGGCCAGTCAATGCGAAATCCTTACACCGGCGTCATTTCGATATTCTGCCAGAAGGTACAACAGGGCGAATGGCTCGATGTGTTCGAAGACGGCGAGATCATCCGGGACTTTGTTTACATTGATGATGTCGTCGAGGCGTTTCGGACCAGCGCTTCTTTGACATCGGCGCCAGCATTGCCTATCAACATCGGCACCGGATCTCCGGTTTCTATCCGTTCAACGGCAAAGTCGGTATTGACGCTCTACGGACGCAATCCGGACGAACACCATATCACCGGAAATTTTCGTGCAGGCGATGTCCGCCATGCCGTAGCGGAAATAGTTTTGGCGCGCGACCTTCTGGGCTGGCAGCCGCGCACCGCTTTTGCCCCGGGGCTGGAGCGCTTCGTTGAATGGGCGAAGGAAAGCCAGGCAGCCTTAGCTTGACGAGGTCGCTGGCGATGGAACGAATTTATTACACGCTTGGACCGGTCTGAATGAAGCGTCTGTGTATCTATGCGACGGTCGAAAAGGATAGCCGGCAGGTGCGCGGGCGGTACGTGCCCTACGCCCTGAAAAAATACCAAGAAGTCAGCGACCGCATTGTTGTCGTCACCGACATTCGGGCCGGCCATCCGAACTTCAACGAGATTAATGCGGTTGCCGACCTGGTGGTGCGCTCTCCATCCGGCCAAATCCGCACGTCGCTGGATGGCTATCGATTGGGGCTGGCCGCAATCAACCCTGAAGAATTGAAGACGTACGACGAGATAATCTTCGTAGATACCGATTGCTACGGTCCGATCTTTGCGCTGAGCTCGATACTTGACGATCCGCGCAGATCATCGGTTGACTTCTGGTCAGTTGGGTATTTCACCAAAAAATCAAACATGTCCATTGCGCACGAGATCAAGCTCGATCGCGCAATGACGCTGAACTTCTTCACGGTGAATCGTCGCGTTGCGATGTCGTCGGTATTTAAAGATTTCATGCAGTCTAACACTGTTTTTGGCAGTGCAATCGATTATCGAGTCAGGGGCGAACACGCGCTTCATCTTGCACTCGAGCAGGCCGGATTCAAATGGGATTCCTTCGTCCAGCCCGACCAAATTCACACCTCAGAGCCATTGATCTATGAGGCGGCTGAACTGGTCTCTCTTGGCTGCCCAATTATTTTAAAAGATATTTTTTCCCTGGACCCGCTGACCGTCGATATGCAGGCGGTCGATTGCCGCGCGGTGTTCGAAGCACTCAAACAGAGCAAATCCGATTTCGATGCAAGCATGATTTGGGAAAGCATTTTGCCGTACCACCCGTTGCGTTTGATTCAGAGCAATATGGACGATTTGCGGATTTTTGAATCCAGTCCCGCCGAGGTGGCAAAGAAAAATTGGAATTTTGGCGGGAAAGTCGCGATCGTCGCCCACATCTTTTACGTCGACGTGCTGCACGAGTTCTTCGATCTCGCCAAAAATATTCCCAGCGATTTCGATTTTTATATCTCGACCTCGTCGCAGCAGCACAAGCTGCGGATCGAGGAAAGGTTGCAGTCCTTCAATTGCGCAGGCAGGACGGAAGTGCGGGTGGTTGAGCAGAATCGCGGCCGCGACATGTCTTCGCTGTTCATTACGTTCCGGGACGTGATGCTGAGCGGCGACTATGCTTGGGTCCTCCGGCTTCACTCCAAGCGCACGCCACAAATGCCGTGGCAGGTAGGGCAATCGTTCAAACGGCACTTGATCGAGAACCTGGTTCCCAGCAAGCGATTTGTGGCAAGCCTGTTCGATCTATTGGAGCAGCCCGATTATCGAAACGTCGGCATGGTCGTGCCGCCAGTCGTGCATATCGGCTTCGGCACTCTCGGGCACTCTTGGTACAGCAACCGAAAACCACTGGAAAAGCTTGCCAAAGAGATGAAGATCGACGTGCCATTGGATGCGGACACTCCGGTCGCGGCCTATGGCACGATGTACTGGTTCCGCCCCGAGGCTTTAGAGCTTATGTTCCGATATGATTGGAAATGGGAAGATTACAACCTCGAACCAAATCATATCGACGGCGGGTTGGCGCATGTGCAAGAACGACTTCTTTGTTATTGCGCTCAGCAGCAAGGATTCAGAACGCTGGCTGTGATGTCGGCGCGTCAGGCTGCCAAGAATTATCTTAAGCTCGAATACAAGCATCAGATCTTGTCCAGTTGCCTGCCGGTCCGCGATATTCGCCTGCAATATCGTCTGGCAAAAAGGGTAAATTGGCAAAAAGCGAAGAGCTATTACGCCCGGCTTCTGGACTTATTGGAACGGAATGATGAGCGCTTCCGCCGTATTGCTCCAAAGCTTTGGGCGCGATCCAGATCGGCTGTGGATGTTGTCTGGCCGATGTTGAAGCGGTTGGAGAAATGAAGAACGTCCGCCGGCACGCTACGCGCGAAGTTTGTTGCAAGGGTATCAAGAGGATATGTGATCGCGAAGAAGAATTGCTCTGCAAGCTCGTCGTCGAAGGCGTGGTTGGGAGACCTGACAAATAATATCTAGTGGCTAGTTCGTGAAGGAGACGCAAGTTGTGAAGACACAGGCAGCCGATCAGGCAGACAGCAGGGAAGATATGCCGACCTGCGTCGTCGGGCTCTATTCATTCCCGCGCTCGGGAAATACCTGGCTTCGTCAAATCGTCGCCTCGGCACTCGATATTCCAGCGAATATGCTGCAACGGTTCGTATCGGACATGGCCTATGGGCAGATCGTGACTCACCCAATTGTCTACGAAGACCAGCAATGGTATTTCTACAAGTCGCACCACAAATCGCTCGTCACAGAACATCGCGGTCGGACGATCAGGACCGACAAGATCGTTTACATCTATCGGCATCCGCTCGACGTGTTTCTGTCATACCTGAATTTCGCTTCAAAAAATGTGAACTCAAAGCTCGGAGAAGTTCTGCAATTGCAGATCGACAGCGTCGAAAAGCTGTCGAAGGAACAGTTGGCGGCGCTGTTCTCGGTTTTCATGAGCTACGGCACGATCACGCCGCAAAACCGCGCGTATGGCGGATATTTCGAGCATGTGGGCAATGCCTTTGCACTGCGCGACGGTGGTGCTGACATCCACATCATGCGCTATGAGGATCTGCTGAATAATTTTGCGCCCACGGCCGGTAAGATGTTCGAGTTTCTCGGCCTATCCGTCGGCGATATCGAAGCCGTCCACGGCGAAGCCGACAAGCGCACGGCGCAGGACGGCAAGTTTTTCTGGAAGCGGCAATCGAAGGTGCACGAGGAATTCCTGACGAAGGAGCAGATCTCAGCTTTCAACACGACCTTCCACGACAAGCTCGTCGCCATCGGCTATCCGCCGGAGTAACGGTCAGAAGATTGACACGGGTTGGCGCGCCCGGGCTTCCAGCCAGCGTCGCCCCTGACCACGATTTCGTGACTAAATTGGCGCGCTTTGACGCAGTTTCAGGCCGGAAAGCCCTCGTCAAGCCGGTTGTCTAGCGACCGGCCATCGCATTATGTTTTGTGAGCCGTGCGTCGATCGCGGCTACGCGGCGTAAGAACGGTCCTGGGAGAACACGGTGATCAGCAAACTGACTTCAACTCTGTGTGCGGGCGTTTTCAGCCTTTTGGGTCTTGCTTTCGGGCTTTCGCCGACGCTGGGGCAAGCGCCAGCGCCGTCCTGGATCATTCCGGAGCTTCTGCAGGCCGCCAAGGCAGAGGGGACGCTGACGATCTATTCCTCAATGAACGAGCAGGAGGGTCTTCCGCTCTGGAAGAAATTCGAGGAAGCCACTGGGATCAAGACAGAATACGTCCGCGCTAACGACAACGCCTTGATGGCGCGCACCGCAATCGAGCGGCGCGCCCAGCAGCGCAGTTGGGACGTGGTCGTCAGCACCGTGGTCAGCCGTTTGCCACAGGATTTTTTGCTGCCGATCGATCCGCCGCAAGCCAAGGAGATCAAGCCGCAGGCGCGTGATCCGAACCGGCGCTGGTATGGCGTCTATGCCAATTACAACGCACCTGCGTACAATACCAAGCTGGTCAAGCAATCCGATCTGCCGAAGAGCTACGAGGAGTTTCTCACCAAGAAGGAATGGAAAGGCAAGGTCGCCATCGATGTCACCGACGCCCATTGGCTGAATGCGATGTATATTCATTATGGCGAGGAGAAGGCCCGTAAACTGGTGAGCGACCTTGTCGCGACGCTCGATCCGGTTCTGACCGACGGCCATCTCGCGCTGGCGCGGTCGGTGGGCGCCGGCGAGTATATGGTCGCACTCAATAATTACGCATCGCTCACCTCCAATGTGAAAATCGCCGGCGGCGATACCGACTACTGGGTGCTGGAACCGGTCGCGCTGTTCTACGGTCAGGTCGGGGTCAACACGCTGGCGCCGCATCCCAATGCAGCCAAGCTTGCAGCGAACTTTCTCTTGAGCAAGGAAGGGCAGGAGATGTTGCCTAAAGCCGGCCGGCTGCCGGTGCGGGCGGACGTGACGCCGAACCCGCCGGACTCCTTCACGCGCCTGGAATCCAAGAAAGTCATTCTGATTCAATTTTCGGGCGAAGAAGAAAAGAAGTGGCTGAAGCTCTTCCAGGACCTGTTCAGGCCGAGATAGGGTGTTGAACCAACACTTCTTCCCACCGGACCGTCCGGGAGTGACCGCAGTTGAGTTTCGCGCGTCCTAGCATGCCCTCGCTGGCGGGCTCGCCGTTCGGCTGGCTGGCAAGGCTTCGCCTTTCGCATCTGCTGCTCGTGATCTGTGTCGCGGTCGTCGGCTGGCTGGTCTTTGTGCCGCTGTCAGCGCTGCTTTTGACGGCATTTACCGAAGACAACATTTACGGCTTCGGCCCTCCGACTTTCGATAATTTCATCGAGGCCTATTCGAGCTGGCACATCCTGCGGCTGTTCGGAAATTCGCTGCTCTTTGGCTGCGGTACGGCGATTACCGCCTTGATCATGGGCGGTCTTGTTGCCTGGGTGGTGGAACGCACCGACGCTCCCGGTGGCGAGCTCTTCCATAGTCTGGCGTTGCTGTCCTTTGCCGTGCCCGGTTTGCTCACCGCCATGGCCTGGATTTTCGTCCTCAGCCCGAACATCGGCTGGCTGAATACCGGCCTGAAAAATTATCTGGGCTTTTCCACCTCGCCCATCAACATCTACACGATGGCTGGAATGATTTGGGCGCTGTCCAGTCATTACTTTCCGCTCGCTTATCTTGCGCTTGGGCCGGCTTTCCGTGTGCTGGACGTGCGCATGGAAGAGGCGGGGCTGGTATCCGGCAGCCGCTATTGGCAGATCCTGTGGCGCATCACTTTTCCGCTGTTGCGGCCGGCGATTCTGTCCGCGCTGCTCTTGCTCTTCATCCTTGGCATCTCCTCGTTCGAGGTTCCGCGGCTGATCGGCCGGCCGGGCCGCATCGACGTCTTCACCACGGAAATCCAGGCCGCAACCAGCGGCGCGCCGCCGTCGTTCGGTATCGCGAGCGCGCTCAGCATCACGCTTCTCCTGGTCTGCCTGGCAGCAATCCTTTTCTATCGGCGCGCCACGCGCGATGCCGAGGCTTTCGCCACCATCACCGGAAAGGGCTATACGCCCACCCGTATCAGAACTCGGTCCGTGGCGCTGGCCGGTCGCGCTTGCCACAGGGCTGTTGTTCCTGGCCGCGCTTGGCCTGCCGCTGCTGACGCTCGTCTGGCAGTCGTTCTTCCGCAATCTGGCGCCGTCGTTGTTTGCGTCGGACCTGCCTTTTACCCTGGATAATTACAAATTCATCCTGAGCTATCCGATCTTCATATCCGCTGTGAAAACCAGCGTTACGTTGGCGGCAATGTCGGCCACCGTCGTCGTCGGACTCACTTTTGTCATGGCGTGGATCGCGCAGCGTTCGGCGACGGGGTACGGCTGGCTGCTCGACGCGCTGGCTTTCATTCCAATCGCTATTCCGAGCGTGATCATCGGCGCCAGCGTGCTCTTCGCCTATCTCGTGGTGCCGATCCCGATTTACAACACGATCTGGATATTGCTGGTAGCTTACGTTACCAGCTATCTGCCTTATGGAATGCGCTTTGCCTCCGGCGGCATTGCGCAAATCCACAAGGAGCTCGAAGAGGTGGCGGAAGTTGCCGGCGCGCGATTGCACCAGATATTCTTCCGCATCCTGTTGCCGCTGCTCGCGCCTTTCCTTCTGGCGGGATGGATTTACGTCTTCGTGCTGGCCGTGCGCGAGCTGGGGGCGTCCATTTTCTTGGTCGGTCCCGGCACGCACGTGCTTGGCACCATCAGCCTGACTATGTGGGAAGAGGGCGGAAGCTATGGCGCAGTGAGCGCGCTCGGCGTCATTCAGATTATTCCGCTGATTTTCATTGTTGCCGGACTGCGCTGGATGGAAACTCGCCTGCAACGGGGGGCAGATACCAGCGCGATCGCACGACCATGATGAGGACCGATGTTTGTTATTGAAGATCTGTACAAGACCTTTCAAGCGGGAGGGCAGACCGAGGTCCATGCCATCGACGGCGTCAGCTTGAATGTCGAAACTGGCAAGCTGCTTACGCTTCTGGGACCATCGGGCTGCGGCAAGACCACGACCCTGCGCTGCCTGGCCGGACTCGAGCGCCCCGATCGCGGACGCATCGTCATCGACGGCAGGGTCGTTTTTGATTCCGAGCAACGCATCTTCGTGCCGCCGAGCGAACGCGCGCTCGGGATGGTGTTTCAGTCTTATGCGATCTGGCCGCACATGACGGTGTTCGAGAACGTGGCCTTTCCCCTGCGTGTGGCACGCGACCGCAAATATTCCGCCGCGGAGATCAAACAGGAAGTCGGCCGTGTGCTGGAGATGGTGCAACTGAGCGGATACGAAAACCGCGCCTCCACCCGGCTTTCAGGCGGCCAGCAGCAACGCCTGGCCTTCGCACGCGGCCTCGTCCGCAAGCCGAACCTGCTGCTGCTCGACGAGCCGTTGTCGAACCTTGACGCCAAATTGCGCGAGCAGATGCGGGTCGAATTGAAGCGGCTGCAGCGCACGCTGGGCGTGACCACGGTTTACGTCACCCATGACCAATCGGAAGCGCTGGCCTTATCTGACGAGATCGCAGTCTTCAGCGCTGGCCGCATCATCCAGCGCGGCAGCCCGCAGGAAATCTATCGGCGGCCAAGGAGCCAGTTCGTTGCGGATTTTGTCGGCTCGGCCAATTTCTTTCACGGCACCGTTGCCGAGCGGAGTAATGACGCTACCACCGTGGATACGCCGCATGGGGTGATCCGTTGCAGCTTCGTTGAGCCGGTGCAGCCGGGGCAGGCTGTCATGGTCACGGCGCGGCCTGAGGACCTGACCATTTCGGAGAAGCATCCCGGCGACGGACTGAATGTCTTCGCAGGTAAGATCGCGCATCGGGTCTTCCTCGGCGAAGTCACCGACTATTTTGTGGACCTGGGTGAAGGTCGGGAAATTCGGGTGCGGGCCGCGCCGGACATCGAGCTCAACATCGGTCGCGCAGTGCATGTGGGCATCCGCCCACAGCAATGCGTGGGATTGGCGTCCTGAGCCCGCACCGATTCCGATAGAGCCCATTGATTTATCGGATGAAGGTCTTGTGGAATGGGTAACGGCCTTTGGAAGGATTCTGACATGCAATCCATGAAATACAGGCAGCTTGGCAGCAACGGTCCGCGTGTTTCCGCCGTCGGTTTGGGCTGTTCAGGCATGAGCGGCGATTACGGCGTGCCTGATGACGCCGAATCTATCGCAACCATGCATCGCGCGATCGAACTCGGCGTCAACCTGTTCGACACGTCGGATGCTTATTCGGCCGGCAAGAACGAGGAACTGATCGCCAAGGCAATCAAGGGCAAGCGCGACAAGGTCTTGATCGCCACCAAGTTCGGCAATGTGCGCGGGCCGGACGGCCAGCGCGGCGGCACCAACGGCAGCCCGGAATATGTGCCGGTCGCCTGCGAGGCAAGTCTGAAGCGCCTCGGCATCGATGTCATCGATGTTTATTTTCAGCACCGGGTGGATCCCAAGGTACCGATCGAAGATACGGTCGGCGCCATGGCCAAACTCGTCGAGCAAGGCAAAGTCCGTTATCTCGGCCTGTGCGAGGCGGGAGCCGACACCATCCGCCGCGCCCACAAGGTGCATCCGATCGCAGCGCTGGAGACCGAATATTCGCTGTGGTCGCGCGACATCGAAGGCGCAGATCCTGCCGACCATCCGGGAGCTTGGCATTTCGCTCGTCGGCTATTGTCCGCTCGGCCGCGGCTTCCTTACCGGCGCCTTCAGGCAGCGTGACGACCTCATTCCTGCCGACCGCCGGCATGCCCATCCACGTTTTCAGGAGGGCAATTTCGAGCAGAATCTCAATCTGCTGCGGCCGATCGAGTCCGTCGCCCGCCAGAAGGGATGCACGATGGCGCAGGTGGCGCTTGCATGGGTGCTCGGACGCGGGGACGACATCGTCCCGATCCCCGGAACCAAAAAACGGAAATTCCTGGAAGAGAATGTCGGCGCGCTTGGGGTTGCTCTTACCGAGTCCGAGTCGGAAGCGCTGGAAACGGCCTTGCGGCCCGCTGCGGCTGCCGGCCTGAGATATCCGGAATTTCAGCTCAAGGGTCTTGGAATCTAGGGATTTCAAACGCCGCGGGATGCGACCTTTAGGGAGGTTTCGCGGCCTGGCGCGGCATGACAAGATTGGCTTGAGCTGCGGCCTGCAAGAACCGCTGCCCAGCAAACATCAGGGAGAGAAAGCGATGATGAGCAAATTGCCCTTTTTGACGCGCCGATCTTTCTGCGGCGGCGTCGCTGCCGCCGCCGGACTGCCGCTTGTCTCGACGCGTGGCGCTTGGGCGCAGGCACCCTATCCCTCGCGGGCCTTCCGCGTGATGATCCCCACCGGCCAGGGAGGCGGGGCGGAGCGCTTGGCGCGCTCTTTCGATGGCCCGTGGTCAAAGCTGCTCAATAACCAGCCGTTCGAATACGAATTCCAGGCCGCCGCCGCCGGCCAGGTCGGCTACACGCTCTTCGTGCAGAAGCGCGATCACGACGGCTACAATCTGCTGTTCGGCAACATGGGTCCGGAAATGATCATGTATGCGACGCAGAAGCCTGACTTCAAATTCCCGCAGGACTTCATCTATTTCTGCCGCACCGACATTGATGACTCGTGCGTCTTCGTGCGGAAGGATTCGTCATATAAGAGCATCAAGGACGTGGTCGAAGCGGCCAAGAAGAAGACTCTCAATGTCGCACTCAGCCGCATTCCGCATCCCGCCACCATCGGCATGCTGGCGCTGGGCGAGGCTACCGGTGCGAAATTCAACTTCATTCCTTACGGCGGCGGCAATCCGACCTATACCGCGCTGCTGAGCGGAGAGGCCGACGTCGGCGCATTGCCAATCACCGGGGTGCTGTCGCTGAAGGACAAGTTCCGTGTGCTCACCGTCTTCAATGATAAGAACCTCTTCGCCTCTGCGACGGAGAATGCACCGCCGGTCAACGCCGCCTTCGGCACCAGCATTCCCGAGCTGTCCTCCTCACGCTCCTGGGCGGTGCATACCAAATGGGCGGACGCCAATCCCAAGGAGTTTGGCTTGCTGGAAAGGACAGCCAAGGAAGTCACCTCGTCTGCGGAATTCAAGGAAGCCTTCATCAAGACCGGGGCGCCGCCTGAGGCTCTCGCCTATGGCGATCGCAAGGTCTGCACCGATTACGCGTTGAACATGGTCAAGCTGGCGCAGAAATACGAGAAGCAACTTACCGCCAAAGGCTAAAAAAAGACGCTAAGCGGAGGGCCTATGAGTCACGCGGATCCGGAGGCCGGGCGCGGGATAAAACCCGCCCTCGGCGCGCATTTCATTATTCCGCTGCTGGCCTGCGGTTTGACGTTTTATTTTCTGGTTTCAACCTGGAACCTCATTTGGGAAGCCAGGTCGACCGGGACCTTCATCGGTGTCATTCTGGTTGGCCTTTGCATCGCGCAATTCCTGCGGCTTGGATTGAAGGTCGCCAGGGGAGAGGCCAGCCTTGGCCTCGGAGATTTGGTTGAAGACACGCTCTACAACCGGCAACGGCTCGCTCTCCTTGTGCTCACGGCGGTCTTTATTGCAGCATTGCCCTTGACCGGTACGACCGTCGGATTGTTCCTGGTCATCATCGCGATGACCCGCCTGATGGGCGTTCGTGACTGGCGTGTCCTTGTCGCGCTGGCGTTTTTGGCCGCGACAACGGTGCATTTGCTCCTGATCTATGCGCTCGGCAGCAAGCTTCCGCAGGGCGTATTTAAATCTGTCTTGCCTTTCAGCGGCGGCTGACCATGGAAGTTTCCAGCGCCCTGCTGTTTGAGACATTCCTTCGCTCGATCGCGCTGTGGTGGGTCATCATTCCCGGCATGCTGCTGGGGATCGTGGTGGGTATCCTGCCAGGCTTCAGCGCACAGAACACGCTGATCATCCTGTTGCCGCTGACGCTGTATCTGCCGGTAGAGACCGGGATGGCCTTCATGATCGCCCTCTACTGCACGACGCAGCTAGGCGGCGGAATTCCGGCGATATTGTTCAACATGCCGGGGGAGGGCGGGGCGGTCGCCACCACGCTCGACGGCTATCCGATGACCAAGAAAGGCCAGGGACAGCAGGCGCTCGTGCTGTGCTTTGCCGCTTCGGCTTTCGGTGGCATCGTCACCACCATCGCGACCATGGCGATGCTGCCGGTGCTTGCAAAAATCGGGCTCTATTTCCGCAGCGTCGAGATGGTGGTGGTGATCGTCTTCGGGCTGACGCTGATCGCGGCAATTGCGTCGAAGGATCTACTGAGCGGCCTCGTGGCGGGCTTTGCCGGACTGATGATCGGTACCATCGGCGTCGATCCGGTCTTTGGCACGCCGCGCGCCACCTTCGGTGTCCTCGAACTTTATGATGGGGTGCCGCTCATTCCCACCCTGATCGGTCTCTTCGCCATCTCGGAAGCCTTCGTGATGCTCGAGCAAGAGACCATCGTCCGCAAGGAAGATCTCGAGAAAGCAAAAAACGCCAAATGGGCCGACACGCTGGAAGGTCTTCGCATGAATGCCAGATATTGGTGGCAGACGATCTGGACCTCGCTGATCGGGCTCATCATCGGCATTCTGCCGGGGGCAGGCTCCACGGTTGCGGCATTCCTCGCCTATCACTACTCGAAGCTGATGTCGAAGACGCCGGAACTCTACGGGACCGGCCATCCTCCTGGCGTGATCGCGCCGGAATCGGCGAATAACGGCGTTACCTCGGGCACGCTGGTGCCGGTCTTCGCGCTCGGCATCCCGGGAGGCACCACTGGCGCGATCATGACGATCGTGCTGACTTATCACGGCATCGTTTTGGGTCCGCGCCTCTTCATCGAGCACGCGGACCTCGTTTATGCCGTCTATATGCAGATGCTCGTTTGCTATTTGCTGATGGCGCTGATGATCCTGCCGCTGGCCCGCTACATGAGCCGGGTGGTGCTGATACCGACGCGATTCCTGGTTCCGCTGATCCTGTCGTTGGTGACCATCGCCGCCTTCTCCGAGCGCAGCTACGTCTTTGACATGGGCCTGGCGCTGTTCTTCGGCGTGATCGGCTATATCGCGCGCAAGACTCGCTACGAGGTAACCGCCATGCTGATCGGTGTGCTGATGGGTCCGCTGTTCGAGACATATTTCCTGCGCTCGATGCGGGTCGGTCAGGGCGACCTTATGATCCTGTTCTCCTCGCCGCTGGCCAATGTGTTGTGGCTGATGGTAATCGCGGCGCTTGTGCTGCCCTACTGGCGCAGCCGCAGACAGAAAGGCGTGCTCGCGCAGGCGGTGGAGGCGGGGCATGAATCATGATTGTTTTTCGGCTAACGGAAAAACGAGCTTGGCAAGGAGCATCGGGTAATGAGTGAGATGGAGCTGACGAAGGGGCTGAAGCGGATTGGCCGAATTGACCTCACGGGCGGCGGGCAGGTCGTGGTCGACGGCAACTATGCCTATGTCGGGCACATGAAACCCCCGCACGGCACCAGCATCATCGACGTTTCCGATCCGAAGAATCCGAAGCTCGTCACCACCATCATGCTTCCTGATAATTCCTCCCACACCCATAAGGTGCGGGTGGTGGGCGAGATCATGATAGTCAATGTCGAGATGAACGACCGGCATTTCCTGCGCAAGGGCGAGAAGATCCCTGCCGTGCGCGCGCAACTGGGAGACAAGCTCAAGCGCCCGCCGACCGATGCCGAACTCGCCGCCGAACTCCACGTCAAGGAGAGCGATCTGCCGGCGCTGACGAACTATCTGGAAAACGGCTATAAAGATGGCGGTTTCCGCATTTATGATATCTCCGACCGTAGCAAGCCGAAACTGCTGGTGCATCATCGCACCCACGGCTTCGGCACGCATCGTTTCGACATGGATGAGCGCTACGCCTACATCTCGACCGAGATGCCGGGCTATGTCGGCAACATCCTGATGGTCTACGACATCAAGAATCCCGCGAAGCCGGAGGAGGTGTCACGCTGGTGGATGCCCGGCCAGCATATCGACGGTGGCGAAAAGCCGACCTGGCGGGGCTACTCCCACCGGCTGCATCATGCCATGCGCTTCGGCAATGAATTGTGGGCTTCGGTCTGGTTCGCCGGCATGCGCGTCCTTGATTGTTCGGACATCACCAAGCTGAAGGTCATCGGCGCACATAATTACCATCCGCCTTTTCCTGAGCCGACCCATACCGTGGTTCCGCTGCCGAACAAGTGGAATGGCCGCCGCGTCGCTACCGCAGTAGACGAAGAGCACGATCACATTCCCGGTCAGCCGCATGCCGGCTTGTGGTTCTTTGACATGGAAGACCTCACGAACATCAAGCCGATCGCGATGTTCCACCTGCAAGAATCCGCCTCTCCCTTCAGCCGCGCAACCTCGCGCTTCGGCGCGCATCAGTTCCAGGAACGTATTACCGGCAATACGATGTTCTGCACCTGGTTCTCCGGCGGCCTGCGCATGATCGACGTCAGCGATCCGAGCGCACCGACTGAGACCGGCTGGTACATTCCAGAGCCAGCTTCCGGCCTGAAGGGCCCCGCGACGAATGACGTCTTCGTCGACAAGCGCGAGCTCATCTACATCATCGATCGCGACAAGGGATTCGATATCATCGAACGAACGGAAGGAGCGGCGCCCGTTGCGGCACGACGACAACACGAGCATTGAACGGCCGACCTTCGTTACCCATCTCGAATGCGCCTATACCGGCGAGCAGCTTCCCGCCGATACGGTGCAGAACCTTTCGAGCGCCGGGAAACCGTTGCTGGTGCGCTACGACCTTGCCGGTGTGAAGCAGGCGCTGAGCAAGGACGCGCTGGCCCAGCGCCCACCCGATCTCTGGCGTTATCGCGAGCTTTTGCCGGTGCGCCGCGCGGGTGACATCGTCAGCCTCGGCGAGGCGATGACACCGCTGATTGCCCTGCCAAAGCTCGCCGCCAAGCTTGGCGCGGGCGAGATCATCGTCAAGGATGAAGGCCGCCTGCCCACCGGTTCGTTCAAGGCGCGCGGCTTGGTGATGGCCGTATCCATGGCGAAGGCGCTCGGCATCAAGCCACATGGCGATGCCGACCAACGGCAATGCCGGCGCCGCGCTTGCCGCCTATGCCACCCGCGCCGGCATCAAGAGCACGATCTTCTGCCCGGAAGATACTCCGGAAGTGAATGTCAGCGAGATCGAGCTGCAGGGCGCGACCGTCTATCGCGTCAATGGCCTGATCGACGATTGCGGCAAAATCGTTGCTGAAGGCAAGTCAAAGGCCGGCTGGTTCGACGTTTCTCGACGCTCAAGGAGCCCTACCGGATCGAGGGCAAGAAAACGATGGGGCTGGAACTCGCCGAACAGCTCGGCTGGGACGTGCCCAGATGTGATCCTGTATCCGACCGGCGGCGGCACCGGCCTGATCGGCATGTGGAAGGCTTTTGCCGAACTGGAGGCGATCGGGTTTCTCGGCCAGAAGCGCCCGCGCATGATCGCGGTGCAGGCGGCGGGCTGCGCGCCCATGGTCCGCGCTTACGAGGAAGGCAAGGAACACGCGCCGCGCTGGGAAGGCGCCCATACCATCGCGTCCGGGATCCGGGTGCCGCAGGCGATCGGGGATTTCCTGATCCTGCGCGCGGTGCGCGAAAGCGGCGGGTTCGCCATTGCGGTGACCGACCAAGCCATCAGCGAGGCGCTCTACGAGGTGGCGCGGAGTGAAGGCCTGCTGCTATGCCCGGAAGGCGCCGCCACCTATGCTGCCTATAAGCAAAGCCTGGCAGACGGGCGCATCAGGCCTGACGAACAGGCGGTTCTGTTCAATTGCGCCACCGGGCTGAAATATCCCCTGCCGCCCGTCACCCGCACCCTCGACCGTCACAAGCCGATCGACTTCGCCGCGATGTGAGCGGGCAGCCCGCTCGAAGAATCGGGCATCCCTCCGTACTCAGCAATCTGCGCACGGGCGAGGCCTCGACTCGCTCATCGAGCAGCGCGGTGGGCTTGGCTGATTTCCGGATTAACCTATCCGTTCGAAGGCGGAGCGGCCGACCATAAGTCCGATCAGCCAGACGATCAGCGCCAGCCCTGCGATCGTGGCGACCGTCAGAACACGTCGCGGATACACAGAGCTTTCCGGCAGACTTGGTCGCACATAAGGGGTGATGTAGAGGTGCTGAGACGCCGCACTGGCTCGTGAGGTGTCCAGCGCCGCCATGGTACTCGTGAGCATGGTCTGCGCGAACTGGCGTTCAAGATCGAGCTGCTCATATTCGGCGATCACGGCGGAAAGCGCCGCGCCGCTCTTGTTGCGACCGACCGATCCTTCGATCGTCGCCAGTTGCTCCTTGGTTGAATTGATCTGGTTCAGCAGCGTGATGACCGCCGGAGCGTTCGGTTGCAAATTTTGCAGACGCAAGGTCTGCAACTGAGTTTCCAACTGTGCGAGGCTGGCGCGCAAGCCCTGCACGAGGGCCGAGTTGCTCGCGACGACGCTGCTGGCGGGATCAGATGACGCCGACCCTGTTGCGATATTCGGTCAATTTGGCGCGGATTGCTTTCAGGCGTTCTTCCGCGCGTTCTACTTCCCTCTGCGCAAAACGCACGGCGTCGTTCTGCGCACGGTTAGCGATGCGATTCACCAGCTCTTCCGACATCGTCACGAGCGAATTGGCGATCAGCAGCGCATCTTCCGGCGTGAAGGCTCGGACCCGAGCGATTGCGATGCCGGTTACCTGGTCGTAATGCGCGGTTACCATGCTCTGCCAATAGCCGACGAATTTCTCCATCGGCTGCGAAGGATCGAAACGTGCCCACCAATCGGCCTCCCGCCGCGCATAGAGCTGGGTGACATTGATGCGCTGTTGTAATTCCTCGGTCGCCTGCCGGCTGAGCAGGTAATCAGCAACCAGATAGTTGTCATAAGCGACCGATCCGCCGCTGCCGCCGATCGCCGATATGAGGTTGCTCGTCGCCTGAGTGGTGCTCTGCATGGTCGCGTCTTTCACCGCAAAGCGGAATTCCGCGACGTATTGGTTGGATGCAAAAAATGCCAAATAGACTGTCGCGAGAGCAATCGGCAGCACGACGCTCAGTCCGAACCAGATCTTTTCGCCGTAATTCCGGCGGACCTGCCCCTGCGCACGCGACGGCAGGATCTGGCCGTCGACCGTCTTCGTCTGAACGGGGGACCTGGCGAAGCGGAGTGACCGTCAGTCGCTGTTCGATGCGGCCGGTAGTCGAGACGACCGTTGGCCGCTCGCGGCGCATAGCCGGCAGCTGGTCGACCAAGCTTTGCGGCAGGCCGGCCAATTCGGGATGCGCTTGCGCCCGCGCGGCGGCTCGTTCACGGCGGCGGGCGAGGCGGTCCGCATCGGCGATCACAGGCTTCTCCCCGGCAGGACCCGGGCGGGTGTTGCCCGGCTCGGGTTTGGGCTCATTCTTCAAAGGCTTATCCTGGTACCGGTGCTGGTATGAGCAATAATTGTACTCGATCTGTACCCTTTTGAAAACCGTTGTTTGAAGGCCCGGTTACCTGCGGTATAATGCAGCTAAGACCCTGCAATCATTCTGTTTTTTCATAGAGGCAAGGCTTGGCCGCGCTATCTGTTAGTTGACGGCGCGCCCCACATCGGCGGCGATCCCCGAGACGCCGCGGATGATGGCCAGAGACTTCTGCAATTGGGTGGCTTCCGCATTCGTAATCAGGATCACGTCCTTGTCCCGGATCTGGAGTGCTTGCGCATAGAAATATCCGTGAGCCCCCTCCAACCCGATTTGATAGAGGATCGGCACGAAGTCAGACCCGGTCCCAGGCTGCCCAACATCGATATTCTGCGCAGCCAGAAGCTCCTTGGCGATCGCCCAAGGCTCATAGCGGAATAGATAAATACCGGACGGGTCACCAATGGTATCGATCGGGCCGCCCGCGCGTGCGATGGCTTCGGCAAGCGAAACGCGTTCCGTATCGAACGGGAATTGGGCCACTTTCTGCGTGGCGCCGAGCACCGCGAAGCTGCGGGGGTTGCGAGTCAAAAATATCTGGTCGTTGGGGCGAACCACGACGTTGTCGCCGGCGCTCCTGACGACCGATTGCAGTAATGCCTTACCAGTAACGTCTCCGCGAACGATCTCAACGTAGGTTTCATAGGGGGGGAATTTTGCGCCTCCGGCCGCGGCGATCACGTCCAAAAGCCTTTCTCCCCGCAAGCTCAGAGGTACCGGCCTCGGCGAGTTGACATCCCCGCCCACAGTTGCGGTGTTGGTTGCATTATTGACCATGCTGACGACGACCTGCGGTTCGACCGCCTTGCCGCGCAATTCCTGCTCGATCAAGCGACCCACTTCGCCTGGGGTCCGGCCGGCGACCTTGACGCGGCCGACAAACGGGACGCTGATCGTTCCGTCGGCTTCCACAACCTGCGCGGGAATGGTGCTGTTCCCGGCCGAGATGGTAGCCGGCTGCCCCAGACTGGCGCCGACGGTTCCCCCCCCCGACATAGGAGGCGGAAAAAGTGTCGAGCCGCCGCTTTCGTAAACGGTTATGCTGACAACGTCGCCCGCGTGCAGGGCATTGCTCGCGGCGTAGCGGGTGCCCCGGCCGCGGAAACTCGGGCCGAAGGAGGTGACCCGGAGGCCTTGAAGAATGGAGACCACCCGCAAATCAACCCGCACGAGATGGTAAGGGAAGTCGGCTTGGTTAATTGAGCTTTCAAGCTGCAATGAGGTTGGCGCTGCTGCCGGCAACGCACAAGCTGCCAGCATTGAGCCAATTGCAAGCACCAGCCCGGGAGACAACCAAGACTGTTTTCTTACCCGCTGCCCTAGACCAAACGGCAATCCCAATCCCCCAAACCGACGCAAATGACCCCCTGGTACAATTGCACGTCGGCTTTGCTAATAGATTAAGGCGCGCGCAGCGTCGCCGGAACCCCGCTTTTTACGAGAGGATTCGACCCCCCGCAACGAGTGAAAAGGCCGCTCAGCCGAATGCGCCAGACTGAGCCTTCCTAGCCACACCAGGGTCTTCAGGGTCTTCCCTATCCCGCCGATACCATAGCCCACCCGAGATCAGGCGAAAAGGGCCAGGGGCCATTCCAGGATTTCTTACAGTTGCGGGGCGGTAAGCGCATCCAATTCGGGTTCGAGCAGGGTATCCCAGGAAGGCGGGACTATTCCGAAAGCTTCCCGCAAGCGCGTCAGGTCAAGTCGCGAATTCAGCGGTCGGACTGCTTTGGTGGGGTAATCCTTGGTGGAGATCGGGGTGATGCGTTCCACCGTCAAAGCTACGTCGAGCCGCCGCAGGCCATCGACAATTGCCGAGGCAAATCCATGCCAACTCGTCTGCTCGCCAGCTGCGACATGCAGCCTGCCGCCTGCCGCCGCGAAGCCGGAAGCGAGGTTTGCCAGATTCGTCCGGGCGATCGCCGCGAGCGTCTCGGCGACAAAAGCCGCTGACGTAGGCGCGCCGATCTGGTCCGAAACGATCTTCAATTCCTGGCGTTCGCGCGCCAGCCGGGAAATGGTTCGCAGAAAATTCGCTCCGCGTGCCGAATAGATCCACGATGTCCGCACGATAAGATGCGGGCCGGCTGCGGCGCGGACCTTCTCCTCGCCGGCCAGCTTGCTGGCGCCATAGACGCTCAGCGGCGCCGCTGGATCGTCCTCGCGCCAGGGCTGCTCGCCCGAGCCGTCGAACACATAGTCGGTGGAAAGATGCACGAAGGGTACCCCATGCCCCGCCGCCCATTTGGCCATTACGCCCGGGCTATCGGCGTTGACCGTAAAGGCCAGATCGCGCTCGTCCTCCGCGCGATCCACGGCTGTATAGGCCGCCGAATTGATGATGATATCGGGCGCCATTGCTTCCAGCTTGGCGGCGAGGGTGGAAGGTCGCGATAGATCCAACAGGCTGCGATCCGCCGCGATCACATCGCCCAGCTCCCTAAAGCAACGCGCCGCCTCGCTGCCGATCTGCCCTGAAATGCCGGTGACCAGAAACCGCATGATTAAGCGTCAAAAGAGGGCAGGCTGGAGATATCCGCGAGCAAGGGCGCCGCCGCATCGCGCGGGCCAAGCACGGGGTCTGAAATGCGCCAGTCGATGCCGAGTGCTGGGTCGTTCCAGCGGACGACAATTTCGTCCTGCGGGCTGTAGTATTCGTCGCATTTGTAGAGAAAGTCGACAGTTTCGGACAGGACAACGAAGCCATGGGCGCAGCCCCGGGGCAAAAAAAACTGAACTCCGTTCTCCTCGGAAACCTCCACCGCGACGTGGCGGCCGAAGGTAGGGCTGCCCACACGCACATCGACGGCGACATCGAGGACGTGCCCGGTAATCACGCTTACCAGCTTGCCCTGGGCGTTTGGGTTTTGCAGATGCAAGCCCCGCAGGACGCCCCGCCTTGATCGTGACCAATTGTCCTGCACAAACGGGTGAGGCATGCCTGCGGAAACATAACGCTCGGCCCGGAATGTCTCTGAGAAAAATCCCCGAGCATCGACTATACGCCGCGGTGTGATGATCAGTACGCCGGGAATTTCTGTTTTTGTTACTTGCATTGAAGATATACAGGGAAGTGATGTCTTGTTATTCAATCAGATGCTGCAGTGTATTATGCGGGGCCAAACGAAGGCAAGGCGAGTTCCTTTTGTGTGAGACAGGAAAATAAATGAAGGGAATTCTTTTGGCGGGGGGAGGCGGAACAAGGCTCTATCCCGCCACGGCCGTCATTTCAAAGCAGCTGCTGCCGGTGTTTGACAAGCCGATGATCTATTATTCGCTGTCCACTTTGATGCTGGCCGGCATCCGTCAGATATTGATCATCTCGACCCCGCAGGATCTGCCGCTGTTCGAGCGGCTCTTGGGTGACGGCTCGCTACTCGGCTTGCAATTTTCCTATGCCGCACAGGAGCAGCCGCGGGGGCTGGCGGATGCCTTCATTGTGGGACGGAGTTTCGTGGGCAGCGACAATGTCGCGCTCATTCTCGGCGACAATATCTTCCACGGCCATGGCCTTCCACCCGTTCTCGCCCGGGCGAGGCGAATAACCTCCGGCGCAATAGTCTTTGCCTATCGGGTGCACGATCCCGAACGCTATGGCGTGGTGGAGATCGATCAAAAAGGCCGCGCGCTCTCCATTGAGGAGAAGCCGCAACAACCGAAATCGAACTATGCCGTTACCGGACTCTATTTTTATGACAACAAGGTTTTGGATATTGCGGCGTCGATCCGCCCGAGCGAGCGCGGAGAGCTGGAGATTACCGACGTAAACCGGGTTTATATGGAGGCCGGCGAACTGTCGGTGGAAATCTTGGGACGCGGCTTCGCCTGGCTCGATACCGGCACGCATATGTCGCTGATCGAAGCCAGCACTTTTGTGCAGATTCTGGAGCAGCGTCAGGGACTGCGCATCGCGTGTCCGGAGGAGATCGCATATCGACTGGGATTTATTTCCAGCGCGGCCTTCCTTGAACTTGCTCAGCGTTCGTCAAAAAGCAGTTACGGGCAATATCTTCTCTCAGTCCACGCGTCCCTGGAGGATGCGGACGAATTATCGGCAGGTCACTAATGCTTCCAGGCAATATTTTTGCCGACCGGACGGTTGTGGTGACGGGTGGCGCCGGGTTCATCGGCTCCGCGGTCATCCGCTATCTGCTCGAAGAAACCCTGGCGCAGGTTGTCAATGTCGACAAGCTGACCTACGCGGCAAATCTCGCATCGATACCGCAATCGCGCGGCAACGCGCGCTACAAGCTGGAGAAAGTCGACATCTGCGACGGGCAGGCGTTGCGCCGGATTTTCGAGCAATACCAACCGGCCGCGGTCATGAATCTTGCCGCCGAAAGCCATGTCGATCGCTCCATCGATGGGCCTGCCGCCTTCGTGCAGACAAATCTGGTGGGGACATTCACCCTCCTACATGAGGCGCTTCGTTACTGGCAAAAACTGAGCGGCAGCCGCCGAGATCAATTCAGGTTGCTGCACGTGTCGACCGACGAGGTATTCGGCTCGCTTGCGGAGAGCGGGCTGTTTTCCGAAGAATCCCCCTATGCGCCCAACTCGCCCTATTCGGCCACCAAGGCGGGATCCGATCACCTCGTGCGTGCCTGGCATGAAACTTACGGGCTCCCCACGCTCATTACCAACTGCTCCAACAATTACGGGCCGTACCATTTTCCGGAAAAACTGATCCCGCATATGATTCTCAAAGCTTTGGCCGATGAACCGCTTCCGGTTTATGGCGACGGGATGAACGTTCGCGATTGGCTCTATGTCGAAGACCACGCGCGCTCTCTGGCACTCGTGCTAGCCCGCGGGAATGTCGGCGAGACCTACAATATCGGCGCACGCAACGAACGTACCAATCGTGCGGTCGTGGAGACGATTTGCGATCTGCTTGATGAGCAAAGTCCGTCAAAAATCGGAGCGCGCCGCGCGCTCATTAGTTTCGTACCCGACCGCCCCGGTCATGACCGGCGTTATGCCATCGACCCTTCCAAGATCGAGAATACGCTAGGGTGGCGTCCACGCGAATCGTTTGAATCGGGCTTGGCGCAAACTGTGCGGTGGTACCTGGAAAACAGGCCCTGGTGGGAAGAAATCCTGCATCGCGGTTACCGGACCGAGCGCGCCGGTCTCGGCCGAATCTGATTTCCGCCGGCGGAGAAGATCTAATGCGCCGTTATGAGGCGAAGCAACAATACGAACGAGAACGGATGCCTCTCTTTTCTGCACTTCGCCGCTACTTGGCAGTCTTGGGCGCGCTGCTGCGGCGGGAGGAGGAAAACCGCCGCCAGAATCCTCTGGAGTCCTTCGTCAATTTGCTGGAACCGATTATTATGATCGCGACGCTCAGCTTTATGTTTTATTTCCTCGGTCGCCGGCAAGTGTCGCCGCTCGGCGGCCCGCCGCTATTGTTTTACTCGACCGGGTTCTTTCCACTCTATTTCTTCATCTATATTTCGCGTCGCATGCGCGGGGCTATCGATGCTCCCCAGAGACGATTCCCGATCGAGCAGCGGCTCGACCACATCATCGTGCACGTCATTATGCGGATCATCGACTATACGGTACTTGGCATCATTCTTTTCGGCGGTATCTATCTGTTCTTTACCGACCAGGCGATCCCCAGCGACTTGAAGCCGATCGCCTGGGGATGCCTGGCCATCATCGCGCTCGGTTTTGGCTGGGGAGTTTTGACTCTGGTCTTGAGCAGGACGTCCCGGTTTTGGAACGTTGTCTTTCCAGCCGTGAATCGTGCGCTGATATTATTCACGGGTGTTATTTTCCTGCCGGATGTTCTCGCTCCCGATGTCCGTTACGCGCTCAGTTTTAACCCGCTGCTACATGCCGTGCAGCTATTCAGGTTGGGCTTCTATCCGCAATATCCTGCGATCCTTCTGGATGTGCAGTATCTGGCCTATTGCGCCGTTTTTGCTCTATTTTTTGGGCTCGTTCTCGAGCGGGCCACCAGGCGATTCGAAGGGCGATGATTATTCTTGAAGACGTAACGAAGGTTATCGGCACCGGCGCCAAGAAACGAGACGTGCTGACATCGGTGCGCGCGAGGCTCCCATCGGGCCATCGTATCGCTGTTCTGGCCTCCCGTCCGGAGGACAGAAAGGTCTTCATCGATCTCTTGAGTGGAGTTGTGCTGCCTACCGCCGGACGGATCATTCGACAAGCGCGGGTGGGATTTCCCCCCGGCCACCTCGGCGGATTTGCCCCGGATTTGTCTGTGCATCTAAACGTGTCGCATGTCGCGCGACTTTATGGAGCGGAAATCGAGGCGACGGTGAATTTCGTCGCCAAGATTTCCGGGCTCAGTGAGAATTTTGGCAAGCCTTATCGAGAATTGTCGAATACCCAGAGGCGGCACCTCAGCGCCATACTGGCCTTCAGCATTCCTTTCGACGTGTATCTTCTGAGCGATCAGCTCGTGCGGGCGGGCGGGAAAGGATATAGCAAGGAAGCAAGCGCCCTGTTTCAAGCGCGTGCCAAGACCTCGGGTATGATCATCGCCTCGGACGAACCCGCCTTTGTCCGTGAGTTTTGCGACATGGGACTCGTCCTAAACGGCGGCCAGATACGGCTTTTCCCAGACATCGAGCGGGCCATTTCTTTCTTCGAAAAGAAGCCCGTCAGCATTCCAGTCAAAGGAAAAGAGGAAAAACGTGCGGCCAGGAAAAGAGAAAGAAAACGGCAGCGCAAGGCCTCGAAGGAGGCGTAAAGCACTTCGTCGGGCGAATTTATTTTTGCGCGAGTATCGTCAGCCGCACAATCAGATTGGCTGCCAGCCAGGGGTCTCCAAGTTTGAAGGTTCTGGACCGGCCTTGTGGCTGCTCGCACGTGACCTGGATGCCGTCCGCATGCGGCTGCAACGCTGTAATCTTTGCCAGTGGTATGCGTCTATCACCATCCCCAAATATGAAATAAATATTTCGGTCGGTGACAACCAGATCGCCGGTAGCTTCTTCCAGCAGATCGTCGGTCGGGATTGGATCGTTGATGAAGGCACGCAGGCCGCAATAGAGGTCGTTCTCGGTTGCCGGAAATACGATGCCCGTCCCTACCGGCGGGGACTTAACGGGAGTGCGGCGACGGAAGCAGATCACTCGGTTAAAAATCCAGATCACGCGTTCGTGCTGGCGTAGCTCGATCGGCATTGGCCCGACCACAGTGACCCGGTCCGGCAGCTGACCCGCATCAAGCTCCCGCAGCATACTGATCTTGATCAGCTTCTCGTTCAGCTCCGTCACATCCGCGATGCCGGGGCCGAGCGCATCCTTAATTTCGGAGATACGCTCTTCCTCCGTTGTCGTCAGCAGGCGCTCTGCCAAAACAGAATCGATCATGCTGCTAATGCCCCGCACGCATAACGACCCAAGATCGCGCGGCTTAATGAATGAGGCGCCTGCCGCATCCTTCAGCAGTGCGCCAAACCGCTCCGCGGACAGCGAACTGTGCAAGGCCTTGGTGAAGAGCTCCGGGATCGTGGCCAGCGCGCGAGTATGTCGTTCCTGGCATTCCGCATGCCGTCTACGCCAAAATCCTGTTGGCTGGTTGCAATAAACACAGCGCGCCATCGCAAACTGTTTCCATTCCAACCATTCAGGTGCGGCGACCGCCAGCAGCACGAATGAGTGAAATTTTCGCGTCACCCGAAGTAAACCTCTTATGCCCTGCATATTGCGCCTGAAATACCCGCGGATGAGGCTGCCGCTCGCTACGCCAAAACAGGGCGATGAGCAGATAGTGAAAACCCCGGGTGAAAGTAGGGGTCATCGCGAATGGCCTCAACCCAGCGGTTGACGAAATAAGTGCGTTCCTGGCGATACTGGTCGAACGGATTTCTTTCAATTCCGCGGCTGGCTGACTGCATGTGAATCAGGACGGCATCGGCCGCCCATACATTCGTCCAGCCTCGCTCCGCCACCCGTAGGCAGAGGTCAATATCGTTGAGATCGACCGGCAGGTTCTCCGCATCAAATCCGCCGACGGCTTCGAACTTGGCCCGTTCGATGGCAATGCAGGCGCCCGTGACCGCTGCCATTTCGCGCGTGTTCGCCGCCTGCTGCAAATAGCCATTCAGGCGCTCCCTCCGGCGCCTATAGATATGTCCGCTGATGCCGCCCATGCCCAGCACGATCCCCGCGTGTTGGATCCTCCGGTTTGGAAACAACAGCTTCGCGCCGACCACTCCGACCTGCGGCTTCATCGCAAGGCGCACAAGAGTTTTGAGCCAGCTGGCGTCAAGCATCCGGATGTCATTGTTGAGAAAAACCAACATTGGCGAATTGGTGGCGCGCGCGCCATCGTTGCTGAGCTTGGCGTAGTTAAATGGTTCCGGACGATCCAATATAAGATAGCGCGCATCGGCGCGCAGATTATCCAGCAACGCGCGTGCCCGGGCTTGCTCGCTGCCGTTATCTACGACGACCACATTAAAAGACGGATAATCGGTCCTTTCCTTAAGACCCCGGGTACAAACTGCAAGAAGATGTGCGCGGTTTCGCGTCGGGATAACGATCGAAACTTCGGGCCAATCCGGCTCGGGCTCGTTGCTCTTCTGTGCTGCCGGCGCAGCGGGCGACATCTTTGCGGTCTTGCGGCTGCACAGGATGCGGCGAATATGGCCGACAGTGGCTGGTTCCACCGCGGTGAGAAGCCGCCGCAACGTGGCCTGCTCATTCGATAGAAGATCTGCAGGGCTTAGGCCAGTGGCGGCAAGATTCCGGTGTCGCAGGAACGTAAGTCGGCCGACGTAAGGTATCGCCTTATAAAAGATCGGACTCCAATCCGGCTTCAAAATCGGAGCTTCGAGCGTCTCGTCTGGTCCAAGAGTATCTTCGTCGGAATAAAGCGCAGTGAGATGGGAGCTTTCCAGCAACGTCTCGGCCACGGCCGCAAGAGCATAAGGCGGCATGACGTCGCCCGGTTGGATGACGGCGATTCGATCGTCGTCAGCGAAATTCTGCTGTGCCAAATCATCGGGAACAAGGGCTAAAAGGCGCGGATCCTTGCCCATTTCGTCGTGAAAACGCGTCAAAACCCTGGGGTCGTTGTCTTCGCCCACGACTGCAAGCAGTGACCAGCTTTCATGCACCTGCGCGCGCAGTGAACGCAGCGTCGCGTTAAGTTCGCCCACCCGGCCTTCGAGCGACATGAGAAGGTGCAGTCGCGGGGCGGCACTCCAATCTCTGCGCGGCCGGTCGAAGCCTTCGGCTTCAAAAGGGCGCGCCATGCGTGCGGACCATTGGTTGTATTGATTAGGGGGAGTTCCACCGATCGCATATTTTACCGATTGCCAGGCCTCCTGGCGCGAATCGACCATGCGTGAGCGGAGGGCCCAGAAAGCCCAGAGCGGATCGCGGAAAAATCCACCCTGCAGAAGTCTCGGGCGTGACAGAACGTCGATGCGGTCAACGCGGAAAGAAAATGGCCCGAGACGCCGGCCTGGGCTGATAAATACCGATGCAGTTTGGTCGGGAACCCGTCCAATCCACTCGGCGCTTCCGAGGATTGCGCCGTTCATCGGCTGAATGAAAGAATTGCCGGATCGGGTTTCGAACCGGATCAGCGGTCGCACCGGCTCGTCAAAAAAGCCGGATGAATAGCGGATTCTGATCCACCTGCATTTGCATACCCGCTTCACCGGTTCCAGCCGCAGCCAGAATGGAAGCGAGACGGCATGCGTGGCGCCGCCCTGGATCACCACGCCGCTTTCCGGCTCCAGTCGCCAGGATTTTTCCTGACCGGGACGCAGTTCGATCCCTATCTTGCTTGCCGGTATCTTCACGCTACGGCCTCGGATCTTCCCTCAACCCACACGGGGCGGATCTTCAACAGCGAGGCGGCGGAGGTCGGAGAGCATGCTCAAGACGAACGTCGCTAGGGTCAACAAGCTCCAGGTCAGCGACAGCCAGTTGGGATATGTCATCAGCAAACCTAGCAGGGTTATTGGCTGCGGCGGGAAGAAATACATCCCGGCGTTGAGGATAATGAACATCGCGCGCATTTCCGTCGGACCGACGCCGCCGTAGCTGAGCTGGAAAACTCCGGAGACGTTCGCGCGCAACAAGCTCAGAACGGACATCATCAAGAAAACGGATAGCGCGAGGAAGCATAGCTCCCCATAGATGAATCCGGACAACGCGATTCCGGCAGCCAGTAGAAGCTGCGTGATCAGGTCAATGGCGTTATCGAGGAAATATCCATATCTCGGCCGCTCGATCCGGCGGTAACGCGCCAGCGATCCGTCGAGCGAGTCACCGAACCAGTTCACGACGAAACCGAGCGACGCCACCCAGAGCCATGTCGCATCCCAGCCGGCGAGCGCATAGGCGCCAAAAGTGATCAGCGCTCCTGCGAAGCCGATCGCAGTTAGAATATTAGGGGTAACCCATGACGGCATCCTCGCTGCAAGCCCGGCGAGCGCCGGACGCTCCAGAGGTTCGAGCCATCCGTTGTTGGTTCGCTGTTGCGTGGTGGCCGGCATGTGGTCCTCCTGCTTAGAGCCACAGCGGCGTCCAAGCTCTCAACTAGTGACGGAAAAGGGTCGAGGATTTCATGCAACTATAAAGGGAAAGCTCCACAAGCTGCCAATAAACAGAATCAGAACGGCCATAATGCCTGCGCAATTACCTTGGCCGGCGGAATACAACGATACCGTGGAGTTTCAGTAGTTTAGCGGATTTGCCGGGACCCCTGGCTGCGCGGATGATCATCTTGCAGCCGCATTCTTCCATTTAAACTTGACCCGCTGCCATCTTGGCCTAAGAAATCCCTTTGTGAGCAATATAGGTTGTGGGGACGGCCAAGATCGGATCCACGTCCGGGGGTGGGGGTATAAACGTGAATTCTATTCACTACTTGCGCGACGAAATTGCCGTCGTGGGTTGGGCTTGTCGTTTGCCGGGCGCCAAGTCTGTAACGGAACTCTGGTCACTTCTCCTGGAAGGACGTTGTGCGGTCACTCAAGTCCCCCCCGACCGATTCTCCCTCGATCGATTCGGCCATCCGCGCCGTCAGGAGCGCGGAAAGAGTTACACTTGGGCGGCCGGGGTCCTGGATGATCTCTGGGGCTTCGACCCCGGCGTCTTCGGTATCTCGCCGCGCGAAGCCGAGCAGATGGATCCGCAGCAGCGCATCCTGCTGCAACTGACATGGGAAGCACTGGAAGACGCCGGCATTCCACCTTCCACCATTGCTGGAACCAATGTCGGCGTTTTTGTCGGCGCCTCGCAAGCTGACTATGGACACAAATTCTTCGGCGACCATGCCGTCGCCGATTCGCATTTCGCCACCGGTACCGCGCTGGCGGTCGTCTCCAACCGCATTTCCTACATCTACGATCTGCGCGGTCCGAGCCTTACGGTGGACACCGCCTGCTCGTCATCGCTGGTCGCATTGCATCAGGCCGTCGAAGCGCTACGTTCCGGCCGCATCGAGACCGCCATCGTCGGGGGCATCAACGTAATCGCCAGCCCGGCATCCTTTATCGCCTTCTCACAAGCCTCGATGTTGTCACCGACCGGCCTGTGCCAAGCCTTCTCCGCAAAAGCCGACGGTTTTGTCCGCGCAGAAGGCGGTACCGTCTTCGTGCTCCGCAAAACCGCTCATGCGCAGGGCAGCCGCAACCCGGTGCGCGGTCTGATCCTCGCGACCGACGTCAACTCTGACGGCCGCACCAATGGTATTTCGCTGCCGTCCGCCGAAGCGCAGGAAGTATTGCTCCAGCGCATTTATTCGCGTGCGGCGATCGATCCCAATCGGCTCGCCTTCGTGGAAGCGCATGGAACCGGCACCCCGGCTGGCGATCCGCTTGAAGCGACGGCGCTGGGCCGCAGTCTCGGCCATGAACGTTCCGATCCGCTGCCGATTGGTTCGATCAAGACCAATATCGGTCACCTCGAGCCGGCGTCCGGTCTTGCTGGCGTGCTGAAGGCGCTGCTCTCCCTTAATCACGGAATTCTGCCGCCGTCGCTGCATTTCAACGAACCCAATCCCAACATCGACTTCGACCGCCTCAATCTGTCGGTTTGCCATCAGTCCCTGCTGCTGCCGGATTCTCCGCTGCGCTGCGCGGGCATCAATTCATTCGGATTTGGCGGCACCAATGCGCATGCCATCGTTGCGGCCGGCCGGAAAAATCCGCTCCCTGTGTTCGGCCATGCGGCCAATTCAAGCCTGTTCGCGCTTTCCGCGGAGAGCAAATCGGCGCTGGTGGCCCTGGCGCAAAAATATGCTGAGCGCGTCACGCATCTGTCGAATGAGGATACCGCGGTACTCGCAAGCGCTATCGTCCACCGCCGTGATCACCTGTCCGACCGCATCGTCGTATCAAGTTGCAACAGCCAGGATGTGATCGAGGGGCTCAACGCCTACGTCGACGGCAACGACAACGCTCATCTCACCGCCGGTACGGCGGTTGGGCACGATATGCCGGTCGCCTTCGTCTATTCGGGCAACGGCAGCCAATGGGTTGGGATGGGCCATTCCGCCTACCGGCACAGTGCGCCGTTTCGCGCGCATTTCGGCGTGGTCGACAGCCTGTTCCAGCAGATCGCCGGCTGGTCGCTGCAGGAAGCGCTCTTCAGCGAGACTTTGCAGGATCGCCTGCCGATGACCAGCGTTGCGCAGCCGCTGCTCTTCGCCATCCAGAGTTCCATCACCGCGGCGCTGCGTGCGCGCGGCATCCGCCCCGCGGCGGTGCTGGGCCACAGCGTGGGCGAAGTCGCGGCCGCCGAAGCGGCTGGCATTCTCGACCTGCGCACCGCGGTCGAGGTGATCCATTTCCGCAGCAAGCATCAGGAAGTAATCCGCGGCCTTGGCCGTATGATGGCAGTGCTGGCGCCGCAGGAGAAGATCGAAGAGCTGATTGCCACGGTCGGGCGAATCGAGCTCGCTGCCTACAACAGCCCGCGCTCCGCGACAATTGCCGGACCGGCCGATGCGCTCAGGGAATTCAAAGCGCTGGCCGAAAGCCGCAATGTTGCGGTCGTGGATCTCGATCTGGAATATCCTTTCCATTCGAGCCTGATGGCCCCGGTGGAAACGCGTCTACGCGTGGACCTGAAGGAAATCACACCGCGCGACGGCGACGTTCCTTTCGTCTCCACGGTAACGGGCGCGTGCTTACCCGGATCGCGGCTCGGCGGCGGCTATTGGTGGCGCAACGTGCGCGAGCCGGTGCATTTCATGGACGCGGTACGCGCGGCGGCCAAGCTGGGCGCGCGCTACTTCCTTGAAATCGGGCCGCGCGGCACCCTGGTGAAACATGTCTCCGATTCCCTGCAGGGCGAAGCCACTGGTTTTGCCACGATGGCGGTGCTCGACCGCAACGACGAGTTGGTCGATCCATTCGATAAGGCGCTCGCCAAGGCGATAGTAAGCGGCGCTCGCATCGATCTCGGCACCGTCTTTGGCCAAGATCCGGGGCCGGCGATCTCGCTCCCGCATTACCCATGGCAGCAAACCGAATTCCGGTACACGCCAACATCGGAAGCCGTCGGCATCGAAACCGACTGGCATCTCTTCGCTGGCGGACGTCACACCAGCGAGGGGCTGGAATGGCATGCCCCCATCGATACCGTTCGCTATCCGGATCTGACCGATCACAAGGTCGGCGAGCAGGTCATCTTCCCCGGTGCGGGCTTTCTGGAGATCGCGTTCACCGTCGCGCGGCAATATCTGAAAACCGAAAATGTCGTCATCGCCAGCTTCGAAATACTCAAGCCGCTGGATTTGACCAACGGTGAGATCGCGTGAGGTGATAACCCGGGTTTCGCCCGGTTCGAATACGATCGAGATCTTGAGCCGGCCTCGGCTCTCGCACGTCGCTTGGCTGCTGCATTGCCGCGGCAAGATCGTGCATGGCAATGCGGCGCAAGAGGTTGCGAGCCCGGTTGCGCCCGCCGGCGGACAGACAATCTCACAGGAAGAAATTTATCGAATCGCCGATGGCAGCGGCCTGCATTACGGGCCGACTTTCCGGCTGGTAGAGCATGTCGTCATGCACGACGACAAGCACATGACCGTTCAGCTGTCGGTCCCGCAGACGCAGGAGACACCTTTCGCGCTCGATCCGATGCGGCTGGACTGCTCGACGCACGGCTTGTTCACGGTATTCCCGGAACTGCGCGTCGAAGAGCGCGGGGTCACCTATATCCCGGTGCGTCTCGACGAGGCCGCCCTGTACAAGCCCGGCGCGTTGCCAGAAAAGGCCTATATCGAAATCATCGTGAAGTCGGAACGCTCGATTCTGGCCAATTATTATCTGTTCGGGGCGGACAACGACATCATCGCCGTTCTGCGCGGCGTTCGTTGCCAAGCGGTTCCGGTCAGGCGTGCGGTTGCGCTGGAATCGATCGCCCTCCTGGAGCTTCCGCAGCTGTTTGACGGTACGATTGGTGGAAAAACCGGCGTCGCCGCGACTGCGCGCGACGTGCTCGCCAAGGCGCAGGCGATGGAATCCGCGCCGGAAGGCGCGGTCCCCAACGACGGCACCATGCTGGTGGAAGGCTGGGCGACGGCGGCTGCTTACGAAATTGCCTCGGGTTTGGCCGAAGGCCTCGTTGTTGATGTCGACGTGCTGGTTGCCAGCGGCCGTCTGCCGGAAGAAATGCGCCCCTGGCTGACCAAGCTGATGCTCAATCTGGAAGCCGCTGAACTTGCCAAGCAGGAGGAGGCGGCCTGGGTTCTGCTACGGGATTCCTCGCTGCCGAGCTCGGCCTCCGTGATCAAGGCGCTATCGTCGGAGTATCCGGAACGTGCCGCAGAAGTGCTGCTGGCTGGGGCGGTTACCAGTTTCGCCGAGCATGTCGAGGAAAACCACGCGGTTCGCCTGCAGCCGGATTCCATTATTCCGAAAGCCGCGTTGGAATTCTATGACAGCACCAACGTGGCGCTCACGGAATCGAGCGATGCGTTCTGGCAGCTGCTGCGCGACATCACCGGTCTTTGGCCCACCGATCGCACAATCCGCATCCTGCAAATCGGCTATGGCCCGTTGACGCATGCTCTGACGGAGCAGGCGGAATCCCGCAATCTCCAGCTCACGCTACTGGAGCCGGAGCGGCGCCGCTTCGAGCGCGCCGAGCTGCGGCTTCCACGAAATGGTGAGGTGGCTCTGTTGAGTGCCGAGCAAAAGGACAAGCTCGCGAGCTACGATCTGGTCGTTTCGGTTGAGGGGTTCCATCGTCTGCCAGGCGGCCTTGGGCTTGCCGAGTTGAAGGGCATGCTGGCTGCCGGCGGCCTATTGATAGGCATCGAGTCGCGGCCTTCGCTATTCAAGGACTTGGTATTCGGCCTTGATCCCAAATGGTTCCTGACTGGCAATTCGGATTATCCGATTGAGTCTTTGCACACGCCGGATCAATGGACACTCGCCTTCGAGCAGGCCGGTTTCGACTATTCTGAGGCACGGCCGATCCAGTACGGATCGGACTCGGCTTCGCTGATCGTCGGCGAGGTGCGCCGACACGCCGGCAATGGTCATGATACCGACGCGGCGAAGCGGATGCAGTCGACACTCGTGGTCGCGCCGTCCGCCGATTCCCTGCTATCCGAGAAGATCGGCGCGGCCCTGAAGGATCACGGCAGCCTGTCGACGATTGTCGGCCTGGCCGATTTCCCTGCCGTGGCGCCGAAAATTGTGATGCTGATGCCGCCGCAAGCAGGCGAGCATCAGGATCCCGCCGCGGCGCTCACCCGCCGCTGCATGGAGATCAAGACTTGCGCCGAAAAGATCGGCGCGGGGCAGACCGCTTTGTGGCTAGTGTTCTCCGGCGCCCTCGGCGGCAACACGTCCGAGGTGCGTCCGGTGGAAACCGGCGCCTGGGCCTTCTCGCGCGTGCTCGCGAACGAGTTCCAGAAGCTCGACGTGCGGCGCATCGATATCGCACCCGGTGTTGCGCCCGATATGGCCGCCGAGCAGATCCGCAACATCATCCTGTCCGGTACCGCGGAAACTGAAATCCGCATCGACGGTTCGGTCATCCGCGTGGTGCGAGTCGCGCCTCTGCAGCGACTTCGCCAGAACGCCGGATCAGCAGCCGCGCCAGCTGCGCGGTTGCAACGGCAGGCCAGCGGTGGGCACCGCGTGGCTTGGAAGCCGCTCGAACGCACGCGCCCTGGACTCGGCGAAGTTGAGGTCATGGTCGAGGCAACTGGTCTCAATTTCCGCGACTTGATGTGGAGCCTGGGCATGCTCCCGGACGACATGCTGGAAGATGGCTTCAGCGGGCCTACGCTTGGTCTCGAATGCGCCGGTCGCGTTTCCCAGGTTGGGCCCTCGGTCAAGGATCTAGAGGTCGGAGACCGCGTCGTGACTTTCGCGGCCTCAGCTTTCTCTACGCACGTCATCGTGCCTGCGACGCAAGCTGCCAAGCTTCCGGCCGAAATGCCGTTTGAAAGCGCCGCGACCATTCCGGTCGCTTTCCTCACCGCCTACTATTCGCTGGTATCGCTCGCACAGCTACGGCGAGGCGAATGGGTGCTGATCCACGGCGGCGCCGGTGCCGTCGGAATGGCCGCAATCCAGATCGCGCTGGCGCGCGGCGCCAAGGTGATTGCGACCGCCGGCTCGCGTGCGAAGCGGGGCTTGGTACGCTCGCTTGGCGTCCGCCACGTGCTCGATTCCCGCTCGACAGCCTTTGTCGAGGAAATCAGGGCAATCACCGGCACGGGCGTCGATGTCGTGCTCAACAGTCTGGCCGGCGAGGCGATGGAACGCTCGATTGCCTGCCTCCGTCCGTTTGGCCGCTTCGTCGAACTCGGCAAGCGCGATTATGTGACGAATACGCATATCGGCCTGCGGCCTTTCCGGAAAAATTTGAGCTATTTCGGAGTCGACGTCGATCAGCTGATGATTGGGCGCAAAGCGCTGGCCGAACGCGTTTACAAAGAAATGATGCGTCATTTCAACGAAGGCACTTATACGCCGCTGCCCTACAGCGTGTTTGAGGCGGGCGCCGTGGCGGAAGCTTTCCAGCTGATGCAATATTCCCACCATATCGGAAAGATCGTGGTGCGGCCGCCGCGTGCCGGCGTGGTGCGGGCGGAAAACAAGCCGCTTTCGATCAGTGCGCAGGGCACCCACGTGATCACCGGCGCTTTCGGCGGCTTCGGTCTCGAGACGGCCAAATGGCTGGTCGACCGTGGCGCGCGTCACCTGGTGATGGTCGGCCGCAAGGGTGCAGCCGATCCGAACTTCCAAGGAAGAGCTGCAACGGTTTGCGAAGCTGGGCGTGAAAATACTCGCCGAGCCCTGCGACGTCTCTGATTTACGCTCGGTAGAGAGGCTGTTCGAAAAAATCCACGCAACAATGCCGCCGATCGTAGGCGTCATGCATGCGGCAATGGTGCTCGACGACGTCGTGATCACCAGTTTGGATGAGGAGCGGTTCGCCCGCGTGTTTGCGCCGAAAGTCACGGGCGCGGAAAATCTCGACCTGGTCACCCGTGGTCTGCGGCTCGATTATTTCGTCTTGTTCTCCTCGGTCACCACGCTCATGGGAAACCCTGGTCAGGGCAATTACGTCGCCGCCAATGCCTATATGGAGGGCCTGGCGCGCCGCCGCCGCCGCGAAGGATTGCCGGCTCTCGCCATCGGCTGGGGCCCCATCACCGACGTGGGCGTCGTGGCACGGAACGAGCGCCTGCAAAGCAACCTGCAGAAGCTGACCGGTGTTTCCGGCCTGAAGGCGCGTGAAGCGCTCGATCTGATGGGCCAGGCGCTGCGGCAACCATCTGATGTTGCCGAGCTCGCGGTCATGACCATCTCGCCGAGCGAGGGCGCATTCAATGTGGATCGCCTCGCCATCCTGAAGTCGCCGACTTACGCCGCCATGGTCCGCTCGGATCGCGACCACGGCAAAAGCGAAGCCGGTAGGATCGATCTGCGTGCGCTGGCCAAGACGGAAAGCATCGATTCCCTGCGGCGGAAGGTTTCCGACGTTATCGTCACGCAACTCGCGCGCGTTCTGCACTCCCGCGAGGAAGATATCAGCCGCGTGCGGACGCTGGGCGAAATCGGCTTCGATTCCCTGATGGCTATCGAACTGGTGATGAACCTGGAGGAATGCTTCGGCTTCCACTTCTCGCTTGCCGGCTCCGCGGGACAGCTCACAATTCCCGGCGTGGTCGACGAGATCCTCGGTCAGCTCGACGTCGCCCATGGCGCCGACGATGTCGCGCTCACCACACTTGCCGAGCAGCACATGCCTAAGGTCGAGGTCAGCCAAATCAAGGCGTTCAAGGGCATGATGACCGACGATGCACAAAAGGCGAAAAGGTTGCTCTCTTGAGCAAGAATTCACCTCTCGCCGACGAGGCACGCGAGCGGCTGCTCTCTCGCGTCGATACCATGCGCAAGTCGACCCCGTCCCAGCCGCCCAAAACGGCGACGACAGTTGCGATGGACAAGCGCTTTACTGATTTCTCCACGCTGCCAGGCTATGACGAGCTTCGTCTGCAGCGCTCGATCGGCGACAAGTTCGGCATCGAAAATCCCTACTTCAAGATGCACGATGCCCGCGCCAGCGCGACCACGCAGATCGGCGGCCGCGAGCTGATCAATTTCTCCTGTTACGATTATCTTGGCCTGAACGGCCATCCCGAAGTGGTCGAGGCCGCCAAGGCGGCGATCGACCGCTACGGCATCTCCGCGTCAGCCAGCCGCATCGTGGCGGGCGAACGGATTGTGCATCGCGAGTTGGAGCGCGCGCTGGCCGAGCATTACGGCGTCGACGACGCTATTGTCTTCGTCAGCGGCTACGGCACCAATGTCAGCGTGATCGCCAGCCTCGCCGGCGCCAAGGACCTCGTTGTCAGCGACCAGGTGGTGCACAATAGCTGCGTCGTCGGCAGCGTGCTGTCCGGTGCCGCGCGCCGCAGCTTTACCCATAACGATCTCGAAAATCTCGAACAGATCCTCGCCGCCAATCGCAGCAAGTTTGAGCGCTGCCTGATCGTGGTCGAAGGCCTTTACAGTATGGACGGGGATTATCCCGACCTGCCGCAGCTGATCGAGATCAAAAACAAATATCACGCCTGGCTCATGGTCGACGAAGCGCATTCGCTCGGCGTGCTGGGCGAAAAGGGCTACGGCATCTTCGAGCATTTCAACGTCGACCCGAAACAGGTCGACGTCTGGATGGGCACGATGTCAAAGACGTTGGCCGGCTGCGGCGGTTACATCGCCGGCTCTGCGGTCCTCGTCGAATATCTCAAATGCCTTTCCGGCGGCTTCGTCTACAGCGTCGGCATGCCGCCGGTGATCGCGGCGAGCGTGCACAAGGCTCTGGAAATCATGCATCGCGAGCCGGAGCGCGTCGCGAAGTTGCACCACAACGCGGCGTATTTCTACAACAAGGCGAAGAGCAAAGGCCTCGACACCCATACCGGCAGCGGTACCGCGGTCGCCCCGATTGTCGTCGGCGACTCCTTCTCGGCAGTGATCCTGTCGCAGGAATTGGCCAAGCGCGGCGTCAATGTGCAACCGGTGCTTTATCCCGCCGTGCCGGCCAAGTCGTCGCGCCTGCGCTTCTTCCTCACCACGATGCACACGGAAGCACAGATCGACAGCGCGCTCGACATCCTCGTCGAAGAGCAGGCTAAGATTCCCGACAGCATGCGCTCGATGAAGATCCCCGGCTTCGCCTGAGGCAGCCGCCGCAAGGCATCATGCCGCAACGTATTATCATCACCGGAGCATCGAGCGGCATCGGTAAGGCGCTCGCGCTGCGCTATGCGCGCCAAGGAGCCAGCCTCGGATTACTCGGCAGGCATAAGGAACGGCTTGAAAGCGTCGCCAAGGAATGCCGCGCGCTCGGCGCGGAGGTTGCTACCGCCGCTATCGACATCCGTCACCGCGCGGAAATCATGCATTGGATCAATGAGTTCGATCGCGTGGTACCGGTCGATCTGGTCATTGCCAACGCCGGGGTGATGGAGGGCACGCCGCCCGGCGGGCAGATCGAAGCGCCCGATGCCGCCTACGCCTTGATGGAAACCAATGTGCTGGGTCTGCTCAATACCGTGCAGCCGCTGCTGCCGGCGATGATGGCGCGCGGCGGCGGACAGATCGCCTTGATCAGTTCGATCGCAGGCTTCGTCCCGCTCGCGGATTCACCCAGTTACAGCGCCAGCAAGGCCGCCGTCCTCAGCTACGGCCTGTCCTTGCGCGATCTGCTGCTGCCGCACGGCGTCGGGGTATGCGTGATCTGCCCGGGCTATATTTCCACCCCGATGATGCAGCGGGAATCAGGCCCCAAGCCTTTCGTCATGACGGCTGAAAAGGCTGCCGAACTGATTGCTCGCGGTATCGAGCGCAACAAGCCGATGGTTATTATTCCGCGGTTCTTCGGCACGGTCACCCGCATCAGCGGTTTGCTGCCGGAACGCGTGCGGCGCTGGAGTTCGCGGTCGTTCCGCTTCACCGTCGGCGATCCGGAATAGCCGGCGTCTCACGTCGCCGGCGTTTCGAAGTCGAAATCCAGCGCATAGAACCATTGGTCAAGATGCGCCTTGATGATCGGCTCGATGCTGCGCTCGATCGCGGCCACGGTCGCGATCAGGTCGGCATCGCGATCTTCGCTGCGGACCGCCTCGATGGGCGGCTCCACCACCAACTTAAAGCGCGCGGCATCACCAATGCGTAGAACGTAAACCGGGAGGATATTCGCATCGGTCATGCGGGCAAGCCGCGCTATGTGCGTGATATTTCCCTCGAGCTTGCGCGGGCGGCCAAACGCGGGCGCTGAGACGCGGCCTTCGAAAATCTCGTCAACATGGATGACGAAGCAAAGTTTCTTTTCCGCCAGGATGCGCAATGCCTGACGCGCCGCGGTTCTGCTCGGTCGGACCAGATCAGCCCCGTAGCGGCGACGCACCTTGTCTGCGATGCGGCGGTCAAAACGATTCTCCTGCAGCTCAAAAAATCCGGCGCCCGGAAAACCCAGGGCGGTGCCGGTGACGCCGATGATCTCCCAGTTTCCCAGATGCAGCGCGGCGATCAGGATCGGCCGGCCAGCCGCGCGCTCGGCCTGCAGATATTCCATGCCTTCGGTCTCAACACGGCCTTCGGCGAAAAGCCGGCCCAGAACGGAATATTCGGCCATGGTGCGGCCGGCGTTGCGCCAGATGCGCGTGACCGCGGCGTCCACGTCGCTGGCAGCTTCGGGTCGCAACGTCTTCCAGAGGCGGCGGGCGCGCGCGTCACTGTCTGGGAAACGGCGGGGGGATAATTTCGACGCCAGAGCGCCAAAGTCCGAGCACCAGTCGGTCGGCAGGAATCGCAGACCGGAATGCAGCGCGCTGTTCAGCAGGCCGATCGCGCTGTCGTTCAGCCAATAGCGCCGAGCGATACGTCGCTGCCTTCGGTTGCCGAACAGCCAACGGAGCGGAGGATTTTGCGCGTCAAGCATGAGTAAAGGGACAGACTGGATTCTCGCGCGGGAAATCCGGCCCGGGCTTGCGCGGCATTCCGCGTTCGCGCGGATGCACGGTCATCGGCAATCCGCCCTCGGGGCGCAAGGTCAACCGGCAGACTGGCCGTACTTGATGCCCTGGCTGCAGCCGCAATTTGAATTTCTGCGCCAGCGTGGCAATGCAAAGAATGGCTTCCGTTTGGCCGAAGGTCGCGCCGGCGCAGATGCGCGGGCCGATGCTGAACGGCACATAAGCGAATTTGGAGATCTTCGCCGCATTTTCCGGCAAAAATCTTTCCGGAATGAAGTGATCCGGCAGCTCCCATAATTTTCGGTGCCGATGCAGCAGCCAAGGCACGACAAAGAGCAACGACCGCTTGGGGATGCGCACCCCCTGGAATTCTTCTTCCTTGATCGCTTCGCGCGGCAGGATCGGGACCGGCGGATAGAGCCGCAGCGCTTCGTCCAGAATGGCGCGCGTGTAGACCAGGTTCGGCACGTCAGCCAGGGCAGGGGTCCTATCCCCGAGCACCCTGTCGAGCTCGTCATGCAGCTTGGCTTCCACCGCCGGCGCTTGCGACAGCAGATACCAGGTCCAGGCCAGCGTATTGGCCGTGGTCTCGTGGCCCGCCATGAACAAGACTGCGATCTCGTTGCGCAATGCCTCGCTGTCAAGCGGCGCGCCGTTCTCGTCGCGCGCTTCGAACAGGTGGTTGATCACGGATGGCTCGCCGTCGCCTGCCCGTGCACGAGCGCTGGCCACCACTTCATCAAGCACGGCATGGATCTGCTTGACGTTGTGGCGCACGCCCCGGCCATGCCAGCGGGGGAACCAGTCCGGCAGCCCAAGAAAGAGATCAGATCGATCTGATCGATCGCGCGCTGGTAATTGCTGAAGCCGCGCACGATTTGCCCGGCATAGCCTTCGCCCAGCTTGCGGCCGAACAGGGTGCGGCAGATGATTTCGGCCGTCAGCTCCGCGGATTCCGCCAGCACATCGATCGTCGAGCCTTGCGTTGCTCCCCAGCGCTCGCGCGTCTCGATGGCGGCCTCCACCATCACCGGGGCAAATTCCGGAACCCGCGAAATATGGACAATGGGCGCTACGATCCGCCGGCGGGTTTTCCAGGTCTGCCCGTCGCTGACGAACAGGCCATCGCCTAAAAGCGGGGCGAGCGCGTAGCGCATCTGCGGGCTTTTGCGCTGAAAGCTCGCATTCTTCTGGCTAAACGCGAATTGCACCGATTCCGGGCTATTACAGAGAAAAGTCTGCCGCAGGAACATCCGCGACTGGGAGAATTCAAGCTCGAAAGCCTCGTCCTCCCACATTTCCAGGAAATCGCGCCGCGCGATCAAGAGCCGCTTCAAGGTCGAAGGCGACGACGGCAATCGCGGCGGAAACGGCGGAACGAAGGCGCCGCTGCCGGGACCGGTATCCGTCGAGAAAGAAGTCATAAAGCAAGCGCCCTCTGGTAGGCAGACCACGCGATTTGCAGCTTCAGATCCAATCTAGCGCCATTTCGCCGCCGATGCAGCGTCAAGATGGCTATCTATCGGATGCAGCCGGACAGGGGATTTTTGCGCTGTTTCAGCCTGTTAGGAGGCCTTGGCGGTGCAGGATTCAAACCCGATCTGCAATGCGTTCTGGTCCAGATTGCGGCCGATGAAGACCAGCCGGCTGTAGCGCGGCTCGTCCGGCTTCCAGGGGCGCTGCAGGTCGCCTTCCAGCATCATGTGCACGGCCTGGAACACCAGCCGCGCGGCTCTCGCCCTTCACGTCGATGATGCCCTTGGCGCGCAGGATGTCCGGACCCTGCGATTGCACGACATAGGTCAAGCCAGTCGCTGATCTTGCCGCCGATCCATCGGAGTCTGCGAGGTGAGCGAGATGCTGCTGATGCCGGCGTCGTGCTCGTGGTCGTGCGCGTGCATGATCGTTGTGGTCGTGCTCGCAATGCTCGTCATGCACGTGGCCGGCTTCGCCATGTGCGGGCTCGAGGAAGTCCGGCTCGAGCGCGACGATGCGGTCGATGTCGAAGCCGCCGCGTCCCAGCACCTTGTCGAGCGGCACATTGGAGCGTTGCGCGCGGTGGATCGGCGCCAGCGGATTGAGCTTGCGCAGCCGCGCTTCGATCTCGCGCAGCTCCTCGTCGGTGACGAGCTCGGTCTTGTTGAGCACGATCTGGTCGGCGAAGGCGATCTGCTCGGCGGCTTCCCGGCTGTCGGCCAGCCGCAGCAGGATGTGCTTGGCGTCGACCACGGTGGTGACGGAATCGAGCGCGGTGCGTTCCTGCAGAAAGCGAATCGACGAAGAAGGTCTGCGCCACCGGTCCGGGGTCGGCCAGGCCGGTCGTCTCCACCACGATCGCGTCGAAATTGCCCGCGCTTGGCCAGCAGGCCGTGCATGCGTCTTGATCAGGTCGCCGCGCACGGTGCAGCAGATGCAGCCGTTGTTCATCTCGAACAGCTCTTCGTCGGTGTTCAGGATCAGGTCGTTGTCGATGCCGATCTCGCCGAACTCGTTGACGATCACGGCGTAGCGGCGGCCGTGGTCCTCGGAGAGGATGCGGTTGAGCAGCGTGGTCTTGCCGGCGCCGAGATAGCCGGTGAGCACGGTCACGGGAATGCGTTCAGTCATTGTTCCTTCGATCGGGGCTGGCGGAAGTCTACATATAACCTTGCTTTACTGCGGCGTCACGGCCCCGGTTGGGGCGTTGAGAAAACCTGCCCTTCAACCGATACTCGGGAGGTAAAGCCGGGGAGTTCAGGCGGGATGGACGGTATGCTCATGCAGGCGCTGCGGCGCGTCGTCAAGGTGCGCCCAGATGAAGCCCGCGCGATGCTCTGGGCCTTCGTCTATTTCTTCTGCCTTTTGTCGAGCTACTACATCCTGCGCCCCTTGCGCGACGAAAGCGGGGTCGCGGCCGGCGTCGGCAACCTGCAGTGGCTGTTCACCGGCACCTTCTTCGTCATGCTGGCGGCGGCCCCGCTGTTCGGCGCCCTGGTCACGCGGGTGCCGCGACGGCGCTTCATCCCCTGGGTCTACCGCTTCTTCGCCGCCAGCCTGCTGCTGTTTTTCGCGCTCGGGCATCTGGCTCCCAAACAGTCTTATGTGGCAGGCGCCTTCTTCATGTGGGTCAGCGTCTTCAACCTGTTCGTGGTGACGGTGTTCTGGGGGTTTATGGCCGATCTGTTCAGCAACGAGCAGGGCAAGCGGCTGTTCGGCTTTATTGCGGCAGGCGGGTCGGCGGGAGCCTTGATCGGGCCTGCGCTGACGGCAGGCCTGGCGGTGCCGCTAGGTCCGGTAAACCTGCTGCTGATCTCGGCCCTGCTCCTGGAAGCCGCCGTGCAATGCGTGCGGCAAATCCTTCGAACGCCGCAGGCGCAAAAGCCGGCAGAATACACCGCCGCCCAGTCTGCAAATGACGAGGTCATTGGCGGCGGCATTCTGGCCGGGCTGACCGAGATCGCGCGCTCGCCTTTCCTGCTGCTGATCTGCGCGCATGTGCTGCTGCTGTCGCTCACCAGCACCTTCCTTTATTTCCAGCAGGCCTCGATCGTCTCCGCAGCTTTCAACGATCCCGCCGAGCGCACGCGGGTGTTTGCTTTGATCGATTTTTCGGTTGGTCTCGTCACCATCGTGCTGCAACTCACCGTCACCGGGCGCGTGCTGGTGCGGCTTGGCGTCGGCGTCGCGCTTGCCTCGCTGGCGTTCGTCACCATGGGCGGCTTCCTGGCGCTCGCGCTGGTCCCGACGCTGGCTGTGGTTGTTGTTTTCCAGGCGCTCAAGCGCGCGGCGGAGTTCGGCTTCGCCAATCCGGCACGCGAGACCTTGTTCACCGTTGTCACCCGCGAGCAGAAATACAAGGCCAAGAGCGTGATCGACACCGCGGTGTTCCGCGGCGGAGACGCGGTCAACGGCTGGATCTATGCCGGGCTGCGCGCGCTCGGGCTCGATCTGTCCGGCATAGCGCTGGTAGCGGTGCCGATCTCGGCCGCCTGGGCTGCGCTGTTATTGCTCATCGGGCGCAAGCAGGAGCGGCTGGCGCAAAGGCAGCCCGCGCAATAAATTGACCTCAGGAGGACCACGCAATGACCAAATCACATCCCCTCGCGCCGATGACGCGCCAGCAATTCCTCAAGCTGACCGCGGCCGCCGGCGGCGTGCTGGCTGCAGATGGATTGCTTGGCCCGCTCGGTTCGGCTCTAGCGCAAGGCGGGCCGGTCTACGATCCAGCCGTCTCCGCGAAGCCGGTGCGGACGAAGCCGATCCCGTCGAGCGGCGAGGCTCTGCCGATCATCGGCATGGGAACGGCGGTGGTCTACGAGATCGAGATCAGCGATCCGAAATTCCCGACCTTGGTGGAATCGGTGCGCGCTTTCCTGCAAGGCGGCGGCAAGCTGATCGACACCGCACCGACCTATGGTCGCGCTGAACCGAATCTCGGCGAAATCTTCAAGCGCACCGGGCTGCGCGACAAGGCCTTCCTCGCCACCAAGATCAGCCTGCGGGGCGACAATCGCGAGAAAGAGGGCATCGAGCAGGTTGCCGCCTCGATGAAGGATCTCGGGACTGACCATTTCGAGCTGCTGCAGGTGCACAACATCCGCGACTGGAAGGTCCAGCTCAAAACCATCCGGCGCATGAAGGACGAAGGCAAGGTGAAATATGTCGGCATCACCACGTCGTTCGAGAATAGCTATGCGGAATACGAGCAGATCCTGAAGACCGAGAAGCTCGATTTCGCGCAGATCGACTATGCCCTGGACAATCGCAAGGCAGAGGCCCGCATCCTGCCGCTGGCGAAGGAGCGCGGCGTCGCGGTGCTCACGGCGCTGCCGTTCGGCCGCAACCGGCTCCTGTTGCAGGCGCGCGGCAAGGAAATCCCTGCATGGGCGAAAGAGGAGCTCGATTGCTCGAGCTGGGCGCAGTACTTCCTGAAATTCCTGCTCGGCCACCCGGCGATCGCGGTTGTCATCCCAGGCACCGACCGGCCGGAATATGCCGTGGACAATCTCTATGCCGGGCGCGGGCGCATTCCGAACGAACAGCAGCGTCAGCGCATGCTGGCGGATTGGGAAAAGCTCGCAGGCTGATGCGGAGTTGCCATGACCGACGCGAGTGATTTCACCTTGACGCGCCAGCGTTTTCTGCAACTGGCGGGCGCTTCGGCGGCGGCGCTCGCAACGACGCCATTCCAGGTGTTGGCGCAAGGGAGCCCGCAGTACGATCCGGCGGTCAGCGCCAAGCCGGTGCAGACGAGGCCGATCCCGTCCTCCGGCGAGCAATTGCCGATCATCGGCATGGGCACCTGGGCCGGTGCTGGAAACCCCGATCGGCGATCCGAAATTCCAAACCCTTGTGGAAACCGTGCGCATCCTGCTCGATGGCGGCGGCAAGGTCATCGACACCGCGCCGACCTATGGCCGCGCCGAGCCCCACCTCGGCGAAATCTTCAAGCGTACCGGCCTGCGCGACAAAGCCTTCATTGCGACCAAGATCAGCCTGCAGGGCAACAATAAGGAGAAGGAGGGCATTGCGCAGGTTGCTCAGTCAATGAAAAACCTCGGCACTAATCGCTTCGAGCTTCTACAGGTACACAACATCCGCGACTGGAAGGTCCAGCTCAAAACCATCCGGCGCCTGCAAGACGAAGGCAAAGTGAAATATGTTGGCATCACGTCGACATACAAGGATAGCTATCAGGAATACGAGCAGATCCTGCGCACCGAGAAGCTCGATTTCGCGCAGATCGACTATGCCCTCGATAATCGCGAGGTCGAGAAACGCATCCTGCCGCTTTGCCTGGACCGCGGCGTGACTGTCCTCACGGCCACACCTTTTAGCCAGAACCAGTTGTTCGCCCGCTCGCGCGGCAAGCCGATCCCGGATTGGGCGAAGAAGGAGCTCGATTGCGCAAGCTGGGCGAATTACTTCCTGAAATATCTGCTCGGCCATCCCGCCGTCGGCGCCGTTATTCCCGGCACCGGCCGGCCGGAATATGCCATCGATAATCTCTATGCCGGCCGCGGCCGCATCCCGAATGAGGAACAGCGCAAGCGCATGGTGGCGGATTGGGAGAAACTCGCGGGCTGATGATACACCCGCATGAAAAACGGCCGGGCAGGGCGCCCGGCCGTTTCTTTTGTGGCTATGAAGCGGCTTACGCGTCCAGCCAGGGCATCAGCGAGGCATGGATCACGTCCGGCACGCCCTTTCCCCCGACTGAGCGGATCGCGAGATCGACATCCTTCAAGGCGAAGCGGTGGGTGGTGACCTTCTCCAACGGGAAGCGGTGCGAGGCAAGTTGCGCCAGCGCCAGCTCGCAGGCCTCGTAGCTGTGGCCGCGGGCGCTGTGCATGGTGATGAACTTCACCGTGAACTTCTCCAGCGGAAAATTCGGGAACTGCGCCATTTCCCCCTGCACGACGATGGTGCCGCCCTTGCGCTTGAGCGCTTCGATGCCGAGCAGGATCGGAATGGTGCCGGCGCCGGCGGTGCAGTCGAGTGACACGTCGACGCCCTTGCCCCCGGTGATCTCCATGATCCGTTGCAGCGGATCTTCTTTCTGCACGTCGATCACATGATCGGCGCCGAGCTCCTTGGCCACCTTCATGCGCGCGCCATCCTTGGAAGTGCCGGTGACGATGATGAGCGAGGCGCCGGCCTGCTTGCAGATCACGGTCTGCGACAAACCCTGCTGGCCGGGGCCCTGGATGAGTACGGTGGAATCGTATTTGACGCCGCCGTCGAACAGCGACCATTCGACGCCGTTCGCCATCGGCGTCACCAGGCCCGCCAGCTCCGGCGTGACGTTCTTCGGGACATGGTGCACGACCGCATTCCACGGCAGATAGACGTATTGCGCAAAGCCGCCCCAGAGGTGAGGCGGCTTCTTGGCTGACGTATAGCCGTAGCGGATGGCGTCCGGATTGGTGCGCCAGTTGGTGTTTTCGCAATGGCGGTATTGCCCCCGGTGGCACCACTCGCATTTGCCGCACATGACATAGTGCTCAATGAAGACGAGGTCGCCTTCCTTGAAGCCCTTGCGGCGGGTGAATTCGCGGCCGGCCTTTGCGATGAAGCCGATATTCTCATGGCCCATGATGACCGGATCGTCGGTCGGCGGATGCGCGTAGAGCTTGACGTCGGTGCCGCAGATGCCGGCTACTTCCATCTTCAGCAGCGCGGCGTCCTCCGGAATATCCGGCATGGGAAATTCCTGGATTTCGGTCTTGCTCACGCCGGTCCGCACCGCCGCCAATACTTTCTCTGCCACTGGTAATCTCCGCTACGACCGCTGGAATTGACGCGCACTCTAGGGCCGACATAGAGCGTTTTCAAGCGAAGTGGAATCCGGTTCGCGTGAAGAAAACGCGTCATTCATCAAGTTAGGCGCGTACCGCAGATTAGTATACGCAATCTGCGCAGGCTTGATTGCTTCCGCAAAACCGGTGTCCACTTTTGCTGAACGCGCTCTGGCGGGTCACGCGCCATTTTTCGTGTCATCTGCCCGTTCCGACCATATATAAGCATCGCGGAGGCCAAATCACGCGACGGGCGCAGGAGACCGGATGGAAGCGTCATTATCTCTGAAGCTCGGCACGCTGAAAAAGAGCCCGCAACACCTGGAGGCTGCGGACCGGGTGAAGGAATGGACGCGGGAACGCTTCAGCTTGCCGGAAGACGCCGCGATCCTGGTCACCGAGCTCACCTGCACCATCCAAGGCTGTCCGCCCCTGGAAACCGTGGTGGCCTTCTGGTCCGACCACAAGACCCGGCACGATTTCAAGATCTTCAAGCCGATCGAAGAGATCGTCCCGGACGACCTGCCCCCAGCCTGGCTGAAGAACTCCCTCATTTCCGAGGACGACGGCATCACCTGCGATTGCTGCTGAGCTGTCATCCCGGACGGCGAGTGAAACGAGACGATCCGGGCTCGACGCCCGGCGATATTCCAGCTTATAACCAAGCCGCATCTGCCATCCCGCCTTTATCCACCCGGAGCGCAGCCCACCCATGGCCGGACCCAAGCTGAAGACCGTCACCCGCACCCAAGGCAACAACAAAGCTTTCAAGGAAGGCGCGGTAAAGCCGAAGACCTTCGAGCCGGAATTCGAGGAAGTGAATCCGCTGATTGCGGCATTCCGCAAGATGGTGCGCGGCAGCGAATACGATATTTGCGAGCTGGCGATCACGACTTATATCTGCGCCAAGGAGCACGGCAAGAAGATCACCGCCGTGCCGGTCTTCCTGGTGCGCGGCTTCCACCACGGCGCCATCCTGGTCAACACCAAGGCCGGCATCCGCACGCCCGAAGGACCTGGAAGGCAAAAAGATCGGCGTCGCCCGCGGCTTTACCGTCACCACCGGCGTCTGGGTCCGCAGCGTGCTGCATGACGAATACGGCGTCGACCTTTCGAAGGTTACCTGGGTCCTTTCGGGCGACGAGCATGTGGCGGAGTGGCAGCGGCCGGCCAATGTCGTTCCGATCCCCGAAGGCAAGAAGATCGAAGACATGCTGATCTCCGGCGAACTCGTTGCCGCCATCGGCGTGGATGTCGATCATCCGGACGTGAAGCCGCTTATCCCGGATGGCGAACACGAAGGGCTTAAGGCCTTCAACAACCGCGGGCATTTCCCGATCAACCATACGGTGGTGATCAAGGACGAGCTCCTCGAGAAATATCCCGATCTCGCCGCCGACGTGTTCAACGCCTTCGCGGAATCGAAGCGGCAGTATGTCGAAAAGCTGAAGGCCGGCCAGATCGAGAAGATGACCGATGCCGACAAGACCGCCAAGGCGGTGATGGACGCATCGGGTGGCGCCGATCCGCTGCCTTACGGCATCGAGCCTAACCGCAAGGTGCTGGAAGATCTGGTCCAGACCGCGCTCTCCCAGCGCATCATCACCAAGCCGGTTGCAATCGAGGACCTGTTCGCGCCATCGACCCGCAACCTCAAGGGCTAGGCGCCGCGCAACTGTAAGAGACCAGCCTCATGATCATCGACATTCACGGCCACTACACCACCGAGCCGCCGGCGCTCTTCGCCTTCCGCGACAAGCAGCTGGCCGGCCTCGCCGATTCCGCGCGCAAGCCGAGCACGACCGATCTCGGCGTCACCGACGAGCAGCTGATCCAGAGCGTCCAGCCGCAGATCAAATTCCAGACCGAGCGCGGCAGCGACCTGACGATCTTCTCGCCGCGCGCCGGCGGCATGGCGCACCACGTCGGCACCGAAGCAGATCAGCAAGGACTGGACGCCGGCTCTCCAACGACCTGATCCATCGCATCTGCACGCTGCTGCCGGACAATTTCGTCGCCGTCGGCCAGCTGCCGCAGTCTCCCGGCGTCTCGCCGAAGAACTGCATTCCCGAGCTGGAGCGGCTCGTCAACGAGCTCGGCTTCGTCGGCGTCAACCTCAATCCCGATCCGTCCGGCGGCTACTGGACCGATCCGCCGCTGACCGACCGCTACTGGTATCCGCTCTACGAGAAGCTGTGCGAGCTCGACGTGCCGGCGATGATCCACGTGTCATCGTCCTGCAATCCGAACTTCCACCACACCGGCGCGCACTACATCAACGGCGACACCACGGCCTTCATGCAGCTGATCCAGGGCAATCTGTTCAAGGACTTCCCGACGCTGCGCTTCGTCATTCCGCATGGCGGCGGCGCGGTGCCGTACCACTGGGGCCGCTACCGCGGCCTGGCGCAGGACATGAAGCGGCCGCTGCTCGACGGAGCATCTGCTGAAGAACGTCTTCTTCGACACCTGCGTCTATCACCTGCCGGGCATCGAGCTGCTCGCCAAGGTGATCCCGGTCGACAACATCCTGTTCGCCTCGGAGATGGTCGGCGCGGTGCGGGGCATCGATCCGGAGACCGGCCACTACTACGACGACACCAAGCGCTACGTCGACCAGGTGCAGCGCCTGAGCGAGACGGACCGCTACAAGATCTTCGAAGGCAATGCCCGCCGGGTCTATCCGCGCCTCGACACGCTGCTGACAAGCGCGGCAAGCCTGGCAAGAAAGCTGAACGTGCGCCGCATGAGCCGTGACGCCATCGCAACGGGTCCGATTGACGCTTGCCATGACGGATTGTACAATGCCGTCATTCCCCGCCTGAACGGCATCATCCGCGCGCTCGAATCCGGCCAGCCCGCCTTCGCGCTCTTCGCGCCGCTGCGAGGCCGGACACGGCGATCGCCCTGCAATCGTCGAAATACGACGGCGTCATCTTCGAGGGCGAGCACCGGCCCTGGGACATCCAGGCGCTGCGCGACACGCCTGCAGTATCTGCTCAACCGCGGGCAGATCGCGACAGCCGGCATCGGTCGCGCCGGCGATGACGCCGATCGTGCGCATTCCCGCCGAACGGCGTCGAGAAGAACCAGTTCCTCGCCAAGCAGGCGCTCGACCTCGGCTGCTACGGCGTCGTCTGGCCGCATGTCTAGCACGGTGGAGGAGGCCTACAACGCGGTCGCCGCCTGCCGCTATCCGCGCCTGAAGGACAAGCCGCTCTACGAGCCGGCCGGCATCCGCGGCGACGGGCCGACGCACGCGGCGCGCTACTGGGGCGTCACCCAGCAGGAATATTACGAGCGCGCCGACGTCTGGCCGCTCGACCCGAAGGGCGAGATCCTGGTGGTGATCCAGATCGAGGACACCGCGGGCATCGAACAACCTGGACGACATGCTGAAGAACGTGCCGGGCATCGGCGTGGTGCTGATCGGCGAGGGCGACTTCTCGCAGGAACTGGGCATCCCGCGCCAGACCGAGCACAAGATCATGATGGATATCAAGGCCGAGCTGCTGTCGATCTGCAAGCAACATGACGTTATCGCTGCGCATCCGCATGTGGAGGCGTTCAACGCCGAGCAGGTGATCGCCGAAGGCTGGCGTTATCTATGCTGCGGCGCGCCGCGCAGCTACGCGAGCCTGGAAAAGGCGAGAGGGATTGCTGGACGGAAGTAAATCCGTCCTCATCCTGAGGAGCGCCATTCGCAGGTTGTTGGCGTATGACAGCCGCGCGTAGGCGCGTCTCGAAGGACGAGGACGGCCCGCGCGGCCCATCCTTCGAGGCTCGCTTCGCTCGCACCTCAGGATGAGGTCGTGTTTTGAGGTGGTTGCCGGATTCACTTGCCCCGTCCTTTCGGGTTTTCTAAATTACAGCCCGAAACCGCGTTCCGCATGACGGAACGCCAGCAACGCTCACGGAAAAATTCCATGCTCAAGCAAGAACAAAACGATCTCGTCTGCCAGACCGGGCCGGGCACGCCCATGGGCAGCCTGTTCCGCAGCTACTGGCTTCCGGTGCTGATGGCCGACGAGCTGCCCGAAAACGAATGCCCGCCGGTGCGGGTGAAGATTTTATCGGAGCGCCTGCTCGCCTTCCGCGACACCGAGGGCAAATATGGCCTGATCGACGAATTCTGCGCGCATCGCGGCGTCTCGCTCTGGTTCGGGCGCAATGAAGAGAATGGGCTGCGCTGCCCGTATCATGGCTGGAAATACAACACCGACGGCCAGTGCATCGACGTGCCTTCGGAAGCGCCGGAAAGCGGCTTCTGCCAGAAGATCAAGCTGAAATCCTATCCGTTGGTGAAGCGCGGGCCGGTGCTCTGGGCTTACATGGGCCCGCCGGAGAAGAAGCCGCCGCTGCCGGAATGGGAATTCGCCATGGTGCCGGCGGAGCAGGCCTTCCTCTCCAAGCGCTGGCAGGAATGCAATTGGCTGCAGGCGATGGAAGGTGGCATCGATTCCAGCCACGTTTCCTTCCTGCATCGCGGCGACTTGGGCCACGATCCGTTGTTCAAGGGCGCCAAGGGCAACGAGTACAATCTGAAGGACATGCGCCCGGTGTTCGAGGTGGTGGAGAGCGAGGGCGGGCTTTACATCGGGGCGCGCCGCAACGCCGAGAACGGGAACTACTACTGGCGCATCACGCCCTGGGTGATGCCGTGCTTCACCATGATCCCGCCGCGCGCCGACCATCCGATCCATGGCCATTTCTGGGTCCCGATCGACGACGAGAATTGCTGGGCCTGGAACTACGACTTCCATCCCACGCGCAAGCTCGCCGAGCGCGAGGTCAATGACATGAAGGAAGGCCTGGGCATTCACTGCAAATACGTGCCCGGCAGCTTCCGGCCGCTCGCCAACAAGGACAACGACTATCTGATGGACCGCGCCGCGCAGAAGGCCGGCCGCTACTACAGCGGCATCGCCGGCTTCGCGATCCAGGATTCGTCCTTGCAGGAAAGCATGGGTCCGATCTGCGACCGCACCAAGGAGAACCTGGTCTCGACCGACAACGGCATCATCATGGCGCGGCATCGCCTGATGCGGGCGGCCAAGGCGCTGGTGGAGAAGGGCGTCACGCCGCCCGGTGTCGCTCCCGAGCACCAGAAGGTGCGCTCGGCCTCGATCGTGCTGAAGCCCGACCAGGCCTTCAAGGACGCGGCGAAAGAGGCGCTCACCTCGCGTCTCGGCAAGGCACACGAGTCGGTGTAGTTTGCTGTCATTCCGGGGCCGAGCGTAGCGAGGAGCCCGGAATCCATAACCCCGGTCTTCGACTATGGATTCCGGGCTCGCCACTGTGTGGCGCCCCGGAATGACGAGAACGCCATGCCCGACTTCGTTCCCACCCACCGGCTGACGGAAGAAGCCAGCCTGAAGATGATTGCGGCCGGCGTCGCCAAGGCCAACGAGCTCGGCTGCAAGGTCGCGATCGCGGTGGTGGACGCGAGCTGCCGCATGATCGGCTTTTTGCTGATGGACGGCGCCAAGCATTTCGCGATCATCACCACGCAGCGCAAGGCGATCACCTCGGCCTCGCAGAAACAGCCGACCGGCTACGCGCCGGAGGAGAACGCGCTCAGCATGGCGGTGCGGATGGGCGACTTCACCAATGTCCCCGGCGGCTTTCCCATCGTGCTCGACGGCCAGGTGATCGGCGCGGTCGCCGCAGGCGGCGCCAAGATCGAGGAAGATGTGCTGGTGGCCAAGGCCGCGCTGGCGGCGCTCAAGCTGCCGGGGTGAAACTTTTCTCCTCCATGGTGAGGAGCATCGCCAACGGGTCGGCGCGAAGCGCCGCCCGATGATAAACTCCGCGAAGCGTCTCGAACCATAGAGGCCCGTGTCGCGGCCCATCCTTCGAGACGGCGCTGCGCGCCTCCTCAGGATGAGGCGGAGTGTGGGCCGGTCAATTTTTCCGCGAAACGGCTTGCTTGTATTTTTCCACGATATCAGGCGGGGTGGCCACCGAGATCCTTGACGATCGCCTGCAGCTTCTCGCCGGGAACCGGGCTGATCTCCAATTGCGCCTTTTCCGCTTCGGCGACGAATTCCGGGTCCTTCACCACGTCCATTAGTGCCTTGCGCAGCAAAACCACGCGCTCGGCGGGGACGCTCGGCGGCGCGAGCAACGGTCGGCCGATGGTTTCCGTCTTTACGATCACGGAAATGATCTTCTTCTGCTCTTCCGTCTTGGCGTGCGGGATCAGCGAGGCAAGCGCAAAGTCGCCTAACTGCTGGCTGTCTGTACCTTCCCCAAAAACTCCATCACCCGCTTCGCCGTGACATCCTCGGTCTGCTGCTCCACCGGCACGTCCCAGTATTCCGACTTCGGCAGGCATTCTTCCAGATAGCGCGCCGCCGAGGTGGCGTGGAAATTGTCGCGGCCGGGGACGATGAGGGCAGGGATGTCGAGCCGCATCAAATCCTCCGGCTCGGCGCCCGGGCGCGGTGTCGCGGTCGAACAGCGTGCGCGCCATGGATTGCACGATCAGCTTGTAGCGCTCGAGGTCCTGCTTCACATAATTTTCCGCAAACGCCTTGTCGGTCTTGAGCACGGAAGCCCAAGGGCCGCCGCGCGGATCGGCATTGAACGGCTTGCCGTCCTTGGCGACCAGATCGGCCACGCCCTGCAAGCCGTTCTGCGACACATAGGCCAGGTGCTCGGCAAAGCGCTGGTGACTGGAGAGGCGATATTTCGCGCCGCCCACCGGCCAATAAAGCACGAGCGAGAGCGTCGTCTCCGGCTGCAGCACGCCGAAAGCGGCGGCGCAGGACACGCCCATGCAGCCGCCCATGATATGCGCCTGTGCGAATCCGAGATGATCGAGCAGCCCCTTGCCTTGCGCGACGTAATCCGCCCAGGTCACGCGCTCCACGCGCCCGCCCGACTGTCCGCATTCGCGCCGGTCGAAGGTGATGCAGGTATAGTGCTTCGGCAGGTGATCGAGCAGCTTGATCTTGGCGTAGACGCCCTGCGTGCGCCAGGTCTCCATCGCGGCGTTGAAGCCGGCGGGCGAATACATCAGCAGCGGCGGGCCGGAGCCCAAAACTTCGTAGCGCGTGTTGATGCCGTCGATCACTGCGGTGGGCATGGATTGTTTGTTTCCCTCAGCGTCTGTTTCTTTCTCCTCTCTCCCGCTGAAAGGGGGAGGGTTGGAGGGAGCGGCGGTCTGAGGGCGTGCGGCCTCGCTTAGACTTGACCCCCACCCGATTTGCTTACGCAAATCGACCTCTCCCTATCAGGGAGAGGTGAGTGAGATCGAGAAGCTACCCCTTGATCTGCTTCCCGGCGCGCACGTCCTCGATCAGCGCCTTGAAGGCCTCGAGGCTGAGTTTCGCTGTGTTGACGTAAGTGTCGGCCTTGGAGTCGATCCACTTGGCGGATGAACCGCTGGCGGTCTGCGCCAGCCGCACGCGGCCGTCGAGCCAGGGCCCGCCGCCGAAGCCGCCGATCACCGGGATCTTCACCGCCTTGACCACCGCGGGGCCGGCGACCGGGCCGGAATTGGTGAAGTCGAGCATCGCCGCGCCGGCCGCTTCCAGGCGCTTGGCTTCCTCCACCAGCTTGTTGGTCATCTCAGCCGTTGCCTGTGCGCTGGCGGAATTCTGCGCGCTATAGGGAATGCCGTATTTCATCGCGGTCTGCGGCGTCAGTCCGAATTGCGCGAAGACCGGAATGCCGGCGCGCGTCAGTCGCGGCGACGTATTCCGGAAATTCCGCCGCGGCGTCGAGCTTGAGCATGTCGGCGCCGCCTTCCTTCACCAGCTTGACCGCCGCCTTCATCAGGCTTGGAAGGCCCTCATGCAGCGGACCGAAAGGAATGTCGCAGATCAACAGCGCGCGCTTGGTCCCGCGCCGCACCGCCTTGCAGCAGATCAGGATTTCCTCGACCGTCACCTGCAGCGGGTTGTCATGTCCAAACAGGTTGACGCCGACGGAGTCGCCGATGACGACGAAATCCGCGCCCGCGCGCTCCGCGATCAGAGCGGTCTGGTAGTCCCACAGCACGAAGCCGGCGCTTTTCTTGCCCTCCCGCTTCATCTGCTGGAGCGCGGGGATGGTTACGGGTTCGTCGGACGCCATGGAGTTGTCTCTTTCGTGGAAGGATTCGTCGGGCCGCTGGTATTTGGTTAATGCTTCGTGCGCGCGCATAAGACAGCACGCCGCCGCGGGTTTCAAGCCGCCGGCGCCGGTGGGAAAGGGTACGGCTCCGGGGATAGTTCGCCCGTTTTCCCTGCTTGAAAAGCTCAAAAATGCTAGTTTTCGGTGCTGATTCCTCAACTCAGCCATGCCCCTGCGCAGGAACGTATGAAGGGGATGGCCCGTTGACGAAGCGGGCGCGCAGGCATCAAAGAGGTGGCATGTTGGAGACCGTGAAGGCCCGCCGCGCGCAGGAGTCCGGAATATCCGGCACGGCGCAGCTGCGCGATGCCATCCTGGCGAAACTGACCTATTCCCTTGGCAAGGACCGTTTGCACGCGGGGCCGTATGATTGGTTCATGGCGACCGCGCTCGCCTTGCGCGACCGGGTGATCGACCGCTGGATGCATTCCACGCGGCAGACCTATGCCGAGCAAAAGAAGCGCGTCTACTACCTTTCGGTCGAGTTCCTGCTCGGGCGGCTTCTTTTCGACACGCTTGGAAACCTTGGCATCACCGAAACCGCGCGCGAGGCGCTGGCGGAGCTCGGCGTCGACCTCGAGGAGCTGCGCGCGATCGAGCCCGACCAGGCGCTCGGCAATGGCGGGCTCGGGCGGCTTGCGGCCTGCTTCATGGACAGCATGGCGAGTCTCGCGCTGCCTGCCTATGGCTACGGCATCCGCTACGAGCTACGGCCTGTTCAAGCAGCACATCAGCGACGGCTGGCAGCACGAAGTGCCGGAGGATTGGCTGGCCTTCCGCAATCCCTGGGAATTCGAGCGCCCGGAGGTGATCTATCAGATCGGCTTCGGCGGCACGGTCGAATATGTCGGCGGCGACGACGAGACCGCGCGCGGCGCTCTGGTATCCAGCCGAGACCGTGCGCGCGGAAGCCTATGATACGCCGATCACCGGATGGCGCGGACGTCACGTCAACACGCTGCGGCTGTGGTCGGCGCGCGCCAACGATCCGATCCATCTCTACGCTTTCAATCAGGGCGATTTCCTCGGTGCCATGGCGGCGCAGAGCCAAGGCCGAAGCGATCTCGCAAAGTGCTTTATCCGAGCGACACGACGCCCTCCGGCCAGGAGCTGCGGCTGCGGCAGGAATATTTCTTCACCTCCGCCTCGCTGCAGGACTTGGTGCGCCGGCATCTGATGCAATTCGACAGCCTTTCGTCGCTGCCGGATCATGTCGCGATCCAGCTCAACGACACGCATCCGGCGATCGCGGTGGCCGAGCTGATGCGCATTCTGGTCGACGAGCATGATTTCTCCTGGAATGACGCCTGGCGCATCACCACGCACACCTTGAACTACACCAACCACACGCTGCTGCCGGAGGCGCTGGAAAGCTGGCCGGTGGAGCTGATGACGCGCCTGCTGCCGCGGCATCATGCAGATCATCTACGTGATCAACTGGCATCACCTGGAAGCCGCGGAGCAGTCGGGCGTGCTCGATCCCGCCGCGCTCGCCGCCGATGTCGCTGATCCAGGAAAACGGCGACAAGCGCGTGCGCATGGGACATCTCGCCTTCGTCGGCTCGCACAGGATCAACGGCGTTTCGGCGCTGCATACCGAGCTGATGCGCAAGACCGTGTTCCGCGATCTCGACGCCCTGCGGCCCGGCCGCATCGTCAACAAGACCAACGGCATCAGCTTCCGCCGCTGGCTGCATCGAGGCCAATCCGGGACTGACGAAGCTTCTGGTCGAGCACCATCGGCGAGCGGATGCTGGACGATCCGGAGGCCATGCGGGCACTGGAAGGCAAGGCCGACGATCCGGCATTCCAGCGCGCCTTCGCCGGCGACGCGCCTGCACAACAAGGAGAGCGCTGGCGCGCTGCATCCGGGACCAGGCGGGCATCCAGATCAACCCGGCGGCGATGTTCGACGTGCAGATCAAGCGCATCCACGAATACAAGCGCCAGCTGCTCAACATCCTGGAGACGGTCGCGCTCTATCAGGCCATCCGCGAACGAGCCGCATGCCGCCTGGGTGCCGCGGGTGAAGATCTTCGCCGGCAAGGCGGCGGCGAGCTATGCCAGCGCGCCAAGCTGATCATCAAGCTCGCGCATGACGTGGCGCGGGTGATCAATTCCGATCCGCTCGTGGGCGACAAGCTCAAGCTCGTATTCCTGCCGAACTACAATGTGAGCCTGGCGGAGGCGATCATCCCCGCCGCCGATCTCTCCGAGCAGATTTCGACCGCCGGCATGGAAGCCTCCGGCACCGGCAACATGAAACTCGCGCTCAACGGCGCGCTCACCATCGGCACCCTCGATGGCGCCAATATCGAAATCCTGCGAGCAGGTCGGCGCCGAGAACATCTTCATCTTCGGGCTGACGGCGGACGAGGTAGCGGCAAAGCGTCGGGCCGGGATCACCGGCCAGGATGCGGCGCGCCGCCTCGCCGCATGCTGACGGCTGTGCTGGACAGCATCGGCAGCGGGGCCTTTTCGCCCGACGACAGGAGCCGCTTCCATCCGCTGGTCGATGCCGTGCTGGTGCCGGACCACTTCATGGTGGCGGCCGATTTCGATGCCTATTGGCAGGCGCAACGCCAGGTCGACCGGCTGTGGCGCGAGCCGCCGGCCTGGTGGAAGGCCAGCATCCTGAACACCGCGCGCATGGGCTTGTTTTCGTCGGATCGCGCCATACGCGAATATGCCAGAGAGATTTGGGGCATCGGGGAACTGCGGATAACGGGCAGAACCAATGCAGACGCTCTTCATCGGCCAGAGCTATATCGACGTCACTTTCCTTACCGATCATATGCCGATCGGAGACGAGAAATACGTCGCGCAGGACTATGCGATCTCGTTCGGCGGCAACGCGGTGACCGCGGCCTTCTGCTGCGCCAAGCTTGGCATCAAGCCCGACCTGCTTTCCACGCTGGCAGACGACTGGCTCGGGCGCATGTTCTCCGACATGGCGGCGAAATACGACATCCGCCTGCATCCGCGCTATGTCGAAGAAATCGTCGCTGTCCTTCATCATGCCGAATAACGGCAAGCGCGCGATCGTGCGCTGCCGCGACGATCATTATCTCAGCTCCTTTCCCAGGCTCGATCTCACCGGCTGTCACGCGCTGCACATCGACGGCCACCAGCCGGACGCCGCCATGTTCTACGCCAAGAGCTGCCGCGAGGCCGGCATCCTGACCTCGCTGGACGGCGGCGCGGTACGCTCCAACACCGACGAGCTACTGAAATTCATCGACGTTGCGATCGTGGCGGAGCGCTTCTGCGAGCAGCGAAATTGCACGCCGCCGCAGATCATCGATTATCTGAAGAGCCGCGGTTGCCGAGATCGGCGGCGTCACCTTCGGCGAGCGCGGATTTCTTTGGTACGACGAGACCGGCACCGTGCGTTCCACGCCCGCTCTGCCGGTCCCGAAGGAGAAGGTGATCGACACCAGCGGTGCGGGTGATGTGTTCCACGGCGCCTATGTCTATTCTTATCTCACGGACCCGAAGAAGAAGTGGGAAGAACACTTCGAGTTCGCCCGGCGCGCCTCGGCCTTCAAGATCCAGCATCTCGGCAACGAGGCCGGTCTGCCGACGCTGGACGATATCCGCAATCTGCCGTTCGCGCCGGAGGCACCGGCGGCGAGCCGTCCGCGCATCGTGTCGTCGCATTGATCACCAAGAAGGTCTTTCTTTAACCTCTCCCCGCGTGCGGGGAGAGTCGCTCGTGCGTGGCGCGCAAGCCGGGTGAGGGGGTTCCATAGCGCTCATCGTTGAGGAGCCCCTCACCCGATTCTCGGCTCTCCCGTAAGACAACGCCAGCGTTTCAGCGGCGGCCCAATCGACCACGTCCTTTAGCGCGCTGAGACGTTGCCGCCCGGCGGCGCGTGCCTTTTGATAAATGGCGATCTGACGGTCGGCGCTCGTGCCATCCTTGATGATCCGCTGAAGGCGCTGGATTTCGTCTCGGTGGCGGAGCGCATCGATGTCCTGGTCGATGAAGTCGAGCACTTCATTGAGCCAGTCGGTGGTGCTGACCGGCTGGCGGCGAAATGGATCGACGAAGGTGGCGGCCACGCCGTAACGCTGGGCATGCCACTTATTCTCCTCCGTGATCGCGCGGCCGACGTGGTCAAAGCCGGCATTGAGCGCGCGGTCGCGATCGAGCGCGCGCACCAGGCAGCGATAGAGCGCCGCGATGGCCAAGCCATCGTCGAGCTTCGTGCAACAATCGGCGATCCGCAGCTCAATCGTGGGATAGCGCAGCGAAGGTCGGATCGCCCACCAGATATAGCTGGCGTCGGGTATGATCCGCGCCCAGGTCAGTGCCGAGACGAATTCGTCGTAATCCTGCTTGGTGCGGAAAAACTCCGGCAGTCCGCTGCGCGGCATTTCGTCAAAAGCCGCGTGGCGATAGCCGTGCAGCCCGGTCAAGTGCCCCTGCCAGAACGGCGAGGACGTGGAGAGCGCCAGCAGCAGTGGCAGGTAGGGGGTCAGCCGCATCATCAGGTCTACGCGCGTATCGGGCTCGGGGACCTCGACATGCACATGCATGCCGCAGAGCATGTTGCGCAGGCCGATCATCTGCAGGTCATCGAGAATGCCGTCATAGCGCTTGCTCTGGGTAACGGTTTGATCGGGCCAATCGGCAAGCGGGAAGGTACCCATGGCGGCGATGCCGAGCTTTTGCGCGGCGGCTTCTTCCGCCAGGGCGCGCCGAAAGCCCGACATATAATCGCGTGCCTCATGCATGCTGTTGCAAGGCGGGCTGACCGCTTCGATCTGTGACTGCAGCATTTCCGTTGAAACGCGGTCGCCGAGGCGTTTCTTTGCGGCGGCGATGAATTTCTTGCTGGCGGTCTTCACCGCGCGCCGCGTCTTCGCGTCGAATACGAAATATTCCTCTTCGATCCCGAAAGAATACATGGCGAGGACAACGGCTGAGAGAGAAGACGGGTTCCGCAAAGAAAAGCGGGCGGCACGGTCGCCGAATCGCGAATCACATTCTACTCAAGTGGGGTCGCTCGTTTTGCGACGGTCAGCGCATGGTCGGCATGATGTAGTCGGCGCCAGCGCGAATCCCGGTGGGCCAGCGCGAGGTGACACTTTTCAGACGGGTGTAAAATCGCACGCCTTCGGCGCCGTGGATGTGATGGTCGCCGAATAGCGAGTGCTTCCATCCGCCGAAGCTGTAGAAGGCCATGGGTACGGGAATAGCCACGTTCACCCCGACCATGCCCGTCTTCACGCCGCTGACGAAAGCGCGCGCGGCGTCGCCGTCGCGGGTGAAAATCGCCGCGCCATTGCCGAATTCATGATCGTTCACGAGCTTAAGCGCGTCATCGAATCCGGGCGCGCGCACCACCGCCAGCACCGGTCCGAAAATCTCCTCTTTGTAGATGCGCATCTCGGGTCGCACCTGGTCGAACAGCGAGCCGCCGAGGAAGAAGCCGTCTTGGTATCCTTGCAGGCGGAGATTGCGGCCGTCGACCACCAGTTCGGCGCCTTCCTTGACGCCGAGATCGATATAGCCCTTCACCTTGTCGCGATGGGCGGCGCTGACCAGCGGGCCCATTTCGGATTCCTTGTCGCTGCCGGGCCCGATCTTGAGCGCGCGCACTTTCGGCGCCAGTTTTTGAATCAGCGGGTCGGCTACCGCCCCGACCGCGACGGCTACGGAGATTGCCATGCAGCGCTCGCCGGCCGAGCCATAGGCGGCGCCCATCAGCGCGTCGGTTGCCTGGTCGAGATCGGCATCGGGCAGGATCACCATGTGATTCTTCGCGCCGCCCAGCGCCTGCACGCGTTTGCCTGCCTGTGTGCCGGTGCGATAGACGTGCTCGGCCACCGGCGTTGAGCCCACGAAGCTGATGGCGGCGATGCCGGGATGGGCCAGGAGGGCATCGACGGTTTCCTTCGCGCCATTGACGATGTTGAACACGCCCGGCGGCGCGCCGGCTTCGGTGAGCAATTCAGCCAGGCGCATGGAGCAGCCGGGCACTTTCTCCGACGGCTTCAGGATGAAAGTGTTGCCGCAGGCAATGCGCGACCGGGAACATCCACAGCGGCACCATGGCAGGAAAGTTGAACGGCGTGATGCCGGCGCAGACCCCGAGCGGCTGACGCAGTGAATAGGCGTCGATGCCGGTACCGACATTCTCGCTGAATTCGCCTTTGAGCAGATGCGGAATGCCGCAGGCGAATTCCACGACTTCCAAGCCGCGTTGCAGCGAGCCTCGGGCGTCGGACAGAACCTTGCCGTGCTCGGAGGTGATCAGGCCGCGCCAGTTCATCGGCGTGTTTTTCGATCAAATCCTTGAAGCGGAACAGCACGGCGGCGCGGCGCGGCGCGGGCGTTGCCGCCCAGGCGGGGAAGGCGCGGGCTGCCGCGGCTACCGCCTTATCCACCTCCGCGGCGGAGGCCGAGCGCGACCTGCCTGGTGACTTTGCCGATGGACGGATCGGTGATCGGCGCGAAGGCGCCGTCGCCTTTCACGCGCGAGCCATCGATGAAATGACCAAGTGTTTCCATTCGCTCAGCTTATGCCTGTGCATGAGGGGGAGCTAGACGGCCAAAAGTCGGAGTGTGGAGAAGGAGCTAGTGAAAATTCCGGCCTTTGGGCATGACGGCCTCGGCTGGGGATGGCATCAGCGCCGGCAGCTTTGGCTGGTCGTCGGACAGCGTCCGCAATAGCGGCGACAAATCCTCGAAATGTTCGGCAACGATGTGGATCACGCCCTTTTCGTTCTGCAGCACGCCCGTGACGCTGACGAGGCGCCCGCCCATGACCACAGGGCGGTATTGCTCGAAGACGCGCGGCCAGAGGATGGCATTGGCGACCCCGGTCTCGTCCTCCAGCGTCATGAAGATGGCATTGCCGGTGCCCGGACGCTGGCGCACCAGCACGAGCCCGGCGACGGTGATACGCGGGCCTGGCTTGAGCGCAGGGAGCAATTCGTTGCGGAGAATTTTGCGGACGTCGAGATGGTGCCGCAGGAAGGACACCGGATGCGCCTTCAGTGACAGATGCAGATGGCGATAGTCCTCGACCACCTGCTGTCCCGGCGGCATGGGCGGCAGATGGGCGTCGGGTTCGAGCTGCGGCATGGCCGCGCGCGCAAACAGCGGCAGGTCGTCCTTGTCCCCGGCCCGGCGCAGCGCCTTGACAGCCCAGAGCGCGTCGCGGCGGATCAAGCCCAGTGAATTGAAGGCGTCGGCATGGGCAAGTTTTTCCAGCGCCTTCGGCGGCAGGCCAGTGCGCAGCCAGAGATCGCGCACGGAATCGAAGCCCGCTCCGCGCACGGCCTCGATCTGCTTGGCCCAATCTTCGGAGAAGCCGGAAATCTGCCGCAAGCCGAGACGCAGGGCATGGCGGGTCCAGATGTCGTCGCGCTGAGAGGCGTGCCGGGGATGGATGCGCTCGCGTAAGGATGCTGCCGCCGCCGCTTGCGTTTCCCTCCCCCGCTTGCGGGGGAGGGTTAGGGAGGGGGCATGTTGGATTGCCTCAGCTATCGTTTCCAGCACGCCTTCTCGATTAGTCATGACGTCATAGTTGTTGAAGCGAAGGACGCGATAACCTTTGCCGGCGAGAAACGCACTTCGTCTCTCATCATAGAGCAGCTGTTCGGGTTCAAAATGTTGTCCTCCATCAAGCTCAACAACGAGCTTAGCTTCGTGACAGACAAAGTCTGCGATGAAGGGACCAATCGGAGTTTGTCTGCGAAAGCTGGCTCCGTTTAGCCGATGCGCCCGAAGCGCGGTCCAAATTATATGTTCTGCGTCTGTTGAATTACTCCGCAATTGTCGGGCATGGCACCGCTGTATCTCCGATACATGCCATTGCGGATTCTTTGCCTGACTTTCGCCCCCTCCCCAACCCTCCCCCGCAAGCGGGGGAGGGAGAACGTCAGCCTGGTCTTCGTTCTCCAACGCCTCTAACGTGCAGTCCCAGTTCGACAGATTCACATCCACCGGGCGCAGCTCGACGCCGTGCTCCTGCGCATCGCGCACCAGCTGCGCGGGGGCATAGAACCCCATTGGCTGGCTGTTGAGCAGTGCCGCGGCGAACACATCCGGGTAATGGCATTTGATCCAGGACGAGGCATAAACGAGATTGGCGAAGCTCGCCGCATGGCTTTCCGGAAAGCCATAGCTGCCGAAGCCCTCAATCTGGTTCCAGCAATTGGTGGCGAAGGTCTGGTCGTAATTGCGGCTGATCATGCCGTTGATGAATTTTTCCCGGAAGCGGTCGATGGTGCCGACGCGCTTGAAGGTCGCCATGGCGCGCCGCAGGCGATCGGCTTCGCCCGGTTTGAAACCGGCGCCAACAATGGCGATGCGCATGGCATGTTCCTGGAACAGCGGCACGCCGAGTGTCTTGTGTAGGATGTCCTTCAGCTCCGGCGAAGGATAGGTAACCGGCTCCAGCCCCTGCCGCCGGCGCAAATAAGGATGCACCATATTGCCCTGGATCGGCCCTGGCCGCACGATCGCGACTTCGATGACGAGATCGTAGAATTTCTCCGGACGCAGCCGCGGCAGCATCGACATCTGTGCCCGGCTTTCGATCTGGAACACCCCGATGGTGTCGGCGCGCTGGATCATGGCGTAGGTGCGCTCGTCTTCATCTTGAATCGCAAGGTTCCGCGCCACGCCGTAATGCGACCGCAGGAAATCGAAGCTGCGCTTAAGGCATGACAACATGCCGAGTGCCAATACATCGACCTTGAGCAGCCCGAGCGCTTCCAGATCGTCCTTTTCCCATTCGATGACGGTGCGGTCCTCCATCGCCGCATTCTCGATTGGCACGACTTCATCCAGCCGGCTGCGGGTGACGACAAAGCCACCGACATGCTGGGAGAGATGACGCGGCGCGCCGAGCAATTCCCCCGACAGCTGCATCACCTGTTGCAGGCGCGGATCGCGCGGATCGAGACCGACGCGCCGGACTTCCTGTTCGGACACACTGCTGTGCGCCCAACCCCATAACGTGCCCGCCAGGGCAGAAATAGTATCTTCCGACAGACCAAAAACCTTGCCCACTTCGCGCACGGCGCTGCGGCCGCGATAGCAAATCACCGTGGCGGCAAGGCCGGCGCGTTCGCGGCCGTATTTCTCGTAGATGTGCTGGATCACTTCCTCGCGCCGCTCATGCTCGAAATCGACATCGATGTCGGGCGGCTCGCGCCGTTCTTCCGATACGAAGCGCTCGAACAGAAGATCGACCTTTTCCGGCGACACATCAGTGATCTCAAGGCAGTAACAGATGATCGAGTTTGCCGCCGAGCCGCGCCCCTGACATAGAATGGGATCAGGCCGGCTGCGGGCGAATTTCACGATCTCGTCCACCGTGAGGAAGAAGGGCGCATAATTTAATTTGCCGATCAGCCGCAATTCTTCATCAAGCGCGTGCCGCACCTTGGCAGACGCTCCTGCAGGAAACCGTTTCTTGAATCCTTCCTCGGTAAAGGCGACCAGCGCGTCCTGCGGCGTGGCATAGCCTTGCCGGGTCTCGTCGGCATATTCGGTGCCGCGCAATTCTTCCAACGAGAATTTGCAATTCTCGAGAAAACGCACCGTTTCACTGACCGCCTGCGGGAAGAGATGAAAGAGACGCGCCATCTCCTGCGGCGGTTTGAGATGCCGCTCGGCATTGGCCTCAAGCAGGCGGCCCGCCGCTTCCAGCGTCAGATGCTCACGGATGCAGGTGACGACGTCCTGCAAGGCGCGACGCTGGGGCGCGTGATAGAGCACGTCATTGACCGCGATCAGCGGGACAAAGGCTTGTTCGGCGATGGCGGCGATGCGCTTGAGCCGGCGAAGGTCATCGCCGCGATAGAGCATGCCGGCCGCGAGCCAGACGGCGTTCTTCGAAGCGGCTTGCTTTAGCCGCAGCAACAGAGCATGCAGCTTGTCGGCCTGAAGGCGCGGCGGCGGCATGACGATGAGATTGAGGTCTTCGATATAGTCCAGCAGATCGGGAAGCCCGAGCAGGCAGTCGCCTTTTTCGGCGCGCCGCTTGCCAAGAGACAGCAAGCGCGTCAGTCGCCCCCAGGCGGCGCGGTCGCGCGGATAGGCCAGGATGTCCGGCGTGCCGTCGGCAAAGACGAGCCGCGCGCCGACCGCGATCTTCAGTTCGGGCAATACGTCTTTGTATTCCTCATTGATCTGCTTGGCCGCCACGTGCACGCGCACGACACCAGCAACGCTGTTACGGTCGGCAATGCCGATACCAGTGAGGCCGAGGATTTTTGCGGCTTTGACAAGTTGCTCCGGATGCGAAGCTCCGCGCAGGAAGGAGAAATTGCTGGTGACGGCTAGTTCGGCATAAGCCGGAGACAGCCGCCGCGGCTGATGCCTTGGCTGCTTCTCTTCCGGACGCCACGCAACAACGTTATCGCTCACGCAAACAATCCGTGCAGATACCAGGTGGGCTTATCGGGATTTCCGGGCTGGCCGATTTCCCGGTCGAACAATCCTTCGCGGTAGAGCCAGACCCGCGCGCCGTCGCGGCTCTCGACGCGGAAATAATCGCGGGTGAGCTTGCGGCCTTCTCCATCGTCCCACCATTCCATGGCGATGCGCTCCGGCCCTTCGATGTTGGCGACTTCATGCAGCACGCGTCGCCAGCGAAAGCGCACCGGCGGGCCGTCCGGCACTTCAGCCATGGCCTCGATCTGCTCCGGCCGCTGGAACAGGCGGATGGGGCGCGCGGGGGCAAGGGAGTCGAGTTGCTGTCTTGCTGAAGCGCATTTTCTCCCCTCCCCCTTGTGGGGAGGGGTCGGGGGTGGGGAGCAAGCGGAACCGAAGAACCCCACCCCGGCTGCTTCGCAGCCGACCCTCCCCACGAGGGGGAGGGTGAAGATTTCCCGCGCCGCGTATGCGCCGGCACGGCGGCGACGGCGAATTCCGGGATATGCGTATCGTGCGGCTCCAATCGACTGATCCGGCGCAAGCCGAAGCGCGCGCCGAGGCGGTCGATCAGATGCGCGAGTTCGGCGGCCTGGTCGCCGCCGGCGAGGCCGGTTTGCTGCGGATCGAGCCGCTCGGTGACCAGCGCCGCAAGCCGCAGCATATCGAAGCCGAAGCCGGGATCGCATTCGTCGCCCAGCACTGCGAGGCGGTCGGCGAACAGCCGGCGCACGCGCGCGGGATCGCGCAGGGGCGCGGCGGTGCCGAGCTCGAGGCGATATACCTTGCCGTCGGCGCGGAACAGCGCGACTTGCAGAAGCCGCGCGCCTTCCCCGCGCCGCTCCAGCACACGGTCAAGCTCCCGCGCCAGATGCTCGATGCAGCCGAGCACATCCTCCTCGCGGCCGATGGGATCAGGAAAGCGCCGCTCCGCCATGGCGGCGGGCAGCGGCAGGCGCGGCCGGATCGATTCCTCCTCGTGGCCGAGCGCCTGATCGATGCGGCGTACGAAATCTTGCCCATAACGGGCGGCGAGCGGCGCACGCGGGCGGTCGATGACGTCGGCGATGCGGTGCAGGCCAACCTGCGCCAGCGCGGCGACGATCTCGGTCTCGATGCGCAAGGCGGCGAGCGGCAGCGGCGCGATCGCTTCGCGCGTTCCGCCTTTGGCGACAACAGGTGCGCGGCCATACCGCGCCACCGCCCAGGCGCAACCGACGCTGTCCGCCACCGCCGCACTCGCCTGCAGGGCCATGGAGGCCAGCCGCTCGACCAGGTCGCGGCAGAGCGCCGCTTCGCCGCCGAACAGATGCGCACAACCGGTGATGTCGAGGAGGAGCCCGTCGGGCGCGTCGAGGCCAACCAGCGGCGTATAGCGGTCGCACCAGTCGGCGACCGCTGCAAGCAATCGGGCGTCGGCATAGGGATCGGCATCGGCCGCCGCCAGCGCCGGATACATGGCGCGCGCATCGGCCAGCGCCAGGCCCGGCAGGAGACCCAGGCGCGCGGCGGCATTGTTCATCGCGGTGATCCGCAGCGCGGATTTCACCGGAGCGACGACGACGAACGGCGCCTCATCCGGCGCGGATGAGCGGCGCGCGATCCGGTCGGTCGAGAGTCGTTTCAGCCACAGCGATAGATAGCGGCGCGAAGGAGCGTGCATGGTGATCCCATTCGGTGGTCCAGCGGCCGCGCGGGCCGCGGCGGTTCTTCAGAAGCGAGAGGGTGAAAGCGGTGCGTCCCAGGCCGCCGAAGGCGTCAGACCGGCTGGGGGCGGCGGCGATGTCCCAGCGGGTCGCCGCCGCGCTCGGCTCGGGCGAAAGGCAATGGCGCAACAGCAATCCGAGCCCGCCGCTCTCGCGCGCGGCGAGCACGAGGCGCCGTGTGACGGTGAGATCGGCGCAGGCGCCGTCGTCCGTCAGCTCGGCGACGACGGCGGAGAGCACGCGCGACTTGAGACCCTCCTCCATCGCCCACAGCGCCTCGACCGGACGCGCCACACGCAACAGCAGCATCCGCTCCATGGGCAGCCCGAGCGCGGTGAGGCCGGGGCCATAGGGCGCGCCGGCTTCCGTCCCGGCGAAATCGGGCTGGATCCATAAGACATGCTTGCGGGCCGCCGCACGCGCGGCGAGCGCCAGCGCGAAGCCCGCGGCAGCCCCGAGATGCAGCGCCGCGGCAGGCGCCAGTTCATGCAGGGCGCCCAAGGCGAGCCCGCCGCCCAGCGCCGCATCGATGACTTCGGCGCCGAGCGGCAGTACCCGCCCGCCCGTTTCCAGCGGGGACAGGTCGCTCCCTTCGATTTTGGCCACCGCCTCACGCAGACGGCTGAGGGTGGCTGATCCCGCAGCGAGCATTTTATGTTCCCGATTTGTTCTATTGATTCCGAGTTTGAGCCCGGCTGTCAATCGCTGAAAAATATCTATTTAGATCAATGCCTTATGCAGAAATAAAAAACGGCCGGCGTGCGCCAGCCATTTTCAGTCCACTAGGCAGCGGCATACACGCTTATTCCCTCCCGGAATGGGGGAGGGTGGCGAGCGACTTTTGTCGCGAGGCCGGGTGGGGTGAGGAGTTAAGACCCCACCCCCCGCTCGCTGCGCTCCCCGCGACCCTCCCCCGAAAGGGGGAGGGATAAGAAGACTACTCGTTCGCGGACTTGCGCTCTTTCTTGGCGCGCTCGCCGGTGAGGAAGTATTTGCCTTCCACCGCCCATTGCGCCTCCTCGCGGTCGCGCTCGGACCAGTCGCCCAGCTCATAACCGAACCAGGGCTTGCGCGGGGTGAGCGGCGGATATTGCAGCTGCTCCCAGATCTCGCGCGCGCGCTCCATGTATTCCTTACGCGGCAGCGACACCGGCGGATAGTCGAAGGGCTGCATGGCATTGATCAGCAGCGCCGAGCCGAACACCTGCTGCACGTGGCTGTTGTCGACGCCGTCCTGGTTTGGCGGCGCGCCGGATGGATCGAGCCCGACGGCGCGGTTCGGCAGCAGTCATCGAGTCGCGATGCGGCTGCATGCGATAGCTCAGCGCCCAGATGATCGATTCCGGATCGTGGATGTCGATGTCCTCGTCCACCGCGATCACGATCTTGCCCACCATGGTGTTGCGGCCGGCAACGGCATAGAGCGCCTGCCAGACCATCGAGAGATTGCACTTCTTCATCTGGATCACGATGAAGCTATCGACCGCGATCTCGTGGCAGGAGACGTCGACCACGTCGGCGATGCCGCACTGGTTCTTCAGATAGAACAGATAGGCGTTGTCCTGGCCGATCTTCTTCAGCTTGCTGCTCTCGCTCGGCGGCATCTGGGAAAGGATCGCCGTGAAGATCGGGTTCTTGCGGTGGGTGATCGCGGTCACCTCGAACACCGCGTTGTAGACGCGCCCGCCCATGTAGCCGGTGTATTCGCCGAACGGCGCTTCCGGCTCGACGTATTCGGTCGAGATGTGGCCTTCGATCACGAGCTCGGCATGCGCCGGCACCGTGAGGTCGATGGTCTTGCACTTCACCACTTCCAGCGGCTCGCCGATCAGGCTGCCGGCCACCGCATATTCCTCGACGCCGTAGGGAATGCGCGAGCCGGAGAGATGCGTCAGCACCGGCGGGCCGCCGATCACCAGCGCGGCTTCCAGCGGCTTGCCCATCTTGCGGCACATGTCCCAGTGCTTCCAGCCATGGTTGCGCGGGGAGATGAACATGCCCATGCGGTCGGCGGCTTTCACCTGGCCGCGGTAATTGCCGACATTGATCCAGCCGCTCTCGGGATCCTTGGTCACCCAGTTCGACGCGGTGGTGTAGGGGCCGACGTCGAAGCCCGGCGTCGAGATCGGAATCGGGAATTCCTCGATGCCGCCGTGCTCGAGCAGGTTCTCGCCCATATGCACTTCTTCCTGCACCGAGCCGTGCTCGACCAGCTTCGGCGGCGTCGGCTTGGCCTGCGCCTTCTGCCAGCGGTCCTTGATCTCGGAGACCTTGCAGCCGAGGCCGACGGAATAGATTTCCGTCGAGCCGGCATAGATGCCGACGGCGACGCCGCCCTTCAGGCTCTCGCCGCGCGCATTGGTGACGTTCTCGAACAGGAAACCGGTGCGCTGCTCTTCCTTCAGGCCGCGGAACTGCCAGCGCACCAGCGGCATCAGCTCGGTGTCCTTGTTGATCGGAATGGTGACGCGCCGCAGCAGCTTCTGCTGATCGAGATTTTGCAGATGCGTGCGCAGGTCCTGCAGGTTGGTCTTCACCGTGCGGTCGTCCATGTCGTCCCTTCGCGGCCGCTCACCACCTCTGAAGCACGGGCCGCCATCTCGAGACGACCGCTTCGCGGTCTCCTCAGGATGAGGCGGATAACGGGTTTACTCGTCGTCTTACTTGCCGCGGGCTTGCGTTCCTTGGCGGCGCGCTCGCCGGTCTTGTGATATTCGCCCTTCACCGCCCATTCCGCTTCCTCGCGGTCGCGGTCCGACCAGTCGCCGAGCTCGTAGCCGTGCCAGGGCACGCGCGGGGTGAGCTTGGGCAGCTGCAGCTGCTCCCAGATCTCCTTGGCGCGTTCCATGTAGGGCTTGGCCGGCAGCGATACCGGCGGATATTTCCATTTGCGCGTGGCGTCGATCAGCATCATCGAGCCGAAATTCGCCTGCTTGCGTCATGTCGCGGATTTCCGCCTGCGGCGGCAGGCCGGAAGGATCGAGCCCGATGGCGCGGTTGCCGAGGATCTTGGTGTCGCGGTCCGGCTGCGAGCGGTAGCACATCGCCCAGATCACCGATTCCATGTCGTTGATGTCGATGTCCTCGTCGACCGCGATGATGTATTTGCCGGAGGAGGCGTTGCGGCCGGCGATGGCATAGAGCGTCTGCCAGACCATCGACGGATTGCAGCGCTTGAGCTGCACCACCGCCCAGCTTTCCAGCGCGATCTCGTGGAAGCGAGATGTCGACCACGTCGGGCAGGCCGCAGTGATTGCGCAGGAAATAGAGGTAGCTGTTGTCCTGCCCCATCTTCTTCAGCATCGCTGCTTTCGCTCGGCGGCATCTGGCTGAGGATGGCGGTGAAGATCGGGTTCTTGCGGTGGGTGATGGCGGTGGTCTCGAACACCGCGTTATAGACGCGCTCGCCCATATAGCCGGTGAACTCGCCGAACGGCGCTTCCGGCTCGAGGTATTCGGTGGAGATGCGGCCTTCGATCACCAGCTCCGCATGCGCGGGCACATGCAGATCGACGGTCTTGCATTTGACCAGTTCGAGCGGCTCGCCGATCAGCGCGCCGGCGACGGCATATTCCTCGACGCCATAGGGCGTGCGCGAGCCGGAGAGATACGTCAGCACCGGCGGGCCGCCGATCACCAGCGCGGCCTCGACGTATTTCTCGCCGCGCTGGCGCATCATGTCCCAATGCTTCCAGGCGTGTTTGCGCGGGCCGATGAAGACTGCCCATCTTGGTCGGGCCTTTCACCTGGCCGCGATAGTTGCCGACGTTCATCCAGCCGATCTCCGGATCCTTGGTGACCCAGTTGGACGCGGTGGTGTAGGGGCCGACGTCGAAGCCGGGCGTCGAATTCGGGATCGGGAATTCCTCCAGCCCGCCGTGCTCCAGCAGGTTGTCGCCCATGTGGACTTCGTCCTGCACGGTGCCGTAGTCGACGACCACCGGCTTCAGCGGCGCCGCCTGCGCGGCCTGCCAGCGCTTGCGGATGTCCTTGACCTCGCAGCCCATGCCGATGGCGTAGATTTCCGGCGAGCCGGCATAGATGCTGACCGCCACGCTGCCGCTTGAGCTTCTCGCCGCGCGCGTTGGTGACGTTCTCGAACAGGAAGCCCTTGCGCTGATCCTGCTGCAGGCCGCGGAACTGCCAGCGCACCAGCGGCATCAGCTCGGTGTCCTTGTTGATCGGAACGGTGATGCGCGTGAGCTTGTCGTGCTTCTGGAGATTCTCCAGATGCGTGCGCAGGTCCTGCAGGTTGGGCTTGGTTTCCACCTTGGCGTCCATCGATCGTTATCCCTGCTTATTCGGCGGCTTCACGCGGCGGCGGCAGCGTTTCCAGGTCGTGCAGTGTTATTCGGCCGCGGAGCGGGAATAGATCGACTTGTCGATATATTTGCCCATCTGCGACTGCACGCCGGTCTTGCGGATTTCCTCCAGCCAGATGGCGTGGATGCGCGGATCCTGGTCGGCGTATTCGACCTGCGCGCCGCCTTCCTTCAGGCTGACATCGCTGCGGCGGCCTTCCGAGCCGACGCGGCGTTCCAGCACGATCGGATAGCGCTTGCTGCCGAAGCCGAGCGCCAGATAGCGCGCGGGCCTCTGGCTGGTGTCGAAATGCTGGTGGAACATCTCGTCCGGCGGCGCGAACACCACGCCGTGCTTCCACTCCACGCGCTTGTAATCGCGCTCGCCGTGATACCAGAGCAGGCTATAGCCGCTGCCATGGACGAACAGCACATGCAGGCCGGGACCGTGGCGGTGGCCCTTCTTGTAGGTGCCGACCGGCATTTCGGAGACATGCGCGCCGATCGAGCTTTCGCTCAGCAGAAACTGGATGTTGGACGAGCCGGCCCCGCGCGCTTCCCAGGCCTTCAGCTCGAAGGCGCCGAGATCGGGCACGAAATTGGTTTCCCACAGATGGCGGCCGGGCCGGATCGACGTCATCTCGCCTTCGCCGGCGTAATAACCGGCGGGCAAATTGCGCTCGGGAAATGGATAAGGATTGTCAAAGAAGAACTTCTCGTTGTTGAGAACATTCATCATGACCCGCAGATCGTTGCCGGAGGCGAGCCGCGCCGGCTTTTGACCCGAGGCGTTGAAGATGCGGTATTTGCAGTTCAGCGGCGGCGCGAACAGGCTGCGCGGGCCCCACTCGAACGACTGCTTGGTGCCGTCCGGCAGCTCCACGACCATGCTGCCATTGCCCTCGAGCACGTAGAAGATCTCGTCGAACATGTGCTGCTGCGGCGCCGAGCTGCCGCCGGGCGGGACTTCGTAGGACGAAAATCGTCATCCAATCGCCGCGCCCATAGAGATGTACGAAGGCGCCGCTGCATTTGTCGCCAAGCCGGGGCCACGGGCCGACATCGCATACCGTCAGGTCGACGCCGAAATCCTCATGGATCGGGATGCCTTCCTTGGCGGTCCATTCGAGATAGGGGTCAAGCAGGAATTTAGGTTGCGCGTTCATGCCAGCTCTTTCTGGATGCGGGTCTCGTCAAAATACTTGCCCATCTTGGAGGGTAGGCTGGTCTTCGCCAGTTCCTGCAGCCAAATCTTGTGGATGCGCGGGTCCTGGTCCTCGTAGTTGATCTGGATGCCGCCGTCGTTAACCGAAGCTTCCGGTTTGTTCTTGCGTTCGACCTTGCGCGCCAGCACCGGATAGCGATGGCTGCCAAGCGAAACGGCGAGATAGCGCGCCGGCTCCGGGCCGGTGTTGAAGTGCTGGTGGAACATGCCGTCGGGCGGCGCGAAGACGAAGCCGTGCTGCCACTCGTGCCGCTCGAATTCTTCGTCGCCTTCCTTCCACATCAGGGTGTAGCCCGAACCGTTGATGGCGAAGACATGCGCGCCCGGGCCGTGGCGATGGCCCTTCTTGTAGGTGCCGACCGGCATCTCCGAGATATGCGCATGCATGGGGCTGTCGGCGAGAATGACCTTGATGTTGCGGCTACCGGCGCCGCGCGCTTCCCATTCCGGCAATTCGAAGGAGCCGAGATCGGGAATGAAATTCGTTTCCCACATATGCTTGCCGGGAGCGAGCGGGAGGAAATCGCCTTCGCCATTGTAATAGGCCTCGCGCCCGACGCGGCTGGGGAAGGGAGTCTTGTTCTCGAACAGGAAGGCTTCGTTGCGATAGACGTTCATCAGAAAGGCCAGATTGCTCGCCACCGCAATGCGGGCGCCTTCGCGGCCCGAAGCGTTGAACAGCCGATAGGGTGCGTTCAGCGGGGGCGAGAACAGCGAGCGCGGCCCCCATTCGAAACTGGTGCTGCGGCCGTCTCCAATCTCGATGGTGGCGCTGCCGCTGCCGGACAGGACGTAGAAAACCTCGTCATAGAGATGGCGCAACAGCTCGGTGCGGGCGCCGGGCGGGATATCGATCACCTGCAGCGAGATGAAATCGCCGCGGCCGCGCAGATGGACGAAGGCCGCTTGGCAGCCGCCGCCCAGCCGCTGCCAGGGCGCCGTCTCGACGGTGTTGAGGTCGACCGCGACGCCTTCGATAACCGGGATACCCTGCCGCTTGCTCCAGTCCAGGTAGCTATCGATCAGATAGCGCAGCGCGGCGTTGTCGATTGTCATTCTCTCGTCCTTATCTACAACGGCGACGCAAGCATAATGCCGCCTTTTTAGCAGGCAAAAGCAGAATTTGAAATCCATTTCGATTTTGTCCAGAATGCGAGCCGCGTACCCGGTTTTTCGCGGGCCAGCGGTTAATATGCTTCGGGTTCACCGCAAAGGCGAGACGGCGGGAAACCGCGGAAAGGGGTAAAATGCGCAAATTGCTGTTGGGCGCGTCTGGGGATCTGCGCGGTGCTGCTGGCGGCGGGACAACCGGGCCATGCGCAGTCGCCGGAGGAATTCTACCGGGGCAAAACCGTCAAGTTCATCGTCGGCTCGAATACCGGCGGCAGCTACGACACCTATAGCCGTTTGCTCGCACAGTTCATGGGCCGCCACATCCCGGGAAATCCCACGCTGGTGGTGGAGAATATGCCCGGCGCATCGGGCGTGAAGTCGGCGCAATATATCGGGGAGATCGCGCCGAAGGACGGCTCCGTCTTCGGCATGTTCAACCAGAGCATGCCGCAGCGCCAGATGTTCGAACCGGATCAGGTCCAATTCGATCTTTCCAAGTTCAGCTGGATCGGCGCGATGAATACCTCCACCACCGTGTTCATCACCTGGCACGCGAGCGGCGTGAAGACGCTGGAGGATGCGAAGAAAAAGGAAGTCGTGATGGGCGCGCTGAGCGCCACCGGCGGAAATTCGGTCTATCCGCTGCTGATCAATGCCTTCCTGGGCACCAAGTTCAAGGTCGTGCTCGGCTATCAGGGTGGAAACACCATCCAGCTCGCGATGGAGCGCGGTGAGGTCGACGGGCGCGCCGCCGTGGTCTGGTCCGGGCTGAAGGCCGGCTGGCCGCACTGGATCGCCGAGAAGAAAATCAGCGTTCTGCTGCAGACCGGGCTGACGAAGGAGAAAGATTTGCCGGACGTGCCGCTCTTGCTCGATCTCGCCAAAACTCCGGAGGAGACGGCGATCTTCCGCTTTGTTTCGAGCGACAGCGCGATCGGCTTTCCCGTCACCGCGCCGCCGGGCATTCCGGCCGACCGGCTGGCCGCGCTGCGCAAGGCTTTCTCCGAAACGATGAAAGATCCGGAATTCTTAAAGTTCGCGGCCGAGCGCAAGCTGGAGATCGAGCCTTCCACCGGCGAAGAGGTGAAAAAGGTTGTCGAAGACCTCATCAGCACGCCGAAGGACGTGATTGCCAAGATCAAAAAGGGTCTGGCCGAGGCCGAGGCGCAGCTGAAGGAAGCCGATAAGGCGAAGCGATAAAGCGCGGCGCGATTCCCTCGCACCGAACTCGGGTTTACCCGAGTTCGGCATTTACAGTGCCGAAATCGGATATATCCGACGTCGGATAAGGGGGAGGGTTAGGGAGGCTCTTGCTCTGACGTGTGCGCGATTGTGGATGACCACCACCCGCCCGCTTTGCGGTGCCGACGACGATCGCCTCGTAGCTGGTCACTTCGGCAGTTCCGTGCCCGACTGCTCCGCCACCATGTAGGCGGCGTACCAGTCGGGCCAGTCCTCGTCCCTGTGACCGAGGCCCGCCTCGTACTCGCCGTGCGCGTTCTCCGCGCGGCGAAACGCGCTCGCCAGATCGTTCGCCGACGCGAAGGTCGTCGCTGTGGAATCGATGCGACCCGCCTGGCGCGTCGTGACCTCTTGGAACATCCAGCCGTTGCCGTCCGGATCACGGAACGAAGCGAAGGAGCGGTAGCTGCCGTGCTCGGGGTCCGGACCGCTCACGCGAACGCGCCCGAACAGATAGGGCTCGTCGGTACCGGCGTGCACGCCGGCGCTGTGGAACACCTCACTGACCGCGACGCCACGGTCGAACAGCTCTTTGCGGGCGGCATCGATGTCGGAGACGACGAGGTACAGGCCCTGGGCGGAGCCGGGCGCCGCCGCGGTGACGTCTTTGCCGAAGATGACAGAGCACCCGGAGCCGGGCGGCGTGAACTGGAGCACGCGGAAGGTTTTTCCGTCGTCGAAGTCGGCGTCGAGCCTCCACCCGAGTTGCGCGTAGAACTCCTTCGCGCGGTCGACATCCGATACGGGGATGACGACGATCTCGAACTTCATGTCGTTGTTGCCCTTCGTCGCGCTCATCCCGGCCTCCTGGGTTGTGGGCGAGGTTTGTTGGCCTCGACCAGGTGCGTCGAAGCGTCCTACAACTGCCGAATGCCCCGCCGCGTCAAGAGAGCCTGCTCGATGAACCCTGTATCATCGCGGTAGGATGTCCCGATGATCGCGGCGGCCGACCCCGAAGGCGGTGGCGCGCCTGCGCGGCGCGTGACCCCAGGCAAACTGGCCGCCCTGGACTTAAGGCTGGGAAGGGCCGATTCCGACACCTTAGCGGACCTTGGGCCTGCGTGCGCTTCTCAGCTCTGTGCAGGAGCTAAACGTTGTGATTGCCGTTGGAGAAGCCGAGACGGCGGGACAACTCGGCGGCGGCGCGTTTCAGCGCGACGGCCGGCTTACCGGAATAGCTGGTATCGAATCCGACGGCCGACACCACGCCGAGGCAGAGCGCCAGCCGGCCGTTCGCGCCGAAAACCGGCGTCGCCAAGGCGGCGATGTTGGGTGTCTCCTCGCCAAGACCACGGCCGATGCCGTGTCTATGCACTTCCGCCTGCATGGCCTCGATGCTTTTGGCCGAGGTCCGCCCCTTGGGAGACAATGCCAGCTCCCGTTCTATAAACGGACCGGTATCGGATTGTGGCAGATAGGTAAGAAAGACCCGGCCCGACGCGCTCTTGAGCAACGAAAGATTGCGGCCTTCGCGCACGCGCACGGCGGATACAAGCCCCGCCTGCTCGCAACGGATGACGGTGGGACCGTTGGTTCCCCAGACCACGATGAGCGCCGCAAGTCCGGTTTCGTCTGCCAGCGGCGCCAGTGCCTCGCTGGCGAAACGCACGGCATCCACCTTGCCGAGCGCGGCAACGCCGAGTTCGACGATCTCGGAACCCAGGTCGTAAAGTCCGGAGATCGCGCTGTGCTCAACCAAGCGGGTATTCGCCAGTCCGAGCAGATAGCGATGCGCGCGCGGCGCCGACATGTCGGCCGCGGACGCGATTTCGCTTAACGTCGCGGGTCTTCCCAGCGAGGCGATTACGCGCAGAAGCGAGACGGCCACGACGATAGAACGGTTGCCGTGGCGCGGCAGGCCTTTTCCTTTCGTCTTGCTTTTGGGTTTTTTGGAGGGGGTGGGCCCGGCCATCACTGTGCGGCTTGCCTGAAAACGCAATAATTCCTGATCACTTTGCCTCAGCAGATCAAGGCCTGCAACCGTTACCGCTCTGGACTTTAGATGTAAAAGCTGCGAATATTGAAATTCGTAATTGATGTCGAATTTTGAAGACAGCTCGTCAACGGCACGGCCGGCGATACAGGGCGAAATCAGACGAGATGGCAGAATACGTCGTTGGCAAGATTGAAGAGATCCCGGAAGGGAAGGCCATTGCCGTAGAAGCGGGTCGGCGCACCATCGCAATTTTCCGCGTTGCCGGAAAACTTTATGCTGTGGCCAATCGTTGTCCCCATAAGGGCGCATCGCTATGCGAGGGCGAGGTGGTGGTGGAAGACGGCGTTGTCCGCTGTCCCTGGCATCACTGGAATTGGCAACTCGAGGACGGCAAGCTTGAGGCCGATCCGCGCCAGGCGCTGCGCACCTATCCGGTCGTCCTTGATGGCGAGGATGTGGTGGTAACCGTTTGAATGGCGACAAGTCGCCGACACGAGAGATCAACATGAACGTGGTGACCAACCCGAACCGCCAGCCCGCCAAACGCGTCAAACCGAATCCGATCGATCCGCGCGCCCACAACTACAAGGTCGTGGATACCGATTTCCATTTCATTCCGGACTGGCAGGTTTTGCGGAAGTTCATGAAGGAGCCGTTCCGGACCGAGTTGACGAAATATCCGCCGGTCGGCGGCGACTACACGCCGCAATATGCCATCGGGATCGAAGGCACCGGGCAGGAGACCATGGGTCGCGCCGGCACGGCGGCCGAAGTGCTGAAGGTGATGGAGGAGATCGGCGTCGAGACGGTAGTCCTGAGCCCCGGCTTCCAGCGGCCGCAGAGCATGTTCCATCCTGCGATGCTGGCAGCGGTCGCTTCGGCCTATAACGATTATCTCGCCGCCGAGGTGTTGCCGGTCACGCCGCGCATCAAGGGTGAGATCATGATCAGCCACCGCGACCCGGCCGCTGGGGCGGCCGAGATCGGGCGCATGGCCAAGCATCAAGGCTTTGTTTCGGTCTATACCGAGTTCGGCGGCAACTACGAGCCGATCGGCACTGCCAAGCACGATCCGATTTATCAGGCCGCGATCGATAACGATCTCGCCGTCACCTCGCATGTCGGGACCTTCTACCAGCAGATGACGCCGCTGCATCAGGGCACGCGCACCTGGTCCGAGCTGGTCGGAATATCCGCCGTCTCGATTTCGATGGCCTATGTCGGCAGCATGATTTTCCAGGGCTTGTTCGACAAATTTCCTTCGCTGCGCGTCATTATCAAAGAAGGCGGCTTCTGGTGGCTGCCGGAATTCATGGCGCGTTCGGACGACTACTATTTGAGCCATCCGGGCGACATCAAGCTTACCGAGCGCAAGCTGGAAGCCGGCGAGCAGTTCCTGAACAAGTTGCCGAGCGAATATTTCGACAGCAATATTCGCTTCTCCAGCCAGCCAGTATGCTTCCCTCGCGATCCCAAGCATTTTAAGATGCTGATGGAGTTGTGCCGGGGCGAGGACATGCTGCTCTATTCCTCGGACTGGCCGCACGCGACATTCGATCCGATCAATTGGGCATTCGATCCCGCCATCTCGGAAGAGGGGCGCAAAAAAATCCTCGAGGACAACGCGAGGAACTGGTTCAGACGGCCGATCTGACATTCGGCTCGAGGGGAAACGAGGGTGGGATGGGTAAGCTGATCGAGGCCGCCCTGCCGGCCGTCGCCGCAGCGACGCTGGCGTTAGGGCTTCTCGCTGCGTGGCCGGACGCCGCGCGGGCGCAGAACATCATCGAGGAATGGGATTCCATCAAGGCGCCGCCGCCTCCCATCGCCAAGATCAAGCCTGTCAAAATAGACGCCAAGAAGACTGCGGTGTTCAGCCTGGACTGGAACCGCAAGACCTGCACCGCTGACGGGCGCGTGCGCTGTTTCAATACCCTCCCGAAGATCGAAAAGCTGCTGGCGGACGCGCGCAGCCACAACGTCCTGGTCGTGCATGCGCTGTCCAGCAACATGCAGCCGGAGGATATCGTGGCCAGTGTCGGCCCGAAGGGCGAGGAAAGGGTCGTGCGCGGCCGCGGCGACAAGTTCTCCGACAATGACGTGGAGAAGATGTTGAAGGACAGAGGCATCGACACCGTGATTATCGTCGGCACGTCGGCCAACAGCGCGGTGCTTTACACGGCGTTTGGCGCCGTGCAGCGCGGCTTCAAGCCGATCGTCCCGATCGATGGTTTGCCGTCCGAGTTGGCGTTTCAGGAGCAGTTCACGATCTGGCAAATCGCCAACGGATCGCAACTGAACGAGAAAGCCGTTCTGACTCGCTTGGATTCTATTACGTTCTGACGCTGCCAGCCTTGCATCGCGACGGTATGTCGGTTGCCAGGCTAAAGCTGCATGCGTCTAATATTTGCGGACGCCGCCGAGGACAACTCTGGCGGCTGTGGGGAATAGGAAATGCTTGAGTTTCTGGATGTCTTTCGTCTCGATGACATCGCCAAAGGCTTTGTCGGAGTCACCGCGCCATTTCCCCTGCTGCTGATGGTTCTCGGTGTGATCGTGGCGAGCTTCTTTGCCGCTGCGCCGGGCATCGGCGGTCTGCTGTTGCTGTCGTTGCTGATGCCCTATGCGATGACGCTGGACCCCTTTGCCTATATCGCGCTGATCTTTGGCGCTGCGACCGTCGGCAATACCGCCAATACCTTCACCTCGGTGCTGATTGGCGTGCCCGGCGGGTCGGGATCGCAGGCGACGATTCTCGATGGTTATCCGATGGCCAAGCAAGGCCAGGCCAACCGTGCGCTCGGCGCGGCCTTCTTCGGCTCGCTCGTCGGCGCTTTTATTGGCGCCTTGGCGTTCATTATTTCGCTGCCGTTCTTCAAGCCGCTGGTGCTCAGCCTCGGCTCGCCGGAATTCCTGATGATGTGTCTGCTCGGTCTGTCGGCGGTCGCCATCCTCGGGGGAAAGCAGCCGGTGCGCGGCTTGATCAGCGCCACTGTCGGCATGGCCATCGCGCTCGTCGGCACTGATGCGCGTACCGGCATCGAGCGTTTCACTTTCGGCATTAGTTATCTCTGGGACGGCGTCTCGCTGATCATCATCGCCATGGGAATGTTCGCGGTGCCGGAAATGGTCGACATCTTCCGCCGCAAGACCAGCATCGCGGAAATGGAGCCGCTGAAGGGCGGCCAGCTGGAGGGCGTGAAGGACGTCTTCCGTCACTGGTGGCTGGTGGTGCGCTCCAGCATCGTGGGCGTCTGGGTGGGCGTGCTGCCGGGCCTCGGCAGCTCCGTGGCCGACTGGTTCGCCTATGCCCATGCCATGCAGACCGAGAAGAACACCGAGAATTTCGGCAAGGGCGACATTCGCGGCGTGATTGCGCCCGAGAGCGCGAACAACGCCAAGGAAGGCGGCGACCTGATCCCCACGCTGCTGTTCGGCATTCCGGGCGGCAGTTCGATGGCGATCATCCTGATCGGCATGACGGCGGTCGGCATCCAGCCGGGAACCGCGATCCTCACGCATCAGGCGCCGTATATGTACGGCACGATCTGGACCCTGGTGATTGCGAACACGGTGGCGACGCTGCTGTCGATGGTCTTCGTCAAGCAGTTCTGCAAAGCCTGCATGGTTCCCTACTATTACATGATCCCGTCGGTCTTCTTGTTCTGCATTGTCGGCGCCTACGGCAATGAACTGGACATCTATGACCTCATCGCGCTGCTCTTCTTCTCCGCGCTCGGGATCATCATGCGGCGCTATGGCTGGCCGCGCCCGCCGTTGCTGGTGGCTGTCGTGCTCGGCGCCCAGGTGCAGCAATATCTCTGGCTGTCGGTCGACCGCTACGGCCTGGAATGGATGCTGTTCCCGAGCATCATCTTCCTTTTCCTGCTGATAGTGGCGACCGTCGCCTATCCCTTCATCCGCAACTGGCTCCAAAGCCGCAAGATGATGGACATGGATGTCCTGCATGAGCTGACGCGCTCACAGGAGAAGGGTAGCCTCGTGATGTGCTTCTTCCTCGTCGCGTTGTTCGTCGGGATGATCATCATGGGGCAACGCTGGCCGCTGCGCGCGTCGTTGCCGGTCTATTTCATCGCGGCGTTGGGACTGTTTTTGACCGCGATCCAGATCCTGCGCGACATTTTGGCCATGCGACAAATGCGACTGGCTGGCCAGGCGCCCAGCCCGTTTACGCGCGAGGAGAATCTACTTGAGCTCAATGCCTGGCTGTGGCTCGCGGGCCTGGCGCTAAGCTGCTACGTCATCGGCTTCCACATCACATTCCTGATCTATCCGCTGCTGTTCGGTTATGTATACGGCCCCAGCCCCCGGAATTCGCTTTATATTTCGCTCTCCGGCCTCCTTCTTGTGTTCGGCATTTTCGACTATTTCGTCGGCACGGTCTGGCCGAACCCGATCGATGACTTCATCGGCGACGCCATGCTGTATGCCCTCAACAGCTTCCTCGATCTGTTTCGAAGTTGACGGCTGGCACCGGCTGGATGCATAAATCGAAACACGTTCATGTTTTTGCATAAACCGCCCGTATGCTATGATCCGGGCAGAGCTCGCGGCCCCAGTCGGGCGCTCCGGTCCGAAGGGACGGAGGCCGGGCGGTGCGCGGGCCTAGGCCAGGTCAAGGGCGCAACGTCGGACGCGACGCAAACGCTGAATTCAGGGAGAAAGCCATGTCGTTAGGACTACAGACAAGCCTGAGGCGCACCGCTCTTGCTCTTCTCTGTGGCGGCGCCTTGCTGGCCGGCACCGGTTTCGCTGGCGCGCAGGTTTCCTTCAAAGGCAAGACCATCGACGTCATCATGGGATCGGCGGCGGGCGGCGGCACGGACGGCACGACCCGTCTCGTTGGTCAATTCCTGGAGAAATATCTGCCCGGTAATCCGTCGATGCGCTACCGCAACATCCCGGGCGGCCATGGCACCAAGGGCCTCAACTTCTTCAACAAGGCGAAGCCTGATGGGCTGACATGGGCGGGCGGCTCGAGTTCGCACACCGACCCGAACTCCCTGCAGAAGGACGTCGTCGAGTATAACCCCACGAAATTTCATTTCTTCGGCGGTGTTTCGCGCGGTGGCTCGATCGTGACCATCCGCAAGGAGAAGCTGGCTGACCTTACCGACAAGTCCAAGCCGCCCGTTGTTGTCGGCGTCATAGATGGCAATCGCAGCTGGGAGCAGATGATCAATTTCGGCGCGGAATGGTTGAACTGGAATGTCCGCTTCGTCGTCGGCTATCCAGGAACGAGCTTCATGGTGCTGGCGATCCGCCGCGGCGAAACCGACATGATGGGCACGTCCAATTGGCAGCTGCTGAAGGAGATGTATGACACCGGCGGCTTCGTGGGCGTCGCGCAGCTCGGCGGCGGCAACGCGGACGACGAGCAGATCGAGAAGCGCGCGGAGTTCCAGAGCGTCCCGACCTTCAACACGCTCGTCGAAGGCAAAGTTTCTGGTCTCGATAAGCGTGTGTTCGACTTCTGGACCGCGCTTAACGATATCGACAAATGGTATTCACTGCCGCCCAACACGCCGCCGGCAATCGTTAAGGCCTATCGCGACGCTTGGGCGAAGATGGTGAAGGATCCGGAATTCATCCGGCAGGGCAAGCTGCAGTTCAGCGCCGACTTCGCGCCGGTGCCGGGCGAGAAGCAGCAGCAGATGGTGAACATCACGGCCTATCCTGACCCGGAAATTACGCAGTACATGGAGAAGCTGAAGGCAAAATATGGCCTGCCGGCCAAGCCGCTGAGTGACGAGGAAATCGCGGAAATGGCGAAAGCCAAGGGCTTGGACAAAGCCGAGGTGCCGTCGGTGAAAGCCAAGCTCACCGCAGTCAGCGCGGGGGGCCGTGACATCGAGTTCACCGCTGGCGGCGCCAGCAAGAAGCTGGACGTGAGCAGCAGCCGCACCAGTGTCAGCATCGCGGGCAAGAAAACGACGCGCGATCAGCTCAAGGCCGGCATGGAATGCGAAGTCCAGGCGATGAGCGAGGCCCAGGAGGCAAGCGGCATCGCCTGCAACTGAGCAGCTTCAGTGTCGCTGGGGAGGCTGGCGCCCTGCACAGGGCGCCAGGCTGTTTCAGGGGCAAATAACTAATCACCGGGGTGCAACGCCCCGATTCAATCGAGGAGGAGTCGAGGAATGGACCATATTCAGTTTCCCTATCGCTCATCGAGCCATTTGGCTCTGATGCATGTGATCAATGAAACGGGCGCTTGGGAACGGAATGGTCTCAAGGTCGATTTCGACAAGATCATCAGCCGCGGCGATGCCCACGACCTCGTGCCCAAGGCGCGAAGTCGAGTTCGTCTCCGGCAACCACGTCTCCACCTATGCCGCGCGCGCGAAGGGCGACACCTGGCAATATCTCGGCCAGACGGTGAGCAAGAACAACCTGTTCCTGATCACGCGCCCGGACGCCGACATCGACAAGCTGGAAGACGTCCGCGGACGCAAATTCGGCAACCGCGGCCGTCATCCCGGTCTGAACACCTGGCTCTATCTGAAGCAGGCCGGCCTCAATCCGGATAAGGACGAGGTCGAACTGGTGACGGAGAAGCGCGAGGAAGATGAGGCAGGCGCCAAGAAGGTGAAGGGCAAGAGCCTGCTCAACATGGTGGGCGACAGCGACGTCGACGCCGCCTTCGTCAATCAGCCGCGCACCGAACAGGCGCGCCGCATGGGCCTGAAAGTGATCGACATTCCGACCCAGGACATGATCTTCTTCATGACCATTTCGTCGTCGGCCAAGATGGTCACGGAGCGTCCGGACGTCGTCGAAGCGCGTGCTCAAATCGGTGCTGGAAGGCATCGCCTACTTCAAGCAGAACCGCGATGAGACGATCAAGATCCTGATGCAGACAAGCACAAGAAGGAAGGCGATCTCGATCTGGCTATGGCGACCAAGGTTTACGACGATCTCGCCCCGCGGCTGGAGCCGAAGCTCTATCCGAGCCTGCCGGCGGTCTACAATGTCTATCAGGAAGCCCTGAAGCAGGACGAGAAGAACGGCGACGCTGCCAAGATCCATCCGTTGGCGCTGTGGAACGTGAACTTCCTGCGCGAGATCGACGACAGCGGGTTCGTCAACAATCTGTACAAGGGCCATCCGCACCTGCTGAACGGGCACGGAGGCTAGCGGGACATGATGCCCGGGCGCATGATCCGGCGAAGTGGAAACCGGTTCGCCGATAAGATCATGCGCTAGTTTAAAAGCGAGCGCGCGAACGCAGATCAGTTCGCAATTGCGCAAGCTTGATGCGTCGCAAAACCGGTGCCCACATCGTCCGGGCAGGCTTGCTGATCGCGCGCGGACGGCCGCAAGCGGCTAGATAGGTAGGAGGCCTGCGATGCTGACATCGACCGTCGTCCGCGAGGCCGCCGTTGCGGCGGCCTTTGCGGGTCTTTTGTTGGCGTATCCCGCCGCGGCACAGGAAGTTTCCTTCGCCGGCAAGAAGATCGACATGTATATCGGCTCGTCGCCGGGCGGCGGCACCGACCTGTCGTCGCGGCTGATTGGCGATTACGTCGCCAAATATCTTCCGGGCAAGCCGACCATCGTCTATCGCAACATCCCCGGCGGGCAGGGCGTCAAGGCGCTGAATTATTTCGCCAAGGACGTGAAGCCGGACGGCACGGGCTTTGCCGGCGGCAGCCAGGGGCATTTCGATCCCGCCGGCGGGCGGCAGTCGGCGATCGAATATGATCCGCTTGCCTTCAAATATATCGGCGGCGTCAATCGCGGCGGCACCGTCTTCGTCTTCCGCAAGGAGGCGATCGCGCGGCTGAGCAATCCTTCCGCAAAGCCGGTTGTCGTGCCGGCGGTCGCGGGCGCGAGCACCGGCCCGCAGATGGCGCTGTGGGGCAAGGAGCATCTCGGCTGGAACGTCAAATTCGTGATCGGCTATAGCGGCACGCCGGCCATGATCCTTGCGGCGATGAATGGCGAGGCGGATTGCATGGCCTCGTCCAGCACCTCTCAGCTCAAGCCGCTGCTCGACAATTCCAACTTCGCAGTCTTCACGCAGCTTGGCGATCTGAACGAGAGCGGCAAATTCGTGCCGCGCACGGCGTTCCCCAATGTCAAAGTCTTCGCCGACATGATCATGCCGAAGCTGTCGCAGAATGATGCGGAGATTTTGCTGGCCTGGCTGCAGACGCAGTATATCGACAAATGGTTTGCGCTGCCGCCGAATACGCCGGAGCCTGTCGTGAATACCTATAAGAAGGCCTTCGACCAGGCGGTGAAGGATCCGGAATTCATCAAGGCGGCGGCGCTGCAGTTCGGCGAGGATTTCGGCACCACCAACGCGCAGAACATGACCGCGCTTGTGAACGGCATGGTCAAGAATGCGGCAGCGCGTTGACAAACACATGAAGGCGATGCGCGTCAAACACGGCTTGCCGGAAGACTAAAAATCATTATGCGGAGGAAGGAAATGGGAATCGAGATCATCAACCCGAAGGAAGTCGCCTTCACCAACAAGAAGCGCACGGTGCTGATGAGTACGCGCAAGCTGCATAGTTGGCTGATTTACTATGAACCGGGCCGGCGAGACGAGATGCATTGCCACAACGGCGATCAGACCTTCCACATGATCGCGGGCGAGTGCACGATGTCGTTTCCCGACGGCGGCAAGGTGGTGATGACCCCCGGCATGTCGGCGCTGATCACCGGCGGCTCATTTTATCAGCTCGACAACAGCGGCGACGGTCCCATGGTGATGATGGGCACGCGCTCCGGCCACAAGGATGCCAACCAGCACATCCTTTACTCCACCCGTGAGAACAAGCGGGCCAAGAAAAACGCAGAGCATGCCGCCGCCCACGGCCGGCCGGCGGAATAAAACGGCGAAGCGCTCGGCCTGCCGGCTTCGATACGGCGGACTGATCGGCCGCCGTATGCGACTAACAACGCACTTTTGGCCCCTCGGGCAATCCGATATCATTCGCCGGACGCTGATTACGCATTGAAAGGCTTGACTATGCGGACACAATTGGTTGCCGTGGCGGCGCTTTTGACCCTGGCCGCAAGCCCCGCCGCCGGGCAGGGCAAACCGGTCAAGATCGGATTCATCAGCACCTTCAGCGGCCCGACCGCCGTGATCGGCAATGACATGCGCAACTCGTTTGAGCTTGCGCTCGATCATCTCGGCCGCAAGATCGGCGGCCAGCCGGTGGAGGTGATCTATGAGGACGATCAGCAGAAGCCGGAAGTCGGCGTGCAGAAGACACGGAAACTGATCGAATCCGACAAGGTCGATTTCCTTGTCGGCTACATCTGGTCGAACGTGCTGCTGGCTTCGCTCAAGCCAGCGGTCGATTCCAAGACCTTCCTGATCACCGCCAACGCCGGCCCGCACCAGATCGCCGGCGAGCAATGCTCGCCCTATGTGTTCTCGACTTCCTGGCAGAACGACCAGACGCCGCAGGCGATGGGCCACTACATGAACCAGAAGGGCGTGAAATCGGTCTTCCTGATCGGGCCGAACTATGCCGCCGGCAAGGACATGTTGGGGGGCGTCGCCTCGACTTTCAGGGGCACAGATCGTCGGGCAGGAACTGACCAAGTGGCCCGATCAGCTCGACTTCTCCGCCGAATTGTCAAAGGCGCGGGCCGCCAAGCCCGACGCCATTTTTGTGTTTTATCCCGGCGCGGCCGGCGTGCAATTTCTTACCCAATATGCACAATCCGGCCTCAAGGCCCAGATTCCGCTCTACACCGTCTTCACCATCGACGAACTGAGCCTGCCGCGGCAGGGCGAGCTCGCGCTTGGAGTGCCCGGCGCGCAGCAATGGGTGAACGATCTGCCCAACGAGGCCAACAAGAAGTTTGTCGACGATTACACGCAAGAAACATCCTGGCCTGTCGCCTAGCTTCTACGGCGCGCAGTCTTACGACGCCGCCAATCTCATCAACAGCGCCGTGGTGGCCGTGCAAGGCGACACCAGCAAGAAGAATGAGATGCGCAAGGAGATGGAGAAGGCGAACTTCAAGTCCGTGCGCGGCAATTTCAAGTACGGCAAGAATCACATTCCGATCCAAAATTTCTATCTGCAGGACGTTGTGAAGAACGCCGAAGGCAAGCTGGTGCTCAAGACCGTGGACACGATTGTGGAGAATAACCAGGATCGGTTTGTCAACGAGTGCAACATGCAGTGAAGGATATGCAGGACGCGGGCCGTTCATTGCCTTGCGTGATTTGATTGTTCTCGACCGGCGGGCGCTATGCTGTATTTCCTTGAGCAATGCCTCAACGGCGTGCAGCTCGGCATGCTGCTGTTCCTGGTCGCTGCCGGCCTGACGCTGATTTTCGGCATCATGGATCTCGTCAACCTGGCGCACGGCTCGCTCTATATGCTCGGCGCCTATTTCGCCGCGACTTTCGCGGCGTTGACCGGCAGCTTCGTGCTCGGCGCTATTCTTGCGCTGGTTGCAACGCTGTGCGTGGGAATGGCGGTCGAGGTGATCGCCATGCGCCGTCTTTACGGCCGCGACCACCTCGACCACGTCCTCGGAACGTTCGGCCTGCTGCTGTTTTTCAACGAGCTGGTGAGGCTGATATGGGGCCCGGCCGGCATGACGCTCAGCTTGCCTCCCGCCATGCTGACCGCCGTCCAGATTCTCCCCGGCGTCTATTACCCGCTTTATCGCACCGTCATCATCATCGTGGCATTGTTCGTCGCCATCTTTCTCTATGTGCTTATCATGCGCACGCGTCTTGGGATGCTGATCCGGGCCGGCGCATCCAACCGCGAGATGGTCGGTGCGCTCGGCATCAACATCAAGCTGCTCTATACCTTCGTGTTCGGCCTCGGCGCGGCGCTTGCCGGCCTTGCCGGCTTCATGCAGGCGCCGATTCTCACCGTGCAGATCGGCATGGGCGAGAACATCCTCATTCTGGCTTTTGTCGTCATCATCATCGGCGGCATCGGGTCGATACGGGGAGCGTTCGTCGCTTCGATTTTTGCCGGGCTGGTCGATACTCTCGGCCGAGCCTTCCTGCCGGATCTGCTCAGGCTTTTTCTCAGTTCCGCCGCCGCGTCGACCGCCGCCCCTGCGCTGTCCTCGATGCTGATCTATGTCTTGATGGCGACGGTGCTGATGCTGCGCCCCGGAGGGCTGTTCCCAGCGGCCGGCCGATGAACGGGTTCTTCACCGCGCGCAATATTTTCATTGCGGCGCTGGTTTCTTTCCTGCTGGCTTTGCCGATTTACACAGGGCTCAGCGGCAACAGTTTCCTGCTGACGCTGTTCACCCGCATCCTCATCCTCGCATTGGCAGCCACCAGCCTCAACCTGATCATGGGTTTTGGCGGCATGGTGAGCTTCGGCCATGCCGCCTATCTCGGCGTCGGCGGCTACGTGGTCGGTATCCTGGCCTATGAGGGGATTTCCTCCGGCTTCGTGCAATGGCCGCTGGCGATCCTGATCTCGGCGCTGTTCGCGCTCGCCATCGGCGCGTTGTCGCTGCGCACGCGCGGGGTCTATTTCATCATGATCACGCTCGCCTTCGCGCAGATGGTCTATTACGTCGCCGTCGGTCTTAGCCGTTACGGCGCCGACGACGGCCTGACCATCTACCGCGGCAGCCAGTTCGCCGGGCTGCTCGATCTCTCCAACCGCACGGTGTTCTACTATGTCTGCCTCGCGCTGCTGCTGGGCGCGATCTATCTGATCTGGCGGCTGATCAATTCCCGCTTCGGCATGGTGATCCGCGGCGCGCGCTCGAATGAGCGCCGCATGCGCGCGATCGGCTTTCCGACCTTTCGATATCGGCTGGTCTGTTTCGTGATCGCCGGGGCGCTATGCGGGCTGGCCGGGGCGCTGCTCGCCAATTTCACCAATTTCATCAGTCCGGCGATGATGCATTGGACGCGCTCGGGCGACCTCATCGTCATGGTCGTGCTCGGCGGCATGGGTTCGGTCTTCGGCCCGACCATCGGCGCCGTTGCGCTGCTGGTGCTGGAGGAGACGCTGCCGCTTTTGATCGGGCGAGCTCGGCTTTCCGCTGTTCGGCGAGGCGGCGATGCGCGCGGCGGAATATTGGCAGATCGTGTTGGGGCCGATGCTGCTGGCGATCGTGCTGTTCGCCCGCGGTGGCATTTACGGCGCGCTGACGAGGGCCGGACCGTGGCTGAAACCGCGCTGCTGCAGATCGAGGGTTTGAACAAACGCTTCGGCGGCGTGATCGCCTCCGATAACGTGACGCTCGATATTCCCGAGGGCGAACTGCACGCGGTGATCGGGCCGAACGGCGCGGGCAAGACCACCCTGATCGGCCAGCTGGCAGGGGAGCTCGCGCCCGATGCCGGACGGATCATCTTCGCAGGCACCGAGGTCACCGCGCTGCCGGTCTGGCGGCGCAGCCTGCTGGGGCTGGCGCGGTCGTTCCAGATCACGTCGCTCTTTCCGGATTTCACCGCGCTCGACAATGTCGCACTCGCCGCGCAAGCCCATGCCGGTCATTCCTTTCGCTTCTGGAAAGCCGCGCGGCGTGAGCGCGAACTGCGGGAAGCGGCGCAGGCGGCGCTCGACCGCGTTGGCATGCTCGATCGCGCGGCCACGCGGGTTTCCCGGCTCAGCCACGGCGAGCACCGGCAGATCGAGATTGCGATGGCGCTCGCCACCGCACCGCGCCTGCTTCTGCTCGACGAGCCGATGGCGGGGCTCGGCCCGAACGAATCCGCTCGCATGCTGGCGCTGCTGCGCGAGCTGAAGCGCCAATACACCATTGTGTTGATCGAGCACGACATGGAAGCGGTATTCGCGCTTGCCGACCGGCTTAGCGTGCTGGTCTATGGCCGGGTGATCGCCACCGGCGCGCCGGATGCGATCCGGGCGAATGCGCAGGTGCGCCAAGCCTATCTGGGCGAGAACGATGCCGCGGGGCTGCCATGTCTGACGCGCTGCTGGAACTCAGCGAAGTGGAGACGCGCTACGGCCTGAGCCAGGTTCTGTTCGGCGTTTCGCTGACCGTCGGACGTGGCGAAGTCATCACGCTGATGGGCCGCAACGGCATGGGAAAGACAACGACCGTCCGCTCCATTATGGGACTGACACGCGCGCAGGCGGGCTTCGATACGCTTTGACGGCCGAGGAAATTCGCGCGCTGGCACCATTCCGGATCGCGCAGCTCGGCATCGGTCTGGTGCCGGAAGGCCGGCAGATTTTCCCCAATCTTACGGTGAAAGAAAATCTGGTGGCTGCCGCGGCGGAACGATCGCACGGCGCAAAGCCGTGGTCGCTGCCCCGCGTTTACGAGCTCTTTCCGCAGCTGAAAGCCCTGCAGGGCCGGATGGGCATTCAGCTCTCGGGCGGCGAGCAGCAGATGCTGGCGGTAGGACGAGCGCTGATGACCAATCCGCGCCTGCTCATTCTCGACGAAGCCACCGAAGGCCTTGCGCCGCTCATTCGGATGGAAATCTGGCGCTGCCTCGCCCAGCTCAAGGCAGAGGGACTCTCGATCCTGATCATCGACAAGAATGTGGAAGCGCTCATCGGCTTGGCCAACCGGCACTATCTGATCGAGCGAGGACGCATCGTCTGGAGCGGCGGATCGCAAGCGCTGTCCGCCGCGCCGGATATCCAGCACCGCTATCTCGGAATCTGAATATCCAGCAGACGCGCCTTGCGGCCGCCCGCTCGATCGGGCGCGGCGCCCAATCAGCTGGCGGCCCGTACCGCGCCGCCGCTCAAAACTTTTACGATCTCGTCGGCAGCGGAATGCAGGAAGGCCTCGGTCTCGGCCTGTCGCTCCTTGCGCGCCAGGATCCGGCTCGCAGGCGCTAGCGCCGCCAGGAAATCCTGCATGTGCCAATGTCCCAGCGCGTGCAGCCCGGGCAGCGGAGAGCTGTCGGGCCGCGGATACAGGCTGACGTAGAAATACGGCTCGTCATAATGGTGGTCGCCGGGCGAGAAGCCGGCACCCATGGTCGGCGTCGTTCCCAGGCGGCCATTGCCGATGGGCGTCAGGCAATCAAGATCGAAATGGTGCGGCCAGCACCGCACTGCGGGCGAAGGCAGGCCGCGCGCCACCAGCCGTTGCCTCACGGTGCCGAGCGAGAAGAATCCGTTGGCATACCAGGCGGCAAGCTCGCGCAGCGGCTCGGCGAGGTTTGCCGTCTCATAGCGGCCGGCGGCCTGTGCGAGCGGATGAGCCGGAAGTGTGTAGGGCAGGGGGCTATCGAGCGCGCCGGCCGCAAGATTAAGCGCCGCCATTTGCCCGCCGAGCCATTCGCGTACGTCCGCCTCTGTTCGTCCGTGCAGCGGGAAGGATCGCGCAATCTGCCCGTTTTCGAGCAACGCCAGAGTGAGGTCCGGTATCCGTAGCCCGATCCGTATGCCGGCTGGCAGCGGATGCGTGGTGAATCCGTCGAAGCTGTCGTCCCAGCCGAGATTGGTGTGGCCATCGTCCGCCTGCGGCGGGATGTAAGCGCGTGCGGCGCGGGCCAGCCACTGTGCCGCGTAATGGGCCTGCATGCGCGCTTCGCGCAGGCGCGCGAAATCGACGCGTCCCAAGGCCCTCCAATGCGATGTGCTCATGCTCCCCGCCTCTGATCGGCGGCCGTTGCGGCCGCCTTCATCATTCGGCGCCGGCGGCGGGAGGGTTACAGGGCCAGGGTGGCGCTAGAACCGAAAGATCGCGCTGGTCGTGATCTGGTGATCGACATAGGTGTCGAAGGGGACGTTCGAACGATTGTCCTCATATTTGTAATCGACACGCAGGTCACCGTTGTCCCCCAGCAGCTTGGGGAAGATCGCCGCCACGGCGGGGATGTAGGTCCGGTCCCGCCGCAACACCCGTGTCCTGTCTCTTAAGATCGTAACGTCGGAAAACTCGCGATAGCTCGCCGACAGCGATGCTCCCACGATGATCCAGGGCGCCAGCGGGCGGAAATATTCGGCCCGCAGTCCGGGTTCCCAATAGCGCCCGGGTTGCGTTTCTTCGAAGGGAAGGTGCAATGGCGTGCCTGCGATGTCGCTCCAGCGGAACCAGGGCATCACGACAAAAATGTCGTTTTTCTGCAGCACACCGATAAAGCCAAATCTCTCCGAGATATCGGCATAGATACCATCGGACCCGCCGTAGAATTCGCCATACCCGCGGAACCCGACTCGTAGCCGGCCGGTCTGCACGCCGTTCCAGAATCCGCTCTCCAGGGTGAAGGCCGCAATAAGCTCCTCGTAAAGTTTATGCTCCCCATAGAGTGCGGCGCCCCCGCCGACGGCTGTATGCAAGGCAAATTGCGGTGTCACGTCCCATATCGGGCCTGTCACCGCCCCGGCCGACGCATAGTTGATGGCGTTGCCTTGGTCGCGGTAAAATTCTCCGATGGCGCTGCCGACGGTACGCCACGTCACGTCGCCGAAGCTGCGTTCGTCTCTTATCTCCGCGCGCGCGAGCGCCACCCAATCGGATTTGCCACCGCGTGCGTCGCGCGCTGGATTCGAACTCCCAACCGCCGCCCAATTCAAGGGTGACGCGCGTTCCGTCGGGCTGCAGCTTGCGGACGATGCGCCGGAATCCCTCCTGCGCCTCATAATTCAGTGGGTCGTTGATAGTAACGCGCTCGTAGGCGGAGAGAGCTTTCTTGAGCTCCCCTTTTTCCTCGGCAAGCCGGGCGTAACGCAGGTTCAGTTCGACATTTGCCGGGTCCCTGAGGATCATCGCATTGAGATCGGACAATTCGTCAGCGCGGCTTACGCCCGGCAGCGCCAGCGCCAACAGGGATAAAAGGATTATGCTGAATGCTGTTCGCATATGTAGTGCCGGCGTAAAGTGGTTATCGCCGGCATCCCCCCAAATCGCCATGTCCCAGTTTGAGGCTAGCATCTCTCGTTCGTAGGCGGAAGCCGGCAAATGCTGGATCGATGAACGATGGAGATCTGATCGCAAAGGGCTGCTGACAATTACCAAGCTTGGGAAACAGGCGAGTCGCCGCCGACGCCGTTTGCTCCACCCACGCCGCCTGCTTCGTTAGTCGCAGGCAAGCCGGCATACAAAGCGGAAAAGCCTGGAACTACCGCGATTTACCTTGTGCCGCTTTGGGCTCGCTTCCGGTTTGCTTAGACCCGGAATTATTGTTAAGAAGGCTTTAAAGTTCAGGCACCGCGCCGTAGATCATAAACTTTACTCTTATTCACAGCGCGGGCCGCCTGGCCGTCCATTGGGTGGGGAATCAGGTCAGATGCGACGTCGGGGGGCATGGCTCGGGACCGTCTCGTCCCTCGTGATTGCGGGATATCTCCTGCAATCGCCTCCAGCTTATGCCGAAAAGATCGGCGTCGCTTCGGCAGTCAATCAACGCGTCGAAGGACAAAACGGCGGCGCTACTCGGGTAATATCCCTCGGAAGCGACGTGTTTACCAACGAGGTCGTGCGCACCGGAGAAGACAGCAATGCGCAACTCCTTTTCCGAGATCAGACCAGTCTGAGCGTCGGCCCCGGATCGGAGGTCAAACTCGACAAATATGTGTTCGATCCTGCGCGCGGCGCCGGCCAAGTGGTGTTGAACGCGACAAAAGGCGCCTTCCGTTTCATTTCCGGCGTCCAGCAATCCAGCAGTTATCAGATCAAGACACCTGTCGGTACGCTTGGCGTGCGCGGCACAATCTTCGACATCCTGATCGAGGATGACACCCTAACGTTTATTCTTATCGACGGATCTGCCTTCGCGCGGCTACCCGACGGAAAGACCATCGACGTCGCCACAAAGGGATCAGGCTTTGTACTGAGTCGCGGCCGCCAGCCTCAGATGCAGAAATTCGACGTGCGCAACACGAAGCCCGGCAAGGGCGTCGCTACCTTTACCCAACAGGCGCAAACGAGCAACGAGAACACGACGGGCCAATCGGGCAACGAGGGACGGAATTTTAGCCCGCCGCCGCCGCCGCCACCGCCGCGGTCATCATCGCCACCGCCACCGCCACCGCCACCGCCACCGCCGCCGCCGCCGCCACCTCCGCCGCCGCCGCCGCCGCCTCCGCCGCCGCCGCCACCTCCGCCGCCGCCGCCGCCGCCGCCGCCGCCACCGCCTCCACCGCCGCCGCCACCGCCGTGCAACGACTTTGTGTGCCCACCCCCCGCAAGGGGTGGCCCTGCCTCGGCCCGCAGCAAAAACGCGATCACCGAGCGGCGTGAGAATCAGCGGAACCAGGACAAGGAGAAAGCCGACGAGCGCGTCCGTTCCGAAAACCGCGCGGGCGCTGAAAGAATTGCCGAACAACAGCGCGAGCGCACGCAACTCCTGGACCGTGTCGAGCGGCTGGAACGCCGCGAGCGGCTCGAAATGCTCGACCGGGTGGACCGCCCCGGCGGGGGTGGCGGACGCAAGCGTCGCTAGCTGCGTTAGGCCGAATGGCTGCGCGTGCTGAGCGTCAGATCGGCGTAAACGGCCTCAGCCGCAGCCGCGTGATGTGGTCCTCGATCGCAGCTGGCGTGCCATCCGGCGACAGTCCGCGGTAATACATCTTCTGCCAACGCTCGGCCTGTGCCGGCGAGCCGGGCTGTTGCAGCTCGGCATTGAAGTTCACCCGGCTTTCGTTCCATGCCTGGTATTGCCCCTGCAGCTCCGGCTCCGATGACATCTGTTTTATTTCCGGCTCGACCGAGGCGAGCAGCCCGCGCTGCACCGGAAAGATATGGCAGAACGGCTCGCCTTTCTCGAAATGCACGTCGACTTCCGGCTGGGTGAAAATCCAGTTCATGGTGAAAGTATAAGGCGCCCAATCGGCTTCAATGATGCCGGAGAGCGCGGCGATGCCGTCTTTCGGCCGGTTGATCGGTCCCTGCGCCATCAAGTCCCAACCGGGATCGGTACGGAACAGGCATGGGATATGGAAGGTCAACGTGCCGTGGCCGAAATGGCTAATTGCGAACGGCTGTTCGTTGGGATCGTCAAACTGGATGTTGATCGCCGCCAGATCCTGATTTCCATTCCATACCGCGCTGAAGCTCGAGCGACAGAGGATCTCCCAGCCATGGGCATTGGCGATGTTGAGGGGCAGGCAGCGATAGGCAAAGCGCTCACCGGTAGCATCCATCCATTCGCGCTCGAGTGGGGCAGGGCGGATGTCCATTTGATGGCCGTCAATCATATAGGCGATGAGCTTCATGGCGGGTCTCACTCTGGCCAGAGACGATTGCGGCGGAGAAAATCCCGCACCAGCTTCTCGAACGCCGCCGGATCTTCCAGAAAGCAGCAATGGCCCGCGCCGGGAATGAGCTTGTGCTCGGCGTGTGGAATGAGCGATGCGGTGCGCGTGCCGCCCTTCAGCGCGTTGTCGAATTCGCCGTTCACGATCAGCGTCGGGCTTTTGTAGGCGGGCAGGCGGTCGGTGAGATCCGACACCGTCAGCGCGCCGAACACTTGTGCCATCGATTCTGCATCCAGCGCGGCGCCGCGCTCGACGAAACCATCCAGCAGATAGCGCGCCGTCGGCGTATCGGCCCAGGCCTGCGTCACGCCATGGCGCAGATGGCCGAGATGATATTCCTTCAGCGTGCCTTTGGCCTGATGCTCGCGATAGGCCGCGATGCGGTGATCGAATTGTCGCCTGCGGCCCGCTGTTGCCGCCCACCAAAATCGCCGCCTTGAAAAGGTCGGGCCGGTCGCAGGCCAGCATCAAGGCGAGCTTGGAGCCGATGCTGCAACCGAGCACGACCGCGTCCGCGCTCACGCCTTCGTCTCTCAACACCCCGAGGATGTCGTCGCCCATATCGCCGCAGCGTGAAGGGCGCGCGCGGCTTGGCCGAGCGGCCAAGCCCGCGCAGGTCCATGGCGATGGTGGTGAAACGCGCCGAGAAGCGCTCCACCTGATAGAGCCAGAGATTGTGGTCGAACGGCAGCGCATGGATCAGCACCAGCGGCGGCCCCGACCCGACTTTTTCGTAATAGATGTCGAGGCCGTTGGCCCGGCTCACCGGCATGCGCAAAGCTCCCTATCAGATTGAAAACGCAGGATTTCCCCACCCAGGATGGGAAAGCTTAGGCCATTAGGCCGCGCGGCGCGAGGGCAGTCTTGCCCGCGCCTTTGCGCTATGCCATGCGAGGGTAACCACAAGAGCGGGAGGAAGGCACGACATGGCGAAAATATCGCGACTCGAAAAAAACCTGAGCGCCGCCCGCGCCGGGCTGGTGATGTTCGATACCCTCAACGGCTACCTGCACCCGAGCGACCCCGCCAAGCAGCAATTCCTGGCCGAGCGCAACATTCTTCCGAATATGCAGCGGCTCGTCGCCGGAGCCCGCAAGGTAGGCATGACCACTTTTTATCCGAGCGGCGCGCATGCCGCAGACGGTTCGGATTCGGTGGCGCGGCTCACCGATACGGACATGGAGCTGCGCCCGAAGGCGGCGGGCGACAAACCGTTCTTTCCGCGCTTCCACAAGGGCTCGAAGGATTCGGAAATCGCGCCGGAAATCGCGCCGATTGAAGGCGACGTGGTGGTGCCGAAACATCGCTGGAACTCATTTTTCCAGACCGACCTCGACCTGCATTTCCGGGTGCGCGGGATCGAGACCATGATCATCGCCGGCGGCTCCACCGACGTCGGCATCGCCAGCACGGTCTATGCCGCGCGCGACATGGATTACGGGATCGTGGTCATCAGCGATTGCTGCTACTCGGCGCGCGGCAACAATAACGAGTTCTTCCTGGAACGGGTATTTCCCCGCATGGGCCGGGTGATGACGGTGGACCAGGCCGTCGCGCTGATGACACCCTAGTGCCCGCTTCCGAAGTTCGTGATACGTGGCGGCATCTTCTGGCACGAACTTCGGAAGCAAAGGGCCACTAGCAAGTTTATGATTTTAGTTCCGCTTTTCGATTTGAAGTTCCTAACTGAGGTTGCCGCAGGTGGTTTAGGAACTTCAAATCGGCGGCACTAGTGTCCCAAATCCAAAGTTCGCTGAACGTTGCGGCGACTTCGGGAGCGAACTTCGGTCAAAGGACGCTAGGAAACTTAAAGTGCTAGTTTCGTTTGGTTCGGAAATTCGCTGGACGACTCGCGGCAAGAATGAAGCGAATTCCGGAACCACGAAACCAGTAAGCGAGCAAACCATGAGCGGCACGGATCGCCAGATCGAAAGCCAAGAAATCGGCTGCCCCGGCGGGATGCCGGCTTTTCTCGCGCGGCCGGCCGCTCCCGGGCGCTATCCCGTCGTTGTCCTCATTCATGAGCGCTATGGGCTGGTGCCGCATACGCGTGATCTTGCGAAGAAGTGTGCCAGCGACGGCTTCCTGGTCGTCGCGGCGAATTATTTCTATAAACATCCCGACCAGAAAGCGCTGAACGCGGGCGACGATCGCTATCCGATGACGGACGCGGAGTCGATCGACTACATCAATGCCTCCCTGGAGGCGGTGGCGAAAAATCCCGCCGCCGACATGAGCAGGATCGCGGTCGCCGGTTATTGCCAGACCGGCCGGCATCCGCTGGTCTACGCCGCCCAGGCCAAAATCGCCGCAGCGGTTGTCTGGTACGGCGCCGCCTCCAAGCGCGAATGGCCGGTGAGCGACACCAATGCCAGGCCGATGGAGGAGATCCTTGCCGCCGTCGATTGTCCGGTGTTCGGCGCCTTCGGTTCGGCCGACCACATCATCTTCGATCGACGACGTGCTGCGTTTCCGCGACGCGCTGGAGCAGCACAAGAAGAGCTACGACATCCATCTCTATGCCGATGCGCCGCATGGCTGGCTCAACGACACCATGCCCGGCCGCTATCGTGCCCGCAGGCCGACGCCGGCTGGGCCGACCAGCAGATTTTCCTCAAGCGCGTCTTTTCCGGTGACTATCAGCCCGAGAATGTGAGCTGGCGCTTCGACAGCGCCTTCGCCAGCGACTATGATTTCGCCAAGAACAAGAGGCTGGAGTGATGCGCGTTTCCCCGCGCCCGCGGGGAAAAGGGGACAACCGTGCTGCCACGCCGGGTTCAGGCCTAAACAAATCGAGGCTGGCCGGCGTGTTATGCGACCAGGAAGCGCGTTGCGCCGGCGAGGGCGATTGTGCCGGCTACCGCCAGCAGGAGCTTGCCCATCCAGGACATATCCGCAGCCGGTTCCTCGGCAGAAACCGATTGTCCGAAGGTTTCAGCGGGAGCGGGTGCGACGGGCGCCGCCAAGTCGATCTCGTTGACCTCATTAAAGGCGACCACTTGGACCGGGCTTGCTACTCCATCGGTCTCATCCCCTTCGTTGGATGATGTGATCCCCACTTGGTCGGTTTCCATGGGCTGCCCAGGCTTTGCCGCGATCGTTTGCATGCGGCGCCGGGCGGCGGGCGAGGTTTCCGCAACCGCAGGCTCGGAGGCAATTTCCTTCGGACGGCGGGCTTTCGCACAGACTTCGTTTTCTTCGCTCGCTTGGAGGTAGCGACCGGCTTCCATGTCTTCATGAAGTGGTCGAGCTTCATCGGGTTCGACTGCGCGCTTTCCACGCAACCTGCGTCGCCGTCCTTGCATGGCCGCGCCGTTGCGGGCGAAAGCGCAAAAGCCAGCACGACGACGGCGGCCGCCGCTGCGGCGGCCAGAACGGATAGGCGGCATTGTTTCTCTCCCTGCCTTCAAAAAGAATAGGCGCATTCCGTCGGGCCGGCATGACGTGAATGGGGCGGGATTGGGGTCTTTTTGCCGCAATTCATTCCATCAGCGGGGAATTCGTCGCCTTCAGTCCGCGGACACCCCCGCCGCCCTGAATCGGCTTTGCCCATTTCTCGATTTCGCTCTGCACGAATTTGCCGAGATACTCGGGCGTGGTGCGGTCCTGCGATACGAAAACCGCGCCGAGTCCTTCCAGCTTCGCGCGCACGTTCGGCGTCCTTCATGGCTTCCACCGTCGCGTCATTCAGTTTCTTCACCACGTCGGCCGGCGCGCCCTTCGGCAGGAAGAAGGCGTTCCAGGTATAGGCCTCCATGTCGGCGACGCCTTGCTCCGCCGCGGTCGGCGACATTCGGCAGAGCGGGCGAGCGGGTCTTGGACAACGTGGCGATCGCCTTCACCGTGCCGCCGTCGACCTGCGGCTTGGCGGTGGTGATGATGTCGCACAGGAAGTCGACGCGGCCGCCGATCAGGTCGGTCATCGCCGGCCCCGTGCCCGGGTAAGGCACGTGGGTAATGTTGTTTGTGCCCAGCGCCTGATTGACCACAACGCAGCCGAGATGCGTCGCCGAGCCGGCGCCGGCGGAGCCGAATTGCATCTTGTCCTGGTTCTGCTTGGCGTAGGCGACAAATTCCTTCAGGTCCTTGGCGGGGAAATCTTTCCTGGCGATCAGCACGATCGGCAGTTCGGCGATCAGCACCACCGGCGTGAAGTCGTTTGCCGCGTGATAGAGCGGCTTCTTGTAGAGCGTCTGGTTCTGCGCGTGGGTGCCGACGGTTCCAAGCCCCATCGTGTAGCCGTCGGGCGCTGCCTGCGCCACGCGCGAGCCGCCGAGCATGCCGCCCGCACCGCCGACATTTTCTACCACGACGGTCTGGCCCAGGATCTCGCCCAGCTTCTGTCCCACGGCGCGGCCGAGCACGTCGGTCGGCCCGCCGGCGGCGAAGGGAATAATCAGCGTGATCGGGCGGTTGGGATAATTCTGCGCCGTTGCCGTGCCCGCCCATCCAAGACAAACCGCCAGCGCCGCCGCGACAAAAGATTTCCGCATGCTCGATCCTCCCGTTTCTCCGCCTGATCATTTTTGGGCAGTCGCAATAGCCCAGCTTGCAGCGGGGACTTCCCGAAACGCAAGCGGATTTTCCCGCTCCGGCCAGGACCGGGTCTTGACCTTTTTTCCTGCCCGTTATCCTAGTCGGGCAGACAACGAAGGGGTAGGCATGAAGAAGGTTTTTCCCGACGCACAAGCGGCGCTCGCCGGGCTGTTGCAGGACGGCATGCTGATCATGGCCGGCGGATTCGGCCTCTGCGGCATCCCCGAAACGCTGATCCTTGCCATTCGCGATTCCGGAGTGAAGAACCTCACCTTCGTGTCCAATAATGCCGGCGTAGACGGTGCCGGTCTCGGCCTGCTGCTGGAGAGCCGGCAGATCAAGAAAATGATCTCCTCCTATGTCGGCGAAAACAAAATCTTCGCCCAGCAATATCTCGCGGGCGAACTGGAGATCGAATTCAATCCGCAAGGCACCCTGGCCGAGCGTATCCGCGCGGGCGGCGCGGGCATTCCCGCTTTCTTCACCAAGACCGGGGTCGGCACGCTGGTCGCCGCGGATAAGGAAGAGCGCGAATTCGATGGCGAGCGGTACGTGATGGAACGCGGATTGGTCGCCGACCTCGCCATCGTGCATGCCTGGAAAGGCGATACCGAAGGCAATCTGGTCTACCGCAAGACCGCGCGTAACTTTAACCCGATGATGGCGACGGCCGGCCGCATCACCGTCGCGGAGGTTGAGCATCTGGTGCAGCCGGGGGAGATCAATCCCGATCACATCGTCACGCCGGGCATCTATGTGAAGCGCATCGTTCACGTGCCAGACGCAAAGAAACACATCGAGCAGCGCACGCTGCGCAAACGCGCTGCGGCAGCAGGAGTGGAAATCTGATGCCTTGGACCCGCGAACAGATGGCCGAGCGCGCCGCCAAGGAATTGCGCGACGGCTTTTACGTCAATCTCGGCATCGGCATTCCGACGCTGGTGTCGAACTACATTCCTGCGGGGATGAACGTGCAGCTGCAGAGCGAGAACGGCATGCTTGGCTTTGGGCCGTTTCCTTATGAAGGCGAGGAAGATCCCGATCTGATCAATGCCGGCAAGCAGACCATCACCGAGCTGCCGACGACCAGCTATTTCTCCAGCGCCGACAGCTTCGGCATGATTCGCGGCGGGCATATCGACTTGTCCATCCTCGGCGCGATGCAGGTGGCGGAGAATGGCGACCTCGCCAACTGGATGATTCCGGGCAAGATGGTAAAGGGCATGGGCGGGGCCATGGACCTGGTGGCTGGGGTGAAAAAGGTGGTTGTGGTGATGGAGCATTCCGCCAAGGACGAACCCAAGCTGCTCAAGCGCTGCACTTTGCCGCTCACCGGCGCAGCGGTCGTCGACATGGTGATCACCGATCTAGGGGTTTTCACCATCGACAAAAAAGGCGCCGGCGGAATGACGCTTGTGGAGCTAGCCCCGCGCGTGAGTGCAGAGGAAATAAAGGCTAAAACCGAGGCCCGTTATCATCTCGGCCCTGCGGCGTCGTAATCATTGGGCCCTGCGGCGTCGTAATCATCAAGAATAGCGCGCCTGCGCGAAGGGAATCAGGATGCGGTGCGATCCTCGGCGGGTTTGCTTACCATCCGATCACGAGAATATGATTGCAGCGATTCGACGGTTGCTCGTGGTCTCATCCCATGCAGGCCGGTCCCCGCTTTTTGCTCTGCTCAGATCGCACAGCGCTGGCGCGAGCCCAGCTCATTCGGTCGGTGGGATATCGTCGTATCCGGATTGCCCTTTGGCCGATGCCGGATAATACGCCGTTTGTTTGGAGAAATAGCAACCTTAACAGCCACTTTGGAGGAACCTCCACCTTTACCTCAAGTTATCCGGCCAGTTGAAATCAGGGGGATGGCAGGGGACATTCTGTCGGCATGAAGAGGCCGGTTCTCGAACAAATAGACGATGCACACCGGCTCCAGCTTCTGGTCGAGGCGGTGACCGACTATGCGCTCTATTTGCTCGACCTCGACGGCACGATCATTAGCTGGAATTCCGGTGCCCGGCGCATCAAGGGCTATACCGCCGACGAGATCATCGGCAAAAATTTTTCAATGTTCTTCACGCCCGCGGATCTCGCCGCGGGAAAGCCTGCGCGCGCCTTGCAGACGGCTCAAAGCGTCGGCCGCTTCGAAGACGAAGCCTGGCGTGTGCGCAAGGACGGTTCCCGCTTCTGGGCCTCGGCCGTACTGGATGCCGTGCGAGCTCCAGACGGCCAAGTTATCGGTTTCGCCAAGATCACGCGCGATTTGAGCGAGCGTCGCGCCGCGCAAGAAGCGCTGGAGCAAAGCGAACGGCAGTTTCGTTTGCTGGTGAATGGCGTGACCGATTACGCGATCTTCATGCTTGATCTCGAAGGCCGCGTTGCCAGCTGGAACAGCGGCGCCGAGCATCTGAAGGGTTATACCAATCACGAAATCGTCGGCCAGCACTTCTCCCGCTTTTATACCGAGGAGGACCGTGCCGCCGGCTTGCCGCAGAAATTGCTTTCCATCGCCAGGAGCAAAGGGAAGGTTGCCTCCGAAGGCTGGCGCGTGCGCAAAGACGGCGCCCGCTTTTGGGCCGGGGTTGTCATCGACGCCATCCGTGATGACAAGGGTGAACTCATCGGGTTTGCAAAAGTCACCCGCGACCTGACCGAGCAGCGCGCGTCTCGGCAAAAGCTCGACGAGGCACGCGAGCAGCTCTTCAAGGCGGAGAAGATGGAAGCGATCGGTCAGCTCACCGGCGGCATTGCGCACGACTTCAACAATCTCCTGACGGTGATCGTCAGCGGTGCGGACTTGGCGGAACACCACATCAAGGGTAATGAGAAACTGCAGCGTCTCATCGGCAACATGCGTCATGCTGCACTGCGCGGGGAGTTGTTGACCAAACAGCTGCTTGCCTTTTCACGCCGGCAACCGCTGAAACCCGAAACCGTCGATATCACACAACAGCTCAACAGCTTCATCGAACTGCTGTCGCATTCCATCCGCGGAGACGTGCGTATTGTTTCCGACCTGCCCACGAATTTGCCCCCCGTGCAGGTTGACGCCGCCCAACTCGAGCTTGCGCTATTGAACATCGGTCTCAATGCACGCGACGCGATGCCTGACGGCGGCACGCTGACCATTAGTGCGCGGAAACAAGGCGGTGAGATCAGGGGGAAGGGTAGTTCCTACGTGCTTATCGACGTTACCGATACGGGCACCGGCATGTCGCAAGACGTCCAGGCCCGCGCCTTTGAGCCTTTCTTCACCACCAAGGATATCGGGCGTGGCAGCGGACTTGGCTTGAGCCAGGCTTATGGCTTTGCCAAGCAGTCCGGCGGCGCGCTCACTCTGGACAGCGCTCCCGGCAAGGGTACCAAGGTCAGCCTGCACTTGCCGGAGGCGGTGGATACCGCGCATCTTCTAGCGCAGGATCGACCCACCATGCGCCCGCGCGACGCGGGCAGCGCAACCGTGCTGCTGGTGGAGGACGATGCGGGTGTCGCCGAGCTTGCGCTCGGCCTGCTGGAGGACGCGGGTTACAAGGTAAAGACCGCCGGCAACGCGGCTGAGGCGCTCAAGGTTTTGCGTAATGGGGAGCCGATCGACCTGGTCTTTTCCGACATCATGATGCCGGGCGGTATGAATGGCGCGGAGCTTGCCCGCATCGTGCGCGGCGAATTTCCGTCCATGTTTATCCTGCTGGCGACCGGCTATGCGGAAGCCGCAGCTAATGCCGCGACCCGCGAATTTCCACTCATCCGCAAGCCCTATGGCCGCGAAGTGCTGCTGGACAAGGTGGGAGAGATTCTCGGAGAGTTAACTTAAGCCCTCATAATCATCCGGCACGCACGGGCAAAAAGGCGTCCACTCCGAGGCGGCCGTAGCCTGGCAGCTTGAGGGCCGGATGCCGAAGATCGACGCCAGCGACCAGTCCGAGAACGTTGATCTCGACGCCTTCCACCCAGCCGATCTTGAAGCCCAGGAGCCCCCAAAGATTGAGCTCGAAGCCGGTGCCGCTGTCGGTCGCGCCGAAATAAGGGCCGGTGCGGAAGTCGCGGCCGATGGCGTTGGAGGGCAATGCAGTGGCGAGCTCGGGCACCGCGCGCATGATCGTCGCTGTAAAGGTGTTGCTGTTCGGACCCGGCCAGACGCGATAATCACCCGCATTGGCGAAGCGATACTCCTTCACGGCGGCTTCGATTTTTGGGATCAGCCGTTCGGCTTCCTTGCCCTGGACGTCCGCTACCACGGTGGGCTGTCGAACCGAACCAGCGTCCATCCGGCGCCCAGCCGTTGACGCGCACCGGATTGCCCCAGCCGACCACGTCGAACCGGGTCCAGCGGGTTGCATTCTCCCGTTTGACGACGATCCAGCTATGCACCGCGAGCACGCCCTTCCAGCCGCCGGTGCGGCCTGAGAGCACAAGCACGCGCGCTGACGGATGCTCGCTCGCGGGCGGCAGGCTGCCGATGCTTGACCAGTCTGCATCGCGGAAGCTGCGCGGATGGTCACTGAAGACGAAGACTGCGGCGCGCGCAGCCACCGGCAAAAGGAAAAGCGCGATGAGAAAAAGCATGAAGGGTTTTCGGGACGGAAGCCGGGGAGGGACGGTGGCGGGCATGGGATCAATCAGACAGATCGTTTCGGTCCGAACTGTGGCCGGCGGCTGCCGCGGAGATTACTTTTCTTTCATGTATTTGCGCCTGCGCGTCTCTGCGACGGCGGCGAGCAGGATGGCTTCCCCGCCGCGCATGAGATCGCGCATCCGCCATGATCTTACTCCCCGGGCGCTGCGGCGGACAGCCGCGTGCCACAACTCTGGGACATGGATGAAAGCCGCAAAGCTCGGCCCTGTCGGCCGGGCCGTCGCCTCGATCGCCCGCCAGGAGAGATAGTTGCAGAGATAGCGTCCGGCATCCCGCGAAATCGCGGTCTGAATACGCGCCCGGCGGGCGGCTAGCGCCAGCCGTGCGGCCGGCACTCCAAACAAAAGCGCGCGGGGCCCGCCCGGGACAATGCCGGTCGACAACGCCTGCTGTCCGTCGGCATCGCGGAAAAGCGGAGATGGCATTGCGTGCCCGCGTCTCCACCTGCAGGCATCTCGCCTTGGCGGAAACCCCGAACATGAGCACGGCGTCCGGCTGCAACTCTGTCAACAATCGCGGCAGATCGCGATCCACGGCGCGATAGCTCGTTTGAAAAACGTGCGGCACAAGCCGCACGTCCACAAGGGCAGGCCGCCGCAAGCGCGCGAGCCCCTGCACCAGCGCGCCGGTCGGATTGCATGGTGCGCCCGGAAACGGTCCGAACCCGCTGAGCAGGATGGTCAGCGCCATCTCACGGCTCCAGCCGTTCAACGGCCGCGGTATCGGCCTGCGCCAAAGCATCGCGCACCCGGATGCCACCGATCACCTTGTCGGCGGCGATCTCAGCCAGCGGCACCAACACAAAGGCCCGCTCGAACAGGTGGGGATGCGGCAGTGTCAGGTTTGGTTCATCGAGCGAGACATCGTCATAGGCAAGAATGTCTAGGTCGGCGGTGCGCGGGCCCCAGCGGCGGTCTTTAGCCCGAACGCGCCCGAGTATGCGCTCAACCTGCTGCGCGCGCGCGAGCAGGTCCTGCGGCGAAAGGCGCGTTTCCACCGCAATGCAAAGATTGATGAAAGGCGCCTGGTTTTCGTCGCCCCAGGGAGGCGTACGATAGTCATGCGAGCGGGCGAGCAGGCGCACGTCTCTGTCATCGCAGAACAGCTCTATCGCCTTCTGAAGCGTTGCGCGGGCGTCGCCGATATTCCCGCCGAGCGCGATCAGCGCTTCAGCCACGGCGTGTCCGTATCAATGTAACGCCCACGTCGGTAAAGACAGCGGCAACGGGGGCATGCGGCTTGCGAACGGTGATGCGTACAGCCCGGACACGCGAAAAATTTTGCAGCACAGCGTCGACTACCGCGCCGGCGGCGGCTTCGACCAGCCGGTAGCTCGTGGCGGTAAAGGTGCGATCCACGACATTCACCACCGCATCATAGGAAACCGTATCGGCAAGCTTGTCGGATTTCGCCGCGTCGGTGAGATCGATATCCAGCACGAGATCGATGATGAACGACTGACCGACCTGGCCCTCGTGCGGCATCACGCCGTGGTAAGCGTGCAGCACCAGCCCGTTGACGAAAACACTATCGTTCACGGCACCCCCCGGATCGCGGCTGCCACGCGCAGCGCCTGAACGGTTTCCGCCACGTCATGCACCCGCACGATCGCCGCGCCGTTTTCCACCGCCAGGAGATGCGCGGCGAGCGATCCGCCGAGGCGCTGGTCGGGTTCCGACGGGGTCACCGCAGTGATGAAGCGTTTGCGCGAAGCGCCGACCAGCAGCGGCAGCCCGAAGCATTTGAAGCGCGCGAGCTGGGCGATGGCTGCCATGCTCTGCTGCGGGGTCTTGCCGAAGCCGATACCGGGATCGAGCACGATCTGCTCGCGCGCGATGCCGGCACGCTCGGCGATGGCGAGCGAGCGGCGGAAGAAGGCGTCGATATCGGCAAGTATGTCGATGGCGGGATCGGCCTTGTCGCGGTTATGCATGACGACTACGGGCACTTGCCGCTCGGCGGCCAGGGTCGCGAGCCCGGCATCGCCTTGCAAACCCCAGACGTCATTGATCATCGCGGCGCCGCGGTCGAGCGCCCAAGCCGCGACTTCCGGCTTGAGGGTGTCGATCGACACCGGCACGCCGAGGTCAACGACCTTACCGAAGATCGGCGCGAGCCTGGCCAGTTCGTCCTCGGCCGAAACCGGCACCGCGCCGCCATAGGGGCGGGTCGATTCCGCTCCGACATCGATGACGTCGGCGCCCTCGGCGATCATCCTTTCTGCCTGGTCGAGCGCCTTGGCGGGGTCAAGGAAGCGCCCGCCATCGGAAAAGGAATCCGGTGTGACATTGAGCACGCCCATGACAAGCGGCCGGCCTTGCGCCAGCAGCGCCGACAGGAATGAGGGTGGGGCATCGCTCACGGCGCTTCTCGGCCTGATGCGGTCAGCGACTGTCATGGATTCGCTTTGCGCGGTCCTTCGCGCAGTGTCCCGCTGGTTCGAACGCGCGAACTCCGATTCGAAGCAAGCGCTAGGAGGTCGGTTCAGAAGTTCCCTCACGGACCCCGCCGCGGAGGGGAGAACTCGGCGCGCCGCGTCAATAGGTGATCTTGAGCGCAAGCTTCTTGGCGTGCTCGATCCAGCGCACCACAGCCTTTTCCGACGGCAGCACGCGTACCAGCTTGCGCTTGGCATTGGCCGCCGCCATCGCCTTGGCCAGATTGCCGGGGTTGCGGTATTTCAGATCCTTGACTGTATCGACGCCGGCGGCATGCAGCAGTTCGGCATATTCCTCGCCGACGCCCTTGATCCGCATCTTGTCAGCCAAGTTGGCCCAGCAAAGGATTTTCTTCTCGTCGAATCCGGTCAACTCCGCCAGCAGCTTACGGCCCCTCGGATTGCGCGCCGCCTCCAGCAGCCGTCCGGTGGTCCTGATGCCCACTGACTTGAGCCGTAAGGCCATGTCAGCTTCAATTCCGTCGATATCAGTGATCGGGTAGGAGGCCATAAGACTTGACTCAATTCGCGTAAACTGAAGCTGTTAAATGAATTGACCGAGACCTGGGATTGCGCCCACAATCTCGCCGATGGCGTCTTCGCCGGCTTTTTCCCGCACATACGCAATGGTTTCGCGCGTGACGGCTTGCACCTGATCCATGCTGAGGCCTGCGGACATCATGCGCGTACCGGCACCCATGATGCCGCTCATGAACATGCTGCCGCCGCCGGCAGCATCCGCCGATTGCAGATACACTTCAGAGCCGGGAAGCTTGTCCAGGAGTGCCTGCACCTTGTCAGGCGGGCCCTCCGTTTTCAGGAAGTTGAGGATGATGCCAATCGATTGTTCGGCTGCGGTGCGAGAGACGCCAACATTGGCGACCAAGCGTTCGACAAGATCGTCCATTTCCCCTCGCCCCCGTCCCACACTGCGGTAGGTTGCAATGATACTGGACGCAATCCGCGCCGGAAGACAAGCGCGTCAAAGCAACGCGCAAAAAATAATTGATCACTGTTGCGCGACGAAGACAGCGCGCTTTTTGGCCCTGCGCGCCCGCCGTGACGCTTTTCAGCCGAGTAATCGATTGCTAGTTTGCCGAAAAGGATCAAAAACCTGCAGGGGATGATGGGGAGCAGCCTGATGACCTCGCTGGATGCGGTGCTCGACCGGATTGACCGCGACCTCGAGCAAAGCATTGAGCGTTTGTTCGAATTTTTGCGCATCCCGTCGGTGTCCACCGACCCCGCTTTCAAAGACCACTGCCGTATTGCGGCGGAATACGTAGCGGAAAACCTGTCGAGCATCGGTTTGCAAACCAGCATCCGCACGACCGGCGGCCACCCGATCGTCCTGGGCAAGACGCCGCAGGGGCAAGGCAATGGAAACGGTCCCCGGGTGCTGTTCTACGGCCATTATGACGTGCAGCCGGTCGACCCGATCGAGCTGTGGGAGACGCCGCCGTTCGAGCCGCGCATCGCCACGCTGCCGGACGGACGGAAAATCATCGTCGCGCGAGGCGCTTGCGACGATAAAGGGCAGGCGATGACCTTCATTGAGGCGTGCCGCGCCTTCAAGGCGGTCACTGGCAAGCTGCCGCTGCCCATGACCGTGATGATCGAGGGCGAAGAGGAGTGCGGCTCGGCGCATCTATTCGGCTTCGTCAAGGACAATGCGCAAGAGCTGAAGCAGGACGTCGCGCTGGTCTGCGACACCAGCATGTGGGATCCGCAAACCCCGATGGTGACCACCTCGCTACGCGGTCTGGTGTATGAGGAGGTGAAGCTCACCTGCGCCGACCGCGACCTGCATTCCGGTCTGTTCGGCGGGGCGGCACAAAATCCGCTGCGTGTGCTGTCGAAAATTCTTGCCGCACTGCATGATGACAATGGTCGGGTGACCCTGCCGGGTTTCTACGACGGGGTGAAGGAGTTGCCGGCCGACATCAAAGCCGACCTCAAGGACCTCAATCTCACGGTTGAAGATTTCCTCTTCCCTGTCGGGCTGAAAGTGCCGGCGGGCGAGAACGACCGCATGCTGATCGAGCAGATCGCAACGCGGCCGACCGCCGAGATCAACGGCATCGTTGGCGGCTATACCGGCGAGGGCGCCAAAACCGTGCTGCCGGCGCAGGCCATGGCCAAGGTTTCCTTTCGGCTCGTCGGCGCGCAGGACCCGCAGAAGGTGCGCGACGCTTTCCGTGCCTTCGTGCGCGCGCGCTTGCCGGAGGATTGCAAAGCCGAGTTCACCAATTTCGGTCTCGCGCCCGCCTTCGATCTCGGCTTCGACAACCCGGCGCTGATCAAGACCCGCGCTGCGCTTGCCGCCGAGTGGGGCCGCAAGGCCGTGACGGTGGGCGAGGGCGGCTCGATTCCCATCGTCGCCGATTTCAAGCGCCTGCTTGGCATGGATACGATCCTGGTCGGATTTGCGCTCGACGACGATCGTGTGCATTCGCCCAACGAGAAATTCGACCTCACCTCGTTCCACAAGGGCACGCGCAGCTGGGCGCGCATCCTTTCAGCGCTGGCGGAATAATCTTGTTTTCCCTCGCCCCGCTTGCGGGGAGAGGGTGGCGAGCAGCAAAGCTGCGAGCCGGGTGAGGGGACCTTACAGCATTGCACGACGTTGATTCCCCCTCACCCGACTTCCTCGTTATGCTCGTACGTCGACCTCTCCCCGCCCGCGGGGAGAGGTGAAAAGAAGGGTGCGTATATGCCGACACTCGTGACAGGCGCAGGGCTGGTCGGCACCGCCTTCGGCCAGGAAGCGCTGGCGCGGGGAGAGCGTGTGGTCTTCCTCGATCCCGAGCCACGGGCGGATTTCCTGCGCAAGAAGCTCGGGGAGAAAGGCTATGACCTCGCCCGCAAGGACGTGCGCGACCTGCCCGCGCTGATCGAGACCATCAAGGCGCACAAGGTCGACACCGTGGTGCATACCGCCGGGCTGATCGGCTCGCGGGTGGAGCAGTCGCTGAGTATTGGTTTCGACATCAATCTCGGCGGCACGCGCAATGTCGCGGAGGCGGTGCGGCTGACCGGCGTGCGCCGGCTGGTGCATATCAGCACTTTCGGCGTCTATGACCGGCGCCGGAAGACCAACGGTCCGATGACCGAGGATTTTGCGCGCGGCGGCGGCCGCGGTTACGGCAATTACAAAGTCGCCAAGGAATTGATCCTGGAAGCCTATGCCAACCTGCATGGCTTCGAGTTGATCGTGCTGCGGCCGGCCAACGTCTTCGGCTTCGGCCATTTCTGGTCGGGCTCGGGCGGCGGCAAGAAGATGCAGGACCTGCTGGAAGCCGGCCTCGACGGCAGGACCGCGCGCATCGAGCAGTCGCAGACCATGGCGAACGAATACATCTATGCCAAGGACATGGGCCGCGCCGTCGATCTCGCCGCCACCGTGCCGATGCCGAAACAGGCCATCTTCAACATCGGCAATGGCGTGGTCACGCCGTTCGACGAAGTGCTGGCCTCGGTGCAGGCGCTGTTCCCCGCTCTGCGTTACGAGATCGAGCCGGGCGAGCCGCCGAAAGTCGAAGTCCGATCCGCTCGATATCTCCGCTGCCAAGCAGCATCTCGGTTGGGAGCCGCAATTCTCCGTCCGCACGGCATTCGAAGATTTCCTCACCGAGCTGAAGGCGGCGCGCGGTTAGCCGGATTCAATTCTGCCCCGGATACGGGTTGAGCAACGTCGGATAGGACCGTCCGCGGATGTCGTAGACCCGCGCATAAAGCACGCCTTCGCGCCGGATCTCGGCTAGCACGGGCGCGTCGAATTCCCTGCAATAGAATACGCCGAGCATCAGCGCGAAGTCGGCGCCTTGCGGATCCCAGGTCATCTCGAAATCCGGGCCGAGCTCGACCCGCGGCGAGGGATGCGGGCCGCACACGGCGACTTTCCACGGCCGTCCTGCCGGCTTTTGCATCTTGTCGGTGGTGATCTTCGCCGCCAGGGCCTGCGAGGCCTGTTTGAACGATAGCCCCCAATAATCCAGCATGTAGCGGTCGCGCGCACCCGCAACGCCGCCGGCGAGCCTGTTGAAATAGGTGTACGCGTAGGGATGCAGCCGCACCATTTCGATCACCGGCAGAATCACGCCAATGCCGAAGACGATCACCGCCGCCGCGGCGCCGAAGCGAAATCGCCGGCTTGACCAATCGAACAACCAAGCGCCGGCCAATCCTGCGAGCACGGCCACTGGCGGCAACACGAAAACGAAATGCCGGATGCCGTTATACATGGCCGGGCGCAGGGCGACCGTGAGCGCGATGGGAACCACCGCGGCCGCGGCCACGCAGAGGAAGGCGGCGCGTTGCCCCGGCGGCAGGTCACGCTGCGCCGCTGCGTAAAAAGCTCCCAACAAGCCGGATAATCCCAGCGCCAAAAAGATTTCCGGCATCTGCAAGGCAAACAGGGTCGGAACATAGCTGCGCGGCATGTCGGGGACGAGGATCAGTTCGCCGCCGAACAGCTCTCGCCATGGATGCTCGAAGAAATGCGAGAAATAGATTAGCGCGCGCCAGGGATTGAGCGGCGCCTGCACCGACCACGGCCAGACCAGCGCCATGACGGCATAGGCCAGCAGCAAGCCGGGAACCAGATAGGCGACGAAGCGGCCCGCGCGCAAAAACGCCTGGCGCATTCCTATTGCTCTTGCTTCGATTCCGATAAGCAAAGCCAAAGCGGCCAGCATGTTCACGCCGGACAGAGTCGCCAGCGTTCGCGAGCCGATGGAAAGGCCAAGCGCAAGCCCGAACAGCGCGATGCTCGCAATGCCCGGACGCGGATATTCCGACAGCAGCCGCACCAGCGCGAGCAACAGGATGACCATGGCGACCGCGAAGGGGGCGTCCTTCGCGTTCATCAGCATGTGCCCAAAAAACAACGGGCAGGCCGCGAGGAGGATGAGGGCGAGAAGCCCGGCGAGCGGCCCGCCGAGACGGCGGGCCAGGCGCCAGGTGACCGCCAGCCCAAGCACGCCGATCAGTCCCCCGGCCAGCCGCCGCGTCTCGAACAATTCCAACGGAAGGAATTTTGCCAGCAGGTCAGCGGCCATGTCGAAGCCGCCGCCATACATGTGGAGATTGACGAAAGACAGCGCGCGCTGGTCATCAAAGCCGGACGCATAGAAGGCCAGCAGCAGCTCGCCATATTGTGCATGGGTGTAATCGTCCCAGCCGAGGCCGTAGTTGCGGAAGGTCAGCGCCACCGCCGCCGTGCCCAGGAAAAGGACGAGCGACGGCGCCACGGTCGCAGAGCGCCGCGCGCGTCCAGGATTTGTAGGGGGCGAAAGTCACCGGCGGCAGGACCCGTTCAGGCACGATCCGCCGATTATGGCGCGATTCCGCAGCCGCCGTCCCGGTCGGGGAGCGGCGGCACGAACGCGTCTGCGTAGCCGTCAGGCCGCCTTAGACACCTTGTTCATCGCAGAGTCGAACATCTCGGCGACGTGGTCCCAATTCACCAGGTGATCCACGAAAGCCTTCAGATAATCCGGACGCCGGTTGCGGTAGTCGATGTAATAGGAATGCTCCCAGACATCGCAGCCCAGGATCGGCGTGCCGCCGTGCACCAGCGGGCTCTCTCCGTTCTGCGTCTTGGTGATAGCGAGCTTGCCGTCTTTTACGGCAATCCAGCACCAACCGGAGCCGAACTGGGTGACGCCGGCCTGAATGAAATCCTCTTTCATCTTGGCGATGCCGCCAAGATCGGAATCGATCTTGGCCTTCAATTTGCCAGGGATCTTGTCGCCGCCGCCGCCAGGTTTCATCCATTTCCAGAAGTGGAAGTGGTTGTAGTGCTGACCGGCATTGTTGAACAGGCCGGCATTCTTGCCGAAAGAGCCCTTTACCACCTCCTCCAGCGGCTTGCCTTCCCACTCGCTGCCCTTGAGCAGCTTGTTGCCGTTGTCGACATAGGCCTGGTGGTGCTTGTCGTGGTGATATTCCAGCGTTTCACGCGACATGTAAGGGGCGAGCGCATCGTAGGCATAGGGGAGATCGGGCAACGAAAACGACATGGCAACTCTCCTGATTTTCCGCGCTACAGGTAAACTCTGGATGCGGTGCCACGGTTCCGGCGCGGATTCAATGGTTTTGAACAAGTTGTTGAGCCGGATTGGCTGTGCTATCGTCACGGCATTCATCAAGGGGGGCATTTCACATGACCGCTATTCTTCAATCGCTGGAGCGCACGATCCTGGCCGGTCTGGTGCTGCTGATCGCCATCATCGTGGTGGTGGGGGCAGTGACGGGGCAGTTCATCAAGCCGGACCATGCTTGGGCGACATTTGTTATGCGCTGGCTGCACGTCATCAGCGGCATAATGTGGATCGGACTGCTTTGGTACTTCAACTTCGTGCAGATCCCCACCGTCCCAAAGATCGAGCCGGTTGAACACCGCGCTGCGATTACAAAATATATTGCGCCGAGTGCGCTGTTCTGGTTCCGCTATGCAGCCCTCGCCACGGTCATCACCGGTGTTCTGGTCGCCTGGATGAGCGGCTATTTGGTGCGGGCCTTGACATTGCGTCCGGGCCACATCGCCATTGGGCTCGGCATGTGGCTCGCGCTCATCATGGCTTTCAACGTCTGGTTCGTCATCTGGCCGAACCAGCAAAAGGTGCTTGGCCTTGTACCGGCCACACCCGAAGAGAAAACCGCTGCCGGACGTACCGCGATGCTGACATCGCGCATCAATACGCTGTTCTCGATTCCCATGTTGTACTGCATGGTGGCGCAGCAGAACGCAGGCCTCTGACGCCTGCTTCGCCGGCTACACTGAGGAACTGGGCGTTCGCGGATGGAGAGCGCCCGGTATCTCTTTACCGCCGCGGATACCTATTCACCGGTAATCAGCTACACAAAGGAGGCGGGCGTTGGTTTCCGGCGGCCATCCGGTGGCCAAAAAGCTAGGCGTCCAATGCAAGGCAACACGATTCCGCAAGGGGAAGGCGCGCATGTACGTGAGTTTATTGATACTCGGCGTGATGGTGACGCTGGCCGGCGCGGCCATGCTCGCTTTCGGCATCCCCATCAACGAGTTTGGCCTCGGCAATACCCTGATCATCGCGGGCACGGCCGCTTTTGTCGGCGGCCTGATCCTGATTGGCGCTGTCGGAAGTCATCCGGCACCTGCGCCGGCTCGCCGACGGCCTTATGGCTCGCCCTGTCGGTCAGATGCCGCGCGGCAACGATCTGTTCGAACCGGTATCACACGGCGCGCCGCCGGCCGCGCCCCGCATTCCATTCCCCCCGAAATCCGAACCGCGCCGCCGCATGCCTACGCCAGCCATGCCGGCCATGCCGCCCGAGCCGCGGCTGGACGCCGCGCCCTCGCTCGATGCCCGGGAAGATCGACTCGATCGGTCGCCGTCCACTTCTGTCCGTAGCGCACCGGAGCCTCGCGTTGTGCCCGAACGCGACGAGGCGCCCTTATCGCCGCAGGCTGAGCCGCGTTTCGCCGCCGTTCGTGATGAGAAGGATGAACTGGCGGAGGGCTTGCTCGCCACCGCTTTCTCCCGTCTGGACGCGGAGCTGCGAAACGCCCCTCCTGCCGCCGAGGCGGCCAAGCAGGACGATATGTTTGAATCCGTGCGGCCGCCCGAGCTGCGCAAGGATTCCGACGTCGAACCGGCGCCAGCTGAAGCGGCGGAATACGAACAGCCGACGGAAGAACCAAGGCAGCAAGAACAGCCCGAGGAGCCTTACGCGGTTTCAATCCTGAAATCGGGTGTGGTGGATGGCATGGCCTATACGCTCTATTCCGACGGGTCGATCGAGGCGGAAATGCCTGAGGGGACCATGCGATTTGCCTCCATTACGGAATTGCGCGCCTATCTGGAAAAAGCTTCTTCATAACTGCCCGAATACTAATCCCCGTATGTATCAGCGCGAAGTTTCTGTTGCCCCGGCAGAAGAGCGCTAATAACTTTACGAATCTACACCTTTGATTGCCGTGCGCCGGGCTGGCCGACGCGGCAAACACAAGCGGGCCGATTTTCGCCCGCTTACGGCGCGGGGGATGGGCATGGCCGATAATCCAGCGAACAGCAATTTCATCGAGCTCACGGCCGGTATCGTGTCCGCCTTCGTCAGCAACAATTCGGTCGCGGCGGGCGACATTCCAGCCCTGATCAATCAGATCCATTCCGCGCTGCTGCGCGTTTCCTCAGGCGCGAAAGAGCAGTCGGCCGAGCCGCTGAAGCCGGCGGTATCTCCGAAGAAGTCGATCACGCCCGACCATCTCGTCTGTTTGGAAGATGGCAAGAAATTCAAATCGCTCAAGCGCCACCTGCGCACGCAGTACAATATGACGCCGGAGCAATATCGTGAAAAATGGAGTCTGCCGCCCGACTACCCGATGGTGGCGCCGAACTATGCCGCAGCGCGCTCCAAGCTCGCCAGGGACATGGGGCTTGGTCAGCAGCGCCGCCGCCGGAAATAATTCTCAGATCGCAGAGTTGTCATCGTCCGCCAACGGGTCCGCGCAAAGCGCGGCCCGATGACGATCCACGACGCCCGGCATTTGTCGACAACGACGGCGCGTGTTTACTGGATGCCCGCCTTCGCGGGCTTGACGATGGCTAGTGCACGGCCGCGAGCGCGGTATTGGCCTCGGAACGGATGCGCTCGACCATGGAGCGCAGCCCGTTTGAGCGCTGCGGCGTGAGATTTTCGCGCAGGCCGAGCCGGTCGAACACCCCCAGCGCGTCGACGGAAAGAATGTCGCGGGCCGGCTTGCCGGAATAAAGCGCGAACAGGATGGCAATCAGCCCGCGCACGATATGGGCGTCGCTGTCGGCAAGAAAGGTCATCACCGGCCCCTGCGCGCCGTTCGGCTGCATCCTGGTGGTCAGCCACACCTGACTGGCGCAGCCCTGCACCTTGTTGCTTGGCGTGCGCGCCTCTTCAGGAAACGGCGGCAAGCTGCGCCCGAGCTCGATGACATAGCGGTAGCGGTCATCCCAGTCATCGAGGAGCGAAAAATTGTCAGTGATCTCATTTATCGTCATGGCATGTGCGGGCTGCAAACAAATAGTGGCTGCACATTATATAGGATGCGTGTGCCGCCAGCGCCGCAAAAAAAGCTGCCAGGGAGGCCATCAAGCAGGCGTCATGGAGCGGAATTCGAGAAAGATTAAGCCTAGGCGGGATGCTTGCCGCGCGGATCCGGACGCGGCAGCGGGCTGCGCCAGACCGGCTTGAGATCGGTCGGCGAAAGAGTGTCTTGCGAGTTTGCGCTCGCTTCACCCTTGCGCGTGCTGGCTTGAGCGACCGAGCCGGTCTCCGTCGGAGCCAGGACGTTGGTCAAGAAATCATACAGCATCTTCGCGCCGGCTTGCGCCTTGTAACCGAAGGCCACCGCCGCCTGTGAGCCAACAGAGCAGGCCTCCGGCTCGCGGGCGCAGAATTGCCGGATGTCAGACACCGCGGCTGACGCGGCGGAAACTGCCTCCGCGGTTTCGAGGGGCGGCACCGATTGCGAGCTGCTGCGACCCGGTCGGCAGCAGGACAATGACGATGCTCAGCCAAAATGCCGCGCGAAGAAGAAAAAACATGGCCGTCCCTTTGGCTCACAGTCTTTTTAGCTCATTTGACTTGAACCTAGCAGGTAGCCTTGAAGCGCCAGTTCCGGGAAGGCGTTGGATTTTGCCCTTATTCGAGGTGAATTAGCCCCAGATTTGTGTAAAATTGGACGCATGGGCGCCGAGAGCATCAGAATCCGCACGATTCGAGGAAGGCGGACGCGCCGCTTCCACTCGGCAACAGACCGTTCACCATGGCGATGAAATAGCGCCACTTCCGCACCCTTCCGGCGAGATACCAGGCCAAATACGGGGCTCCGGCGGCAAGCTTTTAGCTTTGATTTAAGTGGCCTCTGACACGATCCCGCAAGACTAAGGGAGCGCGTCTGGCCAACAGGCGTGCCTGGAATTGTGAATATCCTCGCGCCCGTACGCGACTACATCGATGCTTTGGTGCATCCGACCGCGCGCCAGGACGCCCTGGTGGCGGCGCGGCACCGCGCCTTCATTGCGCCGCGCCTGCTCGGCAGTTTCGCGGCACTGGCGGCGTTTCCGCTTTATCTCACCATGCGGGGAATTCCGAGCGCGACCGAGATCGTGATTGTCGCTTGGCTGGTCGCGCCGATCCTGGTCGCCTATTTCCTTTCGCGCACCGGGCATTACGAGGGCGCGCATATGCTGTCCTCGCTCGCGCTCACCGGCTTGGTGACGGCCGTGGCTTTCAACAGCGGTGGGCTTGCTTCATTCGCGGCCGTCTGGCTGGTGATCGTGCCGCTCGAGGCCGCGCTGTCGGCCTGCCGTCGCGTGGTGGCGGCAGCGGCGGTTTTTACGCTTGGCGCAACCGTTTTTTTGTTCGTGCTCGGCATCACCAAACTGCTGCCCGACGCCAGCCTGGCCGATGGCCCGATGCTGGCGGCCTTGGGCATCATATCCGCATCTCTGTATGCCACCGGCGTCGCGCTTGGCGGTGAAGCGCTCGCGCGCACCAGCTTTTGGCCCCGTTATGCCGAAGACGACGGTTACCAGTGGCTCGTCCGCCACATGACCGACGTCATTACGCGGCACGGCCGCAACGGCGCAGTATTGTCGATCTCGCCCGCAGCGGAGCCGCTGTTCGGCGCCAAAATACGCGACCTGCTGGGCCATGGTCTGTTCGATCGGGTGCATGTGGCCGATCGCCCGGCCTACCTGACGGCGCTGGCGAATGCCGCGGCCGACGGGGAGGTCACAACGGTTGAATTCCGGGTGCGGCGCGGCACGCCGGAAGACGCCCGGCCACGTGACATCCAGTTCCTCTGGATCGAGATGCGTTGCCGCCCGATTGGCGCGGTGGTGAACGAAAGAGTTCGACGAGCGGCGCGATGTCGTTGCGGTCCTGCGCGACGTCAGCGAGCGCAAGGCGCAGGAACAGGTTTTGGCGGAGGCGCGCGCGGAAGCCGAGCGCGTCAGCGCCGCCAAGTCGCGCTTCGTCGCCACCATGAGCCACGAGTTGCGTACCCCGCTCAATGTCATCATCGGCTTTTCTGAACTGCTGGCGAAGGAAGCGCCGGAGGCGCCCGATGCCGCGCGCCGGGAGGAATATGCGCAACTGATCAACGAATCCGGACGTCACCTGCTTTCGACCGTCAATGGGATTCTCGACATGTCGAAGATCGAGGCCGGAATTTTCGAGATCACCCGGGATGCCTTTGCGCCGGCGCAGGTTGTCGCCAACTGCTGCGACCTGATGGCGCTGAAGGCCAGTCAGGCCGGCGTTGCGCTGGAGCGGCAGATCGAGGCGAACATGCCAGAGATACTCGCCGATAAGCGCGCGGTGAATCAGATCCTGCTGAACCTGCTCTCCAACGCCATCAAATTTACCGAGCGCGGCGGTCGCATCACCGTCAAAGCGGCGCGTGAAGGCGCGTTCGCCGTGTTCGAAGTGGCAGATACCGGGGCCGGCATTGCGGCGGCGGATCTGCCGCGCGTCGGCGAGCCTTTCTTTCAAGCCGGAGCTTGCTACGAGCGGCGGCACGAAGGCACCGGGCTCGGTCTCTCCATTGTCAAAGGCTTGGTGAAACTGCATTGCGGCGAGATCGATATTCGCAGCCGTGTCGGCAAAGGCACCCGCGTGATCGTCCGCCTGCCGATCGACGGCGAGCCGGTGCACAAGTCCGAGCCGCCTTGCGCCGTTTCGCTCGCTCTCATCGAACCAATCGCAGCTGATTCCCGGGTGAAGAAAATTGCGTAGCACGACTTACCGCGCTTCCTCGCGCAGAGATGTTATGGACGACGACGCGCCGCAGCGCGGATTTTTACGCAACTGGCTGCCGCAGCGGCCGAGGGATGCCGTCTGCCTCGGCCTGGCGGTGGCAGGGGCGGGATTTATCCTCGTCAACGCGCTCTTCCTGCAAAGCGGCCGGCATCCGGCGCCGATCTTCACTGAAGTGGTGCAACCTGCCGCGCCGACGACCGGCAGCATTCCCATGCCGCCGCCCAAACCGCAGGCGAGCGCGCGCCTGCCGGCAGCGACGCTGCCGGCTGCGCCGGTGAAAACTGCCGCCGCGCCACGCGCCGACAGCCGTACCGATCCCATCGCCGAATTGCTGGCACCGTCCAACCGGACAGCCGCGGTGCAACGGACGCTCGCGGAATTCGGCTACGGCCAGATCAAGCCGACCGGCACTGTTGGCCCGGAGACCAGAGCGGCGATTGAGAAATTCGAGCGCGAGCGCAGGCTGCCGGTCACCGGCCAGATATCGGAGCGCCTGACGCGTGAGCTCTCGGTTATGAAGGGTGGCCCGCTCTAACGCATGATGCGTTTGCGCGTGCCATCTCTTTCCGCTCATTCCCGCGCAAGCGGGAATCGCAGCAGGGCGCGCGGGATCAGCGCACGGGTCCCCGCTTGCGCGGGGACGAGCGGAGACGAACGATCCAGGTTCGATTATCCCGCTCTAGCAGGTGCAGGTCGCGCGCTGTTGCCTTGCCGGGCGCTATAACGGCTTATCTTCCGATGCGCCTGAAATCCGGGATTTGGGTTGCCGCCTACATCCGCCGCTGCCATGCGGAGGGGGCCTTTGCGGCTGTGCGCCGGCGCGGCGCCGAGGAAGCGGGCGCGATCTTCATCAAGCTCAACCGCCTCGATGGCAGCGCGGAAATTTATGGTCCGGCGCCGCAGACCGCGTTCGAGGATTCGCATCCGGCGGATCGCGCCTTCAGTCCCGGCCTGCCGGCGCAGCCCGCGCCTGAGGCGGATGTGGAAGCCTATCTCACGCGCCAGATCCGCTTCGATCCGGACGTCTGGATCGTGGAGGTGGAGGACCGCACCGGCCGGCACTTCCTTGACCACATCGTGCGATAAATCCCGTTTTCGACGCATCCGGTTAAAGGAGCATTAACCATCCCGGCTCCTTAATGCCTCGCGTGGCCTGCTGAATTGCCAGCGTTAGGGCTGCGGGGTTGGGGGAGAAGCCATATGGGACTGGTCATCAGGTTCCCTGATGTTTGGGGTAACAGTCGGACCGCGACATTGCCGGGTGAAGCTGCGAGGGTCATCATTCTTCCGGTGGTGCGGATCGAGCGCGAAGTGGAGACGGCAACCGAGCCGCGCAACGCGCGTCCGTCGATGCGCCGACGCAAACGGCCGGCTTCCCGCGCCTGAAGCGGGCGCCGCCGCGTTCAAAGCGCCGCTGCGTGCGGTATCGCGCAGGCGCTAGGATTGCGGGCGGCAGCGGCCGGTGGCCAGCGCGGCGCGCGCCATCGGCATCAAGCCGGGCTCCGGCGCCAGGGCTTTCATCAAGATAATGCCGGTCACCGTCGGCGATTCCACGATCAGCCGGTCGGCTGCCGTCACGTCTTCCTCTTCCGGCATTTCGTTGTGCTGCTCCTCGGTCATCAGATTGAGCTCGATCAGGCGCCGGCCGGCGGCGCGGTCGTTGATGGCGTAATAGGCGCGGCCGTAGCGCGTATAGAACGACACCGAGGTATAGGCCTGGCTGACATTAAGCGAGAGCTGCAGCGGACCTTGCGAAAGATCGTAACGGCAGACCGCAGTCGCGAAGGCCGGATCCAGATAGGGCAGGAGCGTCTTGTCGGGGAAGCCTCCGGCAGCGTGGTCACCGCATTGACCGCCGTCACCGGAACCAGCCGGGAATAGGCGTCCTGCGTCGCGGTGCGCGGCAGCCAGAGCACGGTGGCCAGATGCACGATGCCGCCGAGAAGAATGCCGCCCAACAGCCACAGCAGCCACCGCGTCATGCGCATGCCCTCGCCGTGATCGCGGGCATCGGCGCTTCGCGCCCGGCGCGCGTCGCCACGCCGACCGGCGTGTCGTAGAGGCGCAGCACCAGGATGTATCGCTCGACGCCGCCGGTCGGCAGCCAGTTGCCGTAGCGTGCGCGCGGACCGATGCGGATGGTGAAGCTGCCGTCGCTCGATCGGATGATTTCCTGGCTGGTGAAGGCGTAGCGGTTGATCGAATTGGCGACCAGCTTTCCTTCCAGGTCATACAGCGTGAGCGTCCAGAAGCGGGCGGTTGGCGTGATGCCGCTGATGTCGACGTCGCAGCGCCCGTCGAAAGTTTTTCCGCCATCGTCCACCTGGGCATAAAAGGCGACGCCGTCACCGACGCCGATCGGCAATTCGCCGGAGCGCGCGATCATCGCCCGCGCATAAGGATCGATGCCCACCGTTCCGGTGCGCGGCCAGGCGGTCCAGGCCCCGATGGAGACCGCGCCGAAGGCGGCGCCGCGCGACAGCGACAGCCAGGTGGCGCCGAGGCCGACGGCGGCAGCGACGGCGAAAGCAAATAAGGTTCCGAAGAAAAACCGCACCGTTCAGACCCAGATCGCGAGCGAGAATGGAAGACGCAAAGGAACAGGAAGGATCAATTGCCCTGCACGGCGGCGGCGGCGCCGGGTGCGCGCGGGGCGGCGGCGGCGAACGAGCCGGGATTTTGCGTAGCGGGCGCGCGCGGGCCGCCGATCGCGGAAACGCTGCTCGGCGGCATCGCGTTGCGGGCATCGTCCATCATGCGCTCGATCCGCACCAGGATGCCGGCCGCATTCTTGGTCAGCAGCGTCGGCCGCGGCGCGGCGGGGGCGGGCGCGGCGGCGACCATGGCCTGCGACCGCGGCGGCGGCGGATTTGGCGCAGCCCCGATCAGCGGCTTTAATTCGATGCCCTGATGCGCATAGGCCATGATCTGGCCCCAGGTCTGCGCCGGCAAAGTGCCGCCGGTCATTTTCTTGGTGGACTGGTAATCGTCGTTGCCCATCCAGATGCCGCCGACGTAATTGCCGGTATAGGCCACGAACCAGGCGTCACGGAAAGCGTTGGTGGTGCCGGTCTTGCCGGCGACCTTGATGCCGTCGAGCAGCGCGCGCTTGCCGGTGCCTTCCTCCACCACCTTGTTCATCATGAAGTTCATGTCCCGGGCGACCTGTTCGGTCATCACCTGCCGCGGCTTTGGCCCGTCGCGGTCGAAGCGCCAGATCACCTCGCCATTGCCGCTGCGCACTTCCAGGATGGCATGCGGGGTGACCGCCTTGCCGAGATTGGGGAAGGTGGCATAGGCGCCGACGTGATCGAGGATGGTGACTTCGGCGGCGCCGATCGGCAGCGAGGTGGAGTCGGGCAGCGGCGTGCGCAGGCCCATGGCCTTGGCGAGCCTGACGATCTTCTGCCGCCCCGCCTTCGGACTGCCGTCGCCAATGGCGATCGAGAGCTTCACCGCGATGGTGTTGATCGAACGCGTGAGCGCGGAGGTGAGCGACATCGATCCGGAATAGCTGTTGCTGTAGTTATGCGGGCACCAGCTGCCGATGCAGACCGGCGAATCCACCACCGTCGAGGTCGGCTTGAATTTTCCGCTGGCGAGCGCCGCCGCATAGACATAGGGCTTGAACGAGGAGCCGGGCTGGCGCAGCGCGTCGGTGGTGCGGTTGAACTGGCTGACGCCGTAGTCGCGTCCGCCGACCATGGCGCGCACCGCGCCGTCGGTTTCCATGATCACGGTGCCGGCCTGCGAGGCGCCGTATTCCTTGCCGTGCTGGCGCAGCGCATTCTCGATGGCGTTTTCCGCCTCGCGCTGCAGGTTGACGTCGAGCGCGGTGCGCACGATGAAGACGCGCTCGGTCATCGACTTCGGAAAGGTCTCGACCAGCTTGCGCATCTCCTCATAGGCCCAGTCGAGATAATAGTTCGGCGAGCGCTCGTCCCTGCGGTCGACCGCGCTGGCGGGCGTGCGGCGGGCGCCGAACACCTGGCCTTCGCTCATGAAGCCGGCCTCGACCAGGTTGTCGAGCACGGTATTGGCGCGCGCGCGCGCGGCCGGAAGGTTGACGTGCGGGGCGAAGCGGGTCGGCGCCTTGAACAGCCCGGCCAGCATGGCGGCTTCGGCGAGGTTCACGTCGCGCGCGGATTTGTTGAAGTAATACTGCGCGGCGGCGTCGACCCCGAAGGCGCCGCCGCCCATATAGGCGCGGTCGAGATAGAGCTTGAGGATCTCGTTCTTGGTCAGCCGCGTCTCCAGCCAGATCGCCAGGAAGGCTTCCTTCACCTTGCGCTCGATGGTGCGCTCGTTGTTGAGGAACAGGTTCTTGGCGAGCTGCTGGCTGAGCGAGGAGCCGCCTTGCACCACGCCGCCGGCGCGCGCATTGATCAAGAGCGCGCGGAAGGTGCCGGGGATGTCGATGCCGAAATGCTCGTAGAAGCGCCGGTCCTCGGTGGCGAGCACCGCCTTGACCAGATGATCGGGGAATTGGTCGAGCGGGACGGAGTCGTTGTGCTTGATGCCGCGCGAGCCGACCTCGTTGCCGTAGCGGTCGAGCACGCTCATCGCGAGCTCGGACTTCTTCAGCCAGTCGTCGTCGGCGGTTTCTTCAAAGGCGGGCAAGGCGAGCGTGAGCATCAGCACGAGGCCGCCGGCGCCAAGGGTCGCGCCTTCCGAGGTCAGCTCGACAAAGCTGCGCCGCCAGCCGGCGACATGGAAGCGGTCCATGAAGATGGAGAAGCGCTCATAGGCCTCGCGCAGAAACTTGCCGGCCTGGAACATGAAGCTGTCGATACGCGCGTCGACGTCCAGCAGGCGGTTGTTGACCTTCGGCTTCCAGTCGTCAGGTTTGGGAAAGGGATCGGACAAGGGCGGTCTCTTTGGGCGTCTCTTTGGGGCTCTCTTTGCAGCGTCTCTTTGGCTGGCCCGGGATCAGGGGCCATAAAGGCGGCGGTTTTTGGCCCGGCCGCCACCCGGATTTGGCCGGCAGCTGCACGGATTCTGCCGCTTGTTCTAGCCGATCCGGAGCGCTTCGGCCAATGCCGCCGATGCTTAGGGTGAAGGATCGGTTCCGGACGGTTTCCCTCGCCCTTTCTTCACCCCTCCCCACGGACCCCGGGCTTGCCCGGGTTCCGCACATATGATGGCGCAAGTCGGGCAGGCCCGACTTGCGTGGCGGGGAGGGGTCGGGGGCGGGGGCGCTTTGCTCTTTACCTCCCCCTGAAAGGGGGAGGTCGATCGCGAAGCGATCGGGTGGGGGTCTTGCTCGCCGCAGTTGACCCCCTCCCTGACCCTCCCCCTTGCAGGGGGAGGGAAGCGCGCCCACAAGGGGCGTAACGCGTGGAGCCACTGAATGTCCGCCGACCCGCCCTTCTGGAAAACCAAGTCATTGGAGCAGATGACGGATTCCGAATGGGAAAGCCTGTGCGACGGCTGCGGCCGCTGCTGCCTGTCGAAGCTGGAGGACGACGACACCGGCGAGATCCACTTCACCCATGTCGGCTGCCGCCTGCTGGACGGGCAGGCCTGCCGCTGCCGCGACTATGCCAACCGCAGCGCGCAGGTGGAGGATTGCGTGCGGCTGACGCCGGAGAATGTGCGCGCGATCAGCTGGCTGCCGCCGACCTGCGGCTACAAGCTGATCGCCGAGGGGCGCGATCTCTACTGGTGGCATCCCTTGCTGTCGGGCGATCCGCAGAGCGTGCACTCAGCCGGCGTCTCGGTGCGCGGGCGGGTGCGATTCTCCGAGGAGCAAATCCCCGACAACGAGCTGGAGGATCACATCGTCAAGTGGCCGGGCAGGGTGCCGAGAACGCGACGAATTGCCAGTTGCACTCCCGGGAAGGCAAAATAACATTGCTACCGGGGTAAACAGAACAACAACGCCAGATTTCAAATCTGGCGGGGGGATTATGAAGGAAGCCACGGCTCGCATCAAAATAAACAAATTGCTGGAAGCTGCGGGCTGGCGCTTTTTTGCGGAAACACAGGGGCCCGCAAACATTCAGCTCGAACCTAGCGTCGCGCTCACAAAAGAAGCGCTAGACAACCTTGGCGAGAACTTCGAGAAGGCCTCCAAAGGCTTCATTGATTTCCTGCTGCTCAACGAAAAGGGCTTTCCGTTCATAATCCTGGAAGCGAAGACGGAAGACAAAAATCCGCTGATCGGCAAGGAGCAGGCACGGAAATACGCGAAGTCGCAAAACTGTCGGTTCGTCATACTTTCAAATGGCAACCTTCACTACTTTTGGGACCTCGAACGCGGCAATCCCTACGTCATCACCACTTTCCCGACACCCACCTCCGTCACTGGCTATCAGAAGAGCGTCCCCGACCCGAAATCGCTTGTCGAGGAAGTTGTCGCCGATGACTACGTAGTCCTCACGCAGCGCCCTGGCTATGCTTCGGAAGTAGCTTGGAAGAACGAAGCCGAGCGCCCTCGATTCATCGAGATAAACGGTCTACGGTTCCTCCGTCCGTACCAGAAGCGGGCCATTGTAGCCATCCAACAGTCAGTGGCGAAAGGCAGCGACCGTTTTCTGCTTGAGATGGCCACTGGCACCGGCAAAACACTCACAGCGGCCGCCATCGTCAAACTCTTTCTTCGAACCGGCAACGCTCGCCGTGTGCTGTTCCTGGTGGACAGGCTCGAGTTAGAAGACCAGGCGCTCAAAGCTTTCAGGAAGGTCCTTGCGAACGACTACAAGAGTGTCATCTACAAAGAGAATCGCGATGATTGGCGCCACGCTGAAATCGTCGTCACCACCGTCCAGTCGCTTCTCTTCAACAACAAATACCAGCAGATTTTTTCGCCTACCGACTTTGATCTCGTTATCTCCGACGAGGCACATCGATCACTTGGCGGCAATGCCCGAGCCGTCTTCGACTACTTCGTCGGGTACAAGCTTGGCCTCACAGCCACGCCGCGCGACTACCTCAAGAAGTTCGTCAAGGAAAAACCCACGAGCAAGGACCCTCGCGAGTTCGAGCGCCGCCTACTGCTCGATACATACCGGACCTTCGGCTGCGATGACGGCCAACCCACCTTTCGGTACTCACTTCTCGATGGCGTGAAAGACGGCTACCTTGTCAATCCGACCGTTGTGGACGCCCGAAGCGAAGTAACCACCCAGCTTTTGTCGGACCAAGGCTTTGTCGTCGAGTTTAAGGACGAGGAGGGCGAAGATCAAAAGGAGACATACAAGCAGCGCCAATTCGAGAAACGCTTCTTCTCGTCCGCCACGAATCAGCTCTTTTGCAAAACCTTCCTCGAAAACGCGTTGCGCGACCCCATCAGCGGTGAGATTGGGAAGTCAATCATCTTCGCTGTGAGCCAGAACCATGCTGGCAAGATCGCTCAGATTCTGAACGAGATGGCGGACCGCATGTTCCCCGGAAAATACCAGTCCGACTTCGCCGTACAGGTCACATCGCAGGTGGATGGCGCGCAGCAGCACACGATAAATTTTACTAACAACAATCTGCTCGGTTCCGCCAACTTCGTTCCTACCTACAAAACGAGCAAGGCGCGTGTCTGTGTCACTGTCGGAATGATGACAACGGGATACGATTGCCCGGATATTCTTAATCTAGGTCTGTTCCGTCCGGTCTTTTCCCCAACGGACTTCATTCAAATCAAAGGGCGAGGCACGCGGAAGCACGATTTTCGGGAGCAACTCTTCGACGAGGCAATCAGGGAAAACGTTAGAGAGCCGAAGAAGATCGCTTTTAAGCTCTTTGATTTCTTCGCCAACTGCGAATACTTCGAGGAAGAGTTCGATTACGACCAGGTCATTAAGCTTCCCAAACCGAAAGGTAAGACCGGAGAAGGCGATGACGTAGGCGGAGGTGGCGGATCCACGGGCACTCCTTACGAGCACCTCGGCGAGGACATTTTATTCACAATTAAAGAGGAGACGATCGGATACGACGGCATGCGGATTGACCGTGAGTTTTACGCAAAATTCGAGGATGTCGTGCGCGAGAACACCTTTATCGCCACCGCCGTGGAAGCCGGTCAGTGGGACCGTGTCATCGACTACGTGAATAAAGAGGTTTTCGAAAAGCCAAGCGAATATTACACCCTTGAAAAGCTAAGGAAGGCGGCCGGCGTGGATCGCCGCCTCTCGCTCCGCGAAATTCTTGAGAAAGTCTTCGGCCTCATTCCCCGCTACAAATCCAAGGACGAATTATTGGAAGAGGAATTCTCTAAGTTCGTCGCCGATTACAAGCCCGACGAAGCCGAGGCCATTCCGGCTATCAAGACTTATTTCAAGGCTTACGCCGCTAGCAACCAAATCCGCCACATCATCGAGTCTGGGCAGCTGACCGACCTCGCAACAAATCCGACTTTCTCGACGAGAGAATTCAGAGCTGTGCCCGCGAAATACCGCACGCTCATCCCTGAATATATCAAAGACTACGTCTCTCTAAATCAGTTTGCAGCTTAGGAAGCAGAATGCTCGACACCAGTACCAAGCGCCGCATCGACACCGCCCGCGACATTCTCGTCGGCAAAGTCCCCGATCCAAAGTCGCAGGTTGAGCAGATCACCATTGCTCTGATCTACAAGTTCATGGACGACATGGACGCGGAAGCGGAGGAGTTGGGTGGCAAGCGCAAGTTTTTCACCGGTGATTTCGCTCGATACGGCTGGGCCCGGCTCATGCGCGCCGGCATCGGTGGCCAGGAAATGCTCGGCCTCTATATGGAGGGTATCTCCAAGATGCCCGAGAATGCCGGCATTCCGCCGCTCTTCCGTGACATTTTTAAGAATGCCTATCTCCCGTACCGTGATCCTGAGACCCTCAAGGCATTTTTAAAAATCATCGACGAATTCAACTACGACCATAGCGAGCGGCTCGGTGATGCTTTCGAGTATCTTCTTTCTGTCCTTGGCTCACAGGGCGATGCAGGGCAGTTTCGCACGCCCCGCCACATCATTGATTTCATCGTTGAGGTTCTCGACCCAAAAAAAAACGAAAGCGTGCTCGATCCAGCTTGCGGCACCGCAGGGTTTTTGATTTCGGCCTACAAACATATTCTGAAAGCTAACAGTTCGCCCGCGGCGATCGGGTCGAAAGACGTCGACGAGAACGACAAAGCCGCGCTAAATTCGTCCAAATCCCCCCGTCCCGAGGCGACCTCCTCACGCCCGAGGAACGCGGTGCGCTCGCCACTAACTTCAAGGGCTACGACATTTCGCCTGACATGGTGCGGCTCTCCCTGGTGAACCTTTATCTCCACGGATTCACCGATCCACATATCTATGAATACGACACGCTCACCTCGGAGGAACGCTGGAACGAATTTGCCGACGTCATACTTGCGAACCCACCCTTTATGTCCCCGAAGGGCGGCATCAAGCCCCACCGCCGTTTCTCAATACAGGCCAAACGCAGCGAAGTCCTCTTCTTGGACTACATGGCCGAGCATCTCACGCCCACTGGCCGCGCCGGCATCATTGTGCCTGAGGGCGTCATCTTCCAAAGCCAGACCGCTTACACAGAGTTACGACGGATGCTTGTCGAGAATTCGCTTATTGCTGTCGTGTCCCTGCCGGCGGGTTGTTTCAATCCCTATTCGGGCGTTAAGACATCCATCTTGTTCCTCGACAAATCGCTCTCTAAGGCTGCCGAAACCATCGCCTTCTTCAAGGTGGAGAATGATGGCTTTGGCCTCGGCGCGCAGAGACGCGCGATAGACAAGAATGATCTTCCGCAAGTCCAAGCCGAACTCATTACTTACCTTCGGGCGTTACGCAGCCACCAGCCGGTCGCTGATCTGAAGCTCACTCGCGGCTTGATCGTGCCGAAAAAAAAGATCGCCGCTAATCGCGACTATAACCTAAGCGGCGAGCGATATAGGGAGGGGGCAGCAGCCAACCATTCCTTCCCGCTTGTCTCGCTCGGCGACGAGAAGTCTCTTCCGCGTGGAAGGCGGCGGCACCCCAAAGTCCGATGTGGAGGAATATTGGAGCGGCGGAATTCCTTGGGCGACGCTCGTCGATCTTCCTGCTACCGACTTCATCTCGGAAATTACATCGACGAAAAGGACGATTTCTGAGAAGGGCCTGCGGAAGTCTTCAGCAAAGGTGATTCCTGTAAACTCGGTTGTCGTCTCAACGCGTGCGACCATAGGGCGCATCGCCATTAATCGTGTTCCGCTTGCGACGAATCAGGGTTTCAAGAACGTCGTCATCGAAAATTCAGATCGGGCGGACCCGGAGTATATTGCACTCGCGCTCACCAAATTGGTTCCAACGATGCAAGCGTGGGCGACGGGTGGGACCTTCACAGAAATTTCCAGATCTAAATTTTGCGAACTCCAAGTCCCTTTGCCGCCTTTGGAGGTGCAAAAGGAGATCGTGGCGGAGATCGAGGGTTACCGGAAAATCATCGATGGTGCTCAAGCCGTCCTCGAAAACTACCGCGCCCACATTCCTATTCATCCCGATTGGCCAATGTTGGAACTAGGTAAAATCGCCCGCCTCATCAACGGTCGTGCTTACAAACAAGAGGAGCTTCTCGCCCAGGGGCCAACACCGGTCCTTCGCGTCGGGAACTTCTTCTCAAACCGAGGCTGGTATTACTCAGACTTAGTGCTCGATGAGGACAAATACTGCAATGAAGGCGATTTGCTTTACGCATGGTCCGCCTCATTTGGCCCGCGGATCTGGGAGGGTCCGCGCGCGATCTATCATTACCACATTTGGAAAATCGAAACGTCGGTTGAAATCGACAAGAAGTTTCTTTTTCATCTTCTTGCTGCTGACTCAGAAAAGATCAAATCCGAAGGGAACGGCATCGCGATGATGCACGCCACGAAAGGTGACATGGAGCAACGCAAATTCTCGGTGCCACCACTGGCGGTTCAGCAAGCCATTTTGTCTGAGATCGAATCCGAGGAAGCATTAGTTGCTGCCAATCGTGAATTAATCAGCCTCTTTGGGAAAAAAATCCAAGACACTCTCGCTCGCATTTGGGGCGAAGATGCCAGGATCACCGGAGGGCAAGATGGAAGAAGCCATCGCTCCGCTCGCTCGGGGTTGCCCGAAGGAACAAGGAGACAGGAGCCGTCGCCGGAGCAAAACACGGGACGATGACGCTTGGCTGTTTGAAATCAGGTGCTATTAATCGTAAAGGTCAAGGTGACCAGCAACGGGATCAGAGGGTTCGGTTTTGAAAATCGATCAGCGACGCCCACTATCTGAGTTGGATACAGAAACCCAAACGCTAGGCTGTCGGCACTCGAATCCAAACATCTGTAGGAATAATATGACCGAGGGCAAATGTGCATTCGTCAGGCCAGACAAGATTTGTCTTTTGGTACCCCGTTCTTGGAGCAAAATATTCACGAAACTCAAAGAAGAGCGGGAAGCCAGTAAAATCTATAGGAGAGTGGGCTAATCCCGTTCAGCTCCTTCGCGCGTTCCACCACCGCGGCGGGGCGGCGTAGATGTTCCTCACCACCTCCTGCACCTTGGGCAGTCGAGCTCGTTGACCGCGCTTGGCCTTTCCGCCTCGGGCGTAGTTATCCGCAATACGCACAGGTTTTTCCGAATGGAAACAAGCGCTTGCACTTATCCTTGAATATCTCCTGCATGCAGGGTTTTTCCCTAACGGAGTTCTGTATCCTGTTGCTGCCTGCTCATTCCGGGGGCGCCATCATGAGGCGTCTTGATTGGCGGAGCGGGTGCGGCGCCTGCGGATGGTTTCGCAAGCCATCTCCGGGAGCCTCGGGGTTGCTGCCCGGCCCTACTACGAGGGCCCGCCGCGTGGCAGACGCTCCCGGACGAACGCAGGCGGAAGCCTGCGGGATCAGGCCGAAAGGCCGGTCCGGGTGTCGAACGGAGCAGTCCCGACGGCAAAAACCGCCGCGGTGGAGCGCCGAGAGGCGAGCGTGTCTCGGGACGTTGCGCAGACTGCGAAACGCCGGCGCACGACACGCTCCGCGCCTCGCAAGCGTGGAATTGTTGATGCGCCTGTCGGCGCTCCGCTCCCTCGGGTTTGAGGGAGCAAGGAATAGGAATGACAGACGCACCCGCGTCTGACAAAACACGGGCCGATGACGCTTGGCTGTTTGATGGTTCGAGACACGCCGCTGCGCAGCGCTCCTCACCATGAGGAAGAATGAGTGGCTGTTTGACTGTGAGCGCCGAACATTCCACCTCATCCTGAGGAGCGGCGAAGCGCGTCTCGAAGGATGGGCAGCGGGCTGGGCCTGCATGGTTCGAGACGCGCCGCTGCGCGGCGCTCCTCACCATGAGGGGAGAAGTTGGTGGCTGTTTAACATCAACGCTGGTCATTCCGGGACGCAAGCGAAGCGAGCGGGCCGGAATCCATAACCACCACCGGGCGTATGGATTCCGGGTTCGCGCCTCCGGCGCGCCCCGGAATGACAGATGGAGAACCGCACCGCGCTAATCCCGGATCAATTCCTTCGCGCGTTCCACCACCGCGGGCGGCGAGGCGTAGATGCTGCTCACCACCTCCTGCACTTTTGCGCCGGGAAGCGCGTTGACCGCGAGCTTGGCCTTGTCCGCCTCGGCCAGAAATTCCTTGTCCTGCAGCGTGGCGATGAAGGCCTCGCGCAACAGCTTCACCGCCTCCGGCGGCGTGCCGGGCGGGGCGACATAAGGCCGGCCGAACACCTGCTGGCTGAGCACCAGCTCAACCGGCTTTCTGTCCTCTTCCTTCTTGATGAACTGCCAGATTTGCGGAACGCCGCGCTTGGTCAGCTCCGGATCGGGCTCGAGCGAGAATTGCGCCAGGATGTTGACCTTGTTGTCGCGGATCCAGTCCGGCTTCTGCAACTTCAGGCTCGGCCAGTCCCAGCCGCACATGCCGTCGACCTCGCCGCGCTCGATCGCCAGCGTCATTTCGGCGGAGCCCTTGTAGCCGGAGACGAGATCGAATTGCGCGCCCGCCGCCTTGCGCGCGAGGTTGACGTAATCGCGGCTGGAGCCGCCGGCCGCGCTCGCGCCCATCGCGGCCTTTTGCTGCTGCGCGTCCTCGAAGGTCTTGATCTTGGAGGTAATGAAGGAGGTGCAGACGCGGGTCACGCTGTCGGCGGTGGCGAGATAAATCAGCTTGGTCGGATCGTATTGCGGCTTCTCGCGGTCCTCCAAAAGCGGGACCGATCACCGCGCCCGGCATCAGCGCCGCGATGGCGGTGCCGTCCTTCGGCGCGGCGGTCGCCATAAAGGTCGCGGCCTTGCCGGAGCCGGCGCCCGGCATGTTCTTCACCACGATCGTCGGCTTGCCCGGCAGATAGCGCGGCAGATGCTTGGCGATGGTGCGGGCATAGACGTCGAAGCCGCCGCCGACATCGGCGCCGACGGTGAATTCGATGGTCTTGCCGGCGTAATAGTCCGCGGCGGTGGCGGGCGCAGCCGCGGCGGTGCTCAACATGCTCAGGATGAAGAAATAAACAGATCTAACCATTGCACACACTCCCGCCCTCATCCTGAGGAGGCGCGGAGCGCCGTCTCGAAGGATGGGCAAAGTAGGTGGCCTGCATGGTTCGAGACGCGTTGCTGCGCAACGCTCCTCACCATGAGGAGAGAAGTTGTTACTCCCTGATCAGTTCCTTGGCGCGGGCGACCACGGCGGGCGGCGAGGCATAAGCCTTCTCCACCACCTCCTGCACTTTCGCGCCGTCGAGCGGATTGACGTCGATCTTCGACTTCTCGGCGTCCGCGAGGAAGTCCTTGTCCTGCATCACTTTGCTCAATCCCTCGCGCAAGATCTTCACGGCCTCAGGCGCGGCGCCGGGCGGGGCGATGATAGGCCGGCCGAACACCTGCTGGCTCACCACCAGCTCGGCCGCCTTCTTGTCCTCTTCCTTTTTGATGAACTCCCACATCGTCGGCACGCCGAGCTTGGTCAGCTCGGCCTCCGGCTCGAGCGCGGTCTGCACCAAAATGTTGATCTTCTTGTCGCGCAGCCAGTCCGATTTCTGCGACTTCAGGCTCGACCAGTCCCAGCCGCAAAGGCCGTCGACCTCGCCACGTTCGACGGCGAGGCCGATCTCGGCGGTGCCTTTGTAGCCGGTGACCAGCTCGAACTGCGCGCCCGCGGCCTTGCGCAGCATGTTGACGTAATCGCGGGTGGAGCCGCCGGCGGCGCTCGCGCCCATATTGGCTTTCTGCTTCTGCGCGTCGGCGAAGCTCTTGACCTTGGAGGTGGTGAAGGTGGCGCAGACCCGGGTGCCGAAATCGGCGGTGGCGAGATAGACGAATTTGGTCGGGTCGTATTGCGGCTTCTGGCCGTCTTCCAGCAACGGGCCGACGATCGCGCCCGGGAAGATCATGCCGATGGCAGTTCCGTCCTTTGGCGCCACGGTGGCGATGTAGGTGGCGGCCCTGCCGGAGCCTGCGCCCGGCAGGTTCTTCACGATGATCGTGGGGCTGCCGGGGATGTATTTCGGCAAATGCCGCGCGATGGTGCGGGAATAGATGTCGTAGCCGCCGCCGGCGTCGCCGCCGACGGTCCATTCGATGGTCTTGCCGGCGAAATAATCGGCGGCCGTGGCGGGCAGCGCTGGCGGTGCGCCAGAGCGGCGGCAAGCAGAGCGAAGGGCAGGGCTTTCGACATCAAATCCTCCAAAGACGCCTCACGACGGGCTATTGGGCAGGGATTGTGCCGAGACGGGCGGCTTTGGCAAGCCGGAACCGGCCGAGCGGGTCGCATGGCCGCAGTTTGCGCCGCAGCAAGCAATCGCCGGCGAATAGCTGCCTTGCCCCAGCCTTGCTTGTATTCGCCCCCGCATCGCGCGATGTAGGGCGCCGCATGACTTCCGCCAAATCCTCCTCCGCCAAGAAAGCCAAAGCGCAAGCCTGCGGCCTCCGCCCACAGTCACTGGGCCGGGCACAAGCCGCTGTCGCACGCGGAAATCCGGCGCGTCGTTCTCGGCATCATGCTGGCGATGTTTCTGGGCGCGCTCGACCAGACCATCGTGGCGACCGCGATGCCGACCATCGGGCGCAATTTCGGCGCGATCGAGCATCTGTCCTGGATCGTCACCGCTTATCTGCTCACCTCGACCGCGGTGACCCCGCTCTACGGCAAGCTCTCCGACATGTATGGCCGGCGGGCGATGATGCTGATCGCGATCACGGTGTTCATGGCGGGCTCGCTCGTCTGTGCGCTTGCGCCCAACATGTTGACGCTGATTTTGGGGCGCGGCCTGCAGGGCCTCGGCGCCGGCGGGCTGCTGCCGCTGGCGCAGACCGTCGTCGGCGACATCGTCTTGCCGAAAGAGCGCGGGCGCTATCAGGCCTATCTCAGCTTCATGTGGATGACCGCGGCGATTTCCGGCCCGCTGCTGGGCGGTTTCCTGTCGCAATATTTCCACTGGTCGCTGATTTTCTGGATCAACATTCCGCTCGGCCTGCTCGCTTTCTGGATGAGCAACGCCGCGCTCAAGAACCTGCCGAGCGTGACACGCCCGCATAAGCTCGACGTGATCGGCAGCCTCTTGATGATGGCGGCCGCGGTGTCGCTGCTGCTGGCGCTGACCTCTGGCGGCGTGCGCTTTCCCTGGAACTCGGCGCCGATCATCGGGCTGCTGGCCGGCTCGGCGCTGCTCTGGCTGCTCTTCGTGCTGCGGCTGCGCACCGCGCCGGAGCCGTTCCTGCCGCTGTCGATTTTATCGAACCAGGTGGTGCGGATGGGAACGCTGCTGTCGGCGTTCAACATCAGCTGCCTGATCGGGCTGACCATCTTCGTGCCGCTCTACTTCGACCTGGTGATGGGATTGTCGTCGAGTCTTTCCGGCCTGGCGCTGATCCCGCTGATGGTGACCTCGAATCTCGGCGCCTTGGTTGCCGGCCGCGGTTTGGGATATTTCCACCATTACAAGCGCGTGCCGCTGGTGGGGCTGAGCCTTTCGGTGCTCGCGCTGATCTCGCTCGCGATCGATCCACAGCAATCTTTGACGCTGGTATTGATCCATCTCGGCGTCGTCGGCGCCGGCATCGGCACGGTTTATCCGGTGGCCACCGTGGCGGTGCAGAACGCGGTGCAGCGCCATCAGCTCGGCATCGCCACCGGCAGCATGAATTTCTTTCGCGCGTTGTTTTCCGCCATCATCGTCGCAGGCCTGGGCGCGATCATCCTCGGCGGCATCAATCTGAAATCCGGCGGCGGCGCGCTGTTCGACCTGCTGCAAGGCAGTAGCGGCAGCGCCGAGGTCGCGCTGGTGTTCCGCTGGGTGTTTGCCGCCTCGGCGGCCACGCTGGGCGCCGCCTTGCTCTGCCTCATCCTGATGGAGGAGCGCCCGCTGCCGGGCCGCGCCGATATTCCGGTCGCCGCCGCCGCCCCGCCGGCGGCTGCCGCGGAGTAGGCTTATTGGCTCGCCGAACTGTTATTTCCCGCGGCTCGCAAGGCCGTTATAGTGGGCCCAACCCGGCAACACCTGTGGGAGGAAACGATGGCTGAAGCGGCACAAGAAAATCCGACGGAACTGCGCGGCGAGGCAAAAAAAGAAGCCTTCCACCAGGAAGCCGAGTCGAAGATCGAGAAATTCGTCTTCGCCCGGCCCGATGTCGTTATTCCGGCCAACGAGAAAATCCATGTCAAGCTTGCCGGCACCGACAGCTGCCGTGCCTCGGTGCAGATCCTTAACCAGGGCGGCGACAACAACCTGCATTATCATCCCAACATGGACCTGATTTACATGGTCCTGCAGGGCAGGATCGAATTCTACGGTCCGGGCGACAAATCCCTCGGCATTTTCGGCAAACATGAAGGCCTCAAGCTGCCGGAGAATTCCCGCTATTGGTTCCGCAGCGTCGGTGACGAAGAAGCGCATCTGCTGCAGATCGCCGGCTATCCGCGCGGCGCCAAGGCCTCCAAACGCATCCCGGTCGAAGCGGCCAAGCGGGGGGCGAGCCTCTGGGTCGGCATGACGGAAGAAGAGCTGCGCATCCGCAGGGAGAACAATCAGCACGGATAGCGTGCGCTGACTGATGGGGGACAACAATACGCCGCCCGGAAAAAACCGGGCGGCGTGATCGTTTAGTGTCTGCCAGCAATGTTACCGGATGATCTCGATCACCCGGCGCTGCGTCGGATCCACGACGAACACGTCGTTATCCTGCCGGAAGTAGCGATAGGTCCGAAACACCGGCACCTCCGTCACGATCTCAACCGGAAATTCCTCCAACTCGATGGTGGCGGGCACTTCCTGCTCCACGACGTAGCGCGAGGCGCTGGAGCCGGTCGTCGCCGTGCTTCGCAGGCTCGATGCGCGGCTGCGGATGACCTCACGGTTCTGGTCGGTGAAGCTCGCCCGGCTGCCCGCCGGGGCCTGTGCCCGGGCGGTACCGCCAGCCGGAAGCACGGCCACAACGGTCTTCCGCCTCGGCTCAACGATCACGATCTGCTCGCTGGTCACGAAGTAGCTGTAGCCGCGAAATTGCGGAACCACCTCCACGATGGTCGTGGGCAGGGTGTGCAACGTACGACAGTCCTCGGGACGACCACGCCGGTCGCGATCCGGAAGTTCACATTCACCGGCCGTACATTGACGCTGCTGATAGCCGACGCGATCCTGGTGCGTTGCGTCTCGTTGATGTCAACGTTGAGCGATGTCGAGGCGCGGTCCCTCTGCGACCGGGAGTTCTGCGCGTCCTGTCGCTGATCCTGGCGATCCTGCCGATCCTGACGCTGATCCTGACGCTGGGTGTCCTGTTGCGACTGTCTTCGGTCCGCCTGACCGCCGCCTTGCGCCGGCTGGTTCCGGTCCGTGGCCGAACGCTGCTGCTGCTGATCGCGAGGCGCCTGAGCCTTGTTTCTGTCCGCAGCCGGGTCCCGCTGATTCTGCGCCTGTCCGCGCTGCCTCTGATCGCCGGCAGGGGATTGGGCCTGACCGGAGGGCGCTGGCGCTTGTGAGCTAGCCGCGGGCGCACCCGAGGAAGGCTGCTGCTGGTTCTGCGCCTGTCCGCGCTGCGTCTGGTCGGCGGGAGGGGATTGTGCCTGACCGGAAGGCGCCGGTGCCTGCGCGCTGGGCGAGGGCGAGCCCGTTGCAGGCCGCTGCTGCGCCTGCCCGCCCTGGTCCAGCTGCTGCTGGTTGGACTTTTGACGGTCCTGCGATTGAGCCGCTGGTGCCGCGGTGCCGGATGGCGCAGCCTTTTGCCTGTTGAGCTGGTCCTGCTCGGTTGTGGATTGCGCGAAGGCAGGTGCCGCAAGGCACAGCGCGACCGCGCTGGTAATCATTAGTAATCGCTTCATGGCCGTCCTCCAGTGGTGCAGCCCCTCCAATGGAAGGCAACGCAAAGCGAAGGCCGGCTGTTCCGGTTTGGTGGGAGGAAAGCAACGCTGAGGATGAACGGCTGGTCATATGACGGATTATTCTGTGTTGCCCCGCCGTTACGGGAAAAGGAACCGGTATTGCAAGTTGCGCGTTGTCGCTTCGAAAATGGAATAGGAGGACAACGTGCCAGTTCTTTTATGGCTGCTAGGCGTTCCGCTCAGCCTCATCATCGTGTTGATGTTGTTCGGTGCGTTCTAACTGCTCACTTTAGGAGGTGCAGAAACCCGCCGCGCGGCGGGTTTCTTGCGCCGGACTCAAACAACCGATTGCCGAAGGTGATTGCGCCGGGCGAGAGCGCTTGCAGTCGGGCCACCTCTCCCAATCGCTTGCCGCCTCAATATTTTCATCATGGCATAAGCGGGCTGCCCAGGATTCTCGCGGTATCCGCGATCCAGGGCAGGTACAGCTCGAGCGGTGTGACGCCGGTGAGCCCGCCGCAGCCGTCGCTGAGTTTTGGGCCGGTGGTCCAGCTGATCACGCCATAGACCACGCGCTTGCCGTCACGTTCCTCATAGACCGGGCCGCCGGAGTCGCCGGTGCAGGCGCCGAGCCCGGGCGTCTCGCCTTTGGTGGCAGGATCGAAAAGCCGGAGTTGCAGGTTGCCGGGCTTGCCGGTGGCGATGAGATCGGCGCGGCGGAGCACGGCGGCGCTGCGGTTGTCGCGCGGGGCGGTGACCCCGTAGCCGACAATGGCAAAACGCTCTCCGACCGTCACGCGTGGGCGCGTTGCAGACAGCGTGGCGGCAATGAATGTCGCCGGCAACGGCGTGGCTAATTTCAGCAACGCGAGATCGGCTGTGGCGCGATTGGCGTCGAAACTTGCCTTGCTGAATTGCGGATGCACCACCGTCTTTGCAAGGTCGTGAAAAGTCCGGCTTCCGCTCGGTGTCGAGCTCATAGAGCTTATAGGCAAGGCCAGGCTCGATGCAGTGCGCGGCCGTGAGCACCAGCGTCCTGCTTGAGCACGATGCCGGTACAGAGATTGCCGCGGCTGCTGAGGATCATGACCTCGCTGCGGTAGGCGCTCGCGTCCACGGCGGGCGCGCCGCCCACCATGGCTGCGGCCGACAAGGCAGAGTTTGACAAAACGGCGAGCGCGGCGAAGCAGCGAAGCATGGCGCCGATGAGCCGCAGCCCGTCATGTTTGTCAATCACCGCCGTTTCCCCGTCCGCGAGCCTGGAGCCCGTGACGAGATGTTCACGTACAAAGCCGGTTTGTTCGCATCCGGGGCGGAAACTGCGTGGCTATCTACTGACTTCCATTCCGCGGAATGCCAGAGTAGGGCATGCGGCGGTGGGCCGCGGCAGACCGGAGCAACCTTTGCGCCTTCTTGTTATCGAGGACGATCCTGACCTCAATCGTCAGCTCACCACCGCCTTGGCCGATGCCGGCTACGTGGTGGACCGGGCCTTCGACGGCGAGGAGGGGCATTACCTGGGCGATTCCGAGCCTTATGACGCCGTGATCCTCGACATCGGCTTGCCGAAGATGGACGGCATCTCGGTATTGGAATCCTGGCGGCGGGCCGGACGCTCGATGCCGGTGCTGATCCTCACTGCCCGCGATCGCTGGAGTGACAAAGTCCAGGGCTTCGATGCGGGCGCCGATGATTATGTTGCCAAGCCTTTTCATCTCGAAGAGGTGCTGGCGCGCGTGCGCGCCCTGCTGCGGCGCTCTGCCGGCCACGCCAAAAGCGAATTCAACTGCGGTCCCGTGCGGCTTGATACCCGCACCGGCCGCGTAGCGGTCGATGGCAATCCGGTCAAGCTCACCTCGCATGAATACCGCCTGCTGTCCTACCTCATGCACCATGCCGGCCGCGTGGTCTCCCGCACCGAACTGGTCGAGCATCTGTACGACCAGGACTTCGACCGCGACTTCAACACCATCGAGGTCTTCGTCGGCCGCATACGAAAGAAGCTCGGCGTCGATGTGATTCAAACCGTGCGCGGCCTTGGTTATCTCCTCCAGCCGCCGAACGATGCGCGTTGACGCGCATGCGCGCCAACTCTCTCGCGCTTCGGCTCTTCGTCACCGCGACTCTGTGGACCGTGGTGATCCTGGTGGGCACTGCGATCCTGCTTTCCTCGCTCTATCAGGAGGCGGTGGAACGCTCCTTCGATAACCGCCTGAGCGTGTATCTGCGTTCGCTGGTGGCAGACGTTGCTTCGTCCGACGTGCCGCCCGACAAATTTCCGCAATCCCTGGGCGAGCCGCTGTTCGAGTTGCCGCTGTCCGGCTGGTATTGGCAAGTGACGCGGCTGGACGGAAAAAAGGATGTGCGCGCTTCGCGCTCGCTGGCGGATCGCCAGCTCCCGCATTTGCCGCCGCAACGCAGCGAGTCCGAAACCGAGACGCGCGAGGGTTATGTGCAGGGGCCCGAGGATCAGAAGCTTCGTCTGATCGAGCGCACGGTGGATCTCGGTGCGGACGGACGCTTTCTCGCTGCCGTGGCGGGCGACGCTGCGGAAATCGACGCCGAGACCGAAGCCTTTTACCAGGCGCTCGCCATAACTTTCGGCACGCTTACCATCGTGCTGATCCTTACAACTATGTTTCAGGTGCGGTTCGGTCTCGCGCCGCTCAAACGTATTTCCGAAAGCCTGATGGCAATCCGCTCCGGCACCACCGAGCGGCTGGAAGGCAATTTCCCCGACGAGATCGCGCCGCTTGCACGCGAGACCAACGCGCTGATCGATGCCAACAGGCAGATTGTCGAGCGTGCCCGTACGCATGTCGGCAATCTCGCGCATGCACTGAAGACTCCGCTCTCAGTGATGGTCAATGAAGCCGTTTCGCGCGGCGACGACCCCTTTGCGGTAAAAGTGCGCGAGCAGACCGACATCATGCGCGATCAGGTGGCGCGGCATCTGGAGCGCGCGCGGCTGGCGGCCCGGCTCACCACGATCGCGACACTGACGGACGTGCCAGTGGTGGTGACCGCGCTCGCCCGCACGATGGAAAAAATCTACCGCGGCAAAAATATAGCCATCGCGCTCGATGCGCCCGCACACATCAGGTTTCTCGGTGAGCGTCAGGATTTGGAGGAGATGGTCGGCAATCTGCTCGACAATGCCTGCAAATGGGCAAAGGCGGCGCGTGGCGGTGCAGGTGATGCGCGAAAAATCCTCTCCGAACACCCAGATCATCCGCATCATCGTAGATGACGACGGTCGCGGCTTGTCTCCTTTGGAGCGCGAGCAGGTGGCCCAGCGTGGCCAGCGCCTGGATGAAACCAAGCCCGGTTCGGGTCTCGGCCTGTCCATCGTGGTGGAGCTCGCCGGCCTCTATGGCGGCAAGCTGACGCTGGACACGGCGCCGATCGGCGGGTTGCGCGCCGAACTGTTGCTGCCGGCGGGGTAACCATTCCAGCATCCGAGGGCGTCAACCGGCGCTTCGACGAAATGCTCCGCACAGGCGCTGGCAAGTCGACACGGAGCCGCCTCCGCTGGTCGGCGACACTCTCATGATCGGCCGCCGCGTGACAGTGGAGCCGTTTACCGAGTGATGGCGCGGATCTAACCGCTGCGGTTCGACCGGACCCGCCTTGCCTGGATCACGTTCCCTACAATCTGGCCGGTGTAGCGGGTGGCGCGGCCTTGGCCGCTGGCGATGGCGAAGCTGATCTGCGCTCCCCTGACCCGGCCCTCGCGAATGGGAAAGGCGCGTCCGTCGAGCGTCGCCGTGCCCTCGATCTCCTGGTAGTGTTGCTTTAGGTCGAGCGCCAAGGACCGGCCGTCGTCGGTCTGCACGCTCCAGCGCCCCTCCACCTTGGCCGGAACGATCCAAACGTAAACTTTGCTCCTGCCCACGGTGGCGCGCTGATCCGGCTTCCAGTCCTTCATGTCGAAGTCGTGCGACACCACCCGCGCGCCCGGCCTGAGTTCGCTCAGGATGCGCGGCCTGAGCTTCAGGTTGACCTCGGGCATCAGATACATGGTCAGCACCGTGGCGTCGCGGATCGGAGTTTCAAACAGGTTTTGCTGGCGGAACTCGACCCGGTCGGCGACGCCGGCGGCCTGCGCATTCTGCCGTGCCTCTTTGACGCGCTCCGGATCGATGTCGACGCCAAAGCCGCGCGCTCCGCGCGTCTTGGCGGCCGCCACCAGCACGCGACCGTCGCCCGATCCCAGGTCAATGACGTAATCGTCGCTGCGCACCTGGGCCATGCTTAGCATCCGCTCGACGACGTCGTTCGGGGTCGGCACGTAGATGACGTCCAGGTGCGGCCTGTTCAGGACCTCCTGCGCTACGGCGGGTGGGGGCAGTAGGCACCACGCCGCCAGGAGAAACGCGAGGATCGACCGTGGTGTGATGAGCTGGTGCATGCGCCATCCTTGCTGCTGGAGAGAACAGAGCGCCAAGTTTCACCGGAGTTGCCGCGTCTGTAACGGAGGATCGGCGCGCCCTCTCAATCATTTGAATGGCGGCGCGAGGCGGCGAGAGCGCGGACACAAAGAAGTTCCAGAGCTTTCGCTTCGGCGCTCTGTCATCGCTGTCCGCATCGGCCTTGTTTTTGCAGCCATCCGCCCGAACAGAGTTTTGCCCCAATCCAACTCTTTAGCTAGGTAGCGCGGGCTCGTCGTCCGCCCAAATCGGGGAAGTTCAATGTTTGCTGGCAGAATGATCGCCGTGATCTTGCTTGGGCTGGTCGTGATGGGCTGTGCCGGCGATCCGGTAACCGGCACCGGCCCCAAGGAAAACACCGGCACTCTGGTTGGCGCGGTGGCTGGTGGCCTGATCGGCTCGCAGATCGGCGGCGGCACCGGCGAGCGAATCGCCGCCGGCGTAGCGGGAGCCGCGATCGGCGGCATCGTGGGCAACCGCATCGGAGCTGCCATGGATGACGAGGATAAGCGTCGCGCCTATGCGGCACAGATCCAAGCCCTGGAATCAGGTTCTTCGGGCGCGCCGGTGGCCTGGCGTAATCCGGCTTCCGGCCGCTACGGCTCGGTAGTTCCGGGGCCGGCATATGAACAGGGCGCCCTGAAATGCCGGCAATATACCCACACCATCTATGTCGACGGGCAGCCGCAGGCGGCGCGGGGCTCGGCCTGCCGTAATCCGGACGGCTCCTGGACGCCAGTCGGCTAGCCTTCAAACCAAGTGCGCCTGCGAACACGCGCTTGTGCTGGTGAGCCGGCTCTCGATCTTTTTTGGCAATTGCGTCGCGCGGCGCCGAGCTGCGGCGCGCAGCACTGGTTGGTCTTGTGGATGCCTGCCGAAACGATGCCGGCGAACGCGCGCTCCGCCGCCAAATATCGAGCTCAAGGCTGCTGCCACTAAGGCCATCCTAGCCCTGTCACTTCTCCCCATTGCAGCCGTGTTTGCGGCGTGATGTAACGCCGCAATGACGCTGTGGTTCGTGCTGGCGATGATGACCGGCGCTGCGGTCTTCGCGGTGCTGTGGCCGCTTGGCCGGCGTGCGGAAGGCGTGTCATCAGGGCATGACGTACGCGTCTACCGCGACCAGCTCGAGGAGATTACCCGCGACGAGGCCGCCGGCCGGATCGGCACGGCAGAGGCGGAAGCCGCGCGGATCGAAGTGTCGCGCCGGCTGCTTGCCGCCGCGGATCGCGAATCTACCGCGCCGGAGATCTCCCCATCGCGAAAGCGGGCGGTTGCACTTGCCGCGCTCGTGCTGCTGCCTCTATTGAGCGGCGGGCTCTATCTGGCGCTTGGCTCTCCTTCGCTGCCCGGGCAGCCGCTCTCGGCGCGTGCCAATCCGCAAGCTGCACCGCCGATCGAGCAGCTTGTGGCGCAGGTCGAAACACATCTGGAAAGCAACCCCCGGGACGGCCGCGGCTGGGAAGTATTGGCGCCGGTCTATATGCAGCTGCGGCGCTACGAAGATGCCGCGCGCGCCCGGCGCCACGCCATCACCTACAACGGGGCGACGGCCAGACGGGAAGCCGATCTCGGTGAGGCGCTGGTGGCGAGCGCCAAGGGGATCGTTACCGCCGAGGCCAAGCAGGCATTTGAGCGCGCCCTAGGCATCGATGGCAGGGAAGCCAAGGCGCGTTATTTCCTCGGCTTGTCGGCAAAGCAGGACGGCCGCGCCGCCGAAGCCGCCGCGATGTGGCGCGAGCTGCTGGCTTCCGCCCCGCCCGGCGCCTCCTGGGCCGAATTCGTGCGCGATGAACTGGCGCAGATCGAACAGGCGCCCGGGCAGATCGTCTCCGGACCGGGCGCGAAGGAAATGGCAGCGGCGGCGGAGATGGATCCCCAGCAGCGCCAGCAGATGATCGTCGGCATGGTCGAAGGCCTGGCCGAGCGGTTGAAAAATGATGGCGGCGATTTCGAGGGATGGATGCGGCTCGTGCGCGCCTATACGGTGCTGGGCGAGCGCGACAAAGCGCGCGTCGCCGCTTCCGACGCGAGGCGCGCGATGGAGCGCGATGCCGACAAGCTTCGCCGCCTGGATGAGCTGGTGAAAGAATTGGGATTGGAAAGCTGACAATGGCGATGACCCGCCGGCAACGACGCATCAGTCTCATCGGGCTTAGTCTCGGCGTGCTCGCGCTCGCGCTCGGGCTGGTGCTGAGCGCATTGCGGGACTCCATTGTTTTCTTCAATTCTCCGACCGATGTGCTGCAGAAGCATGTGGCGGCGGGCACCCGCATCCGGCTCGGTGGCCTGGTTTCACCGGGCACCCTCGTGCGTAGCGATAACATGCAAGTGCGATTTCAAGTCACCGATGGCAACCATGCGGTTACTGTCGCTTATCAGGGGCTGCTGCCCGATCTGTTCCGTGAAGGCCAGGGCGTAGTGACCGAAGGCGCGCTCGACACCGCAGGCATTTTTCGCGCCGATTCCGTGCTCGCCAAGCATGACGAAACTTATATGCCGAAGGAAGTGGCCGACAGCCTGAAGAAGCAGGGCCACTGGAAAGACGACTACGAAAAGGCAGGCAAGGCGGGGAAGCAGACACCATGATCCCGGAGCTTGGCCATTACGCGCTGGTGTTGGCTTTTGCGCTGTCCTTGATTCAGTCCAGCGTACCGATCATCGGCGCGCGCATGAACGATGCGGCGCTGATGCGCGTCGCCTCGCCGACCGCGCTGGCGCAATTTATCTTCGTCGCGCTGTCTTTCGCGGCGCTGATCACCAGTTACGTCACCTCGGATTTCTCGGTCGCCACGACTTTCGAGAATTCCCATTCGGCCATGCCGCTGGTCTACAAATTCACCAGCGCCTGGGGCAATCACGAAGGCTCTATGCTCCTGTGGGTGCTCATTCTGGCGGCTTTTGGCGCGTTGGTGGCGTTATTCGGCAACAATCTCCCGGCGACGCTGAAGGCCAATGTACTGGGCGTGCAGTCATGGATCGCCGCCGCGTTCTTTCTCTTCATCCTGCTCACATCAAATCCCTTTGCACGGCTGCCGGACGCGCCGCTGGAAGGCCGCGATCTCAATCCGCTGTTGCAGGACCTTGGGCTCGCCATCCATCCGCCGCTGCTTTATCTCGGCTATGTTGGGTTCTCGATCTCTTTCTCTTTTGCCATCGCCGCGTTGATCGAAGGCCGCATCGATGCCGCCTGGGCGCGCTGGGTGCGCCCTTGGACGCTGCTCGCCTGGATGTTCCTGACCATTGGCATCGCCATGGGCTCCTACTGGGCCTATTACGAACTGGGCTGGGGCGGCTGGTGGTTCTGGGATCCGGTGGAGAATGCCTCCTTCATGCCCTGGCTTGCCGGCACGGCGCTGTTGCATTCCGCGCTGGTGATGGAAAAGCGCAATGCGCTGAAGGTATGGACGCTGCTTCTCGCGATCCTGGCTTTTTCGCTGTCGCTGCTCGGCACCTTCCTGGTGCGCTCGGGGGTACTGACCTCGGTGCATACTTTTGCCACCGATCCGCTGCGCGGCGTTTTCATCCTCGCAATTCTGGTCGTTTTTATCGGCGGTGCCTTCGCGCTCTTCGCCTTGCGCGCGCCGATGCTCAAGCAGGGGGGCCTGTTCGCGCCGGTGTCGCGCGAAGGCGCGTTGGTGCTCAACAATCTCTTTCTCACCACCGCCTGCGCAACAGTTTTCGTTGGCACGCTTTATCCGCTGGCGCTGGAAGCACTCACCGGCGGCGAAGATAAGATTTCCGTCGGCGCGCCATTCTTCAACGCGACCTTCTGGCCGCTGTTCGTGCCGCTCCTGGTCGCCATGCCGTTCGGGCCGCTGATGGCCTGGAAGCGCGGCGATCTGCTTGGCGTGACGCAGCGGCTGTTCGGCGCCTTTGCCCTGGCGCTCATCGGTATCGCGGCAACCTTCGTTGTCGCCGGTGGCGGGCCGGTGCTGGCGCCCTTCGGCATCGGGCTTTCGCTGTTTGTCATCGGCGGCGCCATCAGCGATCTGGTCGAGCGCAGCGGATTGGGACGGCATTCCGTGTCGGTGGCATTCAAGCGCGCTGCCGGCCTGCCGCGCTCCGCCTGGGGCGGGGCGCTGGCGCATCTTGGCCTGGGTATCACGATTTTCGGAATCGTCTGCGAGAGCAACTGGGCGGCTGAGCGCATCGCGGCGGTGCGGCCGAATGAAACCATTTCGCTGCGCGGCTATGAGCTTACTTTCGAGGGACTGATGGCGCGGCGGGGACCGAATTATTCCGAACAGGTCGGCTCCTTCCTCGTGCGCAGCGGCGGCGAGGAGATCGGCCGTTTGCAACCTTCCAAGCGCAGCTTTGCCGCGCGCGGCAGCGCCACCTCGGAAGCCGCGCTGCTGACGCGCGGCGCGAGCCAGCTTTATCTCTCGCTCGGCGATGCCGACGCCGACGGCGCAGTAACAGTGCGGCTCTATCACAAGCCGCTGGTGCTGCTGATCTGGCTTGGCGCGCTCGTGATGTTCTTTGGCGGAGCGCTGTCGTTGTCCGATCGTCGCCTGCGCGTCGGCGCGCCCAAGCCGGCGCAGCCGAAGGCGTCCGCGCTTGCGCAAGCGGCGGAGTAGCCAATGGCGTCGTCAAAACGCACCTCCTCCCGGCGCACCGCAGTCAAGCTTGCGCAGACTGCGAAGACTGCGCGTGCGCCGACCTCGCCCGGCGGGAAGACGGGCACTGCGCGGCTCCCTCGCCCAGGGTGGAGGGGAGTACTAAAACGCGTGCGTCGATATTCCTGCCGATAGTCTTTGCTCCTTGTCGCCGCGCCTGCTTTCGCGGTGCAGCCGGACGAGGTGCTGCCGGACCCCGCATTGGAAGCGCGCGCCCGCGCCCTGTCGCAAGAATTGCGCTGCCTGGTCTGCCAGAACCAGTCGATCGACGATTCCGATGCCTTATTGGCGCGCGATCTGCGGCTTCTGGTGCGCGAGCGCCTGAAGAACGGCGACAGCGACCAGCAGGTGCTGGATTTCATCGTCGCGCGCTACAACACCTTCGTCCTGCTGCGGCCGCCGTTTGGCTGGCACACCCTGCTGCTGTGGCTCGCTCCGGGCCTGCTGCTGGCCGGCGGCATGCTCGTCCTCATTGTCGCGGGACGGCGGCGATCGAAGCCGATCGTTAGCGAGCCCGCGCTCACGCCTAAGGAAATCGCCCGCTTAAAGCGACTTGAAGATCAAAACCGCGTCTAAGGCACTAATAATAAAAAGCTATTTTTTTGGCAGACACCTTAACAAGTTTTAATCCCGCCGACAGTGCGCCGTAAGGCGATAGTCCCCATCTTGCTGGCACGGCGCCATGCGCCCTCAGATTTGAAGATGGAGAAACACGATGATTGGCAGCGAACATTCGGCTCCTCGATTCCGAGGTCTCAGAGCGCGCCGCCTCGCCCTGCTTGCGACCGTCGCTGGCCTGGGGCTTGGCGCGTTTTTCGTAACTCCCGACCACTTTCCGCAGCCAACAATGTTCGGCCCGACCGTTGCGCAGGCGCAGAACGTCACGCAGCAAGCGCAGACCGTCGCGCGCCCGGTCGGCTTTGCCGACGTGGTCGAGAAGGTGAAGCCCGCGGTTATTTCCGTGCGGGTGAAGGTAGAAAACAAAGCACAAATGAGCGGCCTTGACGGCGAGGGTCTGCCTCCGGGCCTGGAACGCTTCTTTAGGCAATTCGGCCAGCCTGACGGCGGCCAGAATGGGCAGCGCGGACCGCGCGGCGGCGGTAGCGGCCCCCGTAACTTCTCGACTGGCCAAGGCTCCGGATTCTTCATCTCCGCTGACGGCTTTGCCGTGACGAACAACCACGTCGTGGAGAAGGCCAGCACCGTTCAGGTCAAGCTGGACGACGGCAAGACCTACGATGCAAAGGTCATCGGCACGGACCCGCGCAGCGATCTTGCCCTGATCAAGGTCGATGGCCGCAACGATTTCCCTTATGCCAAGCTGTCGGAGACACCTCCGCGCATCGGCGACTGGGTGCTCGCGGTCGGCAATCCCTTCGGCCTCGGTGGCACCGTGACCGCCGGCATTGTCTCGGCGCGCAGCCGCGACATCGGTGCCGGCCCCTATGATGACTTCATCCAAATCGACGCGCCGGTAAACAAGGGCAACTCCGGTGGTCCGACCTTCGACGTCGACGGCAATGTGATCGGCGTGAACACCGCGATCTTCTCGCCGTCGGGCGGCTCGGTGGGCATCGCCTTCGCGATTCCTTCCGACACCGTGAAGACCGTCGTTTCGCAGCTGAAGGAGCGTGGCACGGTGACGCGCGGATGGATCGGCGTGCAGATTCAGCCGGTCACCACGGAGATTGCCGAGAGCCTCGGCCTGAAGAAGGCTGAAGGCGCGCTGGTTTCGGAAGCACAGCCCAATGGCCCGGCCGCCAAGGCTGGGATCCAGTCCGGCGCCGTCATCACCTCGGTGAACGGCAATGCGGTGACCGATGCGCGCGATCTCGCCAAGAAGATCGGCACGATGGCCCCCGGCAACAGCGTCAAGCTCGGCGTGATCGAGAAGGGCGCAGAGAAGACCGTGACGCTCACGCTCGGCGAACTGCCGGCCCAGCGGGAGGCCAAGGCCGATCCGCAGGAAGCTGAGCAGCCCGGCAGTGATGTCGGCAAGCTCGGGCTGACGCTTGCTCCTGCGAGCAGCGTCGCCGGTGCCGGATCGCAGGGCGTGGTCATCACGGGAGTGGATCCTAATGGCGCGGCCGCGGATGCCGGGTTCAAGACCGGGGACGTGATCCTCGATGTCGCGGGCAAGGCCGTCTCCAGCCCTGCTGACGTACGCAAGGGGCTGGACGATGCGCGTGGCGACGGCAAGAAAAACGTTTTGATGCGGGTGAAGTCCGGGGAGGGGACGCGTTTCGTCGCCATTCCGCTCTCCCGCGGCTAACGAGATGGGGAACTGCTGCCGGCAACCGTCGCCCCCGCCGGCATCGGAACCTCGGGGGCGGGCCTTGAGCCCGTCCCCACCAGCCCCCGGGCCGATCCGGCTTTAGCCCCCCGGCCGATCGGCTCAACGAGGGAGTGGTGGATTCCACCACTCCCTTTTTTTGTGCTCGCGACGGCGCCGCCGGTCCCAAAAGCGGTCCCCCATTTGCAGATCGCGCGCTAGACTTAAGCCTTGTGAACGGACTGAAAAGAACATGCGCCTGCTTATTGTCGAGGACGACCGCGAGGCGGCGGATTATCTGATCAAGGCGTTTCGCGAGGTTGGACACGTGGCCGAGCACGCCGCTGACGGCGAGGATGGCCTCGCCTTGGCGGAAGAAGGGCGCTATGACGTGCTGGTGGTCGACCGTATGCTGCCCAAACGCGACGGCCTTTCCTTGATCTCGACCCTGCGCACGAAGGGAGTGGAGACACCCGCGCTCATTCTCTCCGCGCTCGGTCAAGTCGATGACCGCATCAAAGGACTGCGCGCCGGCGGCGACGATTATCTCCCTAAGCCCTACTCCTTTGCCGAATTGCTGGCGCGCGTCGAAGTGCTGGCGCGCCGGCGCGGCAGCCGGAGCGAGGAAACGATTTACCGCGTCGCTGATCTCGAGCTCGACCGGATGTCGCGCGAAGTGCGCCGCGGTAAGGAAAAAATATTGCTGCAGCCGCGCGAGTTCCGGCTGCTGGAATATCTGATGAAGCACGCCGGCCAGGTGGTCACCCGCACGATGCTGCTGGAAAACGTGTGGGATTACCATTTCGACCCGCAGACCAACGTGATCGACGTGCATATCTCGCGGCTGCGCTCCAAGATCGACAAGGGATTTTCCCAGCCGCTGCTGCACACTGTGCGCGGCGCGGGATACATGATCCGTGACAGCGCTCGGTAAGTTTATCCGCACTACGACGTTCAAGCTGACGATCGTCTATTTGACGGTATTTTCACTGTTCGCCGCTTTCCTGCTCGGCTATTTCGCCTGGAACACGCGGCGTCTCTTTACCGAGCAGATCAATGCCACCGTCGATGCCGAGGTCAACGGCCTCACCGAGCAATACCACAGCGGCGGCATCCGCCGCCTCGTGCAGGTGATCGAAAGCCGCTCCGCGCAGCCGGGATCGAGCCTTTATCTGGTGACCACGGCCGCGGGCGAGGGACTCGCCGGCAATGTCGGATATTTGCCGACGGGCACGTTGGAGAAACCGGGCTGGTTGGAGACCGAATACCGCCGGCATGACGATCCCGCGTCGTCGCATCACGCGCTGGTGCGGGTGTTTCAGCTTCCCGGCGGCTTTCGCATGCTGGTCGGGCGCGATCTCGACGATCGCGAGAAGGTGCTACAACATCGTCATCGCCGCTGGCCGCTGGTCGCTCGCGCTGGTGGTGGTGCTCGGGCTGGCTGGCGGGTTCTTCGTGACGCGGCGCGTGTTGCGGCGCGTCGATGCCATGACCGAGACCACCCGCACGATCGTGGCAGGCGATCTCAGCGGGCGGCTGTTCGTCGCCGGCACCGGCGACGAGTTCGACCGGCTGGCGGAAAACCTCAACGCCATGCTGGAGCGCATCGAAGCGCCTGATGCGCGGCCTGAAGGAGGTTTCCGACAACATCGCGCACGACCTGAAGACGCCGCTGACGCGCCTGCGCAACCGCGCCGAGGAGGCCTTGCGCGCCGGCAAATAGCGAGGCCGATTACCGCGCGGCGCTGGAGCGCAACGATCGAGGAATCCGACGCGCTTGATGCGCACCTTCAACGCGCTGCTGATGATCGCGCGGGCGGAATCCGGCCATGCGCGTGACGACATGGCGGATTTCGACGCCGCCGAGGTCGCGCGCGGTATTGCCGAGCTCTACGAGCCGCTGGCGGAGGAAAAGGGCTTCGCTCTGAAAGTCGAAGCGCCGGGCCCGATCACCGTGCGCGGCAATCGCGAGCTGGTCAGCCAGGCGCTTTCCAACCTGGTCGACAATGCGATCAAATACGCCGGCGCCGGACGGCACAGAAGGCGCCGATTGTCGTCACTGCCGAAGCCGAGGGCAGCCGCGTGTTGCTGACGGTGTGCGACAACGGGCCGGGCATTGCCGAGGCGGACCGCCCGCGCGTGGTGCGAACGCTTCGTGCGGCTGGAGCACAGCCGCTCTCAGCCTGGGTCGGGCTTGGGCCTTAGTCTCGCAGCCGCGGTGGCGCGGCTGCATGGCGGCGAGCTTGTTCTGGCCGACAATCATCCCGGGCTGAAGGCGGTCATTGCCTTGCCGCAGGGCAGGGCCGGTACAGAGTTCGGGATGACCCCAAGGAATTCGCCTGGCAAGAAAACCTCGCAGATCGGCCGAGCATCCGCGCCATCGCTCGCGGAGCAGGTGGTCGCGGCTCCCAAAGTAGCATCGCCGGAGGCGGCACGCGCGCTCCTGGAACGCGACCTTGGCGCCGCCGGCAAGGAACTGGAGCCGCTTTTCGCCAGTCACCCGCATGTCAGGGCGCTGATCGAGGGAATTGCCGAAGGCTCTCCTTATCTTTGGGACCTTGATCTGCAAGGATCCCGCGCGGCTCGTCACGCTCCTCGACGGCGGATCCAGAGCGACATCTTGCGTCGCTGCTCGCCACGCAGCTTCGCCGCGGTTGACGCCGCGCAGGACGAAGCAGACGCCATGCGGCAGCTGCGCGTCATGAAAGCGGAGGCGGCGCTCTTGATCGCGCTGGCCGACATCGGCGGGCTCTGGCCGCTGCAACAGGTCACCCGTGCGCTGACCGACCTCGCCGACGCGGCCGTACGGGCGGCGCGTGCGCTTCCTGCTGCGCGAAGCGGTGCGCGCGCGGCAAGCTGCAGCCGCGCGACCCCGCACAGCCGGAGCAGGGCTCAGGCTATGTCGTGGTGGCCATGGGCAAGATGGGCGCGCTTCGAGCTGAATTATTCCAGCGACGTCGATCTCATCGTCTTCTTCGATCCGGACGCGCCAGCGCTCGATCGGGATGCGGACGCCGGCCAACTTTATGTGCGCGTCACCGCGCGGGCTGGTGAAGCTTTTGCAGGAGCGCACGGCGGACGGTTACGTCTTCCGCGTCGATCTGCGGCTGCGGCCCGACCCGGCCTCGACGCAGGTCGCGGTCTCGTTGCCGGCCGCGCTGAATTATTACGAGAGCGTCGGCCAGAACTGGGAGCGCGCAGCGATGATCAAGGCGCGCGCTTGCGCCGGCGACATCGCCGCCGGGAGAAGCGCTGCTGAACGAGCTCGGCGCCTTTCATCTGGCGCAAATACCTCGACTTTGCCGCCATCACCGACGTCCAGGCGATGAAGCAGCAGATCCACGCCTATAAAGGTCACGGCGAGATCGCGATCGAGGGGCCATAACATCAAGCTCGGGCGCGGCGGCATCCGCGAGATCGAATTCTTCGTGCAGACGCAGCAGCTGATCGCGGGCGGGCGACATCCGCAGTTGCGCGGCCGCGAGCACGCTGGCGCATGCTGGACGTGCTGGCCGAGGGCGGCTGGATCAGCGCGGAAGCGCGCGACGATATGGCGGCGGCTTACGATTTCCTGCGCAAGGTCGAGCATCGCCTGCAGATGGTGGCGGACGAGCAGACGCAGACCCTGCCGGCGGATCGCGAGGGGACCGAGCGCTTCGCGCGATTTCTTGGTTTCGACAGCCGCGACGATTTTGCGGCCGTGCTGGCCGTGCACCTGCGCAACGTGCAGCGCCACTATGAGCAGCTGTTTGCGGCGACGCCCGCCGTCGGCGGAGAGGAGCGCGGCTTTGCTTTTCCGAAAGACAAGGACGATGCGGCGACGCTCGACAATCTGTCGGCGATGGGTTTCCGCAATCCGCTGCGGATCTCGGAGGGCGTACGGCACTGGCTTTCGGGCAGCTACCGCACGCTGGCAAGTGAGACCGCGCGGCAGCATTTGGCGGCGTTATTGCCGTCGCTGCTGCGCTCTATCGCGAAGACGGAAAACCGCGAAACCGTGTTCGTTGCTTTCGACCATTTCCTCACCGAGCTGCATGCCGGCAGCCGCCTATTCTCGCTGCTGCGGCAAAATCCCGACCTGGTGGGATTCATGGTGCTCATTCTCGGCACCGCGCCGCGGCTCGCCGACATTCTTGCGCGTTATCCGCATGTGATCGATCCGCTGCTGGAGCCGGGATTTTTCGGCTCGCTGCCGGATGAGGCCAAGCTGCGCGCCGAATGGGAACGAGCGATCGGGCAGACCACCTCCTATGAGGATTTTCTCGATCGCATCCGTATGTTCGGCCAGGAGCAGATGTTCCTGATCGGCGCGCGCGTCCTGTCGGAGACGGTATCCGCCGGACAGGCCGGCGACGCCTTTGCTCACCTGGCGGATGTGATGATCCGAGCCCTCGACTGTGCGGTGCAAGAGGATTTTGCGCAGACTCACGGTCGCGTAGCGGGGCAGCAAACCGCGCTGCTGGCCTTGGGCAAGCTTGGCGGCCGCGAAATGACTGCGAGCTCCGACCTCGATCTTATCATGGTTTATGACTTTGACGCCGATGCGCCGCTATCTGACGGGGCGCGTCCGCTCTACGGCAGCCAATACTTCGCGCGGCTGACACAACGGCTGATCAGCGCGCTGACCGTGCAGACCAACTATGGCGTGCTTTATCCGGTGGACATGCGCTTGCGGCCCTCAGGCCGCTCCGGACCGTTGGCGACGCAGCTCGCAGGCTTCGAGAGCTACCAGGAAAAGGAAGCCTGGACCTGGGAGCATCTGGCGTTGACGCGGGCGCGGATCGTGTCGGCGTCGTCGCCGCAATTCGAAAGCCGTGTGGCCGACGTCATCCGCACCGCGCTCAGCCGCAGGCGTGACGCCACCGCGGTAGCCGGCGATGTGGTCGAGATGCGGCGCGCCATCGCTACCGAAAAAGGCGATAGCGACCGCTGGGATTTAAAATTCGCCGCCGGCGGCCTGGTCGATCTCGAATTCATCGCGCAATATCTGCAGCTCGTGCATGCCGCCGACCATCCGGACATTCTGCAGACCTCGACCGCGCGGGTGCTGGACAGGGCATGGCAGTTGGGTCTTTTGCCCACGGCGGAAGCCGAAGTCCTGCGCCCGGCGGTGCGGCTCTATCAGAACCTGACGCAGATCCTGCGGCTTTGCCTGCCCGGCGCCTTCGATCCGAAAACCGCAGGCGCCGGCTTGCTGCGTCTCCTGGTGCGCGCGGGCGACGTGCCGGATTTCGCCACCCTGGATGCGCATGTGGCGGAGACCGAGGATAAGGTGCGGGAGAGCTTTGCGCGGATCCTGGGTGAAGCGCCCTAACGCGTCGCAAGCGACGTGGGATCCGCTTCGCAGATCAAAATGCGCCGATCTGGAGAGTTATCAAGCGTGCTTGGTCGACCGCCCCCAGCGCGGCCGCGGCTGCTCGGGGAGAACGCCGGTCTCGTCATGCACGGCAAGGGGGGTGACGCGCGGCAGGCGCACCACCACGATCGTGCCCTTGCCGGGCGCTGAGCGGATGCGCATGGCGCCGCCATGCAGCTCGACCAGCGATTTGGCGATGGCCAGCCCAAGGCCGGAGCCCTGGTGGCTCTTGGTAAGCTGGCTTTCGACCTGCTCGAACGGCCGGCCGAGTTTCTTCAGCGCTTCCTTTTCGATGCCGATGCCGGTGTCCTCGATGGCCACGGTGATGGCGCCGCCCGAGAGCCGCCCGCGCAACCGTGACGCGGCCGCCTTCCGGCGTGAATTTCACCGCGTTGGAGAGAAGGTTGAGCGCGATCTGCTTGACCGCGCGGCGGTCGGCCTTGAAGAACAGAGAAGGGACGATCTCGGCGGAGAGCTCGAGCCGCTTGTCCTCGGCGCGGGAGGAGACGACGCGCATCGCTTCGGCCAGGATGCGGTCGAGCTCGATATCCTCGAAGTCGAGCTTCATGCGGCCGGCCTCGATCTTCGACATGTCGAGGATGTCGTTGATCACGTCCAGCAGGAAGTGTCCGCTGTGGCGGATGTCGCGGCAATATTCGTGATATTTGTCGGCGCCGAGCGCGCCGAACATGCCGGATTCCATGATCTCGGAGAAGCCGATGATGGCGTTGAGCGGCGTGCGCAGCTCGTGGCTCATATTGGCGAGGAATTTCGACTTGGCCTGATTGGCGTCTTCGGCGCGGGTTTTTTCCTCGGCGTATTTTTCCGCGAGCTCGGCCAGCTGCTCGGTCTGATATTCCAGCGTCTGCTGCGACTGGCGCAGGTCGGATACCGTCGCCATCAGCCGCTTCTCGCTCTGCATCAGCTTTTCTTCGTGCAGCTTCAGCGCGGTGATGTCGGTGCCGACCGAGACATAGCCGCCGTCCTTGGTGCGGCGCTCGCTGATATGCAGCCAGCGGCCGTCGTCGAGCTGCGCCTCGAAGGTGCGCGCGCCAGGCAGCGGCGGCCCCTGGTTGGTGAGCGGTTGCGCACGATCGGCTTGCTGCCCGCCGCGATCACGATCTCATAGGGCGTGCCGGCTTCGACCGCTTCGTCGGGCAGATTGTGCAGCGCCTGGAAGTTGGAATTGCAGAGCACCAGGCGGTTGTCGGCGTCCCACACCACGAAGGCTTCCGGGATGGTCTCGACCGCGTCGCGCAGCCGCAGGTCGGCGGCGACGGTGCGCTCCACCAGGTTCTTCTGCTCGGTGATGTCGACGGCGATGCCGATCAGGTGATCGCCGGGCTCGCCGCGCTGGCGCACGAGCTCGCAGCGCGCGCGCAGCCAGATCCAGTGACCGTCGGCGTGGCGCATGCGAAAGGCATGATCGACGGAATGCGCCTTGGCGTCGGCGAGCTGCGTGGCGAGATCGTAGAGCTTGATGTCGTCGGGATGCACCAGCGTGCTGACCTCGCCGAAGGTGAGAAGATCGTCTTTCGGCGTCAGCCCAAGGATGGCGAACATCGAATGCGACCAGAAGATGCGGCCGCGCGCCAAGTCCCAGTCCCACAGCCCGCAGCGGCCGCGGTTGAGCGCGGTGTCGATGCGGCTGCGCACGGCTTCATAGATGATGTCGGCTTCGCGCGCCCGCGTGGCCTGCCAATGAAACGCGAAGCCGAGGATGAGCACAACGAAGCCGGTGGTGGCCGAAAGCGTCATCGTCAGCGCCGTGTCGGAACGCCATACCGCGAGCGCGTCGCTGCGCCTCTGCACGACCGCAAGCTGACCATAGGGCGGCCGCAGCGGGCGCACGGTAGCGAGCGCGGCGCCGCCATCGGCAAGCGTGACCTGTAACACGCCGGCGCTGGCGCGAAGGTGTAGCGGCTGACCCGGTCCAAGGATGTCGAGCAGCGGCGCGGCCCATGAGACCCCTTGCGGGCAGTAGCGCCGGCGACGATCCGGCCATCCTGATGAGTGACGAAGACGTGCCGATTACCGGCCGTCGCCCAGGAGGGCAGGGCGCGCCGCAGCACGTCTTCGGCACGTTCATTATCGGTCGTCTTGTTGAGTGTGAGCCGGTCGGTGAGAATTTCCGCGACTGCCTCGATGTCGACCGCGGCGGCGGCGAGTGCATGACGGCGCTGATCCATCACTTGCACGGCGGCGCCGACGCAGATGGTGATCAGGAATGCAATGATGAGAGCGGGAACCGCGCGGCGCAGAGCGGGCTCGGCGGTGAGGAGGCGGCGATAGGCCGGCTTGGCAAGTGATTGCGCAAGGCCCTTGATGGAATCTGGACGTGCAGACGCACTCGCCGTCTCGGCGCGCGCCATCTTGGCCTCCGTTTTGATTGTCGACCCCTCACCGCGCGATCCAGGAAGGATGTCGCGCATCTCTCCGAATCACGTCGATAAGAATCGAATCGCCATGATTTGTCGAGAGTCTCGAAATCAATATTTGCCTGGCGCTTCAAAAAATATTGCGGCGGCATCGAAAAAATACTGCGTGACGAATTGACGAGTCCGATCAGGTGCTTGCCGCGGGCTCGGCGGTGTCGGCAAGCGCCCGCTGCACGATATCGCTCACATCGCGCGACAGTTCGGCAGCCGCCGCGACGCGCCGCAGGGCCGCTAGCGCGGCCGCGCGCCGTCCGGATTCCATAGAGCGCCAGCTCTTGAACGCAGAAAGCAGGCGCGCGGCGACCTGCGGATTCTTCTCGTCAAGCGCGAGCACGTTATCGACGATGAATTCGTAGCCGCCGCCGTCGGCGCGGTTGAATTGCGTCATGTTGCCTTGTGCGAAAGCACCAATGAGCGACCGCACGCGGTTGGGATTGGAGTGCGAAAAGGCCGGGTGCAGCGTGAGGCGGCGCACGCGATCAAGCGTGCCGGCCTCGGGAATCCCGGCCTGCAGCGAGAACCATTTGTCGAGGATGAGCGGATCGCCGGCATAGCGGTGATAGAAATCCTCGATCGCATCGGCGCGCTGCGGCACGTCGTGCAGCGACAACGTCCCGAGCGCGGCCATGCGATCGGTCATATTGCCGGCGGCGTGATATTGCCGAGCCGCGCGCTCGATCCCTTCGGCATTGCCGTCGGCCGCCAGCAGGTCGAGACAGGCATTCTTCAGGAAACGCCGGCCGGCGCTGGCGGCGTCGGGGCTATAGGGGCCGTCGTCCTTCATGCGGTCGTAGGTTTCATCCAGCGTGCCGGCAAGGCGCCGGCCGATAGCGGCGCGCAGGCCGGCGCGCGCCGCGAAGATGGCGTCGGGATTGATGTCACTGCCGACCTCGCGCGCGATATCGGCTTCCCCGGGAACCGACAAAGCCTGCGCGATGAAGGCGGGCTCCAGCCGGGCGTCGGTCAGGATCTCGGCCATCGCCGCAATCAGGTCCTCGTGCGTGGCATCCGCGCGGGTCTGACGCACCTCAGCCAGCACGATCCCCATCGCCAGGACCTGCACCGACTGCCAGCGATTGAACGGATCGCTATCGTGGGCCGCGCAGAAAACTGAGCTCGGCCGGCAAAATATTGGCAGTCAGCTTGATCGGCGCGGAGAAGCCGCGGTTGAGCGAGAGGACCGGCCGCTCGCCAATATCGATGAATACAAAGGTCTCCGCCGCGTTGGTGAGCGTGAGCACACCACGCTCTACGGTCTTTCCGCCGGCCAGCGTCAGCGGCAGGTCGTGGCCATCTTTGCCGACAAGGCCGATGGCCAGGGGCATCAGCATCGGTTGCTTTACGGGCTGATTGGGCGTCGGCGGCACCGCCTGCGCGAGGTCGAGCCGGTAGGTCTTGGCCCTCTCGTCCCAAGTGCCGTTGGCCACCACCTCCGGCGTACCGGCCTGTGAATACCAGCGCATGAAGGCCGGCATATCGAGGTCGCTCACGTCGGCGAAACAGCGCAATGAATTGCTCGACCGTGGCGGCCTGTCCGTCGTGACGGGAGAAATAAAGGTCCATGCCTTTGCGGAATTTTTCCGCGCCGATCAGCGTCTTCACCATCCGCACCACCTCGGCGCCTTTTTCGTACACAGTGGCGGTGTAGAAGTTGTTGATCTCGCGATAAAGCTCCGGCCGTACCGGATGCGCGAGCGGACCGGCATCCTCGACAAATTGATGTCCGCGCAATACCCGCACGTCGCTGATGCGCTTGACTGGGCGCGAGCGCTGGTCGGCGGTGAATTCCTGATCGCGGAAAACCGTCAGCCCTTCCTTCAGGCAGAGCTGGAACCAGTCGCGGCAGGTGATGCGGTTGCCGGTCCAGTTGTGGAAATATTCATGCGCGATAATTGCTTCGATCGAGGCAAAATCGCCGTCGGTTGCGGTATCCGCGGAGGCGAGCACATATTTGTCGTTGAAGACGTTGAGGCCCTTATTCTCCATCGCCCCCATGTTGAAGTCGGAGACGGCCACGATCATGAAAATATCCAGATCATATTCCCGGCCGAAAACCTGCTCGTCCCATTCCATGGCGCGTTTGAGCGAATCCATGGCATAGCCGCAGCGGCTCTCCTTGCCGGGTTCAACATAAATTTTCAGCGCCACCTCGCGCCCGGACATGGTGCGGAAGCTGTCTTCGACGCAGCCGAGCGTGCCGCCCACCAGCGCGAAGAGATAAGACGGCTTTGGGAACGGATCGTGCCATTGCGCAAAATGCCGGCCGCCCGGCAGGTCGCCCTGCGCGACAAGGTTGCCGTTGGCGAGCAGCACCGGCGCTTCGGCTTTGTCCGCCTCGATGCGGGTGGTGTAGATCGCCATCACGTCCGGACGGTCGGGAAAATAGGTGATGCGGCGAAAGCCTTCGGCTTCGCATTGGGTGCAGTAGGTACCGCTCGAGCGATAAAGGCCCGAGAGCTGCGTGTTGGCGGACGGGTCGACGAGCGTTTCGAGCTCGAGGCGGAACGGTCCCGGAGGCGCCTGCGAAATCGTCAGCCGGTCGGGCGTGGCGACATAAGCTTCCTGCGCAAGCGGGACGCCGTCAATCGCCACTGAAACAAGACTCAGGCCGTCGCCGTCCAGCACGAGCGGCGCGGGGGCGGCAGTCGCGCTGTTCGGCCGCATCGCCAGGCGGGCCCGCACGCGGGATGCGGTCGGATGCAGCGACACATCGAGATGCACGGTGTCGACCAGCCATTCGGGCGGGCGGTAGTCCTGCAGGCGAATCGGCGGGGCCTGTTCCGTACGCATCATCATGCCTTCGGTTCCGTGTGGCCGATCACGCGTTTGATTTCCGGCATCCGCTGCCGCAGCGCGCGTTCGACCGCGTCAACATTCTCGTGCACCGCCTGCACGGTAAGTTCGGCATCAGCATGGCAATGGAAGTTCACGATCTCTCCGCTGTCGGTCTCACGCACGCGCACATCATGGATGTCACGGATCGCGCCGGTTTCGGCGGCGATCTGCGCCAGCACGGTCTGCACCTCTTTGACGCGGCTGCCACTGGCGTCGCGGCCCGCCAAACCGTCCATCTGCATGGGCTCGATATGCGTCTCCACTTCGACCTCCGGGCCAAGCTCACGGCAGACCGCATCCTCAAGCCCGCTCGCGATCTCATGCGCATCGCCCAGTTTCAATTGTCCTTCCACTTCGAGGTCGACGGCTATCGCAAGCCTGCCTGCGATGGAATGCACTGTGACGTGATGCACCGCCAGCGCCTGGTTGCGTGCGATCACCATGACGCGCTCGATGACGGTTTCACTGTCCAGCGCGCGCGGGTCGGCGGTCAGCACCACTTCGGCGGAAGGCAATGCCTCCTGCACCGAATGGATGACGTTATCCTTCAGCTCTGTGACGCGGTCGAGCGGCAAGGTGCGGCTGACCGTGACACCGAGGTCGACGAAGAGCTTGTTTCCCACCGGGCGCGCCCGCACCCGTTCGACGGAAACAACGCCGGGGATGGCGCTCGCAGCCGCACTGATCGCTTCGGCGGCGCCCAGCGGTGCCGTGTCGGTGAGGGTCTCGATGGTGCGGCGGCCGAGCCGCCATCCCGCGAGGCAGACGAAAATAGCGACCACGACCGCCGCCGCGGCGTCCGCCCAGGGCAGGCCGAGCGTCGACGCCGCCGAGCCCAACGAGCACTGCCAGCGACGAATACATGTCGGAACTGAAATGCAGCGCGTCGGCTTCCAGCGCCTCGCTGGACGTTTCTTTGGCGACTTTGTAGAGCGCTCGGGCACGGAAGAAGTCAACGACGACCGACACCATCATCACGGCAAAGGCCGCAAGCGTCGCTTCGACCGCGTGGTCTCCGTTGAGTAGCAATCGCCGCACCGCCTCCCAGATCACCACGCCAGAAAGAACGAACAGCAAGGCCGTCTCCGCCAGCGCGGAAACGCTCTCGACTTTGCCATGGCCGTAGTGATGCTCGGCATCGGCAGGCTTGCCGGAAATACGCACGGCGAAATAGGTCATCACGGTGGCGATGAAGTCGATGAAAGAGTGCCCCGCCTCCGACAGGATCGCCAGCGAGCCCGACATCACCCCGACAATCGCCTTGGCGATGGTCAGATCCGGCCGAGGCGGCCATCGAGGTGAGCGCGACCCGTTCCTTGATATCCTGCATGGAGTGACGGGTAGCGAGGCGCCTTGAAGGCGTCAATGCCGAGCGAAAGCGAGAATGCGAAGCATTCCAAAGTAAGATGATCGAGGCGTGCCGCTGGCGTTAAGGGCAATGCGCGCCGCTATCGATCCAGGCCTGAATGAGCTCGCCGAGCCGCGCCTGCGTGCCGGGGGCGGGCGTGCGACCTTGGCCGGGATTCCAGCCCCAGGCAACCAGGTCGTCCTTCGCGAAGTGCTCATGCAGCAGGGCCAGGGTGCGTCCGCCGTTACGCGCCGGGTCTTTCAGCTGCGCGCAAATTTCGCCGGTCGATTTGCCTTCCCAAGCCATTTCAATCGGAGCCAGGCCCCAGCGGGCATGGCCAGGGATGCTTTGATAGCTCGCTCTTTCGGACAATGTGAAGTTACGTTCCGTGTGGCAGGCGTTGCATGTGTTACCGGCCACGCCGTGTCCGCCGTCGCCCCGCGGGACAGGCGGCTGGTGAAGGTGCGCATCGTCGCCTTGCAGCGGACGGTTGCCCGCCGGGTGGCAATTCATGCAGCGTGGATGCGTGATGACCTTGGCGCTTTCGTTGAACAACGCGCGCGACCGCGCGGCAGTGTCCGCGATGCCCGTGAAATCCGAAGGAGGACGCAACTCGTTGGTTTTTTGGGCGAGAGCGGTGCCGCCGGTGAAAACGAGAGCGCAAGCGGCTCCGGCAATCCATCCCATTCGAGCGATCGAGTGCATAGCGAGCGTCCTTTCCGGCCATCATTGTCTCTGCTCTAACGCGCAGGCCGGCGGATGGGTTCACTGAACACCGCCGGCGCCGCTACAATACCGCCCGGCGCGAACCTGGCTGGGAGAACAATGACTGAACGCACGCAGTTAAACGCGGTTGCGATCCGCTCGCGGCTCGTTTTAGAGATCGCCTCCGAGCTGGCGGGCGGCATGGACCGCAGCATCCGCGTTGCGGAGGTGCGCCTGCGCGGCCTCGCGAACGAGCATGCGCTGCGGCTTTCGTCGCTCAGCACCATCGGCGTTATATCCGATGTCGTTGAGGGACGGTTGGACATGGCGATGGTCAACCCCTCCGCCGCTCTGACGCTGGCCTATAGGGGAAAGGGACCGTTTGCGCTTGCTATGCCGGTACGGACGATCGCGGTGATCCCGTCGGCCGACTACTACGTTTTTGCAGTCAAAAAGGAAACCGGCCTCACCCGCTTCGAGGACATCGCCGCTAGGCGCGCGCCGTTGCGCATCCTGCTGCGCGGCGTGCCCGATCATTTCCTGCATGTGATGCTGGACGACATCGCCGCGGCGGCGGGCTTCTCGGTGCAGGACATCGCGGCCTGGGGCGGCGCGCTGCGCAAAGCGGGCCCGCATCCGCTGCCAGGCGACGAGAAGTTCGCGGCGGTTGCGCGCGGCGAAGCCGACGCGCTGTTCGACGAGGGCGCCGCCGGCTGGGTTGGCGCCGCCGCGCAAGCAGGCATGACGATCCTGCCGCTCGGGGAGGAGACTTTGCGCGCGCTGGAAGCGATCGGCTATCGCCGCGCAACGCTGCGGAAAACCGAATTCCCGCAATTGCCGGCTGATGTGCCCACCGTCGACTTCAGCGGCTGGCCGATCTTCGTGCGCGAGGATCTTGCCGGGGAGCGGGTCAGGCAAATCTGTGCCGCGCTGCAAGCGCGCAAGGACCGGATCGCCTGGCAACAGCCCGGATCGCTGCCGCTCGAGCGCATGTGCATCGACGTCCCCGATGCGCCTATGGGCGTGCCGCTGCATCCCGCCGCCGAGTGCTTCTGGCGCGAATGCGGCTATCTGAAGTAAAAGCTGCCCTATATGGATATGATGAAAGACAATAGCCTGACTACGGCGCGGCGCTTTTCCGTGGCGCCGATGATGGAATGGACCGACCGGCATTGCCGTTTCTTCCATCGCCTGCTGACGCGCCGCGCGCTGCTTTACACCGAGATGCTGACCACCGGCGCGATCATCCATGGTGACCGCAAGCGGCTGCTGGCATTCAACGACGCCGAGCACCCGGTCGCGGTCCAACTCGGCGGCTCGGACCCGCGGGCGCTGGCGGAATGCGCCAGGATCGCGGAAGACTTCGGCTACGACGAAGCCAATTTGAACGTAGGCTGCCCGTCGGACCGGGTGCAGGAAGGCCGCTTCGGCGCCTGCCTGATGGCGGAGCCGCAGCTTGTGGGTGACTGCGTCGCCGCCATGAAGGCCGCCGTGCGGATTCCGGTCACGGTGAAAAGCCGCATTGGCATCGACGAGCAGGATCCGGAAGCAGCGCTGGAGGAATTGACGTGCTCGGTGAAAGTGGCGCGGGCCGATGCGCTGATCGTGCATGCGCGCAAGGCCTGGCTCTGCGGATTGTCGCCGAAAGAAAATCGCGAAGTGCCGCCGCTGGATTACGAGCGCGTCTATCGCCTGAAAGCGGCGCATCCCGATCTTCCGATCGTGCTCAACGGCGGCATCGCCACGGTGGAGCAGGCGGTGGCGCATATCGGCCACGTCGACGGCGTGATGATGGGCCGCGCCGCCTATCAGGAACCGTGGCGGCTGTTGTCGGTCGATCCCGCTGTTGTTCGGAGAGGATGCGGCGTTTGCTTCGCAGCGCGCGGCGGTCGAAGCCTTCATGCCTTACGTGGAGGCGGAGCTTATGCGCGGCACGCGGCTGCATTCGATCACGCGCCACATGCTTGGGCTGTTCCAGGGCCTGCCGGGCGCGCGCGCCTACCGGCGTCATCTCGCGACCGAAGCCGTAAAATCCGGCGCCGGAGCGAATGTTCTGCGCGAAGCGCTGGATCGGGTGCGCGAGCGCGCGGTGGCTGAGGAAGCCGCCGCTTAGGTTACTTGCGCGTGACTTATCGGCCAACGTGCTCCCATTCGATCAAGTCGGAGACAGGTTTTTGCCGGATCATGCGCTAAGGATAGGCGCGCAGCAGCAGCTTGTCCCCGCGCACCTCCCAGCTTTCCAGCCGGTCGAGGAAGCTCATGCCCAGCAGATTAGTGCGCAGCGCGCCGGGTTGCGCGATCAGTGCCGGAACCGACCGTTCCACAATATTGCCGATCGTGAGGCGGTCGAGCGTTACCGGCGCGACGCGCGCGCGGCCGTTCGCTGTGTCCACATTGGTCGTGTATTGCAGCACTTCCAGCGGCAGTCCCGCCGCCTTGGCGGCTTCCTGGGTGAGCACGACTGCGCTGGCGCCGCTGTCGAGCACCATCGACACGCGCGCACCGTTGACTTGTACCCGCACCGAAAAATCCCCGCCGCGACCGCGGACGATCTCGACAACATTGCCCTTCTGCGCCGCCCAGCCCGGCACCACTTCGGCTATTACGCGGTCGCCTATCGCGCGTAAGTCCGAGCGATAGGTATAGCCAACCAGGAGGGCGCCTCCGATCGCTGTCCATATCAGAACCGCTGTCAGTGCCTTGTAAAGCCGATTGCGAAACATCACGATGACGGCGGCTCCCACCACCGCGGCCCAGACACCGCTCGTTGTCAGCGAGGCCCAGTCATGCTCGGTGAGCCTATTCCATAGTTCGCCATCCCGGCTGACGGCCGCGATGCCAAGCGCAAGAAGGATGGCAAGCCAGATAATCCAGGACAGGTGGTTACGCATTGGCCTTTTACGAAGAAGGGGGCGGCGGCGCTTGCGAAGGCAGGGCTGCGGCCAGCCGCCGGGGCAGATCGGCCATTAAACGGGTTCGAACATCGCCACTCAAACTGCTCCAGGCTGAGATTTCGCTCAAACTGCGGCCGCAGCCCAAGCAAAGGCCTTTGGCTGCGTGGATAATGCAGACCTTGGTACAGGGGCTTTCAATGGCGGACACGATCGCCTCCGGTGAATCGCCAGCCAAGATAAAGACCGCGACCGGGAAGGCAATGCGCCATTAACTTCAGCGACCGAAGCCGAAGAGTTTTCGCTTGCGCAAGCCGGTATTTTCCTGCGACTCGGTTGCCGGTTGAGTCGGCGGCGCCTCCGCCACCGGCGCCAGCGCCGAGACCACGCGCTCCGGCGGGAAGGTGACGATCACCTCGGTGCCGATGCGAAGCTTCGACTTCAGCTGGAAGCTGCCGCCGTGCATATCGACCAGGCTTTTGGCGATCGGGAGCCCAAGCCCGGCACCCTGTTCGGCGGATTTGATCGAGTTGGAGCCCTGTCCGAAAGACGCCAGCACGATCGGGATTTCTTCTTCGGGAATGCCCGGGCCGGTGTCTTTCACGCTCATGTATTGGCCGCCGGAAGCGGTCCAGCCGACTTTGAGCCAAATCTCGCCGCCTTGCGGCGTGAACTTGATGGCGTTGGACAGAAGGTTGAGGCAGATCTGCCGGATCGCCCGCTCATCGGCCCAGAGCCGCGGGAGTTCCGGTTCGAACACTTCATGGATGGTGATACCGCGGTTCTTCGCCCGCAGCGTCAGCAGATGATTGCAGTCTTCCACGACCAGCAGCAGCGACACCGGCTCTTCATTCAGCTCAAGGCGGCCCGCTTCGATGCGCGAGAGATCAAGGATTTCATTGATTAGGTTGAGCAGATGCACGCCGGAATTATGAATGTCGTTGCAGTATTCTTTATAGGTTGGCACGGCATGCGGACCGAAGATCTCGTTGTTCATCACCTCTGAGAAGCCGAGGATGGCATTGAGCGGCGTGCGCAGCTCATGGCTCATCTGCGCCAGGAAACGCGATTTCGCAATATTGGCGGCTTCGGCACGGCCGCGGGCCTCATCAGAGATGGCTTTGGATTGCTCAAGCTCGCCGATTAGCGCGTCCTTCTCCGCGCGGGCTTCCAGCGTCGCCAGCGTGGTGGTGTAGAGCCGATGGGCAAGCAGGAAGAAATAGCCCTGGGCGGTCACCGCCATGGCGGCGAGAATCCATTCGTGCACTGTTCCGCCGAGCAGGAAGTTCACCGCGACCGCTGCCGTTACGGGGGTGGTCGCGGCGAACACCGCAATGGGCAGGCTGGATGCCAGCATGCTCGATACCGCCACCACCAGCAGCATCACGAATAGCATGAAGGTGCGCGAGGATTCGTCGGTGCCGACATATCTCAGCAGCAGGAACATCCAGGCCAGACCCACAAACAGGTCGAGCGTGATGAAGCGCAGGCGCCAGCGGCGGATGTTGGCTTTGGCCGGCGCCTCCAGCAGGAACTGACTGCATTTATTGATGAAGACGGCGTGGACGACGAGTATCCCGGCCGTCCAGACGCCGGCCGCGAGCGCGCCGGCCCACAGGCTGGAGAGAAACCCAATCGTGCCCACCAGCAGCAGGATCACCAGCGACGCCGAAAGCCGGTTTTGCGCGTATTGCCGCAGCAGCTCGTAATCGAAAGCCGGCCGGGTTCCGGTGGTCGAGGTCAGACGATCGCGTGCCTCGCGCACCCGCTGGGTGGCCATGCGCCGGCGTTGTTTAATTGATGCGTCCACGGCCGCGGTCAGGTCGCGCGCTTCGATCGACATGGACTAAACGCTACTGGTGAAGAGGAACGTTCGAATCAGGCCGAAATTGGCCCAAATTCCTTAAGACTGAGCTTAAACCAGCGCGCAAAACGCAGCGCTGATCTCCCGCGGCAAAGCCCCGAGCATGGTAAATGAAAGGTTAACGAGCCGATTTTGCTAGCCATACTGTCGGTTCAGACGGAGCAAGCATGAAGCTTTATGACGGCGGCCGCGCGCCCAATCCCAGGCGGGTACGAATTTTTTTGGCGGAAAAAGGCATTTCGCTGCCGCTTGAGCCGGTCGATCTCGGCAGCCTGCAGCACAAGTCGCCCGGCTATGCCGCGCGTTAATCCGCTGCAGCGGTTGCCCGCGCTTGAGCTCGATGACGGCAGCGTGCTGACGGAATCCGTGGCCATCTGCCGCTATTTCGAGGAATTGCAGCCGGAGCCTTCGTTGTTCGGGGAGAACGCGCTGGACAAAGCGCGGATCGAGATGTGGAACAGGCGGATCGAGCTACACCTTTTCCAGCCGGTGTCGCATGTCTTCCGCCACACCCATCCTGCAATGAAGGAAATGGAGCAGCCGCAGGTCCCGGCCTGGGCAGAAGCCAATAAGCCGCGCGTCGCCGAATTTCTCGGCTTGCTCGATCGCGAGTTGAAGGAGCGGCGGTTCGTGGCGGGTGACAGCTACAGCGTGGCCGACATCACCGGGCTGGTGGCGGTGGATTTCATGAAACCGGCGAAGTTGGCGATGCCGGACGGATTGACCAACGTGTTGCGATGGCACGCGGAGATTTCCGCGCGGCCGAGTGCGAAGGCGTAGATTGCGTATTCTCGTTTCTTCCGTCGCATGATTGAGCGCGACGCCGCTGACTCCTCAGGCGGCCAGAAGGTGCATTATTTTGTGCAGCGGCCTCGGACTTAGCGGCGTGTCGTCTGCGGCTTATGTAGCAGCTTGGCCGCCTCGCGCGCGTAATCTATGAAATGTTGTACAGCAGGACTGGGGGTACACTCTTCAATCTAAGGATACCAGTCGGTCTGCTGGATGGTTGGTAGATCGATCGGGAGGGCCTTGAGCGCCGGATTTCGGGTTGAAGGCTTCAGAGCCGAACTCGGGAGGATGCTAAGTAAGCTCCCGGTGGCAGCAAGAGCGGCGCGCGCAGGCATGGTCTGTGTGCTGACCGCCACGCGCGGATAGTTGAGTTCGTGTGCCAGAAACGCCCCGATGAAGATTGCGCCTAGGGCGCTGTCCGCCGGTGGCAGCGCCCAAGGCTCGTTCACCAACTCAGCGAGCTCAATCTTACGACGGCGAGCCCAAGCAGTTTGCGAGCCAGCCACCACCACATAAGCATCCTCATAGAGGACTTCCAAGTGCATATGCTGCTGTGAGATCGGCGTGTGCATGTGCAGAATTGCCAAATCAACGCGGCGCTCTTCCAGAGCGCGGTAACTCGTGGAGGGCTCGCCAGCCAACAGATCGACGGAGATGCGTGGAAATCGGCGGATAAGACGGGCAATGACGGTTGGAATGAAGCCGGATGCAATGGCAATTGAGCTTCCAACCTTCACTTGGCCGGCGCCCGGATCCGAGAGGGACTTCAATGCTCTGCACGGCGTGGCGTAGCTCACCGAAAGCCGCGAGGCCGCCATCAACAAGAGCACGTCCATGGACCGTTGGATGAATACCCTGCGCATCGCGATCGAGCAGACGCACACCCAGCGTGTGTTCCAAACTGGCGATGGCTTTGGATATGACGGGATTGGAAACGGATAGCTGCTTCGCGGCTCTCGCCATGCTCCCGCATTCCACGACCGCAAACAAGATATGCAGATCACGCAGCTTAAGCCGGCGACCAATGCGCTGCCCCCAATCCATAGCCAGCCTTAGCTAAACGGTTAATAGGATGAACGATAATAGAACTGTTCAGTTACATGAATCCGGAGCAGGATTCAAATGCTCTTGCCCCACAGAGCAAGGAGGCAAGGCCATGAACCGTTCCTTCAAGTCGGCAGCCCTCATATCGACCGCTCTCATGCTCTTGTTACAGGCGCGGACGGCTGATGCCGCCGACATCAAGGTGCTGAGTGCGCTCGGGATTAAGGCGGTTATGGATGACCTCGTGCCGAAATTCGAGCGTGCGTCCGGGCACCGGCTGATAGTTACGTTCGCCCCTCTCGGAGCGGCCATGAAGCTTATGCAAGGCGGCGAAACGGCTGATGTCATCATTCTTCCGCAGCAGGGAATGGATGACTTAGCAAGAAGCCGGACAGTGAACGCCGACGGGGTGCGTTCGTTGGCTCGCTCCGGAATGGCTGTCGCCGTTCGAAAAGGCACACCCAAGCCCGACATCTCAACACCCGAGGCCTTTAGGCGGGCGCTGCTTGCTGCCAAGTCGATTACTTATGGCAGAGGTGCGGGTAGTGAGCACATCGGCAAGGTGCTCGAACGCCTTGGCATCGCTAGTGAAGTGGAGGCAAAGACGGTCCGCGGCACCGCCGGCGACAGCGGTGTCCGAGTTGCAAACGGCGAGGCTGAGATCGGCATGAGTTTGTTGCAGGTCCTGATGCCGGTCGCAGGCATTGACATCGTGGGTCCGCTGCCTGGTGATCTCCAGGAGACTCTTGTGTTTGCGGTGGCGATCATGCCGGCTACCAAAGACGCCTTGTCATCCAAAGCGCTGGTGGATTTCCTCCTTACAACCGAGGCCGGGGAGGTATTTAGGGAAAAGGGCCTGGAGCCGGGCTGAGAGCCCCCAAAGCAGTTCGCTTCATCCTGATCGGGATAACGGCGAGAGCAGAGCGTCACCGTTCCAGCCGCGCAAGCAGGCTCGAGGTGTCCCAGCGCTTGCCGCCCATCTTCTGTAGTTCCGAGTAGAACTGGTCGACCAGCGCCGTGACCGGCAGATGCGCGCCGTTGCGCCTGGCTTCCGCGAGGCAGATGCCGAGATCCTTGCGCATCCAGTCCACCGCGAAACCGAAATCGAATTTTCCCTCGGTCATGGTCTTGTAGCGGTTCTCCATCTGCCAGCTTTGGGCGGCACCCTTGGAGATGGTGGCGATCAGCTTTTCGATGTCGAGCCCGGCGCGCTTGGCGAAATGCAATCCTTCCGCGAGGCCTTCCACCAGCCCGGCGATGCAGATCTGGTTCACCATCTTGGCGAGCTGGCCGGAGCCGACGGGGCCGAGCAGGTTGCAGGCCTTGGCATAGGCCGCGATCACCGTCTCCGCCCGCTTGAAGGCGGCATCCTCGCCGCCGCACATCACGGTGAGCGCGCCGTTTTCCGCGCCGGCTTGTCCGCCCGACACCGGTGCATCGACGAACTCAAAGCCGCGGGTCTTGGCTTCGGCGAAAAGTTCGCGCGCGATTTCCGCCGACGCAGTGGTGTGGTCGACGAAGACCGCGCCTTTTTTCATTGCCGAGAAAGCGCCATCCTGGCCTAAGGCAACTTCCCTCAGATCTGCATCATTTCCGACGCAGACCATGACGAAGTCCTGGCCCTCGGCTGCCTCGCGCGGCGTCGCCGCCCGCTTGCCGCCATGCTGTGCCACCCATTTGTCGGCCTTGGCCGTGGTGCGGTTATAGACGGTCACCTCATGCCCGCCTTTGTTCTTGAGATGGCCGGCCATCGGATAGCCCATGACCCCCAGGCCAAGAAAAGCAACCTTCGCCATCATTTCCTCCCGCAGCTGTGCCATTGCTGATTCATTGCGACGGGAGCGCGGATGGCGTCAACCCATCCGTTTGGACGCAATGACAGGCACCCGCGCGCGTCGTATGGTGCGCAACCTATCTGCAAGGATGCATGATGCCCCTCAGTAAAGAGCAGATTCTCGCAAGCCTGGACCGGATTCCGGGCCCCGACGGCCGCCCCTTGCCGCAGACCGGCACCCTGTCGGAGATCGTGGTCAGCGACGGCAAGGTGTTCTTTTCGATGACCGTCGATGCCGCCGCGGTGAAGGCTTGGGAGCCGGTGCGCAAGCGCGCCGAAGAGGCGGTGCGCGCAGTGCCCGGCGTGCAGTCGGTGCTGATCGCGCTGACGGCAGAGCGGGCAGGCGGCGCGGCGCCGAAAGCGGCAGCGCCCGGCGCGCGCCCAAGCGGGCCGGCAGCGCCGCAAGCGGCGCAGGCGCCTCCCGGGGTGAAGGCGATCATTGCCGTCGCGTCGGGCAAGGGTGGCGTCGGCAAATCGACCACCGCCGTCAACCTGGCGCTCGGCTTGCGCGATCTCGGGCTGAAAGTCGGCATGCTTGACGCCGACATTTACGGCCCGTCCATTCCAAAACTGCTGTCCATTCGGGAGCGCCCGCAGACGCTGGGCGGCACCCGGCTGAAACCGATCTCGCGCTACGGCCTGACCGTCATGTCCATCGGCTTCCTCATCGAGGAGGAGACGCCGATGATCTGGCGCGGGCCGATGGTGATGTCGGCACTGACGCAGATGTTGCGCGAGGTGGAGTGGGGCGAGCTTGACGTCATGGTGGTCGACATGCCGCCGGGCACCGGCGATGCGCAACTCACCATGGCCCAACAGGTGCCGCTGAAGGGCGCCGTGATCGTTTCCACGCCACAGGACCTCGCGCTGATCGATGCGCGGCGCGGCGTCGCCATGTTCCGCCGCGTCAATGTGCCGATCCTCGGCATCGTGGAGAATATGAGTTACTTCCTGTGCCCGAGCTGCGGCGAGCGCTCGGATATTTTCAGCCATGGCGGCGCGCGTCGCGAGGCCGAGCGCATGAATGTGCCGTTCCTCGGCGAAGTGCCATTGCACATGACGATCCGCGAGAAGTCGGATGCCGGCCTGCCGGTGGTGGCGACTGAGCCGGACAGCTCGCATGCTAAAATCTATCGCGACATCGCGGCGAAAATTCGCGATCAGCTCGGCCAGCCCGACGACAGCCACGCCGCGCCGAAAATCGTGATCGAAGCATAAAACTTCGTGCCGGCATCCCTTGCCTTGCGGCGCGCCGGGGCCGGATTTAGCTTGGCCGTGGATTGGGATTTAAGGGAGGGCGGTAGATGAAGCGTCGCCAGTTTCTGCAAGCGGCCGGCGTGGGCGCTCGCCGCGGCAGCCATCGCCAAACCGGCGATCGCGCAGTCGGCGCCCACCGATCAAGTGGCGTCTGACGTCGAGCTTTCCGAAATCGCTTGAGACGCTCTACGGAGCCGCGGAAACCTTGTCGAAATACGTCGCCGAGGCGAGCGACAACAAATTCCAGATTTAGATTTTCGCCGCCGGCGAGATCGTGCCCGCCTTGCAGGCGGTGGATGCGGTGCAGAGCGGCACGGTCGAGATGTGCCACACCGCCGGATATTATTTCGTCGGCAAGGATCCGACCTTCTGCCTCTATACCGCTGTGCCATTCGGCCTGAATGCGCGCCAGCAGAATGCCTGGTTCTATGACGGCGACGGCATGAAGCTGCTCAACGAGTTCGGGCAGAAATTCAATCTCTATGGCCTCGTGGGCGGCAATACCGGCACGCAGATGGGCGGCTGGTTCCGCAAGGAGATCCGGGAGCCCTCGGATTTCCAAGGCCTGAAATTCCGCATCGGCGGCTGGGCGGGCAAGATCATCGAAAAACTGGGCGGCGTGCCGCAGCAGCTCGCCGGCGGCGAAATCTATCAGGCGCTGGAGAAAGGCACGATCGACGCCGCCGAATGGGTTGGCCCGCACGACGACGAAAAGCTCGGTCTCAACCGTGTGGCAAAATATTATTATTACCCGGGCTGGTGGGAAGGCGCCGCGGCGCTGCATTTCTTCATCAACACGGCGAAATGGAGTGCGTTGCCGAAGAGCTACCAGGCGATGCTGACGGCGGCAGCCGGCCTCGCCAATGTGGAGATGACGGCGAGATACGATGCCCGCAATCCGGTGGCCTTGCGCAAGCTGCTCAACAGCGGCGTCGAGCTGCGCCCCTTCACCGAAGCGACCATGGACGCCTGCCTGAAGGCTTCCAACGAAGTGAACGCGGAAGCCGCGGCGGCCAATGCGGACTTCAAGAATATCTATGAGTCGATGGTCAACTTCCGCAATGCGGAATACATCTGGTGGCAGGTGGGCGAATTCAGCTACGACAACTTCATGATCCGTTCGCGCCGCCGCGGCTGACGCGACGCGGAAGATTTTCGGAGCGCGCGCATGAAACGGCGGCAATTTCTCACCGCAGCCGGCGCCGGCCTTGCTGCAACGGCGCTCGCCAAGCCGGCGATCGCCCAGTCCTCGCCCGCGCTCAAATGGCGGCTGACCTCGAGCTATCCGAAATCGCTCGATACGCTTTACGGCGGTGCGGAGGTTTTCGCCAAGGCGGTGGCGGAAGCCACCGACAACAAATTCCAGATCCAGGTTTTTGCCAGCGGCGAGATCGTGCCGGGATTGCAGGCGCTCGACGCCGTGCAGAGCGGCAATGTCGAAATGTGCCACACCGCTTCCTATTACTACGTCGGCAAGGATCCGACCTTTGCCTTCGGCACCGCGGTGCCCTTCGGGCTGAATGCCCGCATGCAGAACGCCTGGATGTTCTTCGGCGGCGGCATGGACCTGATGAATGAGCTTCTACAAGAAGTACAATGTCTACGGCATTGCCGTGCGGCAATACCGGCTGCCAGATGGGCGGCTGGTTCCGCAAGGAGATCAAGGAGCCGGCCGACCTCAACGGCCTGAAGATGCGGATCGGCGGCTATGCCGGTCTGGTGATGGCGAAGCTCGGCGTGGTGCCGCAGCAGGTCGCCGGCGGCGATCTCTATGCGGCGCTGGAGAAGGGCACCATCGACGCCGCGGAATGGGCCGGACCCTATGACGACGAACGGCTCGGGCTTGAGCAAGGTCGCGCCTTACTATTACTTTCCCGGCTGGTGGGAAGGCGGCGCCATGCTGCACAACTTCATCAATCTGAAGAGCTGGGAACAGCTGACGCCCGACGCTACAAATCGATCGCTGCGCACGGCATCGGAAATGACCAATGCCTGGATGCTGGCGAAATACGACGCCTCCAATCCGCCGGCGCTAAAGCGCCTGCTCGCCCAGGGCACGCAGATGCGGCCTTTCCCTACGGCGGTGATGGACGCCTCGCTGAAAGCGGCGACTGGAAATGTATGACGAGGTGTCGAAGACCAATCGCCGCGTTCAAGAGCGGCATGGGAGTCGCATGCTGGCCTTCCGCAATGATCAGTATCTGTGGTGGCAGGTCGCGGAATATTCCTACGACAACTACCTGATCCGCACGCGCCCGCGCGGCTGATGCGCGCTGTTTTCGATGTGATTTTTTCGAAAACCGGTTCCCACTTTCGACGATGTATGCGCTACTCCCCGAAATTGAGCGGCGGCGGCAGGTCCGAGCTGCTGCAATTCGAATACCTTGTCCGGATCGAGCGTCGCCGGCTTGCTGATCCAGTAGCGTGACCGATTCCGGCCAGAAGATCAGGATCAGCACCAGGATCAGCTGCAGGCAGACCCACGGCACCGCGCCCCAATAGATGTCCGAGGTTTTGATCTCGGGCGGCGCGATCCCGCGCAGATAGAACAGCGCATAGCCGAAGGGCGGATGCATGAAGCTGGTCTGCATGTTGGCGCAGATCAGCACGCCGAACCAGACCAGATCGATCCCGAGCTTGGCTGCGACCGGCGCCAGCAGCGGAATGATGATGAAGGCGATCTCGAAGAAGTCGAGGAAGAAGGCGATGACGAAGATGAAGAGATTGACGAAGATCAGGAAGCCGATCTGTCCGCCCGGCAGCGCGGTCAGCCAGTTCTCGATCCATTCCTTGCCGCCGACGCCCTGAAACACCAGGCTGAACACGCGTGCGCCGATCAGGATGAAAACGACCATGGCGGTGATGCGCATGGTGGTCGCCATCGCCTGATAGAGCAGCGCATAGCTGAAGGTGCGGTTGAACAGGGCAAGCGCGATGGCGCCGACCGCGCCCATGGCGCCGGCTTCGGTCGGCGTCGCGAGGCCGAGGAAGATGGTGCCGAGCACGAGGAAGATCAGGCCGAGCGACGGCACGATGCCGCGCAGGCATTTCACCGCCAAGCGCCCAGCCGTGCAGGGTGCGCGCGTCCGCGCGGCAAGGCCGGGCACCGTGTTCGGACGAAAAATGCTGAGGATGAAGACGAAGGCACAGAACAGCGCGATCTGGATCAGGCTTGGGCCGATCGCGCCGGCATACATGTCGCCGACCGAGCGGCCGAGCTGGTCGGCCAGGACGATCAGCACGAGCGACGGCGGAATGAGCTGGGTGATGGTGCCGGAGGCGGCGATCACGCCCATGGTATGGCGCACGGAATAGCCGTGCTTGAGCATCGGCTGCATCGCGATCACGCCCATCGCGATCACCGAGGCGGCCACGGTGCCGGTGATCGGCGCCAAGAATCGCGCCGACGATGATCACCGCATAGGACAGTCCGCCGCGCACCCGGCCGAACAGCTGGCCGATGGAGTCCAGCAGGTCCTCCGCCAGGCCGCTGCGTTCGAGGATCGCGCCCATGAAGGTGAAGAACGGGATCGCCAGCAGCAAATCGTTCGAGAGCACGCCGAACAATTGATAGGTGAGGTTGCCGAGGAAGTCGGGACGGATGAGCCCGAGCTCGATGCCGATGAAACCGAAGAACAAGCCGGTAGCGGCGAGCGAGAAAGCCGCCGGATAGCCGATCAACATGAACAGCACCATTCCCCCAAACATCAGGGGCGCCATGTTGTCGCGAATGAAGCTCATTGCAGCGGCTTCTCGTACGCGAAATCGTCTTCGATCACATGCAGCAGCGCGGCGACGCGTTTGATGATTTCGGAGATGCCTTGCAGGATCATCAGGCCGAAGCCGACCGGAAGCAGCAACTTCACCGGCCAGCGCACGAGGCCGCCGGCGTTGGGCGAGACCTCTTGGATCTTCCAGGATTGAACGAACCACGGCCAGGTGAAATAGATCAGGATCGCGCAGATCGGGATCAGGAAGAGCAGCCCGCCGATGATGTCGATCCAGATGCGCGTGCGTTCGCTGGCGGAGCCGTAGATCAGGTCGACGCGCACATGCTCGTTCATGCGCAAGGTATAGGGCGCGCCGAGCAGCACGATGGCGGCGAACATGTACCACTGCGCTTCCAGCCAGCCGTTCGAGCTTTCGCTGAAGAGATAGCGGCTGGCGGCATTGCCCGCGCTGACCAGGCAGGCGATCAGCACCAGCCAGGTGGCGATCGATGCCGAACTGGGCGTTTATCCAGTCGATGCCGCGGCTGAGTTTGAGAAGCCCCCCAATCCATCCCCCAGATGGTCGGCGCGTACAGGCGCGCGTTCTTCGGCGACCTTATCGGAGTCCAGCCGTGCGGGCAAGGTGCGCACGACAGGACGGAAATCAGCCGCCGGTCACGCTCATATGGCGGACAAGGGCAGGGCGCTTGTGACGGCGGTCGATGACGAAGTCATGCCCCTTGGGCTTGCGCAAGATCGCATCGTCGATGGCGCGATAGAGGAGTTCATTGCCTTCGGAGGCGCGCAGCGGCGCGCGCAGGTCGGCGGCATCTTCCTGGCCGAGGCACATGTACAGCGTGCCGGTGCAGGTGATGCGCACGCGGTTGCAGCTTTCGCAGAAGTTATGCGTCATCGGCGTGATGAAGCCGAGCCGGCCGCCGGTTTCCTTCACCTGCGTGTAACGCGCCGGGCCGCCGGTGCGGTAGTCGATGTCTTCGAGCGTGAAGCGCTCGGCCAGCCGCGCGCGCACCATCGACAGCGGCAGATATTGCTCGAGCCGGCCTTCGCCGACGTCGCCGAGCGGCATCACCTCGATCAAGGTCAGGTCCATGCCGCGGCCATGCGCCCATTCGACCAGCGCGGGCATCTCGTCTTCGTTGACGCCCTTCAGCGCCACGGCGTTGATCTTCACCTGCAGGCCGGCGGCCTGCGCCGCGTCGATGCCGGCGATCACTTTGTCGAGCTCGCCCCAGCGGGTGATGGCGCGGAATTTGTCGGGATCGAGCGTGTCGAGCGACACGTTGATGCGCTTGACGCCGTAGTCCTTCAGCTCGGCGGCGTATTTCGGCAGCTGCGAGCCGTTGGTGGTCAGCGTCAGCTCGTCGAGCGCGCCCGCGCGCAGATGCCGCGAGAGCGAGGAGAACAGCGTCATGATTCCGCGCCGCACCAGCGGCTCGCCGCCGGTGAGGCGCAGCTTGCGCACGCCCTTGACGATGAAGGCGGTGCAAAGCCGATCCAGCTCTTCCAGGGTGAGGAGATCGGCCTTGGGCAGGAAGGACATGTTCTCCGACATGCAATAGACGCAGCGGAAGTCGCAGCGGTCGGTCACCGAGACGCGCAGATAGGAGATCGCCCGCCCGAACGGGTCGATCATGGCTCTGGGTCGCGGGATTTCCGCGATCGTCCAAGTCCGCGAGATGCACGCCTTCGGCCATGCTGATGCCTTCGCCGCCTGTTTTCGGAGAGCCTTTTATATGGGGAGTTCTGGCGGATAACCGCCATATCGTCCAGTAGCTCATGCATATAGCCAAGGCCGCCTTGCAGCGGCCTGAACTTTAGCAGATTTGACCGTCCTGGGAGCTTAGCGGACCGGAGGCCAGGGATCCGTCACCGGCGCAGTGACGGCAGGCGCAGGGGCGGGGGCGGCAGGTGCGGGAGCAGCGGCAGCAGGGCGCGGCGCAGCAGGGCGCGGCGCAGCGGGTCTGGCCGCCGCAGGCTTCGCGCGGCGGCAGCGGTCGCGGATCTCCGGGCTGGTTTGCCCTTGGGCGGGGTTCGGGGGCGGCGGCCAGTTCCACCGCAACCGGATTGGGCTGCAGCGCGGTTTCGATCCCTTGCGGCTTGGTCAACTGGACGGGAACGCTCTGCGGCTGGTAGCCGGCGAGCGAGAAGGTGACCGAGAATTCCTTGTCCGGAGGCACGCTGAGGGCGCAGGGGGTCTGGCAGCTTCCTCCCGTGGAGGTCTTGGCCTCGGCGCCTGCGGGCTCCGACTGGAACTGGATACTGACCGGCGCCGGCTCGAATTTGGGAAACCAGTCAGTTCCGCTGCCGGACGTGCAGCCGGCAAGGGCCAGGCCAGAGGCCGCGATCACGAAAACTCGGTTCATGTCGGTACCGTCGATTGAGCGGCGGGGCCGCTTTCGGGGGCTCTCAACACAAGCGAAGGGAAAGGCGCCGGGGCCGTCCTCTAGTCTGGCCAGAATGGGGCCAGTTCGCCAGCGTTTCAGCGGTAAAACGCAGCTGAACACATTCCAAATACGAAATAGCCAATTCTAGTTAACGTTTCCCGAACAAAGTCACCTGTCAGTTTCCATCCCAATATCCGGCGAAATAAAGGCCGGGCTCAGTGATTGAAACCAAACAAACTGTCTACCGCCGCAGGCAGCTTACCAAAATCGCCGATTACCACGTCCGGGTCGAGGGCGGAAACCGGCGTTTCCGTATAGCCGAAATCCACCGCTATCACCGGCACCTTGGCCGCTCTGGCGACCTTGACGTCGGTGATGCTGTCGCCAACCATCACCGCGCGGCCCGATTGGCCACCTGCCTTGCGAATGGTCTGCAGCAAAATCTCCGGGTGGGGCTTCTGCACGCCAAAGGTGTCCTGCCCGCAGATGGCGGCGAAATGCCCGGAGATGCCAAGCGCTTCCAGCAGACGCACCGACAGCCATTCCAACTTGTTGGTGCAGATCGCGAAGCGGCAGCCGCGCGCGGCGAGCTGCTCGATTGCAGCGATAGCGCCTGGAAAAGGCTGCGAGCGGTCGGCCAGATGGTCCCCGTAATGAGCGACGAAATCTGTGTAGAGACGATCGACCTCGGCGGCGATGCCGGGCCGACCTTCCGCCTGCAAGCCGCGCTCGATCAGAGTTCTTGCCCCGCCGCCGATCATGTTGCGCGCCCTCTCAAAGGGCACCGGCGGCAGGCCTTCGCGCGCGAGGATGGTATTGAGGGTGTCGACAAGATCGGGCGCGGTATCCACCAGCGTTCCGTCCAGATCGAAAACAATTGTAGGGGCGGAATTCGTGGCGGCCATGATGCTGATCGCTAGCCGCTGCATGAAGCTAAGGCAAGGATGCGCGCCGTATTTTCCCGCGATATCGCCGGATCGCTTGCCCTTTTCGGCTATGACGCGGCGGCGAAGCCCGGTAGAACGAAGCACCCGCATGAGAGCTCCCTGGACCGAGATGGACCCCGAAGCGCAGAAACGAGAAGCCGCCGCGCGTGCGTGTGCAGTTCGTAGAGCCGCGCATGCGGCTTGGGCTGGGTACCGGCTCGACCGTGAAACACTTTTTGCAGTTGCTGGCGGAACGCATGCGCGAAGGCTGCCAAGTGGTCGGCGTGCCGACGTCAGAGGCGACGCGCGCGCAGGCCGAGCGCCTGGGCATCCCGCTCACGACGTTGGATGAAACGCCGCAACTCGATCTGACCATCGACGGCGCCGATGAGATCGGCCCCGGCCTCACCTTAATCAAAGGCGGCGGCGGCGCACTGCTGCGGGAAAAGATTGTGGCTGCGGCCTCGGCGCGCATGATCGTCATCGCCGAGGAGAGCAAGTGGGTGGCCACGCTCGGGCGATTTCCCCTGCCAATCGAAGTTGTGCCGTTCGGGCTCACCGCGACGCGCGTGAAGATCGAGGCGGCAGCCGCTGCCGCCGGCGCTCCCGGCCCGGCGCTGTTGCGGCGTGACAAGGAAGGCAAGACCTTCTGCACGGATAGCGGCAACTGGATTCTCGATGCTGCGCTCCAGCACATCGCCGGATCCGCAGGCGCTGGCCGCGCGTCTTTCGGCCATTCCAGGCGTTGTCGAGCACGGCCTGTTCATCGGATTGGCGCAAACCGCTATCCTCGCCGGCCCCGGGGGCCTGCGTGTAGTCGAGCGTTAGTTGGCGACGATGGCCGAATACGACGTCGATCTCTTTATCATCGGTGCTGGCTCGGGCGGCGTTCGTGCAGCACGCATCGCGGGCGAATATGGCGCGCGGGTGATGATCGCGGAGGAAGACCGCGTCGGCGGCACGTGCGTCATTCGCGGCTGCGTTCCCAAGAAGCTGCTGGTATATGCCTCGCGCTATGCCGACGACTTCGTCGACGCAGCTGGCTACGGCTGGACGGTGCCGCAGCCGACCTTCCATTGGCCGAGCCTGATCGCCAACAAGGACGCGGAGATCGCGCGGCTGGAGCGCGCCTATGTCACCACGCTGGAGCGCGCAGGCGCGAAGCTGATGCGACAGCGCGCGGTGCTGGAAGACGCGCATACGGTCCGGCTGGCCGACGGCAGCAAAGTCAGCGCCAAATATATCCTGATCGCGACCGGTGGCGGCGCGACGCTGGGCGACGACATTCCCGGCCTTGAGCATGTCATCTCCTCGAAGGAGGCTTTCGATCTTCCGGAATTGCCGAAAAGCATCCTGATCCAGGGCGGCGGCTATATCGCCGTCGAATTCGCGGGGATTTTCGCGGGCCTTGGCTCCAAGGTGACGCTGCTCTACCGCGGCGAAAATATCCTGCGCGGCTTTGACGACGATGTGCGCGAGCACCTGCGCATGGAATTGGAGAATCCGGGGCATCAAGGTCCTCACCGGCACGACGGTGGAGGCCGTGAAGGCGAGCGCGGAGGGCTATTACTCCAAACTGTCGGACGGCGCGACGATCGAAACCGACCGCGTCATGTTCGCGGTCGGGCGAAGGCCGAACGTGGAAGGCCTCGGCCTGGAAGCAGCCGGCGTGAAGCGAAACAAAAAGGGAGCGATCGCCGTCAACGCATTCTCGCAGAGTTCCGTGCCGAATATCTATGCGGTGGGCGATGTCACCGACCGGATAAACCTGACGCCGGTCGCAGTTCGCGAAGGTCATTACTTCGCCGATACGGTATTTGGAAAAAAGCCGATGGCGGTCGATCACGAAGATGTTCCGACCGCGGTTTTCTCAACACCGGAAGTTGGCGTAATAGGCGTCACCGAAGCGAAGGCGCGCGAGCGGCTTGCCAAGGTCGACATCTACAAGACCACGTTCCGGCCGATGCGGGCGACGGTGGCCGCGCGCGACACCCGTACTTTCATGAAGCTCGTGGTCGATGGCGACACCGATAGGGTGGTGGGCGTGCATCTTGTGGGGCCCGACGCGGCGGAGATAATCCAGGCGGTGGGCATTGCAGTGAAGATGAAGGCGACCAAGGCGGATTTCGATGCGGTGATGGCCCTGCATCCGACCGCGGCCGAGGAACTGGTGACCATGCGCGACAAGGCCGAGAGCTTCGCAAAGGCTGCGAAATAGGCCGAAAATCGCGACTAGGGGCTTGGTCACGCCAGCCGCGAACTCAAAGTTTCTGGCTTTTTAATCCCTCAAGCGTATATAAGCGCGCATCCCCTTTGCCAGGCCGCCTGCGGGCGCCTTAGATGCATGGAGTATCGGCTCATGGCCGAGCGTTGGACGCCGGATAGCTGGCGCAAAAAACCCATTCAGCAGGCTCCGGAATATCCGGACCAGGCGAGGCTCGCGGAAGTCGAAAAGCAGCTTTCGACCTTTCCCCCGCTCGTCTTCGCAGGTGAGGCGCGCCGGCTGAAGCGCACGCTCGGCCAGGTCGCGGCAGGCGAAGCTTTCCTGCTGCAGGGAGGCGATTGCGCCGAGAGCTTCAAGGAACATCATCCGGACAACATCCGCGACTTCTTCCGCGTCTTCCTGCAGATGGCGGTGGTGCTGACATTTGCCGCCGCATCGCCGGTCGTGAAGGTCGGACGCATCGCGGGCCAGTTCGCCAAGCCGCGCACCACGCCGACCGAAAAGCGCAACGGCAAGGAGTTGCCCTCCTACCGCGGCGACATCATCAACGACATCGAATTCACCGAGGCCGCCCGTCTGCCCGATCCGCGCCGGCAGATCGAGGCCTATCGCCAGTCGGCCGCCACGCTGAACCTGTTGCGCGCCTTCGCGCAGGGCGGCTACGCGAATCTCGGCGAGCGTTCAGCAGTGGATGCTTGGTTTCGTGAAGGATTCGCCGCAGTCGCGCCGCTATACCGAACTTTCCAATCGCATCTCCGAGGCGCTCGGCTTCATGCAGGCCTGCGGGCTCGATCTCGAGCGCCACCCTGAGCTGCGCACCACGGAGTTTCTATACCAGCCACGAGGCGCTGCTGCTGCCCTTCGAGCAGGCGATGACGCGCGTCGATTCAACCTCGGGCGACTGGTACTGCACCTCCGGTCACATGCTGTGGATCGGCGACCGCACGCGCCAGCCCGATCACGCCCATGTCGAATTCTGCCGCGGCATCAAGAATCCGCTCGGCCTGAAATGCGGTCCTTCCAGCACGCCGGACGGCCTGCTGCAAGCTGATCGACATCCTCAATCCGGACAACGAGCCGGGCCGGTTGACGCTGATCTGCCGCATGGGCGCTGATCATGTCGGCGAGCATCTGCCTGCGCTGATCCGCGCCGTGAAGCGCGAGGGCCGCAATGTGGTGTGGTCGAGCGATCCGATGCACGGCAACACCATCACCTCGGCCAGCGGCTATAAGACCCGCCCATTCGACGCGATCCTGAAGGAAGTGAAGCACTTCTTCGAGGTGCATGCGGCGGAAGGCAGCTATGCCGGCGGCGTGCATCTGGAGATGACCGGCACCAACGTAACCGAATGCACGGGCGGTGCGCGCGCCATCAGCGATGCCGATCTCAATGACCGCTATCACACCTTCTGTGATCCGCGGCTGAATGCCGAGCAGGCGATCGAAATGGCCTTCCTGCTGGCGGAACTGCTGAAGGAAGAGCGGGCGGCCTCGGCCAAGCCGTTTGCAGTTGCGGCCGGGCTTTAGGCGCGCATGTCCCGAAACTTGGGAACCGGTTTTCGGATGGATCATGCGACACTTTTAGACAGCGCGAACCGCAGATAAGTCTACGCAATCAGCGCAAGCGTGATTGCTTTCCGCGAAACAGGTGCCCCCTTTTGCTGATCGCGCGGCCTCCGGGATTGCCGATAACGCGGGGGACGGGGTAGACCTGCGGCATGAGCGCGCCTCCTGCCAACCGCCTGGCGATCACCCTCGCACAGCTCAATCCGATCGTCGGCGACGTTTCCGGCAACGCGGAAAAGGTGCGCGCGGCGCGCAGGCGCGCGGCGGCAGACGGTGCCGATCTCGTCATTTTCCCCGAGCTGTTCATCGCCGGCTATTCGCCGGAGGATCTCGTGCTGAAGCCGGCTTTCCAGGCGGCATGCCGGACGGCGGTGGAGGGCCTGGCGCGTGAGACGGCGGATGGCGGCCCGGCGCTGATCCTCGGCACGCCCTGGGTCGATGACGGCAAACTGTACAATGCGGTTGCGTTGCTCGACGGCGGCGCCATCTCAGCGCTGCGCTTTAAGGTCGATCTGCCGAATTACGGTGTGTTCGACGAGAAGCGCGTCTTCGCGCCAGGGCCGATGCCGGGCCCGGTTAATTTTCGCGGCGTGCGGCTCGGCATCCCCATTTGCGAAGACATCTGGCGCGAGGAAGTGGTCGAGTGCCTGGCTGAAACAGGGTCCGAGCTTCTGCTGGTGCCGAATGGCTCACCTTACTGGGGCGACAAAGACGATATCCGGCTCAACATCGCCGTGGCGCGCGTCACCGAGCATGGCCTGCCGCTGATCTATCTGAATGAGGTCGGTGGCCAGGACGAAGTGGTGTTCGACGGTGCCTCCTTCGGCCTGCATGCCGATCGTTCCATTGCGTTCCAGCTTCCGGCTTTTCGCGAAGCGGTGGTCACTGTTCATTGGGAGCGCGTTAGGGAACACCTGGCGCTGCGTCGAAGGGCCGATGGAAAAACTGGACGACCGCGACCAGTCGGACTACGCCGCCTGCGTGCTCGGGCTGCGCGATTACGTCGACAAGAACGGCTTCAAGGGCGTCGTGTTCGGGCTGTCCGGCGGCGTGGACTCGGCGATTTGCGCGGCCATGGCGGTCGACGCGCTCGGGGCGGATCGCGTGCGCTGCGTGATGCTGCCTTATCGTTTCACGTCCGAGCAATCGCTCGAGGACGCCGCGTCGGCTGCGAAAGCACTCGGCATCGGTTACGAGGTGGTGCCGATCGCTCCCGCCATCGAGGGTTTGGAAGCGGTTTTGCAGCCGCTGTTCGCCGATCTCCCGCGCGATGTCACGGAAGAGAATCTGCAGGCGCGGGCGCGCGGCGTCATTCTGATGGCGATTTCCAACAAGTTAGGATTGATGGTGGTGACGACCGGCAACAAGTCGGAAATGTCGGTCGGCTATGCCACGCTCTATGGCGACATGAACGGCGGCTTCAATCCGATCAAGGATCTCTACAAGACCCAGGTCTATAGGCTCTCCCACCTGCGCAACCGCTGGAAGCCGGTTGGCGCCCTGGGGCCAAGCGGCACGGTGATCCCGGAAAATATCCTAACGCGCGCGCCCTCGGCGGAGTTGCGCGAGGACCAGAAGGACCAGGACACGCTGCCGCCCTATGACATCCTCGACGCTGTTCTTTATCGCCTGATCGAGCTGGAGGAGCCGGTGGCCACCATCGCTGCCGCGGGCTTCGATGTCGAAACGGTGAAGAAGGTGGACCGCATGGTCAACTTAGCGGAATACAAACGCCGCCAGGCGGCGCCGGGCGTGAAAGTGACGCTGAAGAATTTCGGCCGCGACCGCCGCTATCCGATCACCAACCGTTTCCGCGATTCCGGAGCGCCGCTGCCCGAACCCGATCTCACGCTGCTGAAACCCGGCGTCATCGCAAAAGGCGACGCATTCGATTTTTGACGGGCAGAAGCTGATTAGCGCGCGGGAACGAAGGTGGGCCCGACAGTCCGCATCTGGCGCTTTTCACCGGAAGCCGCGGTTGGCTCGGCCGAGGTAGTGGTGGCGGGCGCCGTGGCGGGTGTTTGCGCCGGCCTGTTTGTGCGGGGGTCGATGCGTTTGCCCTGGGCATCGAGTTTCGGCTGCGACAGCTGCTTGGCGCGTTCGTCGGTAACGACGATATCGCCGTGCTCGATGGTGCTGTCGTCGAGCTGCTTGAGTGCATCCGCCCAGGTCTGCCCGGCACGCTTGCAGCTGCAGGCCTTGTTGACTTCCTTGCGGTAAGCGAAGGCGGTCGGCAGGTCGGAATAGGGGTGACCGTGCAGCGATACCGCCTGCGCGATTTCCTCTCCCGGATTGCGATAGGTGTACAACTGGACTTCCGCCGCCGGACACATGCGCTGGCAGGTCTGCTCGTCCCCAGCGAAGCGGCTTGGCGACGTCGAATAGGAAACCGGAAAGAAATACCCGTCGCAGGTGCGGACGCACACCGTGCGGAAGGTCGACGACTGGGAGGGCTCAACCGGCGCCAAGATAGAGTCCGACCCGGTGCCCGGCCCGAATAGCGTGTCGAAGAAACCGCGCTGTTGCGGCGCCGCCGCGGTGCGATATTGCGGTCCGCAATCGTTTTCGGCGAGTGCTACCAGCACCGAGCGGCGCTGGCCTTCGCGCCCCGCGGTGTTGCCTTGCAGCTGTTGCAGCGTGCCGAGGATTTGATCGAGATTGGACCGCATCTGCTGGATTTGATTGTTGATCTGGCCGCATTGCGGCGGCTGGCCGCTGAACAGCGAGAAAAATCCCACGCCCTGGCAGCCCATCCGACGCGATTGCGCCACCAGCTTGTCAAACTCGGCTTGCTGCTTGTTGGCGGCGTCTTCATAGCGCCGGATCTGCTCGGCGCGGGCGGGATCGGCGGTGCCGCGATCGACAGCGGCAAGCTGTGTTTCCAGCCGTAGGCAGACCGGGTTGCGTCCCGCGGTACCCGGCGGAGCGGAGAAATTCTGCGCCGGCGCAGGCAGCGCCGAGGCAATGAGCAGCATTGCCGCGCAGACACCGAGACTAAGTTTTTGCATGGCGATATTCATCAGCAAAGGTTGTCCGTATGTCGGCGCTCGTCGAGCGCAAGGGAACGAGATCGGCGAAGAGCCCAAAAACGCGCATCTGTCGTTCCCCCGAACCAGTTTATAGCGGATTCCGCCTGCGCGAGCGAGCCGGAAGGTTATGAAGGCCTTATTCAGCATCGGGTTGATTCTCCGGCCGCGCTTTGTCAAAGGCCGGCAGCTTGAGGCAGGCCTCGTTCACCGCGGTGATCTTGGGAAAAGCATCGAGCGGCACCTTCAAGAGGCGCGCATTGTTGACCTGCGGAACAAGGCAAATGTCGCCTAGTCCCGGCTGCGAACCAAAAGCGTAAGGACCGGGCTGGATCATTTTCTCGATCGCCTCGAACCCGGAAATCACCCAGTGGTGATACCAGGCATCGATGGCAGCCTGGTCCTGGCCCATTTCATTTTTCAGGTATTGCAGCGTGCCGAGGTTGTTCAGCGGATGGATATCGCAGGCGATGATCTGCGAAACCGCACGTACGCGCGCGCGTGCGATTGGGTCTGCCGGCAGGAGAGGCGGCTGCGGATAGATTTCGTTTAGATAGCCGATGATGGCGAGCGACTGAACGATCACCTCGCCGTCCTGCAGCTTCAGGGAAGGGACCCGCATCTGCGGGTTAATTGCCCGATATTCTGCGCCGCGGTGGCGGCCGCCGTCTTTTCGCAAATGGACGGGGATGATCTCGTAGGCGACGGATTTGAGATTGAGCGCAATACGTACGCGATAAGCCGCGGACGAGCGGAAATAGGAATAAAGTTTCACCGGCCAGCCCCCCTGACGCGGGCAATTGCCCGCGCCGCTGCGTCAAAATCATGGCGCAGTCATATAGGGCGGTGGTATTAGGATACTCGGCCTGATTAGGCCGGCATCCGCAGGGTCGACAGCATCTGGGTGCAGCACTCTGCGCAACTTGTGCAGGCATCGGCACACACTCGGCAATGTTTGTGCTTATCCGCGTGGCGGCTGCATTCGCTGGCGCAGGCGCGGCAAAACGCGATGCAGGTCGTCAGCTGGGCCTCCAGCGGCTGGCGGTTCCCCGCCTTATTCGCCCGCGCCATGACGCTGCCGGTGGCGGCGCACACGGCCGCGCAGTCCAGATTCAGTCGGATGCAGGATATCAAGGTTTCGACGTGTTTTTCCGAGAGGCAGGCATCCGCGCAGGCCGTGCAGGTCTCCACGCAGAGCGAGCAAGCGTCGATGCAAGCCGAGATCGCGTCGGAGTGAGCCGGATGTTCGGGGTGGGAGCGAAACATGGCGCGCACGACTGACATTGCGTATCTCTCTCAGTTGGCCCCCGACAGTGTAAGCCGTTGAGGAACGGCCATCACGCTGGTTGGTTCCGCGCTTTTTCCGGTTCCGTGGGGTTCCATGAAGCGCCTGCTTCCGGGCCGGTTTCCGCGCGTTGTCGGGCGAAGCCGGGAACCGATTCGCCCGTCAAAAGTCGTCGCAGCTGTTGCCGAAGAATGCGAGGAAAGCTTTGAGAGATCGTTGACCGAGTTGCAGGGCGCGGGAGCTTGGTGACAGCTAAAATCCCCAAAAAACACGCCTTTGGCGGGACTTGACGCCAACCCCCGGCTTGCTCATTCTTCCGGCCCATGAAGCGCGGTTGCCTCCAGATCGGCATTTGCCGGGAAATTATTAGCTAGCTCACCGCTGGCTGAGGCCGCCTTTTCTCTCCGCTCCGAAGAAAATGGATGCCCGGCCAGCAGGCCGGGCGGCGACATTTTGGCATTTTCGTCGAACGGCAGCGCGCGGCGGGAACGACAAGGACAGCGATGGAACTCAAGCTCTACGATACGCTCACGCGCGAAAAGCGGGTTTTTCAGCCGATCGATGCCGCGCGCGTGCGCATGTATGTCTGCGGGCCGACGGTCTACGACTTCGCCCATATCGGCAATGCGCGGCCCGTCATCGTATTCGACGTGCTCTATCGCCTGCTGCGGCATCTCTACGGCGCCGAGCATGTGACTTACGTGCGCAACATCACCGACGTGGACGACAAGATCAATGCGCGCGCGGCGGAGCGCGGGATTTCGATCCGCGAACTCACCGAGACCACCTACCAGAATTTCAAGGAAGATGTCGCGGCGCTCGGCTGCCTGCCGCCGACGCTGGAGCCGCGCGCGACCGAACATATCGAGGAGATGAAGACGCTGATTGAGCGGCTGGTCGCCTCCGGTCACGCCTATGCCGCCGAGGAGCATGTGCTGTTCAGCGTGCCGTCGATGCCGGATTATGGCGAACTGTCGAAGCGTTCCGCTGAAAGACATGATCGCCGGCGCGCGTGTGGAGGTCGCGCCCTACAAGCGCGACCCGATGGATTTCGTGCTGTGGAAGCCGTCGAAGGAAGGCGAGCCGTCCTGGCCGTCGCCGGCCGGCATCAAGACGCCGGGGCGCCCGGGCTGGCACATCGAATGTTCCGCCATGTCATGGAAGCATCTCGGCGAGACTTTCGACATCCACGGCGGCGGCATTGATCTCGTGTTTCCGCATCACGAGAACGAGATCGCGCAATCGCGCTGCGCCTTCCATACCGGCGTGATGGCGAATTATCTGGATGCACAACGGCTTCCTGCAGGTCGAAGGCGAGAAGATGGCAAAGTCGGCGGGCAATTTCGTCACCATCCGCGAATTGCTCGCCGACTGGCCGGGCGACGTGATCCGCGTCGCGATGCTCGGCACGCATTATCGTCAGCCAATCAATTGGACGCTGAAAAATCTCGAAAGCCGCGGATAAGGCGCTCGCCAGCTGGCTCGATGCTGCGGCGGATGAGGCAGAAGACCGGCCGGCGCCTTCAATTGTCGAGGCATTGCTGGACGACCTGAATACGCCGCAGGTGATCGCCGAAATGCACGCGTTGCGAAACCGTGCAGGCCATAAATCGTTGGCCGGGACGCTGCGTTTTCTCGGTGTGCGCGGCGCGGCTTATGCCGCCTGGAAGGCGCAGCATGCGCGCAAGCTGGAAATTTCCGACGCGGAGATCGAGCGGCTGGTGTCATCCCGTCTGGCGGCGCGCAAGGCCAAGAACTTCGCCGAATCCGACCGTATCCGCGACGAACTCGCCGCCATGGGCGTGGTGCTGAAGGATTCCAAGGACGGCACCACCTGGGAGATCGCCCGATGATGGCCGTCGGCGCATCCGAAGGCGGGCCTGCGGCCCTATCTGCCGGCTGACGCGCCGCTGCTGGCAGAAATCTTCCGCGCCAGCATCGAGGAACTGACGACCGAGGATTATAGCGAGGCGCAGCAAGGAGCCTGGGCGTCTGCTGCCGATGACCAGCAAGCCTTTGCCGAGCGCCTTGGCGAGCAGCTTACGCTGGTCGGCACCCTGAACGGCTCGCCGGTCGGGTTTATCTCGCTTGAAGGGCGGGAGCGAATCGGGATGCTCTACGTGCATCCGGCCGCCGCCGGGCAGGGCGTTGGCACCATGCTTTACGATGCGGTGGAGAAGCTCGCCGCTGCGCGCGGCGCTTCCAAGCTGACCGTGGAAGCGAGCGACAGCGCCAGCGCCTTCTTCCAGCACCGCGGCTTCGTCGCCCAGCGGCGCAATACGGTGCTGCGGGGCGATGAATGGCTCGCCAACACGACCATGGAAAAGAATCTGGGCGGCAAAGGGAGCAACCCATGAAACAACCGGAAACGCCGTTCCCGCGCCACTGGATCTACTACATCGCGCTCAAGGTTGTCGTCCTTCTGATCGGCGCGGCCATCGCGCTCTACGTCTTCGGAATATTGTGAGGACCGATGCCGAAGCAACGGCTCTATCTGTTCGACACCACGCTGCGCGACGGCGCGCAGACGAACGGCGTCGACTTCACGTTGGCCGACAAGATGGCGATCGCGGCCATGCTGGACGACCTCGGCATCGATTATATCGAGGGCGGCTATCCAGGGGCGAACCCGACCGACACAGAGTTCTTTTCGCAGCGCCGATCGTTGCAAAGTATTTTTACCGCTTTTGGCATGACGCGGCGGCCCGGCCGCTCCACCTCGAACGATCCCGGCCTTGCGGCGCTGCTGGCGGCCAAGGCCGATGCGATCTGCTTCGTCGCAAAATCCTGGGACTATCACGTGCGCGTGGCGCTGCAGACCACGGAGGAAGAGAATCTCGCCTCCATCCGCGACAGCGTAAAGGCCGCAAATGCCAAGGGTCGGGAGGTGCTGCTCGACTGCGAGCATTTCTTCGATGGCTACAAGGCTAACCCAAAATACGCGCTGGCCTGCGCCAAGGCCGCCTATGAGCAAGGCGCGCGCTGGGTGGTGCTGTGCGACACCAATGGCGGCACGCTGCCGCATGAGGTCGAAATGATCGTCGGCGAGGTTGTGAAGCACATTCCCGGCGATCACGTGGGCATCCACGCGCATAACGATACCGAGCAGGCGGTGGCGAATTCCTTCGCCGCGGTGCGCGCGGGCGCGCGGCAGATCCAGGGCACGCTCAATGGATTGGGAGAGCGCTGCGGCAATGCCAATCTGGTTTCCATCATTCCGACGCTGAAGTTGAAGCCCGAATACGCGGAGCAGTTCGAGATCGCAGTGTCGGAGCAGAAGCTCAAGAAGCTCACCCAGGTTTCGCATGCGCTCGACGAGCTGCTCAACCGCGCCCCCAACCGGCACGCGCCTTATGTGGGCGAGAGCGCCTTCGCCACCAAAGCTGGAATTCATGCTTCTGCGATCGTGAAAGAGCTGGAGACTGATCTTGCCAGCGCCGAGCATATTGAGAATGGCGGCCAGCGCGAGCCGACACGGGCAAAGAGCTATGAGCACGTGGCGCCGGAAAGCGTGGGCAACCGGCGCAAGCTTCTGGTGTCGGATCAGGCCGGCCGCGCCAATGTGCTGGCGGAGCTGGAGCGGATCGGAATCAAGGTCGACAAGGACGACCCCCGAATCGGGCGGTTGCTGGAAGAAGTGAAGAGCCGCGAGGCCGCCGGCTATGCCTATGAATCGGCAGACGCCTCATTCGACGTGCTGGCCCGGCGTGTGATGGGGAAGGTGCCGGATTTCTTCACCGTCGAGCGCTTCGATGTGAACGTCGAGCACCGCATCAATGCGAAAGGCGAGCGCGTGGCCGTTTCGAGCGCCATTGTGAAAGTGAAACTCGGCCATGAAACGCTGATCTCGGCCGGGGAGGGCAACGGCCCGGTCAATGCGCTCGACGTGGCGCTGCGCAAGGATTTGGGAAAATACCAGCGTTATATCGAACATCTCGAGCTGACGGATTACCGCGTCCGTATCCTCAATTCCGGTACCGAAGCCGTCACCCGGGTTTTGATCGAAAGCAAAGATGAGAATAACGAGACCTGGACCACTGTCGGCGTCTCGCCCAACATCATCGACGCTTCATTCCAGGCCTTGATGGATTCCATCATTTACAAGCTGATCAAGAGCGGGGCGCCGGCTTAAAGGAAGGCCGCCATGCACAAGCGACGCGCAACGACCGGATGGCTGAGCAGCCTGGAAACCTGCGCCTGCACGCGCCGGGCCGTGTTGGCGATTGCGGCAGTGGCCTTGCTCGCGCCGCGCGCCAAAGCGGCGCCGGCCGAGCATCAGGAATTCATCGAGGCGGCGTTCCGGATGAAAGACAAAGCCGCAGCGCGCGGGCGACCAGCCTTTTGGCGCGGTCGTCGTCAAAGACCGCCGCATCATCGGCTTTGGACCAAGCCGCGTGATTACGCGCAAGGATTGGACGGCGCATGCCGAGCGGGAAGCAATGCGCGCGGCGCAGGCGCGGCTGGGCAGTTCGGACCTGAGAGGCTGTGTGCTCTATTCAACGTCACGGCCTTGCTCGAATTGCGAGGCGGCTGCGGCGGCGGCCGGCATCGCTCGCATGTTCCATGGCAGCGATGCCGCGGACGGCGGCGTGCCGCGAGCGTAGTTCACATCCGTTCGGGCGCGACCGCCTTCATTTTCTTTTCTTCGGGCGGAACCGGCGCAAGCGCCGCGCGAAGGCGCGGCAGAATTTCCTCGACAGAATCGGCGACCAGAAGCTTCACCGTCAAGCCGGGCCGGATGAATTCCAGCTTTTCCATGTGGTCGAACAATACAGAGAGCGGATCCCAGAAATGCTCGATGTTGGCGGCGAGAATTGGTTTTTTATGCCGGCCGAGCTGTGACCATGTGAGCTGCTCGACCGTTTCTTCCAGTGTGCCGACGCCCCCCGGCAATGCGACAAAGGCGTCAGAACGCTCGAACATGATCCGCTTGCGCTCGTGCATGTCTTTGGTCACGACCACTTCCTGCGCCTCCTCCAGCATGCGCTCGCGTGCGATCAGAAATTCCGGGATCACGCCAGTGACTTTGCCGCCGTGCTTGAGCACCGATTTGGCGAGCTCACCCATCAGCCCGATGGAGCCGCCGCCATAGACCAGGCCGATGTCGTTTTCCGCCAGGATTTGTCCGAATTTGCGCGCGGCTTTGACGAAGGCGGGGTTTTTGCCCGGGCCGGAGCCGCAATAGACACAGATAGTTCGAAGCATGCTCATGATTCGGATGTGGCATTCCCCTCTAGGGAGCGTCAAGGTGGGGTGCAGTAACGCCGCGGCCGTCAATACGGTTCCGCAAGGCCACGATGATGCCGCTTTGTCGCGTGACCTTCCCCGGAAATCCCTTATATGAATGGTCAGCGGTCTGCCTCACGCGCAGGCTGGCGCGCATTAGGCAGGGCATGAGCGATATCCAGGTTCGATCTATTCAGTCGCTAAAGCGCGACGTTTCCGGGGAAGGCGGCGACGGCACCCTGCTGCAGACTGTGCGCCGTCTCTGGCCCTATATCTGGCCTTCCGACCGCCCCGACCTAAAAGCGCGGGTCACGATCGCCATGGCGCTGTTGCTGGTCGCCAAGCTGGCGACCATCGCCGTGCCTTTCACCTTCAAATGGGCCACCGACGCGCTGACCGGGCAACCAAGTGCGCCATTTGACCTGCCTTGGGCCAATTGGGCCGTCGTCGCCGGGGTGGTCTGGACAATCGCTTATGGTCTGACCCGCATCGTGATGGCGCTGACCACTCAGGCGCGCGACGGCATGTTCGCCAAGGTGGCGATGAACGCGGTGCGCAATCTCGCGCTGATGACGTTCAAGCACATGCATGAGCTGTCGCTGCGCTTCCATCTCGAGCGCAAGACCGGCGGTTTGACGCGCGTTTTGGAACGCGGGCGCAACGGCATCGAGACCATCGTTCGGATGGTGATCCTGCAGGCCGCGCCCACCATCATCGAGCTGCTGATGATCGTCGGCGTGCTGCTCTACATGTTCGACTGGCGTTACGTGGCGGTGATCTTCGCCACCATCGTGCTCTACACCTCTTATACTTATTACGCGACCGAATGGCGTATCGGCATTCGGCGCAAGATGAACGAGAGCGACAGTGACGCCAATACAAAAGCGATCGACTCGCTGCTCAACTATGAAACGGTGAAATATTTCAGCGCCGAGCAGCGCGAAGCCAAGCGCTATGACAAATCCATGGAGCGCTATGAAGCCGCGAGCGTGAATTCCTACGTCTCGCTCGCGGTGCTCAATGCCGGGCAGGCGGCGATTTTCGCCATGGGGCTTACCGCCACGATGGTGCTGTGCGTCACCGGAATTAACAACGGCACCAAAACCATCGGCGACTTTGTCATGATCAACGCCATGATGATCCAACTTTACCAGCCGCTGAATTTCATGGGGATGATCTATCGCGAGATCAAACAGGGCATCATCGACATCGAAATAATGTTCTCGATCTTGGGACGTGAAGCCGAAATCAAGGACTGCCCCGGTGCGCCGGCGCTGAAGGTGACCAATGGCGTGATCCGCTTCGAGAATGTCTCTTTTTCCTACGAGCCGGCGCGTCCCATTCTGAAGGGCTTGAGTTTCGAAGTGCCGGCAGGGCGCACGATCGCCATCGTCGGTCCTTCTGGCGCAGGCAAATCGACCATCTCGCGGCTGCTCTTCCGCTTCTACGAGGTTAGCGGCGGGCAAATCCTGATCGACGGCCAGGATATCCGAGAAGTAACGCAGGCTTCCTTGCGCGAAGTCATCGGCATGGTGCCGCAGGATACTGTGCTGTTCAACGACACCATCCGCTACAACATCCGCTATGGCCGATGGGAGGCCAGCGATGCCGAGGTCGAGGAAGCCGCGCGCCTGGCGCAGATCGACGGCTTCATCCGGATTGCCCCCAAAGGCTACGAGACGGAAGTCGGCGAACGCGGATTGAAGCTTTCCGGCGGCGAGAAACAGCGCGTCGCCATCGCGCGCACGATTCTGAAAGGCCCTCCGATCCTGGTGCTTGACGAAGCGACGTCGGCGCTCGACAGCCATACCGAGAAAGACATCCAGGACGCCCTCGATCGCGTGTCGAGGAATCGCACGACGTTGGTGATCGCCCATCGGCTCTCTACCATCGTCGCCGCCGACGAGATCATCGTGCTCGACAAGGGGGTGATCGTGGAGCGCGGCACGCATTACCAGCTCCTTGAGGCCAGCGGTCTCTATGCCAGCATGTGGAATCGCCAGCGCGAGGCCGAGGAAGCGCGCGAGAAACTGGCGCGCGCGGAGGAAGAAGAGGGCGGCGAGAACCGCAACCCGCCGGAGGTCGAGCGCGCTCCGCCTGAAGCCGACAAATTGTCCGCCGATGCGGCAGAGTAGTGAATGCCTGGAGCTATAGGTTGCGACCAAATATCCCCCTCTCCCGGCGCGCTTCGCGCGTCACCCTCTCCCGCTAAAGGAGCGGGGAAAGAAAGATCAACCTAGTCCGATGTCGATCGCCGCCTCCATCCGTTCGCAGCTCGTTCCCATCCGTCAGGAAGGCTATCCCTTCATCGGGATTTTTGCCCTCGCCACGCTGATATTGTTCTGGCTGTGGGAGCCGTTGGGATGGATCGGAATCGCGCTCACCGTATGGTGTGCGCTGTTCTTCCGTGATCCGCCGCGGGTGACACCCGCGCGTGAGGGCCTGCTGGTTGCTCCCGCGGATGGCCGCATCAGTATGGTGACGCAGGCGCCGCCGCCGCCGGAACTCGGCATGGGCGACGCGCCGCTCCCGCGGATCTCCATTTTCATGAGCGTGTTCGATTGTCACGTCAACCGAAGTCCACTGGCGGGCCGGATCGAGCGCATCGCCTACCGCGCCGGCGTCTTCCTCAATGCCGATCTGGACAAGGCGAGCGAGGATAACGAGCGCAATTCCTTTCTCATTGCCGCGCCCGGCGTAAGCATCGCGGTGGTGCAGATCGCTGGCCTGGTGGCGCGTCGCATCGTTTCCTTCACAACCGAAGGACAAAGCGTTGAAGCCGGACAGCGCCTCGGCATGATCCGCTTCGGCTCGCGCGTCGACGTATATTTGCCGGCCGGCGGAAGCTTTCTGGTTGCGCGGGGACAACGGGCTGTCGCAGGCGAAACCGTGATCGCCGACCTGCGCGTGACACAAAACGACAGGAACTTCCGGGTCGATTGATTGCTTAACTACATTACCTCACTCGCTGGCGACATCGCGTAAAAACAGCTATGTTGGACAAAATGGCATTCACGCCTCTTGATCCAGAGCTCCCCGAGAGCAAGCGCCGCCGCTTCCGGCCCGTGCCGGTTCGTATGCTGCTTCCCAATCTCGTTACCTTGCTGGCGCTTTGCGTGGGCCTGACCGGCATCAGGCTCGCATTCGAAGGCAAGCTGGAGCTGGCGCTCTATGCGATCGTCTTTGCAGCGGCGCTGGATGGCATCGATGGCCGTCTTGCGCGCCTGATCAAGGGTCAGTCAAAATTCGGGGCGGAACTGGACAGCCTTGCCGACTTCATGAATTTCGGCTGCGCGCCGGCGCTCTTCCTTTATCTTTGGGGGCTGAAGGATATCGGCAATGTCGGCTGGATCGGAGCGATGGTTTTTGCCATCTGCGCGGCGCTGAGGCTTGCGCGGTTCAACGTGATGATCGACGACCCGAACAAGCCGGCATGGGCGGCCAATTATTTCACCGGCATGCCGGCCCCGGCGGGCGCGTTGGTCGTGCTATTGCCGATCTACATTAGCCTGCTTGGCTTTTTCAAGGCGCCCGCTGTCCTGACGTTGCTTTATACGCTGACGATAGCCGGCCTGATGGTTTCCCGCGTTCCGGTGTTCTCCGGCAAACGCGTGGGCCAGCGCGTGCCGCCGGAGATGCTGCTGCCGGTTTTCGCGGCGATCGTTGTCTTCTTTGCGCTGCTGATCAGTTATCCGTGGGAAGTGCTCACCGTCGGCACGCTGCTCTATCTGGCATCGTTGCCGTTTGGATGGCGGTCGTATCAGCGCAAAGCGGCGGGCGACGTTACCTCTGTCCCGGATGCGCAGGCGGAGGCGCCAGCGGTTGAGCCGGACCCGCGCGCAATCGAAACGCCGGAACGTCCGCAAGAGGTTCGTCCCAACACGCGTCACTGATATCTCAGCGCTCCAGCCAGACAATTTTTCGATTGGACAGCAAATATCCAAATTGAGCCTGGCTTTCGCGCGTGCGGTCAGTCTGTTCCGGCTCTGCAACGCACCAAAGTCGGCAAAAAGACTTCAGGGAAGTCCGTGGTGCCCGCCAAAAGCCGGTGATATAAGGCCGGTCCCCTTCCGCTGCGGCGAGATCTACCCGATCCATGACAAAGAGCCCAGAGACGCTGCCGCAGGAGGCCGCGACGGAGTCGGCCCATCCACGGCCGCGCAAATCGAATTTTTGGAAGCTCACGCTTGGCAGTGTTGGGGTTGTTTACGGAGACATCGGAACCAGTCCGCTATACGCGTTTCGCGAGGCCGCGAAGGCCGCCGCCGGCAGTGGCACTGTCGACCGGGAAATCGTGCTCGGCGTGCTGTCGCTCATTCTCTGGGCCTTGATCCTTGTCGTCACCCTGAAATACGTGCTGATCCTCCTGCGGGCCGACAATAACGGCGAAGGCGGCACTTTCTCGCTGACCGCGCTCGCCTTCCGCGCACTGGGCCGGCGGACGCCGGTTGTGCTGATGCTTGGCATGGTAGGGGCAGCCATGTTCTACGGCTCCTCGCTGATCACGCCGGCGCTTTCAGTGCTCTCGGCGGTGGAAGGCTTGAAGGTGGCGACGCCGGCCTTCGAGCCCTTCGTGCTGCCGCTGACTTTTGTGATCCTCGCCGCCCTGTTCGCTGTGCAATCCTACGGCACCGGCAAAGTTTCCGCGCTGTTCGGACCCATCACCGTGGTTTGGTTTTTGGTCATGGCGGTGATTGGCGGGATGCATATCGCCGACGATCCAGGAGTGCTCCTGGCGATCAACCCTGTCTATGCTGTCACTTTCCTCATGGGTTACGGCACCATCGGGTTGGTGACGCTTGGGGCGGTTTTCCTCGCCGTTACCGGCAGCGAAGCGCTGTATGCCGATCTCGGGCACTTCGGTCGCCGCCCGATCCAAACCGCGTGGTTTCTCCTGGTGCTGCCAGCGCTGGTGATCAATTATTTCGGGCAGGGCGCGCTGGTACTGACACATCCCGAAGCCATCGAGAACTCATTTTATCGGCTTGTGCCGGAATCGATGCTGCTGCCGCTGGTGGCGCTCGCGACCGCGGCGACCATCATCGCCAGCCAGGCGGTGATCACCGGCGCGTATTCCATCACCCAGCAAGCGATCCAACTTGGGGTTTTGCCGCGGTTTGAAATCCGCCACACGTCGGCAGCGCATTACGGGCAAATTTATATTCCACGCGTAAACGTGCTGCTGTTTGTAGGCGTGATGTTGCTGGTCGGCCTTTTCCGGACCTCGAGCGATCTCGCCGGGGCTTACGTTCTTGCCGTGGCAGCCACCGTCTGGGTCGCGGGTCCATTGGGATTGATTGTGATCTGGAAGCTCTGGAAAAAACCGCTGTGGTTCGCGGTCGCCTTGATGGGGCCGTTCATCATCATCGATACCGTCTTTCTTGTGGCTTCCACGCTGAAGCTGGCGGAAGGGGCCTGGGTACCGGTCCTGTTCGGCGCCGTCATCGTCCTTCTCATGCTGACGTGGCTGCGCGGTATGAACTTTCTGGCGCAGAAGACCCGGCGCACGGAAATCCCGCTCGACACCCTCATTCGCAGCTTTGAAAAGAGACCGCCGCACAGCGTGCAGGGGACCGCAGTTTTCCTCACCAGCACGCCGGATTTCGCGCCCACCGCGCTCCTGCACAACCTGAAACACAACAAGGTCTTGCATCAGCACAACGTGATCCTGACCGTCGTAATCGACGACACGCCGCGCATCGCGCCGCACGATCGGGTGACGATCACGCCGATTTCCTCGAGCTTCACTCTGGTGGCTCTGCGCTTCGGCTATGTGGAGCAGCCCAATGTGCCGAAGGCGCTGGCCATAGCGCGCAAGCACGGCTGGCAGTTCGACATCATGTCGACGTCATTTTTCCTTTCCCGCCGGTCACTCAAGCCCGCCGCCCATTCCGGTATGCCGCGCTGGCAAGACCGGCTGTTCATCTGGCTGGCCCGCTCGGCGAGCGACGCGAGCGACTTCTTCCAGATCCCGACCGGCCGGGTGGTGGAAGTCGGCACGCAGGTAACGATCTGAACTGCGCCGGGGGCGATACGTCAATATCCGCCAAACAGCACGCCGGGATAGAGCGGATAGCGAAACAGCACCACGAATGTGAGCCAGATCGTCAGGGTCGTCGCAGCTGCCGCCAGGGCGCTGTCGCGCAGGCTGCGGCCGCCATGGATGAGCATGTAGAAGAGAACATAGATCGGTGTGGCGATCATGAAGCCGATCAGAAAAAGCGCGGCGAGATAGGCAACGACCCAAGCCACCGCCAGAAGGATGCGGGTGAGCGGAGCGTCTTCGTCGCCCTCCATTTTCCATTCGACGATCTTTTCGGCGGTGACCAGGCGCCGGACCCAGCGTCCGAGCGGCGTTTCGAACTGCGAAACGGCGTCGATTATCGACAGGGCTATCGTTGCCCAGGCTACCAAGACCGGCACTGCGCCCGCGGTGAAAGGATAGCTCTTCGCCCAAAGCAAATAGCCGCCGCTCAGCGCGAGTACCAAAATCGCGGCCCAGAACTCCCGCTGGCGGACGGCGAAAGTCATGCGGCGCTTTTCGATAGTTGGGCGCGCCGGCGCAGCGTCTGTACCGCCGGCCATAACAGGCAGGCGACGGTCAGCAGGAACAACACCAACGAAGTCGTCCGCGTGAAAAAGACCGTCCAGTCGCCATCGGCCATGTTCAGCGACTGATGATAGCTGCGCTCGGCAAGCTCTCCCAGAACCAGCGCGATCACCAGCGTGATGCGGGGAAAGCCGAAGCGCATCATCACATAGCCGAGAATGCCGAACAGCACCGCCATCACCACGTCGCCGAAGCTGTTTTGCAAGGCATAGACCCCGACGAGCGAGACCGCGATCACCGCCGGCGCCACGATATGCACGTCCACCAGCGTGATCATCGCGAGCGGGCGCGTCACCAGCAATGTGATCACGGTCGCGATAATGCAGGAGGCCGACAGCGCGATGATGAGGCTGAACACAACGCCTTCATTCTGGATCAGCAGCATCGGCCCCGGCTCAACCCCGATCAGTACCAGCACCCCGAGGAAGACCGCCATCTCGGCCGAGCCAGGGATGCCGAAAGCAAGCGTCGGGATCAGCGAACCACCATCCTTGGAATTGTTGGCGGCCTCCGGGCCGATGACACCTTCGATATTGCCCCGGCCGAACGTCTCAGGGCTTTTCGAAATCTGCATAGCCGCCGTATAGGACAGGAAAGCAGCGACGGTGCCGCCAAGGCCCGGGATTGCGCCGACGATGGTTCCAATCGCGGAGCCCTGCAGCAAGGTTTTCCAATGCGTGAAGCAGGCCCATACGCCCTCCATCACCCCGGTGACGCGCGTGGTGGCGGCATCCTTCGAGATGGTGCCGCCAGAGACCGAGAGGGCGATCATTTCGGTGATCGCAAACAGTCCGGTGAGCGCCGGGATGAGCGAAATCCCATCCCATAGATATTCCGACCCCCCGGTGA
>CAVSWC010000014.1:0-9255 GCA_963731585.1 uncultured Alphaproteobacteria bacterium
TCGATGGTCGGCGGGATCGAATCCGTGCCTAAACTCCAGCGGCGCTTGCATTGCGTGCAGGCGTAGCGCCGGACGCGCGGGTTGACCTCCGCGGTGTAGAGCGCGCCCTGCCATTTTTCGGCCGGCGCCGTTCTGCCGGTCGCAACCAGTTCGTGCAACTCGCTGGTCGATCCCAAAATCGAGGCGCCGGTGTAGGCGTTGAAGGCGGGATACAGCGCCGTCGTTGCCACCCCAAGCGACGTCAGCGCCTGCTGCAGCTTTAGGCGATCCGGCGGAGAGGTGTGGCCGAACGACAGCATGCCGTAGCCGCGGCCGTGATCCAGCGCCTCGACGCCGCGGCGCACGAACAGGGACGCGCCGGCGATGGTGTAGGGCGGATCGGTCTCAAAGGTGTCGAAGGCGTCGAGAAATTCGGCGCCAGCGGATCGCGCAAATCGTGCGGCACGATCTCGATCGCAAAACCGATCGCGCCGGCCGCTTGCTTGAGAAAGGCGACACGCTCGGGATCGATTTCGAACACGGTGAGACGGCGCGGCAATTCCTTGGCCGCAAGCATGCGGCCGAACAATCCGATCGCGAGCGCGACGAAGTCGTCGTCGCCGAAGATCGCGATCCGCCGGCCTTCCAGCGCGCCCGACCGATACAGCAGCGCCGCCCGCCGCACCGATGTTTCGGCGGCGCACGGCGCCTGGTCCAGCGTGACGTCGACACGCGGCGCGGCGGCGAGATGGGTTTCCAGCGCGCGGACCACCGGCTCGAGCGCGTCCGGCAGGCGCGCCTTCGGCGTGAGCGGAACGTCGATCGACAACAATTCGCCAAATCCCAGTTTTTCGCGGACCCATTCCTCGCCACTGGCGGTGAAGGCAAGGCCATGCTGGCGCATCAGCACGCCGCGCTTTTCCAGTTCGCGGCGCACGGCGGTCGCGACCGGCAGCGGCAGCCGCGCCTCGCGCGCGGCGTCCGCCAGCCGGCCGGATTCGCCCCGATGCACGGCGCGCAGCAGCGCCTCGACGCCCGCAACTCCTTCGCGAAGCGAGGTCGCTTCCGCCACCTCCTGCAGGATTTTGTCGTTCAAGTCAGGATATCCTTGATTCTCGCTTCCCGCCTGCCGATTGCACGCCCCGGCCGTGCGTACTAAAGCCTGTCTCCGGCTCGATCCTACCGAAACAAGCGGGACCAGAATGATGCTGATGACACAAGTTCTCGCCGATGCCTATCGTTGCGAGGCGGCGATCGAGGATGCGGACGCGCTGATGGCGGCCGCGATCGCGGGCGCGGCGGCGGTGGGGGCGACTGTGGTCGGCGACACGACGGTGCGCTACGTCCCGCATGGCCTGACCATTGCGGTGTTCCTGGCGGAATCGCACATCGTGCTGACCACCTGGCCCGAGTACCGGCTGCTCCTGATCGACACGCTGCTGTGCAATCCCGACATGGACGCCGACATTGCCATCGACGAGATCGTGCGCCGATTGTGCCCGGCCGGCGAGGTGGTGCGCCAGCGCATTCCGCGCCGCATCGCCGATGGGCCGGGCGGCTAGCCTGCCATGAGGCCTGCGGCTTTGCCCCGGGGGGACAACGACGACGCGGACGCGTCCGGTACCGGCTCGTTCCGATCCCTGCTTTCCGTCGGCAATGGCGGGGAGGAGGCCTTGCCATTCGGCTCAGGCACGGCTATCTTACTTTTGTCTTACCGGATGACGCCGCCATGTCCACCAGGCAGAAGCTGACCACCACCGTCTCGACCAAGGGCCAGGTGATTTTGCCCAAGGCGATCCGGGATCAACGGCACTGGCCTGCCGGAACGGAATTGACGGTGGAGGATACCCCCGAGGGCGTGTTGCTCAAGGCGAAGCCCGCCTTTGCGCCCACCCGGCCCAGGGATGTATTTGGCTCCCTGTCCCATAAAGGGCCGGCAAAGTCGATCGCGGACATGAAGGCGGGGATCGCCACCGAAGCGAAACGGCGGCATGCTCGCAATCGATACTAATCTCATCGTCCGCTATCTGGTGGGCGACGACGCCGGACAGGCTGTCCGGGCGCGCAGGCTGATCGACAACAATGACGTCTTCGTCTGCACCACGGTCCTGCTGGAGACCGAGTGGGTGCTGCGGAGCGTCTATGGGTTTTCCGCCGCGCGGTGCGCCAGGGCGCTGTCCGGTTTCGCGGGGCTGCCGCGCGTCAGTCTGGAAGATGCCACCGCCGCGGCGCTGGCGTTGGGCTGGATGCGGCAGGGCATGGACTTTGCGGATGGTCTGCATCTGGCCAAGGCGGCAGGCTGCGAGGCCTTCATCAGCTTTGACCAGGATTTCGCCAAAGCCGCCAACGCCCTTGGCGGCATCAAGGTGCGCGCGCCCTGACACCGGACGACGCGTCATCCCGGCGGCCGACCTCTACCGGGCGCAGACCATCGTAACGGGGCAAGGTGAAGCAAACCGCATCACCGGCAGTGGATTTTGATTCTGCCAGTCGGAGGTTCGATCCCTCCCGGGAAGACGATTTGAAAGGCGCTGGTAACGCAACCGGTTGATAGGGTTCGGCAGAGCCGCGGCGATCGTAGGGAGATGGACGAAGCCATGCGGAAGGAAGCTATGCAGCATCCTCAATAAGGCGCTAGAACAGAGGAAAGCAATAAAGAAGAATCCGACCGGGAGCTTAAGGAAATGCCGCTGCCCAGAGAAGATGTCGAGGCGACCACGCCGAAATTCTTGCGCGACAAGTACGCCATTGTCGGCGTCGGCGAGACCGACTACATGCGCGGCTCGGACAAGTCGACGCGGGCGCTCGCATCGATCGCGGTGCGCAACGCCATGGTCGATGCGGGACTCAAGGCCTCCGAGATCGACGGCATGTTGTCGTATCAATTCAACGACTCGGTGTTCTCGCCGTTCGTCGCCGGCGACCTCGGCATCCGTCTCAATTTCTACATGGACGTGTTCGGCGGGGGATCGTCGACCGAGGCGTTGATCGGCATCGCGATCGGCGTCATCGAGGCCGGCATGTGCAAGACGGTGGTGATCTTCCGCTCGATGAACGGCTTCTCGCAGGTGCGGATCGGCGGCACCGGCGTGCGCTCCGCAGTGCCTGTCTCGGGCGACATGATGCACAGCCGCGCCTATGGCTGGCAGAGCGCAGGACAGATGTTCGCGCCGACCTTCATGCGCCACATGCACGACTTCGGCACCACCGCCGAGCAGGTCGCCCATGTCCGCGTGGCCCACTAGCCATCACGCCTCGAACAATCCCAAGGCCTATTACAAAAAGCGCGTCACGGTGGAGGACGTCGTGGGCAGCCGCATGATCTGCAAACCGCTGCATCTGCTCGACTGCTGCGTGGAGACGGACAACGCCAATGCCATCATCGTGACCACGGCCGAACGGGCGAAAGATCTGAAGCATCCGCTGGTGCGGATCCGCGGCGTGGTGGGCCGCTGCTCGAAGCCGCGGACCGACATGCACTACCAGGTCGGGCCGATTTCGACCGTTGCCGGTCACTACGCAAGAGACATCCTCTGGCCGAATGCCGGCGTGAGCCCGCAGGACGTCGATCTCACGGGCTCCTATGACGCCTTCACCTTCACCACCATGCTGCAACTCGAGGATTACGGCTTCTGCAAGAAGGGCGAGGGCGGCCACTACGTCTCCGACGGCACCATCATGCTCGGTGGAAAAAGGCCGAACAACACGTCGGGTGGCCATCTCTGCGAAGGCTATACCCACGGCATCGCCATGGTGATCGAGAACGTGCGCCAGCTCCGCCACGATGCGGACAATTCTTGCCCGATCGGGCCCGATGGCAGGCGGCAGCATACCTGCGATTATCGCGAGGGCGGTTGTCGCCAGGTGAAGAACGCCGAGTTATCGGCCAATCTCGGTTGGGCGATGCCCGGCACGGGATCGGCCATGGTGATGCGGAGAGGGTAGAGCATGATCCGGAAAAGCGAAAGCGTTTGCCGGAGATCATGTTCACAGGTGAAACATGATATCCGCGCAATATCTCGGCATGCCGCTTGAGATCAATGATCTCGACCATGAGAACCTCGACTACTTCGCCTTTTGTGCGAAGCACGATTTCCGCCTGCAGCGCTGCGCCTCGTGCAAGCTGCTTCGCTACCCGCCGCGCACCGCGTGCCCCTGGTGCACCGAACTGAAGTCGGAATGGGTGTCGGTCGAGGGTCGCGGCACCGTGCATTCCTACACCGAAGTCCACCATGCCATTCAACCGGCTTTCAAGCAGTACACGCCCTATCTCGTGCTGCTGGTCGAACTGGACACCCAGAGCGGCATGCCGACCAGGGAAGAGGGGCTCCGCGTGATCGGCAATCTGGTGCGGCCGGACGGCGTGCTCGCGCCGAAGACCGAGGTCGAGCGGGTAGGCATCGGCAGCAGGGTGCGCATGGTGTTCACCGATGTCGCGCCAGGGCTGTCGCTGCCGCAGTGGACCATCGACGAGAGTGCCGCCAGCGGCCCGCCGTGGCGATACCGGGGGTAGGGCTGCCCGGTTCGCGAACGCCAATTCTCACGGCACCGGGCGTCAAGCCGTGGCTTTCCCGCCGCCCGGTGCCTGGCGTCTTCGTCAAGATGCAGCAGGGCCCAAGGAGATATCTGGTTGCTGACGACTCGAAGCAGACGGATCTGCAACGGGATGCTCTTTTCGCGGCTGCGAATTAAAGGAGAGAAGCGATGGACCTGAAGGGCGCGGTTGCACTGGTGACGGGCGGCAATGGCGGGCTGGGGCAGCGCATCTGCCACGCGCTCGCGCAGGAGGGCGCACATGTGGCTGTCATGTACGCTCGCAGCCGCGACCAGGCGGAAAGCGTCGCCAGCGAACTGACGTCGCGTTATCAGATCAACGCCCGGGCTTTCGCCTGTGACATCACCGACGGCGCGGCTGTGGATCGGCTGGTCGGCGAGGTAACCCAGGCCTTCGGCCGCCTCGATGTTCTGGTCAATGACGCCGCTTACAACGTCTCGATCCCCTTCGGCGATCTCGACAATCTGACGCTGGAGGTATGGGACAAGATCATGGCCATCAACCTGACGGGGCCGATGCGCCTGACCAAGGCGGTAGCCCCCGTCATGAAGGCCCAGGGGCGAGGCCGCATCGTCAACATCGCTTCGGTAGCAGGGCTCAGCCCGACCGGCTCTTCGATCGCCTATGCCGTGTCGAAGGCGGGGCTCATTCATCTGACGCGTTGCATGGCGGTGGCGCTGGCGCCTGAGACGCTCGTCAACTGCGTGGCGCCGGGTCTGCTGGACGGCACGCGCGCGACAGCCAATCTCCGGTCCGAGCAGGTCGAGCGCGCCGCATCGGGCTCGCTGCTGAAGAAGCCCGCCGACAAGGACGACTGCGCCGACATGGTGGTCGCCATGTGCCGCACCGAGACCATGACCGGCCAGACCGTCGTCATCGACTCCGGACGCATCTTCCACTAAGGCGACGGGGCTTTCAACGACACCGCCCAGCTGGACGGATAATCCGAGGTTCGATCGATGGTTGTCTGGTCTCCTTTCAGGTTCAACAGCGGACGAGAGATGGCAAATCGGTTTGCGATTGCGCCGCTGACAACCGATTCTTCCCATGAAGACGGGACGGCTACCGAACACGAACTCGAATTTGTCCGGCGGCGTGCCGCCGGCGGATTCGGAGCCACCATTTCTTCCGCCGCTTACGTCGAACAGGACGGGCGCTCCTGGCAGGGAATAGGCGCGGCACATGATGGACACTTGTCCAGTCTCCACCGGCTCGCTGAAGCCATGCGTGCCGCAGGAGGTCTTGCGATCCTCCAGATCTATGACGGTGGCCGCATCGCAAAGCCCGAGTTGATCGGCGAGCAATGTCTGCGTGCGCCTTCCGCGGTTGCATCGTTGCGTCCCGGAGCAAGGACGCCAAGGGCGATGACATCAGATGAGGTTGAAAGCCTGATTGCAAGCTTTCGAGAGGCTGCTTCCCTCGCTCGAAAAGCCGGTTTCGACGGCGTCGAGATTCACGGAGCCAACCACTACGCGGTTCATCAGTTTTTTTCACCCCGGGCCAATCATCGCGTCGATCATTGGGGAGGCACGCTTGCAAAGCGCATGAACTTTCCTCTCGCGGTCGCGCAGGCCGTTCGCGACGCACTCGGTCCAAAGCTGATCGCAGGGTTTCGCGTGACGCCATTCGAGGCCGAGGCGGACGGTTATACGCTCGAGGACGCCAAACTGCTTTGCAATGAACTTGCCAGGTTGGGTCTCGACTACATCTCCGTTTCGCTCGATGATTATCGGAAGAGCCGGCCCACGGGAGAGACCCGTGTTTACAATGGTCCGGTCGAGAAGAGTGATACCCCGGCAGAAAGTCCGATCACGGAATTTGCCCGCGTCATAGCGGGCCGCAGTGCGGTCATGGCAAGCGGCGGGATCAAAACGTGCATGGATGCCGAGGGGGCGATCAAACTGGGAGCCGATCTGGTTGCGGTAGGACGCGCTGTGGTGGTCGATCCGGAGTGGCTTTCCAAAGTCCGAAGCAAGAGTGAAGCATCGATCCTTGCGGGACTGCCGAAGGATGAACGCGAGATAGCCAGAGCTTTGAGCATTCCGCCGCGAATGGTCGAATATTTGTTGAGCCGTCCAGGCTGGATCCCTCGCCTTTAGACCGGGCCTTCTCGGACATCCCTTTGATCGCATAACGGCGAGACGCGGGAGAACATTGCGGCTGTAGCGCATCCCGCGCTGGCGAGCGAGTTCGTTGAGGCCGACTTCACCGCGCAGCCAGGCGATGAGTGCGAAAGCCAGCAAATGGGGTGCGCCTAAAATCTAATTTCCTAAGCAATCTCAAGCTGATTTGGGTTGTCCAGTCCGGCACGCAAAAATATTCCGCTTTACATTTCTGAAAATCAGAATTATAAGCTGTGCCGTCTCGCGCCCACCAGAGGGGCGTATCGCCATCGTCACGACACGTTGGGCGCGGGATGCGATGGACGCAGCGTTTCAAAGGCGAATGTTCTGCTGCGTACGGCGAAGTCGTGTGGTCCTGGCGCCGCGATGCTGGCGCCAAGCTCTTGAGAAGCAAGCTTCTCAGGGGTGACGGTGACAACAAGCCCGCTCCACCGGGGAGAGCACGAAGTAAGCCGTAAAGCCGTTGCGCAGGGGATGTCGGAGTGTTTCCGCTGCCCTGTATGCTCGTGTGCGCCAAAGTGCACACTTTTGGCACACGAGACCGCGGGTGCAGCGCGCACCCGGCATTCCCTGCGCCCTCTCTTCAGGAGAGGGACAACGAATTTGCAAAGCTCGGGCGAAAACGCGCCGCGAGATCGCGAACGCACGCTCTCTCCTCACGTCGTCCCGGCGACCTGTCTCGCCAAGGCTTCGCCGGGGTAATAGCGTGGGGCGCCGAAGCTTTAGCGAAGGCGGCAGGCCGGGACCCATACGCCGCAGCAGAAATTGTAAGAACGGGATGGTGGACGGCTTTGCTTCAACAACAACCGCCTGTGATTATGGGTCCCGGCCTTCGCCGGGACGACATAAAGAGAGAGCGAGGCCTGGCCGCAAGAAGCGGCCGGAATCTTAGCCCGCCTTGTCCGACAGATCGATCGCCTTCTCATAGAAGATCTGCGCCGGCACAAAGCCGATCCGGGCCAGCACCGCCTTCATCGGCTCGTTGGTCGCGCGGGTGCGGAACACCACGCGGTCGAGCTTTTCCCTGCGGCAGAAATCGAACACGGCTTCGGCCAGTCTGTCTGCCGTGCCGGTGCCGCGCTGCGACGGGCTGACAAAGATGCTGTGGAAGTCGGCGTAGCTTTCCTTGGTGATGAAATTCTGCCGCTTGCTGACATAGGCCCAGCCGACCGGGCCGGTGCCGTCGTCGGCGACGAAGGTCGCCGCGTTGCGGTCGTCGATCAGCTTGCCGACCTTCTTCTTGTAGAAGGCCAGATCGGTGATCGGATCGTCCGGAAAGGAGACGGCCGCGATGTCGCGCTCAAAGGCCGCGACGATCTCGATGTCCTCAGCCCTAAGCGGCCGCAGGCGGGCTTGTGGTTTGTCGGTCATGTCTCACTCGTTCCAGAGCGTGATGATTCGAAAAATCATCCCGCTCTATCTTTATGTTTGAGCATGATCGTTTCGGAAAACCGGTGCCCACTTTTCCGGATCATGCTCGTGTGCCCGTCAAAAATACTTCGTAGCGCACCGTCTTGCCAGCGAACTGATGCGACGGTTTTGGCGATTCCAGCAAGGGCCGTGCCCGCAGCGGCCATTTCAGCACCACGCGCTCGCGGGCCGAGGCCAGTGCGACCTGCATCAGTTCATGGGCATCTTCGTCGGCACCGACGAGGCCGCTCAGCAGCCGCATTTCCTGTTTCACCAGCGCCGTGTTTTGCCGTGGCGGGTGCATGGGATCGACCATCACGATTTCGGGCCGCAGCTCTGGCAGGCGGTCCCGGGCGTCGCCATGGATCAGCGTCATGCGGGAGGCGACCTCGGCGAGATCGGGCGAGGCGCCTCGCGCGCGCGCCAGCGCATCGCTCAGCAGCGCATGAACTTCCGCGGAACGCTCCAGCATCACAACTCTGGCGCCGGCCGACGCCAGCAGGAAGGCGTCGCGGCCGAGGCCGGCGGTGGCGTCGACCACGGTCGGCATGCGGTCTTTCTTCAATCCGGCCGCCTTCACCAGCGGATGGGCGCGCGCGGCTCCTTGCCGGAAGCGATAGCCGACGGCGCCGCCGGCAAAATCAAGACGCAATGGCGCGGTGGCTGGATTCATGATTCCGTTCAGTTTGACGCCTCGTCGCGGCGCGGCGGATTTTAGCACAAGTGAGCCACGGCCGACTTCGCCCCATTTCCGGGGGACACGCCGGCAACGGTGGTTCTCGATACACCGCAGCGACATAAAATCAATCCAGGATTGTGTAGTCGCCTGCCAAAGCATGCTTGCGGCCCGCGACGGCGGGGTGGACAACTGCTATGTTGGCGACCGTTTCGGCTAAAGAAGTACCAGTGACTAGTGCATGAACACGAGCGAGCAACCGACAGGTGATCCCGGCCGGCTCGCCCCAGGCGATGCTCCGCCCATCGCCGAACCCGGGGCCGGAAGTTCCCGGGCAGGCCCTATTCCGCTGCCGAGCGAGCGCAAATTCGTTACAATCTTGTTCGCCGACGCGGTCGAGTCCACCAAGCTGGTCGAAGCGATGGATCCGGAGGAGGCCGCCGACCGCCTGGGGCCGCTGATCCAGGCGATGGTGAGCGGCATCCATAAATTTGGCGGCACCGTCATCAGAT
>CAVSWC010000015.1:0-10920 GCA_963731585.1 uncultured Alphaproteobacteria bacterium
CGGCGCGAAGCGCCGGGGAGGGGTCACTCTTTGCAGCGGACCCCCACCCGACCGGCTGCGCCGGTCGACCTCCCCCTTGCAGGGGGAGGTGAAGAAGAAGCGCGGGAGGATGAAGATTCGGCGCCGCCCGCCGAAGCAACCGCGCGCCAAGGCTTCGGCGTATTGGGGAAGTTCCGCGCCAGGTGCTTGCCGGTGACATTGCCGTTGTCGACCGGTTGGATCGGGCGGCCTTGGTATTCCTCCACGCCGCCGCGCTCCTTCACCCATGCGATGCGCGTGCGCGGCAGGCCGCGCTCCACGTCGATGACGGCGTCCGGGTCGGTATACGGCCCGGTGGTGTCATAGACCGGCAGCGGCGGCTCGTTCGGATCCGAGACGGCGATCTCGCGCAGCGGCACGCGCAGGTCGGGCGCGGCCTCCGGCACGGAATAGACTTTCCGCGAGGCGGGCAGCGGGCCGGTGGTGACCTTCGGCGTCTCGAATTCGGCGGCGGGGATCGGCTTGTTCATGGCACGCTCCAGTCTTGTCAGCCATGCTGAGGACGCGCCTTCGGCGCTCCTCGCCATGAGGACGAAAACTACATCGCTCATCCTTCGAGGAGGCGCGCACGCGGCGTCTCGGAGGGATGGACCAATGGGCAGTCGAAGGAAGGGGATAACAACGTGTCCTGTCCCTTCGCCGGCATGACCCGGATCAGGTTCGAAGGGTCACCGCGCTGCCTGTTGCGCCCGCAATGGGCCAGGCCGTCGGTATCTCAGCCTCCTGCGAGGCACCCCTGGGAACGGGGCTAATGTAGTCCCGTGGCGGGGGGTGTCAACGCAAGTTCTCCGTGCACGGCTGGTTTCGTCGGCGGGCTTGCGTATCCCGGGCGCGGCGCAGCATGGAATGCTGCGACGCAGACCCGGGATACGCGTGCCGCGCATCGCTGCGACTAACGCGCCGTGTCAGGAGAAAAAATGAACCGCACCAGGTCGCGGTAGAGCAGGACGTGCCGCGGCAGGATGGTGGGGTCGGTGAGCAGACGGCCCATGACAAGGCCGCCTTCCACCAGCGCCAGCGCCATATCGGCGAGCGACTTCGAGGTCGACCTCCTGCTTCGGCGGATATTTCTGCGCGATCAGATCCAGTCTTTCCCGGAAGCGCCGGCGCCACTGCAGCACGCTCTGCCGATTGAGCTCGCGCACCTCGCGGTCGAACAGCTGATCCGAGTATGCGAAGGAGGCGGCGAGGCAGCCGGGGTAATTCGCCGGCAGGTTCGACATCAGCTCGGCAAAGAGACGCAGGCCGACCAGGAAGCCGTGCAGCGGATCTTCGTTGAGCTCGTCGCCGCGGCGGAAGATATCGTCGACCAGCACCTTATCCTGGTCGAGGTAGCGCAGGATCAGCCCCTTGGCGAGCGCGTTCTTGTCCTTGAAGTGATAGAAGAAGCCGCTCTTGCTGATGCCGGCCGCGACGATCAGCTCCTCGATCGAGGTGGCGGCGAAGCCTTTCGCCATGACGGCGGCTTCCGCCAGCGCCAGCAAGCGTTCTTTGGTCTCATTCGGGCGTTTGGGCGAGCGTTCGAGCATGGCCAACTGTACCACGAGTTCAGTTGACGTGGTCAGCGCAGTTCGCCGCAACCCCTAAACCAAGCAGTCCATGCGCAAAACCTTGAATTTGCTTCGCAAAATTAATGCGCTTGGCTGCACCACGAGTAGGCTAACCCCCGCGCGCGAAAACCCTTAGGTCCTGCCGCAACGGCGCCGATCCCGGCGCCGACGTAAGGACATTGTGATGAGCAAATACCGCAACGCCCTGCCGCAGCTGGCCGGCGATATGTTTATCTGCGATGGCGGACTGGAGACGACGCTGGTCTTCCACGAAGGCGTCGAACTTCCCTATTTCGCTGCTTTCGACTTGCTGCGAACCGAAGAGGGCACCGCCCGTATCCTTGCCTACAAGGAGCGTTTCATCGCGCTCGCGAAGAAAATGGGGACAGGATTGGTCCTGCACGGAGGCACCTGGCGGGCTAATCCCGATTGGGGATTTAAGCTTGGCTACTCACTGGAGGAACTGGAAAAGATCAACCGCCGCTCGGTCGAGCTGATGGTGTCGCTGCGGCGTCAACACGAAACGCCGCACGCGCCAATCGTGCTCTCCGCGGTCGTCGGGCCGCGCGGTGACGGCTACCAGGTCGGCAGTGCCATGAGCGCGAAGGAAGCGCGGTATTATCATGGCTTCCAAATCGACGTCTTCGCGCAGACCGAAGCCGATCTCGTGAGCGCCTTTACGCTTACTTACGCCGACGAGGCGATCGGCATCGTGAATGCGGCGAAAGCGGCGCGCATCCCTTGCGTGATCTCCTTCACGGTCGAGACCGACGGCAAGTTGCCGAGCGGCCAAAGCCTGAAGGACGCCATCGAGCAATGCGACCGCGCGACGGCGGGCGGGCCGGCCTATTACATGATCAATTGCGCGCATCCGACGCATTTTGAGGCGGAGCTGCGGAAAGGCGGCGCCTGGCTCGAGCGTCTGCGCGGGCTGGCCGCCAATTCCTCCAAGCGCAGCCATGCGGAACTGGATTCCTCACCCGATCTAGACATCGGCAATCCGGTCGAGTTGGGCGAGGACTATCGTCGCCTGCGGGCAATCTTGCCGCAACTCACCATCCTGGGCGGCTGTTGCGGCACTGATCACCGGCATGTCGAGCAGATCTGCGCGTCATGCGTTCCTGCGGAGGCCGCCGCTTAGCCTTGGCCCCGACAAATCGCCGGTTGCATGGAACCGTTCAGGGGCTTCGTCCGTTCTATGCAATCGGCTTTTGTTTGATTGCTGGGGCAGGTATTGGATCAAATAAAGTTCCGGACCGGGGCGAGCGCACGTGAATCCCGCCCGTCCGATTCTGCAAGAAGGGCGTAATTGCTGGCGCATCGCGTCAGCCAAGCGCGCTGCCGTGCTGATCGACGGTGCCGATTATTACGCGGCGCTGGAGAAGGTGCTGCGCAAGGCGCGCAAGTCCATCATTATCATCGGCTGGGATTTCGACGCCGGCATCAGGTTGCTTCCCGATCAACCTGATTCGCCCATGCTCGGCGATTTCCTGCGCGCGCTGGTGGAGGAAAATCCCGAGCTGCATATCCGTGTGCTGGTCTGGAGCGTGGCGGTGCTGCATGCGCCCGGCGCCCCGCTGCCGCTGTTGCTGGGCGCGCCCTGGGAAAGGCATCCGCGCATCCAGGTGCGGCTCGACCGCGAGCATCCGCTGTATGGCGCGCACCACCAGAAAGCCGTCTGCGTCGACGACACCGTTGCCTTCGTCGGCGGCATGGATCTTACCATCCGCCGCTGGGACACCGCCAAGCACGAGGCGACGCACGAACTGCGCAAGGGTCCGGATGGCGTGCCCTATCCGCCGGTGCATGACGTGCAGATGGTGGTGGAGGGCGAAGCGGCGCTGGTGGTCGCCGATACGGCGCGCGAGCGCTGGCGGCGCGCCATCCGCGAAGACATTCCGCCGGTGACCGCCGTCCACGATCTGTGGCCGGACGGTCTGCATCCTGATTTCACCGATACGCCAGTCGCGGTCGTGCGCACCTTGGCTTCCTGGCGCGGCCTGCCGGAAGTCAGCGAAGGCATGACGCTCACGCTTGATGCGCTTGGCGCGGCGGAGAGCTCGATTTACATGGAGGCGCAATATCTCACCGCGCCGCGGGTGGGAGACGTGCTGGAGGAATCGCTCGCGCGGCCGCAAGGCCCGGAGCTGGTTATCATTGTGCGCCGCCTGTTCACCAGCAAGATGGAAGGCTTTGTGATGGGTGGCAACCAGAAGCGTCTCGTGCAGCGTCTGCGCCGTGCCGACCGCCATGGCCGTCTTGGTGTCTACTATCCGGTGGTGCCGAAGCCTGACGGTGATTGCCCGGTCACCGTGCATTCCAAGATCGTCATCATCGACGACGATTTCGTCCGGGTTGGTTCCTCCAACATGAACAACCGCTCGACCGCGCTCGACACCGAGCTCGATCTCGCAATTGAGGTCAGCGACGACGCGCGCCGCCGTACCATCGCCGGGCTGCGCGACAAACTCATCGCCGAGCATCTCGATTCCACGCCACAGGCGGTGCGTGAGACCTGCGAAGCCGAAGGCTCGCTGCTGCGCGCCATCGAGATGCTCGGCTGCCACAAGCGCTGTCTCAGGCCCGCTCCGGACGAGGGCGATTTGCCGACGCAGCCGGTTTTCGGCACTTGGCTGCTAGACCCGAAGCGGCCATTCTTCCTGTTCCCGCGCAAAAAGGACTAGGCCGACATTCTGAGGTGCGGGTTTGTTTGCTCCCTCCCCCTGAAAGGGGGAGGGTTGGGGAGGGGGTCGTCAACCGGAGGTGAGACCCCCGCCCGGTTTGCTGCGCAAACCGACCTCCCCCTTTCGGGGGAGGTGAAAAACCTACACATTGACCAGAACAGGCTTGGCAATATCGGCGGTGGACCCCGCTGCCCGGTGCTCGTCTCCGGTCTGTTCGGGAGCCGCGATCCCGGCATCGATCAGCGCTGCGCCGACACGGTGGTCGTAATCGTCAGCCAGGGCGCGCAGCGCAGCCGCGCCGTCGCCGGCAAAGGATGGGCCGTGCATGAGCGCCAGCGTGCTGCGGTGCGAGTTTCGCAAGCCGACGAATCGTCGTGCCCATGCCGGGGTTCAGGCTGGAATATCTGAACAGGTCTTCGGCGGCGATCGCGGGTCCGACGATATCGCTCTCCGTCAACGCAGGTCCGTTGCCGAGCTGGGTGAACAGGTCGCCGCACAGCAGGGTCCCGGTCGTCTCTTCGTAGAGAACGCCTGCCTCCCAGCCATGGGGAATATGCGGCGTGTCGAGGTAGCGGACTCGCTTGCCATTGCCGAGGTCGATCGTTTCACCGTCCTGCAGAACGCGAGGCGTGCGGTCGGCCATGTCGTTCAGCGACACCAGACAGCCGGTCTGTCCGTGCGCCACCTCGGCTTGCGGCGCGACCGCCAGCCATTCGTTCATCGCGCCACACTCGTCAGCCTCATAGTGGCCGAAGGTGATCCAGCGCAGCCGTTCCGGCGGGATGAGACGGCTGACCGCCGAACGGACGAGCGGGAACATCTGCCGGAGGCCGGTGTGGAACAGTAGGGGATCGTCTCCCAGAATGAGGAACTGGTTGAAGGTGAAGCCGGCCGGCGGCGCGATGTCCGGCACGAAGGTCGAGAGCCGATAGATGCCGGTGGCGATCTCGTCGATCCTGGTTTCCATGAATTCCTCCTTGCTGACGGGTTCGCAGGCGCCCCGCGGCCCTTGGCGGTCCCTGGACATCGGCCCATATTTCATGGTACATACTGTGTGTATCGAAATTTCAGGAGCCTGTCAATATTGAATGCACACAGTGGAGTGCAATGAAATAATATGACCCGGACCTACACCCTGAAGCGCCGCGCCGAGCAGCAGGCGGAGACCCGGCGACGGATTGTCGAAGCCGCCGTCGAGCTGCATGGCAGCATCGGTCCCGCGCTCACCACCGTCAGCATGGTGGCCGAACGGGCCGGCGTGCAAAGGCACACCTTCTATGCCCATTTTCCGGATGAGCGGAGCCTGCATCTTGCTTGCTCCGGGCTGGTCGCTTGAGCGCGACCCGTTGCCGGATGCCGAGCCATGGCGGGCCATCGAGGATCCGAGCGAGCGGCTGCGTGCCGGCCTGCGCGCGATCTATGACTGGTATGAGCGCAACGCCGACCTGCTCGCATGCGTGCTGCGCGATGCCGAATATCACGCGCTGACGAGAGAGATCACCGAACTGCGGTTCGGACCGTCGATGGCGGCCTATCGCGAGGTGCTCGGTGCAAAACTGAACGCCAAACAGCGCGCGCTGCTGCGGCTGGCGCTCAGCTTTTTCACGTGGCGGACGCTGGCGCGGGAGAGCGGGCTGAAACAGGACGCTGCTGTCGCCGCGATGGTGCAAGCCATAGAATCCGCGAGCAAGGACGTGAAAGCGGCGCGATAAGATACCTTCTATCATGGGCGATCTGTGAGGTGCCGCTCTTTACCCCCCTGAAAGGGGAGGGAAAACTGCAAGCTGGCGTTTCGCTTTCAACGCACACGCTGCTTCCCGCGGAAATAAATCTCCGTCAGGCCGAACAGCGGCCCGCCGATGCAGAGCGGCAGGAGGAAATAGATCACGCGGAACATCACCAGCGCGCCGATGACCGCGCCGCCCGGAATGAGGAACATCACCACGCTTTCGATCACACCCAGCCCGCCGGGCACGTGCGTCAGCAATGCGCTGGCGTTGGCGATGACATAGGCTGCCGCCACGGCGAAATAGGGCAGGTCGCCGACAGCTCGAGAGTGTTTGATGCAGGCAGCCGGCGACGCAGGCGAAATTCGCCGAGCCGATGCCGATCTGCGCGGCAGCAAGCTTCAGCTCCGGCATCGGCAGCGTCCAGTTCTTGATCTTCACCTTGCGGCGCAAGAAGGCGGCCAAGACCAAATAGAGTGCCGACAGGACGAGACAGAGCGCGCCGAGCGCCATGGCGAAGGAGGGCGCCAGCCCTAGCATCTTGGCGGCGAGATCGGGCCGCCACAGCAGCGCGATGCCAGCGAGCGTGAGCAGGCCGAGGCCGACCGTCACGCCGCAGAAGATGATCACCTTGGCGATCTGACCGACGCTCATCCCCCAGCGCGAATAGAAACGGTAGCGGATCGCGCCGCTCGACAGCGCCGCAAAGCCGATATTGTGGCCGAGCGAGAGCGAGCAGAAAGAAGCCAGCGCACATCTGCGATACGGCAGCGGCGTGCCGGCATAGCGCACCGCCAGCCAGTCGAACCAGCTCAGGCAGAAATAGCTCGCAGCCGCAAAGCCTGCCGCGAGCGCGAGCCGCGGGAGCGGAATCGCCTTGATGGATTGCAGGATCTGATCGAGGCTATAGCCGCTCAGCGTGTTGTAGAGCAGCCCGGCGGCAAGCGCGATCACCGCGACCGCGATGGCGCGCTTCAGCCAGGTCATGCGACGCTCGTGCTGCGCCTTCTGGCTGCTCAGTGCGCGCCGGCGCGCGAGGCGCTTGCTGGCGGGCATTATTGCGCCGCCTGTTGGACCGCCGCCGACTTAACCTCGAGATCGATTACTAGAGGCAGGTGATCGGAGGCGATGCGCGCCAGCGGTGTGCGTAAGGTCTCGACGCGGGTCACATGGATGCCGGGCCCGACAAAAGCGTAGTCGATACGCAGCGTTGGAAAGCGCGCAGGAAAGGTCGCCTGATAGTGTTTGTTGCGCGAACGATGTGCGTCGTGCAGCCGCCCGGTCAATTTGCGATAGCTGCGGGAGCGCGGTTGCATATTGAAGTCGCCCACCAGCATGACCGGATCGCGGCAGTCCGCATGGCCGAGCCATTCTTTGCTTACCAGGCAGTCGATCTGTTTATGCCGCTCGCGCGCCACCAGCCCGAGATGGGTATTGATTACCTGAAGCTCGCTGCCGCCGACTTTGATCGCCGCCCAAATCGCGCCACGCGGCTCCAGCCCGCGCAGGCGTGGCAGGCCGGGCAACGCGTCCGCCTTCACCAGGCGCGAAGGGCAGGCGGTGAGGATGGCGTCGCCATACAGCTCCTCCATCACTTTCAGCGCGGGATGAAATTGCGCGCGCATGCCGAGCGCCGCTGCGATCAATTCCGCTTGGTCGACGCCGCCGCTGCGGGCGCGGCCGACGTCCAATTCCTGCAGCGCGACGACGTCCGGCCTGGCGGAGGCGATCACATCCGCGATTTGCTGCGGCGAGTATTGGCGGTCGCGGCCCCGGCAGCGATGGACGTTGTAGGTCATGATGCGGATCAATGCGGGGGCTCCGGGCGAAGGCGGCGGCAGGCGATTTATCTAATGGGTGGAATTGGAATGGGTTCCGGCAAGGGTAACGGGCGGTTATCGAAGTTTGAAAGGCGAAGAACAATCCCTCTCTCGTTATGGCCGGGCCTAGACCCGGCCATCCATCATTTTGCGAAGAAGATGGACCGTCGGACCTCGGGCCTGCCCGAGTTCCGCACAATAGCAGGCACATCGGGTAAACCCGATGTGCGGGTCAAGCCCGCGGGTGACGGTGTCGTTTGCAGCCACGTTGCGCGCCCCAAGACCGGCACTAAGGGGCCATATTGTCGGCGGAATCCGACCCGATGGAGTATCCCAGAATCCGTTGAGGGGCGCGAAAGAGAGCGGTGTCGGGCCGCAAGGGAGTCCTATGTCGATAGCTTTGCGCGAAGGCGTTCAGCGCCTCGAAGTGACGATGCGCGTTACGCTTGCCGTGCTGGCGCTTGGCAGCGGCGTCTATACTTATCTCGGCGTCCGCGACCTGCTCAACGGCGATGCCACGGTGGTCTTCTTTGCCGCGGTGATCTACGCGGTGGCGGTGTCGGTCGGCATTTATGCCTTCTGGTCCTTCCTGATGGGCTTCATGCCGCATGTGCGCGACGCCAAGAGCCGCGGCCTTCTCTTCGGCTGCATGCTGCTCGGCTCGGCGATGATCGTTGCCATGTCGGCTTGGCTGAATGCTTCCGCGCTGGCAGGCGCCGCCGCCATCCAGCAGCACCTCGCCATCTCGGTGGAGAATTACACCCGCGACCTCGACAAGGCCTATCGCAACGGTCTCGCGGTGCAGGGCCTGCTTCCTGACATCCAGATGGCTTCGGCGCGCTTCGCCAAGCTGGCCGAATCCGAGCGCGGCGGCTCGCTTACCGGCACTTCGGGTTCGGGCACGGTCGTGCAATTGCTCGGCCAGATGTCGACGCAACTTGCCGGGCTGTCGCAGGAAGTCACCCAATCCGCCGGCAATCAGAAGACGCTGTTCGAACAGGGCAGCAAGCATCTGGAGAAGATGCGCGAGCTGGTTTCCGACCGCGGCCCGATCAATGCCCGCATCGACGCCTTCGGCAAGGAAGCCACTGCGCTGATGGGCACTATCACCACCTTGCAGCAGCGCTCGGTCGCGCCCGCGGTCAAGCGCGCCGCCGATGGCCTCGCTTCCGGCTTCATCGCGCCCGCGGCCGGCGGCCGTGGTGACCTCGGCGAACGGCAGAACGCGGTGGTGGGCAAGGTGGCGGCGGCGGTTTCCGCGCAGGCCGCCGCGCTTTCCGCCGCGGCAGACAAGATCGTCGAATTGCCGCCGGTCGAGCCGATCCGTTTCCAGCCGCTCTCGCCTGCGGAAGCGGTCTGGGTCTATGCCGGCGACTTCCTGCCGAGCTGGGCAGGGGCCATCTCCATTGATCTGCTTCCCGCCGTGCTGGTGCTGATCCTCTGCGTGGTGCATGCGGGGATCCGGCAGGACAGCGCGCCGGTCGAGCCTTCCACCACCATGACGGCGTCGGAGCTGATCACCGCGCTCCGGCTCGCCCGCGACGTGGATGCCGAAGCAACGCGCGGCCGATCCGCGACCACTGAAGTGGTGGACGCGCTGCTGCTCGAGAAGAAGCCGACGCCTCTGCGCGTGGCAACTGCGGATTAGTGGCGGACGAGCCATGGCTTTGCTGACCCCCGAGCACCGCACCCGCTTCAACGCCTGGCTGAGCGACCGGCCTGACGACAGCATTTTACGCAAGCTGTTCGCGCTGATGATCGCCGGCACGGTCACGGTGCTGGCGCTCGACTATCTCGAGCTTTCCGGTTTGCGCGAGCAGGTCGCCGCGACTATCCCGGATATGTCTACCGAAGCCATTCCCGCCGCATTGCCGATTGACGGCGAACCCATGATCGGCCCGCTGCGGCGGCCGGACGGCCCGCTGGCGGCGAAGATGACCTTCGAGCTCGTCGCCGACGGCCGCCTGCGCGCCACCGGCACCATTCACCCCGGCACCGCGAAGATCTTCGCCGAGGAAGTCGAAAAGCGCGGCGTTTATATTAAGACGATCGTGCTGCATTCGCCCGGCGGGTCGGTCACCGACGCGCTGGAAATCGGCCGGCTGATCCGCAAGAAGAATTTTGCCACCCAGGTGGAGGCCGGCCGCTATTGCGCCTCGTCCTGTCCGCTCATCTTCGCCGGCGGCGTCGAGCGGCGCGCGGGCGAAAGAGCGATCATCGGCGTGCATCAGGTTTCAGCGCTGGCGCCCGCCGGCGCGCCCGCGGGCGGCATGGCCGACGCGCAGCGCATTTCCGCCGTCTGCCAGAAATATCTCCGCGACATGGGCGTCGACCTGCAGGTCTGGACCCATGCCATGGAGACGCCGAAGGAGAAGCTCTATTCCTTCAAGCAGGACGAATTGCTGACGCTGAAGCTTGCCACCGATGTCGGCGGCAAGGCGGTCGCTGAATTGGCGAAGAAGAAGGGTTAGCTGACACGATCCTTTGCTTCGTCTGCCCGGCACGCGGTCTTTGAGTCCCCCCTCTCCCGACCGCGTGCCGGGCCACTTTTTATCCGTAAGCGCCGTTGTGAAAGAGATGCATTGTCCAGCTGCCGATGGCGACCTCCGCGCCGTTCGTACTCAGCACCTGAATCCTGATAGACCCGTTTGCGAGCGGCACGTTGCGGAAGGTGAACGACACCATGCGGCCGTCGAGGCGGTTTTCCGGCGTGTAGAACTCCACCGCCGCGGGAATACCCGCTGTCGTCCCGTTCAGGACTGCGCGCACCTTGAGGCCCTTTGGATGCTTGGCACGGATCTGCGCGGAAAATTCGACCCGCACACAGGGTGAGAGTGTGTTGAATTCGATATTCGACCCCGACAGGTTCACGAAGGTCGATGAAGTGACGGTGGTCCCGCCGCCGTGGCTCGACCGGATGACGCCGCCTGTGGTGCAATCGTAATAGGCCTCGCCCGGCCGCGATGGCGCCGCCGCGAAAGCCGCCGCGGCGGCGAGGAAAAATACCAGCTTCAAAGCCCAATGCTGCATTGTCGCCTCCCTCGATGGCCCGTGGAGCGGAGCAGGACTTCGCGGCGGATGACAAGGCGGTCCCTTACGT
>CAVSWC010000016.1:0-10422 GCA_963731585.1 uncultured Alphaproteobacteria bacterium
CCTCCAACCTTCGCGCCAGAGGCGCTTCGGTTGGCAAGCCACCCTCGAGCACGAGGTTGCGCGCCGAAGCCCGAAGGGCGAAGGCGGGCTGCCGGCCAGAGGCGCTTCGGTTGGCAAGCCGGCTGGATCGCGAGGTGGCTGCCTCAGCCTTCAACTCACTTTGCAAGGCCTTAATCCTTTTGTTATAGCCCGAAGACATCCTGCTACTGCGCATGTTCCCCGGTAGCTCAGCGGTAGAGCAACCGGCTGTTAACCGGTAGGTCGCTGGTTCGAATCCGGCCCGGGGAGCCAGCAGCCAAATTCGCCATTGATCCGACATCTATTTTTCCTTGATTGGCTAACCTCGGGTTCGGGTTAGCCACTGGTTGTTCTATTTCGGTCTACTTTTCACCTTCGCAATCGCTGACGCGGCAAGATGCGGTCCGCAGTCGCCGTGTAGCTCACTGGTCGACTGTGCATTCCGCTGCCGGCAACACCAGGTTGGCATTGAGGCGCCCTGACAAACGGCTGATACTTTTCCCCGCCGGTTGCATCGAGAAATAGGGTGCGGGCACGGTGAAAAGAAAACCGTGGTCCTCAGTAAGGACGCCTATCAGGAGAATGCGGACGACGCGGAAGTGGCCGCAGGGCCCCTTAGCGCTGGAAACTTCGTCGCCGGGAACGTAGGCGATGCTCGCAACATCGCAGGCCGTTGGATTTTCCTGCTCGCTGTTCACCGCGTGCAAGGCTGCGCCGACATCGCCTGCAAACAACGTGACAAATCGCTCCACCTGCTTTTGCGTGTCGCATACAAGTCTGGTGTCGATATCGATGTCGAACTCCATTTCCTCTTCCGCCCGCACCGGCAAACAGGCGAGCATGAGAGCGATCAAAACACGCATGACAAGAACCATTTTCAATCTCCTTCAAAGCAGTCGACGACTTTCGCTAATGCGAGAACAGGCAGCACACCGGGCTCCGGTCCAGAAGGTCGCGGGTCACGCCGCCGAACATCCACTCGCCAAGACGGCTGTGACCGTAGGCGCCGCAAACGATCAGATCGATGTTTTCAAACGCCGCGACCCTGAGCAGTTCGTCCGTGACGCTCCCGGCGGCCTTCAGCATGATTCCGGCGCTGGCCCCGATGCGGTGGCGCGACAGGTAGTGGGCGACATCGCGCACGGACGCGCGCGCAGGCTCGCTTTCGTCCTGCTCGCACACCTGCGTCAGCAGGATTTCGTCGGCTTGCGCGAGAAATGGGAGGCTGTCGCGCACGGCCCGGCGGGCTTCCCGCGAATCCTGCCACGCAATCAGAATTTTCTTGGCCTTGAGCTCATGAACCGACCGGGGCACAGCGAGCACCGGCCGGCCCGTTCGTAGGACTACGGTTCCGGGGTTCAGTGAAAGGAAGGGATCGTCCGAACTCGGCTCTCTGCCGATGATAAGCAGGTCGGCGGCCCGCGCTTCATGGGCGACGGCTTCGTTCGGCATTCCGTGGCCGCCCCGCCACTCCGTCTGCCCATCAGCCCGGCAAGCCGCTTTCAGGAATTTCTTTTCCTTCTCTGCCAGCTCCGCTGAAATCGCGGCGATTTCGGCTTCAATCTCCTGCCGATCAGATCGTGAGCGACCATAGGAGGACGCGGCGCGCCGGCGGCAACGCCGATAAGCGCTGCATGGAATTGGTCGGCGAGGGCGCGCGCGATCCGAATGCGATTATCCGATGCCGCATCGCCGTCCGTGTAAACCATGATTGAAGCGTAGGTCATCGTCCTTCTCCCGAGCTGTGTTCCGGCTATTTGGTGAGAACGATGCCAAGCACGGGGTCTTTGGGCGGCTTCCCAGCAGTTGCGCGCGCCATGACCAGGAGCTGGTCGTGAGACAAAATGCGGCACACATCAACTTGGTCACCGCAGACCTTTTTGCGTGTCGCGTCATCCGCGTCTGACATATTGAGGGGGAAGACCAGATAGGTGCCGTCGTGAAGCTTTCGACCGATCCAGAATACAAACCGCTTGCTGTGTTCGTCGGTTGACTGGATTACGAAATCCTTCTCAGCCAGCGGTTCGGCGACGAATCGTTTTCGCATCGCTTCCAAGCCCGCTTGCCCGGACATATTCGCCGTTCACCCAGCGGTACGCGGCGGCATGGAAATGCTTGGGCTTTCCTTCACTGAAGTCTTCGTAAAGATGAACGCTGAATTCCTGCCCGAGCAGCGGCTTGGCGTTGCGGATAAGTGGGTGCGCCTGATTCAACACAGGCAGTCAGCGTAAGTGCAGCCGAAGCGAGTACGGCAAGCGCCGTTCTCGCGAGATATCGGGATGTGACGCGCATATTTTGCTCGAAGCTTTTCGAAGAAGAAAACATCTGAGGCTCCATCGGCATGGGGTTGATAATTACCGCTCTAAAGATTTCAGGTAGGCGATGACATCGCCGATCTGGCCGGGATCGAGCCGAAATTCGGGCATCGTGGGATGACCTGTGCTGATGCCTTCGGCCAGTGCCTCTTCGAGGGATTCGACCGGGTACAGGCGATGCAGGCTTCGGAATGGCGGCGCGATAGCGCAGAGGGCTCGCACTGACCTTGTCGATCGCGTGGCACTGCGCACAGTTTGTGCGCACGAATGTGAGGCCGCGCTGCGCGGCAGGCGACCGCGCCTGCGCCTGCGCGGACCGGCCAAGGCCAGCGTCAGTGCTGCTGCGATCCCGTATTTCACGGTCAACATGACCGGCGCCCTCCAATGAATTGCTGAGCACATCGATAGGCGACGGGCGCGCGACCGAAAATTCAGATATCGTCCCTAAGGGGTTTCCCTGAGGTACAGGCGCCGGCTGACGGTCTGAATTTCCAGCATTTATTGATGGGAAGCGGGATGACCGAGACGCGATCACCCGATTTCGTTCTGAAACAATTGTCCCGGATGCGGGACACGCTGCGCCAATACGGGCTGACCTATGGCCTGGCGCTTTGCGCTTGTCGCGCTCGTCGTCATCACAACGAGGCTCTTAGGTCCGGAATTTGCCGAGCCTTATCTTTTCTTGATACCCGGCGTGCTGGTCGCCGGAATTATCGGCGGATGGGGACCGGGTCTTTTGGCTACGTTTCTCAGCCTGGCGCTCCATCTTTACGTCACCGGCGAATATTCCAGCCTCGGAAATCCCTCGTCACCGACATTCGCGATCGACATTGCCCGCGCCCTCACGTTCACGGCACTCGGGATCGGCATTTCCTGGTTTGGCGAACGTCTGGGCACCAGCTGGCTGCAGGCAACGCAAAGCGCGCAAAGCGCCGCGGCGCGGGAGGCGCATGTGCAATCCATCCTCGACACCGTGCCGGACGCCATGATCGTGATCGACGAGCGCGGCATCATGCAGTCATTCAGCGCGGCAGCAGAGCGGCTGTTCGGCTACGGCCCCGAGGAGGTGATCGGCAAGAACATCAAGATCATGATGCCGTCGCCCTACCGCGAAAACCACGACGGCTATCTCGTCCGCTACTTGCAGACGGGAGAGCGCCGGATTATCGGCATGGGCCGCGTGGTTGTGGGAGAGCGCAAGGATGGATCGACCTTCCCCATGGAGCTTGCAGTCGGCGAGATGAAATCCGGCGATCAGCGCTACTTCACCGGGTTCATCCGCGACCTCACCGAACGCCAGAAGACGGAGGCGCGGTTGCAGGAGCTGCAATCTGAGCTCGTCCATATTTCGCGCCTGAGCGCGATGGGCGAGATGGCATCGACCCTCGCCCATGAACTCAATCAGCCCCTTTCCGCGATTGCCAATTACATGAAAGGCTCCCGCCGCCTGCTCGAAGACAGCACGGGCGAGCCGGCCGACACGATCCGCCAGGCAATGGATAGTGCGGCGGAGCAGGCGTTGCGCGCGGGTCAGATCATCCGGCGTCTGCGCGACTTTGTCTCGCGGGGGGAAAGCGAGCGAAGGGTCGAAAGCGTCGCCAAGCTGGTCGAAGAGGCGAGCGCTCTTGCTCTTGTCGGCGTCAAGGATCAGAACATCCGCGTCCGGTTTCAGTTCAGCCGGTCCGACGACCTTGCTCTTGCCGACAAGGTGCAAATTCAGCAGGTGCTGCTGAATTTGATACGAAACGCCATTGAATCCATGCAGGACTCTGGACAAGCGCGAACTTGTGCTTTCCACTGAGCTTGTCGAGGACGACATGGTGATGATCAGCGTCACGGATACCGGCGCCGGTATCGCGCCCGAGATTGCAAGCCAGCTATTCCAGCCTTTTGTAACAACGAAGCCGCAAGGCATGGGGGTGGGCCTTTCGATTTCGCGCACGATCATCGAGGCTCATGGCGGCAGAATCTGGGTAGAAGCCAATCCTGCCGGCGGGACGATCTTCCGCTTTACGATACGCGCCGTAACCAAGGAGGAGGTCGGCGATGCCGTCTGAGAGCTCTGGTTGTTCATGTCATCGATGACGATGAAGCCATGCGGCAATCCCTGGCATTTCTTTTCCGCACGGCGCGCATTCACGCTGAAACTTATGAATCCGCTGCAGCCTTTCTAACGCGCATTGCCGCAGATTAAGGTCGGCTGTGTCGTCACCGACGTTCGCATGCCCGGCCTGAGCGGACTCGACCTGCTGCGACGGCTTGCGCGAGCTCAATATCGGCGTTCCGGTTATTGTAATCACCGGCCATGGCGACGTTCCGCTCGCGGTCGAAGCCATGAAAGGCGGCGCAGCGGATTTTCTTGAAAAGCCGTTCGATGACGAAGCTCTGCTAGGCGCGGTGCGTTCGGCGCTGAGCAAGAATGCGACGGATCATGAACGGCAGGCGCTGAAATCAGACATCAAGGACGCGCCTCGCGTCACTCTCGAGCCGGGAGCGTGACGTGCTCGAAGGCCTGATCGCCGGAAACCCGAACAAGACGATTGCCTATGATCTCGGCATCAGCCCGCGAACGGTTGAGATATACCGGGCCAACGTCATGACTAAGATGCAGGCGGGCAGTCTTTCCGACCTCGTACGCATGGCCATCGTCGGGAGACATGCTGGGCGATGCGCCAAAGTCCAAGCCGGCGGCGGGCCGCTGAGGTGACAGGGGAGACGGTTGGCCTGCCCTTATTCAGGCAACAGCGCATTAGTCATAAACAGCGCGCAAGCACCAACCACGATACTGCCTAGCGCCATAATTGCGATTTCCAACGCAAAGCGTCCACGCCCAATCGCTGCACCAATTGCGATCTTGCTGATCGTATCGGTTGCAACAGCCACGAGAATTGCAAGAGCGGCAATTCGAGGCGCGAGTGTTTGCGGCGCAAGCCGGGCCATTGAAACACTAATTGCGTCAACATCAGCAAGACCCGCTACCGCTGCTCCTATGATTGCGCCTGTCGCGCCGAAGTGTTCTCCGATGAGCCGACTGACCACGATCATCGCCCCGAGAAACACTGCAAAGCCGAGTACGGACCAGAACTCAAATGGATTTTTGAAGGTCACGGGTTGGGGTGATTGAGAGCCTGGTGAACGCCCATAGAGGGCCGCGAACCCAAAGGCGGTCAGCGTCGCTGCCATGAGTGCGGGCAAGACCCTTCCCAGCAAGGAGGCGTTGATCACGGCAACGATTACGCTGACACGGACGAACATTATTGCGCTGGCCAGCGATACCCCCGCCGAAAGCAACCGCGTCGAACCTTCTCCCGCCGCGGCTCGGCGCGCATTTGAAACCGTTACAGCGGTCGAGGATGCAACGCCTCCTGCAGCTCCTGCAAGCAGGATACCGCGCTGTGTGCCGAAATACTTCACCGCGACATAGCCGACAAAAGATACTCCGGCGAGCGTGATGGCGATCAGCCAAACTTCTCGCAGGTCCACGCCACCGAACGGCCCGATCGGTTCAGAGGGAAGGATCGGTAACACGATGAAAGTCATAGCGAGCAGTACGAGCCCTGATCGCAACTCCGGCCAAGTGATTTGACTAACCCAGCCGTGGATAGACTCTCGGAAGGCAAGAGTTACGGTGGTGGCCACAGCAAGGGCCGCTGCGAGGCGCATGTCTCCTACGAGCGCGTAGGCTCCAAGCGCGAAGGTGAGCATTGCGGCAACGGCCGTAGTTGCCGAGAAGCGCTGGGCCGCACGATTGTCCTCCAAACAAAAGACCAGCACGGCTGCAGAAAACGATGCAAATCCCACTCCGATGATAATGCCGCTACCAATGCTTGTAGTGCCATCGACCGTTTGTCCAAGCGCTGACGTGACACCCCCGAGGAGTCCAGACAGAGTGAAAGTGCGGATGCCAGCGGCGCGCTGGCCCGAGGCGTTCTGACGTAATTGCCAGCCGCGCTCCAACCCTACCAAGAGCCCGATGCCGAACGCCAACGCGAAACGCGTCACCAATTCACCGAAAGTCAAGGCGACCTCCGCTTGACGGCCAGGATTGTCCGCCTGCTCCTCCGGGATTTCCCTTAGGGACGATATCTGAATTTTCGGCCGCGCCGCCGTGGCCTATCGCTGTTCTCGTCAAATGTCCCAACCGGGCAATCCGAGACGCGGCGATGTCAAACTCAGGCGGATCAGGCGCAGAGCGAAACCTCATCGTCGTCGTGGATGATGACGAGGCGGTCCGTGATTCACTGCGATTTTCGTTCGTCATCGAAGGGTTCGCGGTTCGCGCTTTTTCCAGCGGCCAGCAGCTGCTCGCGGAAACGTCGCTCCCAGCCTGGCGACTGCTTCGTCGTGGATCAGAACATGCCGGGCATGAGCGGGCTCGATCTCATCTCGACGCTGCGCGCTCGTAACCTCACCGCGCCAGCCATCCTTATCACCACTCATCCCAATGCAGCGGTACGCGAGCGCGCCGCTGCAGCTCGGCGTCTCCATCGTCGAGAAGCCGTTTCTGGATTTCGCCCTCATGAACAGCGTGCGTCGTTCCCTGGCGCAGTCCTCGGGGCAGCACATCAACACACCAGTGAAATCAGCCAGCCAAGGAGAGAACCTATGATCAAGGACATTCTCGTCAATCTCGATACCAGTTCGGCCCGCGACGCGGCACGAGACTACGCGATTTCCGTCGCCAACCTGTTCGAAGCCCATTTGACCGGCGTCGCTTTCGCGTATGAGCCGGTCAATCCCGGCATCGCTCTTCGATGGCATCGGCACCGCCATCATCGCCCAGTACCGCGATGAACTGAGGACGGCCGCGCAGACCGCCCGAGACCAGTTTGCGAGTGCCGCACAGAAGGCGGGACTGCTGTCGCAGGCACACGTTCTCGAAATCGGTCTCTCCGGCGTCGCTGCCACGTTTGGCCGCATGGCGCGCCACCATGACCTCTCGATTATCGGGCAAGCACGTCCGGACAGCGAGGCTCCGGAAGACGTCATCATCGAAAGCGCGCTGTTCGAATCGGGCCGGCCGGTGCTGGTCGTACCCTACATACAGAAGACCGGCGTCAGGCTCGACCGCGTCATGGTGTGCTGGGACGGCAGCCGCAACGCCGCCCGCGCAGTGGCCGATGCGCTACCGCTGCTGCGCCGCGCCGGCACGGTCGAGATCGTGACGATCGACTCGGTTGAGCGCCGCAATGAAGTTGCGGGCGCGGATATCGCCGAACACCTGGCCCGGCACGGTCTGAAGATCGAGCTCAAGTCGATCACGGACAAGGCGAACGACGTCGCCAGCACGATCCTGAACCATGTCGCGGATAGCTGCGCGGACCTCGTCGTGATGGGCGGCTACGGACACTCGCGGCTGCGCGAATTTGTTCTCGGCGGCGCGACACGGGGCATGCTCCGCAGCATGACCGTGCCCACTCTGATGGCGCACTGAACGGCGCACAAACCAACCCCAAAGCCTGCGGCAGGGCGAGAATTCAGCCCGCCCGCCGTCGGTTGCCAGGAGGCCGTCATGAAATTGTTTTGCGATTTGTGGAAGGACTGGAACGAGCGTCGTGCTCGGCTGGCTGAATTCGACTGCGCCGATCCTACCGAGATGGCGCGCGTTGCAACCGATCTGGGGACATCAGTTAAGGAGCTGAGGAGCTTGGTCGGCCGCGGCGCAAAGGCAGCCGATCTTTTGGCGCGCCGAATGCACAGCCTCAACCTTAATCCGAGCGAGGGTCGAGCCGGCTGTCATGCGTGATCTTCAACGTTGTTGCGCCAATTGCAGCAGCAAGACGCTTTGCGCGCACGAACTCGAAGATCGTCCAAAAGAAGCGCGCTGGCCAAAATATTGTCCGAACGAGCTGACCATCGGTGCCCTGCGCGCCGACAATCAACGGAGCCAGACATGACAACGACTTCTATCCTCGTCCTTTCCGGCATCGTGTCAGCGTTTTTGCTGTTTGCGGTCGGGTTAGCCTGGGGTGACTTCTATTCGCGAAAACGGCCGGACGATCAGGCGCCCGCGGCGGAACAAAAGCCCTCCGTGGCCCAAGCGATCGTCTCAGAGCGCAAGGCAGCCTGAAAGAAAATCAACGAGTGGGAATCCAACGTGCTGCGAGTGGCGATTGGTAAGTACCTTCCCGACATTATCTTCGGCGCCAACGACGGCGTCATCACCACGCTTGCGGTGGTGTCCGGTGTCGTCGGAGCCTCGCTGTCCTCCACGGTCATTCTCATTCTCGGCTTTGCCAACCTCCTCGCAGATGGCTTCTCCATGGGAGTGAGCAATGTTTTGTCGAGGCGTTCGGATACACAAAACGATTTGGTCCCACTCGCTAGCGGCTTCCCGACATGGCCTTGCGACCGTCGTAGGCTTTATTGTTGCAGGCTTGGTTCCGCTGCTCGCCTATTGCTTGCCGTTGTTCAAGGGCATTCAATTTGAGGTTTCCATCTTGCTTGCCCTGAGCGCGCTCTTCACGATTGGAGCCAGCCGCGCCCTCTTCACGAAGCGCAGTTGGCTCTCTTCAGGATTAGAGATGCTGCTTTTGGGTAGCTTTGCGGCTTCAATAGCCTACGGCGTCGGCGCACTCGGCGCGACGATCATTCGTCAGACGGGCGCTTGAGCGCGGACATAGTGCTGCTAATCTGGATCCTTCACAACCATGCAACTCAAGCCGGTTCTTGGCCCCGTCCAACTCGTATTCTACAGCGTCGGCGTCATTGTCGGTGCCGGCGTCTATTCGGTGTTGGGCGCGGCAGCGGGACTCGCGCAACATGGGCTATGGATCAGCTTTCTCGTGAGCGCATGCGTCGCGCTGCTCACCGCAATTTCCTATGCTGAGATGGCGACTTCGTTCCCAGCGGCCGGGGCGGAATATGTCTACATACGGCGCGCTTGGCCGACGGCCGATTGGTTGGCGTTTGGCGTCGGCGCCATCATTCTTATTGGCGGAGCTGCGACAGCAGCCACTGTCGCAATGGCGTTTGGTGGTTATTTGCGGGTCTTTGTGGATTGGCCGGCACCGGTTGCAGCTGTGCTGCTGCTGGCGGGTTGCACCGCCTTCAACATCTGGGGTCTACGCGAATCGAGCTGGGTGAACATCCTATTCACCTCGATCGAGATCGTGGGGCTATTGCTGGTGATTTTCGCGGCGCTGATGTCCGAGGTAGAGGTCCCGGCGGCTGCGATGGCCGCCGAATCCTCGGTGATGGCGGCTGCGGCGCTGCTGTTCTTCGTTTATCTCGGCTTCGAGGAGATCGCCAATCTGGCGGAAGAGGTGCGCAATCCCGGTCGTGACATTCCGACTGCGCTTTTCGTCAGTTTGGCGGTTACGACTGGTCTCTATGTCGCGGTAGCCTTCGCCGTCGTCAGCCTTGCCGCACCGTCTGAGCTTGCCACTAGCGAAGCGCCACTCGCGGCGGCAGTGCAAAAAGTATGGCCACGAGCGGCAAATGTACTAAGTGCGATCGCACTATTTGCCACTGCAAACACTGTTCTAATCACGGTGATCGCAACCTCGCGCCTCGCGTTCTCGATGGCGCGCGACAAGGAAATCTCCAGCGTGTTCGCCCAGCTTTTGCCAGAGCGGCAAACTCCGTGGATTGCCGCGATCCTGACGTTTGCCATGGCGGCCGTTCTGGTGCCGATCGGCAGCGTAAAGATTTTGGCGGAAATGTCGTCGTTCGCCGCGCTGGTCGCCTTTTTCGCCGTGAACGTGGTTCTGATTGTGTTGCGCTACCGCATGCCCGGACACAAACGGCCGTTCCGAGTGCCACTGGCCGTCGGGCGGCTGCCGGTTCTGCCTGTCCTGGCGATTGCGGCGATAGTCCTGCTGCTCATTCACTTCGAATGGCAGATCTATGCCGCTGGCGGCATAGCGCTGGCCGCAAGCGCAATGTCGTTTGGTGTCCGTCAATGGTTTCGCCAAAAGCGACGCTGATCGCGGACATCGATGAGTTAGGAGCGCCGGGAGATCTAGCCAAAATCGTTTAATGGAGTTTGGTCAAGGGCAACAAGGCTACGAGTCGGCCTTCCGATTTGATCTCCATAGACCATCCGCGAAAATCATCGCTCTCATCCGACATCAACCCTGAGATCAGT
>CAVSWC010000017.1:0-19229 GCA_963731585.1 uncultured Alphaproteobacteria bacterium
CGCCTCTGGCACGCTCGGGCAGATCATTCCGCCCAGCCTCATCCTCATCCTGCTGGCGGACATCCTGAATGAGTTGGTCGGCACGCTATTCGCTGCCGCCATGATCCCGGGCCTGATGCTGGCGGGCATCTATTGCATCTACATCCTAGTCCTCGGGATTGTCCGCCCGGACATGGTGCCTGCGATCCCGGCGGACGAACGCGCGCTGGTATCCAAGGGCGAGCTCGCGATGCGGATCGTGAAAGTGGTCGCGCCGCCGGTCGGTCTGGTCGGCGCGGTGCTCGGCTCCATCATCGCCGGCATCGCGGCGCCGTCGGAAGCCGCCTCCATGGGCGCGCTCGGCTCCATCGTGATCACCGGCATTACCGGCCGCATGTCGATGCGGGTATTGCGCGAAACCGCCCAGGCCACGACCAAGATCACGGCGATGATGATGTTCATCCTGATCTGCGCGCAGGTCTTCTCGCTCGCTTTCCGCGGCCTGCAGGGTGAACGGCTGGTGCAGGATTTCTTCGCGTTCCTGCCCGGCGGCATCAATGCCGATATCTGGTTCCTAATGTTCATCATCTTCGTGCTCGGGTTCTTCATCGAATGGATCGAGATTTCCTACATCGCCGTGCCGCTGTTCCTGCCGGTCTTCATTGCCGCGCAGGTGGACATGGTGTGGCTGGCGACGCTGATCTGCGTGAACCTGCAAACCTCGTTCCTCACCCCGCCGTTCGGCTGGGCGCTGTTCTTCCTGCGCGGCGTCGCGCCGCCGGAGATCACCACCGGTGACATCTATCGCGGCATTGTGCCGTTCGTGCTGATGCAATTGCTGGCCCTGGTGCTGGTATTCGCCTTCCCCGAGCTCGCGACCTGGCTGCCGAAGGCGATCGGCTGGTAAGCCGCTTCTGAAACGGAAGCGCCCGGAGACCCCACGAGCGTCACGGGAAGCGGCGCATTAGTCCGTCAGCCCAGCTTTGCGCAGACCATCCAGGAAGAGCTCCATCGGCTTGCCCGTGTAGGGCACCGATTCCCTGACCCACGCGATCGAGAAGGTCGGGTGCAGCTGGCGAAGGTGGCGCATCGCCGATTCGCCTCCTCGATGTGGCCCGCCTGCGCCAAGCTGGCGCACAGGACGCGATGTCCGCCGAGGATGCCCGGCCGCAGCTGCACGGCCTGCCGCGCCCATTTGACTGCCTCGGGATAGCGACCCGGCAAAATAATGAGCGGCTGACGATGCCGGCGCAGAAAAAGCCGTTCAACGGATCGCGCGGGCTCATCCGCATCGCCCGCTCGAAGTTGGCGTAGGGCTTCCTCGGAGCGGCCATCGAAGACCAGCGCCCACCCGAGCATAGCCGTAGGCGGCGGCGAAGTTCGGATTGAGATCGAGTGCAGCCTGGAAATGGCGGACCGCCTCATCGGTCTGGCGGCTGGTGAAGGCCAGATAGCCGAGCGCCATATGCGCCCACGGATCGCTGTCGTCGAGTTCGACCGCGCGATGCGCAAGATGCGCGGCCAGGTCCCTATCGGCTCCGGCAGGGATCCATCCGACGTGCGAGCGAGACCAGCAGTGCGAAAGCCAACATGCTGTGCGCCGGCGCATAGTTCGGATAGCGCTGCACGGCCTGCCGCAAGATGGCGATTGCCGCCTCGCTTTCGGCCGCGGTCAGTTTCCAGAAATGCGACAGAGCGCGTGCGACGAGATCCCAGGCGTCGAGATCATCGATCGATCGCATTTCGGTGCGTAGGCCCTCGGCCGCCAGAAGCTTCGGTTCGATCGCTGCCGTGACGCTCGCCGTTATCTCGTCCTGAAGCGCGAAAATGTCGGTCAGCTCGCGGTCATATCGTTCCGCCCAGATATGGCTGCCGGTCGTCGCGTCCATGAGCTGGCTGGTGATGCGCACCCGTTGTCCGCTCTTGCGCACACTTCCTTCGAGTACGTAGCGGACCCCAAGATCGCGCCCCACCTGCTTTACGTCCGCGGCGTTGGCCTTTGTAGACAAACGTCGAATTGCGGGCGATGACGAAGAACCACCGCAGGCGCGACAGCGCGGTGATGATGTCCTCGGTGATCCCGTCGCTGAAATATTCCTGCTCGGGATCGCCGGACATGTTGGTGAACGGTAGAACCGCAATCGAGGGCTTGTCGGGAGGGGAGGCGATGCCGCAGCTATCGACGGCCAGCAGGCGTGCGTATCTCGTTCCATCGCCGGCGCCGGCAGTGCAGACCTTGCACCACCCGAATCGAGGGTCTCCTCGAACCTCGCTTACGAAACGAATCCCTTTGCGGGCAATGGTGCGGATCAATCGCTGATCATCGCCATTGTCGCCGACCGCGTGGCGCGCAACAGTCACTCTGCTGGTGAGCGCGGAATCCGAAACAATGCGGCCGTTCCATACGTGCGCAATCAGATCATCCTTGCTCACCACATGTTCACGATTGCGAATGAGATACTGCAGCAAATCGAACACCTGCGGCTCGACGGGGATGAGATCGTCACCGCGTCGCAATTCCCGCCGGTCAGCGTCGAGCGAACAATTCTCGAACAGATAGATCATCAGCCAGTCCGGTACGTGTCCCCATCTCCCCAGGAAAAAACAAGGGAAATCCCAGTCACAAGCCAAGGATATCTCAAAGTCCTCCATCCCACTAGCAGACATAGTCCGATGTCGGTTCGATGGAGGTATCCATGTTTAAACAAGTCATGTTGAGTGTCGCCTTCGTTTCCTGTGCGCTGTTCAGCCCGCTCTACGCCCAGCAACCGTCGTCAACCCGGAGCGCCCGCGCCGATCCGGCGACGGCGCAGAGACTGACGTTGCCAGGGACCCAATACCTGATCGCTGTCGGCACCGAAGAACTCCCGCTGGACGGGCCGTCTCCCCCGCAGGCCCTGCTCAGTGCAATGGCGACATGGTTGGCGAGCAACTTCGATCTGCCGGAAAACGTTGCGCTCCCTCGCGTCACGCTCGTGCCGGCTGCGACGATTGCAACGCAACGCTACAAGGGCTTCCTTTCGGATCGGCCGCAAGACGCATCGAATCTCGAGCGCGGGACAACTCCACAGCAGGTCGTTGCCCTGTATGACGACGCCGGCAGAACGATCTACTTGCCGGAAGACTGGACCGGTAACACGCCCGCCGAACTATCGGTTCTCGTGCACGAGATGGTTCACCACCTGCAGAACCTCGGCCACGTCACATTCGAGTGTCCGCAGCAACGCGAACGGCTCGCTTACGACGCGCAGGAAGCGTGGCTCCGCCTGTTCGGGCTCAGTCTCGCGGGCGAGTTCGAACTCGATGGGTTCACTCTGCTGGTGAAGACCCGCTGCATTTACTGACTGCTTCTTGGGATGAAACCAGTTCGGCCGGCGCCACCGGCGCCGGCATAACACAGGGAGAAGGCCATGAAACACGTTGTCTTAGGTGCGGTGCTTGCGAGCATGTTGTCCGCTTTCAATCTGGCGGCTCACGGCCAGCATGCCGGCGGCGGGCATCACATGACTTCTCATTTCGCTGCATTCATGGGATGTAAGGGTATATCCCGACCCCAGCGCCGGAGACCATGAGCGTGACTGATATTGCTACCAAAACGAACGCGCTGCCGAACGAGCAATTCGCCTTGGAAGCCGCGGCCACCACGCGGCTGCTGGAAGCCGAGGGCATCCTCGACTACAGCGGTCACGTTTCGATCCGGATTCCCGGGCGCGATGCTTTTGTGATCCAGGTCGGCTCCACGTCGCGGCAGGAAGTCGGCCCGGCCAACATCCTGGTTTGCGACTTCGACTGCAATGTCATCGAGGGCGACGGGCAGCCGCCGAGCGAGACGGTGATCCATTCCGAGATCTTCAAAGCCCGGCCGGACGTGAATGCGATCCTGCACTGCCACATGGACCTCGCCATCGCCTTCACCATGATGCAAGGCGTCAGCCTGCTGCCGATGCGCGCGCGCGCGTCGCGCTGGAAGAGCGGCATCCCGACCCATCCTGATCCGAGCCACATCAAGCTGTTGGAGCAGGGCATCGACCTCGCCAAGACGCTCGGCCCGCATCATGCCGCGCTGATGCGCGCCCATGGTTTGGTGCTGACCGCGGAAAGCATACGTCACCTGTTCGTCGACGCCGTGCATTTCAAGGAGAATGCGCTTGCGCAGATGCAGGTGATGCAGTCCGGCGCCAAGCCGGTGCCGCTCAACGAAGCGGAGATCGAGCAGATCGAGGCGATGGAGATGCGCGACTGGCACATGCAGAAGCTCTGGAACTATTATGTGCGCAAGGCCATCAAAGACGGCGCACTGCCCTCCGACTGGACCGGCCTGATCCCGAGCAAGGACGCCATGAAGCGCGACAAGATGTATGACGAGCGCGCGGTGAAGAAGCGGTAAGCTTCAGTCTTCGTCATTGCCGGACTTGATCCGGCAATCCATCTTCTTTCGCGAAAAAGATGGACCCCCGGGTCAAGCCCGGGGGTGACGAAAGAGAAAGAAATAAAAAGGCGCGGCTCGCACCGCGCCCTTTTCTTTTCACAGCGATCCCGGATCAGCAGTGCAGCGTTTCACGCAGCACTGCGTCCGGGACAAGGCTTAGAAGCCGCCCATTCCGCCCATGCCGCCACCCATTCCGCCCGGCATGGATGGAGCCGAGGCGCCGTCCTTCGGCGCCTCCGCCACCATGGCCTCGGTGGTCACCAAGAGGCCGGCAATCGAGGCCGCGTCCTGCAGCGCCGTGCGCACGACCTTGGCCGGATCGATGATGCCGGCGTCGACCATGTCGACATACTCTTCTTTCTGCGCGTCGAAGCCGAAGGTTTCGGACTTGTTGTCCACGATCTTGCCGACCACGATCGAGCCCTCGACGCCCGAATTCTCGGCGATCTGCCGCACCGGTGCTTCCAGCGCCTTCAGCACGATGTTGATGCCGGCCTGCACGTCGGAGTTGTCGTTGGTGAGACGGCCGACCGCCTTCTTGGCGCGCAGCAGTGCGACGCCGCCGCCCGGCACGATGCCTTCCTCGACCGCGGCGCGGGTTGCGTTGAGCGCGTCCTCGACGCGGTCCTTCTTCTCCTTGACCTCGACTTCGGTCGCGCCGCCTACGCGGATCACCGCGACGCCGCCCGCGAGCTTGGCAAGACGTTCCTGCAGCTTTTCCTTGTCATAGTCGGAGGTGGTCTCCTCGATCTGCGCCTTGATCTGGCCGACGCGGGCCTCGATCTCCTTGCGCTTGCCGGCGCCGCCGACGACCGTGGTCTTTTCCTTCTCGATGATGACCTTCTTGGCGCGGCCGAGCATGGCCAAGGTGACATTTTCGAGCTTAATGCCGAGGTCCTCGGAGATCAGCTGGCCGCTGGTCAGGATGGCGATGTCTTCCAGCATGGCCTTGCGGCGATCGCCGAAGCCAGGCGCCTTCACGGCGGCAACCTTCAACCCGCCGCGCAGCTTGTTGACCACGAGGGTGGCGAGCGCCTCGCCTTCGATGTCCTCAGCCACGATGACGAGCGGCTTGCCCGACTGCACGACGGCTTCGAGCACGGGCAGCATGGCCTGCAGCGACGATAGCTTCTTCTCGTGCAGGAGGATGTAGGCGTCCTCCAGTTCGGCCAGCATCTTCTCGGCATTGGTGATGAAATAGGGCGAGAGATAGCCACGGTCGAACTGCATGCCTTCGACCACGTCCAGCTCGGTGTCCAGCGACTTGGCTTCCTCGACGGTGATGACGCCCTCGTTGCCGACCTTCTGCATCGCGCCGGCGATCATCTTGCCGATCGAGGCGTCGCCGTTGGAGGAAATGGTGCCGACCTGGGCGATCTCGGATGAGGAGCTCACTTTCTTGGCGCGCTTCTCGATGTCCTTGACCACGGCAGTGACCGCAATGTCGATGCCGCGCTTGAGGTCCATCGGGTTCATGCCGGCGGCGACCGACTTGGCGCCCTCCCGCACGATCGCCTGCGCCAGCACGGTGGCGGTGGTGGTGCCGTCGCCCGCCGTGTCGTTGGTCCTGGAGGCGACTTCGCGCACCATCTGCGCGCCCATGTTCTCGAACTTGTCCTCGAGCTCGATCTCCTTGGCGACGGTGACGCCGTCCTTGGTGATGCGCGGAGCGCCGAAGCTCTTGTCGAGGATGACGTTGCGGCCCTTCGGGCCGAGCGTGACCTTCACCGCATTGGCGAGAACATCGACGCCGCGCAGCATCTTGTCGCGCGCGTCGGTAGAAAATTTTACGTCCTTGGCAGCCATTGGAATTACTCCGGTTGGAAACTTGGGACCTCACCCTGAGGAGCCACCGCAGATAAGCTTGCGCAATCTGCGTACACTTGATTGCTTTGCGGCGTCTCGAAGGGTCGTTCCGGGCCTCATCCTTCGAGACGGACCGCTGCGCGGCCCCCTCAGGATGAGGGTTGAGTCAGCGGATGACGCCCATGATGTCGGACTCCTTCATGATCAGGAGTTCTTGGCCGTCGAGCTTCACCTCGGTACCCGACCATTTGCCGAACAGCACTTTGTCGCCCGCCTTGACGTCGAGCGGGATCAGCTTGCCGGCTTCGTCGCGGCCACCGGGACCCACAGCCATGACCTCGCCCTCCTGCGGCTTCTCCTTGGCGCTGTCGGGGATGATGATGCCGCCTTTGGTCTTCTCTTCGGCGTCGAGGCGGCGCACGACCACGCGGTCATGCAAGGGACGAAACTGGGTTTTGGCCATGGATTCCTCATCGGCGCGGTGCGCGCGGGTTGTGACCGAATGCGTCGATCGGGATAGGGCCTTAGCAGTCAACAGGGCAGAGTGCTAAGATGTGCTGGAAATAAGGGTTAGGCACCGTTCTGTCAAGTTTGGGCCATTCTGCCGGGTTAATCTCGCGGGCACTAGTGCCGCCGATTCGACTTCGGAAGCGGGCACGAGTGCGGAGGGCTGTCACACAAACTCGACTTGCGCTGCCGCCCACAGCCCCGCTAAGTCGGACTTCATTGCCCGGAGAGACCTTGATGCGCCAAGCTTGCCCGCGCCCTGCTATTGCCCTGTCCATCGCCATAATCGTCGCCGCTTCCGTCGCAGGTTGCGCGAGCGCGCCGCCTCCCACGCTTGCTCAGCCACCCGCTCCGGCAGTCGAGCCGACCTTGCCGCCGAGCTTCCAGCCGCAGGAGCTTATCGGGCGCTGGGGTCTTGCCGCCTATCACCGCCCGGATGACAGGGCGCGTACGGAGGCAGCGGCGCGTAATCAATGCAAGCAGCCTTACATCATTGGCGCCGGGCCTTCCGGCGGCGTGACCATGCATCTGGCCGACCAGAAAGAGCCGCAGGAATTGCTTGTAAAAGGGTCGCGCAGCGGCAAGAATTACATCGGCCCGAGCGACGATCCGCCCGGCGGGGCGCAGGACCGCGAGGTCGTTTCTTTCGACGGGCGGGTTCTCATCACGCGCTGGATCGACCCCGAGATCTCTGGCCGCTACGGCAGTGCCGTCTACGTCCGCTGCCCGCCGCGGGCGTAGCGCGCGACCAGCAAAAGTGGGCACCGGTTTTGCGTCCGGTCGCGCGCTCTAAAGGATCGACGACATCATGGCACCCGTGATCTGGCACAACCCGAAATGCTCCACCTCACGCAAGGTGCTTGAGATGATCCGGGCCAAAGGCGTCGAGCCTCACATCGTGGATTATCAAAAAACCCCGCCAAAGGCGGCCGAGATCAAGGCGGCGTTGAAGGCGATGGGAATGAAGCCGCGCGATCTGCTCCGCCGGAAGAACACGCCCTATGACGAACTCGGCCTTGACGATCCCAAGCTCAGCGACGCGCAGCTTGTTGCGGCCATGGCCGACCATCCGCTCCTGATCGAACGCCCGGTGGTCCATACCCGGAAGGGCACGCGGTTGTGCCGGCCGGTGGAACGGCTGCAGGAAATCTTGTGACCGATCGGCGCCGGACCATCCCCATTCCGCTTCCGCTCGCGGTCTGGGAGCGCGATGGGCTTGCCGCGGCGCTCGCCAAAGCCGGTTTGCCAGCCGATGATATCCAAGCTGCTGGACCGCTGTTCTGGCGCTTTGAAAGTGACGACGTCCCGGTGGGCTTCGGCGGTCTGGAGATTTTCGCAGATCACGCGCTGCTGCGTTCGGTGGTGACTTTGCCGCCGGTGCGCAATCGCGGTATCGGCAAGGCCATCGTGGCGTGGCTGGAGGCGGAAGCAAGTATTCGCGGCTGCGGCGCAGTCTGGCTGGTCACCGAAAAGGCCGCGGGCTTTTTCGCCGGTCTGGGCTACCGCGCCTGCGAGCGTTCGGAAGCCCCGAAAACAGCGCGTGAGGCGGCGTCTTTCGCGTGCCCCGCAGCGGCGGCGGCGATGATGAAGCGGCTGGCTTAGCCGCGCGCCGCGAACATGGCGTCGATTTCTTTCTGCGAAAGGCAGCCGTGGTCGCCTTCCACCTTCGGTCCGTTTAACAGCGTCGCATGTTTCTTGACCTCGGCCGCGGCCCGCGGCTCCGCCAACTGCTCGAACCCGCCCCAGATCTGCATGAGGTTGCGGATGTGTTCCTCGATAAACTGCAAGGTGGCAGTCACTTTGGTGATGCGCTGGCCGGCGAGGTCCTGGAAATTGCATGCCTCGATGATGCTGGTCACCTGGTCGAGGATGTCGCGCGCGAGATTCTGATCCTGAATATTGTTGATGGCGGCGGCAAGCATCTTGGCGGCTTCCTCGATCTCCTCGCTCGCCTGCAGGATGCGTTGCGTTGCGGATTCGCTGCCGCCGACTGCGGCATTGAGTTCCTGGCTGACCCGGCCTATGTCGGGATTGGTAAAGCTTGTCAGCACGAGGGTCGCAATCTCCTGCTTGGTGCGCTGGACCGCGTCATGGATCGAGCTGGGCTCGCTCTTGAACGCGCCGGTTTTTGCGGCAAGCAACGGCGCGGCTTGCCGCAGGTCATGCGCGCCAATCGCCTCCCGCAGTGACCGTAATTCAGTCATGACCTCGGCGTGGCGCAAGGCTGCTTCCGCCGACGGCTCAACAGCGGTCGGCGCAGCACGCATGCCGGTGAGTTCCTCGATGTGGAAAACCTCGCGCCGCCTCGACATTATTTGTTCGCTGCTCCCTAGCATGATCCGGCGAAGTGAGAACCGGTTGCCGATATACGTCATGCGCTGCGCGCCAAGCCAGGCTTGTTTCTACACGGTGCGGCTTAACGTCCAGTTCCGTCCGCGGCGTAACCTCGGCTTAACCATAAGCTCTCGCGCTTCATCGAAAATAAACCGTAACATTGTGAACGCAGCGTGCAGCAACACGGTAAACGCCGCTTTTAACTAATCGGTCGAATTGGCGCTGTATTCCGGCGGGGTGCAGCGGGCAGTGTCGCCCGCGCGCTTGAGTATCAGTTCAGAGTACGCCGATGCAGCGCCCCGTCCTTACGACATTCCTGATGGTCCTTGCTGGAGCAGGTCAGGCCTTTGCACAGCCGATGCCGCCGAACGGCCCCAACCTAGGCGGCGGTTTCATCGAATTCATCTTCAGCGGTGGACAGAGCCGTCACGGCCGCCCGGCGAACCAGGTGCAGCCGGGTGTGCAGCAGCCTTACGTCTTCCGGCAACACGCCGACGATCCGGCGCAGAGAATGTATGGCCAACCGCAGTATGTCATTCAGGCGTCGCTGCCCCTGCAACGGGTTGCGCCGGATCCGCGGTACCTGAAGCAGGTGGTTGATTACGACGGCAATGAGCCGCCCGGCACGATTGTGATCAATACGCCCGACAAATTCCTCTATCTGGTGCAGGAAAACGGCACGGCGCTGCGTTATGGCATCGGCGTCGGGCGGCCAGGCTTCACCTGGGCTGGCGAGCACGAAGTCACCGCCAAGCGCGAGTGGCCGGACTGGCGGCCGCCGAAAGAAATGCTCGTGCGCCGGCCCGACCTGCCGCGCTACATGGAAGGCGGGCCCGATAATCCGCTCGGCGCGCGCGCGCTCTATCTCGGCTCGACGCTCTACCGCATCCACGGTTCGAACGAGCCATGGACGATCGGCATGCAGGTTTCCTCCGGCTGCATCCGCATGCGCAACGAGGACGTAATCGATCTTTATGAGCGTGTGAAGATCGGCACCACGGTGGTGGTGATCTAGCGAGCGGGTAGGGTGCAAATGCCGGTCGCGTCCCTGACGTTCAAAAGCATCCGCGCGCGACCTGTTGTCCTCAAGCTGAAGCGGCCGATTGTTGCGCGTATCGCAACAATTGCGGACTGGCCGCTGATCCTGATTGATCTCTACACTGAGGAAGGCGTCGTCGGCCGCAGCTACATCGAGCCCTACAGCGCGAAGACCATGCGCTATCTCGTGCCTGCGCTGCAGGATTTCGGCGAGTTGTTGAAGGGCCGGCAGGTTGCGCCGCTGGAGCTTTATGAATTCGCGCGCAAGTCCCTGCATTTCGTGGGTTATCAAGGTTTGTCCATGATCGCCGTTTCGGGCCTCGACATGGCGGCCTGGGATGCGCTCGGCAAAGCCGCCGGACTGCCGTTATGCGTTCTGCTCGGCGGCTCCGTCGGAGCGGTCCCCGCCTACAACAGCAACGGGCTTTGGCTGCGCGAGCCGAAGGCGGTGGCGGCGGAAGCGATTGAGTTGCTCGACGAAGGCGGTTTTCGTGCTCTTAAGCTGCGGCTTGGCCGCGGGCGGGTGCAAGACGATCTCGCAACGCTGCAAGCGACACGCGAGGCGGTTGGTGAAGACGTTGCGCTCATGGTCGACTTCAATCAGGGGCTCCATCTCGGTGAGGCGCTGCAACGCTGCCATATGATCGACGATTTAGGTCTGGCTTGGATTGAAGAGCCGATCGTCTATGACAATCTCGACGGCTACACCCAGCTCGCCGCCGAGCTGAAGACGCCGATCCAGATCGGCGAGAATTTCTATGGCCCGCGCGATCTGTACAAGGCGATACAGAGCAATGCCTGCGACTATGTGATGCCGGATTTCATGCGGATCGGCGGCGTCACCGGCTGGATGCGGGCCGCCGCGATCGCAGGGACCGCCGGATTGCCAACATCAACCCATCTTTATCCCGAGGTTGCCGCGCAGGTGATGCGGGCAACGGAGACGGCGCATTGGCTTGAATGGCAGGATTGGGCCGACCCCATCTTGCAACAGCCGTACCTGATCAAAGATGGACTGCTGCACATTCCGGACGTGCCCGGCGTCGGCCTGGAATGGAATGAGAAGGCGGTGGCAGCCAATCTGGCCAACTTTTAACGGTCGTCGTCGAAACAGCACGGGAAGTCACCGTGCCGCTGAGGTTTAGATCAGTTGACCGGATACGCGCGCCTTAGTGCGCCTGGCGCACCGAAAGCATGGTGTAATCGGGATCCGAGGTGAAGAACTCGCCCATCGGGCACTGCTTCTTCAAGAGCTCGAGCCGATTGCCGCTCTCCTTGCCTTTCCCGACCGGGATCGGATTCATCACCGGGTTCACGCCAACGACTTCGTCCAGGTCTTCCTTGAACTTGTCCATGTTCTCGACCGTGAAGCCGACATGGTCCATGCCGCCCGTCAGGATGCTCTGGCCGGCGTAATTCTGAATCTTCCACGGCATGATCAGCAGCGTGACTTTGCCGTCGCTGAGATAGTGATTGGGGTCGCCGGCTTGGCTGTTCTGCTCATTCAGCTCGAATACGTCGATGTAAAAGCGCGCCATCTCGTCCGGGTGCATGGTGCGGACCGCGACGTGGCTGATATGCCGCTCATTCTGCTCGCCGGTATTCTCGACATAGGCGGCGTGGCGGTTCTTCATGTCCTTCTGCGAAATGTCGAACACGTTGCCGTCCGGATCGTTGGCGGTCAGGCCCGCGAAGGGACGCGTGCTCGGGCGCTGCACCCAGTCGGCCTGCGGATATTTGCTGCGCATGCGGTCGAACACCGTTTCGACGTCCTCAACCTGGATGCCGAAGTGGTCGAGCCCGGACGCCCGGCCCGCCTTGCGCGGGTTGATGTTAAGCCCGACATAGCCGTCGCCGACGGTAATCGCGCGCGCCGGATTCTTTGTGCCCGATGCTTTCATCCCGAACACCGATTCATAAAACTTGCCGAGCAGCGCGTAGCGCTCGCTGACGATCGCGACGTGATTGATTTTGGAAAACATCGGACACTCCTTGCTTGCTAAACCCGGAACACAGCATTCGGCTTGTCGGAATCGCGACGCTCGATGCTCGGGGCGGAGTGTCGTTCCGGACAAGTCATTGTATATCCGCCCGGCAACTCCGGACAACTGCGGATTCCCACCGCCGGCAGCGGTCCCGCGAGCAGCAGCGGCCCGGCGATGGGCAGCAGCAGTTCCGCTTCGGCCATCTGCCAGGCGGTGAAAAAAGCAGGCGCCCCGCGAGGGGCCGCCGCACCACCATATGCCGTGCTGCTTGGCGCCGGCGCCGGCCGCGAAATCGCGCACCCTCCTGCCGGGTTTGGCTGAAGCCCACGATCGAGCTTTCGATCCTTCCCGCGCCGCCGATTAAAAGCGTGATCGCATGCATCCGATCGTTGCCGGCAGCGGGATGAACCCTTGACCATCATTGGGCAGCTGCTCGCCCTTCTAGAAAAACATGCCTGCGTTTGATGCCGCCGACTCCCGCGTCAAAAGAGCAATAAAATTAACGGGAAGTTCGCCACTCTCGTATTGACAATAAATAACGTGTATATACAAATAAATTATGCCAGACGAGATCACCTGTACTTAAATATGAGCAACGGGATCACATACACTTGGGACGATGCAAAGCGGCTGACGAACATCCGTGACCACAACGTCGATTTCACCGCCGTCCCAGGCTTCGAGTGGGAAACCGCCCTGATCTGGATCGACGCTCGAAAGGAATACGGCGAAGAACGCCGCGTAGCCTTGGGGAAGGTCGGCGGCTGACTTCATGTGCTGGTTTACACGCACTGCGAGGGAACGGTGCGCGTGATCTCTCTCCGTAAGGCAAACCGCAGGGAAAGGGACAGATATGGAAAAAGATAAAATGCGGCGTGACCGGGTGGATCCGGACAACCCGCCACTAACAGACGAACAGCTTGCCGCGATGCGCCCGGCGACTGAGGTTGAGCCGGACCTTGTCGAGCGCGCCCGCAGGCGCGGCGAGCGCGGACCGCAGAAGGCTCCGACGAAGGAGCTAGTATCGATGCGCCTCGACAGGGTGATCGTGGAGCACTTTCGCTCGGGCGGTCCCGGGTGGCAGACGCGCGTAAACGAAGTCCTGAAGAAGCTTGTCCAGCGCAAAGCCCGCACCGGCGAATTTGTCCGCAAGACCAAGCTAGCTGGAGTATCGAGATCGGCGCGGAAGGCCGCGCGGCGTCGATAGCTGCGCGGTTCATAGCTTCACCGAAAGCGTGAGGCAGTCGCGCCGGCCGCTCCTTCGCGCGTTCAAGCAGCGGCCTCGCAAGGGGCCGCTGTCGTTATGGTTCGGTAGTCTCAGTCTCCACCGCCGCCATCCCCGCCGCCGCCTCCAAAATCGACGCCGCCGTCGCCGCCGGGATCATCGCTGATATGCTGCGGGTTATCGAAAAAGCCTTGGCGGTCGTCGCGGCCCCCGCCGATGTCATTGAGGCCTGCTTCACGCGCCAGGTCGCTGTCGCGCGCGCCCCCGCCCCAGGGCGAATCTGCCGCCGGTGTCGCCGAATTTCTGGGTGCCGGCATGGGCCTTGTCGCCACCGAACATCGAGCCGAGGCTGTTGAACAGCAGCGAGCCGCCGATCACGCCTGCGGCGGTCGCCGCCGCGGTGCCCAGAAAGGAGCCGCCGCCGCGACCGGAATCCTGCGGCATCGCCTGCTGACGTTGCTGGTACTGCTGCGGCGTATTCCACACGCTGCCGCGCCCGCCCACCGAGGGGACGGAGCCGCGCCAATTCGGATCGGGCCCGAGCAAGGCCTCGCGCACGTTGTCGAGGAAGCCGCGCTCCTGCTGCGGCTCTTCGATCTCCCCGCCGAGCTCGCGAATGCGTTCTTCCGCGATCTTCAGCGCCTCATCCTGCACCAGCACGGTCTGCACCAGCGGATAGAGCGCGTGCGGCGCGTGGGCCAAACCTTCGGCGATGGCCCGTTCGGCTTCCGCGTCGCGCGGCTGGCGTTCCAGCTGGGCCAAGCGGTCGAACAATTCGTCGATAAGCTGGCGTTCCTGCGGTGTCATCGTTCGTCTCCCTTGCGCCACTGATAAGTTAGCGCCCAACGCCGGTTATGTGGGGGGATTCCAGCCGGATAAGAATAGCCGCGACAAAATATTCTGGGATGACAGCTCAGGAGTTCAGCTCAGGGCGAGGCCATAGGCCGACAAGGTGGCGGGCAGGGCGTCGCTGCTGAGATAGGCATATTCCCGCTCGCGCTGGGTGGTGAGCGGATCGAGCCGCTTCAGCTCGTCATCTACCGCGCCGGGATGGCACATCACCACGCTTCCCGGCGGCAGCCGGTGCAGGAAGCGGGGAAACAGCTTGGCGAAATCCGGCTCGCCGCGGAAATCATAAGCCCCGGCGAAGGCTGGGTTCATGCGTAGTCCCTTCCTGCGCGCCCGGCGGCGGAAGCTATAGCTCAGCATGTCGAGCAGCATCGTCTTGCGGTCGAAGCGCCGCCGCAGCGGGATCGAGCGGCCGCATTGCCGCACCCAGGCCTGCGGCGCCATCTCCTTCACCACCGAAAGGAAGGCGTCGCGCACCTGTGGAAACAGATGCACATGCTGGTGACCGTCGACGAAATCCGGCGCGCGCCCGAAGGCCAGGACGAAGGCCTTGAACTGCGTCGCGATCTCCATGGCGAGACGCTCGTGGCTCAGCCGCTGCAGGAAGGCGGCGAGCAGCATGGCCTGGAGCGGCAGAAAGGCGCCGTCGCGCAGCGGCCCGTAACCCGGAGCCATCGGCGTAAACGGCGCGGTCAGCGTCACATGCAGGCCGATCGCGGCCCGCTTGTCATCCTCGTTGAGGCCGGCAAGCGCTTCCGCCTCGGACCGCGTAAAGCTTGGCGCCGTCACCATCACCGAAGTGGCATTGATCCGCCCGCGCGCGACCAGGTCACGGATCGCGCGGTTGACTCCGGGGGCGATGCCGTAGTCGTCGGCGCATAGCCAGATACGGCGCGGCTGCGGGGCCGGCGGAACCGCGCGCATCATTCGGCGGCGGTCCTTGCGACCGGGTCGTTGGCACGCGCCTCGTCCGCCTGTTTTAGGCTGTGCTCGGCGACGAAATAAACCGGGCGCGCCTTGATCTCGGACAGCACCTTGGCGATGTATTCGCCCATCACCCCGATCATGATCAGCTGCACGCCGCCCAGCACCATCAGGCCGACCATCACGGAGGGATAGCCGGGCACGGAATGTCCGTAGACCACGGTCTCGAACAGGATCTGCGTGCCGAAAATGAACGCGACGCCGGCGAGCAGCAGCCCGAGCAGGCTGGCGAGCCGCAACGGCGTGACCGAGAAGGAGGTCATCCCTTCGATCGAGAGCCCGACCAGCGCGCGCACGTTCCAGTTCGATTTGCCGTGGACGCGTTCCGCCGGATTGTAGTCGACGCGCATCTGGCGAAAGCCGATCCAGCTCGCAAGCCCCTTGAAGAAGCGGTTGCGCTCCGGCATTTGCCGCAAGGCCGCCGCCGCGCGCGGCGACAGCAGCCGGAAGTCGCCGGCATCCTCGGGGATTTTCTGCCGCGCGCCCCAGTTGATGATTTTGTAAAAGGCATGCACCGCCACACGACGCGTCAAAGGCTCGCTCGCGCGGTGCGCCTTGGCGGTATAGACCACGTCGTAGCCATCCTCCAGCCAATGCCGCACCATGGTGTCGACGAGATCGGTCGGGTGCTGGCCGTCGCCGTCGATGAACAGCACTGCGCCGAGCCGCGCATGTTCGAGGCCGGCGAGGAGGGCAGCTTCCTTGCCGAAATTGCGCGAGAGCGAAACCACCTGCACGTCCAGATGCGAAGCCGGCAACTCGCGCGCGACCGCGAGCGTGGCATCGCGGCTGCCATCGTCGACATAGACCACCTCGCAACGCAGCGAGCGCTTCTCCTTCAGCCGCCGCGCCACCTCGGAAAGCCGCGCATGCAGCGCCGAAACTCCGGCCGCCTCGTTGAAGAGCGGCACGACAATGGACAGTCCGGCGGTCTGCGGTTGCGGCGTCATGCGGCCAATTATATAGCACCGGCAAAGGCCTGTCGCGCCTGCGCGGCCCGTGCTAAGCGGCTCCTATGAATCCCCTCAGCCGCCTTGTAGCTTTTCTGGGAGCGTGACTGTTGTTAATCAAAGCCACCAGTTTCGCGCTCGTCGGCGTGGTCAATGTGGCCGTCAACTACACTGTCTTCTGGCTAGGATTGCATCTGATAAAAGCCGTCCCTGCCCTGGCGCAGGGTTTGAATTGGACGGCCGAAGGTTGCCGCTGTGTCAGCGGTGAAAATGCCGAAGTGATAGCCGCCAACGTGGTGGCCTGGTGTGTCGCCGTGACGGGCTCTTATGTCATGAACTCCATGACGACCTTCGCCGCCGAATCCGGGCGCAAACTGACATGGCGTGCCTATTTCACCTTCGCCGCGTCCGGCTTGCTGGGCCTGCTCGCCGACACAACCACGCTGCTGATCGCCAAAACTTTCCTTCCGATCATGCTGGCGAAGTTGTTGGCGATCGGTGCTGCCTTCGTTGTCAACTTCTCGATGTCGCATTTCGTGGTGTTTCGGAAGAAAAACCCCGCGGTCATCGTCCGGGAAGGCGGACGATCCAGTACTCCCGGCGATCATTGATACGGAAGGACTGCGTTTACTGGATGCCCCGCCGGAGCCTGTCATCGGGCCGCGCAAGAGCGCGGACCCGTTGGCGGGGCATGACAGCAGTCATAACCCCGCTTCCAGCTTGGCGTAGAGCGGATTGTCGCGCGCGAAGACATAGTCCAGCCGCCCGACCGAAACGCCGTCGGCGCCCTTCTCGCGCAGGAAATTCGCCAGCGCATGCACCTGGTCTTTCGGCGCATGCAGCGTCAGCACGCCGGACGACACCGGCCCGCCGAACGGCGCGCTGGCGCCGAAGCGCTCCTTCACCTCGGCAAGGAAAGCGTCGTCGCTGTTCGGGAAGCGCGTGCGCACCTCCCGATACTGACCGGCGCGCGCCTGCGCGGCCATGCGGTCGAAGATGATGCGCGCGGTTTCGCGCGCCTGCGCGCCCCAGTCGGCATGGCGTGATGCCACCAAGTTTGCCTGCGAGCGCAGAATGATGCCGTCCTCGATCACCTTCAGCCCATTGGCCGCCAGCGTCGCGCCGGTGGTGGTGATGTCCACGATCAGCTCGGCCGAGCCGGCCGCCGGCGCGCCTTCGGTGGCGCCCAGGCTCTCGACGATGCGGTAATCGACGATGCCATGCGCCGCGAAGAAGCCGCGGGTGAGATTCACGTATTTGGTGGCCACGCGCATCTTGCGGTCGTTGCGGGCGCGAAAGGCGGTGGCGACATCGTCGAGGTCGGCCATGCCGCGCACGTCGATCCAGGCTTGCGGCACCGCGACCACCACATTGGCATAACCGAAACCGACGCCGTCCAGCAGCACGACGCGCTGCTCCGCGTCGGCAATCATCTCCCGCACCAGATCCTCGCCGGTGATGCCGAGATGCGCCGCGCCCTGCGCGAGCTGCGAGGTGATATCCGCAGCGGAAAGATAGGCGACCTCCACATTCTCCAGCCCGGCGATGCCGCCGCGGTATTCCCGCGCGCCGCGCGGCTTCACCAGAGTAAGGCCGGCGCGCGCGAAAAAGGCTTCGGCGTTTTCCTGCAGGCGGCCTTTCGAGGGCACCGCGAGGACGAGGGGACCGCTCATGCTGCGCTCCCGTTGCCCGCCAGGCGGTCGATCCAGACCGCGAAGCCGACCGCCGGGATCGGCGCGGAGGCGCCGAGCCGGGTCAGCAGCCCGTCATAGCGCCCGCCGGCGACCAGCGGATTGCTCCCGTCGGAATTCGGATCGTGCAGCTCGAATTCGAAGCCGGTGTAATAATCGACGCCGCGGCCGAAGGCGGTGGAGAAACGGATGCGCTTTAAGTCGACGCCGCGCGCGGCGAGAAAGCCGGTGCGGCTTTCGAGCAGATCGATGGCGGGGTTCAGGGCGTCCGCCACCTCGCCCGCCAGCGCGCGGAGCTTTTCCGCCACGTCATCCGGGTCGCCGCTGATGGCGAGGAATTTCTCGATCGCTTCGCGCCGCTCGCGCGGCAGCGAAGTGGCCGCGCCGAGCGCGGCCTGTTCCAGGAAGCGGTCGGCGATCTCGCCCACCGAGCGTCCGCCTACGGCAATTATCCCGGCGATCGAGAGCAGATCGGTGACGAGTTCGTGCGCGCCCTTTGGGTCGGCGCCGGCCAGCGCCGCCAGCACGCCCTGATATTCGGGCCGGCCGTTGGTCGCGGCGAGGCTCAGCCGTTCGAGGTCCTGCGCCAGGCTTTTCTTGCGGTTGAAATCCTTGATCAGCCGCCGCTTCCAGGCCGGCGCGAGATCGAGCGCGGCCACCAGCGCGGCGAACAGCCCGACGTCGCCCATGCGGATTTCCGGAGCGGTCACGCCGTAATGCGTCGCGGCTTCCAGGCCGAGCGCCAGCGTCTCCGCGTCGGTCGCCGCGGTGTCGGTGCGCCCGAAAATTTCGATACCAGCCTGCAGGAATTCGCCGGGGCCGTCCTCGCGGTGGCGGAACACCGGCCCGAGGTAGCAATAGCCCGCCGGCTTGCCGGCCTTGCCGGAGGCGAGGTAGTCGCGCGATACCGGAATGGTGAGGTCGGGTCGCAGGCAGAGTTCGCGTCCGCTCGGGTCGAGCGTGAGATACATGCGCCTGCGGATGTCTTCGCCGGAAAGATCGAGGAACGGCTCAGCCGGCTGCAGCAAGGCGGGCGCGAGGCGGCGATAGCCCGCGCGCTCGTAGGAAGCGACCAGCGCTTCCGCCCGTGCATCCGGCACGGCCGCCATGGTTACCGCCTCGTTCATCGTGTTGTCCTGTTGCAGCAGGGGCGCGGTATAGCACTTCTGCGTTAAATTTCGACGCCGTTTGGCCGCCGCGCTTAACGGTGAAAAGCTCTGAAAAGCAGGAGAGTTAATGAATTTGGTGCTGCCGGCGGGTTCATGGGTCATTTACGCTACCGTCCATGTGTTGCCGGAATTGCCAAGGCTTTAACTGGCTGCTCGCGCAGCTGCGGTAGACCAGTGATCGGAACCTGACGATCGCGCTGGGCGCGAGGAGACCTATGCGGCGCGCGCGAAAATTCCTCACCATCTATTTCCTGTTTTTTGGCGCATTGAGCCTTCTAGCGGT
>CAVSWC010000018.1:0-9584 GCA_963731585.1 uncultured Alphaproteobacteria bacterium
AGATCGGCGAATTCAACATCCGCGAGGCGAACCAGGGAGTGGGCGTGGACGCGCGGCACTTCTACGCCGTCGATAACGAGACCATCGCGAAATACGACAAGAAGACCGGCAAGCTCGTGAAGACGTGGCAGGGCGAGAAGTCCGGACCGATCAAGCATTTCGACAGCGCGATGGTGATGGAAGGCAAGATCTATCTGGCGCATTCGAATTATCCCGAATGGCCGATGACGAGCTCACTGGAGATCTTCAACGCGGAGACGCTGGAGCATGTGGGCTCGCACAGCTTCGGCATCCAGTGGGGATCGCTCACCTGGATCGACTGGCACAACGGCCACTGGTGGATGACCTTCGCCAATTACGACCGCCCGTTCGGTCCCAACAAGACGCCCTACGGGCATAAGGTGAACACCGTGATGGTGAAGATGACGCACGACTTCCGGGCGGTGGAATCGTGGACCTTCCCCAAGGTGCTGCTCGACAAATTCGAGGATATGAGCAACTCCGGCGGCTCATGGGGACCGGACGGGTCGCTTTATCTGACCGGTCACGATCCGGCCGAGCTTTACCGGATGCGGTTTCCGAAGGCCGGGTCCGTGCTGGAGCTCGCCGACGTCATCCCGATGAACATTAGGGGTCAGGGCATCGCCTGGGATCGCTCCGACCCCGGCGTTATCTACGGCATCATCCGCGCCACCCAGAAGGAAAAGGCCGCGGGCGGGCAGCACAAGGTGACCGTCTTCAAGCTGAGCGAAAAACCTTGAGGGTGAGCAATTGGTAAGCTTCACGAACTGCTCCCTTGCGCCGCCAATATCCGGAGCGGCAGGGGAACGTCAGTAGAAATGAGCCAGCCAATCGATCACCCGTGCTCAGGTATCCAGCACTTCCTTCGGGAACAGGCTTTCGACGGAAATCCGGCTGCGCAGCAGGTTCTGGTCGTGGGAATACTCGATGAACCGTTCGAGGTTGCTGCGGTTCGCCTTGACGCCGATCGGCCAGGGATCGGCGCCGAGCAGCCTCCGCTCTTCCTCGAAATAATGCCGCCCCCAGGCGAGCTGCGACCAGCCGGGGTCCTCGAAATAGCTGGCACTGAGCTCCTTGGCCTGCGCGTAGCATTCCATGATCGCCTTCAGCAGCCACGGCTCGCGCGTAGCGAGCTCGTTGCTCAGCGTCATGATGTGCATGATCGGGAAGTATCCGTATTTTCTTGAAGTAGCGCAGCTCTTCCGCGCGGGTGTCGCGGAACAGCCGCCGCGCCTTCCGCTTTCCGGAGAGCACCGAGTGCGGCGGATGCGGGAAGAACAGCGCGTCGAGCTCGCCACGCTCCAGCAGCTCGCCGAGGTCGTCCTTCTTGCCGAGCGGCTCGATGAACACGCCGGGCTTTTTCTCGTACGGCACCTTTTCCGAGGTCGTCACGTAGCCACTTGATCTCCTCCCAGGGCACGCCGTATTCGAACTTCAGGTCGCCCTTGGCGAGAAGCGACAAAGTGGTCTGGAACGAACTCAGCGCCACCTTCTTGCCGATGAGGTCGCGCGGATGCTCGATGCCGGAATCGGGATGCACGAACATCTGGCTGAGCGCTGAACAGCCGCCGCGGAAAGATCGGCACGCCGTGATGTCCATGCCGCGCTGCTTCGCCATCAGGAAGGACGACATCGAGAATTCGCAGATGTCGAACTCCTTGTCGTCGAGCATGCGGCTGTGGCGGCGCGTGCCGTCACGCAAGGTGACGCTCTGACCGACCTGCAGCACGTTGAACTCGATCCCTTGCGGCGGCGTCACGGTCTGGTCGAAGAACGGGAAATGACGGTCGTAACGTTCGACCGCGATCGTCAGGCGCTTCTTGGCAGTCATTCGTTCAATCCCCTCTGTTGTTATGTTCGTTCAGCCGGCAGAAAAGCGCGGCGGACCGAACTCAAGTGCACCGCCACGCTGATAGGAAGAGTGGGGCATCCCGCGAGCGGGATCGTCTCTAATCACCTCTGGATTCGCCCGACAGGCCGTGCTTGAGCCGGAGCTGGATGAGATAGGCCCGGTCTGCGTCGGACTGGCTCATGGCAGCCTTGATGAGCTGATGGATGTCTTGCCCGACTGCAGTTCAAGCTCCGGATCGAGCGCGACCTTTCCCTTTTCCAGAAATTCGGCGTCCGTAGCGAGCTTCTTAAAGGCTTCGCGATAGGCCGCGACGATCGGGGCGGGAGTTTTCGGGGGCAGGGCATAGAATTTGCCGATCGCGGCGGCGGTGAGCCAGCTCTTCAGGGCCGACTGCGCCTGGCTGTCGATCTTGCCCGTCGAGCAGTTCGGAGATCAGGGGCGTGTCGGCGAAGAACTTTCGCCGTACGAATTTGCCATCCTCGAACATCCCGTTCTGCGCGACGCCGGCGAATTTACCGCTCGTGACCATCGGGCCGATCACGTTGATGACGGCGGTGCCCATCATCTCGGCTTCGCCGCGCTGGACGGCGAGATCGATATCCTGTGCTGCCGCGATAGCCGGTCACTTGGCGCACGTTCCAGCCTCAGGAATTCCTTGCCCCAGATGGTGAACAGCGCACCGGGGCGGGCTACGCCTACCTGCGCCATGATGACCGGTTCGGCGGCCGGATTGGTCAGGCGCGGGATCGCGGACTTGGCGGCGACCAGCACGGTGCCGGGTTGCTGCACAGCCCCGATGAACTCCCAGGTGGCGGGGTCGTATTTTGCGTTGGGGTTTTTCTCGGCGGCGGCAACAACCTGCGAGGCGGAGCCCGCATAGAAGGTCAGCCCGTCGGGCGTTACCTGGTTCGCGAGCGCGTTGGAGGCGACGATGCCGTTCGCTCCCGGCATGTTCTGCACGATGATGGTCGGGTTGCCCGGAAGATAATTGCCGATGAAGGCGGCGATCAGCCGGGCGCTGGTATCCGCGCCGCCGCCTGAGGCCTGGCCGAGGATCAACTTGACCGTCTTGCCCGTGAAGTTCACTTCCTGCGCGGGAGACGCGCTTGCGCTGGCCGCAAGCAAGGCCAGCGAAAGTAGCGCCGAACGATAAGGATGGCATTTCTTTCCCTCCCAAATTCATGTTTCTTGACGTCAGGTGACCGCCTATGGCGCGGCTCGGCTATCTCGAAAAACTCCAGCTCTTGAGACCTTCGGCATCGTCCAGCAATGCGAGCGGCGCGCCAAGGAAGTCATGCTTGCCGAGCGGAACCCCACAGTGGCGGAGTATGTCATAGGCCGTCGTGCAATGAAAATAGAAGTGCGGAAGGACGCGGCTGAGCAGCAGGATCCGCGCCGGCAACACCCGTCCGCTGAAGTCGATTATCTTGTTCTCGGTTCCATCGATCTGCTGGGGCGTAAATGTTTTCAGGAACGCGATGGTCTTTTCGATACGGGTCTGCAGATCGCCGAAGCTCTTTTCCGTGTTAGGCAGCCCGCGAGCCGGCCGCCCCGTCAGCAGGCTGCAAATTTTTTCGGCATGGGTGCAGCTTTGCTGCACCTGCACGCACCAAAGGGTACATGTCGGGATAAAGCCGCATGTTCAGCAAGAAGGTTTCGTCGATGCGCTTGGCTTTGACATGCGCCTCAGCCTTCGCGAGCACATCGGACAATGCGGACAGAAACTGGATGAATATGGGGACGGAGACTTCGTACATTGAAACGCTCATGACGCCGTCCGTCTCCCGTGAACACGCAAAAGGCTAGCGCGCCGGCAAGAACAAGATCAATCGTGCGGGCAGCAAGAATTAGGACAGTATCAGTTACCCATCGACAGAAGACCTTGAATCATGCGCCCTTTCGCTGTTGCATTTTTCGACTAGGCTTGCGCAAAATGAAAGCCTGCCGGATTGGCCGGATTCACTGCCGGGCCTTAGATTTCCAGGGAAAGGTGCGTTCATGGCGACGTCTGATCTTCTTGAAGGGGCGCGCAACTGCGTCATCGACTGCGCGCAGATCGGCAAGGGCAGCACCGTCGCCATCGTCAACGAGACCGGCACCGACGAAGGCGTCGTCGCAGCGATCACCGAGATGGCGCGCGATGCCGGCGCGAAGGTCGATGTGATCTGGGCCGACGCGCATCCCAAGGAGAAGGGCGCGAAGATCAACGAGCAGGTGTTCGCCGCTTTCCGTGACGCCGACATCCTGGTGAATCATTATCATTCGCTCGGCCGCGTCGCGCTGCAGGATGAATTCCCGGCCGAGACTCGGGTGCGCGTGCCGAACCGCGCCACCACGGCGACTTTGCTCGGCTCATCCTGGGCCCGCTTTCCCTACGGCCTGCAAAAGGCGCTGAGCGAGAGCCTGGAAGACGTCATGAGCCCGGGTAAGCGCTGGCGCATCACCAGCCCGGCCGGCACCGACCTGCAGGGTCAGTTCGCCGATGCCGACAGCGCGCTTGCCCAGGCCTATTTCCAGACCGACGAGGACAACAACCGCGCGCGGCGCAATTTCCCCGGCGGCGTGCATACGCCGCGCATCTCCACCGGCATCAATGGAACGCTGGTCGCCGAATATGTCGATGGTGCGCCCGCCGATATGCCGCCGCTGCGGCTGACCGTCCGTGACGGAAAGGTGGTGGACGTCGATGGCGGCGATTCCGAAGGGCTCGCGCGCGTCCGCGTTTTCGAGAGTGACGGCTATCTGGATTCCTGGCATTCGGGCATCAATCCGAAGACCGTCGTTCCGGTGAAACGTTCGGCCAATCCGCGCAAGTGGTACAGCTACGCGCATTGCAGCCCGCGGATGGTGCATTTCCACCTCGGTCGCACGCACGCGACCATCAACGTCGCCTGCCTCGGGCAAACTCTGGAGGTCGAGCACACGCCTGTTTACGAGAACGGCGTGCTGGTCGCGGTCTCCGATCGCCGCGTCGATGACGCGCTCAACCGCTACAAGCTCGGCACCGACAGTCTGAAGACCGAGGCGATCCTGGTCTGACACCCGTTATCGGCATAGAGAAACGAACACAACGAGGGGATCCGTATGAGCGTCAAGGCCAGCCTGCGTTACATCGTCTACCAGACCGACAACCCGTCGGATCTGGCGGATTTCTACCGGCGCAATCTCGGGCTGGAGGAACTGGGCCGCTCAAACCAGGGCGACGTCTCCGCGACCGACGGTTTCTTCAACGTCACCTTCGTCAAGCGTCGCCCCGAGCTGCACGAATCCCGCAACACCACGGGCCTGCATCACTTCGGCTTCCAGGTGAGCGACCTCGACGAGACTTTGCGGCGTTACCGCGCCATCATGCCGCACATGCCGATCATCAAGGAGAAGGGCGGCCTGCATTTCGGCGACGTGCGCATCTTCGATCCGGAAGGCATGCCGGTCAGCCTGTCGGAGAAATCCTTCGGCGTCGGCGACAATCCAGACCGGATGCCGCGCATCCGTCACGTTGCCTGCAACGCGCTGTGGCCGGAGGGCATCCTCAACTTCTACACGATGCTGTTCGGCTTCCGCGAGCTGGAGGCGAGCAAGGAACGCCGCAGGCAAGGGCGTGAAAACCGTTTCTGCGGCGACGGCTCCACCAACATCGCCATCCATCCCTTCTACAACGAATCCGAAGGCCACGAGCCGTTCTACGGCGTGAACCATATCGGCTTCCTCGTGAGCGACGTGCTCAAGTCGGTTGATGATCTCAGCCGCGAGATTCCCGTCGCAAAACGTCCGGAACTCGCGGCCCTATGCGGAATACCGCCTGCACGATCCGCAGGGCAACAAGTTCGATCTCGCCCAGACCAAAGGCTGGGAAGTCGACGTCGACAAATGGGTGCGCGCCGCCTGATGCGCCGCCCGCATTGCCCCCGGGGCCAATAGCGATGCCGGTTCCCCTGCAATCTCGACGGATTGCGATAGAAGGGGATTCACGATGCTCAGTCTGTCTCTTGCACTGTTCGGCTCATTGCTGTTGGCCACCGGTTCGTACGCACAGGAGCCGCAGGCGGGCCGCCCTGAAGACCATCGCCGCGTCTAAGGTCGTCAAGATCGTCCACCGCACCGACACGACGCCCTTCTCCTTCGTCTCCGGCTGCGGGCGGGCAGCACAAGGTGACCGTCTTCAAGCTGAGCGAAAAGCCTTGATAGAGTGAGCAATTGGTATGCTTCATGAACTGCTCCCTTGCGCCGCCAATATTCCGGAGCGGCGGGGGAACGTCATCAGGAAAAAATAAAATGAACGGATTTTAGGGCTCGCGTTCGGTCTCGCCCGACACCGACATGGGGGCCCATTGATGTGTTCAATTGGTGCGCTCATACTCCCGGGAGAACTGGGAGGGCCTTATAACACATTCGTTCAGAATGGCCGGTTCAGTACTGGCCACCGCAATTCTTTTTTTATCAGCAAACATCGCCTGCGCCGCTGAAATCAAGGTGTTGTTGCCATTGCAATGCAGCAACTTTTAGAAGACCTCGGGCCCAAATTTGAACGGGCGAGCGGGCACCGCATTGCGGTCACCATCGCCACCCTCGGCCCGGCCTTGAAACGTGTGCAGGATGGCGAAATCTACGATGTCGTCTGGCTTCCACAGCGAGGGATTGAAAGCCTCGTGAAGGACAGCAAGATTGTTGCGGGTAGTGCGACAGTCGCCAGCACCGGTATTGGCGTGGCCGTTCGCAACGGCGCCGCCAAGCCTGATATCTCGTCGCCCGAAGGGTTCAAGCAAACAATGATTGCTGCAAAGTCGGTCACCCACGGAAATCCCGCCTACGGTGGCTTGAGCGGCATTCATGTCGTGAAGGTGTTTGAGCGCCTGGGAATAGCGGAAGAGATGAAAAAGAAGACAGTCCTGCTCGACTCCCGGCTGATCTGCAAGACACGGTCAGCTACGCGGCGGCTGTCACGACCGTCGCAAAGGAAACGGACGCGTCAAAGGCGCTGATCAATTTTCTGCTCACCCCGGAGTCCAAGGCAGTGATCAAAGCGATGGGCATGGAGCCGAGCTGAGCAAACGTCATCGCTCCTGTTAGCTTGGCAGCCTGGCGTTTGCGATGGGGACGGCGGAGGCGTACCGCGCCGTGCGATCCTCGGCCGCCGCTCACGTCCCGCTTGTTTTTCTTCCCTGATGGCGGTACCTGCCGCGGGTGGTAGAGCAGGATCGGGGGAGACGCAGTCGTTGCAGTATCGTGCCGACATCGACGGGCTGCGGGCGATCGCGGTCGCGCTGGTCATCCTGTTTCATTTCGGCTTGCCTGTTCCGGGCGGGTTTGTCGGCGTCGATGCGTTTTTCGTGATCTCGGGCTACCTGATTACCGGCATCGTCATTCGTGAGATCGAAGCCGGATCATTCTCGCTCCTTTCATTTTACGACCGCCGCATCAGGCGCATTTTTCCCGCGCTGTTCGCCGTCATCGTCGCCACGCTGATCGCAGGCGCTTTCATCCTGTTGCCGGGCGACTACAAGATGACCGCCAGGAGCGCGCTGTCGTCCTCGCTCTCGCTCGCCAATTTCTTTTTCTACCGCCACACCGAATACTTCGATCCGGCGGCGGAAACGATGCCGCTCCTGCACATCTGGTCGCTCGCGGTCGAGGAGCAGTTTTACATCGTGTGGCCGGCGTTGCTGATGTTGCTGGCGTGGAGTTTCCACGGCAAGCGCTGGCCGCTGGTCTATGCCTGCCTGATCGTGTTCGCCGCCAGTTTGGCCTGCAGCATCTATCTGGTGCAGACCAATCCGAAAGCCGCGTTCTTCCTGCCGCACAGCCGCGCGTGGGAATTGGCGGTCGGGGCAGCGCTGGCGCTGCTGCCGTCGAAGGTGTGGACGCGCCTAGCGCCGGCGGCGCAGCCGGCGGGCTTTGCCGGCCTTGGTCTGCTTCTGTTCGGCGCGTTCATGCTGACGGAAAGCGCGCCATTCCCGGGAGTCAATGCGCTGTTCCCGGTCATCGCGGCCGCGCTCATCATTGCGCCCTGGAGCAGGCCGACGTTCGTTCAGCGTGCGCTCGCCGCCGCGCCCTTCGTATTCGTGGGTAAGATCTCTTACTCGCTTTATCTGTGGCATTGGCCTGTGCTGGTGTTCTGGAAGCATTATACGGGTGAAGAAGACCCGTCCCGGCTTGAGCTCGTTGTCTTGTTCGCTGTCGCGCTCGTGCTCTCCTATGCCTCGTGGCGCTGGATCGAACAGCCGTTCCGCGGAAGACGCCGTTTCTCTGAAATCACTGTGGTACCTGCCGGCATCGCGGCGGCTTCGCTTTGCGCGCTCATCTCCTGGCAGGTCGCGTTCTACGACGGATTTCCTTCCCGCCTGCCAGCGCAGCTTCAGCCGCTGGCGTCCAAGGAAATCATGTGGGACTACCCTTGCGCAGGTGCTGTCGCGCAAGGTCCGGCCAAGGGCCTTTGCACGGTTGGCGTCGATTGGGATCGCGCCGGCACGCGTGGCATCCTGTGGGGCGAAAGCCACGCCGAACACCTCCTGCCCCTCGTTCACCTTGCCGCGCTGAAGGCGAATACCTCCGTCGCTCTGGTGCGGGAGTGTCCGCCGATCATCCGGCCCGGCGGCGTGCAGCGCAGGGGCGACGGACCGCGCTATTCGGAGACTTGCGCGCGCCGCAATGCAGCGACTGAAGCGATGTTGCGCGCCTCGCCAGATATCACGTTGGTGTTGCTGTCCTGGCTGCAACGCTATGGCGGCTACCATTATCGGGGACAGGAGCCGCCGCGCAACCGCGAAGCCGGCCTCAAGCTGGTGCAGGATTCAATCAACGATCTCATTCCCAATATATCCGCGCCGGGCCGCACGGTGGTGGTGCTGGGCAATTTACCCCGCATGCCGTCCGATCCCGTCCCTTGCGTGCTGTCCGGGGCAGAGTTGCTCCGCCGTCCCTGCAAGGATTCATTTCAATTTCTGCCGCGGGCGTTATTCGACGCCAACCAGCGGGATGTGCTGCAAGCGGTGAGGGCGGCCGCTTCCGATCATCCGCGCGCCGTCGCGCATATGCTTGCCGATTATGTATGCGACGCCACGCGCTGCCTGACTTACCTGAACGGCGAGTTCCTCTATCGCGATGCGGGCCATCTGCGCCGCAATCTCACCCCGGCGACCGCGACGGCATTTATGCAGTTGCTAAAATTGGACACGCTGCTGAGTTCCCTCCAGGCGAAGGCGGCCCGCTAGCGGCAAAGCCGGTCTGCACGGGAGGAAAAAAGATGCTGACACGGGGTTCGCCGCATTCCTGGTTGAGATTGATCGGCAAGGTGATCCCGGTGATCGACAATAGTTATTACCGGCGGGCACAAATGGCCAGGTTTTGCGGTCGCGGCCGTGCGCTCCAGGGCCGCGGTTAACCTCATGCAGAGCTCCTCTGCAGAGACAACTCCATGAGTGGCGATCTACAGGACTCGGAAAGTTTAAGAGATGAAGGATCGTCGGCCCTGGATGCCATTCTGGAAAGGGAGGGATGATGTTAAAACGGGGTATCGCCGCATCCGGGTCTCGATACCCAGCCAATGTTCGACGCTGACTGCTTCCGTCGTCATATCGAAGCGGCCAATCTGCGAATGTGGGACATCTTCAATCGCGGCGATGCGCCGCGCAGCTTCACCGTTTCATCTGATTGATGGCCGAGGCGGAGCGCGCCGTGATCTGCCCGGATAATTTGGCCCGTGATGGTCACTTAC